>CAXUHB010000089.1:0-2031 GCA_964250755.1 uncultured Acetobacteraceae bacterium | reverse complement strand
CGTAAGCGTTGCTCCGCGGCCATTGTTCCTGATTGAGGGGTGACTGTGGTTGGCTTGCTTGAGGCGGGGAGCTTCGAGCTGACATTATGTTTGACGGTAAGGATGACCTGAAGGCGGGATATCGCCGGGTCGAGGTGCTGACGGGTCCGGGCCGGCGACGGCGCTGGTCGGCGGAGGACAAGGCTCGGATCGTGGCCGAGGCGATGGCGCCGGGTGCAGTGGTGTCTGAGGTTGCGCGG
Source organism: uncultured Acetobacteraceae bacterium (assembly GCA_964250755.1). GTDB lineage: Bacteria > Pseudomonadota > Alphaproteobacteria > Acetobacterales > Acetobacteraceae > DASWOJ01. The sequence continues at coordinate 1,792 of CAXUHB010000089.1, read as the reverse complement.
CGGTGGCAGCTCAGTTCGCAGCAGGTGTTCGGGTGGCGGCGCGAAGCGTGTGCGGGCTTGCTGGCGCTGCCGGCTGACGGGACTGTCGCCAGACTGCCGGTGCCTGACTTCGTGCCGATCTTGGCTGAACCGGCGGTGTCGGCCCCTGCGCTGGAGGTGGCCTGCGTTCCCGCGATTGAGGTCGAGATCGCGGGTGCTGTTGTGCGCGTGCGGCCCGGCATGGACGAGGCCCTGCTCAGGTCGGTTCTGCGCGCGGTACGGGTGTCGGCGGTGGAGGTATGATCACCATTCCCTCCGGCGTGCGCGTGCTGCTGGCGACGCGGCCGGTTGATTTCCGTAAAGGAGCCCACGGCCTCGCTGCCTTGGCGTCCGCCGTGCTGGGGGAGGACCCGTTCTCGGGCGTGGTCGTGGTGTTCCGGGCCAAGCGCGCGGACCGGGTGAAGATCCTCGTTTGGGATGCGGGCGGCCTGGTGCTGGTGTGGAAGCAATTGCAGCAAGGCGCGTTCCGCTGGCCGCCGGTGATGGACGGAGCGATGCGGCTGTCGGCGGTGGAGTTCGCCGCCCTGTTCGACGGGCTGGACTGGACGCGGGTGCAGACGGTGCGGAGGATTCCCACGCCCACGGCAGCAGGGTAGGCTTTGCCCACGATGCCTGCCGCGCCCGACCTGACAGCACTGCCCAAGACGGCCGCAGCCCTGCGTGCCCTGCTGCTGGCGGCCCGGGCCGAGCGGGATGGCGCTTTGGCCGAGCGGGACAGCGTCATGGCGGAGCGCGACCGGCTGGCCGCCGAGCGCGACGCGCTGGCGGTGCAGAACGACCGGCTGCGGCACCTGCTGCTGCGGCTCAAGCGCATGCAGTTCGGTGCCAGGTCCGAGCGTCTGCCCGAGGAGCAGCTGCAGCTCGGCCTGGAGGACCTGGAGCAGGCGATCGCCCAGGGCGAGGCGGAGAGCGAGAAGCGCGATCCTGATCTCCGTCGCGAGCGTGTGGCCCGTCGCCGGGCGAGCCGGGGCGCGCTGCCGGCGCATCTGCCGCGGATCGAGGTGACGCTTATGCCCGAGGACACGGCCTGCCCGTGCTGCCGCGGCGCCATGGCGGTGATCGGCCACGACAGCTCCGAGCGCCTCGACGTGATCCCTGCCCAGTTCCGGGTGTTGGTGACCCACCGGCCGAAGCTTGCTTGCCGGGCGTGCGAAGGCGTGGTCGTGCAAGCGCCGGCGCCGGCGCGGCTGATCGAGGGTGGCCTGCCCACCGAGGCCCTGGTCGCGCACGTGCTGGTGTCGCGCTACGCCGATCACCTGCCGCTGTATCGCCAGGCGCAGATCATGGCGCGGCAAGGGGTCGAGCTGGACCGCTCCACGTTGGCGTTCTGGGTGGGTTACGCGGCGACCGAGATCGCGCCCGTGGTCAGCCGCCTGAAGGAGATCCTGCTGAGCTCGGCGCGGGTGTTCGCCGACGAGACCACCGTGCCGGTGCTCGACCCCGGCCGCGGACGGACCAAGACGGGCTACTTCTGGGCCGTCGCCCGCGACGACCGCCCTTGGGGCGGGGCTGACCCGCCGGCCGTGGTCTACAGCTACGCCCCGGGCCGCGGGCAAGAGCACAACGACCGGCTGCTCGGGGCTTACCGCGGTGTCCTGCAGTGCGACGGCTATGCGACCTACAAGAAGCTGGCCGGCCCCAGGGACGATGGCGGGGCGGTGACCCTGGTGTTCTGCTGGGCGCACGTGCGCCGGGGCTTTTACGATTTGGCCAAGGCCGGCGCGGCGCCGATTGCCGTGGAGGCGTTGGCGCG
>CAXUHB010000088.1:0-2139 GCA_964250755.1 uncultured Acetobacteraceae bacterium | reverse complement strand
TCCCGGATAGCTCAGCTGGTAGAGCAAGCGACTGTTAATCGCTCGGTCGTTGGTTCGAGTCCAACTCCGGGAGCCAGGCGGCTCCTTCCCTCTGCAGGCCGGACGCACCGCATGGCAGCCCTCCGCGCCGCGTTCCTAGTCCTGCTTGCCGCCGCCCCGGCCTCGGCTTGGGGGCAGGTGCCGCCGCTGCAGCTGATGTCGCTTGTGACGCAGGCGGCCGAGCGCCGGGGCATCCCCCCTGCCCTGGGCCATGCCGTTGCGACGGTCGAGAGCGGCTGGAACCCGGATGCCGTGGGCGCTGCGGGGGAGGTTGGACTGATGCAGGTCATGCCCGCCACCGCTGCGATGCTGGGTTTCCGGGGCACCGTGCAGGAGCTGGCGGACCCGGCGACCAACGTGCGGCTGGGGGTGCAATACCTGGGCGACGCCTGGTTCCTGGCGCGCGGGGACCTGTGCACGGCGTTGATGAAGTATCGCGCCGGGCACGGGGAGGACGCGATGTCGGCGCTGAGCGTGGACTACTGCGCGCGGGTGCGGGCCTACCTGGCCTCGGTCGGGTCGCCGCTGGCGCTGGACCTGCCGCCGTTGCCGGCGGTGGCGCGGCGGGCGCGGGCGGGATGGGCGCAGGCGGGGCGGGGACCGCGGGGGTTCGTGGACAGCGGGCGGTTCTGGGCGGCGTGGACGCGGAAGGTGGAGGGGCCGCGGGCGGGGCGGGGCGGGCGGCAGTCGGCGGGGCGGTAGGGCGTCCGTCCATTCGTCCGGCGATCAAACCGTCTGTTTGGTCGTGGCTGCCGGCTGAACAGCAAACAGGGCATGACGTGTCCGCCAAACCTTGAGATGCTGCCGACGACGGCGGTGGCGGCCCTCGACGCACGGCAGCGATGGTCCGGCAGGTCCAATTCCTGGGTAGGCGGCTTCGCCCGCGGCGTCCCATGGTTTGCCGGACAATGCGGGTTCGGGAGAGCGGCCAAGGCGCTGCGGCACAAGACAGCCATCCTGCGCAGCTTTGCGGTTGCCAGGCCTATTTGGCGGGACCATTTCGACGGGACCGCGATGAAGCCTGGGGCGCCTGCCGGAATGAAGCCGGGTCTTGCCCGCAACCCGGGCATGATGGGATGCTGAGGTGCGTCCACATGGCGGGACCATCGCTGTCACATCGGCTCGGCCGAGAGGGACGGTGCCACGTTCGCCGCCAAGATGCCGCGCACTGCCGACGCCGCGAAGGGGTGACGTGTTGGCCAGCCAAGGACAAGGCTGCCTCCTCATCAGCAACCTTCCGCGCCAGGCGGGCTGAACGGTCCCGCCGACGATCACGCCGCGTCTGAGGGCGTCTGAGCGCGTGACTTTGGGATGATGCTGCCCGCGTCAATCAAAACAACATGATCGAAGCTGGGCGGCATCGAGCAGGACCTGTCCGGAGACGGTCAGCGCTGATCATCATCACGGTGGCCGCTGGCGCCTTGGACCATATGGTGCCGACGGCCTCATGCTTCGACCGTTCCCGCGTTCAGCACGCCTGGAACAGGCTGGCGCAAACGGCCAAAGCAAAGGGCCGTTGGCATCACACTGACGCAGAGGGGTTGCATGGAGCACGATGAGCGCAGCAGAGCCGCGATCGGCGCTCTAGAGGCTCAGCGCGACAAGCTGGCCGCATGGTTCAGGAAACCGCCGGAGGAGCGCGAGGCGGACGTGCGGAAGGTGTGGCAGACCATCGACACCGAAGGCGTGGTCGCCGGGCGCCGCATGATGGCGGCCCTCGGGCTTCCCACCATTCCCGACGCGCTATGCGACCCGGCGGACGTGCTTGAGGTTCGGCATGCCCAAGACCGCCCGGACTGGGATGAGGCGGAATGGGCTGGGCGGGCCGAGCGCTTCGACCACTGACGGACCCGAGCGGCTGGGCAGGTGATCCGCACGCCCGCTGCCGGCGTCAGGACGCGCGGCCACCGTCCTTCCCAAGCACCCGCTCAACCACGTCCAGCAGCTCGGACAGCAGGAACGGCTTGCGCATGAAACCGACGTAACCCGAACACCGCTCGGCAACGACGGCCTCGGGCATCGAACTCATCATCACGACAGGGATGCCCCGCAAGGCCGGGTCGGCCGTCACGGCGCGCAGGAGGGCGGCACCATCCATCA
>CAXUHB010000087.1:0-2392 GCA_964250755.1 uncultured Acetobacteraceae bacterium | reverse complement strand
GCGGCGGCGGCAATGGAGCACGGCAGACAAGCTGCGCATTGTCGGGGAAACGCACGAGCCGGGTGTTCGGGTTTGCCATGTCGCGGCGCGGCACGGGCTGTGCGAGAGCCTGCTGTTTGCGTGGCGGCGGCAGGTGCGCGAGGGCTTGCTGGTCGAGCCGGAGGTGCCGGTGTTCATGCCGGTGCAGATGCTCGGGACGTCGGCGACGGCCGCGCCGTTACCGCCTTCGCCTTCCTCGGCTCTGGCCGCGGCACCGGTTCGGCCGCAGGCGGGCCTGATCGAGATTGAGCTGGGCGACGGCCGCCAGGTCCGGGTGGGTGCGGACGTGAACCAAGCCGCGCTGCGGCGGGTGCTGGCGGCGTTGCGCGGGTGATCCCGTTCCCAACCGGGGTGCGGGTGTGGCTGGCGGCGGGGGCCTCCGACATGCGCCGCGGCATGAACGGCCTGGCCCTGCAGGTGCAGCAGGCGCTGGAGCGTGATCCTTATGGGGGCGACCTCTACATTTTCCGGGGCCGCCGCGGTGACCTGGTGAAGTGCCTCTGGCACGACGACACGGGCATGTCGCTATACGTGAAAAGGCTGGAACGGGGCCGGTTCGTGTGGCCGCAGGCCAAGGAGGGCGTGGTCTCGCTGACCCCAGCAACCCTGTCGATGCTGCTGGAGGGGATCGACTGGCGGAACCCGCAGCGGACGTGGCGGCCGGAGATGGCCGGCTGACTGGTGCCGCGCACAAAGGGGTACACAGCCGACGCCGGATGTGGTTGGATCGGCACTGTGACGCCCGCCACCGAACCCGTTCTGGACGACATCGAGGCGCTGCGCGTGGCGCTTGCGGCCGAGCGGCTGGCGCGGCGCGAGGCGGAGGCACGCGCGTCCGGCGCCGAGGCGATGGTGGCGCATCTCAAGCTGCTGATTGCCAAGCTCAAGCACGACCGGTTCGGCGCCTCGTCCGAGCGCGGGCGCAAGCTGCTGGACCAACTGGAATTGCAGCTTGAGGAACTGGAAGCGGCTGCCACCGAGGACGAGGCGGCGCTCGGTCCGGACCAGGAGGGGCTGCCTCTCCGCCCTCGCGCCATCCCCCGCAAGCCAGTGCGCGGGCCGTTGCCCGCCCACCTGCCGCGCGAGCGCGTGGTGGTCCCGAGCCCGACTGAGTGCCCGTGCTGCCGGGGCAGGCTGGTCAAGCTCGGCGAGGACGTGACCGAAACGTTGGAGGTGGTCCCGCGGCGGTGGAAGGTGGTGCAGACGGTGCGGGAGCGGTTCACCTGCCGGGCGTGCGAGACGATCACCCAGACGCCGGCGCCGTTCCACCCCATCGCCCGCGGCCGGGCCGGGCCCGAGCTGCTGGCCATGATCCTGGAAGCCAAGTTCGGCCAGCACCTGCCGCTCAACCGGCAGAGCGAGACGTATGCCCGCGAGGGCGTCGAGATCGACGTCTCGACCATGGCCGACTGGGTGGGCGCCTGCACGGCGGCGCTTGCGCCGCTCACCGCGTTGATCCAGGCGCACGTGATGGCGGCCGAGCGCATCCACGGCGACGACACCACCGTGCCGGTGCTGGCAAAGGGCAAGACGGCGACCGGCCGCTTGTGGGCCTATGTGCGCGACGACCAGCCGTTTGGCGGGCCGGCGCCGCCTGCTGCCGTGTTTCACTACTCGCCCGACCGCCGGGGCGAGCACCCGAGCAGGCACCTGGCGGGCTACGCCGGCATCCTGCAGGCCGACGCATACGCTGGGTTCAACGACCTCTACCATCCAGGGCGCAGGCCCGGGCCGCTGACGGAGGCGGGTTGCTGGGCCCACGGCAGGCGCAAGCTGTTCGACCTCGCCCAGGTCGCGCGCGCGCCACTCGCCGCCGAGGCCGTGCGCCGGATCGATGCTATCTTCGACGTCGAGCGCGGCATCAACGGCCTGCCCGCCGAGCAGCGCCTCGCGATCCGCCAAAGGCATGTGGCGCCGCTGGTGTCCGATCTTGAAGCCTGGATGCGTTCTGCACGCGGCAAGATGTCGCGCCATGCCGAGGTCGCCAAGGCCATGGACTACATGCTGAAGCGCTGGGACACGTTCAGCCGGTTCCTGCACGACGGCCGTATCTGCCTCAGCAACAACGCCGCCGAGCGCGCGCTGCGCGGGGTCGCCCTCGGCAGGAAGTCATGGCTGTTCGCCGGAAGTGATCGCGGCGGCGACCGCGCCGCGGCCATGTATTCGCTCATCATCAGCGCCAAGCTGAACGACGTCGACCCGCGCGCCTGGCTCGCCGACGTCCTGCGCCGGATCGCCGGCCATCCCGCGTCACGCCTGCACGAGCTGCTGCCTTGGAACTGGCGCAAGACTGCCCAGGACACCGCCGCCGCAGCCTGACCGCGCACCGCCGCGGCCTTGGCCGGATGGATAC
>CAXUHB010000086.1:0-2973 GCA_964250755.1 uncultured Acetobacteraceae bacterium | reverse complement strand
ACGTCGCCCCCTACCTCGACGCCGCGCGCCGGGCCGGCGCCCGCACCCTGCGCGAGCTGGCCGAGGCGCTGACCAACCGCGGCGTGCCAACACCGGCCGGCCAAGCGCACTGGCGGCCCGAACAGGTCAGACGGGTGCTGGCCCACTGTGACCTGCCCTTGAAGGCGCCGCAGTAACACGTTACATACAGGCTCTTCCGAAAGGAGGTTGGCATGGCAACAGCCATCACAATGCGCGAGTTGCAGAAGATCTCCGCCCGCAGCATCGCTGCCCTGCCCCACACGGTGCCGATCCGCAACGGCCAGAAAACGGTTGGTTTCCTGGTCCCTCTAAAGAGGGCGCCTGTAGAATTGGTGGAGCGGGCCGTCCGGCTGATCGAGGAGGAGCGTGCCGCGCGCGCACCCGGGGATGAGGCCGCCATCACGGACGCCCTGCGCGAGATCGGCGCGGAGTGAGCGGCCGGCAGCCATCGGACACGCTGGTCGTTGACGCCAATATCCTGGTCACTGCGATCATGGGACGGGTTGGCCCCGACACCCTCCTGCGGGTCGGCACCTCGCGCGTCCTCCTGACAACGCCGCAGACGCAGCGGGAGGCCAGGCGCGTCCTGACGGACCCGCGCTTCAAGCGCCCTGCGGCGGACACGGTGGCTGAGGCGACGTTCGCGATCGTGGCCGTTCAACCGGCCGAGTACTTCGAGGACCTGCGGGAGAACGCGGCCCGGTGCTTGGCGGAGGCCGTCGCGTCAGCCAACGGCAGCACGGCAGACGACCACGTGCTGGCGCTGGCCTGGGCAGCGGATGCAGACATCTGGAGCCATGACCGGGATTTCGGCGGAACAGGCTGGCCCAGTTGGTCCACGCGCAATCTTCGGCAAGCCCTCGACCTATAATCGCGCCTGCCGGGGCAACTGTCGGACAGCACGTCAGGGTGTGCGGCGCTGGATGGCGCGCACTTGTGGAAGCCAACTCGAACCGGGCGCGATATCGTATTGACGCCTGCCGTATTGACGCAAGACACTAGCTTATCCGGTGACCTCGGCCACCTGCCCTGCCGATGCGACGCGGCTTATCCTCAATGCCGTAAGGCGCCGTGACCTCCGCTCGGTATCACCACGACGGCACCGACATGCCATCAATGTCCGAGGCGACGGCAGAAAGCCCTAGCAGCGCCTCAACGCCCGCCGACCTTCATGCCATACGTCTTGACACAAGACTCTGGCTGTTCTGCCTCATGCAGAACTTCCTGCCCCGGCGCCGCATCTAGAACCTGCCTTTGAGTCCGTGCGCGGGACCGTGCCGCGACCGGATTTTATGGACTGGCCAACGTCGATCCGCCGGATCGGCGGAACCCTGGCGTGACAACCGTTCCCATTGGGTATACACAAGTGTGTTGATAGCATGCGTACTGACGCAAGACGCCAGACGCAGGGCGGCACGCATGAAGACAGTTCCATTGTGCCGACGTCGGGCCACTCATTCAGTGCGCGCGCAATCTTTTTGCCGTTCGCAACTATTGCTCTGCCGATGAGTCGCAACATCAGCAGGACGCATGCTTGACGGCTGACACCGTCGCCATTGCCCATTTGTACTGATAGTCAGCGTGTTGACACATGACCGCTGCACCCGGCCTACCTGTTCCAGGTCAAGACACCATCAGAGAGCACGGGCCCATGGGACCTCTACAAGCTGGTCTCCAACACGTCAGGCGAAGACGCGGCGCCGCCCATCGAAAGCTGCAAGCTGAGCGGGTGACCCGCTTTCTTGCAGGCGGGCGCGGGCTTCTCACCGGAAGCAACGCGCCGCACCTGGGATACCAACCAACGAAGCAAGGCTGACCCATGGCGCCGATCCGCCTGCTGTCCACGCTGGCCCTGTCCGGGGTCTTGGACGTGCTGCTGCCCCGGCTGGCCACTTCGCTGCCTCGGGTCGAGCTCCAGCTCGCGCCGACCAACATGTTGCTGGACCGCATCGCTGCGGGCGCGCGGGGCGACATCGCGATCCTGACGGATGCCGCGGTGGATGCGCTCTCCGCTGCCGGGACGCTGGACGGCGCGAGTCGCGTGGCCCTGGCGCGCTCCCATGTCGGCCTCGCCGTGCGGCAGGGCGCGGCCCGGCCCGATATCTCCACGAAGGCCGCGGTGGCGGCAGCGCTGTGCGGCGCGAGCTCGGTGGCGCTGTCGCGCGCCGGAGCGAGTGGCGTGTTCATGGCTGATCTGCTGGTCCGGCTTGGCATCGCCGACGAGGTGAACCGCAGGGCGACGGTGATCCCGAGCGGCCTGACCGGCGAGCGCGTCGTGAGCGGCGAGGCCGACCTGGCCGTCCAGCAGATAAGCGAGCTGATGGCCGTGCCGGGCCTCGACATCCTCGGGCGCCTGCCGCCGGAGATCGAAGGGGTGAGCGTGTTCACCGCAGCCCTGTTCACCGGGGCAGCCCCTGGTGCCGCCGACGTGGTTGAGGCGCTGCGGGCAGCGACGGCGCTTATGCGCGAGAGGGGGCTCGAACCGGTCGCAGGCGACTGACCTGGCCCTTGGCCGGCAAGCAGGAAGGCGCCCGTGGGCCGCCTGGGGCCAAGCGGCGCGGCAAGCTGTCCCGACCCTCGATCCCGCCTCCGGCGTGCCGAGCAGGAAGCCGCCGACAGGAGGTGCATCTTGGACGGAAAAGGCATATCTTTTTGCCATCCTGCATGGAGGCGGCGATGGAGACGGCCAAGGTGTGTAGATCGGCGTAGGGTCCAGACGCCGGTAGGCACTGCAAGCTATTGATACGCCATATTTCATAGGAGTAACTCACGGGCGCCGACCCACAGTCTACATCGCCGCTTGCCATGGCTGACCCCGAAAATCAGCCTTGAACCACAGCCAGTGCCAAACGGGAGTCCCTCAACGCCAAAATCGTCATTCAAAATCGTCATTACGGTCTAGGGTCTAGGGACAAAGTTTCAGCTTCAGTTTGAGGTTCATGAGGGCTGCAG
>CAXUHB010000085.1:0-3232 GCA_964250755.1 uncultured Acetobacteraceae bacterium | reverse complement strand
ACCCCTGTCCCGCGTGCGGCGGCAGCCTGCGCCCGTTGGGCGAGGCGTGACCGAGGTCCTGGACTGGGTGCCGGGCCGGTTCCGGGTGGTGCGCCATGTCAGGCCCAAGTGCTCCTGCCGCCAATGCGAGGCGATCTGCCAGGCGCCGGCGCCGTCCTTGCCGATCCGCCGTGGGCGCGCCGGGCCTGGCCTGCTCGCGCACGTGCTGGTGTCGAAGTATGCCGATCACTTGCCGCTTTACCGCCTGGCCGAGATACTGGCGCGCGAGGGCGTGGACCTAAGCCGATCCACCTTGGCCGACTGGGTGGGCCAGTGCGTGGCGCTGCTGAGGCCGCTGGTGGACGCGCTGGCCCGGCACGTCCTGTTTTGAATGCTCTCGTCGGCAACCTGGATTGGGCTTTCGGGTGCCCGGCCCTGGCGAATCCTTGTTGCCAGTCTGTGCAGCACTTTCTCTTTGGCTCATTTTGGCCTGAGACGCCTGCAACAGATCAGATCGGACATCCATGCTGCTCACGCTTGCTATCCTGCTTGCGACCGCCGTGATCCTGGTGCCGCTCTCCCGTCGCCTCGGCTTCGGCAGCGTGTTGGGCTACCTTCTCGGCGGTGCGCTGATCGGCCCGTCTGGCCTTCGCATGATTACCGACGTGCATGCGATTGCCAGTGTGTCCGAACTCGGCGTTGTCATGCTGCTGTTCCTGATCGGGCTGGAAGTGCGGCCGCGACGCCTGTGGATCATGCGCCGCGCCGTGTTTGGCCTGGGGTCGTCTCAGGTAGTCCTAACAACGTTGGTGCTGGCGGTCGCGGCCTACCTATTCGGAATGGCTTGGCCAGCTGCCGCCGTGATCGGCGCTGGGCTTGCCCTGTCATCCACTGCCATCGTGCTGCCGATGCTGGGAGAACGTGACCTACTCGGCAGTCCAGCGGGGCGGAGCACCTTTGCAGTGCTGCTGTTCCAAGACCTTGCATTCATCCCGCTCGTTGCAGCAGTCCCCTTGCTGGCGGGAGGCGCTGGCACGCTGGATCATGTGCCCTGGTGGGAACTGGGCAAGGCCGCAGGCGCCATCGGCGTCATCCTGGTCGGGGGCCGATTCCTGATCCGCCCGGCCTTCCGCGCGATCGGCGGCGCACGTACGCCCGAGGTGTTCACGGCACTCGCCTTGTTCGTCGTGGCAGGCACCGCCGCGCTTGCCGACGCTGCCGGGCTGTCGATGTCCCTCGGTGCGTTCCTGGGTGGGGTGCTGCTGTCCGACTCCGAATACCGGCACGAGGTCCAGGCCGACGTTCAGCCGTTCGAGGGTCTGCTGCTCGGCTTCTTCTTCCTATCGGTCGGCATGTCTGCAAATCTCGGCCTTGCGGCACAGCAGCCGGGCTTCTTCGCCATGGTCGTGCCGGGCATCATGGCCGCCAAGGCAGCCGCCGCCTTCGTGTTGGCACGGATCGGCCGCCAGCCCACCAAGGCAGCGTTGCGCTTTGCGCTCGCCCTGCCGCAGGGCAGCGAGTTCAGCTTTGTCTTATTTGCGGCGGCGGTCGGGTCCGGCGCCCTGACACAGGCAGCATCGGATATAGCAACTCTGGCCATTGCACTCTCGATGGCCGCGACACCGCTGCTATTCGCCTTGTCGGAACGCTTCATCGTGCCGCGCTTTGCAACAACGGTTCCGCCAAATTATGACGAGATTGAAGACGATGGCGCGCCCGTCATCATCTGCGGGTTCGGCCGGGTCGGACAGATCGTGGGACGTGTCCTCCAGATGCGCGGAATCGGGTTCACGGCGCTCGAGCAGGACAGCGAACAGGTCGAGGTCATTCGCCGCTTCGGCGCCCGCGTCTACTACGGCGACCCATCACGCCCCGACCTGCTGCGCGCAGCAGGAGCCGAACACGCCCGCCTGCTGGTGATAGCGTTGGAGGACATGGAAGAAACATTGCAGGTCATCGACATCGCAAGGCGGACGTTTCCCAATCTTCGGATCGTCTCGCGGGCGCGCAACCGGCGGCACGCGCATTTGCTGATGGACCGCGGTATCACGCGGCAGGTCCGTGAGACCTTCCATTCCAGCCTACGCCTCAGCGAGATGGTGCTTGAGGATCTCGGCGTGAGACCGGACGAGGCACGGCGGGCTGTTGAATTCTTCCAGGCTTATGACGAGCGCATGCTGGCTGAAACTCACGCGTTCTATAATGATGAGCGGCAGCTAATCCAGAATGCCAAGCAAGCAGCTGATGAGCTATCAGGCCTGTTTGAGGCTGATCTCCAGGAGCGACGGGTTCGCCCGTCCATCTGACCGATCCCAATCCGATGCGATCACTAGTGGGCGAGCCGGCGCTTCTACGCCGTTGCTTCACACCGGGGCGACGAAGTGTGGTACCGTCCGATTGGGTCTGTGAAAGACCAATGGCGCCGCCATTCATGACGTCGTGTGAGGCATCATGCCGTTGCGCATGCTGCTCGACACCTCCGTCCTCCGGGCAGGCTTCGTCAGCGACGCCGGCGCGTCGCGCCAGCTGCTGGCCGCAGCGCTCACGGGAAGGGTCACCGCCATCGCCTCCACCGCCCTCATGCTGGAATACGAGGACGTCCTGCTCTGCCCCGAAACCCTGGAGCGGGCCGGCGTCCCCGCGCAGGACGCGCTCGCCTTCCTCGACGGCTTCTGCGCCGCGTGCCGGCCCGTGACGGTGCGGGTCCGCTGGCGGCCGCAGTCGCCCGACAGCGGCGACGACATGGTGATCGACGCGGCGGTGAACGGCCTCGCCGACGCCATCGCCACCTTCAACCTGCGCGACCTGCGCGCGCCCGCGGCCCGCTTCGGCATCTCAGCCGAGACGCCGGCCCACACCCTGAAGAGGATACGGTGAGCACATTTCCCTTCCGCATGCCCGAGGACCTCAAGGCCGCCATCACAGCCCAAGCGGAACGGGCAGGTGTCAGCCTGAACCAGTACCTGCTGTCCATCGTCGCAGCCCACGCCGGCTCCCAGGCCGAAGCCGAGCGCTACTTTGCCGCGCGCGCGGCGCGCTCCAGCCCGGGCCGGGCCTTGGGCATCCTGGCCCGCGCCGGCCGGGGCAGTCCGCCCGAGCCGGGCGACGAGCTGCCGCCCGGCCTCCAGGCGTGAGCCCTGCCCTGCCCCGCTTCGTGGCCTACTACCGCGTCAGCACCGACCGGCAGGGCCGCAGCGCGCTGGGCCTCGACGCCCAGCGCGCAGCCGTCGCCAAGTACGTGGCCCAGGCCGGC
>CAXUHB010000084.1:0-3556 GCA_964250755.1 uncultured Acetobacteraceae bacterium | reverse complement strand
GGCGCCAGCACCGGCGCGCACGAGGCGGTGGAGCTGCGCGACGGCGACAAGGCGCGTTACGGCGGCAAGGGCGTGCGCAACGCCTGCGCCAATGTCGAAGGCGAGATCTTCGACGCCCTGGGCGGCATGGACGCGTTGCTGCAGGTGAAGCTGGACGAGATCATGATTGACCTCGACGGCACGCCCAACAAGTCGCGGCTGGGGGCGAACGCGATCCTGGCGGTGTCGCTGGCCGTGGCCAAGGCTGCAGCGGCGGAGCTGGAGCAGCCGCTCTATCGCTATGTCGGCGGCGTGTTCGCGCGGACCTTGCCGGTGCCGATGATGAACATCGTGAACGGCGGCCAGCACGCGGACAATCCGATAGACGTGCAGGAGTTCATGGTGCAGCCCGTGGGCGCCCCGACCTTTGCGGAGGCGGTGCGGATGGGATCGGAGATCTTCCAGGCGCTCAAGCGGGCGCTGCACGATGCTGGGCACAACACGAATGTCGGGGACGAGGGCGGCTTCGCACCCAACCTTTCCTCGGCTGACGAGGCGCTGGGCTTCATCTCCAAAGCGTGCGAGGCCGCAGGCTACCGGCCAGGGGAGGACGTGACCTTCGCGTTGGACTGCGCCGCGACCGAGTTCTTCAAAGGCGGCGTTTACGACATGGCGGGGGAGGGCAAGCGGCTCGACGCCGGGGGGATGGTTGAATACCTGGCGGACCTGGTCAGGCGTTATCCCATCATGTCCATCGAGGACGGCTGCGCCGAGGACGATTGGGATGGTTGGAAGCATTTGACTGAGGTGCTTGGCGGCAAGGTGCAACTGGTCGGCGACGACCTGTTCGTAACCAACACCGAACGCCTCAAGCGCGGCATAGAGGCGGGTACGGCCAACTCGATCCTGGTGAAGGTGAACCAGATCGGCACCCTGACGGAGACGCTGGACGCAATGGAAGTGGCGCAGCGTGCCGGCTATACCGCCGTCATGAGTCATCGGTCTGGCGAAACCGAGGACTCGACCATCGCCGACTTGGCCGTGGCGACGAACTGCGGACAGATCAAGACCGGCAGCCTGGCACGAAGCGACCGCACGGCCAAATACAACCAGCTCATCCGCATCGAGGCGGAACTTGGCCCGGCGGCGCGCTACGCGGGCCGCACGATCTTGCGCCGTTGACTGCTTTCCCGCTGGTGCGCCTGCCGTGATCAGATAACGTGCCTGTATACGGCGGAGCGTGGACAATGGGATTCTGGAGCGGTTTCAAGCGCCGGTTGCGTGCGGCTGTCGCGCCGAGCGTCTTCCTGACGCTGATCGCATATTTCTCCTGGAACGCCACCCAGGGAGAGCGCGGGCTTCAATCCTATGCGATGCGTCAGGAACAGCTAAAGGCGGTGCAGGCTGACCTGGCTCGCGTCGTGACGGAGCGGGAAGTCTGGGACCGCCGGGTGACTGGCCTTAGAACGCAGCGGTTGGATCCCGATACATTGGACGAGCGTGCCCGCGCCATGCTGAACGTGGCCGACCCTGCCGACATCGTCGTGCCGTATGGGGCGAACAAGCGTCTGTTCTGAGCGGGTCCACCGGACGTTCCAAGCCGATGGGCTGCAGACGTGCCGGGCCGACCAATCCTGCTCTGAGTGTTCGTCTGCGCGCAAGCTTCAGGGAGTCTGAGTGGGCGCATGCCGCCATCCATCATACGGCAGGCCCGGCGCGTCTATATTGCATTGCACAACAACGCATTGCGTCATCTGTGCGCGGGCGTCCTGCGCCGCGTGGGGTTGTCCTTACGTGGCCCCGGGGCTAGGTGTCCCACAGAGGATACAGGGATGGAGGCGGCACGCATGGCCCAGTCAGCGGAACAGGGTGTGATCGAGGGCCAAGCCGCGGCGTCCGGTCCCGCATCGGCAACCCCGGTGCCCGCCACCAACCAATCCATGAATCGTGACCAGCTCATGCAGGCATACTCAGACATGCTGCTGATCCGGCGGTTCGAGGAGAAGGCCGGGCAGCTCTACGGGATGGGGCTGATTGGCGGCTTCTGCCACCTCTACATCGGCCAGGAGGCCGTGGTCGTCGGCATCCAGGCGGCGCTGGGGGAGGGCGATCAGGTCATCACCTCCTATCGTGACCACGGCCACATGCTGGCCACTGGCATGGAGCCGCGCGGCGTGATGGCGGAGCTGACCGGGCGCAGCGGCGGCTATTCCCGCGGCAAGGGAGGCTCCATGCACATGTTCAGCAAGGAGCGGCGCTTCTTCGGCGGGCATGGCATCGTGGGCGCGCAGGTCAGCCTGGGCACTGGCCTGGCGTTCGCCAATTGGTATCGCAAGACCGACCGGGTCAGCGCGACCTACTTCGGCGATGGCGCGTCCAACCAGGGCCAGGTTTACGAGAGCTTCAACCTGGCGGCGTTGCTGAAGCTGCCCTGCCTGTACGTGATCGAAAACAACAAATACGGCATGGGCACGAGTTTGGAACGGTCTTCGGCCTCGCACGACCTCTCCAAGAACGGCGCGCCTTGGGGCATCCCGGGCGCACAGGTGGATGGGATGGATGTCGGCGCAGTTAAGGCGGCGGCGGAGGTGGCGGTGGCGCACTGCCGCGCCGGGCACGGGCCGTATGTCATGGAGGTTCAGACCTACCGCTACCGCGGCCATTCCATGTCGGACCCTGCCAAATACCGGACCCGCGAGGAGGTCCAGAAGATGCGTACCGAGCGTGACCCCATCGAGAGCGCGAAGCACCTGCTGGAGGCGCTGGGCGTCACGGACGAGCAGTTCAAGAAGGTGGATACGGACATCAAGGCCCGCGTGCAGGACGCCGCAGACTTCGCGCAGAGCAGCCCTGAACCGGACGAGCGCGAGCTGTGGACCGACATCCTCGTGGAGGGCTAGGTCCTTGTCCACGCAGATATTGATGCCAGCGCTATCCCCCACCATGACGGAGGGCAAGCTGGCCCGATGGCTGAAGAAGGTCGGCGAGGATGTGCGCGCCGGCGACGTGATTGCCGAGATCGAGACCGACAAGGCAACCATGGAGGTCGAGGCTGTTGACGAGGGCAAGCTGTCGCAGATCCTCGTCGAGGAAGGGACGGATGGCGTCGCGGTCAACACCCCGATTGCGGTGCTGAGCGGCGATGGAGAAGCTGCGGCGTCAGCACCGGCAGCCGCGCCGGCCGCAGCCCCTGTGACGGATGCCGCCAAGCCTGCCTCGGAAAGCGAGAATGTCGTGGCCGCCAAGGCGACGGCGGCGCAAGCCGTGCTCACGGCTGCCGCAACCGCCCCGGAGAAGGACTGGGGGCCGACCAAGCCGACCACCGTGCGCGAGGCGTTGCGCGACGCGATGGCGGCGGAGCTTCGGGCCGATGACCGCGTGTTCCTGATTGGGGAGGAAGTCGCCCAGTATCAGGGCGCCTACAAGATCAGCCAGGGCTTGCTGGACGAGTTCGGCGAGCGCCGCATCATAGACATGCCGATCGCCGAGCACGGCTTCACCGGCATGGCAGTGGGCGCGGCCATGGACGGGCTGCGGCCCATCGTCGAGTTCATGACCTTCAACTTCGCCATGCAGG
>CAXUHB010000083.1:0-4656 GCA_964250755.1 uncultured Acetobacteraceae bacterium | reverse complement strand
GCCAACAGCAGCGGCCAGGTCGGGCGCAACTACATGCGGCACATGACCGGCAACGTGTATGCGATCTTCGAGAAGCCGGTGCATATGTATCGCGGCACGACGATGGCCGGCATCATCCGGGACGAGGCGCGGCACGACCCCAAACGCGGCTTCGTGGGCGGCTACGAGATGGAGACGGTCAGCCTGGGCGTCCCGTTCATGGCTGCCTTCATGGACCCCGGCGCATGGGGCCGCAGCTTCACGAGCGCCATGGACGGCTACAGCAACATGGCCGGCATGTGGCTGATCGGGGAGGACATGCCGCGGGAGACCAACCGAGTGACCCTGGACAGCAAGGCCAAGGACAAGCTGGGCCTGCCCGTGGCGTCCGTCCACTTCGACGACCACCCGAACGACATCGCCATGCGTGCCCACGCGGTGCAGCAGGGGTCGGCGGTCTACTCGGCGGTGGGCGCCACGCGCCTGATCCCGACGCCGCCCTACCCCAGCACGCACAACATGGGCACCAACCGCATGAGCGCGAAGGCCCGGGACGGCGTGGTCAACAAGTTCGGCCAGACGCACGACATCAAGAACCTGTTCGTGTCCGACGGCAGCCAGTTCACCAGCGGGGCCGCGTGCAACCCGACCCTGACCATCGTGGCGCTGGCCATCCGTCAGGCGGAAAGCATCGCGCGGATGATGGAGCAGCGGGAGGTGTAGTCCGCCCTACTTCCGCACCCCGGCGTCGGGTGCGGTCGTATTGCCTGGGACTGGCGATGGCGGGGTTTCGGTCTTGCCGATCACGCTCTGGCCGGCGGCGTCGCGCAGGGCGCGGTCACCGGCGGTTTGGCCGCTTGGCGTGCCAGGGGGCGCGGTGCCCCTTGGCGCAGTCGGCTCGGACACGCTGGGACCGACGGCACCTCCGCCGGCGCTGCCGGGGGCCGGGGCTTGGGCCTGGGCCTGGGCGGCTCCCATGGCCAGGGCCAGCAGAACCGCGGCTGAGATCATCGCACGCATGGGCGTTCCTCCGTTGTTTGTTGAGGACTCAACGGGCGGCAGGCGGCTTGGTTCACGTCAGGGTTGCAGACCGTGAGCCATGCCCCGGCAGCATCCGGCCCAGCACGCCATCCCGCTTCACCAGCGCATGATACAGCGCGCCCGCGATGTGCAGCGCAATCAGCGCCAGCAGGGTGATCGCCAAGGCGGGATGCACCTGCTGCATCAGCTTCCCGAACGGGTCGTCCTTGGGCACGATCAGCGGTAGGGGGATCAGCCCGGCCAGCCTCACCTGAGACCCGTGCGCCGACGCCGCGAACCATCCCAGCACCGGCAGGATCAGGAACCCGGCATAGAATGCGTAGTGCGTCGCACGGGACAGCAGGCGCAGGCCCGGCTTCAGGTCGGCAGGCGGCGGTGGAGCCGGGTGCGTCAGACGCCAGCCCAGCCGGAGCAGCATGACGAGCAGAACCGACGACCCCAGCGAGAAATGCCACTCGACCAGCGCGCCCTCCGCCGATTTCGGCAGGACATAGACCAGCCACAGCGCCACCGAATACTGGACGGCCAGCATCGCGACGACCAGCCAGTGGAGCGCCTTGGCCACGCCGGTGTAGCGCCAGCCGCCTGCCGCGTCCGCCGAAGGAGTGTGGGTGGTTGCCGACATGGTCCGGGCCTCGCTGCTGGTTCGTCCACGCCGTAGCACACGGCGCGCCGGGACGGCGATCAACTGCGCTGGACCAGTTGCCCCAGGTTGCCCGGCGGCCCCGGCCCTGCCAACGTGCGCCCTGCCCCGAAGTCCCCGGCACGAGCACGCGATCCGCATGACCGCTCCCTTCCTGGCCTGCATGGCCGTTGTCGCCCAGGCCTACGGCCTGCCGCCGCGCGTGCTGCCCGCCATACAGGCGGTGGAGGGTGGGGCGCCCGGCTTGGTCCACCACAACACGGACGGCTCGGACGACCTTGGGCCGATGCAGGTCAACACGCTGTGGCTGCCGGTCCTGGCACGCACGGCAGAGCTGCCTGTGGAGGAAGTGCGGGAGCGGCTGCTGACCCGACCCTGCTTCAACGTCGCCGCTGCTGGGCTGATCCTCCGGGGCTACCTGGACGAGACCCGGGGCAACCTGTTGCGGGCCGTGGGCAACTACCACTCGCACACGCCCGTGCTGAACCTGCGCTACCAGGCGCGGGTGTTGCGCTCCGCGGCGGCGCTGTTCGGCCCGCCGATGCCGGTGCGGCGGCGGCGGCCTGGATACGTCGCGATGGCCCGTTACGAGTATTACGAGGAGGTGCGCCGATGCCGGCGGTGCGGGCCGCCGCGGGCGGAGTTCCGCGGCTACACCTGGCGGCACGGATATTTCCCCTAGTAAGGCTGCGGCGGCCCCAGCCCGCCGCGGTCTGCGGCGATGGTTTGCAGCACCTGCCCGGGGTGCAGCCGGGCCATGCCGTCCGTGGCGCTGTGCCCACCCGGCGGCATGACCGGCACGATGGCCGGGCTGTGGCGCAGCACCGGCGTCGCCCCGAACAGCCCGTAGGCGCGCAGCCCCACCGCCGCGGCGATGTTCAGCGCCGCGGTGTCGTTGCCGGCGTAGAACGCCTGGCCGTGCAGCAGGGCCGCCAGCGTCCGCAGGTTCATGCCCAGCACGGGGCGCAGCCGCGGCGCGAGGGGGCCGAGGCGCGTTGCGATGCCGCTGGCCAGCCCTTGCTCCGCCGGGCCGCCGACCAGGAGGACCTCCGGCCAGCCGGCCTCCAGCAGGGCTGCGGCGAGGGCGGCGAAACTGGCCTCGCCCCAGTTCTTCCAGTCGTCCGACGACGCGATGCCCAACACCGGCGCGCCCCGGACCGGGACGGCCTGGACGGCTGCGGCGAGATCGGTGGCGTCCACCTGCAGGCGCGGCTCTGGATCGGGCAGCGGCACGCCCGCAAGGCGAAGCCACTCGGTCGCCTGGGCATGGGGGTGCGCCCGCCACATCTCCGGCGGGAGGTGGGGCGGGCACAGCGCGCGGCGCTGCCAGCCAATGCCGTAGCCGTAGCGCCGCGGGATGCCGGACGCCATCACGGCCAAGGTCAGCACCCGGCTGCGCGTCATCACCGCCGCGCCGTCGCAGTCCAACCCCTGCAGGTCGCGCACCAGGCGGAGCAGCCCGGCGACGCCCTGGTGCCGCCCGCCCGCGTCCCACTGGCCGCGCTCGACGAAGAAGATGCGGTCCACCCCGTCCGCCGGACCGACGAACTCCGCGGCGTGGGAGCGGCGGCGGGTGACGAGGGTGACGGTCTCCGCCAGGCCGGACAGGGCGCGCAGGTGCGGCAGGTGCCAGATCATGTCGCCGATGCCCACGCGGGGCTGCACGATGGCGAGGTGCAGCATGGCGGGGATCAGGGGTGCGGGATGCGGGGTCACAGCCCCGCCTGCATAGCGCGGCTGGCCGCCCGGCGCATCCCGTGCGCGGAGCTGGCTGCAAGGCAACGAACTGCCCGCCTCCGGCGTTGCCACACCCATGCCGGCCTTGCGCCCCGGCGCATCCACGACCTGCGGAGGATCACCCGATGAGCCAGCCCAACATGCCGTCCAAGGTGGACGATATCGTCGCCTCGGTGGAGGACGCGGTCCGCCGCGCCTATGCGCTGGGCCGCGCCGATGCGATGAAGCGCCTGGTGGAGCTGGCGCAGTCCGATGACCCCGCGCTGCGCACCGTGGCGCTGCTGGGCGCCCCTGAGCCGGCACGTCCGCCCCAGGCGATGCTGGACGCTCCGGGGCGGCCCGCGCCGGGCCAGCATGGGCACGCCCCGGCAGATCATACGCCAGTGGAGGCGCATGAGCGCGCTGCCGATGCCGCCGACGTCCGGCATGAGGCGCGGCAGGCCGAAGCGGCCAAGGAGCCGGCCCCCGCGCCCAAGCCGCAGCCGCAGCCGGCGCGGCAGGCCTCGGTCGGTTCGGTGGTGGCGGACTTCTTCTATCCGCTTGGCTCCAAGAAGCGTTGAACGCCCGAACATAGGAGCTGCCGCATGTCCCAGGACACCCATCATGGCCGCGCGCTGATCGAGGAGGCGCGGCTGGCCCTGGATGGCGCCCATCGCGCCGCCTTGGCCGCAGATGCCGGCGGGTTGCGGCGCAGCCTCGGGCTGGCCGACGTGCTCCTGCGCGAAGCAGCGGCGGCCCTGCCGATAGAGGAGGCTGGGGGCGGTATGGCTGCGGTGCGGGCTGAGATCACCCATGCGCTGGCCGACCTGGACACGGGCGCGTTGATGGAAATGGAGGCGCTGATTGAGACCGCACGAACGAAGCTCGCACAGGTTTAGGTTGGAAACAGTGCGGCATCACCGCCCCGCTACGGTTGAGGGCAGCGCCTACGCACTGGTAGGATTGCGCTGCTAGGAAGAGCAGAAGCGGCATAATCGTTCACAAAAGGTGAACGGGACAGGCTCGGAACCTCTGCACTTCCTCCCAATTTTTGACGTGCTATATATGCATCCAGCCCAACAAGCCAAACATGCATAAAATAACGGCGAACCACAGGAGCGTCGCTCGCCAGCCAGAGGACGAATAGATGCCTGCCTCGCCAATCATACCCAGGAGAAACTCTAAGAAGTCCATAGCACCCCCGACCAGGCAGAAATATTGTTCTAATACCAACCCGCCTAGACTTTGACCTGTGCCCAGGTCCGGGTCGTGATGGA
>CAXUHB010000082.1:0-5103 GCA_964250755.1 uncultured Acetobacteraceae bacterium | reverse complement strand
GCACAGCGCGCCGGTTTCAAGCTGCATCAGGCGGTCGGCGGCGAAGCCGATCATCTCGCGCAGGAAGGTCGCGTCAGACCCCTTCCCCAGCAACGCGCGAAGGGCGATCTTGTCATCGGTCATCGTGGTGATCCCAAGGTTCAGGTTGTGTCTCGACAACCCAACCCTACCCAAGAGCACCGCGGTGGCCACCAACTTACGTCAGCAGCCTCCTACACCACGTCCTGGGATATGACCCCACCCCCAACTAGGCGACATCCCACATGGCACGCCGGAAACCCAGTTTCGGGGCCGACGAAACTGCTATCAAGTGACGTGGAGAAATGTCTGCTTCAGCGCCTTGCTCGCATGGCAGCGGACCGGCTGCTTTCGGCCAGAATTTGCCAAGCCGGGCAGCGCCTGCCTAAGCTTCCCCAGTTGGCGCTTCCGGGGCGGTCGTTTCCTCAGCTGGGTCGGTCGCAACCTCTGAAACTTTTGCGGTCTCCGGTGGTGGCTCCTTGGCGCGGTCCCGGGCGGCGCTCAGATAGCCGAACACCAGTGGATCATGGCCTTCGAAAACCAGGTGGTACTCTGCACCCATGGCGGCGTGAGACGCCTGGTCAACCTTGCCGAGCTTCTGGATGACCCACCCTTCGCCCCGATCGACGGACGTGGGTGGCAGGCTGATGATGTGGCTGGGCGGGCGCTTCTCGTCACGGCCGCGGCTCGGACCACCGCGGCCCCCCTTGCCGCTTCCTTTCCGTTCCCGGCTGTTCATGTCGAACTGCGCCGGGGCGCCCGTTTTCGCCTTGGGCGTACCAGGTGTTTTAGCCATGGAGGCCTCCTACTCAGCCGGGGTGGAGCGGCCATCCCTTAGCGGACCCTGGCAGCGCCGCATATAGATCATACGGTTCCGGTGACAGCGGTGTGATCGAAAGAGAACGTCGAGCGGAGGATGCGGACTCCCTGCCGTGGGCTGTGGTGCACGGACTGTGGATAGGCATGGAATAGGGGCTCATCCGCAGCCTCGGTGCAGGTCGTCGTCATGCGGCACGGACCAGGCGCACTTTGAGCAGGTCGAGCTTTGCGCGGCCGTAGCCCTGGCGCTTGACCAGCTTGAGGCGGGTAACTTATCCCTCGACCTGGCCGCTGCTCCAGGGCAGCGTCAGAGCTGCGCGCACGGCCGGCCCGTCCTGATGCAGGCCAGCGGCGAAGCCGTGCAGCTCGCTGTTCCCGGCGTCGGCCAGCCAGGGGGTGAGGGCATCCGCAGAGCGGGCGCGGACAATGGCACCAAAGCGCCGGGCAAGGTGGAGTCCATCACAAACCGTGGGCAGCTGGTGCGGTGACGGCTGGCCGGGACGGTAAGGCAAACGAGCCGTTCCCTGCCCGTGCGGTGCTTGGCACGCCGTTGTGACCTTCAGCGATAGTTGGCGGGGTTCTTCCAACGGTATGTGACGCACCGAGTGCTGAGTTTGGTGGGAAGCCGAATGTCCGCTTTGTGTGTGGAAAGGCAACTCCTTCCAAATCATCCACCGCTCTCTCGACCTGCCTGACAGCCTGGCGTTCGTATCGTAGCCGGTGTAGTTCTTCGCCAGACTCAGTCGCTTGCCTGCCCGCCGTCTCCAAGCAATGCGAGGACCCGCGATGGCTTTGAACGACTCCGGGATGAGTACTGGCCCTTCCGTGAATACGGTCGCCGATCCGCAAAATCTGCTCCAAGCGCTCCCTAATAAGGCCAAGGCCTGCTGCTATTCGCGCGATGTACAGGGTGAGGCACTCGGTGCGTGGTGCCGCCACCGCACGGGTGCGATGAGTTGGAACCAACGCATCAGGGCACGACGCACCGTCATCTGGGCCGCCGCCGTTGCCTTGGCCTTCCTTTCGCTTCTCGCGTTGCCGGCCGACGCGATCGCTCAACCCTGGACCGTTGAAGCGGCGTCAGCCCTCAACAACGAGGGCGGTCGCCTCAAGCAGCAGGGCCGCTATGCCGAAGCAGAGGCGCAGTACAAGCAGAGCCTGGAAGTCCTCGAGCGCGCGGTCGGTCCTGGCGATCCGAGGGTCGCCGGGGTGCTCAACAACCTGGCGGACCTTTACACGATGCAGGGTCGCTACGCTGAAGCCGAGCCGCTCTTAAAGCGCAGCCTGGACATCGTCGGCCTCGCGGCCGGCTCCGAAACACCCGACGTCGCGACCATGCTCGGCAACCTGGCGAACCTCTACGCCAGAGAAGGCCGTTACGCGGATGCGGAGCCGCTGTTTAAGCGGAGCGTCGCGATCGATGAAAGGGCGTTGCCCCCCGATCACCCCAACCTCGGGAGGCACCTAAACAACCTTGCCGAGTTCTATCGGCAACAGGGCCGCCACGCGGAAGCCGAACCGCTCTACAAGAGCGTCCTCGCGATCTTCGAGAAGGCAGTCGGCCCGGAGCACCCGGTCCTCGCCGCCAGCCTCAACAACTTGGGGCTGCTTTACACCGCCCAGGGCCGCCACGCCGACGCCGAACCGCTCATCAAGCGCGCACTGGCGATCGCGGAGAAGGCGCTCGGCCCGGAGCACCCCGACACCGCCCGCTACCTCAGCAACCTCGGCAGCTTGTATCAGGCCCAGGGTCGTTACACGGAAGCGGAACCGCTCTTCAGGCGTAGCCTGGCGATCTCCGAACGGACGCTCGGCCCCGCGCACCCCAATGTCGCCGCGACCCGCACCAACTTGGCGCTGGTGTATCGCGCCCAGGGGCGGCTTTCTGAAGCCGAGCCGCTTTTCAGGCGCGCGCTGGCGATCGCGGAAAAGGCGCTCGGCCCGGATCACCCCGACATTGCCGTGCACCTCACCAACCTGGGGGGAATCTACTACGACCAGGGCCGCTTCGCCGATGCCGAGCCGCTCGTCAGGCGCAGCTTGGCGATCCTCGAACGGGCATACGACGCCGATCACCCCACCTTGATCGCCATCCTCAGCAGGCTGGCCGAGCTGTCCAGAGCCCGCCGGGACGGTGCCGCCGCACTCGCGTACAGCCGCCGCGCGACGGCCATTATGGCCCAGCGGGGTCGGGGCGCAGCGCCTGCCGGGACGAGTGGGGCGCTCGCCGAGCAACGGACGGCGCGCCCGCTCTACGTGCAAGGCATCACGCT
This sequence comes from uncultured Acetobacteraceae bacterium, assembly GCA_964250755.1. Taxonomy (GTDB): domain Bacteria; phylum Pseudomonadota; class Alphaproteobacteria; order Acetobacterales; family Acetobacteraceae; genus DASWOJ01. Next base: position 1,993 of record CAXUHB010000082.1, on the reverse strand, counting down.
GGCCCACGACGCCGATGGCGCCGCGGCAGCGCAGGAAACCTTCCGGCTGGCGCAGCTGGCCGCAGCCTCCGACACCGGCCGTGCGGTCGCGGGCATGACCGCCCGCTTCGCAGCCGGGAACGGCGCCCTCGCGCGGCTCGTGCGTGAAAGGCAAGACCTCGTGGAGCGGCGCCTCGGCCTCGATGCGGCGCTCGTCCGGGCCGTGAGCCGCCCGCCGTCAGAACGCGACGCCGCAGGCGAGTCCAGGGCGCGCTCGGACCTGGCTGCCGTTGCCGGACGGCTCGCCGCGGTGGACGGCCAGCTCGCCGCCGGGTTCCCCGGCTACGCGGAGCTGAGCGACCCGAAGCCTCTCGACGCCGCCGCGGCGCAAGAGTTGCTGGGAACTGACGAGGCGCTGCTCGTCTATCTCGTGGACGAAGACGCAACCTGGATTTGGGTCCTGCGGCGGGACGTGGTCGCCATGCACCGGATCGGGATCGGCGCGGCCGCCCTGTCGCGGGCCGTCCGGGACCTGCGCGCGTCGCTCAATCCGCAGCTCAACCCGGCGCAGAGGCCATACCCGGCCACCAAGGCCCATGATCTCTACATGCAGGTCCTGGCCCCGGCCTTGCCGCAGCTATCCGGTGCGCGGCACATCCTGGTGGTCGCGGACGGGGCGCTCGAGAGCTTGCCGCTCGGCGTGCTCGTGACAAAGCGTCCAGCCAAGGATCCGACGACGCTCGCAGGCCATCGCGATGTGGCCTGGGTTGCCCGCGACTACGCCGTGACGGTGCTGCCCGCCGTCAGCTCTTTCCGGGCGCTCCGGCAGATGGCGCCGTCAGCGGGCGCGCAGCGTCCGTTCCTGGGCGTCGGGAACCCTGTCCTGACCGGGCCTGCGGGCACGGAACGCGGGAGGAGGGCCGACGCCGCGCAGCTCTTTCGCGGCGGCGCGATGGCCGACGTCGCCCAGGTGCGGGCGCTGCCGCCCCTGCCGGAGACGGCACTCGAGCTGAGGCTCGTCGCACGGAGGCTCGGGGCAGGGGCGCAGGACCTGTACCTTGCCGAGCGGGCGAGCGAACCTGCCCTGCGAGCGGCTGCGCTGGACCGCTACCGCGTGATCATGTTCGCGACCCATGCGCTGATGTCGGGCGAAATGACCGGGCTGGCGGAGCCGGCGCTCGTGCTGACCCCGCCGCGGGTTGCTTCGGCGGAGGATGACGGGCTGCTCACGGCCTCGAAGGTCGCGAGCTTGCGCCTGAACGCGGACTGGGTCGTGCTGTCCGCCTGCGACACGGCAGCGGGCGACGGCACGCCCGATGGGAGGGGATTGTCGGGCCTTGCGAAAGCGTTCTTCTACGCCGGCAGCCGCGCCTTGCTCGTTTCCCATTGGCCCGTCGTGTCCGACGCAGCCGTCCTACTGACAACGCGGACCTTCGCTGCTCTGGCCGATGATCCGCGCCTTGGCCGGGCAGAGGCGTTGCGGCGGACGGAGATGGCGTTGCTGGACGACAGATCCTTACCGGACGACATTGCTCATCCGATGATGTGGGGCGCGTTCTCATTGGCAGGGGAAGCGCGGCGGCGCTAGCCGACCGAGCCGCATCAAACGCTCCGAATGCAATGCCGGCCTTGCTGGGACAATGGCAAACGCCCAAACCTGAATGTCGGAGAAGCCCCGGATGACGATACCCTCCTGCCACTGCGGCACGGTCGGTCCGCTTCCGTGGCTGGCTCAACGGCGCGCCACGACCGACTTGGGTCGATTTCGGAAACTCACGCCGTTTTCGGGACAGCGCCGCTACCCTGTCGAGCAAGGGTGCGATAAACGGTTGGCCGTGAGACGGAGAACAGCTCGGCCAAGTCGCTGATGGCGTACTCCCCCGTGTCGTGCATCCGGCGCAGCTCGTTTTGCTGCTTGTCGGACAGCTTGGGCTGCTTGCCCTTAAGCTTGCCCTGGGATTGGGATTGACCCGGTTCGGTGGACACCCTGAAGCTTTCGCCAGGAGTGTTCCTG
>CAXUHB010000081.1:0-5369 GCA_964250755.1 uncultured Acetobacteraceae bacterium | reverse complement strand
ACTTTTGGACGCCGATCACCCCCTCAGGGGGTCAAACTTCCACGCCGATCTACAGCTTTGTCGGCGTGCAGCTTCTTCGGCCGGCAACGGGGGCGGCCCCGCCTGCCCGAGCGCACGTCCGGGATGGCGTCCAGCGCAGCCCCGAGCAGCATGCTGTCGTGGCGGTTGGCCCCGCTCAGGACGACGCCGAGCGGCGTGCCGCGCGCGTCCACGACGAGGTGCCGCTTCATGCCGGGCTTGCCGCGGTCCGTGGGGTTCGGCCCCGTGGCGCACCCCCCTTTTTCGCCGGAACAGACGTGCTGTCCAGCGAAGCCCGGCTCCAGTCCAGTTGCCCCGCCGCCTCCAGGCGCTCCAGCAGCACCCGATGCAGGGCGGCCCACACGCCCGCCTGCTGCCAGGCGTGCAGCCGACGCCAGCAGGTCATGCCGGAGCCGCACCCCATCTCGGCCGGCAGATACTCCCAGGGCAGCCCGGTCTTGAGCACGAACAGGATGCCCGTCAGCGCCGCACGGTGCGAGACCGGCGGGCGCCCGCCCTTGGGCTGGGGCGGCAAGGGCGGCAGCAACGGCGCAATGTGGGACCACAACTCGTCAGTCAGCAAAGGCTTGGCCATGGCGCCCAAGTAGGTGTCAAGCTACCAAGGTTCCAGGTTGTGTTAGGCGTTCTTAGCGTATACCCCAGCAAGGCAGTTTCGTGAGACGCCCAGCCACGTCACGCATGGATTGTTCCCGAGCTTCCGAGACGCCAGCCCGAGCGGGTCCAGACCCTAGCAGGTCGGATCGGCCCTGAAGGCTTGCGCCAGGGTGCCACGCATCGCCTCCACGACCTGCGCCCGGTCCCCGAGGGGCAGCTGCCCGATCGGCTCCGCGTCCCCTGCCTCGATCGTGGCGATCTTGGCCGAGCGCACCACGGAGGCCGTCGGCAGCCCCGCCGCATGCAGGTCAGAGACGGCCACGTCGCCCGGCCAGCCGCGGTGGGCGGCACTGGTCACCATCAGCACCCAGAGCAGCTCTGGGGCACCCGGAGCGTCCGGGACGGCCACGACCAGGGCCGGCCGGCGCTGCTGCACCGGACGGTTGGTGTAGGGGAACGGGACCTTCACCAGGTCCCACACCTCACAGCCCGGCATAAGCCTCCGCGTCGGCCGGGCTGTCCCACTCGGAGAACGTCCTGAACGGATCGTCGGCCGCCTGGTCGGGCTGGGCGCGGGTCAGCACGACCCGGCCCGCCTCGATGGCGTAGGCGATCTCGTCGCCCTCGCGCAGGCGCAGCGCCGCGCGCACCGGCTGCGGGATCGTCGTCTGTGCTTTGCTGGTGAGCTTGCTCGTGATCATGCCAACAGGGTAAGGATTGTCCTTACAATGATCAAGCGTCCCCGCCCCTCCTCGGCTGTGCCCCCTCCTTATCTGCGCTTGAGGTCCTCGATGGCGGCGCCGTATCGCCGGCTTACGTGCAAGCTGGGGCAGGCACGGGTTGGGGTGCCCTGGACTTCTGCACACGCCTTTCCGAACAAGGACGCCCCACCCTGGCGGGAAAATCGAGCATGTGCGGAAAGGAACTCCTTTCTGAACAGCCGTTGCCCGCCTCGCCCCGCCAGGCACGGGCTGAAGGGTCTGGACAGCGAGAGCCATCCTAGCCGGTGCTGGTTGACGGCGCGGCGACATGCGCCTGGGATGTGCCCATGGATCGCGGCATGACACGGGACCGCTGGCTCAGCCTTGGCCTGCAAGAAGATGCACTGCCGGTGTTCGAGGCAGGGAACCTGCAGACCATCGAGGCCGCCGGCAGCGAGGTCGTCGGCATCCCGCGGCACGGCGACGGCCACCATCTGCTCGGCACGGGAGGAGGCTGTCGTAATCGCCACCATCCTGTGCTTGTTCAGCCCGAACTGACGCGCAGGCCGGGGGCGCTCTACCTGCTCAGGCCTGGGACATACAGCGAACCGTGGACAACACCGGGGATAGATCAGTGGACGTTGCCATGCCGCGGGCTGATATGCCTGGTCCGTTCACTCTTCGCGCTGCTTGCATGACAGCCGATCCCATGCTGCTCGCCAGGCAATGGGGCTGTCCGTCTTCCCATTCGACAATCAACGCGTCCGGCTTGCCGTGCGAGGTCCGGGAAGGGCGGACGGAATGGACGTGGACGGTTGGGCTTCGTTTGTTGGTGTGGACGGCCCCTGACGGCATCGATGTGCCAGAGTGAGGTTGTTGCTGATTTCAGGAGGAGGCCGTCCGTGGAGCAGGTTAGCCGCATTGGCATAGATACGTCGAAACACGTCTTCCAGCTTCATGGCGTGGACGCCTCCGACGAGGTGGTCTTGCGCCGGAAGCTGCGGCGCAAGGAGATGGTGGCGTTCTTCGAGAAGCTTGCGCCGACCGTGGTCGCGATCGAGGCGTGCGGCGCGTCGCACTCTTGGGCTCGGCTTCTGCGGTCGTTCGGCCACCAAGTGAAGCTGATCGCGCCTCAGTTGGTCAAGCCCTATGTCAAGCGGGGCAAGAACGACGCGGCCGACGCCGAGGCGCTGTGCGAGGCGATGAGCCGGCCGACGATGCGGTTCGTGCCGGTGAAGACGGCCGAGCAGCAGGCGGCGCTGATGCTCATGGGCATGCGCGAACAGCTGGTCGCCAGCCGCACGCAGCTGTCGAACGCCATCCGCGGCTATGCGATGGAGTTCGGGCTGACCGCCGCCAAGGGGAAGGCCCACCTCGAACCGCTGCTCGGGCGCATTCAGGCCGATGACAGCCTGCCGATCATGGCGCGAGAGCTGTTCGCGATCCAGGCCGAGGGCTATCGGCGGCTACAGGCGCAAATCGACGAGGTCGATACCAAGCTGGCGGCTTGGCAGAAGGCCGACGAGTGCAGCCAGCGGCTTGTCAAAATCCCCGGCGTCGGCCCGATCGGCGCGGCACTTCTGAAGATGAAGACCCCACCGCCCGAACTGTTCAAGTCGGGGCGTCAGTACGCCGCCTGGATCGGCCTGATGCCGAAAGACCTTTCGACCGCCGGCAAGGCCAGGCCCGGCGTCATCACCAGGGCCGGTGACGAGACCTTGCGCAGCGTGTTGGTTGTCGGCGCCACCGCCGTGGTCCAACAGGCTCAACGAAGTGGCAAGGCATCGCCCTGGTTGGCCGCACTTCTCAAGCGCAAGCCGCCGAAGCTCGTCGCCGTGGCGCTGGCCAACAAGATGGCCCGCATCGCCTGGAAGCTGATGGTCACGGGCCAAGGCTACGCCGCGAAATCTGCGCCCGCCGCTTTGGCGGCCGCAGCCTAGAGATCAGCCGGGCACGGCCGCCATTAAACGACAACCGTGCCGAGCTGATGCCAGAACTTGCAAGCAAACGGCAGATGATGTGATCGATCGATCCCCGGCAAGAGACACTCCGTTGTCCGTCATGGCCATCGCAGGCCGTTCGTTTGTTCGGAACTCTCATCGCGGAAACCATCTTGGCCAGCGTTCATGTGCGAGCGCGACAACAGGCCGGACATATGAACGCAAGCGATCTGATCAAACTACCGCCAAACCTTGCGAGGAGGGGGCCGTCCACATATGGCGGACAGCCGAATGCAGCCTCGAACCGGCGTATGAAAGCGATGCCTGAAGCGGGCTACCCAACTAGCTGTGAGGAAGAGCCAGGGTAGGTGCATCCGTCCGTGCAACGGCACTAGGCTACGATGCCTCCTCTTCCACGATGTTCTCTGCCATCTGCCGGGCACCGCCGTTGAGCTGAGCCGCCGCGACGTGCCCGGCGCCGACCGCGGCCAGGCACAGCAGGACGGACAGGCCGACGTTGAGCAGCGCCCGGCCCCAGGCGTCGCCGCGCAGCATGTCCAGCGTTTGCAGGCTGAACGACGAGAAGGTGGTGAACCCGCCGCACACCCCGACCATCACGAACAGCCGCAGCCAGTCCGGCGCCGGATAACGCCCGCTTTGCAGCGTCAGCGTGCCGAAGAAGCCGATCAGGAACGAGCCGGCGATATTGATGCCGATGGTGCCCCAGGGCAGGTTCCGGCTAATGGGCAGCGCCCACACCGCAATCCAATAGCGGGCCACGCTGCCCAGCGCGCCGCCGAGGGCGATCAAGAGGGTCTGCTGCATCCTCACGATCCCTGGCGCGACCGGCGCAGCGCGCTTTCCACCAGTACGAAGGCCAGCCCCACGAACAGGATCATCGGCGGCACCGCCGGGGGCAGCGGCAGGTGAGGCAGCACCAGCCAGCACGCGGCGAGCCACGCCAGGATAGCGACGGCAAAACTGCCGTCGTCCACGAACAGACCAACGAACTCGGACCAGACCGTTTTGAGCCAGGACATAGCGGCCTCCTATCGGCTGAATGCTGAAAGGCGTGTGGAAGCAGCACGCGCCTTGCACAGCGGGATGGCCGCGACTGCCGCGGCCAGGAAGCCGGCGTTCAAAGCTGGGATGGCCAGGTCCTCGCCCGGCCATGCCAGGCCCATGCCTTCGCCGATCCAGAACGTGCCGAAGGAACACAGCAGTACGCCGACGACGAACTTGAGCGTGTTCTCCGGGATCATCGCCACCGGGCGGTGCAGCGCTAGGCCGAGGGCGATTACCAGCAACAGGGCGGCAAGGGCACCCAGACTGGCGGGCAGCAGCAGCCCGCTGCCGGCCGCGCCCATCGCCACCACGATGAACACCACCTCGATGCCCTCGATCATGGTGATGTTGAATGCCGTGCGTACCGCGACCCCGTCCCAGCCCTGCTCGATGCCGCCCAGGCTCCGCAAGGATACCGTCTCCTTGGCGAACGCCGCCTCCTCGTGGTGGAGCGGGATAACGCGGGCCGACCGCAGGATCGCCTTGCGGAGCCAGCGCATCCCGAAAATCAGGATCAGCGTGCCGACGCCGAGCTGCACAAGTTTCAGGGGGATGTGGGTGAGCGCCGGGCCGAGGATCGCGACAAGGGCCAGCAGCACCACCAGCGCCAACCCCGTGCCGCCCAGCGCGCCGCGCCAGCCGCGGACGGCGCCCACGGCAAGCACAATGGTCAGCGCCTCCACGAACTCCACCAGCGACGCCAAGAAAGCGGCCAAGATCGTTGGCCCAGCGTGTGTCCAGTCAATACCCATGCTCATGCCTCCACAACGCGATGTCAGGCGCAGGGTGCGGCGGGGTGCTGTCGTTTGTTGAACAAGCTCCTACCGCGGGTGAACCCGCACGGTAGGAGTCATCAGCCCCGAGCCTTGCGGCGGAGGGCGGTTACGGGGGACTCCATCCCCATCGCGTGCAGCCTAGTGCCGTTGCACGGACGGATGCAACTACCCTGGCTCTTCCTCACAGCTAGTTGGGTAGTGAGGTGACACGGCGGAAGTAGTCCGGGTCTGGTGTTAGTCTTTCGGCGGATTTC
>CAXUHB010000080.1:0-5632 GCA_964250755.1 uncultured Acetobacteraceae bacterium | reverse complement strand
ATCATCGCCAACTTCAAGGAGGGCCTGTCCGTCCTCGAGTACTTCAACTCCACCCACGGCGCCCGCAAGGGCCTGGCGGACACGGCGCTGAAGACCGCGAACTCCGGCTACCTGACCCGGCGGCTCGTGGACGTGGCGCAGGACTGCATCATCGTCGAGAACGACTGCGGCACCCAGCGCGGCCTGACCGTGCGCGCGGTGATGGACGGCGGCGAGGTGGTCGCCGGCCTGAGTGAGCGCACCCTGGGCCGCACCACCGCCGAGGACCTGCTGGACCCCGTCTCGGGTGCGGTGATCCTGGCCGCCAACACGCTCATCGAGGAGCCGGAGGCTGACGTGATCGAGGCCTCCGGGGTGGAGTCGGTCAAGATACGCTCGGTGCTGACATGCGAGAGCCGGGTCGGCGTGTGCGGCATGTGCTACGGGCGCGATCTGGCCCGCGGTACGCCGGTCAACATCGGCGAGGCAGTCGGCGTCATTGCCGCGCAGTCCATCGGCGAGCCTGGCACGCAGTTGACGATGCGCACCTTCCACATCGGCGGCGCCGCCCAGCGCGGTGCCGAGGTCAGCAGCGTCGAGGCCAGCCATGACGGCACGCTGACCGTCAACAACCGCAACGTGGTGCAGAACAGCGCCGGCGTCCCTGTGGTCATGTCCCGCAACTGCGAGATGGTGCTGCAGGACGACAAGGGGCGGGAACGCGCCCGCTTCCGCGTGCCCTACGGCGCCCGGCTGCTGGTGGACGAGGGTGCCGCCGTCAAGCGCAACGAGAAGCTGGCGGAGTGGGATCCCTACACCCTGCCGATCATCACGGAGCGTGCTGGACAAGTCGAATATCTCGACCTGCTGGACGGCGTGACCATAGTGGAGCGAGTGGACGAGGTGACGGGCCTCACGTCCAAGGTGGTGGTGGACTACAAGCAGTCCTCCAAGGCCGACCTGCGTCCGCGGCTGCAGGTGAAGGACGAGAAGGGTGAGGTCATCAAGCTGGCGACCGGCGCCGAGGCCCGCTACTTCCTGAACCCGGACAGCATCCTGTCGGTGGAGAACGGCGCGACCGTGGCCGCTGGCGACGTGCTGGCGCGGATCCCGCGCGAGGGCAGCAAGACCCGCGACATCACGGGCGGCCTGCCGCGCGTGGCCGAGTTGTTCGAGGCCCGGCGGCCCAAGGACCACGCGATCATCGCCGAGATGGATGGCCGGGTGGAGTTCGGAAAGGACTACAAGGCGAAGCGCCGCATCGTCGTGAAGAACGACGAGGCCGGCGAGGAGTCCGAGTACCTGGTCCCGAAGGGCAAGCACGTCAGCGTGCAGGAAGGCGACTTCGTGCGCCGGGGCGACCCCCTGGTGGACGGCCCGCGCGTCCCGCACGACATCCTGAAGGTTCTGGGCGTCGAGGCACTGTCGGACTACCTGGTGAACGAGATCCAGGACGTCTACCGGCTGCAGGGCGTGAAGATCAACGACAAGCATATCGAGGTTATCGTACGCCAGATGCTCCAGAAGATGGAGATCATGGAGCCGGGCGACACGACGTATCTGATCGGGGAGCAGGTGGACCGCCTGGAGTTCGAAGCGGAGAACGAGAAGCGTCTGAAGCTGGAGGAGAAGCCGGCTGTGGGAATGCCCGTGCTGCAGGGGATCACCAAGGCCAGCTTGCAGACCCACAGCTTCATCAGCGCGGCCTCGTTCCAGGAGACCACGCGGGTGCTGACCGAGGCCGCTACAGCGGGCAAGGTGGACAACCTGCTGGGCCTCAAGGAGAACGTCATCGTGGGCCGCCTGATCCCCGCGGGCACAGGCAGCGTGATGAACCGGCTGCGGGCCATTGCGGCGGGGCGGGACCAGGCGCGGCTGCGCCCGGAACTGCCGGCGCTGCCGGACCGCACCGCCGCGGAGTAGCGGCGGATGCTGCGCTGCTCCGGTCCCCGGGAGGGAAGAGAGCAGCGCAGCGCCACGGTTCGACAACTTCGCTTGACTACCCTTCGTCCTGGACGTAGGTAACGCCCCCTAGACCAACCCCGGCCGCGGCCAGGCTGGCAACTTGCACAGGAACGCCCGTGGCGCCGCCCCATGATGAGGGGCCAAGGCCTCAGGCACCAGGGTTTGCGCGGATGGGTCGCTCCACTCCGCGCCGACTTGTTTTGCGGGTGCCGGCCTTCCACCCTGGGGCGCACACCAAGGATCGGAACACCAGGTATGCCGACCATCAACCAGTTGATCGCCAACGGGCGCGAGCCCGCCGCGAAGCGCAACAAGGTGCCCGCCCTGCAGGGATGCCCGCAGAAGCGCGGCGTCTGCACACGCGTCTATACCACGACGCCCAAGAAGCCGAACTCGGCGCTCCGCAAGGTCGCCAAGGTCCGCCTGACCAATGGCTATGAGGTGGTCAGCTACATCCCCGGCGAGGGCCATAACTTGCAGGAGCACAGCGTCGTGCTGATCCGCGGCGGGCGCGTGAAGGACCTGCCCGGCGTGCGCTACCACATCCTGCGCGGCGTCCTGGACACCCAGGGCCTGCCGAAGCGCCGCCAGCGCCGCTCGCTGTATGGCGCCAAGCGTCCGAAGTAAGAGGAGCAGAACCGATGAGCCGCCGCCGCCGCGCCGACAAGCGCGACATCCTGCCGGACGCGAAGTTCGGTGACACCGTTATCACGCGCTTCATGAATGCGCTGATGTATGACGGCAAGAAGTCCGCCGCCGAGGGCATCGTCTATGGTGCGCTCGACGTCCTAAAGAAGCGTGGCGGTGCAGCGGCCGATCCCGTCCGCATGTTCCACGAGGCGTTGGATAACGTGAAGCCCGCCGTGGAAGTGCGGTCCCGCCGGGTGGGCGGTGCCACTTACCAGGTGCCGGTCGAAGTCCGGACAGAGCGCCGGCAGGCGCTGGCGATCCGCTGGCTGATCGACAGCGCCCGCAAGCGCGGCGAGCACACGATGGAAGATCGGCTATCCAACGAGCTGCTGGATGCCGTGAACAACCGCGGCTCCGCGGTGAAGAAGCGTGAGGACACGCACAGGATGGCTGAAGCCAACAAGGCGTTCAGCCACTACCGCTGGTAACCGACCCAACCCAACCTGCCCCCCACACCCTGTTGACGGGCGGGCGACGGAGATAAGACGATGGCCAAGGCGAAATTTCAGCGGAACAAGCCGCACTGCAACATCGGCACCATTGGTCACGTGGACCATGGCAAGACCTCGCTGACCGCAGCGATCACCAAGATCCTGGCGAAGTCCGGCGGCGCGACCTTCACCGCCTACGACCAGATCGACAAGGCACCCGAGGAGCGCGCCCGCGGCATCACGATCTCGACCGCGCACGTCGAGTATGAGACCGCCAACCGCCATTACGCCCACGTGGACTGCCCCGGCCACGCCGACTACGTGAAGAACATGATCACCGGTGCCGCTCAGATGGATGGCGCGATCTTGGTCGTGTCCGCCGCGGATGGCCCAATGCCGCAGACCCGCGAGCACATCCTGCTCGCCCGCCAGGTCGGCGTGCCCGCGCTCGTCGTGTTCCTGAACAAGGTGGACATGGTGGACGACCCCGAGCTGCTTGAGCTTGTGGAGATGGAGGTGCGCGAGCTGCTGTCCTCCTACAAGTTCCCGGGCGATGACATCCCCATCATCCACGGCTCCGCCCTGATGGCGCTTGAGGACAAGAACCCAACGCTGGGCGAAGAGGCGATCCTGAAGCTGATGGCCGCGGTGGACGAGTTCATCCCGCAGCCGATGCGTGCGACCGACCGCCCGTTCCTGATGCCGATCGAGGATGTGTTCAGCATCTCCGGCCGCGGCACGGTGGTGACGGGCCGCATCGAGCGCGGCATCGTCAACGTCGGCGACGAGGTCGAGATCGTCGGCATCAAGAACACGGTGAAGACCATCGTCACCGGCGTCGAGATGTTCCGCAAGCTGCTGGACCGCGGGGAGGCTGGCGACAACATTGGCGCCCTGTTGCGCGGCACGAAGCGCGAGGATGTGGAGCGCGGGCAGGTCCTGGCCAAGCCCGGCAGCATCACGCCGCACACCAACTTCAAGGCCGAGGCATACATCTTGACGAAGGAGGAGGGCGGACGACACACGCCGTTCTTCACCAACTACCGCCCGCAGTTCTACTTCCGCACAACGGACGTGACTGGCGTGGTGCAGTTGCCCGAAGGCACGGAGATGGTGATGCCCGGCGACAACGTCTCAATGGACGTGGAGTTGATTGCCCCCATTGCCATGGATGACGGCCTGCGCTTCGCCATCCGCGAGGGTGGCCGGACCGTCGGCGCCGGCGTCGTCGCCAGCATCACCAAGTAACCTGGCGAACCCGCGAACCTGGATCGAGTACAATGGACAACCAGAACATCCGCATTCGCCTGAAGGCGTATGATCACCGCGTGCTGGACAACAGCACGCGGGAGATCGTGAACACGGCGAAGCGCACGGGTGCGCGGGTTCGCGGGCCGATACCGCTGCCGACGCATATCGAGCGGTTCACGGTGAACCGCTCCCCCCACGTGGATAAAAAGAGCCGCGAGCAGTTCGAGATACGGACGCATCGCCGGCTGTTGGATATCGTCGAACCCACGCCGCAGACTGTGGACGCGCTGATGAAGCTCGACCTCGCCAGCGGCGTGGACGTCGAGATCAAGCTGTAAAGGGGCCGGAACCATGCGAACCGGATTGATCGCCAAGAAGCTGGGCATGACCCGCATATTTCGCGACGACGGCACGCATGTGCCCGTCACGGTTCTGCATCTTGACGAGGTGCAGGTTGTGGACAACCGCACCCAGGAGCGGGACGGCTACACTGCGGTCCAGCTTGGCTGGGGCACAGCGAAGGTCAAGAACGTCAGCCAGCCGAACAAGGGCCACTACGCCCGTGTCAAGGTCGAGCCGAAGAAGACGTTGCGCGAGTTCCGTGTGTCCCCGGACGCACTGCTCGAAAGTGGCCAAACCCTGACGGCGGCACACTTCGTGCCCGGCCAGAAGGTGGATGTGTGCGGCATCACCAAGGGCAAGGGCTTTGCTGGTGCCATGAAGCGATGGAATTTCCGCGGCTTGGAGGCCAGCCACGGCGTGTCGGTCAGCCACCGCTCGCATGGCTCGACCGGCAACCGGCAGGATCCCGGCAAGACATTCAAGAACAAGAAGATGGCCGGGCATTTGGGCCAGGAGCGCGTGACGACGCTGAACGTCGAAGTTGCCGCCGTGGATGCCGAGCGGGGTCTGGTGATGGTGCGCGGGGCGGTGCCGGGCAGCAAGGGCGAGTTCGTGACGATCCGCGATGCCGTGAAGAAGGCTCGTCCAGCCGACGCGCCGTATCCGGCGGCGGTCCGCGCATCCGTCGAAGCAGCCGCCGAGCCGGCCGCGGTCTGAGGACAGAGAGATGCAAGTCGAAATCAAGACACTGGACGGCGGTGCTGCGGGCAGCACCGAATTGCCGGATACTCTCTTCGCCGCTGTCCCGCGCAAGGACATCATCGCGCGGGTGATCCACTGGCAGATGGCCAAGCGCCGCGCCGGCACGCACAAGACCAAGGGCATGGGCGAGGTGTCGGGAACCACGCGCAAGCCTTATAAGCAGAAGGGCACCGGCAACGCCCGCCAGGGCAGCCTGCGCGCGCCGCAGTTCC
>CAXUHB010000079.1:0-5831 GCA_964250755.1 uncultured Acetobacteraceae bacterium | reverse complement strand
TCGCGCACGCCGCCCGTCGAGGAGGTGATCGAGGACGGGCGGAACGGGGTGCTGGCGGGGTTCTTCGACGTGGACGGGCTGGCAGGAGCCGTAGCGGAGGCGCTGGCCCAGCCAGACGCGCACCGCCCGTTGCGGGACGCGGCGCGGCGGACGGTGCAGGCGCGCTACGACCTGCGGCGGGTGTGCCTACCGGCTTGGCTGGACCTGATCCAAGCCACTGCTGGGCAGCCAAGGGCCAAGTCGGACAGGAGTTTGGAACATGCCTGACCCATTAAGACACGGAGCAAGTGTGCCTGCGCCGCGGCCCGGCACAGCGCCGCGCTGCGCCAAGCTGCCTCGGGCGGTCGCGGCAGCGTTGGTGCTTACTGTGGCGTGCCGTCCGGCGCGGGCAGCGGAGCCGTGCCCGGACAAGTTCGTGGATGTTTACCTGTCGCCTCTGGTGCGGGAGGAGGGGCCGCCGATCCGCATCTTCCTCAAGCCCGGGCCGCCGCCGGTCCACCTGCGCCTGCCGCGGGACGGGCTGTCCATTCAACGGCCGAACGACGACGTCTATGTAACGGACTGCGCCGCAAGCAGCTACACAGGCTTTGCAGCTTTCTACCAAGACACGGACAGATTGCTCCGCAGCCTGGACATCCCCAATCAGCAGCCGGAACTCACCCGCTCCGATCTCAGATTTAACGCACACAACCCGCAGCCCGTGGACGACTCCGACGACCGCGACGGATTGGCGCGCATGGGAGAGTGGATTGTGGACACAAATGTCCAGCCTGCTCCGATTTTCAGCGCCCGGTTCTGCCTACGCCCACCCGCCCTGCCTGGGCAGTGCTACGCCACCATCAAGCGCTGGATCACCTATTCGACCGGCAACCTAGTCATCGAGAGCACCGCCTTCAGCAGTTCGACTTTCGCTTCTCCGCCCAGTCGGCTCTGGAACCAGGTCACGATTGCGGAACTGGACAGCTATTTTGCTCTCCTTCGCCGCGTTGCCAACGCGGTGGTGATTCCAAGCGGCCAGCCAAATAAGTAGGTGGTAGAACGTGTCATATCAATTGACTAATGAACAGATGGCCATCTTGTTCGGCCCTAACTGGCTGTCCTTTGTTGGGCCGGGCGGCAGAAGTCCGAGTAGCCTCAGCCCGACTGATGGGATCGTGGGCGAAGCCTGGGGCAAAAGCGACACCGTCGGCAACTTCGGCCAGGCATACCGAACGCTTCGCGAGTTCCTTTCGCAACCTGCCCCTCATCTCCCGAGCCTGCCGGCCCCGCTCATACCAGGTCCGGGCGTTGACGGCTCCGCATGGCTTTGGCTTCAAGGAGCAGCGGCGGCGAACTCCAACGACAACTCCTATACCACATACCTTATTCGCGCCTACACGAAGGCGCAATACAAGCTGAGGTATGGTACCGATCTGGACGACGCCGAAGTCAACAGAGCATCCAATGACGTGGCAAGGAACCTGTTCGGCAACCTTCTTGCCAAAACAGGAGAAGCTCCTGACATATTCAATATCCAAAACTTCGATGCAATCGCAGTTGGCAAAGACGTCTTCAAAAACGACAACACGGCCTGGTCCGGCACCATCCTGTTCCCGTATCTGGGCACGGGCAGCTACTACGAGTCCCTCGTCCTCAAGAACCCGGACAAGGTGCCCCCCGGCGACATCAAGTCGGCTGCCGGCCCGTCGTCCCAGAACGACACCTACGACCTCGTGTCAATCATGGAGGCGCTGCCACCGCTGCGGCCGTCTCTCGGACTCCTTCCCGGCATCGCCGCGCGCCTCCAGAACACATTGGAGTACAACCGCTTCAGTCCGGATGGCCCAGGCGGCACAGCCACGCTGCTCCAAACCCTCGCTGACGACACCAACAAATACCTGAATGGCTTCTACAGCCTGTCGGGACAGGACGCCATCAACCCCGGCAACCGTCTCTTCCCGGTGTCGACTTCGGATCAGTTGGCCTGGTTCGCCAACGGCTTCGGCATCAAAGCTTACGTCGGCACTCTCGGCATTCCGGACCGGAAGGCGTCGAAGGACGTCATAACCGTCAGCAGCCTGGACCGCAACTTGGTGAACGCCGGGCCGGGCGACGACACGGTGTCCGTCAGCGGCAGCCCGCCGCCGCAGGATCCCGAGAACCCGGTGATCCACCCGGTGCCGGGCACGAGCGTCCTTGACGGCGGTGGCGGCGGCAACACGCTGCGCTATGACACAGGCGCGGACATCAGGCTCAAGGTCACCTACGAAGGGCTGCCTCCGCCCCAGCCGGACGGCTACCCGAGTGCCCTGCCGGACGCTCCCGCGGGGCGCCTCAGGGTGTCGAAGCTCTCCACCGCCCAAGGGAGCACTACGGACTTCGCCTACCGGTTCCAAGAGGTCATCTTGGGCGACGGCGACGACACGGTCACCCTGGGCAAGGACGCCGAGGGCGGCCTGAAGCTGACCAAAGACAGCGCCGTGGCCTCCATTGATGGCGGCAAGGGCATCAACGGCCTCGACCTGTCCGGCTTGACCAAGCCGGTGGTCATCAAGGGCGACCGGCTTCAGAACCTCGACCTCCAGCTCAAGAACTTCGAGGCCCTGAAGGGCAATGACGCCGGCGACACGATCACCGGCTCCACGCAGTTCAAGCAGATCGACCTCGGCGACGGCAGCAACTACATCAAGGACCTGTCCGGCCCGGTGCTGCCGGGCCACGAGAGCGAGGGCGCGCGGGGCCGCTGGGTCCGTGTGGACCTTGGCAGCGGCACGAGCACGGTGGGCGGCGGGCTTGCGCCGGGGTCGGACGTCTACCTCGGCGCAGGCCACGTGGGCGACCAGATCGAGATCTCGCCCGACACCGAGGTGCATGGGCTGAATCCGACCGACCACTTGACCTGGGCCGGGATCACGCTGCACGCCGCCTTGCGCTACGCCGCCTCCGACGACCCCTGGGGCTACACCCTGGGCGGCCTGATCCGCATGGCGCTGAACAGCCGCGGCCTGATTGGTACTAACGTTCTGAAGAAGGGCCATGCTGCTTGGGACGCCAACGCAGTTCATGCGCCATGATGCCCGCCGCGGGACAGAGCGCCTTCAAGCGCCAGCCGTGCCGACGGCGACCCGGCAATGCCGTCCAGCAGAGACACGGCCTCCCGCGCATACTGCCTCCACTTCGGCCCCCGCCCCACAAGCTCGTTCCAGGCGTCACGCAGCTCGTAGGGCCGGGCGTCCGCAAGGATGGCGATGAGCGCCCCCGCTTGCTGCAGGTCCTTCCGCGCCTTCACCTGGCTGTCGGACGTCCTGCTCCGGGCGCGGCTGACCAGGAGCTTGTGCAGCGCGAACCTCTCCGGGGCAGGGACATTCACGGCGATGCCGCCGCCATGAAGCACCGCCGCCTGCACCTCACGATAAATCAGGTAGTCCAGGAACCGCAGGGGAGTGCCGTAAGCCTGCAGGGCCGGCAGGCTTGTGGGATCAGCGGTGTCCCGACCGCGGTTCGGCACCAGGATGTCCACTCGGAACTCGCCTGCCCGGAACTGCGTCGGCCATTCCCCCGCTGCAAGCGGCACAACGCCTGCAAAGCGGGGGTCCGCTCGCCGAAGGACCTCCAGCAAGGGAAGGTCCAAGCTGTCATCCACGGCAACCGAGATGCTTCTGAACTGGGCCAGGTCGAGGTCGGCTGTTTGGGTGGACTGGGAACCCAGCTTCACCCCCAGCAGCCCGGCATACGTCTGATACGCCACGGTGCCGACCACCACGCCCCGCAACCGGAACACTCCTGCCATGGACAGCTCTTCCAGGATGCGGCCCGCTATCGGTTGCGGCCCACCCAGCCCCGCGCGCTGCAACGCCACGACCATGGCGCGGCAGCCCTTCCAATCGGCCTTGGCGCCCTGATGGGCCGCGACCTTCGCATCCAGCGCTGGCGTGGCCGGGCCGACATACTGCTCCCGCCGCGTACCCGCCTCCATGGCGTGGCGGAAATACCAATACGACTTCGCCCCGGCACGTCGTTGGATGAAGCTGCCGTTCAAGGAGAAGTCGTCCGCAAGCCTCCCCATCCAGCAGCGTTCAACCAGTTCCGCATAGGTCGTCTGCAAAGCAAGGGGAAGTTCCGCTGCCATAGAGTCCCATCCAGCACCGCACCGGCCACTCTACCACCAAGTTGCGAAGTGGTGGTAGAACGGACGTTCTGGACTGGCGGCATCTTTGAGACCGGCAGCGCCTTGTGGCCTCCCTCTCACAAACTCCCCGGCACCCCCGCCGCCGCCAGCGCCGCCGCCTGACGCTCCGCCACCTGTGCCGTGTTGAACCCCTCCACCAGCTCGTGGAACAGCCGGTACCAGTTCTGCTCCGCCTGCAGCCGCGTGAACACGCTGCCCAGGCCCAGCGCGGCGCGGTCCATCAGCACGAACTCCCGCGGCGGGCGCACCGCGCCCGTCTCCTTCAGCCCGGCATGGACCTGCTCCGCCACGCCGCGGCCGAACTCCGGGTCGTTGTTCTCCTGGATGCGCCGCACCCGGTCGTCCAGCAGCGGGTCGTAGATGAAGCGCGCCCACAGGTTCAGGTTGGCGATCTGCGCCTTGCTCAGGTTCGCAAACCCCCAGCCCTCGTAGGCGTGCTGCGCCTTTGCCTCGTCCCCGTCGCGTATGGCCTCATACAGGTCAATCACACCCTGCACGAACCGCGGCGGGAACACCCGGATAGCGCCGAAGTCCAGCAGGTTCAGCCCGCCGTCGTCCCGCACCTGGTAATTCCCGAGATGCGGGTCCCCGTGGATGATGCCGTAGCCGTAGAACGGGATGTACCAGGCCCGGAACAGCGTCCGCGCCATCTCATTCCGCGCTGCCTGCGGCGGCTCCGAGTCAATCCAAGCCTGCATCCCCGTGCCGCGCAGCCAGGTCATCGTCAGCAGGCGCGGCGTGCAGTAGCCCTCGATGGACTCGGGCACCGTCACCGTCGGCTCGTCCCGCAGCATCGTGCGGTACAGCCGCATCTGCGCGGCCTCCCGCAGATAGTCCAGCTCCTCCTTCAGGCGCTCGGCAACCTCGGCATAGACCTCGTCGCCCTCGATCACCTTGGTCACGCGCTTGAACACGCCCATCGCCAGGCGGAGCTGTCGCAGGTCGGCATCCACGGTGCTGGGCATGTCCGGGTATTGCAGCTTGCAGGCCACGTCGCGTCCGTCCGGCAGGGTGGCGCGATGCACCTGGCCCAGGCTGGCGGCGGCTGCAGCCTCCTGGCCGAAGCTGCTGAACTTGCTCTGCCAGTCCGCGCCCAGCTCCCCGGCCATGCGGCGGCGGACGAAGGACCAGCCCATCGCCGGGGCGTTGGACTGCAGCTGCGCCAGCTCCTCCGCATACTCCTTCGGCAGCACGTCGGGGATGGTGGACAGGATTTGCGCCACCTTCATCAGCGGCCCCTTCAGGCCGCCCAGGATGTTCTTGAGGTCCTCGGCATGGGCGTTGCGGTCGGTCTTGATGCCGAACACCCGCTCTCCCGCGACGCGCGCCGCAATGCCGCCCACGGCGCCGCTGGTGCGGGCGAAGCGCTTGATCTCCCCGAACAGGTTCGGGCCGCGGTCGTCGTCTGCCACTACTCGGTTTCCAATTCATCAATGAAGCCGCTGATGACATCCAGGCCCCGGCGCCAGAACGCCGGGTCGGACGCATCCAGGCCGAAGGGCGCCAGCAGCTCCTTGTGGCGCTTGGTGCCGCCGGCCCGCAGCATGTCGAGATACTTCTTCTCGAAGCCGGGGTGCCCGCCCTGGAACACGCCATACAGCGCGTTCACCAGGCAGTCGCCGAAGGCGTAGGCATAGACGTAGAACGGCGAGTGGATGAAGTG
>CAXUHB010000078.1:0-5987 GCA_964250755.1 uncultured Acetobacteraceae bacterium | reverse complement strand
GCCGAACCAGTGAGGACGGAGATAGAACTACACAGCAGCAAGGTCAAGGGGGAAATCACCATCGGCCCGATGATGCCGCAAGAACCACTCCGCGAACCGCGGGACGCCCTGCGCCAAGGAGGTGGTCGGTGCATACCCCACGTGGGCCTCTATGGCCGTAAGGTCGGCCAGAGTCTCGGCCACGTCAGCCACTGGACGAGCCGTGTGCTCGACCAAGGCCCTGCGCCCCAGGCTGCCCTCCAGCAGGCTCACCAGCTCCGATACCGGCTCGCCACGGTTGTTGCCGATGTTGAACACCTGCGGCGCCGCGTCCGCGTCCGGTGCCCTATCCATGCAGGCCAGCACGCCCGCCACGATGTCGTCCACATAGGTGAAGTCCCGGCGCAGGCGCCCGCCGTCGTACAACGTGATCGGGGCGCCACGCATGATGGCGGCCGCGAACAGATAGTAGGCCATGTCCGGACGTCCCCATGGCCCGTAGACTGTGAAGAACCGCAGCCCCGTCTGTGGCAACCGATACAGGTGTCCATAAGCGTGGCTGATCAGCTCGTCCGCCCGCTTGGTCGCGGCATAGACCGAAACCGGAGTGTTGACCGGGTCGTTCTCGGCAAACGGCAGCTTGGTGTTGCCGCCGTAAACGGACGACGAGCTGGCATAGACGACGTGCCGCAAATTCTGCAGCCCGCGCGCGGCTTCCAGGATCGTGACATGGCCCAGCACGTTCGCGGTCACGTAGGCGTAGGGATCAACCAACGAATGCCGCACCCCGGCCTGCGCCGCCAGATGCACGACGTGCGACGCATCCGCGGCACCCGAAAATGCCCCGGCCACCGCAGCCCGGTCCGCCACGTCCACATGGCCGAACCGGAACCCGGGCTGTTCCCGCAGCAGGGCCAGCCGAGCCTGCTTCAACCGCACGTCGTAGTAGCTGTTCAGGCTGTCCAGGCCGAGCACCGCCTCCCCCCGACCCAGCAGCGCCCGGCAGGTGTGGAAACCGATGAAGCCGGCCGCCCCCGTGACGATGACGGTCATGGCGGCGCCCAGCCCATCACGTCGCCACCCAACCGCCGTCAATGGACAGGCTGGCGCCGGTGATGGTCCGCGCCGCCTCGGTGCAAAGGAACGCAGCCAGGCCGCCAACCGCGGCCGGCGTCGTAAACTCCGCCATCGGCTGCTTCTCGGCCAGCAGCCGCCGCTTCACCTCCTCCAGGGGCGCGCTCTCGCGTTTGGCACGGTCCTGCAGCTGCGCCTCGACCAGCGGGGTCAGCACCCAGCCGGGACAGATGGCGTTGACGGTGATGCCTTCACCGGCCAGCTCGATGGCGCCGACCTTGGTCAATCCGACCAGGCCATGCTTGGCGGCCACGTAGGCCGACTTCTGCGCGCTGCCGACCAGCCCGTGCGCCGAGGCAATGTTGATGATCCGTCCCCACCCCGCGGCCTTCATGCCCGGGATGGCCGCCTGCATCGCGTGGAAGGCCGAACTGAGGTTGATGGCGATCACGGCGTCCCAGCGGTCCCGCGGAAAGCTCTCGATGGGCGCGGTGTGCTGGATGCCGGCGTTGTTGACCAGCACGTCCAGGCTGCCCAGCCCGGCATGGGTGGCGCGGACCAGGCCGGCCACCTCGTCGGGCCGCGTCATGTCGGCACCGTGGTAGCTGACCCGCACGCCATGGGTGTCCGCCAGCTCCGCCCGCAGCAACTCGATGGCAGCGGGGTCGCCGAAGCCGTTCAGCATGACGTGCGCCCCGGCCTCGGCCATCACCCGTGCGATGCCAAGTCCGATGCCGCTGGTGGAACCCGTCACCAGCACGACCTTGTTCTTCACGCTCATCGTCCACTCCACTCGGACCCGCGCCGTGCGGGCGGCGCACAGCTTCGCCCAGGACGGACCCGGCGTGAAGGCTGCCCGCCCCCGTGCTGGAAAGCCGCCATGCCTGTGTTTCTCCTATCACGAACGGTGCCGTACGTAGCACCCTGCGATGCCTGCGAGTCCCGCCGCAGCACCGCCCTTGCCCGCCCGCGCCCCAAGCCCTAACTTGGGCCGGGAACAGGAACACACCATGAACAACCTTCTCGCACCGTCGCCTGCCCTCATGCCGGACAGCTACTCCGCACGCGACATCGAGGTGCTGGAGGGGCTTGAGCCGGTGCGCCGCCGCCCGGGCATGTACATCGGCGGTACGGACGAATCGGCGCTGCACCATCTGGCCGCCGAGATCATAGACAATGCTATGGACGAGGCCGTCGCCGGCCACGCCACGGCCATAGATGTCCACCTGGGGTCCGGCAACTGGCTGCAGGTGCGCGACAACGGGCGCGGCATCCCCGTGGACAAGCACCCGAAATTCAAGGCGCTCAGCGCCTTGGAGGTCATTCTGACCACGCTGCATTCGGGCGGCAAGTTCGCCGGCAAGGCCTACGCCACCTCGGGCGGCCTGCACGGCGTCGGCAGTTCCGTCGTCAATGCCCTGTCGGACAGCCTTGAGGTCGAGGTCGCGCGGGACCGCACCCTGTGGCGCCAGGGCTACGCCCGCGGCAAGCCGGTGACGGCGCTGGTCAACGCCGGGCTGGTGCAGAACCGCCGGGGCACGATGATCCGCTTCCACCCCGATCCCGACATCTTCGGCGACCTGCAGTTCTCCCCGGCGCGGCTCTACCGCCTGTGCCGGTCCAAGGCCTACCTGTTCCGCGGCGTCCGTATCCGCTGGTCCTGCGACCCGGCCCTCGTCGCGTCCACCCCCGCAACTCCGCGGGAAGCCGAGCTGCATTTCCCCGGCGGCCTGCGCGACAGCCTGGAGGAGGACATCGGCGCCGCTGCCCGAGCCGTCCCTGAACTTTGGGCCGGCCAGGCCGACCTGCCGCCGGCCGCCGACGGCACCACCGGCGGGCGGGTCGAGTGGGCCATCGCATGGCTGGAGGGAGCCGACGGCTTCCTGCACTCCTACTGCAACACCGTGCCGACGGCCCAGGGCGGCACGCACGAGGCCGGGCTGCGTGCGGCGTTGATGAAGGGCCTGCGCGCCTGGGGCGAGGGCCGCAGCAACCGGCGCATCTCCATCGTCACCGCCGACGACCTGCTCGGCCCCATGGCCGGCAAGCTCTCAGCCTTTGTGCGCGAGCCGCAGTTCCAGGGCCAGACCAAGGAGAAGCTGACCTCCCCCGAGGCGGCCCGGCTGATCGAGCCGGCGCTGCGCGACCGCTTCGACCACTGGCTCGCCGGCAACCCGGCGCAGGCCGACAACCTCCTGACATTTATCATCGAACGCGCCGAGGACCGCCTGCGCCGCCGGGAGGTCAAGGAGGTCGGACGCAAGACCGCCACCCGCCGC
The DNA here is from genome assembly GCA_964250755.1 of uncultured Acetobacteraceae bacterium. Taxonomy (GTDB): domain Bacteria; phylum Pseudomonadota; class Alphaproteobacteria; order Acetobacterales; family Acetobacteraceae; genus DASWOJ01. The sequence goes on along the minus strand of CAXUHB010000078.1, from coordinate 2,655 downwards.
CTGCGCCTGCCCGGCAAGCTCGCGGACTGCACGCGGGAAAGCCGCGACGACACCGAGATATTCCTGGTCGAGGGCGACAGCGCCGGCGGCTCCGCCAAGCAGGCGCGCAACCGCGACACCCAGGCCGTCCTGCCGCTGCGGGGCAAGATACTCAACGTCGCCAGCGCCAGCGCCGACAAGCTGCGCCAGAACCAGGAACTGCGCGATCTGGTCGAGGCCCTGGGCTGCGGGGTTGGTAGCCACTTCGACCTGGCCCGGCTGCGCTACGGCCGCGTCATCATCATGACGGATGCCGACGTGGACGGCGCGCACATCGCGTCCTTGCTTATGACCTTTTTCTACCGCGAATTGCCGGAGCTGGTCCGCGGCGGGCATTTGCACCTGGCCCAGCCGCCGCTGTATCGCCTCACCCAGGGCGCGAAATCGGTCTATGCGATGGACGACGGCGACAAGGACCGGCTGATGCGGCGCAGCTTCAAGGCGGGGTCCAAGGTGGACGTAAGCCGCTTCAAAGGTTTGGGGGAAATGCCGCCGATGGCCCTGAAGGAGACCACAATGGACCCAGCCCGGCGCACGCTGTTGCGGGTCGTGGCTGCGCCCGAGGATCGCGCCGTCACGAACGACTTGGTCGAAAGCCTGATGGGCCGGCGTCCGGAACTGCGGTTCCAGTTCATCCAGGAGCGGGCGCGCACCGTCACCGAGGTTGATGTTTGACAGGCCGGCCAACCCACAATGCCGTGAGGCGGCCTGGGTGGGATGGCGCCGCCCAGCATATCGAGGCGACTGATCATAGGACGCGCCATGCCGCCGCTGAATCCGCTCGTCACCAGCATTGTCCCGCCGCCGATCCCGCAGGCGCACGCTTGGGCGGCGCGCTACGACGGGTCGCATGGTCCCATGCTGGACCTGTGCCAGGCGGTGCCTGGCTATCTGCCTGACCCCGCGCTGCTGCAGCATCTGGCAGCAGCAGCAGCGCAGCCGTCCTCGGCCAAGTATGGCCTCATCAACGGTGACCTGCCGCTGCGGGAGGCTTATGCCGCCGACCTGTCCTCCACCTATGGCGGCACGGTCCGGGCGGACCAGGTTGCGATCACCGCTGGGTGCAACCAGGCCTTCTTTCTCGCTATGATGACCCTGGCGCAGGCGGGCGACGCAGTGCTGCTGCCCACGCCCTGGTTCTGGAACCACCAGCAAACGCTGGAGATGCTCGGGATCGAAGCACGCCCCCTGCCCTGCACCGCCGATGCCAATTTTGTTCCCAGCGTGCAGGATGCCGCAGCCCTGCTGGATGACCGGGTGCGGGCCATCGTCCTCATCACGCCGAACAACCCGACCGGCGCGGTTTACCCTCCTGAGGTGATCGCCGGCTTCCAGGACCTATGCCGCCGCCGGGGCATATGGCTGATCCTGGACGAAACCTACCGCGACTTCCTGCCGGCTGGGCAGGCCCGCGCCCACGATGCGTTCGCCGACCCCGGCTGGCCCGAGACGGTCATCCAGCTCTACAGCTTCTCCAAGGCATACTGCATCCCGGGGCACCGCCTAGGTGCGGTCACGGCAGGGGCGCCATTGGTCCAGCAGTTCATGAAGGTGCTGGATTGCATGCACATCTGCCCGCAGCGTGCCGGCCAGGCCGCCCTGACCTGGGCCATCGGCGCCCTGCCGGACTGGCGCGCATCCAACCGCGCCACGATCAACGACCGGGCCGACGCAGTGCGCGCCGCCTTTCAAAGCCTGCCGGACTGGCAGGTGGAGTCGCTGGGCGCCTACTTCGCCTACGTGCGCCATCCGTTCGCCGGCACGGACGGCGCAGCTGTAGCGGAGGCGCTGGCGTCCACCCGCGGGCTGCTATGCCTGCCCGGCGGCGCCTTCGGGCCGGGGCAGACAGGGCACCTGCGCCTTGCGTTCGCCAACGCGGACCTGGACGGGATCAGCCAGGTGCCCGACCGTCTGGCCGGGCTGCAGCTGGCGGCCTGACCCCGCCGGCTAGGCTGCCTCGGTGTCCAAGGCGTAGCCGGCTGCGCGCACCGTGCGGACCACGTCCAGCTCGCCCTCGCCGTTGATGCTCTTGCGGAGCCGCCGGATGTGAACATCCACCGTCCGCGGCTCCACATGGATATCCGGCCCCCACACCGAGTTCAGCAGCTCCTCCCGTGAGAACACCCGACGGGGGTGCTGCATCAGAAATTCCAGCAACCGGAACTCGGTCGGGCCAAGATGGATCGAGCGGCCGTTGCGCTGCACCCGGTGCACCGTCAGGTCCATCGTGATGTCATGGAACACATGCTGCCCCCGCACCGGCACCGCACCCGACCGCCGCAGCAAGGCTCGCATCCGGGCCAGAAGTGCGTCCATGCTGAACGGCTTGGTGATGTAGTCGTCGGCTCCCGTGTTCAGGCCGCGCACGGTGTCCTGGTCCTCGGTCCGCGCCGTCACCATGATGACCGGCAGATCGCGCGTCGCCGGGCGGCGGCGTATCTGGCGGCAAACCTCGATGCCCGACATCACCGGCAGCATCCAGTCCAGCAGGACGATGTCGGGCACCGCCTCGGCGATGCGGGTCAGCGCCTCCTGGCCGTCCACGGCCTCCTCCACGCGGAAGCCCTGCTTCTCCAGGTTGTAGCGCAGCATGGTGGCCAGCGCCGCCTCGTCCTC
>CAXUHB010000077.1:0-6171 GCA_964250755.1 uncultured Acetobacteraceae bacterium | reverse complement strand
GCGAAGCCGCCCCGTGGCCACCTATCCCGGCGAAACTTCGTCCCTAGACCCTAGAGCATGTTTGGATCAGGTCGAGACATATCCTGAGTTTCTGACGTAGTTGGCGCACTCCTTGGCGGTGAACTCGTTGAGCAAGGTGCCGATGCGTTTCCAGGTGGCCTCGACGGTCCGCTCATCGGCTTTCCGCAGCAGGGTTTTCAGCTTGGAGAACACCTGCTCGATTGGGTTGAGGTCGGGGCTGTAGGGCGGCAGGAAGAAGGGGTCTGGGGAGCAACGGAACGTAGAACCTATGTAAGCCAGTCAGACGGTGGTCGGACGGCAGCGATCATGGGACGGAGCAGGAGCAGTCCGGCATGTCGAACAGCCCATAGCTAGCTATATGACGTGATTGCGCCGAGCGCTGCCTCTCGCAGGCTGGCGCTGAGTGCGGGGCTGAGAGCAAAGCCGTGCTGGGCCGCAAGCGTCAGGCATGCCGCCCCGTGCGCCGCCGCCCACAGCATCTGCGCCGCAGTCTCGGCGTCATGATGCAGGGCGTGATCGGTGGCGAGCGCCCGCACGTCCTCGACCAGTGCCAGGTAGGAGGCCTGCGCGGCAACGGGCAGCGGGCCGGACACAACCTCCCGCGCCAAGGTCGCGAACACGCCAGGTTCGTCCCGGGCGAAGGCCATGTAGGCGTCCCAACCCTGGCGCAGCCGGTCCAGCGCGGTGCCAGCGCCGTCCGTGCTGGCCCGCTTGCGCGCGGCGGCGTCGCCATAAGCCCGCTCCACGGCAAGCTGGTGCAGCCGGCCCAGGTCGCCGAAGTGGTGATAGAGCGTCGGCGCCTTCACCCCCGCCCGGTCGCAGACCGCGCGCTGGGACGCCGCCTCCGGCCCGCCCTCCCGCAGCAGCGCGGCGCACGCCGCGATGATGCGCTCCCGCGTGCTGGTTCCGCGCGCCCCCGCCGCTGTCATCGTACTGTCCCTTGCATCCCTGTATAGCGCCGCTATATCGCATTCTATAGCAACGCTACAGGAGATGAGCATGAGCAAGCTGCACGGCAAGGTCGCCCTAGTCACCGGATCCAGTCGGGGGATCGGCCGCGCCATAGCCGAGCGCCTGGCGCGCGACGGCGCGTCACTCGCGGTCAACTACGCCGGCAACCAGGCCGAGGCGGACGAGGTCGTGCAGGGGATCGCGACGGCAGGCGGGCGGGCCGTGGCGATCAAGGCCGACCTGTCGCAGGTCGCCGAGATCAGGCGCCTGTTTGCGGAGGTGGACCAGCAGCTTGGACGGTTGGACATCCTGGTCAACAACGCCGGCATTGGCGCGCTGTCACCCCTGGCCGAGGTGGACGAGGAGACGTTCGACCGCGTGTTCACCTTGAACGCCAAGGCGGTGCTGTTCGCCTGCCAGGAGGCGGCGAAGCGCATGGGGCAAGGCGGGCGCATCGTGAACCTGTCCTCGTCCACGACCTATTTTCCGCTGGCCAACACGGCGGTTTACGCCGCAAGCAAGGCCGTGCCGAAGATGTACACGGAGGTGCTGGCCAAGGAGCTTGGCGCCAAGGGCATCACGGTGAACTCGGTGGCACCCGGGCCAACGGCGCCGGGCATGTTCGCCAACGCGCCGAAGGAAATGCAGGAAGGCGCCGCCCACTCTTCGCCCTTCGGCCGGATCGGGCGCCCCGACGACATCGCGGGCATCGTGTCGTTCCTGGCCAGCGAGGACGCGGGCTGGGTGACGGGGCAGCACATCCTCGCCAACGGCGGGGCCACGATCTAGCGCCCGCAAGGGCGCGAGCCGGCGCCGCTGCCGTCATACCGATCAGAATGGGCGGCCTGCGGTGGCTGCTCGGAGAGTGTTCATCATGGCTGAGCACAGCACAGTGCCGCCCCCCATCCCGTCCAGGCTGGCGGACGAGCTTGCCATCCGCGCGGTCGCGGAGCGCTACACGGATGCCGTGAACCACCGCGACTGGGCCGCCTACCGGGCTTGCTGGACCCCGGACGGGGTGTGGGACCTCGGCCCGCCAGTCAACCAGCGTTACGAGGGCATCGAGGCCATCATGGAGGAGGTGCAGCGCGCGGTGGGCGGCATGGACCTGTTCGTGCAGATGACGCACGCCGGGACGGTCCTCAGCTTGGACGGCGACAACGCCCAGGCACGGTGGACGCTGAACGAAGTCGGCCGCATCCGGCCGGAAACGCGCGGCCTGCTGGGTGGTGCGTGCGGGGTCAACATCCTCGCGTCGTACACGGACGACCTGCGTCGCGGCAGCGACGGACACTGGCGCTTCAGCAAGCGGTCCTATCGGGTCGTGCTGTTCGACAATCAGGCTCCCCGGGGGCAAGTGTTCCCACTTGGCGGATAGGTCGGCTTGCCTTGAAACGGACTGGCCACTCCGTCCGGAAAACATGTGATTGGCGTCAGCGCCTGGTTGGGCTGTGGGGCACCTCGCCAGACCCCTCGTTTTCTGTGCGGCAAACGGTGTCGGATTGCGGCACTGTGCGTGAACTCCGGATTAGAGGTTTCCCGCACATGCTGGTCGGCTACATGCGCGTCTCGTCCGAGGGCGACCGCCAGACCACGGCGTTGCAGCGCGACGCGCTGCTCGCCGCCGGCGTCGATGACCGCCACCTCTACGAGGACAAGGCCAGCGGCGCCCGCGCCGACCGGCCCGGCCTCGCGAAAGCCCTCGACTTCGCCCGGCAAGGCGACTGCCTGATTGTCTGGAAGCTGGACCGGCTTGGCCGCAGCTTGCCGCACCTGCTCAGCATCGTCACCGGGCTGCGAGAGCGCGGCGTCGCTTTCCGCAGCCTGACCGAACAGATGGACACCACCACGCCGCATGGCGAGCTGCTGTTCTCCCTCTTCGGCGCCCTAGCCCAGTATGAGCGTGCGCTCACCCAGGAACGGGTCCGCGCGGGCCTTGCTGCTGCCAAGCGCCGCGGGCGCCACGGCGGCCGTCCACCCGAGATCGGCCCCGAGAAGTTGGAGGCGATCATCGCCGCGCTGAACGGCGGTGCCACCAAGGCCGCGGTCTGCCGAACCTTCGGTGCTAAGCGCACGACGCTGATCGAGACACTTGCCCGCGCGGGCTGGTCGGGTCCGGGGGCGGCGGCAACAGGCAAGGAGCTGGAGTGCCCGTCTCCTTCCTGAACGAGGAGCAGGAGCGGCGCTACGGCCGGTATGCCGGCGAACCTGCCCCCGAGCAGTTGGCCCGCTACTTCCACCTCGACGACGCCGACCGCGCCTTCGTCGCTGGCCGCCGCGGCGCGCACATGCGGCTGGGCTTCGCCGTCCAACTCGGCACCGTCCGCTTCCTGGGCACCTTCCTGGAGCAGCCCGCGGAGGTGCCGGCCCAGGCCGTCGCGTTCATGGCCGGCCAGCTCGGCATCCAGGCCGCCGGGCTGCTGGCGGAGTACGCGGGCAGCGAGTGGCGCTGGAACCACCCGGCCGAGATCAGGGACCGCTACGGCTACCGGGATTTCTCCGAACCTTTCGTGCAGTTCCGGCTCAACCGCTGGCTCTACGCCCTGCGCTGGACCGGCTCGGACCGGCCCAGCGCCTTGTTCGACCGCGCCACCGCCTGGCTGATCGCCCACAAGGTGCTGCTGCCCGGCGTGACCACGCTGGAGCGCAGCATCGCCCGCGTGCGCGCCAGGGCGGCGCAGCGGCTGTGGCGGCAGATGCTGGCCGGCATCACGGCCGAGCAGACGGAACGGCTGGAGGCATTGCTCGTGACGCCTGACGGCAGGCGGCAAAGCCCGCTCGACAGCTTGCGCGACGGTCCGGTGCTGCAAAGCGCGGCGGAGCTGGCCCGCGCCGTGGCCAGGCTCGACGAGGTGCGGCTGCTGGCAGCCGGGCTGCCCCGCACGGACCGGCTGCCGCGCACGCGCGTGCTGGCCCTGGCGCGGTTCGCCGGGGCGGCCAAGGCGTCGGCGGTCGCCCGCCTGCCGGACGACCGGCGGCTGGCGACCCTGATCGCCTTCATCCGCACGCTGGAGGCCACGGCGCAGGACGACGTGCTGGACCTGTTCGACATCGTGGTGACGCAGATCTTCACCGACGCCCAGAAGACCGGGCGCGAGGCGCGGATGCGGGGCTTGCGCGACCTGGACGCCGCGGCGCTGACCCTCAGCCAGGGCTGGGCCGTGCTGCTGGCGCAGGGCGAGGGCGACCCGCGCGGGGCGGCGTTCGCCGCGGTGCCGCGCGAGGTGATCGAGGCGGCGATGGCGCGGGTGGACGCGCTGGCCCGACCGCCGGACGATCCGTACTTCGACGAGCTGCTGGCGCAACACGGCCGCGTCCGCCGCTTCCTGCCCGGCCTGGCGCGCGTCGCCCAGCTTGGCGCCGCGCCGGCCGCCAGACCCCTGCTGGCTGCCCTGCACCACCTGCGGAGGGGCGATGGCAGCGCGGCCAGGCTGCCGGTCGAGTTCGTGCCGCCGGGCTGGCTGGCGCGCGTGGTCCGCGACGGCGCCGTGGACCCGAAAGCCTGGACCTTGTGCGTGGTGGACCGGATGCGCTCCGCCCTGCGCCGGCGCGACCTCTTCGCCGCGCCCAGCCTGCGCTACGCCGACCCCCGTGCGGGCCTCCTGGACGGCGCCGCCTGGGAGGCGGCCCGCCCCGCCGTGTGCCGGTCGCTTGGCGTGTCGGCGTCCGGCCCCGAGGAAGTCGCGCGCATGGCCGGACGCCTGGACGCCGCCTACCGCGCCACCGCCGCCCGGCTGCCCGGGAACGCCAGCGTGCGGACCGAGACGGCGGCGGACGGCACCGCGGCACTGTCCCTGTCCGCCCTCGACAAGCTGGACGAGCCGGCCAGCCTGATGGCGCTCCGGGCCGCCGCTGCGGCGCGCATGCCACGGGTGGACCTGCCCGAGATCCTTCTGGAGATGCACGCCCGCACCGGCTTCGCGTCCGAGTTCACCCATGCCAGCGAGGGCGGCGCCCGCGCGGGCGACCTGGCCACCAGCATCTGCGCCGTGCTGCTGGCCGAAGCCTGCAACACCGGCCTGGAGCCGCTGATCCGGCTGGACACGCCGGCGCTGCGCCGCTCCCGGCTGAGCTGGGTGCGGCAGAACTACATCCGGGCGGACACGCTCGTCCGCTCCAACGCCACCCTGGTCGCGGCCCAGGCCGCCATCCCGCTCGCCCGCGCCTGGGGCGGCGGCGACGTGGCATCCGCGGACGGGCTGCGCTTCGTCGTGCCCGTGCGGACGATCCACTCCGGGCCGAACCCGCGCTACTTCGGCCAGGAGCGCGGCGTCACCTACTACAACCTCACCTCCGACCAGTTCACCGGCCTGGGCGGCATCGTCGTGCCCGGCACCCTGCGCGACAGCCTGGCGCTGCTGTCCGTGCTGCTTGAGCAGGAAACCGCGCTCCAGTTCACGGAGGTGATGACCGACACCGGCGCCTACACCGACGTCATGTTTGGCATCTTCCACCTGCTTGGCTTCCAGTTCAGCCCGAGGCTCGCCGACATCGGCGGCACGCGCTTCTGGCGCGTGGACCCCAAGGCCGACTACGGCGCCCTGGACGGCCTGGCGCGGCACCGGGCGAGGATGCCGCTCGTTGAACAGAACTGGGACGACCTGCTGCGCCTGGCCGGCTCCCTCAAGCTCGGCACCGTGCAGGCCGCCGGGCTGATCCGCACGCTGCAAACCAACGACCGCCCGACCAGGCTGGCCCGCGCCCTGGAGGAGTGGGGCCGCGTGGTCAAGAGCCTCTACCTATTGTCCTACATCGACGATGAGGCGTACAGGCGGCGCATCCTGGTCCAGCTCAACCGCGGCGAGGGACGGCACCAGTTCGCCCGCGCCGTCTTCCACGGCAAGCGCGGCGAGTTGCGGCAGCGCTACCGCGAGGGCCAGGAGGACCAGCTCGGCGCCTTGGGCCTGATGGTCAACGTCATCGTGCTCTGGAACACGATCTACATGGACGCGGCGCTGAACCAGCTCCGAGCCGAGGGCTTCAACGTGCGCCCAGAGGACGTGGCCCGCCTGTCGCCGCTCGGCTTCGAGCACATTAACATGCTCGGCCGCTACGCCTTCACCCTGCCCGACGCCGTCGCACGCGGCGAACTCCGGCCCCTGCGAAACCCCGCCGCACACGCCGCCGACGCCGACGAGACAGCCCTTATACCAACCCGCCTAGACTTTGACCTGTGCCCAGGTCCGGGTCGTGATGGAG
>CAXUHB010000076.1:0-7862 GCA_964250755.1 uncultured Acetobacteraceae bacterium | reverse complement strand
CCAAGGTGGCTGGAAGCGTGACAGGCCCGGTTACGGTGACCGAGGTGCCGGCACGGCGTGCCGCGTCGGCGACATCAGCGGCCACATCGCGCATGAGGGCGATGATGTCGATCTCCTCCAATTCGAGTTGCAGCTTGCCGCTGTTGATGCGCGACACGTCGAGCAGGACGCCCGCTCGCTTCATGTAGTGCCGCATCGCGCGCTGGACCCGTTCCAGCCTCAGCTCCACCTGGTCTGGTGGGCAGCGTCCTGCCCTGATCCCGTTCAACAGCAGTTCGATATGGCCGATGATCGGCTGCATCGGGTTGCGCAGCTCGTGCGCGGCGACCGCTATGAACGTGTCGCGCGCCTCGACCGCCGCAGCCAGTTCGGCAACTTGCCGGCGGAGCCTTTCAACCTCGCTGTCCCCGGGGGCCGCAGCCGTCACAAGTCGCTGCGCCTCCAACCCCGCCATGCCATTCAACTTGATGTTACTGTGCAACTGACAGTGGCAGCATGGCACAACCAGTGCAAGGAAGCGTATGATGGTCAGTCCAGCACAGCTCCGGGCGGCGCGCGCCTTCCTTGGCTGGAACATGGAGCGGGCCGCCGAGGAAGCGGGCATCCACCGGCGGACGATGGTCCGCCTGGAAAATGACGCTGGCTACGTCGAGCGCCAGCCGGCCAGCCTCCGGCGGCTGGTCGAGGCGTACCGTGCGCGGCGCATCCTCCTGGACGGCGAGGGCCTGTCCATCGCCGTCCTCTGTTGATCGGAACGGGAGCAGTATCGCAGGCGTCGGGAGCGAGGCGGAGCCGCCCGTTACCGGTGAGCCGCGCCAAGGCATGGACCAGGCCCGCCCCGTCGTACGGCGACACGCCCCCGAACGGGATGGCGGCCCCGGTCACGGATGCAACTGCCCGGCCGCATTCAGCAACTGCGACACCGCCGTCACCACCTGGGCGGGAGCGAAGGGCTTGGTCAGGAGCAAGCTGTTCGGCACGCCATGCACGCTCCATTCGTGGGCGGCAGCACCTGTCATGTAAACGACGGGCAGCTCCGCCCGCAGCTCGCGGGCGTGCCTGGCAACGTCCCACCCTGTCAGCCCACCCCGGGCGAGGTTCACGTCGGTGACGAGCGCCCGGAAGGCCGGGCTTTCGGCGTCCAGCTTGGCGACGGCATCCTCGCCGCTGCTGGCGGTCGTCACCTCGAAGCCCCCATCCTCCAACGCGAGCCGGAGGGTTTCCTGGATCATGGGATCGTCTTCGACGACGAAGACGAGAACGGAGGTCAGATTCATGGCGGCAACTCCTCGGCTTGGACGGCGGGAGCGCGCGGCTGGGAGGCCAACTCTCTCAGGCACTGACAGCCAGAGAGGGCCAGCGATGCCCGAGCATAGCAGGTCGGGCAGCAAACTTTGCGAGACAACCGTTCCCATCTTCGTCATGTGAACGGCGGCAAGAAGCGTTTCCGGGCTGCCAGCAGCCGGAAATGGCGTGTTGACTCTCCCTGGTCGCTGGCTCGCCGTGAAACGGGATCGAAGCTGCTGCCTGCGCGTTGACGGGCACCCAGGGCCGGTGCCAGTCCATGCAGGCCCAGCACGATCCGGTTGCTCCTGGCCCAAGACCTGTCTTGGTGGAAGGACTCCTTGGCTGCCATCCGCATCCTGCTGGTCGAGGACGAGGGCCTGATCCGCCTCATCACCGCCGACATTCTCCGGGCGGAGGGCTTCGACGTGACCGAGGCATGGGACAGCGCCGAGGCAGCCCGGCTGCTGGACGGCATCGCCGGCTTCGACGCCCTGCTCACCGACGTGCAGATGCCCGGCCTGGGCGACGGCATTGACGTCGCCGTCCATGCCCGGCGGCGCAACCCGGACATCTCCGTGCTGATCCTGTCGGGCTATGCGCCCAACCTGCGGGACCGGCTGGCCGCGCTGGCGCCGGCTGCGGCCTACATCGGCAAACCTTACGACCTGGCTGACGTGATGCACGTGCTGCGCGGCCTGGTGGACGCGCCGCCTACGCTGCCAGGCGGTCCCGGTCCATCCGCAGCGTGACGGCCAGGCCCTCGGCCCGCCAGTCCCGGTCCAGCGAGCCACCGAGCTGGCCGGACACGCTGCGCGACACCAGCCGCGTGCCGAACCCCGGCGGCCCCGCCGGCGCCGCGGCCGGCGGCCCACTGCACTCGGTCCAGACCAGGGCCACCTCGCCGGGTCGCGCCGCGCAGCGGATGTCCAGCGAGCCGCCGGACGCGGAGAGCGCGCCGTACTTGAGCGAGTTGGTCGCCAGCTCGTGGACGATCAGCGCCACGGTCGTCGCCGCGGCCTCGCCCACCTGGACGTCCGGCGACTCGACCCGGATGCGGTCGCCCACCGCGCCCGTCGTGTCGTAGGGGCCGAGCAGGACGCCCAGCAGGTCGGCCAGCCGCGCCACCTTGCCTCCCTCGCCGGGAACGGGGCGCACCAGGTCGTGGGCGCGGCCCAGCGCGGTCAGCCGCTGCGTCAGGTCGCGGGCCATCCCGTCGGTGGTCGTCGCGGACCGGGCGGCGATGGAGGTCAGCGCGGAGGCGACGGCGAACAGGTTCTTGACCCGGTGGCTCATCTCCCCGGCCAGCAGCTCGCGCGTTTCCTCCGCCTGCTTGCGCTCGGTCACGTCGAGGAAGACGCCGAACATCACCCGTCCGATGATGCCCATGTCGTCGCCCTGGCCCCGGGCCGACACCCAGCGGACCGCGTTGCCATGCGTGATGCGGAACTCGAGGTCGTAGGCGCCCAGCACGTCCCGCGTCGCCTCGAACGCCGAGCGGACCCGGTCGAGGTCGGCCAGGTGGATGCGGGCCGACAGGTCCTCGAACGTGATCTGCCGGTCCTCGCGCGGGACGCCCCACAGGCCGTGCGCCCGCTCGTCCATGGCGATCTCGTCGGTGTCCACGTTCCACGACCACAGCGCCACCCCGGCCGCGTCGGTCGCCACCCTCAGCCGGTGTGCGTCACACCAGGCTGTCCGACCCTGCCCATGACACCGTGCCGAGCTTCCTTCTGATGGGGCGGGGCCGCGGGGCCGGGTGCCCGGCTCCCGCAATTGTTGTCCGCCCTTCCATTCCATGGCCACAGATGGACGCAGGCGTCTAGCCTTCCCCCCTGCACCCGCAACGTGGCTCGTGGGCGCCAGGCGAACACCCGGCAGCCGCAGGCGCGGGCGCCGCCGCGGGCCGTGGTCGGCTGCCGCAAACGGGCCGTAGGTAGTTTCCGAACCTACCCCGCCGATCCCTCTACGGTTACAGGCTGGAGGGTCGTGGGCGTTTCGAGGCTCGCGGCCCCTTGGGGGTGACCCCCTGGGACGTTTCCTCCCTGAACCTGGTGGCGTCTTCGGGCGCCACCTTCCTTCCCTTGTGCAACGCGTGCCGTGGGTTCGTTGCCAGCAGGCCGGCGCAGCAGGCCGGCGGACGGCCCAGGGCGTTCCGAGAAGGCCGCCACCCATGAACCAGGACACCCTGCCACCAACGCCGAACGTGCTGCTGGTCGAGGACGACGCGACGCTGCGGGAGTGCCTGGCCGAGGTGCTCGCCGGGGCGGGGTGGCGGGTGCGCGAGGCGGCCGACGCCACGGAGGCGCTCGGCCACATGGCCCTCAACGGGGTGCCCGGCGTGCTCGTGACCGACCTGGCACTGGGCGGGGGGATGAGCGGCACGGCGCTGATCGCCGCCACCCGGTTGCGCTGGCCGGAGGCCCGCGCCGTGCTGATCAGCGGCACCAAGGTGGCGGAGCCGGCGCCTGGCCTGGGCAGCCGCTTCCTGCGAAAGCCCTTCAGCCTTGATGCCTTGACCCGCGCCGTCTCGGAACTGGCTGGGGGACACGCCGAAGCGGGCCATGCTGCCTCCTGACCACCCACCAGGCAGCGTCCCGGACTGGCCCGCGGACGAGGTTCCCGGGCACCGTCAACTTGTTGGACCGAGGTCACGACAGCGCGCGATCAGGACGGCGTGGTCGTGGTCACGCAGCAGCGGCGACGCCGGTGACCTCGGCCCAAATCTGGAAGGCTTGGGTCCGGGCGGCTCGATACTGGATGGCGGGCACTTGGCAATGGCGGAGCAGGAACAGGTTGTTGATCCCGTCGTGGGCGGAGAGGAAGCGCTGCGCCTGGCCAGGCGACTTGAAGCGCTTCGTCTGCCGCTCTCGCCGTCGCGTCGGCTGGTGCGAGGTCTCCGCTCGGTTGTTCAGCCCCTTGTGCCTCCTGTGCTCGACCGAGGGCATCACCTCGCCCTTGGCCGCCCCGTAGCTGTAGCGGCGCGCAATGATGAACGTCCCGACGCGCAATCAGGGGCGGTTTCCGGCACACGCTGGTTGAGACTGGGGCAGGTACCCGACGCAGATTGTTGGAGAACGGGCGCACGGCCGGTGAGACGGACGCGAGATCATGCAGGCCGGCGCAGGGTTGGTGAGACGGATGGAGCTGGGGGTTCGGCAGCAATGGAACCGGAGACTCGATCCAGTTGATCAAGGGCATGACCGGATGCCGATCATTCCTTGTCCAGCCACCTCGCCGCTGCGTCGGCTGTGTCGCTTGGAGAGGTGTTGAACGCGATTGGCGTCCCAGCGGCGCCGCGATGGACGGCGTTGACGACCCGCTCGAACAACGGCAGGCCTCGTGACGGAACGCGGACGCCGCCTCCGATGACAATGCAATCCCAGCGCGCGGCGAGCGACGCGGCGATCGTCGCCTCGGCGCTGCCGTCCGGCAGGATCGAGCAGAAGGCCCCCTCCCATCCGCGTGCCCTCATGTCCGACAGGGTCGCGTCGATTCCGGCTACGATCTTCTCCGGCGTCGTTCCCGGCGGCAGGTCGGGATCGGAGACATCGACTGCCTCGGGCTTGATGCCGATCAAGAGGACACGCGCCATGCTGTCAATCCCTCCATGCGTCGTGCCGGCAGTGCCCGTCCGGCGTGGCGACGCCATGCGATCGTGACACACCATGGACCATGGCGACGACTCAGTTCGAGGCCTCATGCAGCGCCTGCCAGGAAAGATGGTGGACGGGGAGCAGCCGCGCGTTGATTGCCTGAACAGGTTTCCTTGCGGCCCAGAGGACCAGCGGCGTTCCATCCAATGACTGCCAGATTACTGCTCGTTTTCTAGCGCCCGCGCAACGCGACCAGGTTCTGCGCCGCGAGGTCTGGGATGGCAGCGACCGGCTCGAAGCCGGGGAACTCGCGCCCGAGCGCCGCCAGCGCGGCTGTGTCGTCCGCCCCGCCCGCCAGCAATGCCAGCACCCGCCGGAGGTAAATGCGCTGCGCCGCGACCAGTACCGGCGCGGCCCCCGCCGCACCATGGCCGGGGTAGAGCGTAACGCCCGCGGGCAGCGCCGGCTCCATGCGGCCCAAGGCCGCCAGCCATCCTTCCGCGTACCCTTCCAGCAGGAACGGCGTCATGCCGTGCTCCACCATGTCGGCCGCGAACACGGCACCTGCCCCGGCGACTTCCGTCACCAACATGCAGGGCGCTTCCACGTCGCGGTACTCGGATAAGCGCAGATCCAGGCCGACAAGCTGAACCATCTCGCCATCCGCCACCAGCCGGGTCGGGCGTGGCATCGCGTCCGGGTCAGGGTAGTCGCCTGGCAGGACCTGGCGCGAGGCGGCGAAGTAGCCTTGCGCGTCCGAGGCCACGACCTCCGCCGTGTGTGCAAGCGCGAGCAGGGGCGCATCGGGGTTGAGGGCCATGATCTCGGTCAGGCCGCCCACGTGGTCGGGATGGGGGTGGGTCAGCAGCACCGCCACCAGCGGCTTGCCGAGCGCACCCAGCGCCTGCGCGACCTCGCGGCCAGCCGACAGGGAACGCTGCCCGTCGAAGGCAACCAGGCCGTCGCTGGTTTCAATCGCCCACGTGTTGACCGATGCGAAGCCGGGCTGGGTCAGGCGATGCACCAGGAATGGCACGGCGCCGGCAGCGTGCAGGAAGCGGTCGTGCTGGAGAGCCATGGGGTTGCTCCTGACAGGGGTGCGCGCTACCGCGGCGATCAGGCGTAGTTCGATGCGGCGCGCTGGCCGATGCTGCCCAGGTCGGGATCAGGCAGCAAACGTACTTGCAGGTTTGCCCGCCCGCCCATCTTGGCCCCGATCATCAACAATCGGATGGCGTCGCCTAAGGCTTCCGCCGCACGCATTGCGACTGGCCCCGTGCCCAGGTCCACCGCCTCGAAGCCCAGCTCATTCAGCAGCCCGGACACGACCTGCTTAGCGTCCATGTTGTCCCCGGCAACGAACACCTGTGCGCCAGCCGCGCGCAGCTTCTCAGGGCTGGTGTCCAGAGTTTCCATCGCAACCACGTTCAGGGCCTTGATGACGTGGGCGCCCGGCGCGTGCGCCTGGAAGGCTTCGGCGATGGCCTGTCCGAACCAGGCGCCACCTTGGACCTCGCTGGCATAATCACGGTTGTTGATGTTGACCACGGCCTTGCCGTCCAGCACCGCGGGGTCGGACAGGACCGAAGCCGGGTTGGGGTCGCGTATGGTCCACACCAGCACCTGCCCGTGCCGGGCCGCGTCGTCGTTTGTGCCGGCGCGGGCGCCGTGGCCGGCCAGGCTGGCTGCTTCCTGCCCTTGTCGCGGCTCCCGCGAGCCGAACAGCACGTCGTGCCCGAGCTGGGCCAGGCGCACGCCGATGGCGCGGCCCATGTTGCCCGTGCCGATGATGCCAATCCGCATGCTGTCCTCCATCGTGTTCGGGAGGCATTTGCGGATGATGTGCCGGTCAAGCAAATTGATCCTAATGAAAGACGCTTTCAGCGAGGCTGAGCTGCGCCGGTTCGACCTGAACCTGCTGCTGGTGTTCTCGGCGCTGATGCGCGAGCGCAGCGTCAGCCGGGCCGCCGGCCGCCTCTACCTTGGCCCGTCCGCGGTCAGCATGGCGCTCACCCGGCTGCGCGGGGTGGTCGGCGACCCCCTGCTCGTGCGCGCAGGCGCGGGCATGGAGCCGACCCCGCGGGCGCTCGCGCTGTGGGCCGTCGTTGAGCCGTCGCTCGCCGCTCTGGAGGCCGCGTTGCACAGGGACCGGGGTTTTGAGCCTGCGCGGTCCGAGGCGGTGATGCGGTTTGCCGCCCCGGACGACTTGGAGTTCGTGCTGATCCCTCGCCTGCTGGAGCGCTTGGCCCAGGAAGCGCCTGGGGTGAGGCTCGCGGTGCGGCCCTCCGACTTCCGCACCGTGCTCGGCCGTCTCGACACCGGCGATGCCGACCTTGCGCTCGGCGCCACGCCGGAGCGCGGGCTGGAACGTCGCCACCGGGTGCGGCCCCTCATGCGGGAAGGCTTCTCGGTGCTCTTCGACCCGGTCCAAGTGGGGGCGCATCCGCCACTCGACCTCGACACCTACGCCGACGTGCCGCACGTCCTGCTGTCTCCGGCAGGCGACATGACGGGCGCGCTCGACCAAGTGCTTGCCCATGCCGGGCGCACGCGCACGGTGCTAGCGGCGGTGTCGCACTTTCCGACGATCCCCTTCGTTCTCAAGCGCCGGCGCGTGCTTGCCAACGTGCCAAGCACGGCCGCGGCGCACTTCGCCCGCGCCTACGACCTTGCGATCTGCCCGCCCCCGCTGCCGATGCCTCGCTTCGAGGTGTCCCTGGCCTGGCACGCCCGCACTGACGCCAATCCGGCCCACATCTGGTTCCGCAACATAGTCACCGAGGAGATACGGCTATTGTCCCTGGGTGCTGGAGGGCCTGTGTGAGGTTTTGGCCCGGATCGTCGCCATGGTCCAGCGACGGCCCAGAGCGCCGCCTCAGCCAAGCGGCGCCGATGTGTGAGGATCACGCACGAATCCTTGCCATGGTCCCTTCCCACCATCGGGTCCAGCGTCTGGCAGCAAGCGCTGCCCATGTTCAGGCG
>CAXUHB010000075.1:0-7984 GCA_964250755.1 uncultured Acetobacteraceae bacterium | reverse complement strand
CGGCAACATCGTGGGAGGAGCTGTCACCCGCCTGATCGGCGCGTTGCTGCTGGAAGCCAACGACGAATGGCAAACCCAGAGCCGCTACATGCAAACGGAGGCGGTGGCCGAACTCACACCGCCGTTGATCGACGCCGTGCCCACCCAGATTTCCACCGTAGCCGCATGATCCGTGGCCGCCTCAGCTACACCGCAATTCCCACCACGTTGACGGACGTAACCTCCGGGCCTCCGGGAGCGAAGCGGGCAGTGGCCCGGCCCCCGACAGGGGGAGACGCCTTGATGCCATCTAGCTGCTAGATGGATGTCCATGTGACGGCCGTGTGCTGCCACTTTGGATGCCGCGACACCCCGTGCTTCGACCCAGGGCGGCACCGTTGGACCTGGTGCAGCGACGCCCCATTTCTGGTATAGGAGGCCTCATGACCGCGAAGCCGCACGCCGTACCTGAAGACACGCTGGCCCGCACGGGGCAGGGCAGGGGTGCCCGCGTCCGCAAGGGGCCGCGTGGCTACGGCGCGATGCGCGACGTGCCGTTGAACCTCGACTCGCGCATCGACCTGACGCAGCCGATCTACGAACAGGTCCTCGCGCTAGAGAAGGCGGACGAGGACGCGGCTGGGACGGAGTAGCCTAGTAGGCGCGTCCGGTCGTTGCTGCTGCTCGACACCCACGCCCTGCTATGGCTGCTGCGCGGGGAGTTCCGGACGCAAGCGGCCCAGGATGCCGTGGAAACGGCGCAAGACGCAGGCGCCCTGTATGCTTCGGCGGTCACGGCATGGGAGCTTGGCGTGGCCGAGCTGAAGCGCACAAGCCGTCCGGAGCTGGGCATGGCGGCAGGTGCGTGGTTCCGGCAGGCGCTGCGGACGACGGGCGCCAGGCTGGCCACGATCACGCCCGCCATCGCGGCGGAGGCGGCCTCGGTGCCGGCGATCTATGGCCGGGGCGACCCGGGCGACTGCTTCCTGATCGCGACGGCGCGGGTGCGTCGCCTGTCCCTGGTCACACGCGACGGGCCGATCCTGCGGCTTGCCGCCGCGCAGCCGTCCTACGTGCAGGTGGTGGAGTGCTGACCGGCAGGTCAGCGTAGCCGGTCCGCCGCCTTTTCGCTGCGGCGCCGCTACGCCGCCTGCTGCGCAAAAGAGAACCGGCCCGTACGCCCCCGAAGGGGCGCAGAGAGATCGGCCGTGTTGCTTTTCATGTTGCGTCGCCGGGACATGGTGCAAGCCCAACCGGATCGGCGAGCCGGCGCAGCCGGCCTGCCTCTTCCTCTTTGCGGCGCTGCTGCGCCGCCGTCCCAAGGTCGCGCCGGCCGGCCCTCGCCGGCCGGCGCTCCGCTCCCCAGGGCGCCCTGTCCCGGGGTCAGGCGTGCCAGACGAAAAGAGGCCGCCCCGGCAGGGGCGGCCCAAGTCGGGCAAGAGGAAGGGAGGGAACGGGTCGGGTTACTCCGCCGCCATCGCTATCGGCGCGGCGGGCTGGTCCCCGGCGTTACTAGAGTCCACGGGATATGTCACCCCGGAACGTGCAGCACCGCCGGTAGCCACCCGGTGCCGGCCAGCAGCGCCGCGGCGTCCGCGGCCATGACCTCCTTCTTGGTGCCGGCCAGGCGGGCGGCGGCACTGGTACCAACGCCGTCGCGCACGGCGTCCAGGATCAGCGCCTTGGGCACCCGGGACAGATAGCCCTCCTTCGTGGCCGTCCAGCATTGCCGCATGTCCAGCCCTGCCGCGGTCGCCACCCGCGCGTGGATGCACCCGGCCCCGTGCGGGGTGGTCCAGTCCGCCCGGCCTGCGTCCGCGGTGCGGGCCACGCACACCGCCAGCAAGCCCAGCAGCGTGGATGTGTCCTGGTCCTGCAACCACGCCCACAGGTCCGCCTCCCGCTCTGGCAAGCGCCCGCGCCAGTCCGCTTCTGCCGCCGTCATGGCCTGCCGCGCCGGGCTGTCCGCGATGCCGGGGCAGGCGCTGGCCAGGTTGGGCGGGTAGGACGTGAACCGGGTGGGGGTGTCGGCGTAACGGGCATAGAAGGCGTCGGTGGCGAGTGCGTGCAGCATCACCCGCAACGCAATCTCCGGCTGTCCGGCAAGTGCGGCCTACAAGCCCGCCGTCCGGTGCGCCTCCAACTCGGCTTGCAACGTGGCGGACAGGGCAGGGGCCTTGTCCTCCGGCTCCGTCACGGTCGCGCCGCCCCGGACCGGCAGGGGCCAGACGCCGCCGGTGCCGGTGCCGCCATCCCCGGCGGGTGTGTCACCAGAGTCCGACCCCTCGCAGGTGCTGCCGGTGCCGTCCACGTCCGCGCCGTCCTGCCCGTCCCCGTCCGCAGCGGGCGTGATCGGCTCTGGCTTCGGCTCGTCCTCCGGGCGCACGAAGCCCCGCTCCACCCGCAAGCCGCCATCCAGCGCCAGGGTCAGCACCGCCCCAGCCACCGCCACCTCGGCAGGGGTCCACACGTCCTCCCGGGCCTCCAAGGCGGCAAGCTCGGCCTCGATGGCGTCCAACTCGGCCGCAACCTCGTCGGGCAGGTCGTCCGCGCTGCCGTTGTGCTCCGCCGCCAACTCGTCGTAGCGGCTGGCAAGCTCCGTCCGGCGCGCGTCGTCCTCCGGGCTGGGCGTCGCCTTGCGGGGCCACACCCGGCGGCACGGCCACGCGCTGGCCTGGGCGTCGGCACCGATGGCCACCCAGCGCCAACCCTCGGCCCGCACCGCCTCGGCCTCGCGCTCCATGCGCTCCGCCACCAGCCGTTCCAGCAGCACGGGGTCAGCGATCCAGCCGCCCCCATCCTCGCTGAACAGGTCGCGCTGCACCCTGCCGCCCGCCGCCTGGTAGGCGTCCAGCCCGGCGAACGCCACGCGGCGGTCAGTGGCCGGCACCAGGCCGCCGGTCAGCAAGCGCCGGATGGCGTCGGGGTGGCGCTGCCAGTCCTGCAACTGCCCATGCACCCGCTCCTGCGCCGCCTGGTCCTCGGTGACGGCGAACGCGGCCATGTGGTCCAGGGTCAGCGCCCCGTTCCGGTAAGCCTGGACAAGCACCGGGGACACCACGGCCAGGCGCAAGCGTTGCCGGACGGTGTGGGCGGACACCCCGAACCGGGCGGCGATGTCCTCGATGCCCAGCCCGGCCCCGTCCCGGTGCAGCCGGGAGAACGCCTCGAACTGGTCGGCGGGGTGCATGTCCTGGCGCACCACGTTCTCGGCCAGGCTCGCCTCGGCCCCGTCCACGCCGTCCCCGTCCAGCACGCGGCAGGGGATGGCGGCTCCCTTGCCGATGCGCTTCCTCTTGGCCAGCAGCTTCAACGCGGCCAGCCTACGCCCGCCGGCGGCGACCTCGTACTTGCCCGTGGCCTGGCCCGCGCCGTCCAGCTTGGGCCGGACAACAAGGGATTGCAGCAGCCCGTGCGCCTGTATGGAGGCGGCCAGGGCCTCGATGCCCAGCCCCATGCCGGTGCGCCGGGCGTTGGCAGGGGAGGGGACCAGCTTAGACAGGCTGATCCCGGTGATGGTGGTGGTGGCAACGGTGTTGGTCATGGTGGTCTCCCTTTTGGCAGCGGAAGCAGCCCCGCTGCTTCCTTGCCCGTCGGCGAGACCGGGTAGGGAGGGGTGTGCATGACGCCGGGCGGCCCTGCCGTGCTGTAGGCGGCGTGCAGAAGGGGAACCGTAGGGCGGCGCCCTGTGGTTCCCCTCGTCGGCGGCGCCGGCAGGTGCCGATCCACGTCGCGTCAGGGACACTGCCCCGAAGGGCGGAGACGCGCCTTCGCGGCTCCGGGAGCGAAGCGGGCAGTGGCCCGGCCCCCGACAGGGGGAGACGCCTTGCAAGCATCCCAGGGTCGAACGCAGCTTTGAAGGTGTTGACGTGTTAGCTGTTCGCCAGGTAAGCTAACGCTGTGAAGGCGCTAGGCGACCGTATCCGGGAGCGCAGGGAGGAGAAGGATCTCTCCCTGCGAGAGCTTGCCAAGCAGGTGGCTTGCTCTCCTCCCTTCCTGTCAGACATCGAGCATGGCCGCAGGTTCCCTTCCGAGCAGGTCCTTGCAGACATCGCCCGCGTCCTCGGGCTAGAGGTTGACGAGTTGCGCGAGCTCGACCCACGTACTCCCGTCGAGGGACTGAAACGCATGACAGAGCGAGACCCGACCTACGCCCTCGCCTTCCGCACGATGATCGAGAAGCAGCCAACAGCCGATGAGCTGCTTGTCTTCCTCCAGTCCACGACACCAGCGAAGCCAACAAAGGAATGAGGGCATTCCCTATTGGGAGCGGTTCCCTCATGGGACGCCCCTACTACAAGCCCGCCGACCTGGAACGCATCTGCGGCGACGCACTCCGGAACGCCGGCCTGTATCCCAACTCGCCCGAAGCGATCCGGATCGACCGCTTCGTCGAGAAGCACTTCAAGCTGGACATCGGCTACGAGGAGCTGCCGCCCGGGGTGCTGGGCTTCACTCGCTTCGGGCGGACGGGCGTGACCGACATCGTTGTCACCTCTGCCTTCGACAACATGGAAGGCATCGTCGCGGAACGGCGGCTCCGGACGACGCTGGCACATGAGGCCGGCCACGGCCTCCTCCATGCACACCTGTTCGCATTAGGGGAAAGGCCACCGGGCCTGTTCAAGGGTGAGGATGGCACGAAGCCAGAGATCATGTGCCGCGACATCGACGGCTTGGGGGCACGGCGTCCCGGCTACGATGGAAGGTGGTGGGAGTACCAGGCCAACCGGGCGATCGGCGCGCTGCTGATGCCAAGGCGGCTGGTCAGTGTGGGGGTCGCCGCATTCTGTACCGAAGTCGGGCACCTCGGCATTGTGGTCCTGGTCGAGGCTCGCCGCGAGGCGGCGGTCCGTGAGTTGGCCGACATTTTTGACGTCAATCCCGTTGTGGCACGCATCCGCCTTGATGAGGTGTTCCCAACGGCTGCGGGCGACCAACTGACCCTATGATCCTTCCGCAATAGCTCCCCCTTGAAGTGTTCGCACCGTCAGCTTACGTAAGCATACGAAGCGAGATAGGGAGGGCTAAGTCACTGAAGTGAGGGCGGGCACATCCGTTAGAACGATCATTGCCGGCTGAGGCCATCGCTGAAGTTCAGCAGCGCGACCGTCAAGACGCTGAGTTCCTCGTGGCACGAGCCAGACCTGTTCCCCAGGCTGCGCAAGGGTATGGCCGCGCTTCGGGCCAAGAGCACTCGGCGTTCCGCAAGAGGTTCTGACACAATTGGCTATTGATACTGGCGTTGTTCCACAGTTTTGGTGAAAGGGGAAAAGCAACATGGCAACGAACACAGGCAAGGGTTTCCGGCATGGGTCAGTTGACGACAGGACCCAAACCAAAAGCCCCAAAACCGACAACTGGACGAAGCGGGACACGGATACCGGCCGTTTCATGGATCAGAAGAAGGACGGCCAACCGTTCAAGGGCGTGGCGAAAGAGATAGATCATCGGCGCAAGTAGGCGACATTCGCTTTTAATGGGAGAACAACAACATGGCTGACAACTTGCACATCCGGCAGCCCCAAGACCCGCGACAGATCAACATCCACGAAGACTGGGAAGTCGAGTACTGGACAAAAAAGTGGGGCATCACCAAGGCCCAACTCGTTACGGCGGTGAAGGCGCACGGCACCTGGACGGCCGCTGTCGCGCGGGCACTTGGCAAGACACCATAGGCGTCGGAAGGCCAAGCCCGCAACAAAACTGCCCGTCTTCACCAAAGCCGCCGACTTCTGGCCGGGGTCGGCGGTGACCCTCAATCTAACAGTGCGCCTCATAGCCTTATCCGCTCCACCTCATCGAGACTGATGGCCTCCTGCCGCCGGTCGTAGAGCTGCGTCGTGCGCGTGCTGGCATGGTTGGCCATCGCGGCGGCATTTTCCAGCGTGCCGCCAGCCTTGAGGTATGCGGTGATCCCCGTCGCCCGGAAGCTGTGGTTGCCCACCTTGGTGGCAATGCCGGCCGCCGCCGCCCGGCACCGGATCATGGCGTAGGCATTGGCTTGGGGCAGGGGAGTACACGTCAGCCGCGCCGTGCCGCGCCCAATGGTGCGGAACAGCGGTCCCTTGCCGTCGCCGGCGATCCCGGCCCCGTCCAGGTAGGTGTAGCGGCTTGCACTCATCCGCGGGCTGGCTCGCGCTAATCGGGTTCTTGGCCACTTCCGATGATCCGGTCGGGGTTGTTCCTATATAGGCTAGGTGAACCTACCATCGTGCTTGTTGCCGGACGCGACCCACGTCCGGCTCGAAACCTGGGCGCTTGAGCCCGCCCAGTCCGCCCTCACCATCAACCTCCACGCGCGCCCCGCAACGGCGCGCTGCCCGCTGTGCGGCAGGCGGTCCAAGCGCGTCCACAGCCGCTACCAGCGGACGCTCGCCGACCTGCCTTGGGGCGAGCATGCCGTCACCGTCCTGCTAAGCGTCAGGCGCCTGTTCTGCGACAACATCAAGTGCGAGCGCCGCATCTTCGCTGAGCGCCTGCCCGATGTCGCGGCACCCTGGGCGCGCAGGACGGTGCGCCTCGCGGGGCGGCTGACGGCTGTGGGCCTGGCGCTCGGCGGGGCCGCCGGCACGCGCCTTGGCCGCAAGCTTGGGCTGGCCGCGAGCCGCAACACCCTGCTGCGTCTGGTCCGGCAGGGGCCATTGCCCAGTTTACCGACACCGTCCGTCCTTGGTGTGGATGATTGGGCCCTGCGCAAGCGGCAGACTTACGGCACCGTGCTGATCGACCTCGAACGGCGCCGCCCGGTGGCGCTGTTGCCCGACCGCGAGGCGGGCACGTTGGCCACATGGTTGCGCGAGCACCCTGGCGTCACGGTGATCTCGCGCGACCGGGGCGGCGCCTACGCCAAGGGCGCCCGCGACGGCGCTCCCAAGGCTGTCCAGGTCGCTGACCGCTTTCACTTGCTGCAGAACCTGGCCGAGGCGCTGGAGGTGGTGTTCACCGCGCACGCGAAGGATCTGCGTGCGGCCGAGCAGGGGCGCCGCGACACCGTGGCTGCCGAGACTGGCACATGCTCCGTGCCGCCCAGCACACCGCCGCCAAGCGTCCAGGAGCTGGCGGCAGGGCGCAGGAAGCGGCGCGCCGCAACGCATGGGAAGGTCTGGCATCTCAAGAGCGAAGGGTGGACGGCGGAGGCGATCGCCCGCCACCTTGGCATCAGCCGCGCGAGCGTGTTCCGCAACCTACGCCATGAGGCGTTCCCGGAACGCGAGCGCCGTGCCGATGCCGGGCACAGCCTGCTCGACCCCTGGCAGGACGCCGTGCTCGGGCACTGGAACAGTGGCCGCCGGGACGGCCGTGGGCTATTCCGCGTGCTGCGGCAACAGGGGTATTTGGGCAGCTACGCCACGCTCTCCCGCTATCTCCACCGCCTGCGGCGCGCGCAGGGCGGCGTGCCGGAGCGGGAACGGCCCTGGCAGTCTCCGCCGGTGCTGGCCGCAGCGCCGTGGCGGGTGCTGACACCGCGCACGGCGACCTGGCTCGTGCTGCGCCGGGCGGACAAGCGGAGCGCGGAGGACCAGGCGGTGCTGGCCGGCATGCGGCAGCAGGCGCCTGACCTGGACGCGGCAGTCGAGCTTGCCGAGGCGTTCACGGCCTTGGTGCGCGACCGTGCCCCCGACCGCCTTGATCCCTGGCTGAAACGCGCAGCCGACGGCGCCGTCCAGCAGCTGCGGCGCTTCGCCAAGCGCTTGTCGGCCGACTACGACGCCGTGCGCGCCGGCGTGGCGCTGGACTGGAGCAACGGACCCGTCGAGGGACAGATCAACCGGCTGAAAACCCTCAAGCGCCAGATGTACGGCCGGGCCGGACTCGACCTGCTCGAACGAAGGTTCTTGCTTGCCACATGATCATCGAAAGTGGCCAAGAATCCACGCAGCGTGAGCCAGACATACCCGATAATCCCAGCGAGCGTGAACCGGATCAGGCCGATAAGCGCAAGCCAGGCCGCGGATGAGTGTTGGGGTGGACGGCCCCGCGGCATCTCGTGCCAAGGTTTGGT
>CAXUHB010000074.1:0-8480 GCA_964250755.1 uncultured Acetobacteraceae bacterium | reverse complement strand
CTGGTCGAGATCAAGGCCACCGGCATCTGCCACACCGACAAGTTCACCCTGTCCGGCGATGATCCGGAGGGCCTGTTCCCCGCCATCCTGGGCCATGAGGGCGCAGGGATCGTCGTGGATGTGGGACCCGGCGTGCGCTCGCTCAGGAAGGGCGACCACGTCATCCCGCTCTACACCCCGGAATGCCGGGAGTGCAGCTACTGCCTCAGCCGCAAGACCAACCTGTGCCAGAAGATCAGGGTCACCCAAGGCCGCGGCGTCATGCCCGACGGCACCAGCCGGTTCAGCCTGCATGGCAAGCCCGTGCTGCACTACATGGGCTGCAGCACCTTCGCCAACTTCACGGTCCTGCCCGAGATCGCGCTGGCCAAGGTGCGCCAGGACGCGCCATTCGAGAAGATCTGCTACATCGGCTGCGGCGTGACCACCGGCGTCGGCGCCGTCCTGTTCACCGCCAAGGTCCAGCCCGGCGACAATGTGGTCGTCTTCGGCCTGGGCGGCATCGGCCTGAACGTCGTGCAGGGCGCCCGCATCGCCGGCGCCGACATGATCGTCGGCATTGACGTGAACCCCGCCCGCCGTGCCCTGGCCGAGAAGTTCGGCGTGACCCACTTCGTCAATCCCAAGGAGGTCGCGGGCGACATCGTGGCCCATCTTGTCGAAATGACCGGCGGCGGCGCCGACCACTCCTTCGAGTGCGTGGGCAACGCCACCCTGATGCGGCAGGCGCTGGAGTGCGCCCACAAGGGCTGGGGGAAGAGCACGATCATCGGCGTGGCCGGCGCCGGGCAGGAGATCAGCACCCGCCCGTTCCAGTTGGTGACGGGCCGGGTCTGGCAGGGCAGCGCCTTCGGCGGCGCGCGGGGCCGCACCGACGTGCCGCGCATCGTGGACTGGTACATGGACGGAAAGATCAACATAGACGACCTGATCACCCACGTCCTGCCGCTGGACCGCATCAACGAGGGCTTCGACCTGATGGCCCGCGGCGAGAGCATCCGCAGCGTCGTGGTCTACTGAGGGAAGCGCGGACCGCGCCCGGCGGAACCGGACCTACGTCTGCGCTGAGCCGCAGCCCCTCGCGGCGTGCCCGCCGCAGGCTCAGTCCTTATCAACCCTAAGCGGCGCTGTCTCGGTTGCGCCACGGTCGGAGGTGGGCCTGCCACCGGGGCTGGCGTCCTGCTTCTCCATGCCTTCCGGGATGCCGTGCGGCGTCGTCCCGGTCGGGTTGGCGTCGGGGCTGGCACCCTCATCGGGCACGTCGGTTTGCACTTTGGGCTGGTTCATGCCGGTGCAACATCCGTCCGGGCCGCTGGTTCCGTCACGCCCCCAACACGTCCGCCAGCGCGCTGCACACCCGCTCCGCATCGGTGTCGGACAGGTCGGGATGGATCGGCAGCGCCAGAATGCGGCGGGACAGGTCATCCGACACCGGCAGTTCCGCCCCATCATGGTGCGGCGCGTAGGCGGGCTGACGGTGCAGCGGGCGCGGGTAGTAAACCGCGGTCGGCACCCCCTGCTCCCGGAGCGCGGCCTGCACCGCATCCCGATCCGCCCCGTCCCTCAGCAGCACGGCATAGACTGCCCAAGCGCTGCGCCCGCCCGCCACCCGGGCCGGGATCGTCGCCAGGTTGCCCAGCCGCGCGTCGTAGATCGCCGCAATCCGCTCCCGCACCGATAGCTCCCAGTCGAACACCTCCAGCTTCGCCAGCAGCACCGCCGCCTGCATGGTGTCCAACCGCCCGTTCATGCCGGTCCGCAGCACCTCGTAGCGCGTCGTGCCCTCCCCGTGCGTCCGCAAGCTGCGATACAGCGCCGCCCGGCTGTCATCGTCGGTGAACAGCGCGCCGCCATCCCCGTAGGCTCCCAACGGCTTGCTCGGGAAGAAGCTGGTGGCCGTCGCCTGCGCCTGCGTGCCCAGCCGCGTCCCGTGCAGGCTGGCGCCGAAGCTCTGCGCACAGTCGTCCAGCGTGAACAGCCCCTCCGCCGCGGCGATGGCGTTCAGCGCCGGCCAGTCCGCCGGCTGGCCGAACAAGTCCACGCCGACCAGGGCGCGCGGGCGCAGCCGGCCCGCCGCCTGCACCCCGGCGATGCGGGCTTGCAGGTGCGCCGGGTCCATCTGGAACGTCCGCGGGTCCACGTCCACAAACACCGGGGTCGCCCCCAGCACCAGCGGCACCTCGGCGGTGGCGGTGTAGGTGAAGGCCGGCAGGAACACGGCGTCGCCCGGCCCGATCCCCTCCGCCATCATAGAGATCTGCAAGGCATCCGTCCCGCTGCTGACCCCCACGCAGTGCCGCGCGCCGCAGTAGGATGCGAGCGCCGCTTCCAGCTCCGCGACCTCCGGCCCCATCACGAAGGCGCAATGGGCCAGCACCGCATCCAGCCGGGGGCGCAGCCGGGGCGCGATGCGGGCCTGCTGCGCCTTCAGGTCCAGGAAGGGAATCGGGCGGGACATCGCGGTCACTCTCCGGGGATGGGGTCGGGCAGCCGCACCGGGGCGTTCCCGGGTGCGTCGCCGGGGACATGCTCGAATTCCGGCACCAGGCGGGACAGCAACGCCAGCGCCGCGGCGGAACGTCCGGCGCGGCAGGCCTGGGCGATGCGCTCGATGGCATCCCCGACCGCGGCGGCATCGGTGGTGCGCGGGGTGGCCATCATCAGGCCGGGATGACTGGTGGGCGCGGGCGGCTCGCTGCCATGGAACAGCTCCTCATGCAGCTTCTCGCCCGGCCGCAGCCCGGTGAACCGGATCGGGATGCGTCCCGGCACCCCGGCCTCCCCGTCCTCTGCCGGCTGCAGCCCCGCCAGCCGGATCATCTGCCGTGCCAGGTCCACGATGCGGACAGGCTCCCCCATGTCGAGCACGAAGATGCCGCCGCGCCCAGGGCGCCCTGGCGTCGCGCCCGCCTGCGTCGCGCCCAGCACGCTGGCTTGCAGCACCAGGCCGACGGCCTCCCGCACGGTCATGAAGTAGCGGCGCATCTCCGGATGGGTGACGGTCAGCGGTCCGCCGCGCTCCAACTGCCGGCGGAACAGCGGCACGACCGATCCCGTGCTGCCCAGGACGTTGCCGAAGCGGACGGTGACGCAGCGCATCGCCCCCTCCCCCTCCTGGACGGCAGCCATGTCGAGCGCCTGGCAGTACATCTCCGCCAGGCGCTTGCTGGCGCCCATCACGCTGCTGGGATTGACGGCCTTGTCGGTGGAGATCAGCACCATCGCCCGCGTCCCTGCCGCCCGCGCGGCGTCGGCGACGTGGCGGGTGCCTGCAGTGTTGGTCAGCAGGTCCTCGGTCGGGTTCTCCTCCCCCATCGGGACGTGCTTCAGGGCGGCGGCATGGAACACCAGGTCGGGCCGGAATGCCGCGAACACCGCGCCGATGCGGGCGCTGTCGCGCACGTCGGCGATGCAGGTGCGGCGGGACGCGCCGGGGTGGGTCTCGGCCAGCTCCTGCTCGATGCTCCACAGCGCATATTCGCCGTTGTCCAGAAGCAGCAGCTCGCCCGGCTGCAGCGCCGCGCACTGCCGGGCCAATTCGGAGCCGATGGTACCGCCCGCGCCCGTCACCAGCACGCGGCGCCCGCGCACCAGGGCGGCCATGCCGTCGCGGTCCAGCGGCACCTGCGGGCGGTTCAGCAAGTCCTCGATGGCCACGGGCGCCAGCTCCAGCACGCCGGCGCTGCCGGCTGCCTGCAGCGCGGTGGGGCTGGGCACGCGCCGCACCGGCACGCCCTCGGTATCCGCCTGCGCCAGCACCCCGGCCAGCACCGGCCCGGCCAGGTCGGGCTGCGTCACCACCAGGGCGCCCGGCAACCGCCCCTCCGCCCGCAGCCGCCCCAGCACGGCGGCGGTCTGGCCTACGTCGCCCAGGATGGCGTGGCCGTGGATGCGCCGCCCTGTCTGGCCCTGGCGAAGGGACAGCAGGCCCAGCACGCGGTAGCTGGCGCGTCCGCGCCCGAACTCCAGCGCACGCAGGAACAGGTCGGCCCCGTCGCCGGCCCCCACCAGCAGGACCGCCGTCTGCGCATCCGCCCCGTCCCGTGCGCGCCGCCGGGCCATTTGCAGCCGATACACCACCCGCGGGGCGCCCAGCGCCACGATCAGAACCAGCGCATGGACCACCGGGAAGGTCGGGGTCGGCAGCGGAAACCCGGACACCCGCAGCAGCAGCGCGAACAGCACCGCGCTGGCGACGCTGCTGGCCACCAGGCTCACCAGGTCCTCGATCCCCGCAAAGCGCCAATACTGCTGCGGCATCCGGAATGGCAGACCCGCCAGCAGCAGCGTGATGGCCCCCCCGGCCACGAACCACAGCGGGCGCAGCAGCCCACCGCCGGGATCGGCGATGTAGCGGGCCAGAGGCGTCGCCACTGCGGCCAGCGCCCCATCCAGCATCACGTTCAGCACGATCCGGTTCACGGCGGGCCGCTTGAAGGCGTGGTCGGCCTGGGCGTTCACTGGCGGGGCCGGGGCGTGTTGCGGGTCCATCGTGCCGCCCCTATAGCCCACCCGGCCCGGCTTAGCAGTCCCCCCGGGCGGGAGGGCCACCCCAACTGACGGCCCAGGCGTTCCTGACCCACCTGCTGTTCCTGCTGGCATTGGCCGGCCTGTCGGCGGCGCTGGTGCGTGCGATGATCGAGGTGGGCGTCATGGACCTGCCGGATGTCGGCCAGGCCGGCGCGCGCAAGGCCCATGCCCGCCCGGTGCCCAAGGGCGGCGGGGTCGGCGTGGTCGCGGCTTTCCTGGTCGGGACGATGCTGCTCTACCGCTACGCCGAGTTCTCCCGCATCGCCGACCCCTCTTTCCGCGGCGTGATCCTGGCGGCAGCGGGGATCGCGCTGGTGGCCTTCCTCGACGACCTCTGGGATTGGCCCTTCGCCGTGAAGCTGGGTGCGCAGGTACTGGCGGCCGCCGTGGCGGTGGCCAGCGGCGTCGTGGTCGGCACCTTGAACCTGCCCGGCATCGGCTCCGTGGCGCTGGGCTGGGCAGGCGTGCCGCTGACGCTGGCCTGGATCCTGTTCGCCACCAACGCCGTCAACTTCATGGACGGGCTGAACGGCCTCGCGTCCGGAGTGTGCGCCATTGCCTGCGTGATCCTGGCTGGGATTGCGGCGGCCTACGGCGGCTGGTTCGTTTACTTTGCGGCGCTGATGCTGGCGGCAGGGCTGGCCGGGTTCCTGCCGTTCAATTTCCCCAGGGCGCGCATCTTCATGGGCGACGTTGGCAGCCAGTTCTGCGGCTTCGTGCTGGCGGTGCTGGGCGTGGCCGCCGGGCGGCTGCAAGGGGCTGACTTGTCGGTGCTGCTGGCGCCGATGCTGCTGTTCGGACTGCTGTTCGACGTCGCCTTCACGCTGGTGCGCCGGCTGCTGGCCGGGGATCGCGTCACGCAGGCGCACCGCAGCCACCTGTACCAGGTCGCGCACCGGGCCGGGGTGCCGGCGGTTGCCGTTACGCTGGTGCATTGGAGCTTCGTGGCCTGGGGCGGCCTGTGCTGCGCTGCCTTCCTTGCCGCATCCGGCGGGTGGAAGCCCGTGGCGGTCCTGCTGGTCCTGCCGCCGCAGGCGGCCTGGGCCGCTTGGGTCGCCGCCCGGGCGCGCCGCAATGCGCTCGGACGGTGGTAGCGGAACCCTGCCACCGACGCTAAGTTGACGCCACGGACCGCCGCTCCGCCATGACCCGACGCCACGCCCCAACGCCACGCTGCCACAGGGATCACTCCATGATGCGCCGCCTGCTCGTCGCACTCCTGCTCGCCGCCGCGGCGCATGGCCCGGCGTGGGCGCAGTCCAACCCTTCGTTCAACGTCGCCAATCGCGCGGGCACCCTGATCACCGAGCTGTATGCCAGCCCGGCCGGCGTCACCAACTGGGGCCGCAACCGCCTGGTCGGCGTCGCAGTGCCCCCGGGCCAGCGCTACGCCATCAGCCTGCCTGCCAACGGCAGCTGCATCTACGACGTGCGCGTCGTTTATGCCAACGGCGAGTCGCAGGAGCGTCGCAACGTCAACACCTGCGACCTGGACGACCTCGCCTTCCCATCCGCCGGCACAACCCCGGGCAGCCGGTCCGGCACCGGCAACGGCCGCACCGCGGGCCGCCAGGGCGAGACGGACGACCCCTCCTTCCGCCTCGTCAACACCGGCCGCAGCGAGATCAACGAGGTCTATGCCACCCCGGTCGGCGACGACGGCTGGGGCGCCGACCGCCTGGGCGACGACACCGTGGCCCCAGGCGCCACCCGCGTGATCCGCCTGCCCGCCGGGCAATGCCGGTGGGACGTGCGCATCGTCTATGCCAACGGCAAGGCGACCGAGAAGCGGCGGCTGGACCTGTGCAACATCACGGACCTCCGGGTGCCGTAGGGCGTCCTCTTCCCGCTTACATCCCGCACGGGATACGTGCTGTAGTCCCGCCGCACGTGGTGCCAAGCTGCGGCACGAAGGGGGGAATACGATGAGCACAACCGCCGCCGCTGCCATCGTGCCCATGCCCGCCGCGCGGCGACGCAACTACGCCCGCCGCTATTGGCCCTTCATCCTGCCCGCAGGTGCGCTGGTCGCCGCCGTCATCCTGTTCCCGTGGATCTTCACGCTTTACATGTCCGTCCACGATTGGCATGTCGGCGGCGGCATCAGCTTCAACGGATTGGGCAATTACGCCCGGATGCTGACTGACGAGCGGTTCGGCCTAGCCGTCCTGCGGACCCTCTACTTCACCGGCCTTTCCGTGCTGCTGCCGGTCGTCTTGGGCGTGGCCGCGGCCGTCACCTTCGCGCGCGAGTTCCCCGGGCGCGGCCTGGCGCGCACCCTGTTCATCCTGCCGATGATGGCCACCCCGGTCGCCATCGCGCTGGTCTGGACCATGATGTTCCACCCGCAACTGGGCGTGCTCAACTACCTGCTGACCAGCATGGGCCTGCCGCCGAGCGAGTGGGTCTATGCCTCGGGCACGGTGATCCCGACCTTGGTCCTGGTGGAAACCTGGCAATGGACCCCGCTGGTCATGCTGATCGTGCTCGGCGGACTGGCCAGCCTGCCGCAGGACCCGTACGAGGCCGCTGACCTGGATGGCGCCAGCGCCTGGCAGGCGTTCCGGCACATCACCCTGCCGCTGGTCTGGCCCTTCATCCTGTCGGCGGCGGTCATACGCGGCATAGACGCGCTGAAGGCGTTCGACCTCATCTTCGTCATCAGCAACGGCGGCCCGGGCACGTCCAGCGAGACGCTGAACATCCTGCTCTATCTGCAAGCCTTCAGCTTCTACGACATGGGCTACGCCTCCGCCGTCGTGGTGGTGTTCTTCGCCCTCGTGCTGCTCGTGACCCTGCTGATGCTCTGGACCCGGCGGCGGGCCACGCTGTGACCACCGTCCGTCAAGCCGCCGTCTTCCCCACCGTCGCGGCTGGGCGCATGCGCCTCGGCAGTCGAGGGGCAGCCGGCTCTGCCTCCGGCTTCCAGTGCGCCCCAGGCGCAGGCACCGCACCCATCGCGCTCAATCACGGCGCTGCATGAGCAAGGTCGGCTCCCGCACCTTTGGACGCCGTCTTGGCCTGTATGCCTCGGTCATCGCCCTCGTGTCCCCAGCGGTGATGGTGTTCCTGTGGATGCTGTCCCTGGCGTTCAAGAACGAGGTGGACAACACCGCCTTTCCGCCCGTGTTCATCCCCAACCCGCCAACCCTGGACAACTTCGTCCAGGTCTTCGCCAAAAACGATTTCCTGACCTACGCCTGGAACTCGGTCGTGGTGTCGTTCGGCGCGACAGGGATCGCGCTGCTGGTGGGGGTGCCTGCCGGATACGGCATCGCCAAGGCGCAGGCGACCCGGGCCGCGCTGCTGATCCTGGTGGCGCGGATCACGCCGGGACTGGCCTACCTGATACCCTTGTTCCTCCTGTTCCAGTGGCTCGGCCTGACCGGCACCCTGACGGCGCTGGTCGTCGCCCACCTGGTCATCACCATCCCCATCGTGGCCTGGGTGATGATCGGCTTCTTCGAGGGACTGCCGGGCGAGCTGGAGGAGGCGGCGCTGGTGGACGGGGCGACGATCTGGCAGGCCTTCCGCTACGTCGCCCTGCCGCTCGCGCGTCCCGGCGTTACAGTGGCAACCATCCTCGCCTTCATTTTCAGTTGGAACAACTTTGTGTTCGGCGTCGTGCTGGCCAACCGCTCCACCCGCACGCTCCCGGTCGCGGTCTACAACGTCCTGACGTTCGAGCAGGTGAGCTGGGGGCCGCTGGCTGCCGCCGCGCTGCTGGTGACGGCGCCGGTCCTGCTGCTGACGCTGCTGATGCAGCGCGAGATCGTCGCGGGCCTGACAGCCGGCGGCGTCAAGGGCGGCTAGCGCCCGTCCAGCCCATTGCCGCGCGCTGCATCCCCGTGCCTAATTCGTGGAACGCGCCCGGACGGATGCGGCGCTGGGGAGGACTTATACCAACCCGCCTAGACTTTGACCTGTGCCCAGGTCCGGGTCGTGATGGA
>CAXUHB010000073.1:0-8554 GCA_964250755.1 uncultured Acetobacteraceae bacterium | reverse complement strand
GTCTTGTTCACGTGCTGCCCGCCGGCGCCGCTGGCGCGGTAGGTGTCCACCTTGATGTCGCTCTCGTTGACCTCGATCTCGATGTCGTCGTCCACGACCGGATAGACCCAGACGCTGGCGAAGCTGGTCTGGCGGCGGGCGGCGCTGTCGAAGGGGCTGATGCGGACCAGGCGATGCACCCCGGCCTCCGTTTTAAGCCAGCCGTATGCGTTGGGGCCGCTGACCTGCAGGGTGGCGGACTTGATGCCGGCCTGCTCGCCTTCGGATTGCTCCATGAGCTGGACCTTGTAGCCGTGCTGGTCGGCCCAGCGGGAATACATGCGGGCCAGCATCTCGGCCCAGTCCTGCGCTTCGGTGCCGCCGGCGCCGGAGTTCACTTCCAGGTAGGCGTCGTTCGGGTCGGCCTCGCCGGAGAGCAGGCTCTCGATCTCGCGGCGCTTGGCCTCGTCCTGGATGGCGCGCAACGTCGCCATGCCGTCGGCGACCATCGCGGCGTCGCCCTCGGCCTCGGCCAGCGCGATCAGCTCGGCGGCGTCGTCGGCCTCGGCTTCCATATGGCGGACGCCCTCGATCAGGCCGGCCAGCCGGTTGCGCTCGCGCATAAGGGTCTGGGCCGCCGCGGCGTCGTTCCAGAGCTTCGGGTCTTCGGAAAGGGCGTTCAGCTCATCCAGGCGGGCTGTCGAGGCATCCCAGTCAAAGATGCCTCCGCAGCAGCGCGAAGGTTTGCCTGAGCTGGGCGTGCAGGGCGTCGGAGTCGTTGGACATGGCGTCTAATAGAGTCCGCCCATGCCGCTGTCCACGCCGACGCCGCCGCTGACCGCAACGCTGCCGCCGTCGCCGCCGCGGCCCCCGCTGCCCCCGCCGCCTCCCTCGTTGCCGCCGACGGTGCCGACGCTGGATCCAGGAGGCTGGTCCGGCTTGAAGGCGTCGGTGCGGCTGCCGCTGCCGGTTTCCCAGGCCGACATCTTGACGCCGTCCGGCATGCGGAACTGCAGGTTCGGGCGGGACTTCAGCGCGACCGCCATGAAGTCGTGCCAAATCGGCGCGGAGACGTTGGCGCCGGTCTCCCGGTCGCCCAGGCTGGAAGGGTTGTCGAAGCCGACCCACACCGCCGTCACCAAGTCCGGCGTGAAGCCGACGAACCAGGCGTCGTTGGACTCCTGGCTGGTGCCGGTCTTGCCGGCGATGGCGCGGCCCAGCCCGGCGCCGGCGGCGAAGCCCGTGCCCTTGGCCACCACGCCCTGCATCATGGTCACGAGCTGGAACACGCTTTGGGGATCGGCGACCTGCGCCCGCTTGTCGGTGACGACCGGCGGCTTGGAGGGGTCGCCGCAGCCGGCGCACGCCAGGCCCTCGGGCCGCCAGATCACCTTGCCGTCGCGGTCCTGAATGGAGTCCACCATGCTCGGCAGCACCTCCTTACCGCCCATCGCCAGGCCGGCATAGGCTGCGGCCTGGCGCAGCACGGTCGTCTCCACCGCGCCCAGGGCGGCCGGCAGCACGCGCGGCATCCCGTCCACGACGTGGAAGGCGATGGCGTTGTCTGCCACGGCGTCCATGCCCACGCGCTCGGCCAAGCGGATCGTGACCAAGTTCAGCGACCGCTCCAGCGCGATCCGCATTGGGGTCGGCCCGGCGAAGCTCATGCCATAGTTGTTCGGCTCCCAGGTCTCCCCATTGCCAAGCTTCTGCACGAAGGGCGCATCCAGCACGCGCTGGCTGGGGGCCAGGCCGGACTGCAGGGCCGTCAAGTAGACGAAGGGCTTGAAGGAGCTGCCGGGCTGGCGCTGGGCTTGGGTCGCACGGTTGAACTGGCTGGAGTCGCCGCTCCAGCCGCCGGACATGGCCAGGACGCGGCCGGTGAGCGGATCGAGCGACACCAAGGCGCCCTGCACCTGCGGCACCTGCCGAAGCCACAGCCGGTCCGGGCGGGCCTGGGCGCGGGGGGCCGCGGGCGCACTGGCGCCGGCTGGCTCGGTCATGATGACGTCGCCCACTTGCAGGATGTCCGACACGCGGCGTGGGCTGGGGCCGAAGCTGCCGTTGGGCCGCACCGGGCGCGCCCAGCCGAGGTCCGAGGCATACAGGCTGCCCGTCCGGGGCGTGCCGGCCGCTCCGCGTTCGATCCAGCCGACTTTGGCTTCGTCGCCGTTGGTCTCCAGGACGACTGACAGATTCCAGTCGGCCAGCAAGCCAGCCGGGCGCGGCAGGGCGGACAGGCGTCCGGTCCAGCCCAGGCGCATCCCGGCGCCGCCCTCCAGGTGGCTGACCGGACCGCGCCAGCCGCTGTGGCCGCGGTCATAGGCCAGCAGGCCCTTGCGGAGCGCGGCGTCGGCGGCGGCCTGCAGAGCCGGGTCCATGCTGGTGCGTATTGTCAGGCCGCCGGCGGTGGTCACGTCGGCGCCGAACTGCTCCATCACCTGCCGCCGCACTTCCTCCGCGAACCAGTCGGAGCCGGGCACGACCTCGGGGCGGCGGAACGGGGCGGGCTGGATCGGCGCCGCCTTGGCCTCGGCGGCCTGGGCGGGAGTGATGGCGCGGTCCTCCGCCATGCGGTCCAGCACCCAGTCGCGGCGGGCCTTCG
Organism: uncultured Acetobacteraceae bacterium; assembly: GCA_964250755.1. Taxonomy (GTDB): domain Bacteria; phylum Pseudomonadota; class Alphaproteobacteria; order Acetobacterales; family Acetobacteraceae; genus DASWOJ01. The sequence goes on along the minus strand of CAXUHB010000073.1, from coordinate 5,970 downwards.
CGGCCTCGGGAAAGCGGAAGGGGTTGTAGTTGTTGGGGGCCTTGGGCAGGGCGGCCAGGAAGGCGGCCTCCGGCAGGGTCAGGTCATCCAGGCCCTTGTTGAAGTAGGTCTGCGCCGCCGCGGCCACGCCATAGGACTGCAGGCCCAGGAAGATTTCGTTCAAATAGAGTTCGAGCACGTGCTCCTTGCTCATGGACTGATCTATCCGCACGGCCAGGATCAGCTCCTTGGCCTTGCGGGCGAGCGAGACCTCGTTGCTCAGCAGCATGTTCTTGGCGACCTGCTGCGTGATCGTGCTGGCGCCGATGGGCCGCCTGCCCGCGCCGCGGAGCGCCACGTCGTACCACGCGGCGCGGAGCATCGCGAGCGGGTCCACGCCCTTGTGCGACCAGAACTTCTGGTCCTCCGCCGACAGGAACGCCTGCTTCACCATGTCGGGGATGGCGCTGACGGGCACGTAGATGCGCCGTTCCGTCGCGATCTCCGCAATCAGGCGGCTGTCGCCGGAATAGACGCGGCTCATGACCTTGGGCTGGTAGTGGGCCAGGCTGTCCAGGCTGGGCAGGTCGGCGGAATACTTGTCGTAGGCGTGCAGCGCAAAGACGGCGCCCACCACGCTCCCAGCGATGCCCAGACCGGCGACCGCGCCCACGATGCCGCCCACGAAGCGGAACGGGCTGCGCTTGCGCGGCGGCTTGGCCGTTTTGCCCGCCTTTGCGGCGCGGCGGCCGGCAGGCGGCGGCCCAGCGGTCAGCGTGGGCTTGGGTGCCGCGGGCGTGGCAGCGGGCCGGGCGCCTGGACCGGCGGCCTCTTCGGGAAAGGACGGGATCTGATCGTTCATGATGTGCTACCTTGGTACGCGTCCTAAGCAAACCCCTGGAGGTTTGCGCACAGATGGAGACTCCCAGCAGGCTTATGCAGCTTGGCACCACTGGAGGCTACCTGGGCGACAAGCCGCATGAGTCCGCCTAGCCGGCGAGACGTGGTTCCTGGTCCACGCCTGCCAGGAAGTCCTTGACCGCGCGGGCGAGCGCGGCGGCGACCCGCGCACGATACTCTGGACGACGCAACGCCGCCTCGTCCTGCGGGTTCGACATGAAGCCCATCTCGACCAGGGCGCTGGGGATGTCGGCGGCGCGCAGCACCATGAAGCTGGCGTGGCGGGCGGGATGGGGAAGCAGGCCGATGCCGCCGGGTCGGCCGGGCTGCAAGGCGCCGACGACGCCGCGGGCGATGCGGACAGAGCCGGCGCGGGTCTCCTGCCGCACCAGGCTGCCCAAGATGTTGGCGACGGCCGGCGGCACGTCGCGGAAGCTGGGGCCGCCGAAGCGGTCCGCGCTGTTCTCCCGCCGGGCCAGGGCCGCAGTCTGCGCGTCGGAAGCGGTGTCGGACAGGGTATAGATGCTGGCGCCGCGCACGCCGGGGTCGGACAGGGCGTCGGCGTGCAGGGACAGGAACAGCCGCGCGCCCGCCTGCTGCGCCAGGGCCACGCGGTCCTGCAAGGGGATGAACACGTCGCGGCCCCGCGTCAGCGCGGCCCGGCACAGGCCGCCGCGCAGCAGCCGGCGCTGTAGCTCCTGCGCTGCCGCCAGGGCGACATGCTTCTCGTAGGTGCCGGTCACGCCGACAGCACCAGGGTCCTTGCCGCCGTGGCCGGGGTCCAGCATCACCAGGGGCGCAGGCGGCGGAACGCCGCGCAGCACGGCAGGCGCCGATGGCGCATGGGCGTGGCCCGGTCCGGGATGACGGCCCGCCGCGGACGAGGCGTGCAGCGGAGCGCCCACAGCGGCCAGGGGTGCGGACGCCGCAGCCGCCAGCACCAAGCGGCGTGGGATCGGTTGCATGCGGCCATTCTTAGCATGAGCGGGCCGGGACGGCACGCGGCAGTTGGGCGGGACGGGCAAGCAGGCTTGCAGGCAGCGTACGATTGCGTCATGGTCGCAACACCCCGGCGATGCAGGGCGGCCTTGGCGTGCATGCGGTCATCAGGATGGCGCCGCCGCCTACACCCGGACAGCATCGCCGCCCGCTACGCGCATCCATGCGCGCCGGGTTCGCCTTGGAGTTCGGCCGAACGGCAGGGACTCCCCGGGCAGGACGACCACGCCTGAACACCCCGGACGGTGCATTCCATGCGCCGGCCCGCCAGCCAAGGGACCCCATGCGAAGCGCCGTGCCCGTCCACTTCACATCCGGACTCGACACGTTGCTTGCAGTCCCCAGGCGTGCAGCCTTTGGGCAAGCCGCCCCTGGTGCATGCATGACCCCCTCCTTCCCATGTCCCCATTGCCGCCGCTGCGCCGTGCATCGCACGCGCGCGCCGCAGGCTTACCGGAGTCGCCGATCCCATGACGAAGCGCATGCTGATAGACAGCACCCACGCGGAAGAGACCCGCGTGGTGGTCCTGGATGGAAACAGGCTTGAAGACTACGACGTAGAGACCTCCACGAAGCAGCAGCTCAAAGGCAACATCTACTTGGCGAAGGTCGTCCGGGTGGAGCCGAGCCTGCAGGCCGCCTTCGTCGAATACGGTGGCGGCCGCCACGGCTTCCTGGCGTTTGGGGAAATCCACCCCGACTACTACCAAATTCCGGTGGCCGACCGGCAGCGCCTGGTGGCCATGCAGGAAGCTGAAGCCCGCGAGGAGGAGGAGGCCGAGGACCGCGCCGCCGCCCGCGAGGCGCGCGGCGGGCGCCAGGGCGGGCGGGGCGTTACGGCGTCCGGCACTGGTGCGGCCGATGCCGAGCCGCCGGGCGCTGACAGCGCCGGTGCCGGCACGCTCGATATGGACTCCATCCAGGCCGCCTATGATACGCAGGCTGTCCCGGGCGAGGCTGTGACGCAGGACGCTGCGACCGACGATGCCGCATACGAGGTGGAGCCGATGCCGCGGCCCAGCCAGGTCGCCCAGGCCGCCGCCATCAGCCAGGACATGCTGGTCGCCCCCGAAGACGCCGAGGCCGAGTTTCCTGCTTCCGACGACGGTGCCGACATGGCGCCCGAGCAGGATGATCTCGGCGCATTTCCCAGATCCGAGACCAGCCAGCCCGGCGTTGCCGACCCGTTGACGCTGGAAACGCCATCAGGCGTCAGCATGACCGGAGATGTGGGCGAGTACAGCGCTAGCGTGGACCATATGTCCAGCCCGGACGGTGGTGGTGGCGAGCAGGATGCTGGCGCGCACGACACGGTGGGCCTGGATGGGGCCGTGCTGGACGATGCAGGGCTTGAGCCGCCTGCATCCCATGATGCCGCGCACAACGGTGCTGACCTGGACGCTGCGGTCCCGGGCGCGTCGGGCGACGACGCGGATTACGCCGGCCCGGACGAGCCGCCGCCGGAACTGGCCGGCAACGCCGATGGCGAATATCAGCGGGAGCAGCGGGGGACCCCGCGCTTCCTGCGGAACTACAAGATACAGGAGGTCATACGTCGCCGCCAGATCCTGCTGATCCAGGTGGTGAAGGAGGAGCGCGGCACGAAGGGTGCGGCGCTGACCACCTACATCTCGCTCGCCGGGCGGTTCTCGGTGCTGATGCCCAACTCGCCGCGCGGCGGCGGCATCAGCCGCAAGATCACGTCGGCGTCCGATCGCCGGCGGCTGAAGGAGGTCACGTCCGAGCTGGACCTGCCGCGCGGCATGGGGCTGATCGTCCGCACCGCCGGGGCGCAGCGGCCCAAGCCGGAGATACTCCGCGACTGCGAATATCTGCTGGACCAGTGGGACCAAATCCGCGAGCTGACCATGAAGAGCATGGCACCGGCGCTGATCTACGAGGAAGCCAGCCTTATCAAGCGCGCCATACGCGACGTGTACTCCCGCGACGTGGACGACATCCTGGTGGATGGCGAAGTCGGCTGGCGCGCGGCGCGCGACTTCATGCGGATGCTGATGCCCACCCACGCCAAGAAGGTGCAGCTGTGGAAGGACCCGCAGCCGCTGTTCGCCAAGGCGCAGGTCGAGGAGCAGTTGGATGCGATGATGCTGCCGACCGTGCAGCTCCGCTCTGGCGGCTACCTGGTCATCAACCAGACCGAGGCTCTGGTCGCGATAGACGTGAACTCCGGGCGCAGCACGCGCGAGCGCGGCATCGAGGAGACGGCGCTGCGGACCAACCTGGAGGCTGCGGAGGAGGCGGCGCGGCAGTTGCGCCTGCGCGACCTGGCCGGGCTGATCGTCATTGACTTCATTGACATGGAAAGCCGGCGCAACAACGCCGCGGTCGAGAAGAAGCTCAAGGACGCGCTGAAGGACGACCGGGCGCGCATCCAGCTCGGCTCCATCAGCCACTTCGGCCTTCTGGAGATGAGCCGGCAGCGCCTGCGCCCGTCGCTGGCCGAGACCAGCTTTGTCACCTGCGCCCACTGCCTAGGCACCGGCACCGTCCGCAGCACCGAGAGCGCGGCGCTGCATGTGCTGCGCGCCGTTGAGGAGGAGGGCGGCAAGCGGCGCGCGGCGGAGGTAACCGTCCATGTCGCCGGCGCCATCGCGCTCTATATTCTGAACAACAAGCGGGTGCGCCTGGCGGAGATCGAGGCGCGGCATGGCATGAAGGTGTCGTTTGCCGCCGACGAGTCGCTGCTGCCGCCGGAGATACGGATCGAGCGCGTGCGTGCCGCCGCCCTGTCCGAGTTGCCGGCTCCGGTGTCGCAGTTGGCTCCGCCCGAGCCGTTCGAGGATCCAGACGAGGAGCCGGCGGACGCTATGGCGATGGCTGCCGCAACTCCTGTTGAGGAGGCGGAGGACGACGAGGCTGACCTGCCGCGTGCGGGGGAGACCGCCGAGGAGCGCGAGCAGCGCGGCAAGCGGCGCCGCCGGCGGCGCCGGGGCGGACGGCGGGACGATGCCGCGCCGGGCGCCGACGCCGTTGCTGAAGCGCCGATGCCATTGCCGGACGCCGAGGTGCCGGACGCCGAGGTGCCGCACGAGTTCGATGCCGTGCTGGCGGTGGGTGAGGCTGCAATGGATGCCGCGCCTGATGGCGACGCGCCAGTGGACGCCGTGCCGGGCGAAACCGCTGCCGAGGCAGCCGACCGCGCCAAGCGGCGGGGACGCCGGGGCGGGCGGCGGCGGCGGGGCGGCAGCGACGCTGTCCCGGGCGAGGACGGGGCGGAGCAGACGCCTGCCGCCACGGCAGCGGCCTACCAGCCCGCGCCTTATTCGCCACCCGCCTACTCCGGCCCGACGCCCGCAGACCCGTTTGGCGGCGCGGCGGCCTACGACATCTTCGACGCCATCGAGCAGGCGGAGCAGCAGCGCGCCCTGGCCGCCTTCGCACCGCAGCCCGCCGCGCCTGTGCAGCAGGGGCCTGCCCCGGCGCAAGCCGCCCTGCCCCCGGCCACGGACGATGCCGCCGAGGGGCGGCTAGCCGGGACGCCGGTGATTGACGAGATGGTGGGGACGGAGCCGGTGATCGTGCTGCCTGAGATGGTTTCGGTCGAGGATGCGGCGTCCCCTGAGACCCCGTCCGAGCCGGACACTGCTGCCGCGGAACTGGTTGCGCCGGAGGTGCTGGCGCCGAGTTCGGGGGCTGCTGCTCAGGCAGATGACACCGGGAAGCCGGCCGTGACGGAGACCCCGGCGTCCGAGCCGGCAGCTCGGACGTCCCTGGCCGCTGCGGCTCACGCCGTCGGGCCGGACGCTGCCGTGCCTGAGCCTGCGCCGGCCATCGTGCCAATCCTGGTCGGCGCTGCCGAGCCGGCGGAGAAGAGGCGGGGGTGGTGGCGCAAGTAGGAGGCTGCTTCTCCCCTTTTTTCCAGGGAAGGGATGAAGAGAACAGCAGGCGTGCAGTTGGCGTGAGCAGAGAGAGGCAGTGCTGCACAGGATCAAACCTTGTGCATGCGGCCTCCCTCACCCCCGCTCTCTCCCGGAGGGAGAGGGAGTGGCAAGTTCCTCGTGCTGAAAGCGGGCCAGGCTTATACCAACCCGCCTAGACTTTGACCTGTGCCCAGGTCCGGGTCGTGATGGA
>CAXUHB010000072.1:0-9013 GCA_964250755.1 uncultured Acetobacteraceae bacterium | reverse complement strand
CTGCAGCCCTCATGAACCTCAAACTGAAGCTGAAACTTTGTCCCTAGACCCTAGCTACAGAGCGAAGTCCTGCTCATATTGGGACGATGACCGAAGTCTGTCCGTTGATGGCCCCTGCAACATGCAGGACACCACGATCAATGGCCACTTCGCGTACGTCATGATTTTCAAAAATGGCGTTAAGGTCACCATCGAATACACCGGATCGCAAAGCGGAATGCACACTTGGAGCATCAATGGCCGACCTGGAATGGGTTTTGAGATCAACCGCGAGCACCTGATTGGGGGCAGCATAGACTTGAAGCAGTCGGTCCAGTGGCAGGATCGTTAGCAGCAACGAGATGTTTCTGGGAAGCCAAAGACTCGGAGGCTTGGCGCATTGACTTCCGGTTACAACTCACTTCCTACCCTGAGAGGTGAGACCTACTTGTTGACAGGGCGGCTACCTATTGCACGTTATCAGCCCGGTGCCCCACCCGCGCCTGCAGCCACCACGCCCCGCCCAGCGCAAGGGACACCACCAGCAGGATCACCGTCGCCAGCGCGTTCAGCTCCGGCGTGACGCCCAGCCGGAGCGCCGAGAACACCACCATCGGCAGCGTCGTCGCCCCTGGCCCGGACACGAAGGTCGCCACCACCAGGTCGTCCAGCGACAGCGTGAAGGCCAGCAGCCAGCCGGACAGCAGCGCCGGGGCCAGCAGCGGCAGCGTGACCAGGAAGAACGCCTTGAGGGGGGAGGCACCCAGGTCCATCGCCGCGTCCTCCAGCTCGGTGCCCGCGTCGGCCAGCCGCGCCTCGATCACCACGGCGACGTAGGACAGGCTGACGGACACGTGGGCCAGGGTGATGGTCAGCGCGCCCCGGCCCTCCGGCCAGCCCAGCGTCTGCTCCATCTGCACGAACAGCAGCAGCAGGGACAGGCCGACCAGCACGTCCGGCAGCACCAGCCGGGCCGACAGCAGCGCGGCGAAGGCGCCACGCCCGGCGAAGCGCCCGAACCGCGCCAGCGCCAGCCCGGCCAAGGTGCCCAGGACCACCGCCCCCGTTGCGGACAGTGCCGCGATGCGGAGCGACAGCCCGGCGGCTTCGATCAGCTTCTCGTTCTGCCAAAGCGACGCATACCAGCGCAGCGAAAAGCCGCTGAGCACCGTCGTGAGGCGGGACGGGTTGAAGCTGGTGGCGACCAGCAGCAGCACGGGGACGTAAAGGAAGGCGTAGCCCAGCAGCAGGCACGTCGTCAGGAAGCGCCCGCGCCTCATGGGGACAGTCCGACAAGGGAGGGTTGCTGTCTTCCCCCTCTCCCTCCGGGAGAGGGTCGGGGTGAGGGAAACGGCAGGCACGGCGCTATCCGACAGCAGAGCCGGTCCGTAACGGGCCAAGCTACGCGCGTGCGGCCTCCCGCACCCCGGCCCTCTCCCGGAGGGAGAGGGAGAAGCAGACGCCCCCTCACCTCCGCGCCCGCAGCAGCACCATCGGCACCAGCAGCGCCAGCAGCAGCGCATTGGCGACGGTGGCGGCCATCGGCCAGTCGCGGTTGCTGAAGAACTCGTTCCACAGCGCGCGGCCGATGGTCTGCGCGCCCGGGCCGCCCAGCAGCTCAGGGATCACGTACTCGCCCACCGCGGGGATGAACACCAGCGCCAGCCCGGCCAGGATGCCCGGCACGGATTGCGGCAGGGTGACGGTCAGGAACGCGACCCAGGGCGTGGCGCCGAGGTCTGCCGCCGCCTCCTCCAGCGCCGGGTCGCGGCGGGACAGGCGGGCATACAGCGGCAGGATCATGAAGGGCAGGTAGGCGTAGGTGACGCCGATATACATGGCGGTGCTGGTATAGAGCAGGTGCGCCGCGGGCAGGCCCAGGCTGGCCAGCGCCAGGTCCACCCAGCCCCCGTCCCGCAGCAGCCCGATCCAGGCGGTGACGCGCAGCAGGAAGCCCGTCCAGAACGGCAGCATCACCAGCAGCAGCAGCCCCGACCGCCAGCGGTCCGGCGCGCGGGCGATGGCCAGCGCCATCGGATATCCCAGCAGCAGGCAAGCCAGCGACGACACGCCCGCAACGGCCAGGCTCTTCAGCCCGGCGTCCAGGTAGAACCGGTCATCCGTGAGGGTGGCGTAGTTGGCGAGGTCCGGCGCCTGGAACAGCGGCGAGTAGGGCGGCACGCCGGGCACGCTGGTGGAAAAGGAGAGCGCGGCGACGATCAGGACGGGCAGGGCCACTGACAGGAGCAGCCAGGCCCAGATGGGCAGGAGGAGGACGGCGCGGTTCATGGGGCGGCAGGCCCTGCGCTGCTCCCTCTCCCTCCGGGATGGGGTTGGGGTGAGGGAGGCGGCAAGCGTCGGGCCTGGCCGTTACCGGGCTGGTCCCGCATGGGCCGGGGGCCGCGCCGGCGGCCTCCCTCACCCGGGCCCTCTCCCGGAGGGAGAGGGAGCAGCGCAGATACTTCCTTCATCCCCAAGCCGTTCCCGACCCTCATTCCGCCAGCATCACGCAGGCGTCGGGCGCCCATGTCACCACCACGGCGCTGCCGCGCGGCAGCAGTGCGCCGGCGCCGTCGGCCATGGGCTGGGACACCAGCAGCGCCGCGCCGCCCGCCAGCCGCACCTCATGGTCCACGGCGTCCCCGCGGTAGGCGCTGTCCGTCACCGTGCCTGCCGCGCCGTTCAGGCCGGCCTCCGTGCCCGGTGCAATCCGCAGCCGCTCCGGCCGCAGCGCTACATGGACGGCGGTGCCCGCCGGGCACGGTGCAGGACCGGCGGCCTGGGTCGGGCCGATGCCGTCCAGGTCCAGCACCGCAGGCGGCCCGGCATCCTGCACCCGCCCCGGCAGGATGTTGGCCGCGCCCATGAAGGCCGCGACGTAGCGGCTGGCGGGCCGCTCGTAGATGTCCGCCGGCGTGCCAACTTGAGCCAGCCGGCCCAGGTGCAGCAGGCCGATTCGGGTGGCCATCGCCAGGGCCTCGTCCTGGTCGTGCGTCACCAGCACGAAGGTGGTGCCGGTCTCACGTTGCACGCGCAGCAGCTCCCGCCGGGTCTGCTCGCGCAGGCCGCGGTCCAGGGCGGACATGGGTTCGTCCAGCAGCAGCAGGCGCGGCCGGGGCGCGAGCGCCCGGGCCAGCGCCACGCGCTGGCGCTGCCCGCCGGACAGGGCATCGGGCCGGCGCCCGGCGAAGTCACCCAGCCGCACCAGGTCCAGCAGCGCCGCGACGCGCTGCGCGGCCTCCGCCCGCGGCACGCCCTGGCGGCGCAGGCCGAAGCCCACGTTGTCGGCGACGGTCATGTGCGGGAACAGGGCATAGGATTGAAAGGTGGTGTTGACGGGCCGCCGGTGCGGTGGCAGGCGCGTGATGTCCTGCCCGCCCAGCACGATCCGCCCGGCGCTGGGCTGGATGAACCCGCCCAGCGCCCGCAGCAGCGTCGTCTTGCCCGATCCGGACCCGCCCAGCAGCACGAACATCTCGCCAGCGGCGATGCGCAGGTCCAGCCGGTCCAGCGCGGTCGCCGGGCCGTAGCGGACGGTCAGCCCCTCGACCTCGACGGCCCCATGCCCGGCTTCGGCGTGGCCTGGGGCGTGCCCGACGTTGACGTGTTCTATGTTGACGTGTCCGGTATCTACGTGTCCTGGGGCCAACCAGCTACGACCCCGCCTTGAACCGCGCCCACATCCGCGTCCGCGCCCGGTCGGTGGCTTGGGTTGGCGCGCGCGCCGTGAAGAAGCGGGGGCCTGCCGTATCCGGGAACACGTTCGGGTCCTCCCGCACGTCGGCGTTCACCAGCGGCAAGCTGCCCGGCACGGCGTTGGGATAGCGCACCTGGTTGGTGATGGCGGCCATCACGTCGGGCTGCAGCAGGAAGTTGATGAACTGCATGGCCTCTGCCGGATGCGGCGCGTCCTTGGGGATGGCCAGCACGTCGAAGGTCAGCTCGGCCAATTCCTTGGGCGCGACGTAGCGGACCTCCTTCTGGTTCGCCTCCTTGGCGCGCGCCGCGGCTTGGATCACGTCGCCGGAATAGGTCATGGCCAGGCAGGTCTGCCCGCCCGCCAGCGCCTCCACCGCGCCGCCGGACGCGAAGGTGCGGATGTAGGGGCGTATGGCCATCAGCGTGCGCTCCACGTCGGCCAGGTCCTTGGCGTCGGTGGACTCGGGGTTGCGGCCCAGGTACTTCAGCACGCTGGGGATGGTGTCTATGGCGCTGTCCATCAGGCTGATGCCGCAGGGCGCGATGCGCTTGGCGTTCTCGGGCTTCAGCAGCAGATCCCAGGAGTCCATCGGCGCGTCGGGCGCCAGGGCCTTGATCTGCTCGGGGATGGTGCCCAGGCCGACGGTGCCCCACAGGTAGATGGCGCCGAACGTGTTGCCGGGGTCGCTGGTGGCGACGCGGGCCATCAGCTTCGGGTCCAGGTTGGCCAGGTGCGGGATTTTGGCGCGGTCCAGCGGCAGCAGGGCCTTGGCGGCAATCAGGCGGCTGAACGTGGGTTCCGCTGTGGGGACGATGATGTCGTAGCCGCTGCGCCCGGCGAGCATCTTGCCCTCCAGCGTCTCCAGGCTGTCGTACATGTCGTACTGGACCTTGATGCCGGTCTCGGCGGTGAAGCGCTCCAGCATCTTGGGATTTATGTAGTCGGTCCAGTTGTAGACGTTCAGCACGCGCTGTTGCGCCTGCGCCGATCCCGCGCACAGCAGCACCAACCCCAACGCCCGCAGCAGCCTGCCCATCGCCCGCACTCCCCGTCTGGCACGCGAACCTACTGGCGACCGGGGGCGATTGAAAGACGGCGCAGGGGGGCCAACGTCCTTTCCATGTGCGGACGATACCTGCTGACCACGACGCCTGACGAGATGCGGCAGGTGTTCCGGACCCTGAACGACACGCCGAACTGGGAGCCGACCTGGAACATGGCGCCGACCCAGTCCGGCCCGGTGGTCCGCCGCCATCCCGCGACCGGCGCCCGCAGCCTGGACCTGCTGCGCTGGGGCCTGCTGCCCCATTGGGTGCGCGGCGACCCCAAGAAGGTCCGCCAGCCCATCAACGCCCGGGCCGAGACGGTGGCGACGGCCCCGATGTTCCGCGACGCCTTCCGCGCGCGGCGCTGCATCGTGCCGATTGACGGCTTCTACGAGTGGCAGGTCCTGCCGGACGGCGCCAAGCAGCCCCACGCCGTCGCCCGCGCGGACGGCGCCGTCATGGCGCTGGCCGGGGTGTGGGAGGGCTGGCGAAGTCCGGAGGGCGACACCGTGCGGTCCTACGCCGTCATCACCACGACCGCCGTGGACGCCCTGGGCCACCTGCACGAACGCATGCCCGTGGTGCTGGAGCCGGCGGACTGGGCGAGGTGGCTGGGCGAGGAAGATGCCGACCCGGCAGTGCTGCTGCGCCCGTCCGGGGCCGGGTTCCGCGTGTGGCCGGTCAGCACGCGCGTCAACAGCGTGCGGAACAACGGTCCTGACCTCATTGAGCCTGTGGTGGCGCCAGAGCCGATGCAGGTGCTGGCGGCTTCCTAGCCTGCGTCCTCGCAGCGTGGCGGCACGGCCATGCGCGTCATTGACCAGGCTGCTACCCGCATCGTCGCGCCCTGCCTTGCAGCTCCCCTGACTCCCTGGGCAGGACGCACTTGGCTAAGAACTTGTCCCGGTCGGCCACGGGCCGGCCCTGCTGCGTTCCGCCCTGTGTGAGTCAGGTCCTTGCCCCCAGCGTTCCCCAGGAGAACCACATCGGGACTGCGGCCTTTCCTGCCCAGGACGGAAAGTCCCTCGCAGGCTCTCAACCGCTGCCTGCCGGGACAGGTTCTGAGCAGATTTATGTGGCCTGCCACATAGATGGCCCCCGGCTGTGCCAAGCCGCGTAAGCCTGCTTCGAGCCTCCATTCGTGCGCAAACTTCTAGGAGTTCGCTCAGGACGCACCTGGGCACCGGTTCGCGTCCTCAACTCATTCCCGCCAGCGCATCCGCCGCATCCTGCAGCCGCGCCCGCCAGGCCAGCACGTCCAGCCAGCGCTGCGGGATGCCGCCCATCCCATAGAGCGCCCCGGCCAACTGGCCCGCGACGGCGCCCACCGTGTCGGCGTCGCCGCCCAGGTTGACGGCCAGCACCGCAGCCTCGCTGAAGCTGTCTGTCCGGTCCACGGCCCACAGCGCGGCCTCCAGCGTGTGGACGACGTAGCCGGTGCTCTGGATTGCGTCGCGCGGCTTGCCCCGCCAGGACCCGGCGGCGATGGCCGCGATGGCCGCGATGGCCGGGTCGCCGGACCAGGGGCGCGGCGCCAGCACCTCCGCCTTGGGGCGGCCCAGGATGGCCTCGCGCAGCAGGTCCGTGAACAGGATGCACGCCTCCACTGCTTGCGGGGCGGCGTGGGTGGTGCGGCTTTGGTCGGCGGCGAGGCAACGGGCGGCGTCGGCGTTGTGCAGATGGCGCAGCGCCGCCGGGGCCAGGCGCATCAGGGAGCCGTTGCCCGCCGCCATCGGGTCGGCTGATCCGGCGAAGGGGTCGCCCATCCGCTCGAACCGCCCGAGCGCCTCCGCCGTCGTGATGCCGATGTCGAAGCACTGGCCAGTGCAGGAATACGTGCCGTCGCGCCACCACGCCACGAACCGCCGCATCAGGTCCACGGCGTCGAAGCCGGGATGCGCGGCCAGGCTGTCCGCCAGCGCCAGCGCCATGGCGGTGTCGTCTGTCCACTGTCCGGCCTCCAGGCCGAATGGCCCGCCGCCGGTGATGTCCGCGTGCGGCGGGCGGCTGTCCCGGGCGGAGAACTCCAGCGTGGTCCCCAGCGCGTCGCCCACCGCCAGGCCCAGCAGCGCGCCCCGGGCGCGGTCCTGCACGTCCGGCGCGGTGGCGCGCGGCGCGGCGGCGGGCCGGGCTGGGGCGGCGAGGGGCCGGATGGCGAGGGCGTAGGCGGCCTGCGCCGCGGTTTCCAGCGCGCCGGGCCGGGCGCGGCGTATGGCGGCGACGGCGGCGTCCGGCGCCTCGCCCAGTTCCGCCAGCAGCATCGCCGCCACGGTGCCGGTGCGGCCCAGCCCGCCCAGGCAGTGCAGCAAGATGCTCCGTCCCGCGAGCAGGTGGGCGCGCAGCATCGGGCCGGCGGCGGGCCAGGCGGCATCGAAGGGCGCACGGGGGATGTCGCCGTCGGTGATGGACAGGTGGTGCCACTCCATGCTGCGCGCCCGCACCTCGTCACCCAGGCGCGGCACCTGGTAGCGCTCCAGCTCCCACCTCTCGACCAGGGTGACGACGGCGGCGGCGCCCCAGTCCCGGATGGCGTCCAGGTCCAGGGCGAGGTCGCGGTCCCAGGCGCCGGTGAACCCGTCGGGCTGGACCTTGCCGGGGCAGAACGTCATGCCGATCCGCCCGCCGCCGGGGGTGGGAACGGCATCTATGCGGAGGGGGTGGGTCAGGCTGGTGCGGACGGGTTGGGGCATTGGCGGGGTCCGGGGTTGAGGGCCGCAAGGAAACGGGATGCGGCGGCTGCCGTCCAGGTCAGGGCGACGCCGCGCCCGCCGGGGCTTCGTCCGTTCAGGGCTTCTTGAGAGACCGGCTGGCACGATCCGCCGGGCAGCCTCGCCCGTGCCGGGTGACGAATCGCTCCTGACTGTGGTTACCTCCCCCATGCCCGATGGTTCCGCCCACCCGCACGCGCCTGATGCCGCAGCCGACTTGCGGCGGGTGGCCGCGGGGTGCCGCTTCGCGACCATCCTGGCCGATCCGCCGTGGCAGTTTCAGAACTCGACTGGCAAGGTCGCGCCGGAGCACCGCCGGCTGAACCGCTACGCCACCCTGACCCTGCCGGAGATCGAGGCGCTGCCGGTCGCGGAGTGCGCCGCCGACACCGCGCACCTATATCTATGGATCCCGAACGCCCTGCTGCCGGAAGGGCTGGGCGTCATGCGGGCCTGGGGATTCAGCTACAAGTCGAACCTGGTGTGGCACAAGCTGCGCAAGGACGGCGGCAGCGATGGGCGGGGCGTCGGCTTCTACTTCCGCAACGTGACGGAGATGCTGCTGTTCGGCGTGCGCGGCAAAAATGCGCGGACGCTGACGCCGGGGCGGACGTAGGTCAACTACCTGGGTACGCGGAAGCGGGAGCATTCGCGCAAGTCGGACGAGATCTTTCCGATCATCGAGGGCTGCTCGCCCGGGCCGCGGCTGGAGCTGTTCGCACGGGGGTCGCGTCCGGGCTGGACATGCTGGGGGGACCAGGCTGCAGAATATGCGCCGTCGTGGCCGACATACACTCATAACAGTGCCGTGGAAGTGTGCTCAACATCCCTACCTTAGATCCAAGGAGTGTTGAGGGTATAGTCGTCCAAAGGGAATATATCGGACCTTTTGTGACGAAGAATACCGTAGTGCCCTGGCTTTGCCTCGACAACGTGAATGTGCCAAAATACATCAACCTCGTCTATTGAGGTGGTGTTGAGAGACTCCAGAAGCTGCGTGAGAACTGGTAGAGGAAGGGCGAAAGCTATTTCAAGGTCCATACAGCCAAATACCATGTAGGCGCTTTTCGCCTCCAAAAGAAATTTATTCCACTGACTACGAAAGCCAAACCAATAAGGGTATGCCGCTGGCTTATTGTAACGCTTCGAGATGGTGCATGCAAGGCGTATGTCATGGGATGCATTCCAGAGAAGCGCGCGGCTTTTACGAATGAACACTGTGTCGGTCTTCCTGGAAAGCGCGCTTACGATGTCATCTCGCTTTTTTTTGTATAAGCGATGAATCAGTGAATTGCCATACGCCCCTCTCTTTAGACTTGGCCGCCTCGTATTTTGGCAAAACACTATGATCTTCATTTATTGTAGTCACTGCGTCCTCCACATCCTTCGCGGCTGTGAATACTACATCAATGACTCCGTCCAGCCGTGTATATTCCATAGGGGTCAAAAGACTCCTAATCTTCAGGCCGGTCTCGCTACCTTCGGTTCCCTCTTTTAGCTGCACGACTTTGATGAGCGCATCCACACTAGGGTCTAGGGACAAAGTTTCAGCTTCAGTTTGAGGTTCATGAGGGCTGCAG
>CAXUHB010000071.1:0-9095 GCA_964250755.1 uncultured Acetobacteraceae bacterium | reverse complement strand
GGAGGGTGCCATCTCTACCTGGCACAGGGGTGACGCCTCTATATTGCGCCTACACCGCAGCAACGCAGAATCAGCATTATGGAAATTGATGGGAAGTTCTGGGCAAGCAGCGCCGCAGTGGCCATGGGGTCGCGGTGGTTGGTCGGCACGGGGACTTGGCCGAGGGCAGTATTCGAGGCCGGCCAGAGGCACGCGGGCGGGCGTGAGGACTTGCTGGGGTCGTTGCGTTATCAAATGCACTTCCAACGTGGCCCAGCAACCGCGAGGCTGTGCGACTTGGCCGAACAAGTGTTGGCGACGTGACCGGCCTGGACTTGCCTGGTGGGCGCGCGACGGGATGAAGAGTGCCTGACGGCGTAGCCTGTCGCGCTTGGAGGTGCGCCCTGTCACCCCTCACGCACCTGCCCACGGCTTCATGCCTTCGACCGCCATGACAATGCGCTGCACGTCGGCCCCGTAGAACCCGGCGGAGTTGATGCAGTTCACCTCGACGATGCGCGGACCGTTTGGCGTCAGGGCGGTGTCGAGCACGAAGGCGCGGGCCGGCTGCCACGCTTGCACGCAGGCTCGGGCATGGTCCATGGACACGGGATCGACGTCGCCCGTGGCCAGCACGTCGCCGCCCTGCTTGTAGGTGGACCAAGCCACCACCGTGCCATCCACGACGAAGAAGCGGCATTCCTTGTAGATGATGGCGGGTGGCCCGCAGACCACTTGCGTGTCCCCGTCCATCCGGGACGAGCATCGCACGGGAGACCGTTCGCCCCGCACCAGGGCGTCGCGCCAGGCCCTCACCTCGTCGGAGTCCATCACGCCGCCGTTGAAGTACTTGCTGTCCTCCGCGGGGCGTATGAACACGCGCTCGCCGGATGGCTCGACATCCTTGAACGCGCTGACGCGAGCGTCCGCGTTCAGCATCTGGCGTCCCCAGTGCGCGACCAAGGCTCCGTAGCTGTGGTTTGCGTTCAGGAAGGAGCCGGGCTGCCATCTGTGCTCGCGGGCAACACGGGCCAGCCCGACCGAGCCGCACACCATCACTGGGCCGAGCGGGTTAGGGTCCGGCGACAGCGTGCCGGACGGCAGCATCGTGATGGTCGTGAACGGGATGCCGAAGCGCTGAAGGGCGCCCACCAGGGCGTCCATCCCGTCCTCGGCATACAGGTTGTCCTGAATGATCCAGTGCATGCCGCGTTCTAGCGCCTTCTTGTCCGCATCCAAGCGGGCGACCTTACGAGCCGGGGCCGGAACACGTCACCATAGATGGCCAAGCCGTATGCGTCCGGACAGAGGACGGTTGGCGCCGCCATGCTTGTGCCACGGTGGCTTCCTGTCAGCCGCCCTTTGGCCTGAACGTTATTTTTCAGCATCGGAATTGCGGGCCGTGGGGCGGCGTGGCATGAGGGACGCCAGCGCAGCCTCCTCGGCCTCCTGTGCCGCGGCGCCAGGGCGTCTTGCGGTGACGGGTTGCCCGTGGCGTGGCCGGAGCAGGTGACGGTTGGGGCTGCTGCCGCCGCGGACGCTGCATGGCCTGCGTGTTCCAGGGAGCGTGGCGGCTTGTCCCGGCGCGTTTCCAGTGCCTGGGTTGGCTGGATGCTGCGCGGCTGTGGCCCGGCGGTGGCCGGCCGGCGCGGCGTGCGCCGCTGCGCCGGCCACTTTTTCGCAGTATCATATAAACGGATGACGCGGCGATTTAGGCGGGGTGATAGCGAGGTGGTTCATTGCAGACGCGAGGGCAACGTCCATGACGCAGACTATCAAGGCCGGGGAAGCGGAAACCCTTTCAACCAGGGGCGGTAAGCTGCCGAATCCGGACGGCGTCGGCGACCCCATCGATGATGACATTACGGTTGACCCCGGCGGCGAGCTACTCAACGGTTACTGCACAGGGAGCGGCTCCATCTACGTTGATGTCGGCGGGGAAGCCGTACGCACCGTCATGGCTGGCGGCAGCATGTACGGAAGCGGCTTCATCCTCGACACGACCGTCAACCAGGGGCCGGCCCGTGAGGGTGCCTTCATCTTTCTGGAGGGCGGCACGGCGGAGAACACGCGCATGACCGGTGTAGCCGGCATGTCCATTTACGGCGGCGTCACGGCGACTGGCAGCGTCGTCAACGCCGGCGCAAAATACTTCGTGTCCGATCCCGGCACGGTTGACAGCGGCGCGACCATCAACAGCGGCGGCTACCAGGCGGTGGCCAGCGGCGGCACAGCCGTCGCCGCCACGGTCAACAGCGGCGGCTTCCAATATGCCGGCACCGATCCCGGCGACCCCGTGCCGACCCTGACCAGCACCACCGTCAACGACGGCGGCTACCAGGCGGTATTCAGCGGCACCGCAGCCGACCACACGCATGTGGCGGCTGGCGGCACGATGGTGTTCGGCGGCGGCACCGTCACGAACCTAACAGCCGACAACGGCGCCATCGAGATCGTGACGGGCGCCTACAACTGGCCCGGCAACTACTTCGCCTTGACATCGGGCGGGTTCTACTTCCCGGCGGGCACGCCGATCACCAGCAGCGGCACGGTGGAGCTGCTGGGCAACACGGTCGGCGACGGGGTGCTGGAGATCGTGTCCAGCGGCGGCAAGACGACCAACACCACCGTCAGCTCCGGCGGGACAGAGTTCATCGGCGCCGGCGGCGAGTCGGACACCGCCCAGGTGCAGGGCGGCGGCGCGCAGACCGTGTCCGGCGGCGGTATCGCGTCCGGCACCGTCGTCACCAGCAACGGCACCCTGGTCATCAGCGTCGGCGGTGCGGCCAACGACGCCACGGTGCTGAAGGGCGGGACGGAGATCGTCAACAGCGGCGTCACCATCAGCGGCTTCAAGGTCAGCGCCGGCGGCATCCTGCTGCTGCAGGGCGGCACGGTGACCTCGGGCGCGGGCGTGATCAACAGCCTCACCGGCTCCGCCATCGTATCCTCGGGCGGGCACCTCGATGGCATTGACGTCTTCGCGGGCGGTGTCGTGTCCGTGCTGACCAGCGGCTTCTCCAGCGGCACGGACGTGACGGCGGGCGGCACCGAGACGGTGTTCGCCAACGGCCTCGCCACGGGCACGACCATCGAGGCGAAGGGGGCGGAGATCGTGGCCGGCGGCCTCCTGCAATCGGCCAAGGTGCAGGAGGGCGGCTCCCTGACGGTGTCGGCGAACGGGCAGGCGAGCGGCACGCAGGTCGCGGCGGGCGGCGGCGTCACAGTGTCATCCGGCGGCACCGCATTCCTGACGTCGCTGGGGGGCGCGGGCGCGGTCGAGACGGTGCTGTCCGGCGGGCTTTCGCTCAGCGCGACGGTGAACGGCGGGCAGGAGGTGGTCAGCTCGGGCGGGCTGGCGACGCAGGTCACGGTCGCCGCGGGGCAGTTGAGCGTGCTCGATGGCGGTTCGGCCGGGGGCGCCACCGTGGCGGCGGGCGCGCAGGTGGTCGTGGCGGGCGGGTCCGCCACCAACATCGCGCTGGCGGGCGGGGCGGAAACGGTGTTCAGCGGGACCCGGGCCGGCGTGGACACCGGCGCGGCCGTCAGCGCCGGCGGCACGCTGACGGTCAAGCTGGGCGGCGTGGCCAGCGCGTTCGTCGTCAGCGCCGGCGGAGTGCTGCTGGTGTCCGCGGGGGGCGTGGCGTCCGCCGGCACGGTGGGCGACGGCACGGGCGGCAGCGCCACGGTAGCGGCCGGCGGGCTTGGGTCGGGCCTGACAGTCAGCAACGGCGGGGTGCTGACGGTGTCGGGCGCAGGCGCGGTGGGCAGCGGCACGGTGGTGAGCGGCGGCGGCCGGCTGTATGTGGCGGATGGCGGCGTGGTGCGCGGCTGGTCGCTGGCCGGCGGCACGGCCGTGGTGTCCAACGGCGGCGAGTCCGTCCTTACGTCCGTCGGCGCCGACAGCAGCGAGAAGGTGTCCGCAGGCGGCGTGGCGAGCGGCAGCCTTGTCGGCGACGGCGGGGCCGAGTTCGTGTTCGGCGGCGGTCTGCTGCAAGCGGCGGAGGTGCAGGGGGGCGGCCGGGCCTACGTGTCGGCGGGCGGCTCGGCCCGGACAGTGGCGGTGGACGGGGGCGGGCTGCTCGTGGTGTCGGGCGGCGCGGCGTCGTTCTACACGGTGCTGAACGGCGGCGAGCAGGATCTGCTGGCCGGCGCGTCCGGCAACGGCACGACGGTGAACGGGGGCGCAACCGAGGTGATCCAGGCCGGCGCGTCCGATGGGGGCGTGACCCTGAACAACGGCACGGTGCTGCTGTCGGGCGGCACCGTGGGCGTGGCGTCGGTCGCGCCCGGCGGCGCCGTCACCGGCTTCGGCATCGTGACGGGCCAGGCGGCCAACAACGGGCTGATCACGGCATCGGGCGGCACGCTGACCCTGGCCAATGGCTCCGTCGGCACGGGATCATTCTATGTCAACACCGGGGCGAAGCTGGTGGTGAACGGGGACTGCACGGTGACGGACCTGCACCTGGCAGCCCGGAGCACGGCGGTCATCAACGGCATCGTCCTGAAGACGGACCCGGTGGAGGTGGACGGGGGCGCCACGCTGACCGGCTACGGCACGGTCACGGGGGCGGTTGCGAACAACGGCGCCGTGGTCGCGTCCGGCGGCGTGCTGACCCTGACGGACGCCGTCACCGGCGGCGGCACGCTGGGCGCGGCCAGCGGGGGCACGCTGGTCCTGGCAGGCGCCTATGGCGGCGCCGGCCCGGTGGAGGTCGGCGGCACCGTCAGCCTGGCCGGCATCACGGGCGGGCAGACGTTCGACTTCACCCAGCCGGGCACGCTCCGCCTGGGGGCGGAGGCAGGAAGCAGCACGCTGGTGGGCTTCAACGCGGGCAGCGTGCTGGACTTCAGTGGCCAGGCCGGGCTGTCCGTCACCTCGTCCGGCGGCGTGCTCACGGTCCTGGATGCCGGCAACACGCCGCGAGCGACGTTCCAGCTATCTGGCCAGGCCGCCGGGACGACCTACCAGGCCGCCTCCGACGGGGCGGGCGGCACCAGCGTCACCGCAACCGCCCCTGGCGCCGGCCCGGCGGGCGTCATCGTGGTCAAGGACAACAGCACGGGAGCGCAGACGGCGGCGCCGGCTGCGCCCTATACGGGCACGGTCGCCGGGCTGCAGTACCAGTACATCAACCCCGGCGATGACAACGTGAACATAGCGGCGAGCCTGGCCAACGTGTTCATCCACACGGGCGCGGGCACGGACGCGATTGACGTGAGCGCGGCGGGGGGCACCAACGTGCTGGACGGCGGCACCGGCTCCAACTTCCTGGTCGGCGGCACCGGGCCGGGCAGCCAGGACACGTTCTTCGTGGACGACAGGGGTCCGACCGCGGACATCTGGAGCACCGTGGCCAACTTCCACAGGGGCGACGCCGCCACCGTTTGGGGCGTCACGCCCCAGGACTTCACCCTGCAATGGGCGGACAACCAGGGTGCCCAGGGCTTCACGGGCCTGACGCTGCACGCGGCGGCGGGCGGGCAGCCCACCGCGTCGCTGACGCTTGCGGGCTACAGCACGGCGGACCTGGCGAACGGACGCCTCTCGACCACGTTCGGCAGCGTGGGTGGGACCAACTACCTGTATGTGACGGGGACGGGGTAGCCTCCGGGTTGGGGCGCACGGGGCGGGAGGCATGGGGCTGGACGCGCGGGGCGGTGTCCCGCCGGGTGCGCCGTTCGGCTGCGGGCCGTGCGGTCCTGCCCCCGTGCCTCAGGCCCGCGCTGCCCGGGCTGCTGATCAGGCTGCCTGGCCAGCGCTGAACGGGCGTTCTGAAACCTGCATCGGCAGTGGATGGCATCTGGTGGACAGCATCTAGTGGACAGCATCGCAGGCGTGCCCGCCCCGTCCGAACCTCCGTCCGCGCCCGTCCCCGCGCCTGCGCATGCGTCCCTGGCCGGACAGGCGGACCCCGCGCCGCTCGATGGCGGGGCGCCCAGCGCGGCGCCCGCCGAGACCGGCGTGGGCGGCGCAGCGCCCGACGCCCCGAAGCCTGCCTACCCGGCGCCTGCCTCCCTGCCGACCCAGGCCGGGCCGCGCGGCATACGCTTCGACTTCAACCAGGGCGCGCGCGTCCTGCTGCCGCCGCGCGCGGAGGGGCGCTGGCGCGTGCGGCTGCGCGACCTCGACACCGGCAACATCCTGTTCGAGAGCGAGAACCAGGGCGCGTTCGTCGCCAGCGCCAAGCGCTACTACATCCGCTTCGGGGTGGAGGTGTGGGATGGGGACGCCCCGATCCTGGCGCACGAGCACGACCTGCGCGGCCGGGACGTGCTGGCGCTGTTCCCGGTGGGCACCCTGGGCGACATCCTGGCCTGGTTCCCTTACGCCGCGCGCTTCGCCGAGGCGCATGGGTGCCGGCTGATCTGCGCCATGTCGCCCCTGATCTCCGCGCTGCTGCGGGACACCCACCCCGCGATCCGCTTCGCCTCGCACGAGGAGGTGGTGGCCGAGAAGTTGGCCGAGACAGCATACGCCACGTACTCGTTGGGCCTGTTCTTCGACGACCGCGCCAACGTGTGGCAGCCCACCGACTTCCGCCACGTCGGCCTGCACCGCACCGCAGCCTACATCCTGGGCGTTGATCCCGCGGAGGAGCCGCCGCGCCTGCACCTGCCAGACGGCAGCCGGCCCATCCCAGCCCGCTACGTCTGCATCGCGGTGCAGAGCTCGTCGGGCTGCAAGTACTGGACCAACCCCGAAGGCTGGCGGGACGTGGTGGCCCATGCCCGCGCCCGGGGCTACCGGGTGGTGTGCATTGACCAAAAGCCGGCGCACGGCCATGGGCTGATGTGGACGCAAATCCCGAACGGGGCGGAGGACGAGACGGGCGAGCGCCCGCTGGCCGAGCGGGCGCGCTGGCTGCGCCACGCTGCGGCCTTCGTGGGGCTGAGCAGTGGGCTTGCCTGGCTCGCTTGGGCCGCGGGCGCCAGGGTGGTGCTGGTCAGCGGCTTCACCCACCCTACCAACGAGTTCGCCACGCCGTACCGGGTGATCAACTGGCACGCCTGCAACTCCTGCTGGAACGACCCGGCGCTGCGCTTCAACCACCACGACTTCCTGTGGTGCCCCCGGCATCAGGGCACGCCGCGGCACTTCGAATGCACGCGGCTGATCACCGGTCACCACGTGAAGGCGGCGCTGGACAGGGCGCTCGACGCCGCGGAGGCGCGGGCTGACTGAAGGCCGCGTCAGAGCGTCAGGGCGTCAGGGCGCGGGGCCGTTGACGGGGACGACGCTGACGCTGTTGTAGGGGCTGCCGCCGGTGCTGAGG
The DNA here is from genome assembly GCA_964250755.1 of uncultured Acetobacteraceae bacterium. Taxonomy (GTDB): domain Bacteria; phylum Pseudomonadota; class Alphaproteobacteria; order Acetobacterales; family Acetobacteraceae; genus DASWOJ01. The sequence goes on along the minus strand of CAXUHB010000071.1, from coordinate 1,836 downwards.
GACTGGGTGGACCAGACGAGATAGACCAGCGTGCGCTTGGCGGGGTCCCACATGCGGCTGACGCGGATCTCCTTGAATAGCCAGTTAGCGGAGGCGCCGAACACGACCTCGTTGGCGGGGAGCTTGTCGGGCACCTGCAGGGGTAGGTTCAGGATACGTGTAAAAAGTGGTCACAAGGGCGGTGCTGGTCCACCGAGACCCGCGCACTTGTGGAACACCTCGACCGCGGCGGCGGTCAGGGCAGCGTTGCCGGCCGCGATGGCGCCGTTTGCAAGCTGAGGGCATAGCGTTGAGTGTTACTCGACTTTGCCCGTATCACGGGGCTGAGAGGCTGAGCGCGGCACCGGAACGGGATCGTTGGCTGCCATCGCAATCCATCCAGCTTCCGGCCTGTTGAGAGCTGCTGCATCAGCACAGCCCGCAGGTCCGCCATGGTCCGTCCCGATCTCCACCTGTCGCCCAGCTTCCTAGCCTGGTTGGCGCCATACCTGGCTGTCTTTTCGCGGCGGACGCGCCCGACTACCGCGGCGCTGGCGGTTGGTGCCCTGCTTGCGGTCGGGCCGCGCACTGTCACCAACTGCCTGCGCGCCCTGGGTCTGGCCGAGCACCCCAGCTTCACTGCTTTTCACCGCGTGCTCAACCGCAACACCTGGTCCAGCCTCGCGCTCGCCCGCACGCTTCTGCGCGCGGTCGTCGCCACCTTTGTGCCGTCCGGCCCCATCGTGATCGGCGTCGATCATACGCTGGAGCGCCGCCGCGGCCGCCGCATCGGACCGGCAGGGCACTTCTACGACGCGTCGCGCTCCACGGCTGAAGTGACGGCAACCGGCCGAGGCCTGCGCTGGCTAAGCGCGATGGTGCTGGTCGAGGTGCCGTTCGCCGGCCGCATCTGGGCGTTGCCGGTGCTGACCGCGCTCACCCCGAGTAAGGCGTGGTCCGAGCGGCATGGGAAGCGCCATCGCACCGTGACCGAGTGGGCGCGCTTGATGCTGCTCGCCATCCACCGCTGGCTGCCGGGTCGGCCCATTGTCGTTGTCGCCGACGGCGAGTTTGCCGCCCTGGAGCTGCTGCACGGGCTGCGCACCCGGATGGCGATCATCGCGCGCCTGCGCAAGGACGCATGCCTGTTTGACCCGCCCCCGCGCCACACCGGCAAGCCGGGCCGTGCGCCCCGCAAGGGCAAGCGCCAGCCCCAACTGTCCCAGCGCATCACTGACCCGGCCACGCGCTGGCAGCGGATGGTCCAGGCCAGCCGGACGTCGTGGCGCAGTGGCGGCTGGATCGAATACGCGCACGGCACGGCGCTGTGGTACCACGGAGGCAAGCCGATCGTGCCGATCCTGTGGGTGCTGGTCCGCTACCCCGACGGCCGGCGCGAGCCGGAGGCGTTCCTGTGCACGGACACAACGGCAAGCCCGCGCGACGTGCTGGACTGCTTCGACCGCCGATGGGCCATGGAGACCACCTATGAGGAGACCCGCGCCCACCTCGGTGTGGAAACGCAGCGCCAGTGGTCCGACCCGGCGGTGTTCCGGACCACCCCGTCGCTGCTCGGCCTTTACAGCGTGGTCACACTGTATGTGCATCAGAACGCCGAGCGCTTCGCCCTCTCACCGCGCCGGGCTGCCTGGTATCCGAAGCCGGCCCCGACCTTCGCCGACGCCCTCGCGCGCTTGCGCCGGCACCTCTGGTTTGAGCGTATCGTCATGTCGGCCAAAAGCGCCGACATGACGGAACCGATCGCGCCGGAGCTCCAAGGCATCCTCGACGCCGTCTGCTATGTGTAGCGGCTTGCATGTGTGGACGGCCCCTTGGGTGCAAGAGGCCTGCTGCGGG
>CAXUHB010000070.1:0-9900 GCA_964250755.1 uncultured Acetobacteraceae bacterium | reverse complement strand
CGCTGTCCATCGCCGCCACGCCCTACTACGCCCGCATCGCCGAGGTGTCCCTGCGGGAGGTCGGGCGCGGGCTGGTCGAGGCCGCGCGGGCCATGGGCGCCAGCCGCGCCGCCATCGTGCGCGACGTGCTGATCCCCGAGGCGCTGCCGGGCCTGGTGTCCGGCTTCACGGTGACGGTGGTGACGCTGATCGGGTCGTCGGCCATCGCGGGCGCGGTGGGCGCGGGCGGGCTGGGGGACCTGGCGATCCGCTACGGCTACCAGCGGTTCGAGACGGGGGTGATGGCCGCCGTGGTGGCGGTGCTGATCGTGTTGGTGTGCGGCGTGCAGTGGGGCGGCGACCGGCTGGCCCGGCTGCTGGACCGCCGGTGAAGGAGGCTGAGTGATGTTGCTGCGACGCATGGTACTGGCGGCCGGTCTGCTCCTCGCAGGCCCGGCAGTGGCGCCGGCAGGGGCGGAGGGGCCGCTCCGGGTCGGCACGACGGCAGGCCCCTACGCGGCCATCCTGGACTACGCCGCGTCGCTCGCGAAGGCGCAGGGGCTGGACGTGAAGGTGGTCGAGTTCACCGACTACACCATCCCGAACGAGGCGCTGTTCCGCGGGGACCTGGACGCCAGCAACTTCCAGCACCGCCCGTACCTCGACAACGCCAACCGCACCCGCGGCTACGACATCGTGCCGCTGGCCTCCAGCATCGTCGTGCCGCTCGGCATCTACTCGCAGAAGCTGCGCGCCATCGGCGACCTGCCGGACGGGGCGGAGGTGGCAATCCCCAACGACCCCTCCAACGGCGCGCGGGCGCTGCTGCTGTTCCAGCAGGCCGGGCTGATCCGGCTGCGGGCCGGCGCGGGCGTGTCGGCCACCGTGCTGGACATCGAGGGCAACCCCAAGCGCCTGCGCTTCCGCGAGCTGGACGCCGCGCAGCTTCCGCGCGCCCTGGGCGACGTGGCCGCCGGGGCGGTCAACCTGAACTACGCCATCAACGCCGGGCTGGACCCGAGGTCGGCCCTGGTGCTGGAGGACAAGGACACGCCCTTCGGCCTGGTCTGGACCACCCGCGCCCGGGACCGCGACGACCCGCGCGTGGCCAGGCTGATCGCGATCTACCGCTCGCCGGAGGTCAAGCAGTTCATCCTGAACCGCTTCGGCGGCACCATCGTCCCGACCTGGTAGGCGCATGACCAATAACATCAGGTCGGGGGAGATCAGGCTGAACGCGTTCACGATGAACTGCGTCGGGCACCAGTCGCCGGGCTTGTGGACCCACCCGCGCGACCGGACGGCGGAGCACGGGACAGTGGGCTACTGGACGGACCTAGCCCAAATCCTTGAAGACGGGCTGTTCGACGGCGTGTTCCTAGCCGACGTGCTGGGCGTCTATGACGTTTACGGCGGCAGCCCCGATGCCGCCCTGCGGCGGGGCGCGCAGGTCCCGGCGCACGACCCCTTGCTGGTGATCCCCGCCATGGCGGCCGTCACGCGGCACCTCGGGTTCGGCGTGACGGTGAACCTGTCCTATGAGCCGCCCTTCCCCTTCGCGCGCCGCATGTCCACGCTGGACCACCTGACATCAGGGCGCATCGGCTGGAACATCGTGACCGGCTACCTGGACAGCGCCGCGCGGGCCGCCGGGCGCCCGGCGCAGGCGGCGCACGATGACCGTTACGACGTGGCCGACGACTACATGGCGGCGGCCTACAAGCTGTGGGAAGGAAGCTGGGCCGACGACGCCCTGGTGCGCGACCGTGCTGCCGGCGTGTATGCCCGGCCAGACCGGGTGCGCGCTGTCAGCCACCCCGGGCCGCACCACCCGATGCACGCGATCCACCTGTCCGAGCCGTCGCCGCAGCGTACCCCAGTGCTGTACCAGGCCGGCTCCTCCCCGCGCGGCCGGGCCTTTGCGGCCCGCCATGCCGAGTGCGTGTTCGTGTCCGGCCCGTCCCCGCAGGCGGTCGCCCCGCGCGTCGCGGCCATCCGGGCGCTGGCAGCGGCGGAGGGTCGCCAGGTGGCCGTGTTCGCCATGCTGACTGCCATCCTGGGCGAGACGGATGCGGCGGCGCGGGCCAAGCACGCGGAGTACCAGGCCCATGCCAGCCACGAGGGCGCGCTGGCGCTGATGTCCGGCTGGACCGGGGTGGACCTGTCCGCCTATGCGCTGGACGAGCCGATCCGGCATGTAGAGAACGATGCCGGCCGCACCGCGATGGAGAACATCACCCGGGCCGACCCGGCGCGGAGCTGGACGGTGCGCGACGTCGCCGCGCACGTCGCCATCGGCGGCATCGGCCCTGTGCTGGTCGGCACGCCGGCGGACGTGGCGGACGGCATGGAGGGCTGGATCGCCGCCACCGGCGCGGACGGGTTCAACCTGGCCTCCGTCGTCGCGCACGAGACGTTCGCCGACGTGTCGCGCCTGCTGGTGCCCGAGTTGCAGCGGCGCGGGCGCTACAAGCGCCGCTACGCCCCTGGCACGCTGCGGGACAAGCTGTTCGGCGCCGGGCCGCGCCTGGCCCCTCCGCACCCGGCGGCGACCCATCGCTTCAGCGCCGCGGCAGCGCCCGCCGCGCATGTGCCAGCTTAAGGAGGACCACCGTTATGGACACAGCCCTGCCCCCAACCCTGCCCGCATTGGCCGCCCTGTCGCCGGCCCCGATCCTGGAACGGGATGCGGACGCCATCGCCGCCGCGCACCGCCTGGCCGCCGCCTACCTGCCCGGTGCCGCGGCGCGGGATCGCGACCGCAACCTGCCCCATGCCGAGGTGGAGCAGTACTCCGCCACCGGCCTGGGCGGCATCACGGTGCCGCGGGAGCATGGTGGCCCCGACCTCTCCGCGGCTACGCTGGCCGAGGTGACGGCGGTCATCTCCGCCGCCGATCCCAACCTGGGACAGATCCCGCAAAACCACCACGGCTTCGTGCGCCTGCTGCGCTACGAGCCGGACCCGGCCAAGGCGGCGCTCTTCTTCCGCCTGGCGCTGGAGGGGGCGCGGTTCGGCAACGCCCTGGCCGAGTCCGGCGGCAAGACCACGCGCGACATCGCCGCCCGGATGCGCCGCGTGCCGGGCGGCTGGGTGTTGGACGGCACGAAGCAGTACAGCACCGGCGCGCTGTTCGCGCACTGGGTGCCCGTGCAGGCGCTGGACGACGACGGCCTGCCCCGGCGTGCCGTGGCCGCGCGGGACGCGCCCGGCCTGACGGTGGTGGACGACTGGTCGAGCTTCGGCCAGCGCACCACCGCCAGCGGCACCGTCGTGCTGGACGGCGTGTTCGTGCCCGACAGCCACGTGATCGCGGCCTACGCGGCATCCGCCAAGCCGACGCTGTACGGCCCGGTGTCCCAGATCATCCAGGCCGCCATTGACCTTGGGATCGCGCGCGGCACCATCACGGACACCATCGACTTCGTCCGCACGCGCTCCCGCCCCTGGACCGACAGCGGGCAGGACAGGGCAGCCGACGACCCTTACACCATCGCCGCCGTCGGCGACCTGCAGGTGCGGCTGCATGCGGCGGACGCCCTGCTGCACCGGGCCGGGCTGGTTATCGACGAGGCGACGAAGGACGAGACGGCGGACGCCGTGGCCGCGGCCTCCATCGCCGTGGCCGAGGCCAAGGTGCTGACGACCGAAGCGGCGATCCTGGCCACGAACAAGCTGTTCGAGCTGGCTGGCACGCGTTCGACCCTGTCGGAGCACGGGCTGGACCGCCACTGGCGCAATGCGCGCGTCCATACCCTGCACGACCCGGTGCGCTGGAAGTTTCACGCCATCGGCAACCACGCCCTGAACGGCATCAGGCCACCCGTGCATGCCTGGATCTAGGGAAGCCTGCCCGTAGGAGTGTGGGACGGCGGAATGCAACGGCTGGCCACCCGGCCTTGCGGCTCAGAACCGCGAACAGCTCGCCCCAGGCCTTAGGCCGGAAGGATGATCTGCTCCTCGGTAAATTCTTTCAGGATGCCGCCCGCGACGACGTTGCAATCCTGTCCGTTGACTCCTTCGGCGTAGACCAGGACAGCGCTGTCAAGCGCGACCTTGATGGTCAACGCTCGTACAGTTCGTCACGTGACCAGCGTCCGCTTTCTGTCACGGCCTGCGATGCGAGGCGGTCGAACAAGACCGCCTGGGCTATGGTCCGGCCGTCGGCTGCTTCCGTGCAGGGGACGATGTGTGCGACCTGTTTGCCATGAACCGTGACTACGAAAGACTGACCAGCGCGGACCTCCCCGAGGATCTGCGAAAAGCTGCGATATGCCTCCGAGGCCGACACGGGCTGGTCCATGATGCACCTGAAGTAGTGAACACCACTGCATTTCGGCGGCGTGAACCAGGGCAAGCAAGCCGCGCAGGTAGGATGGTGCCCAGGTCATGCTATGAACCGCATGAAACCATGGCACTGATAGTTTGTCAGGCGACGCCCATGAAGCCTTGGCTCGCCGAGCGTGAATGGTGCTGGGGATGGGTTTTGCGAGCCGACGCGGCAAGGACCGCGGTGCGGAAGCGGAGGAAGATGTGCTGACCATACAAGCCGACTGCTTCAGCCTGCTGTCCCCTGAACCGGACGGGCGTGCCACGGACGCCGTCGAGCGGCTCTGGAGGGAGCTGTGCGCCGAGGCGGTCGCCGCTGCCAAGCTCGATCCGGCGCTGACGCGCGCGATGAGTTCGGCGGTGCTCTATCACGCCAGCTTCGCGCAGGCGCTCGCGCACCGCATCGCGCTGAAGCTCGGTAGCCACGAGCTGGATCGCGAGGAACTGCTCTCCTTCATCTGCCAGGCCTTCATCAGCGATCCCGCCATCCTTGCATCGGCCGCCGCCGACCTCGCCGCGATCAAGGACCGCGATCCCAGCAATTCGGAGTTCCTGACCCCGTTCCTCTACTTCAAGGGCTTCCTGGCCCTGCAAGGCCAGCGCGTGGCGCATTGGCTGTGGGACCAAGGCCGCGTCCACCTCGCCCGTCATGTCCAGAGCCGCATCTCGGAGGTTCTCGGCATCGACATCCATCCGGCCGCGAAGATCGGTAGGGGCGTCATGCTCGACCATGGCAGCGGGCTGGTGATCGGCGAGACAGCAGTGGTTGAGGACGACGTCTCGATCCTGCAGAACGTCACGCTCGGGGGCACCGGCAAGGAAATCGGCGACCGCCATCCGAAGGTCCGGCGCGGGGCGCTGATCGGCGCTGGCGCCAAGATCCTCGGCAACATCGAGGTCGGGGTCGGCGCGAAGGTCGGTGCCGGGAGCGTCGTCGTCCGGAGCGTGCCGCCCTACACCTCGGTGGTCGGCGTTCCCGCCCACCCAGTCGGCACGACGCATACGGGCCTTCCCGGCGTCACGATGAACCAGTCCATCCCGGACGATTACGTCATCTGAAACGATGCTGGCGAAGTCGGGGCGGTTTCAGCAAAAGGGCGGGCTTTCCCTGTCCGGCGCTTGGGCGCCGCAGTGCTACATGGCCCCAGCGTCGCTTCGCTCTACCCCGGCCGGTACCGTTCCTGCATCCACGGCAATGGTTGCCCGTGCGGCTACTGTGCCCCTACGTCCAGCAAGGCCCTCGCGACCCCCTCGGCCACGGTGCGCGCCTGCACCCGCACATCGGGCACGGCCGTGCATTCCCAGAACACGCCGCGCACGATGGGACCCAGTGCCCACAGGCCCGGGGCCGCGCTGCCGTCGCGCCGGGTGACCTGCAACGAGGAGGACACGTCCAAGCCCATCCCATGCGGGTCGGTCCGCGCCAGCCCAGCGGCGGCAAGACCGGCCACCAGGCCGTCCGCCGCCGCGCCGGCGCCGATGCCGGTTGCGTAGATCAGCCGCTGCACCACGAGCGAACAGGTGCCCGACGCCCCGCGGTCCTGGAGGGTGACCCGGACGGAGCGGCCCGTTGACCCCTGAAGCGGTTCGGTCGCCACCACGCGCCCACGTTTCAGGCCCAGCCCGCCGCGGGCCACCAGCCCGTCGAACAGGTCGGCCACCACCGGCGCCATCCGATGCCGGTGGCAGTCCCAATACGGCCGGAGGTGGCGCAGGAAGCGGCCCCGTTCGGCCGGGGACAGGCCCTGCCATAGCCCGGCCGTCACCGGCCGCAATCCGTCCACCACCGCGCGCCAGTCCACGCCATGCGCCGCAGCGTCGCGCGCCCGGCGCCGCACGGCCCGCAGCAGGGCGGCTAGCGACCGGCACTCCTCCTCGCTGAACGGTGGACATGGCCAGGCAGGTCCGGGCCCCGCATGGCGCTGCGGCACCAGGCCGCGCCGGGACAGCGCGATGACCGGCCCGTCAAAGCCGCGGGCGTGCATCGCCAGCGCAAGGTCCACCATCGTCAGCCCGGTGCCCACGATCAGCACAGGCTCCCCGGGCCGCAATCCGGCCGTCGCCCCGGCGGCCCAGGGGTCGTGGAACACGACCCCGTCGCAGGGGCGGCTGGACGGCAGGTTGCCGCTGGCGATGACGACCGCGGCGGCGGCGGCCTCTCGCCCGCTGGCGCAGGTCATCCGCCAACCGCCTTCGGTTGGAACCAGGCCGGTCACGTCATCCGAGCACAGGCGGACGCGCCCGCCCGACATCGTCATCTCCTCGTACAGCAGCGCGCGCAAATAGCGTCCATACAGCCGCCGGCTGGCGAAGGTGCCGGCGTCTGTCACCTGGACCTCGCCGGGCCAGCGCCCGGCCTGGCCGGCCAGCCACCGCTCGAAATGGCCGGGGTCGTCCGGCAGCGCGCTCATGTTGGCCGAGCGCACGTTCAGCAGGTGCGGCGCGTCGCTGGCGGCGTAGGCCGGGCCGCGGGCGAACCGGCCGGTGCGGTCGAACAGGACAACGACCCACTCGGGCGGCAGCGCGTGCCGCAGGTGGATCGCGGCCATCGTGCCCGAGAAGCCGGCGCCGACGATGGCGACCACCTTGCCGTCGCCCTCACCCCGACGGACACGCCGTTGCGTCGAAAGTGCCGCAGGGTCGCGGATCGCCGTTTCGGTCATGAACGTCATTGCCAAGACCTTCCGTGGAGACGGACCAGGATAGGCCGGAACAGGCCAGGTTCCAGGGTCGCAAGTCAAGACAATCCAGTTCTGCCCAGGGGCATCCCAATTCGAATAGATTTGGATGCTTTAATTCAATGTCGGGAAGAAACCATGTTGCGCAGCAACGGAGGGAAACCGCCGCTACTTGCAAAATTATGCGTGCCGTCTCTAGGGACTATGAGCGTCCATTTTTGCGTAGGACGATGCGGTCGAGCCGGCATCGCCGATCCCATGAAGCATCCAGGTCTGACCCCAGGTCCAACGCATGTCGTCGCCCGCCCACCTGCTGCCATCGCGCCCGGACGTGCGCCCAGCTGCCTCGCCGGACAACCCCGGTATCGTCGACGGCCAACGTGCGCTTCAGCGCGCCCTGGCCGAGTTCAAGGGCCGCATCGCCATCGTATCCTCCTTCGGGGCGGAGTCGGCCCTCCTCCTCGCCCTGGTGGCCGAGATCGACCTGTCGGTGCCGGTCCTGTTCCTCAACACCGGCCAGCACGCCCCGGAAACACTTGAGTACCGGCGGCGGCTGACGGGTGCGCTCGGCTTGGTGGATGTGCGGGACATCCACCCGGCGCAGGACGCGCTCATGCGGCGTGATCCGGAGGCCGGATTGCATGCCTTCGACCCTGACGCCTGCTGCGCGCTGCGCAAGGTCGAACCGCTGGAGCAGGCGTTGCAGCCATTCATGGCCTGGGTCACCGGCCGAAAGCGGCACCAGGCCGCAACGCGCGCCGCCCTGCCCGTGATCGAGCAGGTGGACGGGCGCACGAAAGTCAACCCGCTGGCCAACTGGACCGCGACGATGGTTGAGGCGGAGTTCGCCCGCCGGAACCTGCCCCGTCATCCGCTCACGTCCCGGGGCTTCGCATCCATCGGCTGCGCCCCCTGCACCCGGTCCATCCTGCCCGGCGCCGACCCGCGCAGCGGGCGCTGGGCGGCCACCGGCAAGACCGAATGCGGCATGCACCGCCCGACCGCCTATCCGAACGAAAGACGATGATGACCGACCTCGACCAACTGGAAGCGCAGAGCATCTTCGTGCTGCGGGAAGCCTACCACCGGCTGCGGCCGCTCGGCCTGCTGTGGTCGCTCGGCAAAGACAGCAACGTGCTGCTGTGGCTGGCGCGCAAGGCGTTCCTGGGCCGCGTCCCGGTCCCGGTTTACCACGTGGACACTGGCAAGAAGTTCCCGGAGATGTACGCCTTCCGTGACCGCTACGCCGCGGAGTGGAGCCTCGACCTGCGCATTGGCACCTGCCCGCCGGTGGAGGAGATCGACCCGACGCTGCCGCCGGCCGCCCGCTCCGCGGCGCGCAAGACCGCCGGGCTGGCGCTGGTGATCGAGCGGGACCGCCTGGCCGGCGTCGTCGCGGGCATACGCCGGGACGAGCAGGCGACGCGCGCCAAGGAGCGCGTGTTCAGCCCCCGCGCCGCCAGCCACCGCTGGGACGTCCGCAACCAGCCGCCCGAGTTCTGGGACCAGTTCGCGACGCCCGTCGAGGCCGGCGCCCATGTCCGCGTCCACCCCTTGCTCGCCTGGCGCGAGCTGGACGTGTGGCGCTACATCGAGCGCGAGGGCATCCCGGTCGTGGACCTATACTTCGCGCGCGAAGGACGGCGCTACCGGTCGCTGGGCGACCAGGACATCACCTCCCCGGTGCAGAGCGGGGCCAGCACGATCCCGGAGATCCTGGCGGAGCTGCGCGGCACCCGTGAAGCGGAGCGGGCCGGACGGGCGATGGACAACGAAACCGAGGACGCATTCGAGCGGCTGCGCGTCGCCGGATACCTGTGATGAGCGCCGCCTTGCACCTTGTCCCGGCCCGGCCGGCGAACGAACCATCTGCCAACGACACCATCGCCACCGAGAACGAGCTTGCGACCCGCATCGTCATCGTCGGCCACGTGGACCACGGCAAGAGCACCCTGATCGGCCGCCTGTTGCACGACACCGGCAACCTGCCGGAGGGGCGCATGGACGCGGCGCTCGCCAGCAGCGAGCGCAGGGGTTTGAAAGTCGAATGGTCCTTCCTGCTGGACAGCTTGCAGGCCGAGCGTGACCAGGGCGTCACCATAGACAGCACGCGCCTGCCCTTCGTGCTGGACGGGCGGCCCTTCGTGATCGTGGACGCGCCGGGCCACCGGCAGTTCCTGCGCAACATGGTGACGGGCGCCGCTGGCGCCGCCGCGGCGGTGCTGGTGGTGGACGTGGCGGAGGGCGCGCAGGAGCAGACCCGGCGCCACGCCGTCCTGCTGCGCCTGATCGGCGTGCGGCACGTGATCGTGCTGCTCAACAAGGCGGACCTGCTGGACTTCGACGCAGACAGGGTCGCGTCCGCCACCCGCGCCATCACGGCGCTGCTGGAGCAACTGGAGATCAGCCCGGCCGCCGTCATACCCGCCTCCGCCCGGCACGGCGACAACGTGACCACACGGTCCATCCGTGCGCCCTGGTATCGCGGGCCGACCTTGACAGAAGCGCTGTCCGTCGTGCCGCCGCTGGCGTCGCGCGCGGAGCGGCCGTTGCGCCTGCCGGTGCAGGACATCTACCGGTTCGACAGTAAGCGGATCGTGGTGGGCCGGATCGAGGCCGGGCGGGTCGCGGTGGGCGACACGCTGGTAATCGGCACCCATGGTGCTGTGGCCAAGGTCGCCACCCTGGAAGGGTGGCCCAGCGGCGCCGGCACGGAGGCCGAGGCCGGCCAGTCCATCGCGCTGACCCTGACGCCGGACGTGGTTGTGGAGCGCGGCGACCTGCTCCATGCCAGCGCGCACCCGCCGCTCCGCGCGGCGCGGCTGCGCGCCCGGCTGTTCTGGCTGCGGCAGGAGCCGCTGCGGCTGGGCGAGTCCTTCCGCCTGCGCCTGTCCACGGCCGAGTACGCCGTCAC
>CAXUHB010000069.1:0-10331 GCA_964250755.1 uncultured Acetobacteraceae bacterium | reverse complement strand
CGCGACCGTCGATGGCTAACGCTGGATCTGGACCACCAAGCCCAAGCACCTCACTGCCATGCTGCACTAACATTTCACGCGGGCCACCTGATGGGGGCTGGTCAGCTATTCCGCGGGATGGTGCGGGACCAGGTCCGGCATCTCGAATGCGCGCACCAGCGGCAGTTCGCCCACGAAGCGCCGCGCCTCGACAAGGCAGGTCTGGGCGGCGCAGCCCTGCGACAGGCCCGAGGCGCCGCGGTCAAGGGTCAGGACGTCCGGGTTGCCGTGCCGGTCACCCCCGTCGCATGGGTCGAACCAGGCTCCTGTCGCGAGCCGGACGACCCCGGGCATGATGTCGGGCGACACGGCCGCGCCGGCCAGGCACCGGCCACGGTCGTTGAACAGCTCGATCACATCCCCGTCCTTGATGCCGCGCGCCGCCGCGTCCGCCGGGCTGAGATAGGCGGGTTCCCGACCCGCCACCTTGCCGGCGCGGCTGTAGGGGCTGTGGTCAAGCTGGCTGTGCAGACGCCGCACTGGCTGGCCCGACAGGAGGTGCGGGGGTGACGATGCGCGCCTTCGCCGCCCAGCCACTCGAACGGCTCGCGCCACACGGGATGGCCGGGGCAGTCGCGCAGGCCGAATGACGCGATGCGTTCGGAGAAGATCTCGATCCGTCCGGACGGCGTCGCCAGCCGGTGCCGCTCCGGATCGCCGCGGAACGCCCCAAGCAGGGTGTGCGGGCGGTCGTGGGCCGCCAGGTCAACGATACCCTGCGCCCAGAACGCGCCGAAGTCCGGCAGCTCGATGCCGGCCCGGCGCGCCCGTTCCGCGCTTTCGGCATACAAGCGCGACAGCCAGCCCCGCTCGTCCAGCCCCTCGGTGAAAGCCTCCCCGGCGCCGAGCGCGCCGGCGATCCCGGACAGGATGGCGTAGTCGTCGCGGGCCTCGCCCACCGGGCTGGTGGCGCGGCGCATGGCGACGATGCAGCCTTCCCGGGTGGCGAACCCGATGTCGTTGCGCTCCAGCGACGTGGTGGCCGGCAGGACGATGTCGGCGTGCTTGGCCGCGGGCGTCCAATACTGCTCATGCGCGACGATCGTGTCCGGGCGGCGCCATGCGTCGCGCAGGCGGTTCAGGTCCTGGTGGTGATGGGACGGGTTGCCGCCGGCCCAGTAGACCAACTTGATGGCGGGATAGCGGCGGGTCTCGCCGCAATAGGTGTAGCTCGCGCCGGGCTGCAGCAGCATGTCCGCGATCCGTGCGACCGGGATGAAGTCGGCAACGGGGTTGCGCCTCTGCGGCAGCGTCGGGCCGGCGAACCGCGGATGAGCGCTGCCCTGTACGTTCATCGCGCCGTAGCCGACGCCGAAGCCGCCGCCCGGCAGGCCGATCTGCCCCAGCATCGCCGCCAGCGTCACCACCATCCAGAACGGCTGCTCGCCATGGGCCGCGCGCTGCAGCGCCCAGGCGCAGTTCACGAGCGTGCGGGTGCCCAGCATCTCCCGCGCCAGCGATGCGATGCGGTCCGCCGGCACGCCGGTGATGCCGGCGGCCCAGGCCGGGTCCTTGGGCACGCCGTCCGCGGCGCCGGTCAGGTATGGGACGAAGCGGTCGAAGCCGGTGCAGCACCGGTCCACGAAATCCCGGTCGTACCGGGGGTCGTGCAGCACGACCCAGGCCAGGGCCAGCATCATCGCCACGTCCGTGTTCGGACGGATGGGCACCCATTCGACGGGGCCGCCAGTGTCGAGGTTGTCGCGGACCGGGCTGACGTTCACGAACCGCGTGCCGCCCGCGGCCATGCGCCGCAGGCTATCGCGCACCCGGTGCCTGCCCGCGCCGCCCGACGACACCCGCGTGTTCTTCAGCGGCACGCCGCCGAACGCCAGGAACAGCCGGGTATGCTGCTGCAGCACGTCCCAGGACGTGTGGGATGCGTTCAGGTCGTCCATGGGCGCCACGATCATGGGCATAAGCGCCCGTCCGGCCCCCAGGCTGTATGTGTCCACGCTCCGGACGTAGCCGCCGATGGTGTTCAGGAAGCGATGCACCTGGCTCTGCGCATGGTGGAATCTCCCGGCGCTCGACCAGCCGTAGGACCCGCCGAAGATGGCGCCGTTGCCGCAAGTGGACCGCACCCGCCCGATCTCCCGGGCGACCAGCGCGGTCGCGGTCGGCCAGTCCACCTCGACGAAGGCTTCGCCCCCGCGCCCTTCGGTGCGGTGGCCCGGGCCGCCCTCCAGCCAGCTTTTCCGCACGGCCGGGCGGCGCACGCGCGGGCGGGTCACGCTGGCGTCGAGCGCGTCGAGGCCGATGGGGTTGGGATCGGGATCGGCTGCATACGGGTGCAGTGTGGGCATCCCGCCCGGCCGGGCCTCGACCTCATGGATGCCCCCGTGGGTCGCCGTGTAGCTTCGGGAGCCGGGCAGCCCTCCATCTCCGGAAGTTTCGCCGCTTGCCACCTTCTGCGCCGGAGTTTTGCCGGAGAGGTCTATCGGACCACGTCCTTGTGTATGGCCAAGCGGCCCGGCTGCGGCGCGACGCCAATCGCCACGGTTCCATCAAGCGCCTGCATGACGCGCCGCCGCGCTGCGGTGAATCCCGCCCCGTCCCGCTCGCGGGGGCGGGGCAGCGCCAGCGGCAGCGGGTCCAGTAGCGGACCCGGCCGCGGCGGCATCACGATCACCCGGTCGGCAAGCAACACGGCCTCGTCCACGTCGTGCGTCACCAGCAGGATCGTGGGCCTGTCCTCCTGCCACAGATCCAGCAGCAGCCCGTGCAGGCTTGCACGGGTGAACGGGTCGAGTGCCGAGAACGGCTCGTCCAGCAGCAGCAGGCGGGGCCGCCCGGCCAGCGCCCGCGCAATTGCGACCCGCTGCTGCTGGCCGCCCGACAGGTCCCTGGGCAAGCGGTGGCCCAGCCCGGCCAACCCGATGCGGTCGAGCAGCCCGCGGCTGCGCGCGCGCCGCTCCGCCGGGGCGAGCCGACCGGCGCCGAACACGATGTTGGCCCCGGCCGTCAGCCATGGGAGCAGCCTTGGCTCTTGGAACACGGCGCCGACGGAAGGGTGCGGGCGGCCCCCAGTGTCCTGGCCATCCACCATGATGATGCCCCGGTCCGCCCGATCCAGCCCGGCCAGAATGCGCAATAGCGTAGTCTTGCCACAGCCGGACCGGCCGACCAGCGCCACGACATCCCCTGCGTCTGCGTTGAAGCTGACGTCCCGCAGCGCCAGCGTGCCGTCGGCATAGGTCTTGGCCAGGCCGTGGACCTCCAGCCGGCTCACAGCTTGGCCCGCCCGGTGTCTTGCCAGCGGACCAGGGGGCGCGTGGCGGCCACCAGCGCTGAGTCGCACAGCTTGCCCAGCACGGCGAAGGTGAGCATCGCCACCAGGATGGTGTCCGCCCGGCCCATCTGCTGCCCGTCCAGCAGCAGGTAGCCCAGGCCTTCGGACGCGCCCAGCAGCTCCGCCGCCAGCACGAACATGAAGCCCAGGCCCAGGCCGGACCGCAGCGCAGTCACCCAGCTCGGCAGGATCGCCGGCAGCGCGACGCGCAGCGCCAGCCGGGTTGGATGCAGGCCGAACACGCGGCCCACCTCCAGCAGCTTGCGGTCCACATCCCGCAAGGCGCTGAGCACGCCCAGGTAAACCGGGAAGAACACGCCCAAGGCCACAAGCGCCAGCTTCGAAGTCTCGAAGATACCGAGCCACAGGATGAACAGCGGCACCCAGGCGATGGACGGTACGGCGCGGACTGCCTGGACCGATGGGTCCAGCATCCGCCGCGCCAGGCTGCTCGTGCCCGTCAGGGCGCCCAGGGCCGTGCCCGTGGCGGCGCCGATCAGGAAACCCCCTGCCACCCGGGTCATGGTGGCGGCAACGTGGGCTGCCAGCTCACCGCTTGCGGCCAGCGCCGCCGCGGATGCGGCCAGCCGCGAGGGAGGCGGCATGAGCCGACCGGACACGACGCCGGACCGGGCCGCCCACTCCCAGGCCACCATCAGCGCCGCCGGCAGCAGCAGCGCCAACAGCCAGTCGGGCACTTGCTGGCGCCGGGCCGGCCCAGGCTCCGCATCCGCCTTGGACAGCCCGGCAGGCCCGGACTGAATGCGGGTGGGGCCGGCGTTCACGAAGCCAGCTTGTCGGCGAAGCTCGGGTCGATCAGCTCCTGCACCAGCGCAGCCACGTTCAGGTCCGGGCCAATCACCCCGGCCTTCTGCAACGCGCGCCCGGCCTCGACGATGGTTTCGGCCTGCACCGCGCCGATCCGGCCGCTGGACAGATCGGTCCGCTCCAGTTGCCGGACCACGACGGCGTCGGGCAGCTTCATGGCCACGGCCAGCATTGCCCGCAGGTCCCGGGGGTTGGCGACGGCCCAGGCCCGAGCCTGCTCGTAGCGGGCCAGCACGCGACCGACCGCCTCCGGGTAGGCCACGGCGAACTCCTCGCGCACGTTCAGGACGCCCCAGGTGTTGGCCTCCGCCCGCCGGTGGAATAGGCGCGCGCCGCCCTCGATCTCGGCGGACGCCATGATCGGGTCCAGCCCGGCCCAGGCCGCCACGTCGCCCCGCTCCAGCGCGGTCCGGCCATCGGCGTGCTGCAACAGCACCAGCTTCACGTCGCGCTCGGACAGCCCGGCCCCGGCCAGCGCGCGGATCAGGAAGATGTGCGGGTCCGTGCCGCGCGTGACCGCGATGCGCTGGCCCCGCAAGTCCGCGACGGTTCGTATCGGGCTGTCCCGCTGCGTCACTAGCGCGGTCCACTCGGGATGCGAGAACACGTAAACCGACCGTATGGGGTTGCCGCCTGCCCGCCCGATCAGCGCCGCTGCCCCGGCGGTGGAGCCGAAGTCCAGCGACCCCGCATTCAGGAACTCCAGCGCCTTGTTGGACCCGGCGGACTGCACCCAGCGCACCGCGATCCCGTCGCGGGCGAACTCGGCCTCAAGCAGCTCCTGCTGGCGCAGCACCAGGCTGACGGGGTTGTAGGTCGCCCAGTCCAGCCGCAGCTCGCGCAGCGGTGCGGCCCGGGCAGGCGCGGCAGCAAGGGCCGGCCCTGCCGCGAGCAAGGTGACGAGGGTCCGGCGGGATAGCGGGTGGTGCATGTCGAGGCTCCGTGTCGGGGGGTGAGCGGCCTATCCCGCCGCGCGCCGGGTCGGGGCGGCGACGTTGGCGATCACCTCCCCGAACGGCCCGGCGTTGCGGGCGGGGCCGACGTCGTTGCCGGTCGTCGCACGCAGCGGCAGCAGCGGGAACACCAGCTCGGCGAAGCGGTAGCACTCCTCAAGATGCGGGTAGCCCGACAGGATGAAGCGGTCTATCCCCAGGTCCATGTACTCGCGCATCCGCGCCGCGACCTGGCGCGGGTCGCCGACCAGCGCGGTGCCTGCGCCGCCGCGGACCAGCCCGACGCCGGCCCACAGGTTGGGGCTGACCTCCAGCTTGTCCCGCCGTCCGCCGTGCAGCCGGGCCATGCGCTGCTGCCCCACGCTGTCGAACTTGGCGAATGCCTTCTGCGCCGTGGCGATGGTGGCGTCGTCCAGGTGCTCGATCAGCGCGTCAGCTTCCCGCCATGCCTCGGCGGGGGTTTCCCGCACGATGACGTGCAGGCGTATGCCGAAGGACAGGGTGCGGCCCTGGGCCGCCGCTTGCGCCCGCATGGCGGCGATCTTCTCGCCGACCGCGTCCGGCGGCTCGCCCCAGGTCAGGTAAACGTCCACGTGTTCCGCTGCCACGGCCTGCCCGGCGGGCGACGAGCCGCCGAAGTACAGCGGGGGATAGGGCGCCTGCACCGGCGGATACAGCAGCTTGCCGCCCTCGATGCTCATGTGCTTGCCGCGGAAGTCCACGGTCTCGCCCTGCATCAGCCGCCGCCAGATGTGCAGGAACTCGTCTGTCGCGGCATAGCGGGCATCGTGGTCGAGCCACACGCCGTCGCCGCGCAGCTCCGCCGGGTCGCCGCCGGCGACGACGTTGATCAGCAGCCGGCCTTCGCTCAGCCGGTCCAGCGTGGCGGCCATGCGGGCGGACATGGATGGCTCGTTCAGGCCGGGCCGGACGGCGACAAGGAAGCGCAGCCGCCGGGTCAGCGGCACCATGGCGGAGGCAACGACCCAACTGTCCTCGCACGACTTGCCCGTGGGCAGCAGCACGCCGAAGTAGCCCAGCTCGTCCGCCGCCCGGGCGATCTGCCCGAGGTAGCTGAGAGTCACATGCCGCGCACCGGTGCTGGTGCCGAGGTAGCGCCCGTCCCCGTGCGTCGGCAGGAACCAGAGGACGTCGGTTTCAGGCGCGGCGGCGGTCATGCCTGCGGCCTCCAGACCGCAGCCGCCACATCCAGCTGCTGCGGGATCAGCTTGAGGCCGAAGAAGGTGTCGGCGATCCGCTGCTGGTCGGCGACCACATCGGGCGTCAGCGGCGCCACGCCATAGCCCATGCGTCCGATGGCGCGGGCGACGACGGGCTGGGGCAGGTTCATGCTGGCGGCCAGCAGGCGCGCGGCCTCGGCCTGGTTCTGCTCGGCCCAGCGGTCAGTCGCGTCCACCTGGGCGTTGACCAGGCGCAGGATGTCCGGCTGCGCGCCGGCGAAGTCCCGCGTGGCCAGGAAGAACTGCCGGTTGGGCGCAAGCCCGGTGCCGTCGGCCAGCGTTCGCGCGCCCGTGGCCTCCTGCGCCGCCGACAGGAACGGGTCCCAGATGGCCCAGGCGTCCACGGCCCCGCGCTCAAACGCCGCCCGGGCATCGGAGGGCGGCAGGTAGGCGGTGCTGATGTCAGCGGGCTTCAGCCCGGCGCTCGCCAGCGCCTGCACCAGCAGATAGTGGACGTTGGACCCTTTGTTGAGCGCAACGGTGCGGCCTCGCAAGTCGGCCAGGATGCGAACCGGCGAGTCCTTTGGCACCAGGATCGCCTCGCCCGCCGGGGACGGCGGCTCGTACCCGACATAGAGCAGCGGCGACCCGGCGGCCTGCGCGAAGATCGGTGGGGCCTCGCCCGTGGTGCCGAAGTCCAGCGCCCCGGCGGTCAGGGCCTCCAGCAGTTGCGGGCCGCCGGGGAACTCGTGCCAGGACACGGTCCAACCCAGGGGCTGCAAGGCGCGCTCCAACTCCCGCCGCTCTCGCAGTATGATGAGGGTGCCGTACTTCTGCACGCCGATGCGGACCACCTTGCCGGCGGCCCGGGCCGGGGCGGCCCAGGCAGCGGCGGCAGAGACGCCCGCTGCCAGCACGCTGCGCCGGCTAAGAGTGATACGCGGTGACCCTATCATGTGCGGCGCTCCGGGCTGGGCGAGGCCGGGTGGCCCGGCATGTGCAGGCATACGTTTGTACCACCGGTCTATTTGCCTCAAGGTGTCGGCGTAAGTTTGCAAGCAGCGACCGTGATTGGCACCTTTGACAGTAAGATGCTTTCGTTTTGCAGCGTTCCGAAAACATGTTGTTCTGTTCCGTATTGTCCTATCCGTTGCAGCAGGCCGGTGCAGCAGGACGTAGATTGGTGCCAATCTGGCGACGGCAGTTGGCCCGGAGCACGAGATGCTCTCCATGGCACATGGAACGGCAGTGCAAATCTCCAAAAGCCTTCATCCGCTTCCCGCGGATTTCTTTCTGTTGAAAATGTCTTACGCGTGATTGACGGAACGCGCGGCCAGCGTCATCCATTTGCCTGCCGTGACTACACCACCGCGCACCAAAGCATGCGGTGCCGAAAGGGCAACGCGGCGCTGCGATGTCCAACACCGGCCGGGAACCCGGCATATTCTAGCCAACCCAAGCCAAAGCTGCGCTCAAGGCCAGCCATCGAGGACGAGGCAAGCATGTCCCAGGCTCACGTGATCGAGGTCGAGGGGACCTTCATAGGCGTCGCTGTGCCGCTCCATGACGGCTATCTGTTCCGGTCCGTCCATCCCAAGCTGGAGAACCTCGACAGCTGGACGTGCGCGTCGCTGGATGAGATGCGCCGGGTGGCGCACCTGTGCTTCATGACCGGACGATGCGGGGTACCAGCCCACTCCCAGGAACCGACATGGCACGGCGCGGACGCCGCCCGGCCCACCCACCGCGCGCCGCCCGCGGCATCGGGGCTCCCCCGATGAACGGCGGCATGACTCGACGTTTCCTCCCAAACTGGCCGGGGCAGTCCGCCCCGGCCCTTTTTGGACGGAAAGTCCGCCGCCGCGCCGTCCTGGCGGCGCTTGCGGCCTTGGCCACCACGTCCGGGCCGGCGCACGCCGAAGACACGCTGCGGGTCGGCGTTATGTCGGGTGACGCCGAGGTCCTGATGGAGCGCGTCGCGGACGAGGCGAAGTCGCGCAGCCTTAAACTGCAGGTCACGGCGTTCTCCGACTACCTGCTGCCGAACGAGGCGCTGGACCACGGCGACCTGGACGCCAATGCCTTCCAGCACCAGCCCTACCTCGACAATCAGGTCAAGGCGCGGGGCTACCGGATCGTGCCCATCGCCTACACGATCGTGGCCCCCCTCGGGCTGTATTCGCGCAAGGTCAAGACGGCGGCGGACCTGCCGCGGGGCGCAAGCATCGGCATCCCGAACGACCCCAGCAATGGGGGCCGGGGACTGAACCTGCTGGCGGCGCTGGGCGTGATCCAGCTCCGGGACGGCGCCGGCATCCTGCCCACCCCCTTGGACGTCACCGCCAACCCGCGCGGCGTGCGCATCGTGGAGCTGGACGCGGGCATCATCGCACGCTCCTTGAACGACCTGGATGCGGCGGTCGTCAACACCGACTGGGCGCTCAAGGCCAACCTCAGCCTCGACCTGCGCATCGGCAGCGAGGCGGTGGACGGCAACCCGTACCGCAACGTCATCGCCGTGCGCGCCGGCACCGAGGGCGACCCGCGGCTGCGCGCCCTGGTGGACGCCTATTACTCGGACGCAGTGCGGCAGTTCATCATCGACTACTACCAGGGCCGGCAGCTTCCGGCATGGTGAGCATGGCGCCCCTCGGCCCTCGGGACATGCCGGCGGCCTCGGCCGGGCCGGTCGTGCAGGTGTCCCGGGTGTCCAAGCGGTTCGGGCTGGTCGAGGCGCTGCACGACGTCTCGCTCGACGTGCCACGGGGCAGGGTGCTGGGCATCATCGGCCGCAGCGGCGCGGGCAAGTCCACGCTGATCCGCCTGCTGAACGGGCTGGAGCGCCCGGACAGCGGCTCCGTCCGGTTCGAAGGGCAGGAACTGACCGGCCTCAGCGAGCGCGGCCTGCAACCCGTGCGCCAGCGCATCGGCATGATCTTCCAGCACTTCAACCTGCTGTCGGCCAAGACCGTCGCCGCCAACGTCGCCCTGCCGCTGCGCATCGTCGGCCGCGCCAGGCCGGAGCGCACGCGCCGGGTGGCCGAGCTGCTGGACCTGGTGGGCCTGTCCGACAAGGCCGCAGCCTACCCGGCGCAATTGTCCGGCGGGCAGAAGCAGCGGGTCGGCATCGCCCGCGCCCTGGCCGCCGACCCGGCGCTGCTGCTGTCGGACGAGGCGACCTCCGCGCTCGACCCGGAAACCACCCTGTCCATCCTGGCGCTGCTGCGGGACATCAACCGCCGCCTCGGCCTCAGCATCGTGCTGATCACCCACGAGATCGGTGTGATCCGCGCCGTTGCCGACGAGGTCGCGGTCCTGGAGGGCGGACGCTTGATCGAGCAGGGGCCGGTAGCGGAGGTGCTGACACGCCCGCAGGCGCCCGGCACCCAGCGCCTGGTCGCAGCCGTGCAGCCCCCGTTTCCCGAGGTCTTGCGCGCTGCGCTGTCGCCACACCTCGCCCCGGACCGCGATCCCGTGCTGCGCATTGACGTGGCTGGCGAGGCGGCGCGAGGCCCGGTGCTGGCCCGGCTGGCCGCCGCCGTGGGCGCGGAAGTCACCCTCCTGCACGGCGGCATGGACTGGGTGCAGGATCAGCCGTTCGGGCGCGTCTGGATCAGCCTGCGCGGCCCAGGGCTTGACCTGGGCGAGCGTGCCGCGGCGTTCCTGCGGGGCGGCGTGAGCCAGGTGGAGGTCGTCGGACATGTCCCCCGCGCTTCTTGACCTGCTGCTCCGCTCCATCGGCGAGACGCTGGTTATGGTGGGCGCATCCGCCCTGGTGTCCGTGGCGGTGGGCCTGCCGCTGGCGCTGGTCCTGGTCGCCACCGACCGCGGCGGCATCTGGCCACAGCCGACGCTCAACCGGGTGCTGGGCGGGCTGGTGAACGCCGTCCGGTCGGTGCCCTTCATCATCCTGCTGGTCGCGCTGATCCCGCTGACCCGGCTGATCGTCGGCACCTCCATCGGGACGGAGGCCGCCATCGTGCCGCTGTCCATCGCCGCCACGCCCTACTACGCCCGCATCGCCGAGGTGTCCCTGCG
>CAXUHB010000068.1:0-11166 GCA_964250755.1 uncultured Acetobacteraceae bacterium | reverse complement strand
CGAAGCCGCCCCGTGGCCACCTATCCCGGCGAAACTTCGTCCCTAGACCCTAGCTGCCCTGGCAGCGGTGACTGTGAGTAACATCGCCAAGCAGACACCAAGTATTTTACGCATGGTCCCTCAAATCCAGAGATTAAACCCAACCAGTATTCGAAACCACAAACCTTCAACTTTCATGTCGTAAACACGACTCATCGAGTGCTGCTACCCCCGCTGCACGTCATAGAACTGCGCGAACCCCGTCCGCACCCCCGTCAGCCGCCGCGTCGCCGTCGCCTCGTAGTAGGCGCCCAGCGGCAGGTACGGCACGTCAACCAGGAATTGCCGCTGCATCTCCGCGCAGATGCGCTGCTGGGCCGCCAGGTCCGGCGCCGCGAACCACTCGGCCCGCAGCGCCTCCAGACGCGGGGCGCGCGCCCAGCCGAACCAGCCCTGGTCGCCGTTGCCGCGCAGGCCAAGGTGGCTGGCGGGGTCGAAGTTGTTGGTGCCGTTCAGGTAGGTGACGAAGATGTTCCAGCCGCCGTCGGCCGGCGGCTTGCGGCTGCTGCGGCGCTGCACCAGCGTGCCCCAGTCGGTGCTGACCAGGTCCACGTTCACGCCGCACCTCTGGAAGGCGTCGGCCATCACCAGCGCCATCGCGTGCGTCGCCGGGTAATCGGTGGGGTCCAGAAAGACGACCTTCTCCCCGGCGTAGCCCGCTGCAGCCAGCGCCCGGCGCACGGCTGCGAGGTCGCGTTGGCCCACCAGGGCGCCCATGCCCTCCCCAGTCGCCATCGGGGTGCCCGGGCTGAACACGCCGACCCCGTCCTTCCACAGCGCCCGGTCGTCCCCGGCGACGGCGCGCATCACCTCCGTCTGGTCCACGGCGCCCAGCAGCGCCCGGCGGATGGCAGGGTTGTCGAAGGGCGGGAACAGGTGGTTGAAGCGCAGGCAGCCCAGCCCGCCGCCGGGGTCCAGCACGCGGATGCCGATGCCGGGCTTGCGGCGCAGCATCCCTTGCAGGTCGGGCACCGGGCTTTGCCACCAATCCACCTCGCCATTCGCCAGGGCGTTGGCGGCTGTGCCGGAATCGGGGATCACCTGCCACTCCACGCGGTCGAAGTGGGCGCGCTTCGGACCCGCGGTGAACTCGGCCGGGCCGTCCGGGCGCGGCACGTAGCCGGCGAAGCGCTCGTAGGCCACCAGCGACCCCGGCACGCGCTCCCCCGCCAGGAAGCGGTAGGGACCGCTGCCGACCATCTCGGTGACCTGGGTGTTGGGGTCCGTGCGGGCCAGGCGCTCCGGCATGATGCAGGGCATGTTGGTGCCGGTCTTGCCAAGTGCGGCGGGCAGCAGCGGGAAGGGCCGCTTGAGCCGGAACTGCACGGTGCGGTCGTCGGCGGCCAGCAGCTCGTCCGTGGCTTCCATCAGCGCACGCCCGAAGGCGTCGCGGGCGGCGAAGCGGCGGATGCTGGGCACCACGTCCTGGGCGCGGACAGGCTCCCCGTCATGGAAGCGCAGGCCGTCGCGGAGCGTCAGGCGCCACAGCGTGCCGTCGGCGTCCACCGTGTGCCCGGCCACCATCTGCGGCTGCACCCGGAAGCCGTCGTCCTGGCCATACAAGGTGTCGAACACCAGGTAGCCGTGGTTGCGGGTGACGGTGGCGGTGGTCCAGACGGGGTCCAGCACCGCCACGTCCCCCTCGGGGATGAAGCGCAGGGTGCGCCCGGGCTGGACGATGGCCGGTTGGGACAGGGCAGGCCGGGTCAAGGCCGCCGCCCCGGCGGCACCGGTGCCGAGAAGGGTGCGGCGGCGCAGGGTCATCGGGCCTCTCCCATGTTCAGGCGGGAGGTTCGCTGGTGCGGGCCAAGTCTGCAAGGCCCTGATGGACGCTTGGGCTCGCCGGAGGCCCCATGGCGCCAGGAAGGCGGGCATGGAGCGCCCTTGCCGGGCGGCTCCGTGCCGCAGCCCCCGTCAGCGCCTAGCGGACGCCGAAGCCGATGGGCCGGCCCGGCGGCGCAAAGAACGGCTGCGGGGCGTAGTAGGCCGGCGGGGGCGCGGCGTAGCCGTAGGGGGCGGCTATGCGGTGCGCGCGCTCCCGCTCGTGCCGGCGCAACTCCTGCTCGCGCTCCGCCCGCTCGCGCGCCTCGAACTCGCGGCGGCGGTGTTCGCGCCCCTCGTGCTCGCGCCAGCCATCGCCGCGGCCACGCTCGTTGTAGGCCCGGTCGTCGCGTCGGTCATATCCGCCGCCTTCCGCCCGGGCCGGGCTGCTGGCGGCGATGACGCCGGCCATGCCGAGGACTGCCAGAACCGTTGCCGCTGCACGCATGATGGTCTCCTGATCCCGATGCCGGCGCCCTTGCGCCCGCTATGAAGATAAGGGGGCCGATTGCGGCGGACGCTGGGCGGCCGAGTGGTGATTTCGGGGTGGGGGCTGCCTGCGTCCTCCATATGGGAAGGCGGGGTGTCCGGGCTGGGGAGCGGGGCGCGGAACATCGGCTCGGCACCCCGCTCCGGACAGGACAGCGCCGGCAGCCTCCCTCACCCCGGCCCTCACCCGGAGGGAGAGGGGGAAAGGGGCGGTTGCTCTGGGGGCCGTGTCCGGCCAGGATCGGGCTGCCCTTGCAGGAGGCTCCGCTGTCGCCAGCCCTTGTCGCCGCCGCCGTGGCCGCCGCCGTGTTCGCGGGCGCGCTGGCCGGCCTGTATCTCCACCGGATGCTGCCCGAGCCGCATCTGACCAAGGACACGCAGGACGTAGTGCGGCTGGGCACCGGAATGCTGTCCGTGCTGGCGTCCCTGGTGCTGGCCATGCTGATCTCCACTGCCAAGACCACCTACGACAGCGCGGACCGGGACCTGCGCACCTTCTCGGCCGAGCTGATCCTCCTGAATGAGACGCTGCGCGACTACGGCGCGGACGCCGCCGTGCCGCGGGGCCTGCTGCGCACCTACACCGCCCGCATGATCGCCGAGACCTGGCCGGCCCGCGGGGAGGCCGTCGTGGACAGCGCCTCCTCCGGTGCGCTGCTGGAGCGGGTGCGGGAGAGCCTGCGCGCCCTGCACCCGGTGGACGACGGCCAGCGCTGGCTGCTGGACCAGGCGCTGCAGGTCAACACGTCGCTGCTGCGCCAGCGCTGGCAGTTCATCCAGAACGAGGGCCACAGCGTGCGCCCGGTGGTGCTGCTGATCCTGGTGTCGTGGATCAGCTTCATCTTCGCCAGCTTCGGCCTGAACGCGCCGCAGAACGGCACGGTGGTGGCGGCCTTCCTGGTGTGCTCGCTGGCCATCGGCGGCTCGGTGTTCCTGGTGCTGGCGATGGACAGCCCGCTGAGCGGGGTGATGCGGGTATCCGACGCGCCGATGCGCCGGGCGGCGGCGCATATGGTTCCGTGAGGGGCTGCCTTCCCCCTCTCCCTCCGGGAAAGGAAAAAGCGCAGACCTAGCGCAGCCCGGCCCGCGGCGGCTGGGCCAGCAGCTTGGAGCGTCCGGCCTGGGTCTCGAACATCCAGCCGGGATATTCCCGCGGCAGGGCGCTTGCCGCGTCCAGGGCATCCAGTTCCGCCCCTGTCAGCATCACGTCCACCGCCGCCAGGTTGTCCTCCAACTGCTCCAGCCGGCGCGCGCCGATGATGACGCTGCTGACGGCCCGGCGGTGCAGCAGCCAGGCCAGCGCCACCTGCGCCACGGACACGCCGCGGGCGTCCGCCATCGGGCGCATCGCGTCCAGGCAGGCGAAGGCGCGGCCCTGGTCCACGGGCGGGAAGGCGAAGGCGGCGCGGCGGGTGCCCTGCAGCGCATCCTGCTCCCGCGCGTGCTTGCCGCTCAGCAGGCCGCCGGCCAGGGGACTCCAGACCATCAGGCCCACCTCCTCCGCCCACAGCATCGGCACGATCTCGCGCTCCAGGTCGCGCCCGGCAATGCTGTAGTGGGCTTGCAGGCTGGCGAAGCGGGCCAGGCCAGCGTGGTCGGCAATGCCCAGCGCCTTCATGACCTGCCACGCCGCCCAGTTGGACACGCCGACGTAGCGGACGTGCCCATGCTGCACGAGGGTGTCGAGGGCACGCACAGTCTCCTCGATGGGCGTTGCCGGGTCGAAGCCGTGAACCTGATACAGGTCTATGTGGTCCAGTTGCAGGCGGCGCAGGCTGGCGTGGCAGGCCTCGATCAGGTGCAGGCGGGAGTTGCCGCCGGCGTTGGGGCCGGGGCCGGTGGGGGCGTAGCCCTTGGTGGCGACGACGACGCCGCTGCGCGGCACCTGCAGGTCGCGCAGGGCCTGGCCGACGATCCGCTCGGACAGGCCATCCGAGTAGGCGTCGGCGGTGTCAATGAAGTTGATCCCAGCGTCCAGTGCGCGGGCGACCATGCGCCCGGCCTCGGCCTGCTCCAGGCCGCCCATCCTGCTGTAAACCCCGTCGCCGTCGCCACCGAAGGTCATGGCGCCCAGGCAGAGTTCCGAGACGAAGAGGCCGGTGCGGCCCAGCTTGTTCATGCGCATGTCTGGTCTTTCCTTGTTGGCCTGCCCGCGGCTGCTGCGCCGCCCGCCGCTGGAGCCGCCCGGTGCAGGTGGTAAGCACCGCAGCTGCGGACGGCAATCCTAACCCTCGGCGTCCCCGATCAGGACGCCCTGGCCCGCCACCGGGCTGTGGTCGCGCCGCCGGCCACGGGGCTGGGGCTGCGCGGCCTGCGCGTCCGGACCTGTGACGCCACGGGGCCGCCGTGTTCCGCGCCGCCGGGGCGGGGCCGCAGCAGATCACCTTTGCCGACGCCCTGCCCCGGCGGCGCGCAGGGGGGCTGGACGCCGTGTTGCCGTCGGGCGACGGCACATCCGGGACGCGGCTGTGGAGGTGCTGCTGTGCTTCACCACGCTGGGCTACGCCTCCCCGCTCAGCTCGGCGCTCTGCAACGCGGGGGCCCTGGCGGCGCTGCCGGATGCACTGCGGGCGGCGGTGGCCGCCGGGCAGGCGCAGGCCCGGGGCTTCCGTGCGATCCTGCTGCGGCAGGCGGGGAACAAGGCGCGCATGGCGGCCAACGGCGTCGTCCAGGCCGCCGCCCCCGCGCTGCGCGCGGCGCTGGCGTCAGCGGCCGGGCTGGTGGTTGCCGAGTGGGCTGCGGCGGTTGGGGGGGACGGGCGGGCAGCGCTGTCGGCCTGCCACGGGTAGGTCAGGGTCAGTCCGGTGCCGGGGGCGGTTGGCCAGCTTGCGGGACCCTGGCGCGGGATGCAGCCGCCCCGGCCTTCCCGCCGCCTTGACCCCGGGCGCGGCAGCCCGCATCACCCGCGGCCCCATGTCCTCCAGCATCCCCATCCTCGGCGTGGACTTCGGCACCACCAACAGCGTCGTCGCCGTGCTGGGCCAGGACGGGACCGTGCGGACGGCACGGGGGCAGGGGCTGGATGTGTTCCGCACGGTGCTGTGCTTCTGGGCCGAGCGGGGGCGTTGCGCCACGCTGCCGGGCCGGACGGGGTCGCGGCCTACCTCGACGACCCCGAGGACACGCGCCTCATCATGTCCATGAAGACCTACCTGGCGCAGCGCAGCTTCAGCAGCACCCAGGTCATGGGCCGGCCCTTCACGCTGGAGGCCCTGGTCGCCCTGTTCCTGCGCGGCCTGCTGGCCGGTCAGGACATGGACGGCATGGGAGGGGACGGCACGGGAGGGGACGGCACGGGAGGGGACGGCATGGGATGGGGCGGCGCCCGCATCGTCGCCGGGCGCCCCGTCCGCTTCGCCGGCGAACTGGCGGACGACGCGCTGGGCGAGGCCCGGCTGCGCGAGTCCTTCCGCCAGGCCGGGCTGGGCGAGGTGGACGTGGCCTATGAGCCGGAGGCTGCGGGCTTCCGCTTCACCCGCGCCCTGCAAGCCCCCGCCACAGTACTGATCGGCGACTTCGGCGGCGGCACCAGCGACTTCTCGCTCCTGCGCTTCGACCCCGGCGCGGCGCGTGCGGTGACGCCGCTGGCCACGTCCGGCGTCGGCGTGGCCGGGGACAGCTTCGACGCGCGGATCATGGACCGCGTGGTGGCGCCCCACCTGGGCAAGGGCGGGACGTACCGGGTCATGGGCAACGACATGCCCATCCCGGCCGAGTACTACACCGGCCTGTCGCGCTGGCACCGCCTGTCCCTGATGCGCACGCCGCGCACCCTGCGCGAGATCGGCGAGGTCGCCCGCACGGCGTCCGAGCCGGAGCGCCTGCGCGGCTTGGTCCGGGTGATCGAGGAGGAGCTGGGCTACCAGCTCTATCAGGCGGTGTCGTCCGCCAAGGCGGAGCTGTCCCGCGCGGACCATGCCGTGCTGCGCTTCCAGCACGGCGGCATCGTCATCGAGGAGCGGATCGAGCGCACGGCGTTCGAGGGGTGGATCGCGCCGGACCTGGCGGCCCTGTCGGGTGCGGTGGACCGGGTGCTGGCTGCGGCGTCGCTGGCGCCGGGCGGGGTGGACCGGGTGTTCCTGACCGGCGGCACCGCCTTCGTGCCCGCGGTGCGCCGCGTGTTCGAGGCGCGGTTCGGGGCGGAGCGTGTGTCGGGCGGCGGGGAGTTCGTGTCGGTGGCGGAGGGGCTGGCGCTGATCGGGCAGGAGCGGCGCAGGGCAGCCAGGACGTGACGTCCGTGCCACGCCGCCCCAGGCCCGCTATACCCGCATCGGGGCGGGTGCCGCGGGCGCCTGCCGGTCACGGAGGGTTCGAAGCATGAGCAGTTCGTCCGAGTATGTGCCTCCCAAGGTGTGGACCTGGGACCAGGCGAGCGGCGGCCGGTTCGCCAGCACCAACCGCCCGGTCGCCGGGGCCACGCATGACAAGGAGCTGCCGGTCGGGCGGCATCCCCTGCAGCTGTATTCGCTGGGCACGCCGAACGGCGTGAAGGTGACGGTGATGCTGGAGGAGCTGCTGGCGGCGGGCCACGCTGGCGCGGAGTATGACGCCTGGCTGATACGCATCAGCGACGGCGACCAGTTCGGCAGTGGCTTCGTGGGCGTGAACCCCAACTCGAAGATACCCGCCCTGCTGGACCGCAGCGGCCCCGTGCCGATCCGGGTGTTCGAGTCCGGCGCGATCTTGATGCACCTGGCGGAGAAGTTCGGGGCGTTCCTGCCGACCGAGGCCGCGGCGCGGGCCGAGTGCCTGTCCTGGCTGTTCTGGCAGATGGGCAGCGCCCCTTACCTGGGCGGCGGCTTCGGCCACTTCTATGCCTATGCCCCCACCAAGATGGAGTATCCGATCAACCGCTTCGCGATGGAGACGAAGCGGCAGTTGGACGTGCTGGACCGGCGGCTGGCCGAGAGCGAATACTTGGGCGGGGACGCCTACACCATCGCCGACATCGCGGTCTGGCCCTGGTACGGCGGGCTGGTGAAGGGGTGGCTGTATGGCGACTCCGCCGGGTTCCTGCAGGCGCAGGACTACACGAACGTGGTGCGCTGGGCCGATGCGATCCACGAGCGCCCTGCGGCCCGTCGCGGGCGCATGGTCAACCGCGTCAATGGCGACCTCGCGAGCCAACTGCACGAGCGGCACGAGGCCAGCGACTTCGACACGCGGACGCAGGACAAGCTGGCGGCGGGCTGAGGCCAGCCACCCCTTTCGCGGGCCGTCGCAGTCACGCTGGCATCGCGAGCCGCGGCGTGTGGCCTGGCGGCGTTCCGGCTACGAACGGTCCGTCAGATCGAACTGACGGCTCGGCATGCGTCTGCCCGGGGCTGCCGTCACATGGGCGGGGCGGCGACTCCGCCGGAGCGCGGCGCGCCGTCCTGGCGGGCCTCGGCCCCCGCGCGCACCGCGCCGGCCACCCCGCCGTCCCACCCGATCCGCCCGAGGCCCGGCAGCTTCAGGGCGGGGCGGCGCAGGTCCAGCCCGGCAACCGCACCCAGGATGTTGACCTCCAACCCCTCCACCCAGCCCAGGGTCACGCCGGCATAGCCGCCCAGGGTCAGCCGGACGCCCGTGCGGGACCCGGTCCAGCCGACCCAGCGCCCATCATGCGGATAATCCTTGCCGATGGCGGTGGGCGGCAGCGCCGCCTGGATTTCGGGCGCGGCGGCCAGTATGGCGGCGACGAAGGTGTTGGAGTTCGGGCCGGGCCAGGCGCGGTAGTCCCCCTGGTTGCGCCAGGCGTAGTCGCGCACGGCGGCTTCCAGGCGCGGGACCAGCGCCTCGGCCGCTGGGCCGTCGGCCGCGAACACCACCTCGGGCACCTTGCCGAACCAGCGCCCGTCCGGCTCGAAGCCGTTGACGCGGATCGGCTCCCCCCACGCGGTGTAGTCGTAGCGCGTGTAGCTGGCGGCGCCCGCGGGCTTGAGCACGATCCAGCAATGGGACGCGACGATGCCGCGCCAGCGCACCGTGCGGGCGGCGAAGACCCGGACCACCGCATCGGGGCGCGCCGCAGGGGGCAGCAGGCCGGTGCTGGACCGGTCGGCAGTCTGCCAGCCGGCCCCGGTGCCACCCAGGCGGTAGAGGACAGCGGAGGCAGCAATGGGCAGGAGATAGAGGAGGATGAAAGACCAGAGAAGGGCTTTGAGGAGCATGATGGGAGGTATCTGGTGCGCCGCCCTCCCGGCTGCATCGAATGACGTGCGCGTGTGCGGCCCGGCAACGGGTCCAGTTGCCCGGCGGCGTTCCGGGTCCACCACGGCCATGCCAGCGTGCGTCGCACGCGCCACTTGGCGGCAGCTCGTCCAGAATCCGCCACCTCGCGCCCAGCCCGGTCTGGGCCGCCCAGGGCAAGCACCTCGTCCGCTCCCGGCAACAGCCCGACGCTTGGACCCGTGGCCTTGTACCCGCGGCCTCGAAGGCCCGGGCACGTGCAATTCCAGGTGGCCTGCCGCGCTCCGACCCAATAGGAACAGGAGAGGGCCATGCCGCGAGCCGAATGTCGCCGCACCTTGCAAAACGAGGCATGGCATCTGCCAATGGCCGTGAGCACCAGACATCACGGGAACGGAGGGCTATGCAGGCGAACCCGCTCAAGGTCTCATCCGTGTGCAAACTTCCAGAGTCCCGCTTGCAAGGCGTCCAGGGCCAACCTGCGCCGCCGTCCAACGGTATGCTGCCGCCCCGCCCGGAAGCGCCTCCAGCCCCGCTCGACGTTGACGGCGCTGGGGAACCTGCTCCGGCGCCTGCTCGGGTCCCGGGGACGCAGGCACATGGGCTGCGCGCCCTGCACCCGGTCCGTCCGGCCCGGCGCGGATGTCCATAGCGGACGCTGGCCATCTCCTGGCACAACCCGGTGCGGCACGCATTGCCGAACCACCTGGCCACCTGACCGGCCAGCCGACCGAAGGACTGCAATGACCGACCTGGACCAACTGGAGGCGCAGAGCATTTTCGTGCTGCGCGAGGCCTACCACCGGCTGCGGCCGCTCGGCCTGCTGTGGTCGCTCGGCAAGGACAGCAACGTGCTGGTGTGGCTGGCGCGCAAGGCGTTCCTCGGGCGGGTGCCGTTCGCGGTGTATCACGTGGACACCGGCAGGAAATTTCCCGAGATGTATGCCTTCCGCGAGCGTTACGCCGCGGAGTGGGGCCTGGACCTCCGCATCGGCACCTGCCCGCCGGTGGAGGAGATTGACCCGACGCTGCCGCCAGCCGCCCGCTCCGCCGCCCGCAAGACCGCCGGGCTGGCCGCGATCATCGAGCGGGACCGCCTGGCCGGCGTCGTCGCCGGCATACGCCGGGACGAGCAGGCGACGCGCGCCAAGGAGCGCGTGTTCAGCCCCCGCGCCGCCAGCCACCGCTGGGACGTCCGCAACCAGCCGCCCGAGTTCTGGGACCAGTTCGCGACGCCCGTCGAGGCCGGCGCCCATGTCCGCGTCCACCCCTTGCTCGCCTGGCGCGAGCTGGACGTGTGGCGCTACATCGAGCGCGAGGGCATCCCGGTCGTGGACCTATACTTCGCGCGCGAAGGACGGCGCTACCGGTCGCTGGGCGACCAGGACATCACCTCCCCGGTGCAGAGCGGGGCCAGCACGATCCCGGAGATCCTGGCGGAGCTGCGCGGCACCCGCGAGGCCGAGCGGGCGGGGCGGGCCATGGACAACGAGACCGAGGATGCGTTCGAGCGGCTGCGCGTCGCGGGATACCTGTGATGGGCGCCGCCCTGCACGTTGCTCCGGCCCAGCCCGCCAACGGCACCCCGGTCAGCGGCGCCCCGGTCAATGATACCGTCGCCACCGAGAACGAGCTTGCGACCCGCATCGTCATCGTAGGCCATGTGGACCACGGCAAGAGCACCCTGATCGGCCGCCTGCTGCACAACACCGGCAACCTTGCGGACGGGCGCATGGAGGCGGCCCTGGCCAGCAGCGGGCGCCGGGGCCTGGAGATCGAGTGGTCCTTCCTGCTGGACAGCCTGCAGGCGGAGCGGGACCAGGGCGTCACCATAGACAGCACGCGCCTGCCCTTCGTGCTGGACGGGCGGCCCTTCGTGATCGTGGACGCGCCGGGCCACCGGCAGTTCCTGCGCAACATGGTGACGGGCGCCGCTGGCGCCGCCGCGGCGGTGCTGGTGGTGGACGTGGCGGAGGGCGCGCAGGAGCAGACCCGGCGCCACGCCGTCCTGCTGCGCCTGATCGGCGTGCGGCACGTGATCGTGCTGCTCAACAAGGCGGACCTGCTGGACTTCGACGCAGACAGGGTCGCGTCCGCCACCCGCGCCATCACGGCGCTGCTGGAGCAACTGGAGATCAGCCCGGCCGCCGTCATCCCCGCCTCCGCCCGGCACGGCGACAACGTCACGACGCGCTCCGCCCGCACTGCCTGGTATCGCGGCCCGACGCTGACGGAGGCGCTGTCCCTTGTGCCGCCCCTGGCGTCCCGCGCCGAGCGTCCGTTGCGCCTGCCGGTGCAGGACGTTTACCGGTTCGACAGTAAGCGGATCGTGGTGGGCCGGATCGAGGCCGGCCGCATCGCGGTTGGCGACACGCTGGTGATCGGCGTCCAGGGCGCGGTGGCCAAGATCGCCACCCTGGAGGGATGGCCCGCCAGCGGCGGCATCGCGGCGGCGGCCGGCGAGTCCGTCGCGCTGACCTTGGTACCGGACGTGGTGGTGGAACGCGGCGACCTGCTCCACGCCGCCGCGCATCCGCCGCTGCGCGCGGCGCGCATCCGGGCGCGCCTGTTCTGGCTGCGGCAGGAGCCGTTGCGGCTGGGCGAGTCCTTCCGCCTGCGCCTGTCCACGGCCGAGTACGCCGTCAC
>CAXUHB010000067.1:0-11780 GCA_964250755.1 uncultured Acetobacteraceae bacterium | reverse complement strand
CCCAGTCCGAAGATGACCCTCACCAGAAAAACGGCCCGAAAAAGCGTCAGGGAGGACGGATACGTAGCAGGTCCCAGGAGGCACCTGCACGGCGGTGCCTGCCGCAGCCGCGAGTGCCGCGGCCACCGCGGCAGCGTCGTTGTGCTGCCCATCCATCCAAGCGCCGTAGTCTCTGACGTTCGCAAGGTTGATGGGCGAGGTGCATTTCAGCGAGACGGCGTTCTGCAGCAGGGACGATGGCCTGAGATCGGTCATAGGGCGCATCCTTGTCGTTTTGGCGAGGGCGCCCGACGATGCCCGGCCAGCCGTTAAGAATGCGTTGGCCGGCCCCTGCACTCCTGGTGCGTCGGCGAGCGGCCCCAAAGCAAGAGCCGCGTCCATGCCGGCGCGATCGTCGCTGACACCCGCAACCTCTCCGACAGAAGCGTCGGATTGACGGGCTGCTAACCCGTATCCGCTAAGCAAGCGCCCGGATGGATCGGAGCGACGCGGATGCCAGGAGAAGCAGGACGCAGAACGCGATATGCCGCTGTAGCACTGCTGAGCCTGGGTGCTGCAAGGGCTTCGGCGGACGACTTGCCCCAGCCAGCCCGGCAGATTTTCCCAGGAGTTGAAGCCGTGTCGGACCTGCTTGGCAGACGGGACGACGCCAGGCGCAACAGGCTGAACGTGCTGATCAACGAGCAGGACGCTGCGGCCCAGGATGCAGCCAGTGTCCCGCCCTTGTCGCGGTTGGCCGGCGTGGCCGTGTCCTCGGCAGGCGGGATGGCGGTGTTTGCCGACGATGCGGACGGCAAGACGGTTGCTTTGCAGGAACAGGATACGCTTGGTGACCAAGTCGTCGCCAGCATCAGGCCAGGACTCGTCGTGCTCGTCGGAGCCGACGGCACAGAAACTGCCTGCAGGGTTGGGGACGCATGCCCAGGTCACCCTGCGGCGCAGGGTGTCGCGGGCACCGCGGCGCGGCAGGGCGCGCCGATGCCAGCGCCCTCGGTGAACGCACCTGGCGCCACTCGATACGTGGGCCGCCGCATGCTGGTCGCTCCGCTGGGCACCCAGGGGGTATCCCAATGACCTGAAGCCTGCTTCGCCCTTTGCCGAACGAGCAGCCGACCGCTGCTGGCCGCCCTTGGAAGCCCGGCACGGGTGCGTATACCTCCTGCCATGGCGCGCAGCACCCGCTAGGCCCGCCGCTGTTCGGCTGGCAGCAGGCTCCGACGCTACTTGTCGTTGTCGGACTGCGCTTGGGTTGCAGGAAGGAGCGGTGCTGGCAGGGGCTGGGCGGTCGAGTCCTGCCGGGCCTCCCGGTCTGGCAAGGGCGTGACGTGGTAGCGCTCCGAGTTGCAGCGCAACTCGACGCGTCCCGCGGAGATCGAGACCACGTCGAAGCCGCCGATCTGCTCTCCTTCCCCGACGGCGACGGCAGGCAGGCCGCCGCGGCTTGAGAAGATCGCTTGCCGGTCCTCCCGGGCCACGACGGTTCCCGTCAGCCGCGGCATCGGCTGCTGCGCCGTGCCCGTCGGGGTGCCAGCGGCCGAACACGCCGCCATGCCGAAGTCAGGCCATGCCAGGACGGCAATGCAGAGTGCGCCCGCCGCGGCGAGGGTGGGCCGGCCTCCGACGCGCCTCCGCCTCATTGAACCCGTCAGGCTCGCCGGCGCCACAGGCCGAGCAGGCCCACAGCCCCGGCCAGCATCGCCAGCGACGCCGGCTCGGGCACCGACGCCGATGCGGACACCTCGGTGAAGTTTCCGAACGCGAAGCCGTTCGCGTCGGTCGTGGTCAGCGTCACCGATGCCTCGGCTCCACCATAGTAGCCCAGGAACGCCGGGGCGCTGGTGCCGGGGTTGAAGCTGCCGCCCGGCAGGCTGACGCTCAGGGTCTGCCCGTCCGAGGTCTGCATCGTGATGGTGAACGGGCCGTTCAGGTTGGACGAGAACGGCACCACGGTGAAGCCGAACGCCATCATGCCGCCGGCCAGGCTGATCGTCTCCACCTTCACCTGGTTGCCGGCGGCGTCCACGGGAATGAGCAGGTCGGGCGTGATGCCGTTGGCCAGCAGGTAGGGAAAGCCGTTCTGCGGCTGCGTCACCTGGGCAGGGGTGGACAAGGCGATCGTGTTGCCGCTGGCCAGGCTCACCGTCGTCGTGGTCGGCAGCACCAGCGCGAAGGGGTCGAACAAGCCGGTGTCGCTGGTCGTGACGATCGTGTGCGCGCCGGCCGCGGCCTGCCAGGCCGCGTAGTTGGACGTGAGCACGGGGGCCGCAGCTGCCGGGGCGAACGCGAACCCGGCGGCGAGCGCTGCGCCGAGAGCGAAGGTGCGTACGAGCATGGAAGGACCTCGGGTGTGATGTTGAAACGGATGTAGCAGCGCCGCATCCGCCTGTTTGCGACGGTTGCGTGTCATCCGGCGGCCGGACCGGTCTCGTCGAACAGCAGCAGCCGCCCGGCGTTGCCCAGGCCCACGAAGGTGCTGAGGTTGTGCAGCAGCGCCGCCAGGATCGCCCCCTCCGCCCCCAGGACCCCCGCCGCGGCCAGGCCGATCAGCAGGACGGTCCAGCCCAGCCCGATGGCGACGTTGACGTGGATGGTGCGCCGGCACCGGCGGCTCAGGCGTATGGCGGTGCCCAGGCGGCGCAGGTCGCTGGTCATCAGCACCAGGTCGGCAGAGGCCAGCGCCACGTCGGTGCCCTGCGCGCCCATCGCCACGCCCACCGCCCCGGCTTTCAGCGCCAGGCTGTCGTTGATCCCGTCCCCCACCACCATCGGATGGAAGCCCGCGGCGACCTCCGCCAGCACGCGGTCCATCTTCTGCTCCGGCAGCGCGCCCGCCATCACGTCGGCGATGCCCAGCTCGGCCCCGATGGCCTGCGCCACCCCGTCCCGGTCGCCGGTCAGCAGCACCTGCCGCGTCAGCCCCATGCCCCGCAGCTCCGCCACGGCGGCGCGGGACTCCGGACGCGGCCGGTCGGCGAACAGCAGCCAGCCCTGGAACGCCCCGCCCAGCGCCAGCCCGGCAATCGGCCCGTCATGCGCGGGCGGCGGCGGTGCGGCCACGCCCAGCCCGGCCAGCAGGTCCGGGCGGCCCAGCGCGGCAGCCTGCCCCGCGGCCGTCGCCGTCACGCCGAAGCCGCCGACCTCCCGCACCCCCTCCAGCACCGGACGGCCTGCGGCCGGCGCCGCCCGGGCCGCGGCGCGGCTGACGGGGTGGCTGCTGGCCGCGCCCAGCGCGGAGGCCAGGCGCAGCGCGTCTCCCGGCTCCACGCCGGGCGCGGCCTCAAACCCGGTCAGCGTCAGCTCCCCCGTGGTCAGCGTGCCGGTCTTGTCGAACACGATGGACGTGACCTCCGCCAACTGCTCTAGGAAGGCCGCGCCCTTGATGAGGATGCCGTGCCGGGCCGCCACCGCGATGGCGGCGATGGAGGTGGCGGGCGCAGCCAGCACCAGGGCGCAGGGACAGGACGCGACCAGCACGGCCAGGGTCGCGGGCGTGTTCCCGGTGGCGAACCAGGTGCCGGCGGCGATCAGCAGCACCAGCACCATGTAGTGCCCGGCGTAGCGCTCCAGCAGACGGGCCACGGGCGGCTTGGCCCGCTCCGCCGTCTGCATCAGGGCGATGATCTTGCCCAGTGTGGTGTCGGCCCCCAGCCGCGTCACCTCCAGCACCAGGCGGCCGTTGGTGTTGATGCCGCCGGCCAGCACGGCGTCGCCCGGCCCGACCTCGACCGGCACGCTCTCCCCGGTCAGGGAGGCCATGTCCAGGCTGGCCTCCCCGGACCGCACCACCCCGTCCGCCGGCACCCGCGCGCCGGCCAGCAGCTCGATCCCGTCGCCCGGGCGCAGGTCCGCGGTGGGCACGACGGCGATGGTCCCATCCGCGCCCAGCCGGCGGGCGTGCGTCTCGGCCAGCCGGCCCAGCGCCTCGATGGCCTCGCGCGAGCCGAGAAGGCTGCGCTCCTCCAGGACATGGCCGATGATCATGATGATCGGCAGCACCGCCGCGGTCATCAGGTCGCCGCTGGCCCAGGCGGCGATCAGCGCCACGGCGATCAGCCGGTCGGTGACGCCGTGCAGGCTGGGGTGGCGCAGGCTGCCCCAGGCCGCGCCGATCACCGGCACCGCCACCAGCAGCGCCGCGGCGCCCGCCACCAGGTCGGACAGGGTGCGCTGGTCCGGGAAGATGGCCTGCCACAGCACCGCCAGCGCCAGCAGCCCGGCGGCCAGCATCGCCACCGTCAGCCGCAGCGCCAGCATCCCGCGCTCCGCCGCCGCCAGCAGGGACGCGCCGCGCGGGCGCGGGGGTGCCAGGGGCGCAGCCGCCGGGGTCAGCGTGGTCGCGCTCATGGGGCGGCTGTCGGCGGGGCGACGGGCAGGATGACGCGGGCGCCGCCAGGGTCCACCGTCGTCACCCGTCCGGCCCGGCGCAGCAGCGCCCCGATGCCGTCGCGGTAAACCTGGTCCAGCACCGCCGCCCGGGTGGCCGGCGTCATGCCGGCCTGCAAGGCAAGGATGGGGGCGGTCCTGGCCCGCGCGTCGCCGACCCGCTCCGCCGCCGCCGCGTGGGCGGCGGACAGCAGGCGGTCCCGCTCCCGGCCGGCAGCCTGGGCGGTGCGCGCCGCCTCCGTCCGCGCTCCGGCCACGCCCTGCTCGGCAAGCTGCACGGAGACCAGCACGCCGTCGAAGGCGATCTTGGCCTGGGGCGGCAGGATGGCGTTCAGGTCTATGCGGGTGGCGGCCACGCCCAGCGGCGCCCCTGCTGCGGCCAGGGCCGCCAGGCGGCGGTTCAGGCCGGCCAGCAGGTCGCCGCGCATGGCCTGGCGCCGGGCCTCCAGCGCGGCGGCGCGGACGGGGTCGCCTGCGGCGTCGGGCCGGGCGACCAGCACGTCGTCCAGCGTGCGCGCGGCGGCCACCTGCACCGCGGCGGCGCTGAACAGCCGGCGCAGCGCCGGCTCGACATGCGGCTGCGCCAGCATGTAGGCCGGGCCGTCCGAGACCTGGTAGGTGATTGCGGCGGACAGCAGCACCACGCCGCCGTCGCCGGTCAGGTAGCTGCCGGCGCCCTCGTGGATGCCGGCGTCGCTGGCGGCGGTGTAGATGTCCTCCAGCCCGCCGCGCTGCGCCGTGGTCAGGGTGCGTACGGTCAGCAGCCGCTCCGGCCCCGGCACCAGCACCACGCCGCCGACGGGGCGCGGCCAGGACGCCGCCAGCCCGGCGGACTGCTGGCCGACGATCCGCCCGAACCGCGTCACCACGGCCTGGCTGTCCGCCGGCACCTGCCGCCAGTTGGACGCCGCCCAGGCCGCGGCCAGCACGGCGGTGGCGGCATACAGCACCCGGAAGGCGATGCCGATGGACTGCGCGACGGGGCCGTTCAGCGCGGCATCGGGCGCGGCATCGGGCATGGCATTGCTGGCGGGCGCGCTCACCGCCCCGCCGCCGCCGTGCGGTCCACGGGCGGCTGCCACCCGGCAGGCCCCTGCACCAGGATGTTGAACGGCGCGGCGTCCGTGCGCAGCACCATGCGCGTGTTCGGCCCGACGACGCTGCCCAGCGTGTCCATGGAGCGCAGCAGCGCATACAGGTCCGGGTCCGCCTTGTAGGCCAGCGCCTGCAGGGCGGCGGCCTGCTTGCGGGACTCCGCCTCGATCTCCGCGGCCTCGGTCCGCGCCCGCGCCAGGGTGATGCGGCTGTCGCGCGTGGCGTCCGAGCGGATTTCCGCGGCGGCGCGCAGGCCTTCCGCCGTGCGGGCTGCCGCCACCGTCTCGCGCTCGGCCCGCATCCGGGACACGGTGGCGGCCAGGGTGGCGTCGGGCAGGCTCAGCCGCTCGATCCCGACTTGCACGATGCGCAGGCCATAGACCTCCAGCGCCTGCGCCTCGGTCTGGGCGCGCAGCCGCGCCTCGAACTCCGGCAGGCGCTGGCGGGCGGGGTCGGTGTCCACCAGGTCCGCCAGCTCGAAGCTGCTGGCGGTGACTTGCAGCGCGGACCCGGCGAGGCTGCGGAGCTGGCGCGCGGCCTCGTCCGGGTCGTTGCGCACGGCGCGCAGGAACTGGCGGATGCGCGCGGGGTCGTCCGGCACCTGCCAGGCGACGTAGGCCTGCACCAAGATGCGAAGCCCGTCCCGGGTGCCCACGTCCTGCAAGCCGGTGGAGGTCGTGTGCAGCCGCAGATCCACGGGGATGACGGACTCCAGCGGCGCCGGCAGCTTCCAGGCCAGGCCGGGGTCGGTCAGCACGCGCGACAGGTCGCCGAACCGCGTGACCACGGACGCCTGCCCGGCGGCCACCATGACGGACGACGACGCAAACCCCGCCGCCGCGACGATCACCCCCGCC
Organism: uncultured Acetobacteraceae bacterium; assembly: GCA_964250755.1. Taxonomy (GTDB): domain Bacteria; phylum Pseudomonadota; class Alphaproteobacteria; order Acetobacterales; family Acetobacteraceae; genus DASWOJ01. The sequence goes on along the minus strand of CAXUHB010000067.1, from coordinate 5,445 downwards.
AGCGCGAACCGCAGGGCCAGGCGCATCCGCCGGACCAGCGGGGACACGCCGGGGTCCGGCTCCTCGTCATGGTGGTGATGGTGATGATGGTGGTGGCCGTCCATGCTGCGTCCTGCCTAATCGTCTTCGCCGGCCCGGGGCGTGGCCCCGGCCGGGCGCAGGTCCACCACCGGCGCGTTCGCGCCGCCTAGCCGGTGATCCAGGATCACCAGGGGCGACCGCGGCAGGGCGGCGGACAGGTTGGCGAAGTAGCGCTCCATCAGGAACGCCTGGCCGCCCGCGGCGGCGGCCTCCTGGTCGGCGATGAAGGCGCGCAGCATGACCTCGGCCTGGCCCAGGGTCTCGGCCGCCGCGCCGCGGGCCGTGTTGCCGCCCTCGGTTGCGGTCTGCCGGGCCATGGCGGCGGCGGCCTGGGCGCGTCCGCGCTCGGTGGCGATGGCGGTGGTGGCGACGATCTCGGCGGCCTGCACGTTGTGGAAGGCGTCTGCCGCGCCGGCGGGGGGATGCACGGCCTCGATGACGACGGCCACGACCTCGATGCCGCTGTCCAGCCGGTCCAGCTCGGCCTGCAGGGCAGCGCGCAGGGTGGTGGACAGCGCCTCGCGGTCCTCGCCCAGCACCGCCTGCAGGGTTTGCCCGGCGAAGAAGTGGGACGCCAGCCGCCCGGCCTCCGCCCGCACCAGCGGGTCCGGGGCGGCGACGGCGTAGGCGGCGCGCAGGGCGGCCGCGTCGTCCAGGCCGGTGCGGTGCAGCACCTTCATGTCCACGCTGACGCCCTGGAAGCTCTGCGCCCCGGAGGCGTCGCGGGCGGCGATGACGTAGGACACCTCCGCCGGGTGCGCGCCGTCCCACAGCCGGTCGGCGGAGGCCGGGGCGGCACCCTCCGCCGGGGAGGGCGGCGGCATCGCCTCCAGCGCGCCCAGCCCCGCGGCGTGGACGACGCCCAGCTCGACGGTGCGCACGCGGCCCAGCGGCCAGGGCAGGCCCAGGTGCGCGCCGGGCTGCCAGACGGCGGCAGGGGCGCCGAAGCGCTCGTAGATGCCGCGCTGGTCAAGCTCGATCAATGACACGCCGGACAGGCTCCAGGCGATCCCGGCCAGCACCAGCCCCACCGGCGCGGCGGCGCGGCGGAGGTAGCGCAAGGCCCAGCTGCGGGAGAAGTCCAGGCCCAGGTGCGTCCGCAGCGGCGCGGCCAGCCCCGCCGCCGCGGCGCGTCCGGGCTGCAGCAGCAGCGCGGCCAGGCTGGCCACAGCGGCGCGGGCGTCGGCCGGGGCCGGCGGCGGCAGGAACCAGTTGGCCAGGGCGCGCAAGGACAGTTCGGCCGCGGCCAGGCCGACATAGGCGGCCAGGGCCGTCATGGCAGGCGCGGCCCAGGCCAGTCCCGACCCAGCCGCCGCATGGAGCAGCCCGGCCAGGGGGATCACGGCCACCGGCACCAGCAGCAGCGCCCGCAGGCCGGACGCCTCCGGCAGGCGCGCGTCCGGGACGCCGGCCATGATCCGCTCGGCCACCAGCAGCGGGAAGGTCAGCGCCACCAGCACGGCCCCGGCCAGGAGCGCATCCGGAGGCACGCCGCCCGCCGGACGCAGCAGCAGCAGCGCGGCACCGGCGGCGCCGGCCAGCAGGGGGACGATGGTGCCTTGGGGTCGGCGGGCCAGGCGCGACAGGCGCACCGCCGGGTCGGCCACGGCAGAGCCAAGCCCAGCCCGGCCCAGGATGCGCCGCGGCCATGTCCATAGGGAAGGCGGCAGGCGGGCGGGCGGCAGGCTGGCATGCGGCAGGGCGGGCGGCAGCCGGGACGCCCCGGCGGCCTCCGGAAGCGCTTGCCCCAGCCGCGCCCTTGCCCGGCAAAGCGGCAGCGTGGCCAGCAGCCCCGCCAGCGGCAGCAGCAGCGACGCCAGCGCCACCGCGGCCAGCCCGCTTCCCCACGCGCCGGCCACCGCCGGAATGGGCAGGCGGGCCGTCAGCAGCACGGCCAGCACGGCGCCGCCAAGCAGCACGGCGAGGCCGCGGACCAGACGCGCCATGCGCCCGCCATCCTGCCACGACGGCGGCAGGACGGAGGCGGCGGGATCGGTTGGGATTGGAAGGAGCGCGTTCACTATGCCCATTCTCACGCGGCCCTGCCGGTCCCGGACGTTTCAGGACCGGCAGGGCCGCGCCCGCGCCTACTGGACGCAGGACATCGAGCGCGGGTTGAGCCGCATGACGCAGCGCGCCAGCTTGCCCGAGGACGTGTTGTAGACGTTGGCCACGTAGCCGCCGTTGAGCGCGTCCATCACCGTGAAGCCGTACTCGGACCGGTCGCTCACGGATTGCAGCGTCGTCGTGGCCGACGGCCCGACCCCCGGCAGCGCGTAGGCCACGCCGGCGCCGGCGGGCACGGTGTCCGGCGTGAACGTCTGCGGCTGGGTGCCGCTGTTGTTGTCCAGCAGAGTGCCGGAGTTGCCGACCACCAACTGCGGCGCATACCGCCCGTCCGCGAAGTTCGTGACCTGGAACTGGTGGTCGTGGCCGGAGATCAGCAGCTTGATCTGCGCCGGCACGGCGCCGGGCGTCAGCCCGTCGAACACCGACTGCACCGTGGCGTCGCCGCCGCCCAGGTTGCCGTTTATCTTGGCCGGGCGGATGTCATAGACCGCCTTGTGGGTGACGAAGAACAGGTTGCTGCTCGCCAGCGGCGCCAGCAACGCGGAGAGCTGGCTGGTGTAGATCTGCGGCAGCGTCCGTCCGTCCGCTGCCTTGGTGGTGGTGTCCGGCAAGGTGGTGTTGGAGTCGCTGCCGTCGAACATCACCAGCGACACCTGACCGGCCTGCACGATGTAGGGCGGCGTGAAGTCGTAGGCCGTCAGCGGGCCCTTGGCGCCGGGTGCGCCGGTCATGGGCACGTAGGGGCCGGTGCAGTCCACGGCGGCCTGGTCGTAGGCATGCACGTCCAGCAGCCGGAACCAGCCGCGGGCGCCGCGGTTGCAGCTTTCGTGGTTGCCGCGGGTCAGCGCCAGGGGCGCGGCGGCGATCAGGTTGCGGGCCGGCCCGAACCAGTCGGCATACCAGCTGTCCCAGTTGTCGAAGGCGGGCGTGCCGTCGCAGCCGGCGGCGGTGCCGGGGCAGGGCTGCTCGCGGTAGAAGAAGTCGCCGGTGTGGACGATCAGGTCGGGCTTGAAGGTCGCGGCGTAGTTGGAGATGAACTGCAGCGGGAACTGCGCCGGGTCGTTGCAGGCCTGGGTGGCCGCGACGGTGGCGGCGACGCGGCAGCCGGTGTCGCCGATCACCAGGATGCGGCGCGGGTTGGCGACCGGCATCTTGAGCGCCACCCCCGCGACGCTGGCCGACGCGTGGCCGAAGGCCGGGACCGGCGCGCTCTCGCACATCAGGATGGGATAGTAGGTCTTGGGCGCCTGCGCCGCAGTCGTGACGGTGCCGCGCTGGGACAGGGTCAGCGGAGCGCCGTCCAGCGTCGCCGTAGGGCAGCCGTTGGACGGCGTGTCCTCGATGGCGCGGATCAGCACGGTGTCGTTGGGCGCGAACTGCACCCACTGATTGACCACCGCCGCCCCCGACGGCGCCGCAGATGCAAGCAGCGCGGCGCCTAGCGCGCATCCAAAGCCGTACCGTCCGTCCATCATCCACCCCAATCCAAAGTTGGCCGGAGCATACTCACGCCGCGATGAGTGTCCGTGACAGTTCTGCTATGGTTCGTCGGGGTGCGGAGGGGCTGGCGGCGGCCCGATGCCTGCAGCCGTGACGATCAGGCGCGCGGCACCGTCCCAACACTGAACCGCTTGGCCGAAGCCTGCCCTGAGCCCGGCGCTTGGTGCAGGCCGCCGGCCTGTGCGCCGCGCCACCCCGCCGCCGGTCTGAGCGCGACGGCGCGGCCGGACACCGTTGCTGCGAGCGCGGCGTCATGGGTGACGAACAGGGGTGACGAACAGGGGTGACGAACACGACCGCGCATCCCAGTTCGGCGCAGGCCTCCTGCGTCAGCGCCATGGTCTCCTGCTGGCTGACCGGGTCCAGGCGGCTCGTCGGCGAGGCCTGCGCGCAGCTGCAGCCGGGCCGGGGAGCGGTGGGCTGCGGCCGCCGCCCCTGCCAGCCCGGGTTGGGCAGCCTGGAGGGCCAGACCTGATGCTTGGGGAACGACGGATTGGATCAGGCCGTGCAGTGTCACGGTTTCTTCGCACGGCGCGGCCTCGGCGGGGCGTGCCTGCCTGGTGCCGGGGGCGATGATGAAAGGTCCCCAAACCTTCACAAACACGGGTCACGGCGTGAGTATGTTCCGCCTTGCCAGGGCTGCCCGCGCGCCGGATCATCCGCGGACAATCCCTAGAACGAAGGTCTCTCCGCATGACGCGCCTTGCCCCTGCCGCACTCGCCGCCTTGCTCCTGCTGGCCGCCGGACCGGCGTTCGCCCACACCGAGGCCGGGGTGCCGGGCGGCCTGCTCAGCGGCTTCCTGCATCCGCTCACCGGGCTGGACCATCTGGTCGCCATGGTGGCGGTGGGCTTGTGGGGCGCGCAGTTGGGCCGGCCCGGCATCTGGGTGCTGCCGATCACCTTCCCGGCCGTGATGGCCCTGGGCGGCGTGCTCGGCATCACCGGCGTCCCCCTGCCGGCGACGGAGGTGGTGGTGGCCCTGTCCGCCGTGGTGCTGGGCTTCGCCGTCGCGCTGTCGCTGCGCGTGCCGTTCTGGGCCGCCGCCGTGGTGGTCGGCGTGTTCGCCATCTTCCACGGCTACGCGCATGGCAGCGAAATGCCGGGCGCGTCCAATGCGCTGGCTTACGGGCTGGGCTTCGTCACGGCGACGGGGCTGCTCCATGCCGCGGGCATCCTGACCGGGGTGCTGACGCGCTGGCCCGCGGGGGCGTACGCCGTGCGCGCTTTGGGGGCTGGGATCGCCGGACTGGGGGGCCTGTTCCTCCTGTCCATGTCCGCCTGAGTTGACCGCAACAAGGAAGACGACCATGCGCGCCGCCCTGTTGATGACCGCTGCCGCCCTCTGGAGCGGCGCCGCCGCCGCTCACGAGTACGTCGCCAAGCCGCTGGCCATGCAGGCCCGTCCGGGCCAGGAGATCGCGTTGGAGGTGGTGTCCAGCCACGTCTTCCTGCGCAGCCAGGAGCTGGAGGATGCCAGGGACAGCCGCGCCGGGCTGTGGGTGGACGGCAAGCGCAGCCCGGCCACGCTGCACGCCGACGACAAGGCGATGGTCTTCCGCGGCGCCGTGACGGCACCCGGCGAGGGCTGCTTCCTGGTTACGGGAGAGCGTGCGGCGCAGATCTGGTCCACGACGCCGCAAGGCACCCGCCGCGTCGGGCGCGAGGCGCCGGGTGCGACCAACGTGCGCCTGATCGAGAAGTTCTCGAAGGCCGTCATCAACGCCGCCGCCGGGGACACCGGCTGCCTGCGCCCCATCGGCGACCGGCTGGAGATCGTGACCCTGACCAACCC
>CAXUHB010000066.1:0-12172 GCA_964250755.1 uncultured Acetobacteraceae bacterium | reverse complement strand
CCACGGTCATGCGGTCATACGGGAACGCCGCCGTCGCCCCGGGCGCGCCGTCACCGGCACCCTGCTGCATCGCGCTGAACTCCACCGTGTCGTCGGTCACCGGTCCGCTCCCTCCGTGGCGGCGCAGCTTGCCAGCCCGCGCGTTTCGGGCAGCGTCCGTTGGTCCAATCTCCTGTCAAGGCTATCGGCTGCCATCGCGTTCTCCGCAATATTCCTTGATCCCTCCGCCGGCGGTCCCTGCGCCGGCGTGCAGGAGGCCAACCCGCTGCACGTCTGCACGTCTGCACGTCTGCACGTCTGCACGCTTGCACGCTTGCACGCTTGCACGGCGCGGACCACGGGTGGCGGGGAGGGCGCCGTGCTGCGGCACCCCATCGCGCCCTCGGCGGCCGCTTGGGTCATCACGGGGCTGAAGGCGAGCATGCCCTATGCCCTGGTCGGCACCGTGATCGGCAAGTTCATGTCGGCCAACCGGGAGCCGGCGAGCTGATCAGCCAGGCGACAGGCCTGTTCCGCACGACGTCGATGCACGCGGGCGTCCTCGCGCTCGTCGGCACCGCCGACAACACGGCGTTCAAGCATCTGCAATTCTGGATCCTGCGATGGCGCGGCGCGGCATGACCCTGGCGCCCTCGCCCAGCGGCAGGTCTTTCCCCGCGGGCTGGAACATCAAGACGAGGCTGCCGCGCGGTCGGCGCGCGCCTGCGCGAACGCCCCGGCGCCGGCCATCAGGCTGGGGGCGCGGCAGTCGTGGCGGCACGCCTGCATGACCGGCACCTGAACGCGGCCCAAGGTGGCTGTTGCGGTGCAGGCGAAGGGCTGGCCGGCCGGCTCCGGACGCGGCAGCGGCCGCGCAGGCCCTAAGTGCAATAGCGGGCTTGGATCGCAGCAGTTCCGGAGTTGGCCGTCAGCGGCAGCAGTGTGTGGCGGCGGGAGGCGACGACGGCCGCTTCCTGCTCGGGGGTGAGCACGGGCGAGCGGGGCTGCTTGGGTTCCATCGCCGCGTCGGCCGTGGTCTGGCGCCCGCGCCGCTTCTGGACGGTGGTGGGCCTGACCTACCTGGACCGAGCGCGGGAATGCTGCAACGTCAGGGCAAGTCATCGCGCTGCGCAGAATCTGCGCCGTGAGGGGGACAGCGCTCGGGCATTCGCGGGAGGCAGGCCGAGGACTCATGGCGGGACGTGTCAGACCCGTCGCACCCAGGCTGGCGCCATGCCACATGGCATCCCGGTCAGGATGGAGGGCGTTGTGCCTTTGGGGGTCCCTGGCGGCCGCACTTGGACCAGGGCAACCTCCACCAGCATCGAGGGGAGCTGACGCATGGCCGAGACCGTAGGCGACTTCGTGTGGCGCCGCCTGAAGGAGTGGGGTGTCGGCCGCGTGTTCGGCTACCCCGGCGACGGTATCAACGGCCTGATGGGCGCCCTGAACCGCCGGGACGGCGACATCGACTTCATCCAAGTTCGGCATGAGGAGATGGCCGGGCTGATGGCCTGTGCCACGGCCAAGTTCTCCGGCGAAGTCGGCGTGTGCATCGCCACGTCCGGACCCGGCGCCATCCACCTGCTGAACGGCCTGTATGACGCCAAGCTGGACCACCAGCCCGTGCTGGCCATCGTCGGGCAGCAGGCGCGCTCGGCCATCGGGTCCAACTACCAGCAGGACGTGGACCTGCAATCCCTGTTCAAGGACGTGGCCGCCTACGTGCAAACGGCCAGCACCGCGTCGCAAGTACGCCATTTGATTGACCGCGCCTACCGCATCGCCAAGGCGGGGCGCGGCGTCTCTGTCGTCATCATCCCGAACGACTTGCAGCTTGAGCCGATGGAGCAGCCGTCCCGCGAGCACGCCATGACCCACTCCGGCGTCGGGCTGGATGCCTCGCCCGTGGTGCCGGACGCCTCCGCGCTGGCCCACGCGGCAGAGGTGCTGAACGCGGGCAAGCGCGTCGCCGTCCTGGTGGGTGCTGGCGCCATTGGCGCCGGCGGCGCGGTGATGGCGGTTGCGGAGCGCCTGGGTGCAGGCGTGGCCAAGGCGCTGCTCGGCAAGTCCGCAGTGCCGGACACGGTGCCGTACTGCACCGGCTCCATCGGTGTCCTGGGCACCAAGGCAAGCTGGGAGCTGATGCAGGGCTGCGACACCCTGCTGATGGTGGGCAGCGGGTTCCCCTACACCGAGTTCCTGCCCAAGGAGGGTCAGGCGCGCGGCGTGCAGGTGGACATTGCCCCGGCGATGTTGGGCCTGCGCTACCCGATGGAGGCGAACCTGGTCGGCGACGCCGGGGCCACGCTGCAAGCGCTGCTGCCCCTGCTGCACCCCCGCGAGGACCGGGCCTGGCGGGATAAGGTCGAGGCGTCGGTGGTGGAATCCTGGCAGCAGGCCGAGGCCCAGGCCCGGCTGCCCGCCGATCCCATCAACCCGCAACTCGTCGCGTGGGAGCTGTCGCGGCGCCTGCCGGACCGCTGCATCGTCACGGCGGACTCCGGCACCAGCAGCGTATGGTATGCGCGCGACCTGCGGTTCCGTCCGGGGATGGCCGGGTCGGTGTCGGGCACGCTGGCCACGATGGGATGCGGCGTGCCTTACGCGATCGCCGCCAAGTTCGCGCATCCCGACCGGCCGGTGGTGGCGCTGGTGGGCGACGGCGCGATGCAGATGAACGGAATGGGCGAGCTTGTCACCATCGCCAAGTACTGGCGCCGTTGGACCGATCCGCGGCTGGTGGTGCTGGTGCTGAACAACCGTGACCTGGCCTACGTCACTTGGGAGCAGCGGGTGCAGGCGGGCGACCCGAAGTTCAACGCGGCGCAGCAGCTTCCGGATCTGCCCTATGCCGGCATCGCCGAGCTGATGGGCCTGCGCGGCATTCGGGTGGAGGCGCCCGAGGGCGTCGGTCCTGCCTGGGACGAGGCGCTGGCTGCGGACCGTCCCGTGGTGCTGGACATGGTGACGGACCCGAACGTGCCGCCGCTGCCGCCGCACATCACGCTCAAGCAGGCCCGCACCTTCGCCCATGCCCTGTTCACGGGCGAGCCGGACGTCGCGAGCGTGCTGGTCAACGCGACGCGAGGCGTAGTCGGCGCGTTGCTGCCGGGAAGCGGGAAGGGCTGACGCCCGCACTTCCGCTGCGGCCTGCGCGCACCTGAGCGCCAAAGGCGGCCAAGGCTGATGATCTCCCTGCGACGCCCTCGTCGCGGGGCTTGCGACGCCTCCGTCGTCCGGTCGGATGCGCACCAGAGGTCGAGGCCGCAGCGGACCGCGCATCCGGTGTCGTCGCCCAGCGCTGCCTGGTTCGCGTCTTATGCACACTTCGAACGCGTTCCATGCCGTCAGGAAGGCGCATAGGGGCAAATGCCAACATCGAATCGTCTCGGCGTGGATCGGCGCGGTGCCCGTCCGAGACGACAGGGCCGCTCGGCGCCAATGAACCATGAAAGGCCGCGGCAGACCAGCTCCGGTCGTGTTCCTGGACGTGGTGTGGGAGCGGCGCTCCTGGGCAGCGTCGGTTGCCCGGTCAGGCCACCAGGGGCGGCAGGCTGACGGCGACGGCGTTGCTGAGCGGGAAGATGGTCTGCAGGCTCATGTAGCGGGCGCGCTGGACGGCCCACTCGTCACCTTGTTCCGGCAGCAACGCGCCGATCAGGCGGGTGACCACCGGGCTCGTCGGCGCGCTCCTGCTGGAGCAGAACGACGAGCGGGCAACGCAGCGCCGCTACATGACCCTGGAATCCCTGGCGCCAATCAGCGATGATTCCACCGCCAGCCTGCCCGCCGTGGCAACCTGACAGCGGCTCAGGAACGACGCTCCCACACCACAGACTGGGACATGATCGCCAATGGGCGTTGGACCGTCATTTCGAGGCGCCGGACTTTGCTGGGCCGCGCGTCTTGCCGACCCGGTCGGTTACGGCGAAGGAGGGCGGGTCGCTGGCCGGGAAAGTCTCCGCCAATGCCTCGTCCACCTCGGCCTCCTCGGCTGAACGGGCCTGGAGCGGCGTCATGATCGGAGGTGCCGCTTCAGCCTCGTGCAGCAAACGGGCGCGCTCCCAGAACTCCTTGTCACGTCCGTCTGGACATCCCTCCTTCTCCCAAAGCAGATAGGCCCGCTCCTGGATTGCCTTCTCGCTGTCCTCAGTCATGCCTGCCTTCCTGCTTCACTGGAAAGAAAAGCAAAGATTGCCTGTCCAGTTGCGGACCGGCAGTCATGAACAGAACGGGTGCTCGGCTGAACGCATTCACATATGGGTGAAATTTCGGCTCAGCCGCTGCTCCGGTGCAGGTCGTTGTCATGCAGCACGGACCAGGCGCGCCCTGAGAAGGTCGAGCTTCGCCCGTACGGCATTATGGAGCAGTTGCCGCTAAGCGAATGTTCCTGGATGACGTTGCATCACGATGTCAACGCCTTGCGGCCTGGCTAAAAGGCTCCGGACCCTCCCGGGACAAAACCGATCGTCCTGGCCGCCGAAACCTGATGTCGCCGCCGCGTGGTTGGTCCCAAGCATACGAGCGAGCTGAACCACCCCGGCGCATCCCGCCGGACCGCCTGCTGCAGCGTCGCCTTTGCCGCCAGGAACCATCGGCGACTTCGTCAATTTGAGCATGGCGGGAGATGCATGAGATCCACGCGGAGGCGCCTTACACGTGCGCCTCCGCAGGCGTCCGGGCCGGGATGGCAGGGTCTCCGCCATGCTGCTTCAGCGGCCGGTTGCCCGCCAGCCGGCGCAGGACGACGTAGAACACCGGGGTCAGGAACAGGCCGAACGCGGTGACGCCGATCATGCCGGAGAACACGGCGACGCCCATCGCGTGCCGCATCTCGGCGCCGGCACCGGTGGACAGCACCAGTGGCAGCACGCCCATGATGAAGGCCATGGAGGTCATCAGGATCGGGCGCAGCCGCAGGCGGCTGGCCTCGACCGCGGCGGCCAGCGGGGCGCGCCCGGCGAACTCCAGCTCACGGGCGAACTCCACGATCAGGATGGCGTTCTTGGCCGACAGGCCTACCAGGACGATGAGGCCGATCTGGGTGAACACGTTGTTGTCGCCGTGGGTGAGCCAAACTCCGGCCATGGCGGCCAGCAGGCCCATCGGCACGATCATGATGATCGCCAGCGGCAGGGTCAGGCTCTCGTACTGCGCCGCCAGCACCAGGAACACCAGCAGCAGCGCCAGCGGGAAGATCAGCACGCCGGAGTTGCCGGCGATGATCTGCTGGTAGGTCAGTTCCGTCCACTCGTAGGCGAAGCCCTTCGGCAGCGTTTCCTTGGCGATGCGGGCGACCGCGTCCTGCGCCTGGCCGCTGGAGTAGCCCGGCGCGGCGGCGCCGTTCACGTCGGCCGACAGGAAGCCGTTGTAGCGCATCGCCCGCTCCGGCCCGGCGCTGGCATTGACCGACAGGACGGCCGCCAGCGGCACCATCTCGCCGGAGGCTGCGCGGACCTTCAGCCGGCCGATGTCGTCGGCACGGGCGCGGAAAGGGGCATCAGCTTGGACGCGCACGGAGTAGGTGCGGCCGAAGGCGTTGAAGTCGTTCACGTAGAGGGAGCCGAGGTAAATCTGTAGCGTGTCGAACACGTCCGTCACCGCGACCCCAAGCTGGCGGGCGCGGACGCGGTTGATGTCGGCGTAGAGCTGCGGCACGTCCACACGCAGGCCGGTGAACATCCCGGTCAGTTCCGGTGCCTTGCGCGCGGCGGCCAGGAAGGCGTTGGTGGCGTCGTTCAGCGCCTCGTAGCCCAGGCCGGCGCGGTCCTCGATCTGCAGCTTGAAGCCACCGATGGTGCCCAGGCCTTGCACCGGCGGCGGCGGGAACACGGCGATGAACGCATCCTGGATGGCGGCGAACTGCCCGTTCAGCGACCCGGCGATGGCGCCCGCAGACAGGTCGGGCGTTGTGCGCTTGTCGAAGTCCGCCAGCGACACGAAGACGATGCCGGCGTTGCTGCTGTTGGTGAAGCCGCTGATGGACAGGCCGGGGAAGGCGATGTTGTTCACGGCGCCGGGCTGCTTCTCCGCGATGTCGCCCATGCGCTTGATGACGTCCTCGCTGCGGTCGAGGCTGGCGCCGTCGGGAAGCTGGGCGAAGCCGACGAGGTACTGCTTGTCCTGGGCCGGCACGAAGCCGCCGGGCACGGCCTGAAACAGCATGAACGCCGCGCCGACCAGGCCGAGGTAGAGGGCCATCATGGTGGACTTGCGCCCGATCACGCGGGACACGCCGCCGCTGTAGGCGTTGGACCCCGCCGTGAAGCCGCGGTTGAACCCGCGGAACAGCCAGCCGAGCAGCCGGTCGAGCACGCGGGTCAGCAGGTCCTTGGGCGCATCGTGGCCACGCAGGAGCAGGGCGGCCAGCGCCGGCGAGAGGGTGAGCGAGTTCACCGCCGAGATGACGGTCGAGATGGCGATGGTCAGCGCGAACTGGCGATAGAACTGCCCAGTCAGCCCGCTGATGAAGGCCAGCGGCACGAACACGGCGACCAGCACTAGGGCGATGGCGACGATGGGGCCGGACACCTCGGTCATGGCACGGTAGGTGGCCTGGACCGGGCTGAGGCCCTGCTCGATGTTGCGCTCCACGTTCTCGACCACGACGATGGCGTCGTCCACGACGATGCCGATGGCGAGCACCAGGCCGAACAGGCTGAGCGCGTTGATGGAGAAGCCGAACAGGTGCATCACGCCGAAGGTGCCGACGATGGAAACAGGGACCGCGACGAGCGGGATGATCGAGGCGCGCCAGGTCTGCAGGAACAGCACCACGACGATCACGACGAGCACCACCGCCTCCAGCAGGGTGTGGACCACGGCCTCGATCGAGGCGCGGACGAACTGCGTCGTGTCATAGACCACGGCGTAATCCACGCCCTCCGGCATATTCTGCTTGATCTCCTCCATGGTGGCGCGCACGGCGTCGGCGATCTGGATCGCGTTCGACCCAGGGGCCTGGAACACGGGGACGGCAACGGCGGACTTGTTGTCGAGCAGCGAGCGGAGCGCGTAGTCGGCTGCCCCCAGCTCGATCCGCGCCACGTCGCGCAGCCGGGTGACGGCGCCGCCCGGGGCGGTCTTGACGACGATGTCGCCGAACTCCTCCGGCGATTGCAGCCGGCCCTGGGCGTTGACCGACTGCTGCAGGCTGAGGCCCGGGATGCTGGGGGAGGCGCCGATGACGCCGGCCGCGGCCTGGACGTTCTGGGCGCGTATCTCCGCCACCACGTCGCCCGCGGACAGGCCGTGCTCGGCCACCTTCTGCGGGTCGAGCCAGACGCGCATGGCGTAGTCGCCGGAGCCGAACAGCTGCACGTCGCCGACGCCGGAGATGCGGGCCAGCCGGTCCCTGATGTTGAGGACGGCGTAGTTGCGGAGGTAGGTGATGTCGTACTTGTTGTTCGGCGACAGGATGTGGACGACCATCATCAGGTCAGGCGAGGACTTGATCGTCGTGACGCCCAGGGTGCGGACGGCGTCGGGCAGCCGCGGCTCCGCCTGGCCGACGCGGTTCTGCACGAGCTGCTGCGCCTTGTCCGGGTCGGTGCCGAGCTTGAAGGTGACGGTAAGCGTCATCAGCCCGTCGGTGGTCGCCTGGCTGCCCATATAGAGCATCCCCTCGACGCCGTTGATCTGCTCCTCGATCGGGGTCGCCACCGTCTCGGCGATCACCCTCGGGCTGGCGCCGGGGTAGTTGGCGCGGACGACAACTTGAGGCGGGACGACTTCCGGGTATTCGGAGATGGGCAGCGCGCCGAGGGCGAGCAGGCCGGACACGAAGATGAGGACCGACAGCACGCCGGCGAAGACCGGGCGGTCGATGAAGAACCTGGAGATGTTCATGGGGGTGGTCCCGGTTGGGCCGCGCCTACTGCGCGGCGAGCTTGGGCTGTTGGCTCATGGGAACCAGCGTGGGCGCGACGGTGGCGCCGGGGCGGATGCGCTGCAGGCCGTTGACGACGATCCGCTCACCGGGCTTGAGGCCCGAGGTGACGAGGCGCAGCCCGTTCGCGGTGGCGCCCAGCGTGACCTGCCGGTAGGCGGCAATGCTGTCCGCATCCACCACCATCACGAAGCGGCGGTCCTGGTCGGTGCCGATGGCGCGCTCGTCGATGGCCAGCGCGGGTTCTGTCCGGGCCTGGCCCAGCCGCAGCCGGGCGAACTGGCCCGGCATCAGCTTGCCGTCCGGGTTGTCGAAGGCGGCGCGGACGCGGACCGTGCCGCTGCGGGCGTCCACCACGTTGTCCACCAACTGCAGGGTGCCATGGAACGGCGTGCCCTCCGTACCCAACGTGCCCATCTGGACAGGGATGCGCCTGATCTCCTGCACGAGGTCGGCGCTGGCGGGAAGTGTGGCGAGGGCGCGGGACAGCGACTGCTCGTCCGCCTCGAAGCTGGCATAGATCGGGTTGACCGACACCAGCGTGGTCAGCACCGGGGCGGTGGGACCGGCGGGGACCAGGTTGCCCGCCGTGACCTCGATGCGCCCGGCGCGGCCGGCGATGGGGGCGCGAACTTCGGTGTAGCCGAGGTTGAGGCGGGCGGTCGCAAGGTCCGCCTGGGTGGCGCGCAGGTTCGCCTCGGCGGCGCGCAGCTCGTTCACCCGCTGGTCCACATCGCGCTGCGGCGTGAAGCCGGAGCCGACGAGCTGCTGGGCGCGCTGCTGCTCCTTGCCGGCCAGCGCCAGGCGGGCGATGGCAGCCGCAACCTGGGCGTCGGCGCGCTGGACCTCGGCGGCGTAGGGGGCCGGGTCGATGGTGAACAGCAGGTCGCCCTGCTTGACGATGGCGCCCTCGCGGAAGTGCGCGGCGACGATGGCACCGGCGGCGCGGGGGCGGACCTCGACACGGCCCACGGCCTCGACCCGCCCGGAGAAATCGTCCCAGATCGCGGTGTCGCGCCGCTCGACGGTCGCGACCGAAACGGGGACCGCGGCCGGGACGGCGGAGGTGGCGGCGGGGGCCGGGGTGCGGGGCAGGTAATGCCAGGCCGCGCCGGCACCGGCGGCGGCCAGGGCGGCAGCACCCAGCCAGGCCAGGCGGCGGGGGCTGCGGCTGGACATCTTCGGCTCGCCGGCGGCCTTGGTGAACTTGTAATCAATCATGGTCAGCTCCTTGCCATGGGGGCGGGGCCGCGAGGGAAGCGGGCGACAGGTTTGGCATCGCAGCGGCGAAGAACCCGGCGAAGGCGTTGCGGACCTCGGGACCCCAAGGCCCGGGCGGCCCGGCCAGCGCGCCGGGCCAGCCGGCCGCGTCCAGGATGCGTGCCTGCGCCGGCGTCCCGGCCGCTTGCAAGCGCCGGGCGTAGCACAGGCTCTCGTCATGCATCGGGTCGTCCGACGCCGTCAGCACGAGGGCCGGCGGCAGGCCGTGCAGGCGGGACCCGCAGGACGGCGCGGCATAGGGGTGGGCGGCCATGCCGGGGCTGCCAAGGTAGGCTCGCCACCCGTCCGCCCACTTGCACCCGACCGGCCCGGCCTGCGCATCGCGGTAGGAGCAGGTCGCCATGCCGGCATCCAGCATCGGCGACAGCAGGATCTGCCCGGCCAATGGCGGCCCGAGGCGGTCGCGGGCCATGAGCGCGAGGGCGGCAGCCAGGTTGCCGCCCGCCTCCTCGCCCGCGACAAACAGCCTGGCGCCCCGTCCCGCCCAATGCGCGCGCCGGTCGTGCAGGCGGCAGAGCAAGGCGTACATGGCCTCGACCGCAGCGGGGAACGGGGCGCCGGCGCCAGCGGGGTAGTCGGCCGACACGACGACGGCCCCGGCCTGGGCCAGCAACGCTGCAATGGGCCGCTCGGCCGCGGGCCACAAGCCCAGGAAGGCGCCCCCGCGCAAGTGCAGAACCAGCGGGGCTGGGCGTGCCGCCGCGTGCCGATGGACCTGCGCCAACACCGGCGCGCCGCTGCCAGTGTCAATCTCGCCGGGAGTGGGAACGATGCGCAAGGCCTGAGGCCAGTTCATGCTGCTGCGGAGCAGGGGATGGGGATGCGCGCACCTGGCACAAATAGGCCGGAAGGCATTACATTGTTCACCTGTGTGAACAATGGCTGGTAGGGGAGTGCTGGTGGACCAAGTTGCCGCCCTGCGAGCATTCGTCCGCATCGTCGAGACGGGCAGCTTCACCCAGGCCGCCGCCTCGTTGGCAACGCCGAAGCCCACGGTCACGAAGCTGGTCCAGCAGTTGGAGGCGCACCTGCAGACCAAGCTGCTGAGCCGCACCACGCGGCGGCTGGCCGTCACCTCGGACGGGGCAGCGTACTACGAGCGCGCAGTCCAGGTGCTGGCGGACTTGCAGGACATGGACGCGAGCGTCACCGCGTCCCAGGCGCGGCCCAAGGGGCGGCTGCGGATCGACGTGTCGGCCGCCATCGCGCAGGAGATCATCCTGCCGGCGCTGGGCGGGTTCTTCGACCGTTATCCTGACATCCAGCTCGACATCGGCACCTCGGACCGGACGGCGGACCTGCTGGCGGAGAACGTGGACTGCGCGATCCGGGCCGGCGCGGTCGGCAACCTGTCACTTGTCGCCCGTCGCATTGGCGAGATGCACATGACGACCACCGCCGCGCCCTCCTACCTGCTGCGGCACGGGATGCCGGCGCACCCGTCGGCGCTGGAGGCCGGCCACCATGTGGTCGGCTACTTCCGTGCAAGGACCGGGCGGCACCTGCCGTTCGAGTTCGTCCGCAACGGGGAGCGGCTGGAGGTTGCTGGCCGCTACCGTGCTGCGTTGAACGATGCGGGGACATACGTCGTGGCCGGACTTGCCGGGCACGGGATCATCCAGGCGCCGCGCTTCATGGTGCAGGCCCATGTGAGGGCGGGCCGGCTGGTGCCGGTGCTGCCCGACTGGGGCGTGCCGCCGATCCCTCTGCACGTAGTCTATCCGCCGAACCGGCACCTGAGCACGAGGCTGCGGGTCTTCGTCGATTGGGCAGCCGTGCTGTTCGCCGCGGCGGCGCTCGCGCCGGACAGGCAGCCGTCGTGACAGGCGCGAGGGCATTCATATACGTGTGTGACCTAGGGCTTTGCAGAACCCGATCCAGCCGCCCACTCTTCCTTTGCAATTCTGAACATGGGAAATCCTGTGCTAACGTCTATTGCCGGAACAGCCGGTCCAAATTCTCAATCCCGCATATCGCGGCATACGTTCATAACTACGATAAGCAAAGCTATCCAGATTGCAACGGTTGAATCGCTGGCCATGACAGCGAGTTTTGAAACCGATACTTTCTTGGCGCCCCGAAGTCCTTTGTTGACGCAAGGCTCCTCATTTGAGAGCAAGATGACTCCGAGGGCAGCATTTTCGACCGCTTTGATTCTCTGTTCCCAGGCTTCCTGCCAATGCTTGCTTCCACGACTTTGGAAAGTCAATGCCAAACTAGATGAGCCACCAAACGTCGAAATGATCATGAAGAGCCGAGCGCTTCTGCTTGGATGGAGTGCGTCAAAGGCCACGAATGCTGCCCCAATGAAAGCCCAGAAGAACGTTGATCTTTGCCAGAACCGTTCCATGACTGGAGACGCCGTGATCGGGATCGAGGCGGGCAGCGCCAACGTGTATGCTGACCTGGGGCGGCCGGGCGCCGACGAGATGCTGGTCAAGGCGCAGCTCGCCAGCCGGATCAGCGAGGTCATCAAGCGGCGGCGGCTGACGCAGGTGGCGGCAGGGATCACCGGCCTGCCGCAGCCCAAGCTGTGGGGGCTGCTGCGCGGCCAGTTCCGAGGCGTCAGCGAGGCCAAGATGCTGGCCTGCCTGACGCGGCTGGGCCGGGACGTGCGGATTGTGGTCGGCCCGGCGCGGCGGCGGGCGGGGGCGGGCCGCATCGAGGTGCTGTCCGGCTAGGGTGCCGCGCCGGCGCGGCCCTCGGCGCGCCCAGCCCGTCCTTGTGTGGGCAGGGATGGGCGGCTCGTTCCATCTGACCCGGACGGACGGGGGCAGGGCGCTGTTCCTGTACCGTTGGGATGGCATGCAGTCAGCTTGGGGGCCGGACCGCACGAACGCGCACCGCTTCGCGTCGGCGCCGGCGGTCATGGAGACGACCGTGCGCTGCGGCGGCCCGAACGACGGGCCGTCCCCGATCACCATTGCCGCTCCGGCACCTCGTCAGCTACTGACCCAGGGAAAGCACGGCGGCGCGATGGCATCGGCACCCCGCCGCGCCCAATCTAGCCGCGGCACGTCC
>CAXUHB010000065.1:0-12688 GCA_964250755.1 uncultured Acetobacteraceae bacterium | reverse complement strand
TCCATCACGACCCGGACCTGGGCACAGGTCAAAGTCTAGGCGGGTTGGTATAAGCAGAAGCGGACCCGTCAATCTGGTCCGCGCCTTCACCCCGATCTCTGCCTGAAGGTCGAAGTGGCCCAGTGTTCAAGCGGCTCGCCACCCAGGCCGGGAAGGGTCCGTAGGCGCATAGTTCACCGGCCCGGTCCCGCATATGGCAATGAACGCCGGCTCGCTGTGCCCTTGGATGACACCGTCATAGTGCGGCGTGCCCGCCACCCGGCGAACGAAACTGCCCGTTGGCATGGGAACGCATGCAGCCGGATCGAAGTCCGCTCCGCTGTTGCAGCACCAAATGCCCGACACGACCACGCAGTAACGGTCGGTCGTGTGGGTGTGCGGCGCGCTCATGTAGCCAGGCCACCATCGCACCAGCGTGTGATGGAGGCCAGGCTTCGTTGTGTCGCCGGTCAGGGGGCACACGTCCATGCTGCGCTTGGGACAACCTGGGTTAGGAACCCAGGCATGGCTTGCGGGCAGCTGAACAATGGTCTGCGCTGGATCGAGTGGGCTAGCCGAGGCGAGGGGCGCAAATGTCATTGAGAAGGCCGCCGGAAATGGCACCATCAACCAGAAGTGGCACTATCAGAAGTGGCACTATCAGCAAGGTGCGGCGGCTTTCCTGAATGGGGCCCATGTTTGACCTCCTTGGAGCAAGGGGGAACGATCTACCCCGATGTAGTCCCGGATGCCGCGCCGAGGGGGTGCAAGGTGGCGCTGAAAGATGCTGGTCCCCGCTGCAACATCCCGCAAGCTTGCAGCCTCGTCATGTGATGCTGGGCGCGGCTGCCACGACTGCACTTGCGCGAGCGCCCGCACCATCTGGGCAGCGCCGTCCAAGATCACAGGCACTAAGACAAGTTGCTGGCCACCTGCTGCGCCCTGTCCCGGCCCTGCATCGCTGGACAGGGCACGCTCGGTCAGCTGCCGGGCTGGTTCGCCGCCTTCAGCGTACGGAACTCCTGTACCGCCGCGTCCGCGTCCCGCAGCTCCGGGCTGCTTGCCAAAGGGCCGCACGTCGATGCGGGAGGACTTCCCGCAAAATCCTCCAGGGCCTCGACTTCGGCATAGCCGAGCACGCCCTGGACCGAGGCGCTGCCCGGCGCGGCGCGCAAGGCCTCGTCGTCCGGCCGGTCCGTGCGGGTTGCGCGCAGGATGGCGGCCCGGCGCAAGTCGAACGCCCACCCTTCCTCTCGCAGGCCGCACAAGGGCGCCAGCGTCGCCGTCGTGCCAAGGCGCACTGCCTCGTTCAGCGCCGTCTGGTCCGGCCCCACCCTGCCTTGACCTGCCGCTGGGGACGGCATGCCGGCTAGCGCAGCTAGCAATGTCATCAGCACAGGCGCCCGCGTGCCCATCCATACCGTGTCCATTGACACCGGCGACGGTTGGGCGAGCATGCGCCAAAACGAGGGAGCTTCGTCCATGATGCGTGCCGCCCTTGCCACCCTGCTGCTGCCCTCCTTGCTGCTGTCAGGCACCGCCGCTCAAGCCCAAACCAACCCGCCGCCAGCCGCCCCGCCGTTGATCCCATATACCGCCGACGTCGAGTTCCTGAAGCTGCCTGACAACATGCACCTCGGCGAGGTGTCTGGCATTGCGGTGAACGCGCAAGGCCACCTGTTCGTGTTCAACCGCGGCAACACGCGCGGCCCGGCCTACGCAGCTGCTGCCGCGCAGCTGCTAGAGTTCGGTCCCGACGGCGCGTTTATCCGCGAGATCGGGCACGGCCTGTATGCCTGGTCGTTTGCGCACGACGTGAAGGTTGACCGCGACGGCAACATCTGGGCCGCGGACAAGGGTTCGGACCAAGTCGTGCGGTTCAGCCCGGCTGGTCGCGTGACCATGGTGTACGGGCGCAAGCAGGAAGCCTCCGACGAGGACACGAAGCCGTTGGAGCACCCAAAGCCTCCCAAGCCGCCCATTGACGGATACTTCCGCCAAGTGACGGACATCACCTGGGACAGCCGGGGCAACGGCTACATCAGCGACGGCTACATCAACAGCCGGGTCGCCAAGGTGTCGCCCGCTGGGGAATGGCTCGGGTCGTTCGGAACGCCCGGTGACGGGCCGGGGCAGCTCAACACTCCGCACAGCATCGCCATTGACGCGCAGGACCGCATCTACGTCGCCGACCGCGGCAATCGCCGGATACAGGTGTTCGACACCGATGGCCAAGTGTTGCGGCAGATTACCATAGACGTCCCGTTCGACCCGGCCGCGAAGCCCGCGATCGGCAACAGGCCAGACCAAAACCCGCCAGTCGGCACGCCCAAGACGCAGGTAGCGGGCGCACCCTGGGCGGTGTGCATCACGCCGCCGCCGAACCAGGTGCTGTACGTGTCCGACGCCTACCCGGGACGCGTCTACAAGCTGGGCCTGGACGGGAAGGTGCTGGGCTACCTCGGCAAGTCCGGCAAGATGGCCGGCGAGTTCGGCTGGATACACCAAATCGCCTGCCCGTCGGAGAACACGCTGTTCGTGGCGGAACTGCTGAACTGGCGGGTGCAGAAGCTGGATCTGAAGCCGCAGTGACGCTGCCGGGCTGGACGGTCACGGGACCATGGCTGCCAGCACCCAGCCGATCCAGGCGTCCAGCTGGGTGCTGTCAACCCAGCGCAGCACGGCGACCAAGTCGTTCGTCGGGTCGATCCAAGTGATGTTGCCGCCGGCCCCGATAGCGAAGAAGCTGTCGCGCGGGGCCGACGGCAGGTAGGTCCCGTCGCTGTTCAGCCACCAGAACAAGCCGTAGCGCGGGTTGAGGACGCAAGGGGACACGGAGCTTGCAACCCAGCTTTCGGGCAGGATGCGCGTGCTGCCCCACAGGCCTCGGTTGAGCATCAGCAGGCCGATGCGAGCCTGGTCCTCGGCATGAATGAACATGCCTCCGCCCCAGTGCCCGCCGCCGGATACCGATTGTATTTGTTGGCCGCCGACATCGACGTACGAGGTCCGGTAGCCTTCCCAGCGCCAACCAGCAGACGCGCCTATGGGCCGCATCACCCGCTCGGCGAACACCTCTGGCAAGGCACGGCCGAACCGCCGCAGAAGCGCCAGGCTCAGCCGGTTCACACGGACGTCGTTGTACTCCCAAAAGGTGCCGGGCGGCTGCAACGGGCGTGCGGCACCCTTCTCTCCAGCTGGGCGGCCCGTGGCCTCGCTGGCCAGGCTGCGGTTGCGGTCGATCTGCTCGGACTTGCCGAACAGGCTGCCCTCCCACTCCGAGGTCAGTTGCAGCATCTGCCGCCAGGTGACAGTGCTGTTGTGCGGGCCGTCGAACCCGCCGTCGCGAACGGTGCAGCCAACCGGTTCGTCGAGGTCGGTGATCAAGCCGTCCGCCACGGCCAGGCCGGCTAGAACCGACAGGTAGCTTTTGGCGACGCTGAAGGTCATGTCCACCTGGCGGGTGTCGCCCCAGGACGCCACAAGCTTGCCGTGCCGCAGCAAAAGCCCGTTCGGGCCGCCGCGGGGAGCAACCGGGCCGATGATCTCGTTGTCCGGCGGCGGCTCGAAACTACCAGCCTCGATCTGTGCGCGCAGATCACGCTGCCAGGGACTTTCGTGTGCCTTGGCGAAGTCGACCGCGGCTTCCAGCTTTCCGGCGTCGAACCCAGCCGCTTCCGGCTCCAAACGCGGCCAAGCTGTTCCATCAGGTGGAAGTGTAGGACTAGCCATAAGACAGCAATGCTCCGAGCCGCATCAGCATCGCAACCCTATCAGCCCCGTTTCGCGCTGTCGTCAGCCCAGCTTTTGGCAGTTCCAGCAAGCACCCAGCAGCCCAGCGGGGCAGCGCACTACCGGCAACGCCCGGCAATGTGCCCGGCGTAAGCTGGACGGCGTCAGGTGCTGCGCCGATGCCCGTCTGCACAGAGGCTGGCACGCACTGTCCAACCATGCTCCTCCGAGACTGCTGGGTGTAGAATTGGGTGTAGAATTGGGTGTAGATTTGTCGTGGCTGACGGCGGACGGCCATAGACCTCGGCGAACAACAGCATCTTCAAACAGTTGATTTTGCTGCGAACAATGAATGCTGGCGAACGTCAGCAAGCAAGGTGATTGCCCTTGCCAAGGTTGGGGTCGTGAGTGCGAATCCCATCGCCCGCTTCGGTTTCCTACTCGAAACAGAAGCGGCGCCCCCGGCCAGGACCGAGGTGCGCCACGACGCGGGCCTCAGCGCGACAGTCGCACCGCAAGGTAGCCAAGGGCCGCGACGGCTAGCAACGCCACGAGGGGCCGCTGCGCCACCATGCCGCGGGCCATGCCGCTGGCGCTGCCGGGGCGCGTCGCCGGGCTGCGGCCAGACCGTGCAGCGATCTGCGTGACGTATCTGGTTTTCCGCAGGCGGCGCGAGGGATGCTTCGGGACCGGCTCGCTCTCGACAGGGACGGCGGCGACATCCTCGTAGATGTCCCGCATCCGGCTGCCGAGCTTGTCAACCTGGGCTTCGTCCATGAGAGGTCCTCCATTTGGGTGTCGTGGCCCGGACACCCGGGCCGCCCCGAGGGGCAGGGTGATGAGCGTCAACGCCGGGCGGGCGAAAGGTTGCGGCCTGGCGCGCGGCTGGGCCGCCACCTGTCCTGCACGTCCTGCCCAAGAGTCTGGTAGGCTAAGACGCGCCGGGCCGTCCGGCCCTTGCTTGGAGGCAAGCCCGATGCGCAGCGTGGTGCCGTTCACCCTGATCCTCGTCCTTGGAGGCACGGCTGCAGCGGCGGCGCAGCAGCCGTTCCGGGGGACGCCAGAGACCCGACGCTCGCTGCACCTGGCTGGGCGCAACGTCCTCGGCATCCTGCAATACTGCCAGGCGCACGGCCACATCGGGCCGGAGGCTGCCGCGGCGCAGCGCGCCCTGCTCCGCAAGACCCCGCCCGCAGACATGCTGGGCCTGGACGAGGCGGAAGAGGCGGGGCGCCAGGGCATCGTCGCTTTCCTGGACTCCCGCGTGCCGGTCGAGGACGCAACGCGGGCGGAGGGCATCCTGGTCGGCACGCGCTGCCGGGGCATGGCGCTCAGCCTGGGCGTGCCGTGACACCCGGGGGCTGCATCGCCAGGGCGCGGCGGGCCGCGTCATACCAGCCGCGCTGCGCCCGGCGATACACGCCGCCCTGCAACTCCACTCTGCGGATGACCTCCTGATACTGTGCCCGGGCGGCGTCGCCGCTGCCGGTGTCGGCCAGCAGGGCGGCGTAGCGGCAGCGGACCTCCTCGCCGGGGTAGTGGTCCACCAGGGTGGCATATTCGCGCAGGGCGTCCCCGGTTCGGCCCGCGCCCTCCAGCGCCATCGCATACAGCAGGTGGCCGTCGGGGGTGCGGTGGTCCGGGGTATCGCGGGCCAGGACCTCCAGCATCTCGACGGCGCCGGCAGGGTCCTGGCTGGCGTAGCGGGCGCGGGCGAGGGCGATGCGTATGGCGGGGTCGGCGGCATACATTCCGTTCAGGCAGCCTTCCAGCAGCGTGGCGGCCTCCCCGGCGCGGCCCAGGCGCGTGCATTCCTCGGCGAGGCGAAGGCGGTTGTGGACGGTGGGGGCGATCTCGGCCTCCCGCGCCAGGGCGCGGTAGTGGCGCCCGGGGTTGACGGCCTGCACGACGCCGGACGCGACGCGGCGGCCGGTGCGCCCGGCCATCAGCTCCGGCCCCAGCTCCAGGACAAGATACAGCAGGCAACCGATGCCGGGAATGAAGATGATGATGTACAGCCAGGGCTGGATGCGCCCGGTGCGTGCGGCGTGGATGGCGAGCAGGACCTGCAGCACGACGATCAGACCGAACGGCATGGCGCCAACCCCCTTGCGCCTGCGCCCGCCGGTCCGGTGCAGGCTTGCCCCTGGCTCAGTTGCCCTGGCTTAGTACGTCAGGCACGCCGCATTCAGCAATCCCACCGCGAGCGACCCGGCGGCGACCGTCGTGCCCGCCGCCATGTCCCCCCGCTCAATGGCGCCCCACAGGTCGCCCACCAGGCGGCGCAGCGCCAGCAGCGTCAGGAATTGCGCCGTTCCGGCCACCACCGCCCACACCAGCATGTCCAGCAGCCCGGCCGAGTGCGCGACGACCGACGCCAGCGGCAGGCAGAAGCCCAGCGCCGCGCCGGCCAGGGCCAGCGCGGCGGCGGTGTTGCCGGTGCGGATCAGCGCCCACTCGGAATGCGGCGTCGCCGCCGTGTAGGCGGCCAGGAACACCGCCAGCAGTCCCAGCGTGCAGCCGAAGTAGGCCAGGAAGGCGGGCAGGGTGTGCAGGCTGGTCATGGAGTCTCCGGATCCGGCTGTTGGGGCAGGAAGAGGTGCGGCACGAAGCGGCTGGTGTCCCGCGTGATGGGCGTGCTGTCCTCGCGGATGCCGATGCCGCATGCGCGTCCCGCCACCACCCAGCTGCCGATGACGGGATAGCGGCCGTCCCAGCACGGCAGCGGCGCCCAGGCCTGATGCACCCAGCCTTCCGCGCCGTAGGGTCCGCCGGTGTCCCAGCCGGGCGCCTGGATGTTCGCGCCCTCCCGGCCCCATAGCGGCTTGCGCAGCTCCGGCCCGCCGGTGCGGCCGGGCTCGCGGAAGGCGGGCAGCAGGTTGGGATGGCCGGGAAACAGCTCCCACAGCAGCGCCAGGATGCCCTTGCCGGACAGCAGCAGCCGCCACGCCGGCTCGACCCAACGGGTGTCCGCCGCAGCCACGTGGGCGCCGAAGCTGTCCCGCAGCAGCCATTCCCAGGGATACAGCTTGAACGCCGCCTGGATCGGCCGGTCCTGCAAATCCACGAAGCCGCGCCCATCCCAGCCGATATCCTCGATGTGCAGGAACGGCGCGTCCAGGCCGGCTTGCACGGCGGTGTCGCGCAGGTACTCCAAGGTGCCACGGTCCTCGTCGCTGTCCCGGGCGCAGGTGAAGTGGACGGCGCCGGGCAGTTCCAAGGTGGGCCAGGCGGCGATCAGGGCCTCGTGGATGGAGTTGAACTGGTCTGCGCCGGGATAGGCGCTGGTCAGCCAGTCCCACTGCACGACGGCGGCCTCGTACAGGGCGGTCGGAGTGTCGGCGTTGTATTCCAGCAGCACCGGCGGGCCGTCGCCATCCCAGCGCAGGTCCATGCGGCCGTATAAGCTTCCCTCCTGCCGTTCCCAGCTTCGGACCACCAGGGGCCAAGCGGCTTCCGGAATGCCGAGCGCCGCGTAGCGGGACCCGCGCACCGCATGGTCCGCGGCGAGCAGGCACAGGCGCTGCAGTTCGTTCGTCGCGTCCTCCAGCCGGTCCACCTCGGCGGCGGTCAGTTGCCAATGGGCGGTTTCATCCCAGTAGGGCTGCCCGGCGATCTCGGCGAAGGTGAAGCCCAGCGCCTGCATCCGGCTGCGCCAGCCGTGCCGTGCGGGATGGCTGACCCGCTGCATCAGGACCCCGACGCATGGGCGGACCCGCCGAAGCCGCCGCGGCTGACGGAGGATGAGGACGATCCGCCTGAAGACCCAACCCCCGTTCCGCTGCTGGAGTTGCCCGAGCCTCCGTAGAAGTAGGACGAGCGGCCGCCTCCGCCGCTGCTGTGCCCGCTGCCTCCGCTGCTTCCACCCGTTGCGCGTGCGCTGCACGCCTCGGCGGCGGCAAGGTCCAGCGGGTCCAGCCGAGCGCGCCGGCACTCCTCGGACTCGCGCGTCCACAGCAGGGCGCCGCCGCCGATCACCAGGACGGCGCCCCCGCCCATCAAGGCCAGGCGCATGCTGCCGGTGCGCCGACGGCCCGCCGGTTCCGGCCCGATCATGGAACTGGCCCCAGGCGGGGGCAACGGGACGGCATCACCGGGCCGGGCCGGGGGTGCCCCAGGGATTGCCGGGCGGCGGGGCCGGCGGCGCGGAAGGCGGCGCCTTCGGACGGAGCGCCTGGACCATCATCAACTCGCCCAGGTTCTCCGGCGTCACCAAGCCGACCAGGCGGCCATCGCCGTCCACGACACCCACGGCGGGCAGGCCGCCGTCCTGCATCAGCCGCACAGCGTCCTCCAGCGGGGCGCTGGCGGATACCGTGGGGATGTCGCGCTGCATCATGTCCAGCACAGGGGTGTCCGGGCCGGTGACCTGCAGCGCGCGGATCATGCCGTTGCGCGTCACCACGCCGCGCATCCGCCCGGCGCCGTCCACGACGGGAAAGTCGTGCTGGGAGGTGCGAAGCAGGTGCTCCACCGCCGTGGCCACGGTGGCGGTGGGCGACAGCACCTCATACCGCGTCACCGCCGCGTCGGACGCCAGCAGGCTTTGGCTGGCCTCCCGCTGCTGGGCCGCAGCACCCTCAGACGATGCGCCCATATAGACGAACAGGGCGATGAAGATCAGCATCGGGTTGCCGAACAGCCCGGCCAAGCCCAGCGCGAAGGCGACGCCCTGGCCCACCACCGCGGCGGCCCGCGTCGCCCGGGCATGGCCCATGCGCAGCGCCAGCAGCGCCCGCAGCACCCGCCCGCCGTCCATGGGAAAGGCCGGGATCAGGTTGAACAGCACCAGGGTCACGTTCACCCAGGCCAGCCGTCCGAGCAGGCTGACGCCCGGGTTCTCGACGTTCAGCCCCACGCCGATGTGCGGCAGGCCGCCCAGGGCCAGCGCCAGGACGCCGGCAATGACCACGTTGACGGCGGGGCCGGCGAGGGCGACCACCAACTCCTCCGACGGCTTTTCGGGGATGCGCTCCATCTGTGCGACGCCGCCAATGGGCAGCAGCGTGATGTCGGGCGTGCGTATGCCGTAGCGGCGTGCGGCGAAGACGTGGCCGAACTCGTGCAGCAGCACGCTGGCGAACACCAGGCTGATGAACAGCACGCCCTCCAGTGCGGCGCGCTGGCCGCCGCGGGCGTAGGCGGTGACGGCGATCCAGCCCAGGAACAGCACGAAGGTCAGGTGGATGCGTATGACGGTGCCTTTGACGGTGCCGACCGGGATGGACCACTGCATGGGCGGGCGCCTCCTTGCGCCGGGCGGGAAGCGCGCCGCGGCGGCCCAAGGTTCCAGCATCCCGCGGTTTGCGCCAGGGGGACGGGCAGGGTTCCCGCAATGTTTCGTTGCGCGGCGGCCCGCCACCGGCGACATACGCCGCATGGAAGAGCAAGGCACGATGGCTGTCCCGAGAACGGACGCCCCAACAACCGCCGGCCCGGGAACCGCTGCCCCGGCGGACGAAGCGCCGCTGCGCCGTCTGCTGGACAGCCTTCCCGCGCCGGTGGCGCGAGGCTTCGAGGCGCTTCGCCAGCCTGGGAGGGGATGGGTGCGCATCCCGCTCGGCATGTTGTGCGTCGCGGGCGGGTGCCTGTGGTTCCTGCCGCTGCTGGGGCTGTGGATGCTGCCTGTGGGCGTGATCCTGCTGGCGGAGGACCTGCCCTTTCTGAAACGGCCCGCGATGCGGGCGCTGGGATCGGCCCAGGGCTGGTGGGACCGGCGGCGCGGGCGGGGGTAGGGAGCTTGCCGGCGTGCCGTGGGGCGGACATGGTGCGCCCAGACCGCAGCAAGGTGGCCCCATGCACTTTCCCCTGACCCGCCGTTCCCTTCTCGCCACCCCCGTGCTTGCGGCCCCCGTGCTTGCAGTCCTGGCGCCCGGCCGGGCGCAGGCGCAGGCGCAGGCGCAGGCGCAGGCGGGGCTTGGCCTGGCCGAGCGCCGGGCCATCGCCGCCTACCGCGAGCAGGTGTTCCCCGGCGTGCTCGCCGAGATCAACGAGGCCGCGAAGACCCCGTTGGAGGTGGAGGCCAACTGGGACGGCATCGCGCTGCCCGGCCAGGCCGCGCAGTATGCCGGGCCGGGCTACTGGACCAGCATCTACTTCACGCCGCTGATCCAGGCGCTGCGGGCCGTCACTGCGGATGCCATGGGGCGCGACGCCGTAAAGGCGAAGCTGCGCCGGGTCGTCGTGGCCTACAACCCGGACACCGCCCCGGCCAGCAACTACCCCAAGGGGCTGAAGTTCGCGGACGGGACGCTGACGATCAACTGGCACCCGAACAGCAACGCAGGCGACATGAAGGAGCGGACCGAGGCGATCCAGAAGGCACTGGAAGCCGGGCTGTAGCGGGCAACGCGGCAGGGTGGCGCAATCTGTCCGGCATCCGGCGCGCGGCGGCCTTTCGGCGGCGGGCGGAACGGGGATGATGGCGCCTTCACCGATGGAGGCCCGCGATGGCCCAAGCCGACACCGCACTGCTGCTGATTGACGCCCAGGAGTCCTTCCGCCACCGCCCCTACTGGTCCGGCACCGACGTGCCGGCCTTCCTCGACCGCACGCAGGCGCTGCTGGACGGGGCCGCGGCGGCGGGCATCCCGGTCGTGCAAGTGCTCCATGTGGAGGATGCGGGGGCGTTCTCCCTGGCATCCGGCCAGGTCGTTGCGATGACGCCGTTGCGCGTCTCGCCCGACGCCGTGTTCCACAAGCGGCGGCACAGCGCCCTGGTCGGCAGCGGCCTGGACGTGTGGCTGGTCCAGCACGGCATCCGGCGCGTGATCGTCGCGGGCATACGCACGGAGCAGTGCTGCGAGACGACGACGCGGCACGCCAGCGACCTGGGCTATGCCGTGGACTACGTGACGGAGGCGACGCTGACCTTCCCGATGGTGGACGCCGCCGGGCGGGCCTGGCCGGCGTCCGAGATCAAGGCGGCGACCGAGCTGGTGCTGGCCGGGCGCTTCGCCCGCATCGCGACGGTCGGGCAGGCGCTGGCCGGGCCGTCGCGCGCGGTGCCGCAGGACGGCAGCTTGATGCCGGTTCCGTTGAAGCCCGTTCCGGCGTGACTGTCCCCGCGTGAGTGCCCCGGCGTGAGTGTCCCGGCGTGAGCGCCGCCGCGCCGCTGCACATCCCGGTCCTGGTGGTGGTGCCGCCGCGCACCATGCTGCTGGACCTGGCCGGTCCGGTGGAGGTGCTGCGCCGGGCCAACGAGGAGCAGGGGGCGGTGCGGTTCAGCGTGTCGTTCGCGGGGCCGCAGCCGGAGGTCGTCAGTTCGGTCGGCCTGCTGCTGTCCGGCATCGCGCCGTTGCCGGCGCACGTGCCGGATGGGGCGATGGTGCTGCTGGCCGGGGACGCCCGGGCACCAATGGACGCCGGGGCATCGGCGCAGGAGGATGGGGACGAGGAGGCGCGCATCGTCGCGTGGCTGCGCGCGGCGATACGCCCGGGGCACCGGTTGGTGTGCATCTGCTCCGGCGCGCTGCTGGCGGGCCGGGCGGGGCTGCTGGATGGCTACCGCTGCACGACGCACCACGCCTGCTGCGCCGAGCTGGCCGCCGCGGCGCCGGCCGCGCAGGTGCTGGAGAACCGCTTGTATGTCGAGGACCGGGGCCGCTTCACCAGCGCCGGCATCACCGCGGGCGTGGACCTCATGCTGCACATCGTGGCGGGGCTTGCCGGCCCGGCCTGCGCCGTGGCGGCCGCGCGCTTCCTGGTGGTCTATCTCCGCCGGGCCGGTGCGGACCCGCAGATGTCGCCGTGGCTGGACGGGCGCAACCACCTGCACCCGGCGGTGCATCGGGTGCAGGACGCGATTGCCGCCGCCCCCGCGCAGCCCTGGACGGCGGCGGCGCTGGCGCGCATCGCCGGGGCCAGCCCGCGCACGCTGTCCCGGGTGTTCAACGCGCAAACCGGGTTCAGCATCCCGGACTACGTGAACGGGCTGCGCGTGGCGCTGGCGCAGGACCTGCTGCGGCAGACGCGGCTGGATATGGAGGGCGTGGCGGAGCGGGCCGGCTTCGGATCGGCGCGGCAGTTGCGGCGGGCGTGGGGCCGGGTCCATGCGGGGCCGCCGCGCGAGGCGCGGTAGGGCGGCGGCGCAACTCCCGGCTGCAACGCCACCATCACTTGCCCTCTCCCTGGCGGCCCGACCGGATTGCCGATGCTGCCACGAGGCGCAGCTTCTGCATCGCGCGCCGGGACACGCCCTAATCGGAAGAGGACGCCTCGTGCTGCCCATCAGCCGCCGGCGGAGTCAAATCCCGCGCCACCGCCGGCGCACGCAGCAGCGCGTCCACATGCATCGCGTAGTCCAGCGTCGTGTCCGGCTGGAAGCTGATCGAGGGTGCAACGCGCAGTCGCATCTCGTGCGCCACCTGCGTCCGCAGATACGGCGCCAGGCGACGCAGCGCCGGCAGCAGCGCGCCTATGTCGGTGCGTCCCAGCCGTGCCACGAAGGCCGTCGCGTTCTTCAGGTCTGGGCTGATCCGCACCTCCGTCACCGTCACGCGGGCGTCCGCCATCTCGGGGTCGCGGAACTCGCCGCGCAGAAAGATGGCGGACAGCACGTGGCGGATTTCCTCCGACACGCGCAGTTGCCGCTGGGTCGGCCCCTTGGCCGGGCCGCCGCGCTTGGCCGGGGCGCGCGGCTTGGTGGTGTCCCGAGCCGCGTCCCGGGCGGGCTTGCGCTGCGCCTTCACCCCGGGACCATCTCGATCTCGAAGCACTCGACCATGTCGCCCTCGCGCAGGTCATTGTAGCCCGCAAACGACAGCCCGCACTCGTAGCCGCGCGCCACCTCCCGCACGTCGTCCTTGAAGCGCTTGAGCTGGCTCAGGTCGCCGCTGTGGATCACCACGCCGTCGCGCAGCAGCCGCACCCCGGCACCGCGCTTCACCAGGCCCTCCGTCACCATGCAGCCGGCGACCTTGCCGGTCTTGGTGATGTCGAACACCTTGCGGATCTCGGCGTAGCCCAGGAAGTTCTC
>CAXUHB010000064.1:0-13672 GCA_964250755.1 uncultured Acetobacteraceae bacterium | reverse complement strand
TGCTGGAGCCGGAGGACGGCGTGATCGCCATCGGCTCCGGCGGCAACTTCGCCCTCGCCGCCGCCCGCGCGCTGCTGACGGTGGACGGGCTGGAGGTGGAGGAGGTTGCGCGTCGGGCGATGGGCATCGCTGCCGACATCTGCGTCTACACCAACCATTCCCTGATCGTGGAGACGCTGTAATGGACGTCCCGACCCTGACCCCGCGCGAGATCGTGGGGGAGCTGGACCGCTTTATCGTCGGCCAAGCCGACGCCAAGCGCGCCGTCGCCATCGCGCTCCGCAACCGCTGGCGCCGGCAGCAACTGCCGGAGGGGCTGCGGGACGAGGTCGTGCCCAAAAACATCCTGATGATCGGCCCCACCGGCTGCGGCAAGACCGAGATCGCCCGGCGCCTGGCGAAGCTCGCCCAGGCCCCCTTTATCAAGGTGGAAGCCACCAAATTCACCGAGGTCGGCTACGTCGGGCGCGACGTGGACAGCATCGTGCGCGACCTGGTGGAGGCCAGCATCGCCATGCTGCGCGACAGCAGCCGCAAGGACGTGCAGGCCAAGGCCGAGCTGGCCGCCGAGGACCGCCTGGTGACGGCCCTGGTGGGCGAGGGTGCCGGGGCCGACACGCGCGGCAAGTTCCGCAAGATGCTGCGCGCCGGGGAGCTGGAGGAGAAGGAGGTCGAGGTGTCGGTCGCCGACGCCGGGCCGAACATGGGCGCCATGGAAATTCCCGGGATGCCCCCGGGCGGGATGGTCAACCTGGGCGAGATGATGAAGGGCATGTTCAACCGCCCCCCCACCCGCAAGAAGATGCCGGTGTCGGCCGCCCGCGTCGCGCTGACGCGGGAGGAGGGCGACCGGATGCTGGACGGGGATCAGCTCACCAAGGACGCCGTGACGCACGCCGAGCAGAACGGCATCGTCTTCCTGGACGAGATCGACAAGGTCTGCGCCCGCAGCAGCGAGGGCGGCTTCCGCGGCGGCGACGTGTCCCGCGAGGGCGTGCAGCGCGACCTGCTGCCGCTGATCGAGGGCACGACCATCAGCACCAAGTACGGGCCGGTGAAGACCGACCACGTCCTGTTTATCGCCAGCGGCGCCTTCCACCTCGCCAAGCCCTCGGACCTGCTGCCGGAGCTGCAGGGCCGGCTGCCGATCCGCGTGGAGCTGGCGCCGCTGTCCCGCGCCGACCTGCGGCGCATCCTGACGGAGCCTGAGCACTCCCTGCTGAAGCAGTATCAGGCCCTGCTGGAGACCGAGGCCGTGACGCTCGACTTCACCCCCGGCGCCGTGGACGCCTTGGCGGACCTGGCGGCGGACATCAACGACCGGGTGGAGAACATCGGCGCCCGCCGCCTGGCGACGGTGCTGGAGAAGCTGCTGGAGGAGATCAGCTTCACCGCCACCGACCGGGGCGGCGATCTGGTGACGGTGGATGCCGCATACGTGAACGAGCGCGTGGCCCCGCTGGCCGCCAAGGGGGACCTGTCTCGCTTCATCTTGTAGCCGTAACGCCTTGACAAGCGCGGCAACTCGTCGCCTCTAAGGTGCTCCCCCATCCTTGGAGACACCTGATGCGTACCAAGCTCGCCACGTTCCTTGTCCTGGCTGGCGGTGTTGCCGGCTGCGCCAGCAACCCGCCCCCGCCGCCCCCGATGGCGATGGCGCCCGAGCCTGCCCCCATGATGGCCCCCGCAGCCCGCCCGGCGGCCCGCGGCGCGAACGACGGCATGTATCGCGGCACGGTCGAGGCCGCGGCCGACAACGCCCCGACCTGCCGCACCATGGCCCCCGCAGCCACCGCCCGCGTGCGCGGCCGCAGCGTGACGATGGGTGGGATGCGCGCGACGCTCAACGGCGAAGGCGCCCTGACGGGTGGCGGGCGCCGCGGCCCCAAGGTGACCGGCACGCTCGCGAATGGCACCATTGACGCGAATTCCATGGTTGGCCGCTGCAGCTACCACTACGTGCTGAATAAGGCGTAAGCCAGGCTGGCCCGGCATGCTCCGCCCCGGTGCCCCTGCGCCGGGGCGGAGCCTCCATTGGAGCAGCCGGCCCCGCCCGTGTCCTCCGCGCCTGTGCGGGGGGCCTGTGCGGGGGGCATGGCGCCAAGCGGCAGTCCGGATGCCCGTGCCTGGACTCACGCCCGGCGCCGCGTTCCAGGGCCGCCTGCCATGTTCGTGCCCTCGCAGGGACGGCTGGACGCCAATCCCCGTCCGCGGCCGTATGGAAACGCGGCGGCCGTACCCCGCCTGAACCCCGGGCACGCCGCCCGGCCCAACCAATAAGGATGTTCGGCACGGTGTCGTGGGCAGGGTCGGACAGCTTGGTATGGGACACGCACCGGCTGCGCGTGGCCACCGATGCAGCCGGGGTCGCCCTCTGGTCGTGGAACGTGGACACCGACGAGATCGCCATGGACGAGCGGGCGCACGGCATGTGGGGCGTCCCGCGCGAGGACCGGCAGATCACCTTCGAGGACCTGTCGGCCCGCATCCACCCGGCCGACCTCGACCGGGTCCGCTCGGCGTTCGAGGCGACGCGGGACGTGCTGGGCGCCTACGACCTCGAGTTCCGCATCACGCATGGCAACGCGGTCCGCTGGGTGTCGGCCCGGGGCCAGGGCGACGACCTGGGCATCGTCGGACGGATCATGTTCGGCGTCTTCCTCGACGTGACCGAACGCAAGCAGGCGGAGGAGACGCGCGAGCTGGTGGCGGGCGAGATGAGCCACCGCGTCAAGAACCTGTTCGCCATCGTGTCCGCGCTGACCTCCATCGCCGCGCGGTCGGCAGCAAGCACCGAGGCCATGGCCCGGGACCTGACGCAGCGCCTGACCGCGCTGGGCCGTGCCCACGACCTGGTGCGCCCGGCTCCCGGCGGCAGGGCCGGCGGGGGTGAGGGTGGCGGAGCCGTGCTGCTGGCCGACCTGCTGGGCGTGCTGCTCGGCCCCTACGACACCACCGGTGCCGTCGGCGGCCGCATCCGGATCGCGATGCCCGACATCCTGGTGGGCGAGACGGCGACGACGACCATGTCGCTGATCACCCATGAACTCGCGACCAACTCCCTCAAGTACGGGGCGCTGTCCGCCGACGGCGGCACGCTCGGCATCGCCTGCGCGCCGCAGCAGGACGAGGTCGTCCTGGTCTGGACCGAATGCGGCGGGCCGCCCGCCGCGGCGCCGGAGGGGCCGCCGGGGTTCGGCACGCGGCTGGTGTCGCGCAGCGTGTCCGGCCAGCTCGGCGGCTCCATGGACCGGAACTGGGCCGCCGGCGGCCTGGTCGTCACGCTCCGGATGGATCGGACGCGGCTGGCGGCGTAGGCCCGACTGCGTGGGGCACCGTGTCCACCAGGCCTCGCAGCACCTGCATCACGTCGGCCAGGTCGTAAGGTTTGCCGATGTAGGCCGCAGCCGGCGCCAGCGCGGCCAGCCGGTCCCGCAGGTTGGGCGCATAGCCCGACAGGATCAGCACGGAGATGTCCGGGTTGCGCCGCCGGGCATGGACGGCGACGTCAATGCCGTCGCCCAGGCCGGGCATCCGCACGTCGGTCAGCAGCGCGTCGAACCCGCCGATGCCATCCAGCAGCCGTGCGGCCTCCACCGAGTCCCACGCCTCCGTCACGTCGAAGCCTTCCGCCCGGAGGATGTCGGCGGTGATCAGGCGGATGAGGCCCTCGTCCTCGACGAGCAGGATGCGGTTGGCAGCCAAGGGGTCCTTCCACCAAGAGTCGTCTTGGGTGTGCCGGGTTGGGTTATGCCGGGACGCCCGGCGGCGCGCCGGGCCTGCGTGGGCGTGTGCGCACCGTCCTGCTTCAGCAACGCGCGGCTGGCGGCTTCGATCCCCGGCCAGGCAACGATCCGCCACGGCCCCGTGCCGGCACCTGCCGGCCGCGCCCTGCAACCGGGCCTCGACGCCGCGGGGAGTGTGGCGACCCAAGGACCGGCAATGCGGCCCCGCCCGCCCCTGCCGCAATGCAACGTCATCCGGACAACGGTGCGCCGGCACGAAGTTGCAGCTGAGGCCGTGGACCTCGGTGCGCTGCAGCGGGCTGCGCCGGCAGCCCGCCATGCCGCGGCGTGAACCTCCCCGCCGCCTGGACGCGGCTACGGCAGGGCCGGGCGGCCCACCTTTGCGGCGGGCGGCGCGGCGGTCAGCGTCCCCGCCGCGGCCCGCGCCCCATGCACCCGCCGGTGCATGAACGAGGTCAGCAGGGGCGTCAGGATCGCCGTCACGATCACCGAGGCCGCCACCTGCACCGTCGCCTCCGGCGCGATGGCGGCGTAGGTCGGATCGGCGGTGGCCACGGCCTTCGGCACGGCCGCCGCGTTGCCCGCGGTGCTGCTGGCCGCGGCCCCCGCGATGCCGGACCCGCCCAGCAGCTGGTCGGCCAGGATGCACAGCGTCCCCGTGATGGCGCACACCAGCACCCCCAGCACCAGCCCGCCCAGCCCGGCGTTCACCACGTTGTTCAGGTTGATCCCCTGTCCCAGCGTGAACGCCATGAACGGCACGATGATCGGCTCGTGCTTGCCGAAGAAGTCCCGCAGCTCCTGGTCCAGGTTGCCCAGCAGCGCGCCCACGAAGATCGGCGCCACCACCGACACCATCGCGATCCACGGGATCGTCGCCAGCCCGGCGCCCACCAGGAACAGCATGGTGATGAACGGCCCGGTCTCGATGCTCTGCGGCACGTAGGTGCCCGCGTCCTCCTTGTCGCCCATCACGCTCGTCAGCGCCATGAACATGCCGCCGTTGGTGTCGCTGAACGCCACCATCAACGCCAGCGTGCTGAACCCGAACAGGTTGCCGTCCGCCAGCTTGGCGACGGCATAGGCGATCACCATGGCGATGCCGATCTTGGCGCCCATGATGCCGAACCCGCGCTTGAGCATCCTTGGTGCGGCGTTCAGCGTCATCTTGGTGCCGACCGTGAACAGGTACATGCCCAGCACGGTGTTGTAGCCGGCGTTGCTCAGCCCCTCGGTGAACCCGCCGATCTTGAGCAGGTTGGGCGTGAAGGTGTTGATGAGCATGCCGATGAACAGCGGCACGACCATGAGGCCGCCTGGCACCTTGTTGATGGCGCGCATGATGGGCATTGATGTCTCTCCACATTGCGGTTCGTGCCCGGCACGTTCCATGCCTCTGCCGCCGGCCGCACCGGCCCGCCATCAAGGACGGCGTGCCCGGATGCGATTGGCAGGACGCGTGGACCACCGACCTCACGGCTACGTGAAAAGGTGCTTGGCGGTTGTGTCCTTGTCAACGCCCTGGTTGCAGGACCACCACGCTTTTCGCGCGGGATGTGCGCCGGAACGGCTCATGCAAGCGGGCGGCAGGGCGGAGGGGAGTGTCCCGGACCGGACATCCGCGGCCCGCGTCGGCTGGGCTGGGTTGGATGCGCCCTCGTCCACGCATCTCGGACGGCCGTGCATGGACAAGGCAACTCGCGTCCAGGTGGTGCAAACCCGCCGATGTCCGCCCCCATCCGCTTCGCTGACACGCCGCCTTGCGGCATGGCTCCCGGCATGGCCAGAGGCGCTGGGACGAAGACCGGGCTTGCCGCCTGCAAAGCATCGCCGGGAGTGACGTCGTCCGGGTTGGCGGACGGCTTGGGCGCGTCATGCCGCGCGGGAGCCGCCGCGCCCGAACGCAGCTCCGCAGCCGTCGGCGCATCGAGCACGTCCAGCCGGGGCAGGCTGGCCGTGATGCGTCCCATGCCGCCCGGGGCCGCCCGGGGCCGCCCGGGGCCGGCTGCGACAACTCGGCGGCACCTGCCGGCAGGCAGTCCGCCAGGATCAAACCAAAAGCATAGGGCAGCAAGCGCGTCCCCGGCCAACGCCGCAGTCAGGGCGATGCCTGCACCGCATCCAGCCGCATGATGAACTCCGGCGTCAGCACCGACCCGGCCAGGCTCGTGCCGGCCTCCCGGACGCAATCGGTCCGGTCCTCGATCAGCGTGGCGGAGAAGCGCACGCGCTGCCCCGGCCGCAGCGCCGACACCGCGCGGCCCAGGGGGGAGGCCGGGTCCAGCAGGGTGCCGTCGCCGTAGTCCGACGCCGCATCGCCCCAGGTCCGCGCCGTCACTCCGGGCGCAAGGCGGACGGCGAGCGTGCCCCGTCCCTCTGCGCTCGTGCCCACTGCGGCCACCGTGCCGGCCCAGCCCGACACGACCGGCTGCGGCACCGCCCGGCACAGCGCCTGCGCCCGGGCCGGACGCGCCGAGGCCCGGCCCACATCGTCCCCCGCCGCCCGGAAGGTTCGCCGCGCCGCCTCCACCGCGGCGAGGAACGCCGCTTGATCCGGTGGCATCCCGGCGTCCGGCGGCGCATCGGCGGCCACCCGCGGCGGCGGCTCCGCCGAAGCGGCCCGCGGCCCGGCGGGCGCCGGCGCGTCGGGGTCCGGCTCCGTCACCGCAGCCGCCCCGAACCGCCGCTTGACCGGCCCGCCCGCGTCGGGATTGCCGGGCGGCGCTGCGCCAAACGGCTGTGTCCCGCCCGGGGTGCTGCCCACCGTACCGCCCGGGGTCCCGAAGGGCTGCGTGGATGCCTCCGTCCCACCGAACGGGGGCGCGACGCCGAAAATGCCGTGGCTGCGGAAGCAGTCGCCCATCGCGTTGATGACCTGGGTGGTGCCGGCCAGGTCGAACACCCACGGCGGCTCGGTCCCGCCGAAGCTCAGCTGCATCGCCGCGCTGGCGGTCAGCCCATGCACCCAGTCCCGCATCATGGCGGCGGGCACCTCGATCTCGATGGCCGGCCCCTTGCCGCGCCCGGCGAAGCGCATCACCGACCCGTCCGGGAACGCCGCCTGCACCTGCACCGGCGTCCCCTCCGGGATGGCCCACCCCGTCTTGCGTATGATCAGGTTCATCGGATCGGGCCGCGCCCGGTTGGCCCCCATGATGAGCCGCCCGCCCGGCATGGACCCGGGGCCGCCGATGGAGCAGCCGGGGTTGGCCGGGTCGCGGAAGTCGGTGGATTGCCACGCGCCGGCCTTGGTGTGGGTGACTGCCGGCTCGGCGGCGGGCGCCAAAGTGGGAGCGAAGGCGAGGGTGAGGGCCAGCAACGGGCGGATATGGCGCAGGCGCATGGGCAAGCTGGACCTCCGGTCAGGACAGCCGCAGCTTGCACCATGCGTCTCCCGCCGTCAGTCCGGAAAAGCATCAAACATGATGTGAGGCCGCCTGCTCCCTCTCCCTCCGGGAGAGGGTCGGGGTGAGGGAGGCCACCAGGACCGTGTTCGATTTGAGCGGGATCAGGCCTCCTCAAAAGAGGCATGGCGCATGCGGCTTCCCTCACCCCGACCCTCTCCCGGAGGGAGAGGGAGCAGCAAGCCCTGACTTACCCGCCCCACCGCCGCGGCACCCGGAACGGCAGCAGCGCCTGCACCCAAGGCGCGCGGAACCGGTTGAGCTCCAGGCTCTCATGCACCGCCGTCACCCGCTCCCCGAACAGCGACGTGTCCACCACGCTGCGGTTGTAGAACGGCGCGTCCTCCAGGGTCTGCCGCACCACCGGCACCGTCCCGGCGTCCGCCCGCGTGGGCCGGGCGACGCGCCACAGGGTGCGGGGCAGGGCGGCGGGCGGCGGCGGCTCCACATCCTGCACCGCGCCCGCGCGGCTGATCCGCAGCGCCAGGGACTGGTGGCCGCCCACCCGGCGCTCGGCGTTGTACAGGATCGCCGCCCCGTCCCGCGTCGGCGCGCGGCACCAGTCCCACTGCACGAAGTCGGATTCCAGCGGCGCGTCGCCGTCGTTGGTGTCGAGGTAGCCCGGCCCGGACCAGCGCAGCGCGGGATGCGTCAGCTCCACCTCGACGCGCGACGCCGGGGCAATCGGCGACCAGCGGTGCCGCCCCGCGCCGTCCAGCAGGAACCGCCGCCCGGTCAGCGCGCCGGGCCGCACCCGCACGGTGCCCCGCAACCGGGAGGGCAGGGGGGCCGTCACCTCCTCGATGCGGATGGTCAGCACCTCCCCGTCCCAGTCCATCCGGCTCGGCCCGATGGCCAGGTGCCGGGGGCCGCGGTCCAGGGCGCCGCGCCCGCGCTCGGTCATCGCCCAGCGGCGGGGGCGGCCATACAGCGCGACGTTCAGGCAGCAGTGGTTCGCCGGGTCGCCCCCGCCGCCGCGCCGCGCCCAGGCATAGAACGGCGAGAAGACGCTGCCGATGAAGGCGATCAGCGTGAGGCCGTGCTGCCCGTCGTCGCTGAGCGCGTCCACATACCACCAGGCATACCCCCCGGGACCGACGGGCGCGTCGAAGCGAGGTCCGCCATCAGGCTGTCCGCCGCCAGCCCGCCCGACAGCGCCGCCATCGGGATGCCCGCTCCCGGATGCGTCCCGCCCCCCGCCAAGTACAGCCCCGGCACCCGCGTCCGCGACCCCGGACGCGCGAAGGTCGCCGTCGCCCCATGCACCGCCGGGCCGTACAGCGCCCCGCCCGTCGCCGGGAACAGCGCGTTGAAGCTCGCCGGACCCGTCGTGACCGCCTGCATGTCCGTCAAGGTCAGGCCGGCTTGGCCGAGCTGCTTGAGAGTCTGGTCCCGGCATCGGGCAATCTCCGTATCGGTGAGGGGGCGCGTGTCCCCGGTGGCGGGCGCGTTGACCAGGACCAGCAGCCGCTCCGGCCCGGCAGGCCCGGTGCAGGCGTCGTCCCGGTCCTGGGCGCAGACGTAGGTGGTGGGCTGCGCGGGCAGGCCGCCCCGGCGCAATGCGTCGAACTCGGCGGCGTAGTCATCCGAAAAGAACACGGTGTGGCGGTGCAGCGGGAAGCCCTCCGCCCGCGCCACCGCTGCCCAGGTCAAGGCGGACAAGGACCGTGCGGCGGGCGCCAGCGGCGGCACCGCGCCGCGCACGGCGGCGCCCAGCAGCCCGCCTGCGACCGCCGCCGGGTCGGCGTTGACGACGACGGCATCGGCCGGGATGCGCTCGCCGTCCCGCAGCCGCACCCCGGCGGCGCGGCCCCGCTCGACCAGCACTTCCGCCGCTTCCGCGCCCATCCGCACCGTGACGCCACGCGCCGCCGCCAGCGCGGCCAGGGCTGCGGCGACGCGGTGCATCCCGCCCTCCACCAGCCAGACCCCCTCCCGCTCCACATGCGCCACCAGCATCAGCGTGGCCGGCGCCAGATAGGGGGAGCTGCCGCAGTAGGTCGCATACCGTCCGAACAACTGCCGCAGCCGCGGGTCCTGGAAGTGCCGGGACAGCGCGGACCACAGCGTGTCGAAAGGCCGGGTGCGCCACATCTCCATCACCCCAGCCGCGCGCACCAGCCCGGCCATCGTCGGGCGTGGCCCGCGGATGAACGGCGCCTCCAGGGTCGCGTAGATCGCGCGGGCCTGGGCGGTGAAGGCGCGGAACCCTGCGGCCTCCCGCGCGCCGGCGAAGACGCCGACCGCATCCGCCGTCCGGTCCTCGTCGGCAAACAGGTCCAGGCGGCTGCCGTCCGGCCAGGCGTGCCGGGCCAGGATGCCGGCGGGGTGCAGGGTCAGGTGGTCCTCCAGCCGCGTGCCCGCGGCGGCGAACACCGCGTCGAACACCCAGCGCATCGTCATCACCGTCGGCCCGGCGTCCACCTGGCGTCCTGCGACCGCGACCTCCCGCATCTTGCCGCCGGGCGCGGCGGCGCGGTCCAGCAAGGTCACGTCCAGGCCGCGGCACGCCAGCCCCAGCGCCGCCACCAACCCGCCGACCCCTGCGCCAACAACGACAACCCGCTCTGTCATAGCCCAACACCGATTGTGCTTGACGTATGTGTCAAGAACGCTTGACAGTATGGCGTGACAACCTGGCCTGACACAAGGCCGGGCGGGGGAGAGCAGGACGATGGACGTGATGGGCCGGATCGAGCGTTCGCTGTATGCCGCCGTGGCCCGCGCGGATGTGGAGGGCTGTCCGCCCGGCTTGGCCGAGGCCATGCGCCACAGCGTCTTCCCCCGCGGCGCGCGCATCCGGCCCCGCCTGTGCCTGGCCGTGGCCGCCGCCTGCGGGGAGGACCGCCCCGCCGTCACCGACGCCGCCGCCGCCAGCATCGAGCTGCTGCACTGCGCGTCCTTGGTCCATGACGACCTTCCCTGCTTCGACGACGCCGCGACCCGGCGCGGGCGCCCGACCGTCCACCGCCAGTTCGGCACGCCGCTCGCGGTGCTGGCCGGCGACGCCCTGATCGTCCTGGCCTTCCAGACCCTGGCCCACGGCACGGTTGCCGCGCCGGAGCGGCTGGGGGCGCTGGTGCTGACGGTCGCCCGCTCGGTCGGCGTGCCGTTCGGCATCGTGGCCGGGCAGGCGTGGGAGTGCGAGCCGGCCGCGGACCTGTCGCTGTATCAGCAGGAGAAGACCGGCGCCCTGTTCGCCGCCGCCACCGTCGCCGGCGCGGCCTCCGCCGGCGCCGACCATGAGCCGTGGCGGGCGCTGGGCATGAAGCTGGGCGAGGCGTTCCAGGTGGCCGACGACATCCTGGACGCGGCGGGGGACGCGGCCCGCCTGGGCAAGCCGGTCGGCCAGGATGCCGCCCTGGGCCGCCCCAGCGCCGTGCGCCGGCATGGGCTGGAGGGGGCGATAGACCTGCTGGAGTCCCTGGCGGCGGACGCCGTCGCCGCCGTCCCCGCCTGCCCCGGCGCAGGCCCCCTCCGCAGCCACATCCTGTCGGAGACCCGCCGCCTGCTGCCGGCGGAGCTGGCGCGGCACGCCGCTTGAGCGGGTCCGCCGCGCTGGGCGAGGCGCGGACGGGCGCCTGGGACCGCCTGCTCGGCATCCGTGACCGCCTGATCGCCAGCCCGCGCTTCCGGGCCTGGGCTGCTGCCATGCCCGTCACCCGGCCCCTGGCCCGGCAGCGCACGCGGGCGCTGTTCGACCTGTGCGCCGGGTTCGTTTACTCGCAGGTCCTGTATGCCAGCGTCGAGCTGCATCTGTTCGGCATCCTGGCCGAGGGGCCGCAGGGCCTGCCCGCGCTGGCTGCCCGGATGGGTCTGCCGCCGGACGGGGCCGAGCGGCTGCTGCGCGCCGCCGTGTCGCTCCGTTTGGTGTCGCGCCGGGCGGGCGGGCGGTTCGGGCTGGGGCCGCTGGGCGCCGCGATGGTCGGCAACGCCGGGATCGAGGCGATGGTCCGGCACCACCGGATGCTCTACGCCGACCTGGCCGACCCCGTTGCGCTGCTGCGCGGCAAGGCTCCCGGCGCGGGCATGGGCACGGAGCTGTCGGGCTACTGGGCCTACGCCCGCAACCCCGGCGCTGCCAGGCTGGGCGGGGAGGTCGGGGCCTACACCACGCTGATGGCTGCCTCGCAGCCGCTGGTGGCTGGCGAAATCCTGGCCGCCTATCCCGTCCGCCGCCATGACCTGCTGATGGACGTGGGCGGCGGCGACGGCAGCTTCCTTCTCTCCGCCGCCGAGCAGGCGCCGGCGCTGCGCCTGCGCCTGTTCGACCTGCCTCCGGTTGCCGAGCGCGCGTTGGAGCGCTTCGCAGCCGCCGGGGTGGGCGGGCGGGCCGAGGCGCTGGGCGGCGACTTCCTGAACGACCCGCTGCCGGGGGGTGCCGACCTGGTCAGCCTGGTCCGCGTCGTCCACGACCACGACGACGATGCCGCCCTCCGCCTGCTCCGCGCCGTCCATGCGGCCCTGCCGCCAGGCGGCACGCTGCTGCTGGCCGAGCCGATGTCGGACACGCCCGGCGCCGAGCCGGTGGGCGACGCCTACTTCGGCTTCTATCTGATGGCGATGGGCCAGGGCCGCACCCGCACGCCCGCCGAGCTGACGGCGATGCTGCACGAGGCCGGGTTCGCCACCGTGCGCCGCCGCCGGACGCATACGCCGCTGCTGGTCGGCGTGCTGACGGCGGTGCGCGGCGATGCTTCTCCCTCCTCCTCCGGGAGAGGGGTGGGGTGAGGGAAGCCGCACGGACCAGCCTTGGATCGGCACAGACCGTTCCTCCACAGGCGAGGACAGCGCCTGCCGCTTCCCTCGCCCCAACCTCTCCCAGAGGGAGAGGGAGCAGAAAGCCTCCTTACATCTGTAAATGCCGGTTGACACAATAATCTGTCAGGATACTGTGACATGGAACCAGCCCGGGGAGGGATAGAAGTGCAAACCACCGCAGTCGTCCTGAACGCCCCCGGCGACCTGGACATCCAAACCCTGCCGCTGGACGCCGCCGGCCCCGCCGACGTGATCGTGGACGTGCAGTGGAGCGGCATCAGCACCGGCACCGAGCGCCTGCTGTGGGACGGCCGGATGCCTGCCTTCCCCGGCATGGGCTACCCGTTGGTGCCGGGTTACGAGTCCGTCGGCCGCGTCGTGCAGGCCGGCACCGAGTCCGGCCGGCGCGAGGGCGACCAGGTGTTCGTGCCCGGCGCAAAGTGCTTCGGCCCCGTGCGTGGCCTGTTCGGCGGCGCGGCGTCCCGCCTGGTCGTGCCCGGCGCCCGCGTGACGCCCATCGCCGAGTCCCTGGGGCAGCAAGGCGCCCTGCTGGCGCTGGCCGCCACGGCGCAGCATGCCGTCGCCGACGCCCTGCCGGACCTGATCGTGGGCCACGGCGTGCTGGGCCGCCTGATGGCCCGCCTGGCCGTGCTGCGCGG
The DNA here is from genome assembly GCA_964250755.1 of uncultured Acetobacteraceae bacterium. Lineage (GTDB taxonomy): Bacteria > Pseudomonadota > Alphaproteobacteria > Acetobacterales > Acetobacteraceae > DASWOJ01. The sequence continues at coordinate 1,102 of CAXUHB010000064.1, read as the reverse complement.
CGCAAGCCCGACGGTTTGGGACACCAACCCGGCCCGCCACGGCGGCGCCACGGGCTACGCCGTCCTGCACCCTGACGCGGACGCCCGGCGCGACTACCGCTGCATCGTGGACGTGAGCGGCGATGCCGCCCTGCTGGACCAGCTGATCGGGCGCCTGGCGCCGGGCGGGGAGATCGTGCTGGCCGGGTTCTACTCCGACCGCCTCAGCTTCGCGTTCGCCCCGGCCTTCATGCGGGAGGCCCGGCTGCGGATCGCCGCGCAGTGGCAGCCCGCCGACCTGCAGGCCGTCAACGCCCTGGCCGCATCCGGCGCGCTCAGCCTGGACGGCCTCATCACCCACACCGAAGCCGCGCCGGCCGCGGCGGACGCCTACCGCACCGCCTTCGGCGACGCGTCGTGCCTCAAGATGATCCTGGACTGGAGCCACCCCGCATGAACGCCATCACCAACCCCGCCAGCATGACCCAGGCACTGCGGGACGAGGCGTCCATCGAGCCGGACGCGGTCCATACCGCCCCGCCCAAGAAGGAAACGCAGGTCATCGCCATCTACGGCAAGGGCGGCATCGGCAAGAGCTTCACCCTCGCCAACCTCAGCTACATGATGGCGCAGCAGGGCAAGCGCGTGCTGCTGATCGGCTGCGACCCCAAGAGCGACACGACCTCCCTGCTGTTCGGCGGGCGGAGCTGCCCGACGATCATCGAGACGTCGTCGAAGAAGAAGCTCGCGGGCGAGAAGGTGTCCATCGGCGACGTGTGCTTCATCCGCGACGGCGTGTTCGCGATGGAGCTGGGCGGGCCGGAAGTGGGCCGCGGCTGCGGCGGGCGCGGCATCATCCACGGCTTCGAGCTGCTGGAGAAGCTGGGCTTCCACGAGTGGGGCTTCGACTACGTGCTGCTCGACTTCCTGGGCGACGTGGTGTGCGGCGGCTTCGGCCTGCCGATCGCCCGCGACATGTGCCAGAAGGTGATCGTCGTCGGCACCAACGACTTGCAATCGCTGTATGTCGCGAACAACGTCTGCTCGGCGGTGGACTACTTCCGCCGGATGGGCGGCAACGTCGGCGTGGCCGGCATGGTCATCAACAAGGACGACGGCACCG
>CAXUHB010000063.1:0-14098 GCA_964250755.1 uncultured Acetobacteraceae bacterium | reverse complement strand
CGAAGGGGTCAACTTTGGACGCCGGTCGGGGGTCAACATTGGATGCCGATTGACAAGCCAAGCTGGCAACCGCGTACCATGCTGCTTGGCAAAGGCTCGTGGAGGTCGGCATCAAGGAGCTGCAAACGGCTGATGACCCACTGCTCGTTTCCAGCATCATCAGTGTGATCGCGATCGGCAAAGGGCAACCTGCCCTCGGCTGGATCGCGGTCCGCTATCCCGAGGACGAACGGCGACTGATTTTGGCGAGTTACTGGGGCTTAGAATGACGCCGCCGGTTGCAGGAAGGGTCATGCTTTGCGCCACGCTGGCCAACTGTATGCCCGTGGCAGGGTTTCCACCGTGAACAGGACCTGCTTGCCGACCTACATCCGCGTCCATTGGGACTGCCAGGATGCCAGCGAGCCGGTGTGGCTCTACAGCGAGTTGGACGGCGACCGCATGGAAGTGAGGAAGGTGGAGGTGTTCCGGGACGGGTCCGCAGGATACGCGAGCCAGGCAGACGGCAACAACCGCTCCGAGCTTGGGCTTGCTCCCGTTCCCATGCTGGATGAGATCGCAGCCAACCCCGAGTTCGGCGCCGAGGAGATTGGCGCGTCTGAGTTCGAAGCCGTGTGGTCGGCACGGCACCAGCCGGTCGGTGTGGCGCGGTTCGGCTCGCATGGCTGGGCCTCGTCGCATCCAGTGCCCACGGACGTTCGATTGCGGCAGGTCGCGCGGCAGTTGCTCGACGGCCGCATCGGCGTGATCGCAGCTGCCCGGGCGCTGGCGCCGTTCCAGCACGAGGTGGAGGCATCCCGGCCAGAGTTGGGCGAGGCATTTTTGGCCTTCGTCGGGATTGCCTCCGAAACCGACACCCTATCGGTGGGCGCACTCCGCGACATGTGGCACCCGTCCACTGCGGCGCTGGAAGACCGCGAGGTTGCCGAGGCTGAAGACCGGTGGCGGGATTGGGCCTACGAGGCGTGCCGCCGCGTGCTGGCCTTGCTGGACCAAGAATCTGAGCTGGTACCGCGTGATCATGCCCAGGTATGAACCTATCGAGGTGGGTGTGCCACTCGAGGCAAGCCGCAGCGATCTTGCCCGCTTTGAATGGGCAACAAGTGGGGTTACCGCCGATTTCTTTCTTCCTGACCAAGAAGGATATCTACTGCGGGTCTCGTTCGACCAGCGCTGCATTGTCAGGCTTTTGGACGAGGTGCCACTCAGTACTGAGGTGGACGACACCCCAAATGAGGGATTGGTTTCGGAGCATTTCGCTTACCGGCTTGAAGGAGCTGCTTTTGCTCGAAGTCAGTCTGCCGCGTGGCAATGGATGAGTGGACCCGTGTCACACTACCGCTTTATCACAGGTTGGGCCTGCATGGACGTGCTGACTGCCGCCACGCCCTCTTTCTGCGTCTTGAACACGGCTGGTCAGATGTAGGTGCCGGGGTGTGACAATTCATATGAAGCGTATTCTTTTCCTTTGCAGCCAAAACCGGCTTCGTAGCCCCACTGCCGAACAGGTCTTTTCTGGCCGAAGCGGTATCGAGGTAAATTCTGCTGGCCTAGACAATGATGCTGAAACCACCTGCACCCCAGAACTTGTGGAATGGGCCGATGTCATATTCGTCATGGAGAAAAGTCACAAGAACAGGCTGACGAAGCGGTTCAAGAAACATCTTAGGGATACTCGCGTGGTGTGCCTCAACATCCCTGATGAGTACGAGTTCATGCAGCCGGATTTGGTGAAACTGCTTCAGGTGCGGGTAGAGCGCTATCTGGGCACTGTTGCATCTAGGACCTAGGAGTGCTCAGTCCAAGCAGAAAGTATAAGTCTTTGGCCCGATAATATCCAGTATGGAAAGGGGCGGGAAGTCTCGGGGAAGCAGCGACGCAGTCGCGGCGGTGCCGCAGCGGTCGGACAGCGTGGGGACTTGGCCGGAGTCAACGTTCGAGGCCGGCCAGAGGCACAGCCAGTGCGAGAACTTGTAGAGGTCGTTGCGTTTAGCACGTCGTTGGAGTGCCTGGAGCCGGGTTCCATACAACAGGATCGGGCTGCTGCTCGGGGCTGCGCTGCACGAGGACGCGAGGCATGATCGGAAGTCCAGGCCAGAGTTGCACCCTGTAACGGTCGTCGGCGTCCAGACCGTCGTCCGACAGCTCGGTGGGAGCGCCGAACGACACCCGGACCCGATAATTGCCCGGAGTGACCTCGATGCGAATGGCATCGGGGAGGTAGTCCGTGCACCCCGCGATGACGAGGCGGCCGGACGCGACGCTTAGGCCGCACTCAACCACGTGGTCCCAGCCGGAGTGGTCACCCTCAGGTTCCCAATCGTGGACGTCCAGCGTGACCGGGACATGCCAGTTCCGGAAGGTGCCGATCCCGACTACCCCCGGGATCACGGCAAGCATCCGCTCGACGGCTTCCCTGCTCCAGGCCTTGCCAAGGTTGCCTTCGACCGGCTCATCCTGGATGTAGAATTGGAAGTAGTCGGCGAAGAGCCTGTGTTGCGACGACCTCACCGGAGCTGTCCCGCTAGCACCGGCGGGCCCGCAGCGACCAAGTGCTCTCCAAGCTCATGGGCACGGCCGGGTTCCAATACGCTGGATCCCTGCTTCGCCGCTCGCGTGGCCGCCCTGGCGGCCAAATCCACGCCTCTACGGACCCGGCCAGGCGAAACGCCGCCGCTCGCCCGCCACTGCTGGCGCAAGCCCTTGGGCGGCACGTCCGACACCCGGGGCGCGAGGCCACGGGTTCTGAGCAGTGCCAGAAAGCGCCCGACCCTGCGCGCGCCCCAGACGCCCAGGTAGGTGCAGCCTTGGGCGTCTTCGTATTTTGCCAGGCCACCGAAGGCTGCGGTGATCTCGTCGCGGGACAGGAGCGCCGCAACGGCGGTAAAGGGCGCAAGGCCGACGACGGGCTGGGAACCTGCCCAGCCCGTCGTCGCCCGGAACCGGAAGAAGATCGGCTCGCAGTTGTCTGTCATGGTGTCCCGCTCACGCTGTCCGGCGCGTCATGTGGCGGCGCAGCACGGCCAACGTGGCGCAGGTGGCCTTGGTGTCACCTGTCAGGCAGGTTCTTGGTAGGGGCCTAGCTGCACGTCGACGCCTTCGCAAACCACGTCTAGGAACTCGTCGTAGAACATGATGCGGAAGTGCTCGCAGCGGTCGAGATGAAACGGTTTGAACGACCTCAGCCACGAAGACCGGCCGAGGCAGACGATTGCGGCTCCCTTCGTTTCTGACCAACGTATCAGCATGTCACCATCCACTTCTTCAGGAGTGAACTTGAAGACCTGTGCCTTCCGAAGCAGGATGTGCCGCATCCCACCACCATCTTGGTCGGCGTAGTCAATCGCGACCGGTCTCACTCCGCGTCCGTCATAGTGGACTTGCAGCAGCTCAGGGCCTCTTCCATCCTGCTTGCAAAAGTCTATGTGCAACGGACGAATTATCACTGGGTCACACCATGGGATGGGTGGTCTAGCACGGTAGGCGGGTAGGTCAGGCACATCCGGGGTGAAACAGATACCCTGAGCGGCTACAAGGCACTTCTCGCACTGAACCAGGCAGACCTCAGTGACGCCGGTACATCGCATCCGGGTGTCGGGTGCTGGGCTACCCGGTTCAGGAAGTCGTCAAAGGCGGCCTCGAAGCTGATGTCGTCAAGGATCATTCCCCAGACGTTGTGTACGAAGCCCTTTGTTTGTGCATCCATCACATCGAAGTCTGCCTCCCCTGTCGCCCACACATCGAGCTGGCCAAGGGCGCGATCCGTTCCCACGCGGAAGCTGCAGCCTGGCTTCGGGGTTGGTGGGCCACCACGACGCAGTTCAGCTACCCATCCAGCCTGTCGCAACGTTTGCGCCCGCGCCTCCAACCAATCCTCCCATCGCCTGAACTCGAACTCGCGAGTGTTCATACAACTCGGCTCCGCTTCACGATCCCGGCGACGGCGTTCTCGCTCAGCCCTGCCTCGCGTCCGATTCGGCAGTGGCTCCGGCCCAGGGTAGCAATGGCAAGAACTTGGCGATTGTGCGTCTTGCGAACACATCAATGTAGGCTAGGCAGGAGGTCCTAGGTCGCGGATCGCACGAACCGTGCGGGCACGCCTCTCGTCGTCTGATAATCGTGTGTTGTGTGATAGTCCAATATACTCGGTTTCGGCCCAGAGCAGATACCGTATGAGGTCAGCATCGGTGACGGGAGCACCCGCATCCAAGGCATCGGTGATGTCGTGGTTGTAGTGGTCGTACTCATCTGCCGGACAGTGGTTAGCCAGCCCGATCGGGTCCCAGATGGTGTTCAGGACGATCCGCAAGCGGGACTGCCATCCAGGATGAAACTCAGGGTATCTCATCGGGCGGTTCAGTATGCACGCCTTCGGTGTCTGCCGCGCGATCCGCGCCAGCTTGGCCTTGAAGGCGGTTTCGTCCTCGGCCGCGCCTCACTGGTGAGCGGCTTCGATGAAGCGTCCGCGCTGGGCAAGGCCGGTGCTCTGACAGGGTTTGTTCTTGCCGCCCATCACGTCATCTCCCATCGGCTCCGCGTCGCCCTCGGCGAGGGTCTATATGGCTCCCTCGACAAGCGCTGCGACGAAGCCAGGACCGCGCCGCGCCCGGTCCGCCATGGTACTCCGGAGGCTGCGTGTCCGCTGCGTTCCTCTTCCTGTCACAGTGTCGGATTTCCAGGATGTGGCAAGGCTACGCTGTCCTTGCCGTTGTTCGCTCCTCTTACCTAGTGCCTGTATCGGCGGCGTCATGGTCGGCCCGGAAGGCGCGCAGCCCGCGCCGCGGCCAGCGTGCGCGCAGGTCTGCGGGAACGGCGTTGCCCTTACCCGTAGCTGGGTAGCCAAGTACAGGGGCGCGCCAATGATGTGACCTTGAACCATGGAGGGCCAGGCGGAGGGTCGGCGCGGGACTGTGACCAGGTGGTGGCATATCCCAAGCGGCGGGGCTTGGACCCGCTGCGGCCGGAAAGCGCCATCGTGATGCGGCAGGCGGCACCGGCACCAGAGCCGGAGGCGCCCCAGACAGCGCCCAACACCACAGCAGAGGCGTAGGCGCGGAAGGCGGCGGGCAAGCCGGCGGTGGCGGCGGCGCTGCGGGCCCTGGTGGACGCGGCGGGCCGGCGCTTGGGCGGGACGGGGTGCGCGGACTGGTGCGGGGCGCCAGGGGTGCCCAGGCCGTCCAGGGCGGGCCGAGGCAGCGAAGAGGGCCTGGGTGGCATCGGGCGGGTGCTGGCGGCGTCCGACGGGGCCCAGCGGGCGGTTGCCACAGTGCAGGAGTGCGCGCGAGGCCGAGCGGGAGTGACTGGGACCGCGGCAAGGGCAGGGGCCAAGGGTGGGAATGTGATGGTTCTCTACACGGACCGTGGCTCTAGCAGCGCGGGAAGCGACTTGGATACCAGTGCCATGAGCTCCACTGCGATGGACCTAGACGATCCAGGTTGGGTACACTCGAGGGCCTTGAACCAACACTTTTGCCACCAGGGGCCATTTCGGGTCAGGCGAGGGCTGTGATGCGGGTGCGCATGTCGAGGTCAAAGCGTCCGTAGGGGTTCACGTGCGTCCAGAACAGCGGGGTGAGCGCGTGCAGGTCGCGCGCCGTCAGCCGGCCCTTCCACTCCGGCCGGGCGAGCACCTCCTGGATCATGAGCGTGTTGACGTAAACCATGCAGTTCTGGAGCAAGTGGAGGCTGAGCATGCTCACCTCTTGGTCTTCGCGCCGGTTGCTCGACACCTCGCCACGGCGGGCAAAGAAGATGAAGTCGTTGGCCGAGTTCCACTGCTCCACCACGTTCAGCCCGTCGTTGATCTCGGCCCTGAGCGAGCGGTCGTGCAGGTAGCGGGCGAAGAACACCGTTCTGACCGCTTTCCCAAGCTCCATCAGCGCCTTGTACGTCGGGTGCTGGGTGTTCTCGCGGGTGAAGCGGCGCAGGATGGCCTCCGCCTCCGCCGTGCCCAGCCGGAGGGCGGTGGAGTACTTGACCATCTCGTCATACTGCTGGCGGATCAGCTCCCAGTCGATCGGGCGGGTGAGGACGGGTTGCAGGTTGGGATAGGTGTCGGGCTGGCCGGCATCGGGCCGGTACAGGCGCTGCTTGCCGATGCGCTTGAGCCGCGGCAAGAGCTGGAAGCCCAGGAGCTTCGTGAACGCAAAGGCAACGATGCTCTGCCCGTGGCTGTCCACGTATTGCCGGTCCACCTCCAGTTCCGTGCAATGGCGCAGCACGCCCTGGATCATGCTGGCCACCTCCGACGAGGAGGGCGACTTCAGCTGCGAGTGGATGCCCAACGACTTGCGTTCGATGTGCCAGTAGATCATCACCCCGCGCCCGCCGTAGCGCACGTGCCACTGTGTGGTCAGGTTCTGGTCCCAGGCGCCGAAGTGCTTGCTGTCGGACGCGCAAGCGTTGGTGCCCTCGCCCCAGACCAGGGGGTCGCGGACGCGCAGGGTGGCGTTCGTCACCTCCGCGATGCCTTCGCGCAGCTGCTCGGCCGTGATGTAGCGGCGTCGGACGTAGAGCAGGTCTCGGTAGCTGGTCCCGTGCTGGACGGAGGCCATGCGCTTGAGGCCGGCGTTGGTGCCGAGGCCGTTCAGGCACAGCAGCAGGCGCGGGCGCAGCACCGAGCGGTCGAGCGCCTCATAGGCCGTGGGGCTGCGGAGCCGGTCGGTGAAGCCGAGCCGCAGGTCGGCTTCCTTGACCATGTCCAACAAGCCCGTCATCGGCCATTCGGCGGCGACCGCGGCCTTGAGCGCCTCGATGTCCGGCGAACCCCTTGGTTCGACGTTGGCCGGCGGAGGCTTGGGCTGCAGCGGCGTGAGGCGGATCCAGCCGCCGCCCTTGGCGGTGATGCGGACATCCGCGTTGCGCGGCAGGCCAACGTCGAAGCAGGATAGGGCGGTGCGCATTTCGTCTTGCAGGCGGGCGATGAACGCGCCTGCGTCGCGCGGCAGGTCGAGGGCGGCATAATGCTCGTCGCGCCGGGCCGCGAAGTCGGCGGGCACGTCGTCATCGGGGTTCCTGTAGCGGTCCGCTCCCGCCACCCACACCTCCTTGCAGCGGAGTTGGTCGCGGAGCGCCTCCAGGGCGCAGATTTCGTAGGTGATGCGGTTCACCCGCTCCCGCCCGCGCGGGTCGCGGTCCACCACGGCGTCGCGCCAGAGCGGGCGCACCACGCCCTCCATCGGCACGTCTTCGTCCACGGGATAGGCTTGAAGCTTGGTCTTGGCATAGCGGCGAACCAGGTTCAGTGCCTGGATCACCGGACGGTGCGCTTCGTTGTTGGAGCGGAAGTCGAGCGCGGCCAGCAGGTCCAGCACGGCGCGGCGGTAGTGGCCGCGGTAGGAGCTGCGGATGGTGGCGCGCAGGGTGGTCCGATATGTCGGGCCAGTCGCCTTGGCCTCGCGCACCAGGTCCTTGAACGTTTGCTCGCCCACGGCGGGGTAGAGCACCTCGCGCACGGTGCCATCCGGACGCTCAACGGCCACGTCGGCGATCCGGTAGAGGATGGCCTGCTTGCCAGTGACGCGCTTGAGGTCCTCCAGCAACTCCTTCTCCACCCGGCTCTCGGCACGGGCGCCGATATGGTGGACCACCTCGATCAGCAGATCGACGAGCGTGTCGGTGACCGCGCGTCCGCGCAGGTGGGCATACGCCGCGAGCCAGGCGTGGCGGGTCGTTTCAGGATGCCGGCGCAGCTCGTAGGGCGCCTCGACGGCCACGCGCTGGCGGCAGGCTTCCAGCTCGGCCGGGCTCCAATCGGCGAACAAGCCGTCGGGCAGTTCCAGCCGGCGCACCAGGTCAAGCCGGGCCAGTTCGTCGCGCAGGCTGGCAACGCTTGCCCGGCCGGGGCCGCCGCGAAGGTGGACCAGCGGCGCGGCCTGTGTCTCTGGATCGGTCTCGCTTCCGGCGGCGTCGGCCGCTTCTGGGCTGCCGGCCTGCAGCAGGACGTCGAGCCGAGCGCGCGTCTCCGCCAACAGCCGGGCGTGGACCGCGGCATAGCGCCGCTCGTCATGGGCGCGCACCGCCGTGCGCACGATGCGGGCAACACGGTCGGGGCTGGGCGGCTCGACCCGGAGCGCGCGGCACCTCGCTTCGGCCTCGGTGGCAAGCTCATCGATGTCGCGGGTGCGGGGAGCCGCGGCGTCGCGCAGCCAGATGCCGAGATCCTCGGCGTCGGCGATCGTCGCCTCGCGGAAACCGAGCAGGGCGCGTATCTCGGCCCGCTGCCGCTTGAGCGTGCGGTCGTCGGAGGTGGGCAGCAGCGCCGCCCGACTGCCAGGCGCCGGCATGCCGAGCCTGTGCGCCAGGTCCGCGACAGCATCCTTGTCCACCTCGGCCGCGCCGCGCGGGAAGCGACCGCGGGCGCGATAGAACAGCAGCATGACGGCGAACCGCAGGCGGCTGCCCCAGCGCTTGGCTTCGACGATGAGTCGGTCCGCCGGAGACAGGTCCCAGGCGCCGTCCAGCACCGTGGCGCTCATGCCGGTGTCGCCGCCCTCAGGTCAGCAGCGGCGCAAGCAGGCCAAGGTGCGCCGGGCCGCTCTTTGAGGGCCATGCGGCTACGCCCCACCGCGGGCGGCGCCGTTGACCGCGCGCCACACCACCGACCGCGACACGCGGAACAGTGCCGCGAGCTGGGCGTATGTCTTGCCCTCGTCTGCCCGTATCCGCCGGGCCTCCTTCTGCTGGTGGGGCGTGAGGCGGAACCGCCGGCCCAGGTGGGTGCCGCGCTTGCGCGCCGCGGCCAGCCCGGCGTTGGTGCGCTCGATCAGGGTGGCGCGCTCGAACTCGGCGAGCTGGGCCAGCACGCCGAACACCATGCGCCCGGCGGGCGTCGAGCTGTCCACGCCGAGGGTGGTGATGACGATGCGCACGCCTCGTGCGTCCAGGTCGCGGGCGATTGTGAGGGCGGCCAAGGCGTCGCGCCCGAGCCGGTCCACTTTCCAGGCGACCAGGCTGTCCCCGGGCTGAAGGCGCTTGAGCAGGGCGTTGAAGCCTGGTCGCTGCCGGGCGCCGGACTCCTTCTCCTCCACCACATTCGCTTGGATGACGCCCGCCGCCTCCAATGCGTCGAGCTGGAGCGCAAGGTTCTGGTCCTCGCGGCTGACCCGCGCATAGCCCCACACAGACGGCACCAGACGCCCCTTCTTTGCGGCACACCCTTGCGGAACGTGTAAGCCCTTGAACGCGAACGGTCCAGGGTCTCGTGCCGCAACCGAGCGTCTGCGGAACGCCGGCGCCGCTGGCCTAAGCGCGCGCGACCCCTGCGGTAGCACTCACGTGACCCGAAGTGGCCCCTGGTGACAGAGGTGTTGGTTCAGGGCCTACCAGTTCTGTCTCCGCTCCCGCCATTACGGCTCCTGGGAGGTGTCGGCCTCCCCGCCCGACGTGACCTTGGCGGCGCTGAAGCTGCGCCGCGGTGCCCGGTTCACGTACGAGTACGACCTGAACATCCCGTGGTGGCACGAGGTCAGGATCGAGGAGAACCGCCTGGATGCGGCGACGAGCAAGGCGTATCCGACTTGCGTCGCTGGCGACGGCGCCTGCCCGCCCGAAGACTGCGGCGGCCCGCGGGGCTACCTGGCCGGCCTGGACGAGGCCTCGTCGTGGGACACCCTGGAGGACCTGCACACCATGGCCGACATCCTGCGCGAGGTGGTGCTGGAAAACCGGCCTGAGTTGCTGAGGGACCGGGAGACACGTTGGCGGCTGGAGGACGCGGTTGAGCGGAGCAAGGCCCGCGAGCACGCCCGCGGCCTCCCGTTCGTGCGGCGCACCGTCAACGCCCGGCTCCGCAAGGGTGAGCACCTGGTGCTCATGCACCAGCAGTGGTGACCCGCTCGGCCCGGCGCCGGGCGAGGAGGTCGGCGGCGAGCAGCGCGGCATCGTCTCCGCGCTGCTGGCGGATGCTGGCCACCAGCGTGTGGGCGGCAGGGTCGGTCAGCTGGTCGAACCGGCGCTGGAGGGTGGCGGCCGTCGTCTCGGCGTAGAGCCGGGTGGTGCTGATGCTCTCGTGGCCGAGGAAGCGCTGCAGGTCGGTGATGTCCATGCCCAGCGCGAGCAGGCGCGTCGCCACGGTGTGCCGCAGCAGGTGGGGGTAAACACGTTTCGTGATCCCGGCCGCTTGGGCCACCCCGCGGACGACCTGGCCCACCCGCTGCCGGGTCAGGGTGTATGGCGCCGGCCCTGTCCCCTGCTGTCGGCTGGCGAATAGCGGCCCGGCCCGGCGTGCGCCGATGTGCAGGCGGAGCAACTGGGCCAGGTCGCGACGGATCGGCACCTCGCGTCGTTTGCCGCCCTTGCCGCGCTGGATCGTGACCACGCGCTCGGCGAGGCTCACGTCCTCGACCCTGAGCTGCACCAGTTCGGACGCGCGGGCGCCGGTCTCCAGCAAGGTTTGAAGCATCAGCCCGGTCCTGCCGTCCTGGGCGTAGGCTTGGTCGAGGAAGCGCAGTTCCTCCTCGACCGTCAGCCGGTCCACGCCGCCGCGGCGCTCGGGCGCGGCGCGCAGGCCGGCCCGTGCCCTGGCAACTTTGAACACCGCCTTGCTCTGGGCGTAGTCCACCCCCTCGCGCACGAGCACGGCGGCGATGGCGGAGGCAGCACGCGAGATGGCGCTCATGGCGCAGTTTGCCCTACATGGTTCGGAATGCAAACTGGTGGCGTTTGGGATGCCAGATGCGCCATGGTCGGGCGGCGGGCAGGTTGCCGGACCCGCCTGGGCTTTCCACTCCGGCTGTTGTGGAAAGCTCGCCTGCACTCCTGGCATCGGAGGCCGTCCATGCGCGTCAGCATCCTGCTCCAGATCACCGCCGACGACGGCACCGCCGGCAGTGCCGAAGAGGTCGCTGCCTTTGAGAAGGTGACGAAACGGGCCGAGGACGTCGGCCTCTCGCTCGCGCAGGGCAAGGCGCTGCTCGCCGCCGTCCAGCACCGGGTGGTGCGGGGCCAGGCTGGAGAGTGGGCCGGGCGCCACCGCTGCTGCATCGAATGCGGCGTTCCTCGACGGAGCAACGGCAGCTACCCCGTCCTGTTCCGCACCCTGTATGGCGACGTCCAGCTCGCCAGCCCGCGGCTGCACCGCTGCGCCTGCCGGGAGGGCCAGGGGCCAGCCACCTTGTCGCCGTTGCGCGACCTCATCCCCGGCCATGTCGCGCCGGAGCGGCTATACCTGGAGGCGCGCTGGGCATCGCTGGTGCCCTATGCCGCCGCGGCCGGCTTGCTCGCCGACGTGCTGCCGGTCGCCTCGGGCGCGAACGCCACCACGCTGCGCCAGCACGTCCTGCGGGTGGCCGAGCGCGCCGAGAGTGAACTCGGGAAGGAGCAATCCAGCTTCATCGACGGCTGCCCGGCGGAGTGGGCCAGGCTGCCGATCCGGGAAGGGCGCATCGTCGTCGGCCTGGATGGCGGCTACGTCCGGGACTGGGACGACAGAAAGGCCAACTTCGAGTTGATCGTCGGACGGTCCATGCCGGAGGACCGCGTGCCGCGCTACATCGGCCTGGTTCACGGCTACGACCAGAAGCCGAAACGGCGACTGTTCGAGGTCATGCGGCAGCAAGGTTTGCAAGCCAACCAGGACGTCACGTTCCTGACCGACGGCGGAGAGGAGGTGCGCGCTTTGACCGAGCTGGTCACCCCGGAAGCCGAGCATGTCCTGGACTGGTTCTACATCGCCATGCGCCTGACGGTGCTGGAGCAGTATGCCCGCGGGGTCGCCCACCACGACGCTGACGAGGGTGCGCGCCTGCTGCGCGAGCTGGAACGGACCAAGTGGCTGCTCTGGCACGGCAACGGCCACCGTGCCCGGCAACACGCCGACGACCTGCGTGACGACGTGAAAGAGTTGGAACTGGACTACCCGCACCTGGGCAAGTTCGCCCGGTCGGCGCAGGAGTTCTCGGTCTACATCCGGTCCAACGTCGGCAGCCTGATCAACTATGGCGAGCGGTTCCGTGCCGGCGAGCGCATCTCGTCCGCCATGGCCGAGAGCACGGTCAACGCCGTGGTCAGCAAGCGCTTTGCCAAGCGCCAGCAGATGCAGTGGACCCGGCGTGGCGCCCACCTGCTGCTGCAGACCCGCACCCGTACCCTCGACGGCACCATCCGGCCCTTGTTCGAACGCTGGCATCCAGGGCTGGCCAACGACAACCCAGCCAACGCCGGTCAGGCGAACGCAGCATGAACACCACACACTTCCTCATGGTCCCCCATGTGGGCATCCGCTTCAACTCTGGCCGGCTGCCACCCCTGCGCAATGGCACGCGAACGGCTATCATGTCACGGCGAGACGAGAGCATCTCGGCGCATGCAGCATGTCGCGGGTCCAATCCCCAACGTGCGGATAATAGGACCACGCCCATGATAATCATCGTTGTCGTGCTTGCCTTGTTGATCCTTGGGAGCTTGTCGCTCATTTCCCGCGACGAGCAGCAGCCCGAGCAGAAGGGGCCCGAGCACCGGCCGGACGCGCGCTTCTACGCGCGCGAGTCCACAACCCCGAGCACACCGAACTGGCTCGCGATCTACCTCGCCGCCTGTGAGTCGCCGGCGGAGGAGGCTTTCCTGCGGGCGATGATCCCCGCCTATACTCTCGAACCCTCCAGCGGACTGCTCCTGGGCTCGGGCATCCGCATGAACCTCCAGGTCGAGGTCAAGCGGTACGAGAAAAACGGCGTATGGCGCCTCTACAGGGTCGACTTCCTGATCAACGACTGGCTTGTCGTCGAGATCGACGGCGCCGCCCACCATTCCAGCCTGGAAGCCCTCAAGAAGGACAGCCTGCGCGACAGCTTCCTGCGTGGCAAGCGCTTTACCACGCTGCACCTGCCGGCAAAGCTCGTCTTCAACACCCCGGCTGAGGCCATCCGCCGGGTTCGAGCCGCGCTCGCCGAGGGACCACAGCCCTTTGAGGCGCCTCCGGTCAAGTCCGGGAAGACCTCCTTCTTCCAGTTCATGAACGACCACATGGACCAGGCTCAGAAGAACGAAAAGGTCGATGAAATTCTTCAGTGGCGCGCCTTCCACGACGCTCAAACGATGATCAAGGGTATCATCAAATTGGAAACACTCAGAATAGAGGGAACCGACGAAAACGGCTTCCACAAGCAGGAGAAGCGGTTCGACCTCACCAAAATGCACTTGGACGGCATGATGGACAGCATGGCCAGGAAGGACATCAGCAGCAACTTGGAAAGCGCCCGGAAATTTAACCCCTCCGTCATCAACTGCCCAACGAGTTCATTCGCGCATCCCGACCCCTATATCGCGGCGGCGCTCGACCGCATCCACCGGGATCTCAAGGCGGAGATTCCCTACTACTTCAAGATCGTGCAGGCACAGCTGCGCAACAATAGGGAACTCGCCCGCCGTGTCGAAGAGCACTTGGCGATGCTGAGCTGCACCACCTGCATCGAGGCCATCCGGACTAACTACGACGTCTGACCCTAGATGTAACGGCGCACAATGATGAACGTCCCAACGCGCAATTAGGGGCGGCTTCTGGCGCACATTGATGGAGAGGGCATAGCGTCGAGTGTCATGCAGACAACGCGGGGCGTGAACGGGCCAGGAACACCAGCGTCCCCAAAACGTGGTAGGCGGTTGTGGGACGGCTGGCGGTTGTGGGACGTATTCTGTGGACGGGAAAATAGCCCTTGAACGGGTGGCGCCGGAGCCGTCCAGAGAGGGCGGTTGCGGGACGGACGAGAAAGATCAACGACGTTCACTTTGGTTCTGGCCTAGTGTTGTCTGCGTGATACTCGACGCTATGCCCTCAAGCAGGTGCATCAGGGCGAAGTTGTGGTCGCTGACCCCGCCGCCATCCTGCCCGGCGCGGCCGTGATCGAGCGCATCGCCATCCCCGCCCGCCCCCGGCCCGGCGCGGCTGGCACCAGCGAGACCGATGCCAGCCTGGCGTCGCCGCCTGTGCCTTTCCCGACTCGGCTTCCGGCGCTATGGCCGGCGGTGCGTCCCGGTGGCGCTCCGCATGGCGGCCGGCCTCGCGGCCGTCATCTCCTGGTTCACCTTGGTCCGGCCGCACCTAGATGTAGCGGCTTGCATGTGTGGACGGCCCCTTGGGTGCAAGAGGCCTGCTGCGGGT
>CAXUHB010000062.1:0-14453 GCA_964250755.1 uncultured Acetobacteraceae bacterium | reverse complement strand
GCCGACCGCGCCGTTGTGTTGAACCGCGGACGGCTGGTGGGGGAACGCGCGGGGCGCCCCCTGGCCGCACCCGGCGCTGCGGCGCCGGCATGCTGCTCCTCATCCCGTCCCTTGACCCCCTCAACCCGCATCATCGAGGCCTGACATGACCCGCACACCCCTGATCGGGCGCCGTGCTGCCCTCGCTATGGCCGCCACCCTTGCGGCGCCGCATGTGGCCCGGGCCGAGGAGGTGCGCGAGGTGCGTATCGCCGCCCAGTTCGGCATCGCCTACCTGCCGCTCACCGTGATGCGGCAAGGGCGCCTGCTGGAACAGGAGGCGGTGCGCGCCGGCCTGCCGGAACCCGTGGTGACCTGGGCGCAGTTCAACGGCGGCCCGGCGATGAACGACGCACTGCTGTCCAACAGCCTGGACATCGCCTCGGCCGGCACTCCGCCGGTATTGACCTTGTGGGACCGCAGCCGCGGCAACCTGCGCGTCCGCGCCTTGGCCGCCATCAGCGGGATGCCCTACAAGCTGGTCACCAGCAACCCGGCCGTGCGTGGCATCCGCGACTTCACGGACCGTGACCGGATTGCCCTGCCCGCGGTGAAGGTCAGCTTTCAGTCCGTCATCCTGCAGATGGCGGCGGAGCGCGAATGGGGGCCGGGGCAGCACGGGCGCCTGGACCCGCTCACGGTCGGCCTGTCGCACCCGGATGCGCTGATCGCCTTGACCGGTGGCCGGTCGGAGGTGACGGCACATTTCGGCAACCCGCCCTTCCAGGACCAGGAGCTGCTGCTGCCCGGCCTGCGGAGCGTCCTGGACAGCTTCGAGGTCGCCGGGCCGCACAGCGCGCTGCTGGCCTATGCGGCGACGCGGTTCCACGAGGCCAACCCGCGCACGGTGACGGCGTTCCTGGCCGCGCTGGACCGCGCCAACGCCTTCATCCGCACGGAGCCGCGCCAGGTGGCTGAGCTTTATGTCGCCGCCGAACGCTCGTCGGCCCCGGTGGGAATGATCGAGGCCTTGCTGCGCGACCCGCAAACCCGGTTCCAGGCGCAGCCGGAAGGGCTGGACCCGTTCATCGCCTTCCAGCACCGGGTTGGCGTGCTGAAGCAGAAGCCCGACACCTGGCGGGAGGTGATGTTCCCGGACGTGCTCGCCCGCGCTGCCTGACCCGGCGCGGCCTACTCAGCGGCCCGGCGGCCGTCCCGTTGCGTGAAGAACCGGTTGGCCGGCCGTGCCAGCCCCAGGTGGTCGCGCAAGGTCGTGCCCTCGTAGGCCCGGCGGAAGATGCCGCGCCGCTGCAGCTCGGGCACCACTAGGTCCACGAAATCGTCCAGACCTTGTGGCACCGTCGGGAACATGACGTTGAAGCCGTCCGCCGCGTCCGCCTCCAGCCAGGCCTGCATGGTGTCGGCGATCTCTGCGGCCGTGCCCACCATCTGCAACCCGGCGTAGCCGCCGGCCAGTTGCGCCAGCTGCCGCACGGTCAGGTTGTCCCGCCGGGCCAGGGCCACCAGCGTAGCCTGGCCGCTCTGCCCCTGGTTCGTCACCGGCAGCTCCGGCAGCGGTGCATCGAGGTCGAAGCCGGAGGCGTCCACCCCCAGCCGTATGGATAGGTTCGGGATGCCGCTGTCGGGATGCACGAGGCTGTCGAGCTGCGCCTTTCGCTCACGCGCCTCCGCCGCCGTGCGGCCCACGACGACAAGCGCGCCGGGCAGGACCTTGAGGCCCGCGGGGTCGCGGCCGTGGGCGCGCATCCGCGCCGACAGGTCCGCACGGAAGGCGCGGCCATCCTCCAGCGTGCGGCTGCTGGCGAATACGACCTCTGCCGTCTCCGCCGCCAACTGCCGCCCAGCGTCGCTGGCACCGGCCTGGACGATCACCGGCCAGCCCTGGACGGGGCGCGCGATGTTCAGCGGCCCGCGCACCGACAGGTGCTCGCCCTTGTGGCCCAGGACATGCAGCTTGTCCGGGTCGAAGAAGATGCCGCTCGCCTGGTCCCACACCCAGGCGTCGTCCGCCCAACTGTCCCACAAGCCCGTCACGACGGCATGGAACTCCCGTGCCCGGCGGTAGCGCTCGTCGTGCTCCACGTGCTCGTCGCGTCCAAAGTTGAGCGCGGCGTCCGGGTTGCTGGTCGTGACCACGTTCCACCCGGCCCGGCCCGCGCTGATGTGGTCCAAGGACGCGAAGCGCCGGGCGATGTGATATGGCTCGTCGAAGGTGGTGCTGGCGGTGGCGACCAGCCCGATCCGCGCCGTCACCATCGCCAGCGCGGACAGCAGGGTCAGCGGCTCAAACGAGGTGGCCGTCGCGCTGCGGCGCAGGGCGGCCGTAGGCATGTTCAGCACGGCCAGGTGGTCGGCCATGAAGAAGGCGTCGAAGCAGCCGCGCTCCAGCGTCTGTATCATGGTGACCAGGTGGGCCAGGTTGAAGTTGGCGTCCGGCCAGGCGCCGGGCACGCGCCACCAGGCCGTGTGGATGCCGACCGGGCGCATGAAGGCGCCGAGGTGAAGCTGCTTGGTCATGGGCACCTCTGGAATGGCGGCACGAAGCCGCAGGCGTAGGCTGGCGGCAGCAGGAAGGGCAAGGCCGCGGGCAGCACGTTGCCGTTAGCGCCGTGCCTGAAAAACCGCAGGCTCGGCCAGCAGCCCGGCCGCACCGGTCCCCCGCGTGTCGGCAAAGGGCGGGTCCGCCGGGGCGTGCGGCGCGATCCGGTATGTGGCGGCAACAGCCCCCAGCGCGGCGGCCGCCACCGCGACCGCCTTCAGCACGGCCCGGGGGCGCGGCGCTGGCACGGACAGGTCGGCACGGTCCGGCAGCATCGGGTCACGCCGCTCCAGGGCCGCTGAAGCTGGTGTCGAAGGCCCGGCGCACGTCCAAGGCCTGGCGCAGCAGCCCGAACTCCAGGGCGTTCCCCGCCGCTGCTTGCAGTTCCCTGATCAGGTCGGGCGTGAGCGCGGCCGGGCGCGACCGCTCGGTCTCATAGGTGCGGCGCAGCACCGGCTCGGGCAGGCCGGTCAGCGCGGCGTTGTAGCGGGCGTACTCCGGGATGTGGCCGTCCGCCCAGGCCCAGGCCGCGCGGAACCGGCCGAGGAAGTCGTCCAGCACGGCGTGCTTGGCCGCGATCGCACCCTCGTGCGCCGCCACCAGCATGATGGCGGGCGTCAGGCCGCGGCCGTCCACCAGGACGCGGGCGCCGAACTGCAGCACCTCCAGCGACACATAGGGGTCCCACACCGCCCAGGCGTCCACCGCCCCGGACCGGAACGCAAGCGCGGCGTCCACCGGTGGCATCAGGACAAGGCCCATCTCACTGGCCGGGATGCCGGCCTGCTTCAGCGCCGCGCGGATCAGGTACTGCCCCCAGCCGCCCCGGTTGCCGGCCACCTTGCGTCCGCGCAGGTCGGCCACGGTGCGTATCGGCGAGTCCTGCTTCACGACGATGGCCTGCGCCGCCGGGGACGGCCGGGCCGCCGCGATGGCCCGCACCGGCGCCCCCGCGGCGAACGACGTCAGGAAGGCGAGGTCGCCCTGGTAGCCCACGTCCAATGCCCCGGAATTCAGCGCCTCCAGCAAGGGCGCGGCTGCCGGGAACTCCGCCCATTCCAGCGCATAGGGCAGGTCTGCCAACACGCCCGAGCTTTCCAGCAGCGACCGCAGGCCGCCTTTCTGGTTGCCCACGCGCAGCACCGCCTGGCTTCCGGTTGCCCCCGCAGCGCCGCTCACAGCCGCGGCTGCGGCGACCGTCATCAGAACCCGCCTGGAAATGCCCCGCCTGGAGACAATGGGTGCGCGCATGTTGGTCTGCTCCTCGTTGCGCTCGGCTCAGCCGCCGATGGCCAGTTCCGCAAGTTCGGCGTCAGTCAGGGCGGGCGGGAACGTGCCGGGACATCGCGGGGCCTCGCCTGCCAGGAACCGGCACAGCCGGGCCGGCAGGGTCCCGAACCGGCCGGACAGGTCGGCGGCGATGCGCGCCGCCGCGGACCACAGTGCCGCGACGTGGACGGCGTGCATCACGGTGGCGCCCACCCGCAGGTCGTCCAGCACGCCGACCAGGTCCGTCTCTGTAACCTCCTGCGCCTCGCCGGGACCGCCCGGCTGCGGCAGGGCATGGCGGACCAGTCCCGTGGCGAGGAAGCAGTGGGCGGTGTTGGTCTGGTTCGAAGGGTTGGGATAGACGGCAACCAGGCGCTCGATCCTGCCGCCCGAATACCCCGTCTCCTCCTGCAGCTCCCGGCGGGCCGCAGCCACGGCGGCCGCTGCACGGTCGTTGCCGTCGCCCGGGTCCACCAGGCCGCCTGGCAGCCCGGTCAGCACGGCGCCGACCCCATGCCGGTACTCCCGCACCATCAGCAGCCGCTGCCCGTCCGCGGTCAGCGGGACGACCGCGACCCAGTCGGGGGCTTCGATCACGTGATACGGCCCGAACACGTCGCCATCGGACGTACGGACATGGTCGCTGCGGACGCGCAGCCAGGGGTCGGTGAATGCGGCGGTGCTGTCCAACACCGTCCAGGGCGCAAGGGCGCTCATGGGGCTACCGCCCGCTGGCGGAACATTGGGCAGACCTGGCCCAGGCTAGTGGCGTGCGGGGTCATGCCGGCCTCGTGCTGTGATGGGTCGAATGGGCGCCGTCCAATCCGCCCGGCAGCAGGCGCAGGCCGCCCCGCGGCGCCGGCAGGCAGATCCAGACGCAGCAGCACGCGGTCGATGGCACCCCAGGCGTACTTGTAAGGTTCAGCCCCGCGCAGGAAGTCCAGCTCCCGCGCACCATCGGCAACGGCGGTGTCCACCGCGGCGCCGATCAGCACCGTGCCAAGGCCGAGTTGGGCATACTCCGGATGGATGCCGCTCAGGTAGGCATAGGCGCGGTCCCGGACCTGGAATCCGTAGAACATGGCCACCGTGCGCGCACCGTCGCAAAGGCGATGCAGCCGCAGCGTGTCCGTCCGGGCCAGCGCACGGGCGGCCTGCCGGTGGAAGGCCTGCACGGGCGACGCGCCCAGCACGCCCGCTTCGCCCCGCGCCTGCCACTGCAGGGTGTGCAGCGCGAACAGGTCCTCCATTGCGTGCAGGCCTGGCTGGTCCAGCAGCAAGCCGGCCCCTGACGCCGCACGGCGTGCCCGCGCCAAGCGCCGCCGGGGACCTGAGCGTGCCGGCAGCGCGGCAAACTGCGCGAGGTCGATCGTGGGTGACACGCTTTGCCGGGCGATACTCGACGCTTCGGCGCCCAGAACGCTGCCGGGCGGCACTTCGTGCAGCTCGCACCGGTCCCAGCCATCGGCATCTGTCCGGACCGCGTGGGCCAGCGCCGCGGCGGCCTGGCGGGACCAGGCCGGCTCCGCCAGCAAGTCGAAGGCGTCCGATACGCTGATGCCGAGCGGCAGCAGGCGCGACACGCCGCCATCGGGATAGATGAACATGGGCAGCACCCCCACCAGCCGCCCGTCTGCCCGGACCGTGAACACCCGGAGCGCCCCGCCGCCCAGGGTCCGCCACCAGGCCAGCATCCAACCAGGATGGGTGAAGGGCAGCGGCGCCTCCGCCCGCGACCAGAGCGCCTCCCATTCGGGCATGAGGCGCTCCAGGGCTGTCACGGTGCTGACAATGCTGACGTCGGGCAGCCCAGCGAACGCCAGCGCGCTGGCTGCATGGGTGCGCACGGTCACACCCATGGCATCAGGGTGAACAGCGACAAGTCGTAATCCAGGTCCGGCCCCGTGCCGTCATCCGGCTCAAAGGCAATGACGGCCATGGCGATCAGGCCCACAAGGGATGGCAGGAAGATCACCCAGTCCGGCGCGGTCATGGCGCCTGCTCCGCCGGTGACTCCGGCACGCGGCCCGTCCGCATCAGGTGCGTGACGGCCCGCTGCACGTCGGGCAGGCTAGGCCACAGGCTGCGGTCCAGCATTCCCGCCTGTGGATGGACGGCGACGAAGCGGAACGCGCCGCCCTGGCTCATGGCTGCCCCGGCGAAGCGGCCGGACACCTCGATGACATGCGACTGGTGCATGGTGACCTCCCCGGCACCCGCGACGCGGGGCCTTGTTGCTCGGCTGCGGCGGCGGCGGGCCTGTCAGGACCGCGCGCAAGGTTCGCAGCGCGGACACGGCCTGGCGGCGGGGCGGTGGACAGCAGGGACGGACCGAAGGCCGTGACGCATGGGATGATCCCCCAGGCAGCGGCAAGTGACCGCCGCGATGTACGACAGGTCGGATAAAACGTGATCCAGCTCAAGTATAGAATTAGCGATGGAAGCATTATGCAAGAAGCGGCTACAGGCGGCGTGGGAAAGGGATGCCCGTCCTCCGGCGGCCGTGTCCGGTGCAAGCTGCGGCCAGGCGGTTTCTGCCGGGCGGGCGCTGTCAGCCCTCTTGCTCGGCCGCCCGGCGGTCCCGGAACGTGCCAGCCGGAAGCGGGTAGGCCGTGGTGGCCTTCAGGCGTTCCATGGCGAAGCGGGACGTGACGTTCTTGAGCGGCACGGCGGCGATCAGCCGCTTGTAGAAGCCGTCGAAGGCCGCCATGTCGGCCATGGCGACCTTCAGCATGTAGTCCACCTCGCCGGCCATGCGGTAGGCGTCCATTACCTCCGGCATGGACGCAATGGCAGCGGCGAAGCTGGCCAGCCAGTCCGGCGTGTGCTCGTGCGCCTCGATGGCAACGAAGACGATCAGGCCGACGCCGACCTGCTCGGGGTCCACCAGCGCCACGCGGCGCAGGATGACGCCGGCCTGCTCCAGCTTCTGGATGCGCTTCCAAACCGGCGTCGGGGACAGGCCGACCTGCTCGGCCAACTCGGACATCGCGACCGTCGAGTCCTGCTGCAGCAGGGCCAGCAGCTTGCGGTCCACCTCGTCCATGCCCGGTCCTCTTATGCTGCCTGTTCCCAACAGAATGGCAGCAGGCCTCGGCCCCACCAGGGTTGCAACAGGCTGACCTTGCCAATGGTGGCTCTGGCTGCGCCAGCGACCTGCCACGGCCCAAGCTGCGGAGTTTGGACGTTCGTGCCGGCCAGCCTCTGCAACATTCCATGCTCCGGACGCGTGGCCAGACAACATGGGCTCGCAAAATAGGCCGATCCTGCGCATTGGCGTCCCGGCCCCCGGTCTCCGCCGCTGGCGTATGGCAAGGTCGAATAGAGGAACAGGATGCTGTGATAGACTGCACCAACGAACGCGCATGCTTGGGAAGTGCGGAAATTTGCGGAACGTTGCTGTTGAACGTGGCAATCCACTACGGCCATGCTTGCCGTCGTCATCCCTGGACATTCCAAACCGATGCCCCTCACAACCACCGTACGACCCTTGCCTGCGACAGCGCATGCCGTGCCGCAGCCGCACCAGCCGGCGGTGCCGACAAGCCGCGGCTGGACGCGGCTCCGCAGGTTCGCATCCCCGCTTGCCCTCGTGCTGCTGTGGCAGGCGGCGTCCATGTCCGGCCTGCTGTCCCCACGCACGCTGGCGGCACCCAGCACGATCCTGCTGACGGCCTGGGACCTGCTGGCATCCGGCCAGTTGCCTTGGCACATCCTGGTGTCGCTGGCCCGCGTCCTGGCCGGGCTTGGCATCGGCCTCGTGGCCGGCGTCCTGCTCGCGCTGGCCTCCGGCCTGTCCCGGCTGGGCGAAGACGTGGTGGACGCGCCGGTGCAGATGCTCCGCACCCTGCCCTTCCTGGCGCTGGTGCCCCTGTTCATCCTGTGGTTCGGCATCGGCGAGACGCCGAAGATAGCACTCGTGGCGCTCGGCACCACCTTCCCGGTCTACCTCAACCTGTTCGCCGGCATACGCGGCGTGGAGCCGCGCCTGGCCGAGATGGGCCGGGTGTTCGGCCTGGACCGCCGCGGCCTGATCCGGCATGTGATCCTCCCTGGCGCCCTGCCCTCCGCGTTGGTGGGCCTGCGCTATAGCCTGGGCGTGGCCTGGCTGTCCCTGGTGGTCGCCGAGCAGGTGAACGCGACGGCTGGCATCGGCTACCTCATCAACGACGCCCGCGACTTTCTGCGCACCGACGTGATCCTGGTGGGCCTTGTGCTGTATGCGTTGCTCGGCCTGGGCGCGGACAGCCTGGTGCGCCTGCTGGAACGCCGGCTGCTCGCCTGGCGCCCGCAACTGGTGCGGGGCTGACGGTGATGGACACTTCGTATGCCTCGCAGCCGCTGCGCGGGGGCGCCCGGGTTCGCAACCTGACCCGGCGCTTCGGCGGCCCCTTGCCGGTGCTGGACCGGCTAGACCTGAACATCGCGCCGGGCGAGTTCGTGGCGCTGCTGGGCGCCAGCGGGTCGGGCAAGACGACCCTGCTACGGACGCTGGCCGGGCTGGACCCAGCGCCGGACGACGCCGTGGTGGACCTGCCGCATCCCGTCGCGGTCGCCTTCCAGCAACCCTTGCTGCTGCCGTGGAAGACCGTGTTGCGCAACGTGGCGCTGGGCCTGCCCAGGCCAGACGCGCGGGCGCGGGCCGAGGCGGCGCTGGCCGAGGTCGGCCTGCAGCACCGGCTGGACGCCTGGCCCGCCACGCTGTCCGGCGGCGAGGCGCAGCGGGCGGCGCTGGCCCGTGCCCTGGTGCGGGCGCCGGGCCTGCTGCTGCTGGATGAGCCGTTCGCGTCGCTGGACGCCCTGACCCGGCTGCGCATGCACGCGCTGGTGCTGGATTTGTGGGCACAGCACCGCCCGGCGACACTGCTGGTGACGCATGACGTGGACGAGGCCGTGGCGCTGGCCGACCGCGTGCTGGTGCTGGACCGCGGGCGGATCGTGCTGGATCTGCCCAACGAGGCACCGCGGCCCCGCGGACGCGCCACGCCGGCCTTCGCCGGGCTGCGTGCGCGCCTGCTGGACCAGCTGGGCGTGCAGGAGCAGGCCGCATGATCGCGCGCCGGGCCATGCTGGCCGCCGGGCTGCTGGCCGCCTGCCCGGCTCAGGTGCGGGCGCAGGGTGCCACACTGCGCCTGGCACAATACAAGGCAGGCGACCAGCTTCTGCTGCGCCTGGCCGGCCTGGACGCCGCTCCCTACCGGACCGAGTGGGCGGAGTTCGGGTCGGGGAACCTGATGCTGGAGGCAGTCGCCGCCGGGTCGCTTGACCTCGCCTATGGCAGCGAGGTGCCGCCCACCTTCGCAGCACTCTCGGGCGCCCGCGTCCGCATCGTGGCCGTGGCCCGCGGCGACGTGAACGAGCAGGTGGTGCTGGTCCCGGCTGGCTCCCCGGCACAGTCCATTGCCGACCTGCGCGGCAAGCGCGTGGGCTACGTGCGGGCCACCACGACGCACTACTACCTGTTCCGGATGCTGGAGGAGGCCGGGCTGTCCTGGTCGGACATCCAGCCGGTCAACCTGTCGCCCGCGGACGGGCAGGCGGCGTTCCGGGCGGGCGGCCTGGATGCCTGGGCAATCTACGGCTACTCGGTGCCGCTGGCGAAGCAGGCCGGGGCGCGTGTGCTGCGGACGGCGGCGGGCATCCTGTCGGGCAACTACCCCTACTTCGCGTCCCCGGACACCCTGGCCGATCCCGTCCGCCGGGCCGCCCTGGCCGGGCACCTGCGCCAGCTGGCCCAGGCGTTCCGCTGGATGGACGCGCACCATGCCGAATACGCCGCCGCCCAGGCCCCGCTGATCGGCGTGCCGGCCGCCGCCGTGCAGGAGCTGCTGGACGCGGCGAGCCAGCCCCGGCGCCTTGTCCCGCCCGACGACGCCGCGGTCGCGTCGCACCAGGCGGTGGCCGACACCTTCCACCGCGCCGGGCTGCTGCCCCGCCCGGTGGACGTGGCGCCGCTGTGGGACCGTTCGTTCGAGCTGGGAGACGTGTGATGGACGGGCTGATCCTACGGATGCCCACCGCCGACGAAATCCCGTCGGAGCTGGCGGAACACGCCGCGGAGGTGGACCGCATCGGTGCCTTCCCGTGGGAGGGCCTGGACGCGCTGCACGCCGACGGCCTGCTGGCGCTGACGGCCCGCCTCGGGGATGGCGGGCAGGAGGCCGGGCTGGCGCGGGTGGCGGACCTGGTGCGCCGCGCCGGCCAGGGCTGCGCCTCCACGGCGCTTATCCTGGCGATGCAACTAATGCACCTGCGGGCCGCCGCACGATCGGACTGGCCGGAGCACCTGCGCGCGCTGGTCGGGCGCGGCGCCGGGCGGTTCGGGGCGCTGATCAACGCGCTGAGGGTGGAGCCGGCGCTGGGCACCCCGGCCCGCGGCGGCCTGCCCGCCACCACGGCCCGGCGCATGGCCGAGGGCTGGTCCATCAGCGGCCGCAAGATCTACAGCACCGGCGCGCCCGGCCTGACCTGGATGCTGGTGTTCGCCCGCGTCGAACCGGGAGGTTCGCCGGGGACGGATGATGACCCGGCCCGCACCGGCCTGTTCCTGGTGCGGGCCAACGCCCCCGGCGTGCGGATCGAGGAGACCTGGGACCAGCTTGGCCTACGCGGCTCCGGCAGCCACGACGTGGTGTTCGAGGATGTGGCGGTGCCCGCCGACCACGCCGTTGACCTGCGCGCGCCGGCGGACTGGGCGCGTCCGGACCCGGAGGCCACAGCCTGGAACGCCCTGCTGATCGCGGCTCTCTACACCGGCGTCGCCGAGGCCGCGCGGGACTGGACCGCCGACTTCCTGCGCGATCGCACGCCGGCCAACCTCGGCGCGCCGCTGGCCACCCTGCCGCGGATGCGGGAGGCGGTAGGCCGGATCGAGGCGTTGCTGCTGACCAACCGCCTCCTGGTCGCCGGTGCCGCCGCCGACACCGATGCAGGCCGGCCGCCGGCGCCAGCCGAAAGCGGCCTCATCAAGACCGTGGCGGCCGAGAACGCCATCGCGGCGGTGCAGGCCGCGGTTCAGCTCGCTGGCAACCACGGCCTGTCCCGTGCCAACCCGCTGGAGCGGCATTTGCGCGACGTGCTGTGCGCCCGCGTCCACACGCCCCAGCCAGACGCCGCTTTCACCGCTGCCGGCCGTGCAGCGCTCGGACAATAGGAGGACCACCATGACCCTTGAGTTCATCGGCATGATCCAACCGCGCGAGCAGTCGGAGACCTGCCCGGCACGCGGTCCGGCCATCGACCCCGGCTACCTCGTCGCCTCCGCCCAGGCGCACGAGGCCCATGAGGCGGAGGGCGGCGGCTTCGACCGGGTGCTGATCGGCTGGCACAGCAACGGGCCGGATGGCTTCCAGCTTGCCGCCCACGCGGCGGCGCACACGAAGTCGGTCGGCTTCCTGGTCGCGCACCGTCCGGGGTTCCAGGCGCCGACCACGGCGGCGCGGGCCTTCGCGACGCTGGACCAGCTCAGCGGCGGGCGGGCGGCGGTCCACGTGATCTCCGGCGGGGACGACCAGGACCAGGCGCGCGACGGCGACTGGCTGGGCAAGGACGACCGCTACGCCCGCACCGACGAGTACGTGGACGTGCTGAAGCGGGTCTGGGCCGCAGACGCGCCGGTGGATCACGAAGGGGCATACTACCGTATCCAGGGTGCGTCCCCCGCGGTGCGGACGGTGCAGCGCCCGCGCATCCCGATCTACTTCGGCGGCGCATCCGACGCCGCCATCCGCGTCGCGGGCCGCCACGCCGACGTCTATGCGCTGTGGGGCGAAACCCGCGCGCAGGTCGCCGAGATCACCAGCCGCGTGCGGGCCGAGGCCGCGAAGCACGGGCGCCAGGTCCGGTTCAGCTTGTCCTTCCGCCCGATCCTGGGTGCCACGGAGGATGAGGCATGGGCGCGGGCGGAGGCCATCCTCGCCCGCACCTTGGAGGTGCGCGGGGAGGCCGCGCTCGGCCCGGCCAGTGGAGCGCCGGCCAACGCCGGGTCGCAGCGGCTGCTGGCGGCCGCTGCGCTGGGCGACCGCCCGGAGGGGCGGCTCTACACCGCCATCGCCCGCGTCACCGGCGCGCGCGGCAACACCACGGCGCTGGTCGGCACGCCGCAGCAGGTGGCGGAGGCGTTCCTCGACTACCACGCGCTGGGCGTGACCACCTTCCTGATCCGCGGCTTTGACCCGCTGGAGGACGCACTGGAGTACGGCCGCACTCTGCTGCCCCTGACCCGGCGCCTGCTGGCCGCCCGCACCCAACACCAGACCGCAGCGGAGTAGCATCCCATGACGACGCTCGCCGAATACCTGACCCGCAAGCGCGCCGCCTTCCAAGCCCTGCGCCGTCGCGTGCTGTCCCCCGGCTACGAGCCGACCGCGCTGCACGCCCGCGTGACGGCGGAGGGCCGCAGCGGCGTGCGCCGCATCCGGCTGCGCGACCACCAGGTGCTGGCCGACAGCCCGCGCGACTTCGTGGGCTACGACCTCGGCCCCAGCAGCCCGGAGCTGGCGCTGGGCGCGCTCGGAAGCTGCTTGACCCACAGCTACCTGATCCAGGCCGCGGCGCAGGGCGTCGCGCTGGACAGCCTGGAGGTCGAGGTAACGGGCCAGATCGACCAGCGCGCCGGGGAGGCGGGCTACGAGGCCGTACCGCGGGAGCCGCACGACATTGCCTACACCGTCCACCTCGAAACCGACGCGTCCCACGAGGCCGTGGACGCGCTGCATGAGGCCGTCACACGGCTGTGCCCGGTGCTGAACCTGCTGCGGAACCCGCAAAGCGTGGCGGGACCGGTGCGTCGGGCCGCACCGGCTGCGTCCCGTGCCTTGTCGCCGGAAGGGGCGGCATGACGGGCGGCGCAGCACTGCCTGCACCGGTCCTGGGATGAGCACGCGCCGAGGCTTCCTGGCAGGCATGGCCGCGTCGCCCATGCTGGGCCGCGCCGCCTGGGCGGCGGACGAGGTGCTGCGGGCCGGCGACCAGAAGGGCGGCACGCAGTCGGTGATGAAGGCGGCGGGCGTGCTCGACGGCCTGCCCTACCGGCTGGAGTGGAGCCAGTTCGGCGCCGCCGCGCCGCTGCTGGAGGCGCTGAACGCCGGCGCCGTGGACCTGGCCTTCGCCGGCGACGCGCCGACGACGTTCGCGATGGCGGCCGGGCTGCAGGCCCGCATCATCGCCCCGGTCAGGACCAGCGGCGCGGGCACGGCCATCGTGGTGCCGGAGCCGTCGCCGATCCGGACGGTGCCGGACCTGCGCGGGCGCAGCGTCGCCGCCAACCGCGGTTCCATCGCACACGCCCTGATTCTGGCGGTGGCCGAGGGGCAAGGCTGGAGCGGGTCGGACATCAAGCTCGTGAACCTGCTGCCGAACGAGGCCAAGACGGCGCTCGGCGCAGGGGCAGTGGACGCGTGGTGCTCCTGGGGCGTTTACGTGGCACAGGCGCGGCTGGTGGACCGGGCGCGCGTCGTGGTTGACGGCGGCAACGGGCTGATGACCGGCCTGTCGTACCTGGTCGCCAGCGACGACGCCATCAGCCGGCGGCGGGCCGCGCTGCTGGACTTCTGCCGCAGGCTCGCCGTCGCGCGCCGCTGGGCAGGCGCGCACCGGGATGAGTACGCCCGGGTGCTGGCCGCCGAGATCGGGGTCAGCCAGCCCGTCGCGCGCCTGGTGTTCGAGGCGGAATCGCCCGTGCCGGTGCCGGTTGACGCGCAGGTGGTGGCGGACGAGCAGCGCACGGCCGACCGCTATT
The DNA here is from genome assembly GCA_964250755.1 of uncultured Acetobacteraceae bacterium. Taxonomy (GTDB): domain Bacteria; phylum Pseudomonadota; class Alphaproteobacteria; order Acetobacterales; family Acetobacteraceae; genus DASWOJ01. The sequence goes on along the minus strand of CAXUHB010000062.1, from coordinate 906 downwards.
TGGCCGCGGGCGTTATCCGCACCCGGCTGGACGCCTCCCGGCTGTTCGACCCGTCGTTCAACGAGGCGCTGCCGGGATGACGGCCCTGCACGCAGACGTGCTGGTGCTGGGCGGCGGGCTGGCGGCGACCTGGGCCGCGTCCGCCGCGGCTCAGGCGGGGGCGCAGGTCGTGCTGGCCGACAAGGGGTTCTGCGGCACCAGCGGCGTGACGGCGACGGCCGGGCCGGGCCACTGGTGGGTGCCGCCGGAGGGCCGGGACGCCGCCATCCGCGAGCGGGACGCGCTGGCGGAGGGCCTGGCAGAGCGGCGCTGGATGGCCCGCGTGCTGGACGAGACCTGGCGCACCCTGCCGACGCTCGCCGCACACTACGCCTTCCCGCGCAACAAGGCCGGGGTATTGCAGTACCGCAACCTGCGCGGCCCCGAATACATGCGCGCCATGCGCCGGCTGGCCCTACGGTCCGGCGTCCGCATCCTGGACGGCCATCCCGCGCTAGAACTGCTGCTGCACGCGGACGGCTCTGCCGCCGGGGCCGCCGGGATCGAGCGCACCACCGGCGCTCCCTGGACGGTCCGGGCCGGGGCGGTGGTGCTGGCGACCGGCGGCTGCGCCTTCCTGAGCCGCCTGCTGGGCTGCCACACCAACACCGGGGACGGCGCGCTGATGGCGGCCGAGGCCGGGGCCGAGCTTTCGGGCATGGAGTTCAGCGACTACTACACCGTGGCGCCGGCCTTCTCGACCATGACGCGGTCCATGTCCTACGCCTTCGCCACCTACACGGACGGCAGCGGGCGCGCGCTGGACATCCCTGCCGGACAGGACGCCGTGCCGGCTCTGGCGCGGGCGATGCAGGCCGGGCCGGTGTTCTGCTGCCTGGACCGGATGCCGGCGGACATCCGGGCGCG
>CAXUHB010000061.1:0-15395 GCA_964250755.1 uncultured Acetobacteraceae bacterium | reverse complement strand
GTCCCAGACGTAGCCCCCAAGCCCGCAAACCGTCCACAAGAGCGGGTCAATCCCAGGTCCTGGCTGTCCCTCCAGGGAATACTTGGATGAGATGCCAGGGCGAGGCACCCAGCCTTTTCCCACATGGACTGTCCACAGGACCCGAGGTATCGGCCTAAGCGGGTCTAAGTCATGCCGAGACAACCCAGCGCTTGGCATGTGCTGTCCACGTTCGCATGAGCTACAAAGACGACTTGGCGGCGCAGAAAGATGGACAGGGTATAGGGGCCAGGCCGGGTCCGACCCTAGCGCCTGGTAGAGCGCGGTCTTGCTGACCTTCACGCGCGTCGCAGCCTCGCGCACGGTCAAGCCCTTGGCGATGTGCTCACGCGCGCGCCGGAGCTTGTCGTCTGTGACAGCTGGCTTGCGCCCGCCCTTGCGCCCTCGCGTCGCGGCTGCAGCCAGGCCCGCGCGGGTGCGCTCCTGAATCAGGTCGCGCTCAAATTGGCCCAGCGCCCCGAAGATGTGGAACACTAGCCGACCGCCGGGCGTCGTGGTGTCGATCGCCTCGGTCAGCGAGCGGAACCCGACGCCGCGCTTCGCAAGGTCCGTGACTGTCTCGATCAGGTGGGGCAAGCTGCGTCCGAGCCGGTCCAGCTTCCAGACGACCAGCACCTCGCCGTCCCGCACGTAGTCGAGGGCTGCCCGCAGGCCGGCGCGGTCGGCCTGGGCGCCGGACGCCCGGTCCTCGAACACCCGGCCGCACCCGGCCGCGGCCAGGGCGTCGAGCTGGAGCGAAAGGTCCTGGTCCTGCGTGCTGACCCGCGCGTAGCCGACGTTCGCCAAGGCTGCCTTGTCCGTTTACCCGTCCGGCAATCATATTGTCCGCTTTCCCGTGCGGGCGCCAGGGTTGACGGACACATTCCGGGTGGCCGTCAGACGTTCGTTTGGCGGACAGGGTTGGCCTGTGCGGTCATAAGTGGCTTGCGGGGAACCCCAGACTGCGCGTTGGGGCATTCATCATTGCGCGCCGCCACAGCCAGGCAGGTGCCATGTGCTACTTGGGTGCTAGAGGCGGGCGGGACAGGATGGGTATGGATGAGAACGCAGTTTCGCGCACCGGCCGTTTGGCTTGCCACGCTGGTAATCGTTGCCGCATGCCGAGCAGGTGCCGCTATGGGTCAAGTGCCGAGCAATGCGGGTCGGGACGAGTATCTCGACAAGAACTATCCCTTCATTGAGCAGGAGCAAGAGCCTCCGGGGCGTTTCGCACCGGATCAGAGGATCAACGGCATGCTGGCATGGCAGGGTCCTTCAGGGTGGCGCACGCGACATGGCGAGGCCATTGTGGTGTGGTCGTTGGGCAAGCCCTCCGAGGTTCAGAACGCTCTCTATCCCGACCGGACACGAGGAGAAGCGAGGAACACGCTGGACCACGGCTTCCGGCGCCGCGGAGGCGGTGACCGCTTGTGGGTCTATGGCAGGATCGAGGTGCAGCCCGGCGAGGTAGCCTTCATTGATGGCGACCAGCCGGTCTATCTTCCGCCGTCGCAAGGTGAGGTTCCAAACCTGGAAGCTGACCTCGCGCGCGATCCGGCGTTCCTGGCGGCCATCAAGGATGACAGGTTCGCGCTCGCAGTCCTGAGAGTGTTCGAGAACCGGTCTTTCTACAAGGGCGATGACCCGCGAGCCTGGGTTTGCGGGTTGGCGTCGAGTGCGGCCCTGGTCGCGGACCTACGTGATCGTGGTGAGAGTTATCAGGACTACTATCCTGGACACGCCTCACTGGCAGGCACCTATCCCGACGACCGCCCTGACATCGAGCGGAAATTTCGGGGGCGCATCGAACAGATTTCGAAGGCGCTTACTGATGGGCCGCAGCTCGGGGTGCGGATAGAAGATCTAGCGGCGCTGCTGAAGCCGGGTCACAACTCGGCTGAGGAAGTCCAGCGGGCGATGGAATCCTTGCGACCCGAAGCAGAAAGGCGGCGCGCTGCCGAGACCGAGCGATACCGGGACGAACAGCGGGCGCAACTTGAGAAGGTGCAGCGCGCGCTGGCAGCCTTCCAGGAGGACCATACGAACGAGGACGTGTTCAACGCCTTACGGGACCACTTGAGCCGACTGGGCTGGCGGGTGGAAACCGAGCGGGACCGCGAGCGCATCCACCAGCGATGGGTGGAGCGGACAATGGGTGTGCTGCAGAAGGTCAAGGAACTGGAGTTGCGGCCGGAAGGGGCCGTGGAGGCTTGGGTTGGGACACTGCGGCGCCCTTCGGTCGTTGGGGGAACATTCGAACCCGGGCAACTTGAGAGGATGTCCCCGGACGTGCGTGTCGTCGAGAATGGTGGGTTGGAGTGGCGACTGTACCAACTCGCCTCGACTGGGCGCATCATTGAGCAGGAATATCGCTCGCTGGCCGAACAGCTCTCGGGACCTCGATAGAGGTGGAAGCCCTGTATCACTTCGTCAAACGACCCGCAGACGAGGTGGTACAGCCCAGACTTGGCACAGCGTCCGGCCATGCTGCACCGCAGCATTCGAGAACGGACGATATGGAAGCTGGCTCCACCTATTCCGCGTCCGGCACGAACCGCACTGTCCCGCCATCACAACGAAGCCAGCCCCGACATTCCGCCCGAAGCTTCCGAAGCCGGGCGTAGAACTCCGGCTTGATAATCTCTAAGCGATCCTCAAAAGGCATCGGCGTCAGGCTGTCGGCGTCCACCCAGTCCCGGATGCGATCTTCCCATCCTGTGGGCCAGGACGAGAAAACGTGCGTCTCGCTGATCCAGGATAGCATGTCGTGGAGGGCCAGCTTCGGGTTGCGCGCGGCCAAGCGCTGGTACTCACCCTCCCATTCGGTCCACCGCTGCGCCAGCAGCGGGGGCAGTTGGGCTAGAAGATGTTTGTTCCCGGCGGGGCAAAACGCAGTCTCTGGATCAAGTCCAAACACACGGAGATGAGTGGCTGCGTGTTCAGTGGTGGCCAAGGCCTTGTGGGTGTCGAGCGTGAGTTGCTCGGCCTGGCGCTTAACCATGTCCTCCCCAGTTGTAAGCGAGAACACGTCGCTGATGACCTCGGCTTGCAACGCCGCTAGCCGCTCTTCCTCTGACACCGAAACTCATTCCTCCGAACTTGGCTCCACCCCTACCTTAGTTGGCTTGAACATACCCTCAATCACGAAATTGCGATTCGCAGAGCATACATTATGGAAAGAGGCGGACAGTTGCCGGCAAGTCACGCGGCAGTCTCTGCGGCACCGTGGCAGCCGGATGGCGCCGGGACTTGGCGAAGGGCGGTATTCAGGGCTACCCGGAGGCGCACGGGCGGGCACAGGAACTTGCCGAGTTCATTGCGGAAAACGGGCATCAAGTGCCACGGTGGCGGTGCATCAGCCAGACTAGGGGACGCACCAGAAGGCCAGAGGCAAGCGCCAGCCCCAACATAACCAGCCACCCGGGCGCTTCCTGTCCACACTTCAACACCAGCACCACCGTGCCTAAGCTGGCACCGCAGTCCCATCCAAGGGCGGTGCTGCGACCCTCCTGGTCTTCCCGCTGCTGGGCCGGATCGATCATGCCGGCGTCCGGTCCAGCAGGCACGAGCGCCACGCGGCCAACCCGCGCGGCGGCCGCGCCCCGGCCAGCGGCCCCGTCGTGCCGAGATCCTCGTCCAGCTCAGGCCAGTGGATGGCACAGCCGGAGCCGGCCAGCTCCCAGCCGGCACGCTGCCCGCGGAGATCCTCGACCGTGTTGACCAGGTGGCGCAGGTCACGGCCGGGCCGGGCATCGCGGCGGCCGAAAGCCAGACCCTCGTAGATGCGTGTGGGATCGACGCCGGCGGCTACCATCGCGTCCTGCTGCGGCGCGAGCGTCTGGGTGCCGTCCGACTTGGACACGCGGACATAGCCGATCGGCATCGAGGCACCGTCAGGAACAATGCGGCGCAGCCTGCAAGCTGGTGATCATCTCCGCAACAGGCTTCCATGTGACATTTGGCCGAAGCCGGCCTGTTCACGATGGCCGCGGGAAAATTGATTGTTTTCCTTGCGGGCCATGGCGCTACCTGGCCCCATCGCCAGTCCCGTCCCCCCACCGACCATGCGCCAAACCGCACGATCTCGCGTCCGTCTCAATGGCCGTGCGCCCGTTCTCCAACAGCCTGCGGGACACCAACGGAAGCGACATGGGCGGCTTCCAGAGTCGAAAGTCGAGCAAACGCTGCCGTCGGGCCAAGGCTCCGGACTTCGCAAACAGAGTCCGGTCGTATGACGGAACGTAAGGAGGGTCGGGCTGGTAAGGACTTGCCGTCCAGCTCCGCTGGCGCGTGACGGCGCGCGCAGACTTCGGCCGGCGCCGACCGGAGCCGGGCTCGCCGCCCAGCTCCGGCCGGCTGTCCTCCTCATCCGTGCCAGGCCGCGCCCAGGGCTGACTGCAGCGCCGGGTCGGCAGGCATCGCGGTGGCCGTCCCGGGGTCGAAGCCGGGGTGGCTGCCCGCGTAGGACGCCATCGCCGTTGCGAGCTGGTCCACCTGGCCTCCGTCGAGCTTGAGCCCGCCGAAGGCGTGGAACGTCGACACGGCCGCGCTCGGGTCGGCGCCGAACCAGTTCCGGACGTTCACGGCGTCGGCCGAGCCCAGGACCTGGGCGAGCAGGTCGTCACCCGAGCGGCTGAACCACAGGTTCTGCTCCGTGATGCCAATCCCGAAGTCCACCTCGCCCTGGACCACTGTGCTGCCCGGGCTGGCATTGTCCACCGTCGTCAGGCCGTAGCCCTGGCGGATGAAGTAGACGTCCCACGCACCCCCACCTGTGATGGTGTCTCCGCCGCCCCGGCCGTCGAACAGGTCGTTGCCTCCCGTGCCCTGGATCGTGTCGGGGCCCGCCGTGCCCGTGCCGGCCAGCGCGGCGACTTGGCTGTGCATCCACGTGGTGCCGTCGCTGAACCTGACCTGCGCGACGCCTTGCTGGGCGTAGCCGCCATAGCCGGTGCTGGCCATGCCATCGAGCTTGACCTGGTCCCCGGCCACCCCGTCGGTCAGCAGCACGTTGTCCGAGGCGCCCTTGACGACGGCGACCTCAGCCGGGCTGATCCCGGCGCCAAGCTGGAGCACGGCAGCGCTGCTGGCGTAGTATCCGGCATCCTCGTTCACCTCCAGCTGGCCGTAGCCTGCATTGAACACGAAGGTGTCCGACCCGCCGTTGCCTTGTGCGTAGTCCTGCAGTCCGGCCGGCGCGCCCTTGCCGTCGAGGATTTCGCCGCCGGGCGTGCCGTACAGGAAGTCGGCGCCGGGCGTCCCTGCCGCAGCCATGACTGCGATCTGCTGGCGGGTCAGCACGGTCCCGTCGGCGAAGGACAGCGCCGTCAGGCCGTAGCACTGCCACGGGTCATCGGCCGCCGCCATGCCGTCGATCTTGATGAGGTCGCCGGGCTGCCCGTCCGTGAGCAGCAGGTTGCCCACTGCGTCCGCCCTTGCCTGGACCTGATCGGGCGTGATGCCGGCCCCGAGCTGCAGGACGACATGCGCGTAGGGGATGAAGAACGAGGCCCCGATGTCGTTGTCGATCTCGAGGTGGCCGTAGCCGGGGTTGAACACGAAGGTGCTGTCCCCCCAGGAGATGCCCTGCGCGTAGTCGTCGCCGCCCAGGCCGTCCAGGGCCGGGCCGCCCTGGTAGGCGTGCAGCCGGTCGTCGCCCGTGGTGCCCGTGGCCGCCTTGGCCAGCATGTCGGCCGCCGTCCAGACCGTGCCGTCCGCGAACGCGACCTGGCCCACGCCGGCCGAGGCGGCGTTCTGCAGGCCGCCGCTCAGCGTGACCTGGTCGTCGGCGACGCCGTCCGTGAGGATCAGGTCGGTCCCGTTGCCTCCAACCTTGACCTGGCCCGGCGCGATGCCGGCACCGAACTGGAGCGTGGCCAAGGAGCCCCCGTAGGACCACTCGTTGATGACGAGGCCGCCGTAGCCGGCGTTGAACACGAAGGTGTCCGCGCCGCCGCTGCCCTGCTCCTGGTCGCTGGAGCCGACCGGGGCGCCCAGGCCGTCAAAGGCCCAGGCCGTGCCCCAGAACGCGGGGGAAAGGTTGTCCGCATCGGCCGAGCCGGTGATGACATGGCCCGGGTTGACCAAGTTCTCCAGGTCCACGGCCGACAAGCTGGTGCCGTCGCTGAACTGGAGGCTGGCGACGCCCTGCCTGGAGTAGCCCGTGTGGTCGAACTGGCCAACGACCCTGGCCAGGTCGCCCTGAGCGCCGTCGGTGATCAGCATGTCCCCGTTGGGGGCCCTGCTGATGGTCACGTCCTGAAGGCCCAGGTCGTTGAGGACCAGGGTGTTGCCGGTCGCGCTGCCCGTCGAACCGCCGCGCTCGTGGACTTCGAGGGCGCCATACCCGCTTCTGTACTCGATGGTGTCTCCGACCCCATAGCCGTGGATGACATCCTGCATGCCCGCCGGGGCGCCCCTGCCGTCGTAGACCAGGTTGGGTGCGGGCCCGTTGATGACGTCGGCCGTGCCAAGGCTTCCCATCGTCGCCATGTTCAGGATGTCCGCGCGGGACAGCATGGTGCCGTCCGCGAACTGGACGGTGCTGATGCCCTGGTTCCCGTTCCAGCCCAGCATCTGGTCGATCTTGATCTGGTCGCCATCCCGGCCGTCCGTGATCAGGGCATCGCGGTAGTCCTCGAACGTGACGCGGACCATATCCGGCGTGATGCCGCTGCCGAGGCGCAGCACGGACTGGTTCGCCTGCCAGCCGCTGTACTCGTCGATCTCAAGGCGCCCATAGCCGGGGTTGAACACGAAGGTGTCCGCTCCGCTGCTGCCTTCGGCGTAGTCTCCTGATCCGTCCGGCGCGCCCTTGCCGTCGAAGGTGACGCCGAAGGCAAAACCGGCCATGCTGTCCGCCCCGGGGGTGCCCTCGACGACAATATGTCCAAGCAGTTGGCTGCGGGTCCACACCGTGCCGTCGGTGAACCGCACCTCGTCAACGTCACGGGAGTAGTGTGTCAACACATCGTCAAGCTTGACCAAATCGCCTGGTGTGCCATCGGCAAGGCAAATGGCGCCCAAGCCATCGGCTGTGACCATCAACTGCTCCGGGGTGATCCCGGAACCCAGCTCGAGCACGTTGCCGCCAGACCCATAGTTGTTCTGCCGCACTTCCAATTGGCCGTAGCCGAGGTTGAAGACGAACGTGTCGGCGCCGGCGTTCCCCTGTTCATAGTCCCAGCCGCCCGCGGGCGCGCCGCGGCCGTCGAACATGTCGTCTCCGTTGCTGCCATACAGCGTGTCCGCATCCGCCGTGCCCGTAGTGGCCAGCAGGATAAGGTCCGCCTTGCTCCAAGTGGTGCCGTCTGCAAACTGCACCTGCTCCACGCCGTTTTCGGAGAAGTTCAGCGCGCCGTCGATCTTGACCAGATCGCCAGGGGTGCCGTCGGCGAGGGTCAGGTTGCCCGAGCTGTCGCTCCTGACCGTCACCTGCCCCGGCGTGATCCCAGCTCCTAACCTGAGGACGCTCGAGGTTGCGACATAGCCCGACTGCACCAAATCCAGCTGGCCGTAGCCTGCCTGGAACACGAAGGTGTCGGTGCCGCCATTCCCCTGCTCGTAGTCCCAACTGCCCGCCGGCGCGCCGCAGCCGTCGAACACGTCGGCGCCGCCGCTGCCATAGATCGTGTCCGCCCCGGCCGTGCCGGTGGTTGCGGGTGCCCCAAGTTGTTCGCGTGTCAGCACGGTGCCGTCGGCGAACTCGACCCGGATCACCTCGAATGACGTTTCGTTCAGAAATAGATCATGGTCAGGCGCGCCGTGAACGAGGATCTGGTCCCCCATGATGCCATCCGTCAGCAGCAGCCGCCCGTTGCTGTCGAAGGCAGCCTTGATCTGGCTGGACGTGATGCCGGCCCCGAGCCTCAGCACGACGGTGCCGGCGTTGCCGTAGTCGGCGACTTCGATCACCTCGAGGGCGCCAGCGCCCGGGTCGTAGGCAACCGTGTCCTCCCCGTATCCCAGGATGTGGTGGCTGTAGCTCCCAGGGACAAACATGTCGTGTCCCTTGGTTCCGGACAGGGTGTCCACTCCAGGCCTTCCCGTGGTGAGCAGGAGACGGATATCGTCCGTCGTCCATGCCGTGCCGTCCGCGAACTCGACGTGGTCGAGCTGACCGAAGAAGACGGTGCTGTCGAAGTAATCGGTTGTGAAGGTGAGCACCTTGCCGGTGCCGAGCACCTTGATGTCGAACCCGTGGTCGGGGCGGCTGTATACAGCCACGTCGGACGGGTTCAGGCCGACAAGCCGCAGCACGGCGCCTTGTTCAGTCACACTGACCGTGTCGTTCCCGCCGGCGTCCGAATACTCCACCGTATCCGCCCCGTGCAGGATGATCTTGCGATCCAGCGTGCCGGCAGGGATGACGCTGCGGTAGTTGAAGTAGCCCTCCACCACAGGGTCGGCCGAGGCCGCAGCTTGCTGCAGCGCCATCCGCTGCATGTCCACGCGGGTCAGGGTCGTGCCGTCGGCCAGCTTGAAGAAGGGGATGGCGTGCCAGCCCAGGTCGATGTTCGGGAACCAGTGGTCGTAGCGGATCGTCCCGCTCAGGACGGTGACCGTGTCGTCGGTCCCCCGCAGCCGGATGACCAGGTCCTCGCTCCCGACCGGGACCCTGACCTCCAGGTCGGACAAGGCGATCCCCGGACCGAACTGCAGGACGTCCAGATCGTCGTCGAGGAACCCCGTGTCGGCCTTGTCGATGATCTGGTGGCCGTAGCCGCGGCCGAACACGTAGGTGTCATGGCCCTGGCCGCCCACCAGCGTGCGGTCGCCCGGCCCTGCGTCGAGGTAGTCGTCGCCGGCGTAGCCGTAGACGGTGCTCGCGCCGTCCGCGATCTCCGCCTGCAGCACCAGGGGCATCAGCTCGTCCGCGGTGAGCGTCTTGCCATTGGCGAACGCGAACAGGTCCACGCGGTCCGTCCAGAAGGTGCCGACGATGTAGGTGAAGACGACGTTGAACTGCCCGACGATCAGGACGCTGTCCCCGGTGCCCTTGATCCTGATGAGCAGGTCCTGGACGGTGGGGCGCTCGAAATCCAGGTCGTCCGGCGTGATGTCCTTGCCGAACACCATGGTCTCGAACTTGCCGGTGACCCAGTCGTGGCCGGTCAGGTGCTGGATGGTGCTGTGGCCGGAGCCGCGCTCGATCACGTAGACCGGCTTGCCGCCGCCGCCGTCCAGGGTGTCGTTCGGCCCGGCGATCAGTATCTCCGTGCCGGACGTGCCCGTCAGCACCTGGTCGTGCGTGCCGCGCGGGGTGGTCGCCAAGGCCATGGCGTAGCCGTCCCAGGTCACGCCGTCGGCGAAGCTGATGGTGGTCACGCCGTGGCGGTCGGCGAAGTTGCCGGTGAAGAACAGCCGCGTGCCGTAGTCGTCCCACACGAACTGGTCCTTGATCCGCACCGACTGCGCCCCGTCCAGCGTGCTCAGCACGAGGTCGGTGCCGTCGCGGGTGGCGGCGATGTCGGTCGAGCGCAGGCTCGCGAAGCGCAGGATGTTCATCGTCCCGGCGAGTATGCCCTCGCTCTGGTCGATGACGGCGTGTCCGAAGCTCGCGCCCACGACGTAGGTTTCGGTCGTGCTGTTGCCCTGGATGCCTATGCGGTCGTGGACGGACGTGACGCCCGGGCCGACATAGACCATCTCCCCGCCGTAGGCGCCGCCCTCGACCGCGCCCGTGGCGGTCACCACTCCCGTCGTGTCGCCGCCCAGCGCAGCGGCGGCCTCCTGGAGGGTGAGCATGCCGGGGGCTGCCTCCCAGCCGGCCACGACGTTCGCGAACATGTAGCTGTCGGTGATCCTCTGGTCGTTCGCGCGCACGAAGCTTGGGATCAGGTCGGCGAGGATCGTCCGCCACGCCGACAGGTAGGCGAGCTGCGCGTCGTGCCCCGCCGGCGCCGCGGCGAAGATCGCCCGGTACAGCGGCACCAGACCCATGTCGGTCGTCGCGCTGAAGCTGTCGCTGGCGGCGTCGTACCGGATCGCCCCGAAGAACTGGCTCAGCGCCGGCGCCTGCACCGCGAAGCGCAGCGTCACCATGTCGAGCGAGCTGTTCAGCATCTTGTAGACGTCCGTCAGCGCTCCGGCGAGAGCGCCGTGGTCGCTGGCGCGCTGGCCGAGCGGCAGCGCCTCGCCCAGGAACCGCTCCATGAAGTCGAGCTCGGGCGCCCGGATCACCGACCAGCGCTCCCCGTCCTGCAACGGCGTCGCGCGGGCCTGGTCCAGCGTCGGATGCACGATGCCGACGCCGGCGGCGTCCGTGACCGGGCGGCCCGATCCGAACATCCAATACCCGTAGGTCGTGGTGGTCGTGGTCGGCAGCCCGGTCTGGGGATCGGTGGCCGTCGTGGTGACGGTCTCCGTCGTGTACTCGAGGTCGTCCACGGCGACGTTGCCCTCGGAGCCCGTCTTGAGCACGAGCCACACGTCCGGGCGCTCGTCGGGCGCCCCCTGGATGTCCTGGCCGTCGGCGTCCTTGGTGGCCGTCCACCAGCCCGGGCCGGCGGGCGGCTTGGGGTCGGGCAGGGCCGCGGTCCAGGCGGTCAGCACCGGCAGCATCGCCGCACGCCAGTCGTCCATCGTGCCGCCCACCGGAAGGGCGGCCAGCGCCGCCTGCGCCACCGTCTCCAAGGTGCTGGGGACCGTGGCGGAGTTGCCGGCCGCGTCGGTGACGGGCGTCTCGCCCCGCGTCATGGAGGCGCGCAGGTTGAGCAGCGTGCCGTAGCCTCTGACCTCCGGCAGCAGGGCCGCCATGTCCGAGACGGGCGCGGCGCCCAAGTAGGTGCCGTTGAAGTTGTCCGTGTGCAGCGCGACGTCGGCGATGGTGCCCGTCGTGCCGTCCGTACGCATGAAGGCGGCTGTCGCCCGGACCTGGTTGCCCTGGTCGAACGTGTGCGCGAGCGGCGTGACGCTGAGCGAGATCGAGGCGATCCCGGCCTGGTCCAGCGTGACCAGCTCGCCGGTGCCCACCTGATGGTTGCCGTCCAGGTCCCGCCAGATGCGCAGGCTGGCCCAGCCCGCGTCTTGGGCATCGATGATGCCGTCGCCGTTGGTGTCCCAGGACGCGAGCTGCTGGAACCCGTCCACGGTGGCGCTGCCGAACAGCTGCTTGATGCTGGTGACCTGGCCGTCGGGCGCGGTGTCGAGGTGGACCAGGAAGCCCTGGCTGGCGCCGATCCAGCCCGTGGGGTTGGCGAACCCGTCGCCGTTGATGTCGAATCGCTCGGGAGCGTCGGTCTCCAGCTCCGTGGTGGCGATGCCCCGCCCGCCCAGGTCCAGCACGAGCGGGTCCACGCCGCCCCAAGTCTCCATGTTGTAGGCGGCCTTGGGTATCAGTCCGCCGGTAATGCGGATGTTCTCGGCGCTGTAGCCTGCGGGCAGGCGCGGGTCAGTCCAGCGCATCACCCTGCTGGTGATCTCGGCAAGGTGGATGCCCGCCGTGGGCTGGCCGCCGCCGAACGCCTGGTCGAAGCCCGCGACCCAGCTGGTGGGGTCCACCGCAAAGCCGTCCAGGGCCGCAGTCACACGCTGCGCGATGGTCTGGATGGCCAGCTCGCCACGGCTGTTCAAACCCATGCGGATCAGGCCGCCCAGGGTGTAGCCCCAGGGGTCGTCGGAGGCGGCGTAGCGCAAGGCGGCGTGCAGCGTGATCCCGGCCCAGGTCAAGTGGTCGGTCGGATTCAGCCCATGCACCTCGGTGTCGGGCGAGATCTCGATCTGGTCGCCCACGTGGCCTGCGCCGAGGTAGACGTCCGACCCCGGCGCAAGCCCGCCGCCCACCGTGCTCGTGCCGCTGCCAAGGTCCACACGGACCCAGCGGCCCCGCGCGCCCTCGCTCTCGTGGCCCGGCAGCACCGGGCCGGACAGGTCCTTGATGTAGTTGCTGCCGTCGCCGAGGTCGATCTGCTTGAACTGCGTGGAGCCGGTGATCGTGTCGCCGGCGTCATTGCCCTTCAGGGCCTCGAAGTTCTTGAGCTGGAGGTCGAGGTTCTGAAGCCGGTCGCCCTTGATGACCACCGGCTTGGTCAAGCCGGACAGGTCGAGGCCGTTGATGCCCTTGCCGCCATCAATGGAGGCCACGGCGCTGTCTTTGGTCAGCTTCAGGCCGCCCTCGGCGTCCTTGCCCAGGGTGACCGTGTCGTCGCCGTCGCCCAAGATGACCTCTTGGAACCGGTAGGCGAAGTCCGTAGTGCTCCCTTGGGCGGTGGAGAGCTTCGACACCCTGAGGCGCCCCGCGGGAGCGTCCGGCAGGGCACTCGGGTAGCCGTCCGGCTGGGGCGGAGGCAGCCCTTCGTAGGTGACCTTGAGCCTGATGTCCGCGCCTGTGTCATAGCGCAGCGTGTTGCCGCCGCCACCGCCGTCAAGGACGCTCGTGCCCGGCACCGGGTGGATCACCGGGTTCTCGGGATCCTGCGGCGGCGGGCTGCCGCTGACGGACACCGTGTCGTCGCCCGGCCCGGCGTTCACCAAGTTGCGGACCGACCCGTCCACGAACAGCGTCGGGCGCGGGCCGGTGCCGCTGAACCTGCCGACGGCAGCGCTGACGCCAAAGCCGTTGAACCAGTAGTCCGCCTGCTCCGACAACGACGTCGGGAACAAGCGCGCCCCGACGCTGAAGGTATCTTGGCCCGTGAGGCCATAGAACCCGTTCAGGTAGGTGTCGGTGTCGCGCGCGAGAGCTTGCAAGAGGGCGTTCGTACCCGCCGTGCCAAGCCGGTTCTGGGCGAGGGTATATTCTAGGCGGGCTTTCGCACCGAAGCCCTGTAACACGGTTGGCCTGAGTGGTGGCAGGGCCTGGAGTATCGAGACAAGGTCGTACGTGTCGGTCTGGGCTGGCGGATCTACAGGGGTCAACTCGTCGCCAGGCGGAACCTTGCCAGGATTCTTGAGCACCAGAGCTTCGTAGAAGTTGCCCGTGCCCAAGTAGGGGAACAGGATCGTTCCCGACCAAGCCGTGTTGTCGCCACCGAACACGTCTTGTCCGACAGCAGTTGCATCATACTTCTCGATATCATAGATGGTTGGAGTCTCACAGCCAAGTGCCAAAATGTTTTTGAAGACGTTCCTGGCAACGTTGTTAGATGCTTGGTTAACCTTTGCGTCTGCCAGTTCGGCGCCGTAGCGTAGCCTAACCTGTGCCTTCGTATAATTGCGGATCAAGTATGAGCCGTAGGAGCCATCGTCCCCGTTTGCCTGTGCAGCAGCCTGAACCCACAGCCATGCGGACCGCTCTACGCCCGGAGCGGGCTGGTCGGTGTTGACGGGCACATCCAAGGTTGCATCCAGGGATTGTGTCATGTAGATGTAGAGTTGTTGATAGGCGGCGCTGAAATTGCCGGTCGCGTCGGCCTTGCTCCAGGCTTGGCCGACAAGGCCGTCAGTTGGAACGCTGCCACCTTGGCGCAGCGCTTCCCAGTTCTGTCCAAATAGAACAGCCATCTGATCGGACGTGAGCTTCATGAAGATGACCTCCTTTTCAGCGTGTGGATTGGGTAGACGGAACAATAACCGCGTTTGCCACTTGACGCAGAAATGAAAAATAGCCGTCAAGGTCCTTCTTCGTAATCAAGGTTCGCGGTCGGTCTGGGTGCAGGACGAACGTGGCGGCCGAGAATGCCAGAGCGTCTATATTGACATGGTCGGTATCGTAGGACATTTCGCGGGCCACATAAGCGTAACACTGACCTTCCTGTGCAGGTGGGTTGAGGCAGAACTTAGCTTTTACATCCGGGTAGGTTTCATCGACGATCCAGGATCCTTTGCGGGCCATGCCTTCTCGGTCGCTAGCGTCGTTCACCGGTGGAAGAGCCTGCCTTGAGTCGGGCGGCGCATCTGGATCGAGCGAATAGAGAACGAACTGGTAGTCTTGTAGATTCGGGAAATTGTAGTTGATGCTCAAATCACGAGCTAAGTCTGACGTCCGAAGATATACGGCCCGCCAACCTGTGAATGTCTTCTGGTCGCACACTGTCATCACAGATGAAACACTTGGACGCAGTTCGACTAGTAAATTGTGTCTCGGCAGTCGCAGGTGCGCGGGTGGCGGACCTGGCTTCAGAAAACTCGGTTCTGTTCCCGGCGGGCGCTGCCAGGGTGACAGATAGACGTCCACAATCTCATCCGGGCAGGACGGGGGCGCAACCACGCGATGGTCCTCAGGAGCAGCGGCAGCGTGGCCCGGCGTCAAGCAAATGGCAATCAGGCATAGGCCACAATAATTTAAAGCCCGGATGGCTTCGTGCGTCCACATGCGTCCAGCACCGGCAGGCACCGGATCAGAGATAGAGGCCAATCCTCCGTGTTCCACGCTCATCTCCTACTTGACTGGCTGAGGGGTTGAGATCACGACCGCGTCGGCGATACGGCGCAGGAGTGCGAAGTAGCTATCGAGGTCGGCGACGGTGATTTGGTACCAGGTCCGGCGGGGAGGGGTGACGAACGTGGCATTGTAGAAAGCGCCGGCGTTTACAGCAACATTATCGGTTCGATATGACATCCACTGGCCGGTGCCGGCGTAGCACTGCCCGGGCGGGGCAGGTGGGCGCAAGCAAAACTTCGCGCGGAAGTATGGGGCAGGCTGGATGTTAGGCTCCACGATCCACTCGCCCTTGCCGGCCCAGCCTTCGCGGTCGGCGGCTTCGTCCACAGGCGTCCGGAAGGCAGTGGAAAGCTTGTTGTCGGGGTCGTATGCGTTGAACTCGATGCGGTAGTCGGTCTCCTGCCGCTGGTCGTAGGCCATGCCCAGGCCGCGAACCAAGGTGGACGTCCGGAAGTAAACGGCCTGCCATCCCTGATAGCTGCTCTGGGCGCAGCCTATGGGCCAAACGTCTTCGTTGTCCGGTCGCAGCACGTGCAGCCCCTCCCTTGGCAGCCGCAGGTGGACCGGCGGCGGCCCGGGCTTGAGGAAGATGCGGATCGGCGGCCCCTCCTCCCGCACCAGGGGCGACAGGTAAACGTCAACGAACTCATCCGGGCACGGCTTCGCCGCCCGGGCAGGCAGGGACGCCGCGGCGAGCGCCAATGCCGCAGCCATCCAGCGCAGCTTGGCGCGGAGCGGTGCGGTGCCGGGCCGCCGCGCGGACGCCTTTGATCTGCTCCGTACGGGGTCAGGCATGTTCCAGGCTCCGCTCCAGTTCGGCCCTTGGCTGCCCAGCAGCAGCTTGGACCAGACCCAGCCAAGCTGGCAGGCATCGGCTCCGCAGGTCGTAGCGCGCCCGCACCGTCTCCCGCACCGCCCGCCGCAGCCCGGCATGCCGCCCCGGCGCGGCCAGCGCCTCCGCCACGGCCCCCGCCAGCCCGTCCACGTCGAAGAAGTTGACCAGCACCCCGTTCCGCCCGTCCTCGATCACCTCCTCGACGGGCGGCGTGCGCGA
>CAXUHB010000060.1:0-16305 GCA_964250755.1 uncultured Acetobacteraceae bacterium | reverse complement strand
CTCATAACCTGAAGGTCACAGGTTCAAATCCTGTCCCCGCAACCCTTGGGAGGAGGCGAGAAAACGGGGCATTGGTGGACTGTCAACACCACCCTCCACTGTGACCAAACTTCGCATTGCTGCGGACAGATCATTTCGAAATGAGCCAAAGAGCTTATGTGGGCTTCGTAAGTAGCAAGATCAAATACCTCAACCTCGTTGCTCATAAGCGGTCACGCCGGCCGATAGAGTAAGAGGGTAAGAATTTTTACTTCATTACGTAATGAGTGTTTTACAGTCGGCTTGTGAGCAACGTTCTGGTCCAGTGTTCTTTGTCGCAACCGTGGTGCCGCGCGGTGAGCATCTTGATGGACAGCAAACCAAGTAGTCCAGCGCCCTGACCGCAGCAGCACTATGCCGCGTCGAACAAGCGGACCGCTCTCGATCCCTCACACCCCGCTTGCGCGCGCAAGCTGCGCCGGTCAGTGTTGCTGTCACAAGGTGACATGGGATATCTCGATGCAACGACTCGTACTGGCCACTGCTTGCCTGACCCTTATGACTCAGGCTGCCACGGCGCAGACCCTGCGCGTGGCGTTGCGTGAGGATGCGGACATCCTCGACCCCACCTTGGCCCGCACCTACGTCGGCCGCATCGTCTTCACCGGCCTGTGTGACAAGCTATTCGATATCAATGAGAAGCTCGACATCGTGCCGCAGCTAGCCACGGGTTATGAGTGGTCCAACCCTACGACCTTGACTCTCCGACTTCGGCCTGGCGTAAAGTTCCATGACGGCACGGATATGGACGCTGCCGCAGTCAAATACTCGCTCGAGCGCCACGTCACACTGCAGGGCAGCTTCCGTCGCAGCGAGCTGAATGCGATGGACCACATCGAGATCGTGGACCCGCTCACGGTGAAGATCGTGCTGAAGTCTCCGTCCTCCCCTTTCCTGGCGCAGCTTGCGGATCGGGCTGGCATGATTGTGTCGCCGAAGGCAGCAGAGGCTGCAGGCAAGGACTTCGGCCTACATCCCGTGTGCGCTGGGCCGTTCGCGTTCAAGGAGCGGGTGCCGCAGGACCGGATCGTGCTGGAACGCTTTGCAGAATACTGGAACAAGGATGCGATCAAGCTGGAGCGGGTGGTGTATCAGCCCATCCCCGACAGCAGCATACGCCTGGCCAACTTGCAGGCGGGCAGCGTGGATCTGGTCGAATATGTCCTGCCGACGGACGTGGATGCCGTCCGCAAGAGTCCCCGGTTGCGGATCGCGATCACCGACTACCTTGGCTACCAAGGCATCACGTTCAACGTCGCCAATGGGCCGCGATCCAAAGCACCGATCACGAGCGATGCCCGGATCCGCAGGGCGTTCGAATTGTCGCTGGATCGGGATGCGCTGGTGCAGGTGGTCTATGCTGGGGTGTATACCCCCACTGCACAGGCCCTGCCGCCCAGCAGTCCCTATTTCACCCCGAGCGTAACGCCACCGCCCCGGGATGTCGCCGCAGCCAAGGCGTTGCTGAAGGAGGCTGGGGCGGCCTTGCCGGTTTCCGTGTCGCTGATGGTGCCGAATAATCCCGACCTGCGCCAGGCTGCCGAGGTCATTCAGAGCATGGCGGCAGAGGCCGGGTTCAAGGTCGAGATCAACGCAACAGAATTCGCCTCGGCATTGCAAGCGGAGTCGCGCGGGGACTACGAGGCGTTCATGCTGGCTTGGTCGGGCCGGGTTGACCCAGATGGCAATCTATATAGCTTCCTGCATTCCTCCGGTGCCCTGAACACGGCCAAGTACAGCAATCCCATCGTGGACAAGGCGCTGGACGAAGCGCGGCTGACAGCCGATCCGGCGCGGCGCCGTGAGGACTACGCTGCCATGTGGGCCGCACAGCGTCAGGACCTGCCGATCATCTATTTGTGGACGCAGAAGAACATCGCCGGGCTTTCGGCCAAGGTCGAGGGGTTCCGTCCGATGCCGGACGGAATGATTCGGCTGCAAGGCGTGACGTTGGCAAAGTAGCGCCATGCGTGGCCATCTTGCCGGACGCCTGCTGCAGGTGATCCCGACGATCTTCCTGGTCAGCCTGCTCGTGTTCTCCCTTCAGCAGCTCATGCCGGGCGATCCCGCGGCAGTGCTGGCGGGGGAGGAGCGTGGTGATCCCGTGGTGCTGGCGCAAATCCGGTCGGAGCTGTGGCTGGACCGCTCGGTGCCTGTCCAATACGTGCATTGGCTGGGCAAGGTGGTGCGGGGCGACCTCGGCATCTCCTGGCGCGACCGCCAGCCCATCGGTGCGCTGGTGTTGGAGAAGCTGCCGGTCACGCTGCAGTTGGGCGGCATGGCCTTCGTGATCGCCTTGCTGGTGGGCGTGCCTATGGGCATCCTGTCGGCGGCGCAGCGCAACAAGCCGCTGGACTATGCCGCAAACCTGGTCGGGCTGGCTGGCCTGAGCACGCCGAACTTCTGGCTCGGGATCATGCTGATCCTGCTGGTGTCGGTCGAATTGGGCTGGCTTCCGCCGTCCGGCTACGTGCCGCTGACAGAGAATTGGCGGCAGTCGCTGGCAACTACGATCATGCCAGCTTTCGTGTTGGGCAACAGCATCGCCGCGGTGCTGATGCGGCACACGCGCAGCGCCATGCTGGGCGCACTGGATCAGGACTACATACGTACGGCCCGGGCAAAGGGGCTACGGGAGGGCAGGGTGGTGCTGCGCCATGCCTTCCGCAATGCACTGGTGCCGGTGGTGACGCTGGGGGCGCTGGAACTTGGCACGCTGCTGTCGGGCGCGGTGCTGACGGAGCAGGTGTTCAGCATCCCCGGATTCGGGCGGCTGGTGGTGGATGCCGTGTTCAATCGGGACTATCCCGTGGTGCAGGGCGTGGTTTTGGTGACGGCGGGCCTCTACATACTCCTGAACCTGCTTGCCGACGTGCTCTACGTTGTCATCAATCCACGGATGCGCACGGCATGACCGGAGCTAGGGACGCGGCTTGCTGGCCGCTTGCGCTGCTGGCGACGCACGCTGGTCTTACTGCAGCGGTCTGGCATGCTGGACTAAGAAGTCCCGCGCCAGCGCGTTGCGGCCAGCCTACGGCCGCTAATTCTGCGACGGAGAGCCACCTGACATGTCCATGACCCTAGGGGCGTCCTCGACAGTGGCCCCGCGCAGCCCAGCGCTGATTGCGCTTGACCGGTTTTGTGCCCGTCCAGCTGCGGTCATTGGCTTCGTCATCATATCCATCTTGGTGCTGCTCGCCATTTCTGCCCCGCTGGTGTCGCCCTACGATCCGATTGCGACGAGTTGGAGCGCCGTACGCAAAGCTCCGACTTGGCAGCATCCGATGGGCACGGACGAGAACGGGCGGGACGTGCTGTCCCGGGTCGTATTCGGTGCGCGGGCGTCGCTGCTGGCCGGGGTCGTATCGGTGCTGATCGCCGCAGGCATCGGCGTTCCCCTAGGTCTGCTCGCCGGGTTCGCCGGAGGCTGGGTTGATGGAATAATCGGGCGGGTGGTGGATGCCATGCTGGCCTGCCCTTTCCTGATCCTAGCCATCGCGCTAGCCGCCTTGCTCGGCCCGGCGCTGACTAATGCCATGATAGCCATCGGCATCACTGCAGCGCCGGTTTTCGTGCGCGTCGCACGCGGTGCGACGATGGATGCCGCCACGCACGACTATGTCGAGGCCGCCCGCGCTACTGGCAACCCACCTTGGCGGGTCGCGCTGCGCCACGTGTTGCCCAACATCGTCCCACCAGTACTCGTACAGGCTACGCTCGCCATTGCTGCGGCTATTATTGCAGAGGCAAGCCTCTCCTTCCTGGGCTTGGGCCAGCAGCCGCCCGCGCCAAGCTGGGGCAGCATGTTGAATTCGGCACAACGCTTCCTGAACCAGGCGCCCTGGCTCGCTGTGTTTCCAGGGGCAGCCATCTTTCTAGCAGTGCTGGCATTCAATCTGGTCGGTGACGGACTGCGCGATGCCCTGGACCCGCGTCGACGGTAGGGCCTAGTTGATCCGTAGGGCCGCACCCTCTGCCGAGAAGACAGGGGTTCCTCCTATCATTTCCGGAACGCTCGTCCCGCGCCGGCGCATGCTGCCCCCGCTGCCTGCAGCGGAGCGGAGCAGCGCGGCGACGAACGACCTTCCCCACCCCAATGCGGACGTGTTCCGCAAAACGTCCCAGCTCGCCTGCCAGCGCGCCTGGCGCTCACCGAGGCTCATATTGAGGGCGGCATCCAGGGCGTCCGCGACCTCGTCGGCATCGTGCGGGTTGACGATCAGCGCCGATCCGAGCTGACGCGCCGCCCCAGCCGAGCGGGACAGCACCAGCACACCGGGATCCTGGGGATCCTGCGCGGCGATGAACTCCTTGGCGACAAGGTTCATGCCGTCGCGCAACGGCGTCACCAACCCGACCCGCGCCTCGCGCATATAACCCGCCATGGTGCTGCGGGCACCGGCCCGGGCGACAAGGCGCACCGGCGTCCAGTCGGGTTCACTGAATGCGCTGTTGATGTTGCCTGCGGCCTGCTCAACGGCTGAGCGCAGCTCCTGATAGGCCACAACGTCTTTCCGGGACTCCGCGGCAATCTGCAGCAACGTGGCGCGGCGGTGCCACTCCGGCCGGGTTTCCAGCAGCTTGCGATAGCCGGCCAGGCGTTGAAGCAGGCCCTTCGTAGGGTCCATGCGGTCCACGCCAAGGATCAGCCGCTGGCCGGCCAGGCTGCGACGCAGCCGCTCCGTGGGCGCGGCCAGCCAAGCGTCCCGCGCAGTTGCGGCGAACTCCTGCGACTCGATTTCGACGGGGAACACGCCTAGCCGAACTTGGCGACGTCCGACCTGCAACCATCCCGCTGACGTACGGACGGCATCGCCATGCCGGACTGCGGCCTCGGTGAAATTCTCGACATCGTTGAGGGTTTGAAAGCCGATCAGGTCCGCGGCGAGCAGGTCGCGCACCAGCGCTGCCGTTTCCGGTACACTGGCTAGGATGTCGGGGGAGGGGAAAGGGATATGCAGGAAGAAGCCGATGGGCGCCAGCACTCCCCGCGCGCGCAGCAGCGCCGGCAACGCCATCAGATGGTAGTCGTGTATCCAGATCAGGTCCTCGGCTTGCAGCATCGGCTGCAGCGCGTCAGCGAAGCGTTCATTCACGGCGCGGTAGGCCACCACGTTGCGCCGGTCGAAGGTCATCAGTTCCGGCATTGAATGCAGCAACGGCCAGAGCGTGCTGTTGGAGAACTCGTTGTAGTACCGATCGTGCTCGTCAGCCGAGAGGTCCAGCGTCGCATACTGGACGCGCCCCGCATCTGCCAGCTTAGCGGTATTGGACGGGCCTTCGATGATGCGCCCGCTCCAGCCAAACCAGACGCCGCCGCGGCGCTCCATCAGCGCCTCCAGCGCGACTGCCAGGCCCCCCGCCTGCGCCCCGGCCGCGGCCGGGGCGGGAACCCGGTTGCTGACCACAACAAGACGGTTCATCGCATCGCCAGCAGCGCTACTGGCAACTCGCCCAGAAGCTGCGAGACTGCCATCCGCTCCGTGCCCATCACATCCTCTCCATTCGCAAGAACATTCCAGAGCCTGCGGTCAAGCAGACTACGTGGCAGCAGGATGGCGGTTTCTTCCCAGCGCGAACAGGTCACAATCGGCCGGGTCAGGCCGGGTTCTACGGCCAAAGGGAGGCGGGTGACGACGATAACCGCAGCTTGGTCAACGTGGACACGGGCGTAGGCGAGCACGGAAGCGGCGTGCGGCCCTTCAACCTGTAGCGGAACGTATGCACCCTCCTTGAACAGGGCAGGCGACCCGGCGCGGCAGGCCAAGGCGCGGGCGATCACCGACTGCTTCACCCGTCCGTCACGCCAGTGCTCCATCAGCTCAGCAGGAGACGCACCGGCGTCCAGGGATGCGATTCGAGCAGGAAAGTCCACGGGGCGCCGGTTGTCTGGGTCCACCAAGCTGAAGTCCCAGTACTCCGTTCCTTGATACAGGTCAGGAACGCCGGGGCAGGTCAGGCGCAGCATCGTCTGGGACAGCCCGTTCACTATCCCAGCAGAGGCGATTCGCATGGCGAAGGCGGCAAGCTCCCCGGCCATGTCCATCGACCGTTCGGGATCGAGCAGCCCGGCTAGGAATGCCCGGCACGCACCTTCGTACTCCTGGTCCGGTGCCGCCCAGCCGGTGCGGCGCTTGGCTTCGCGCAATGCTTTTTCCAGCCAGCCCGCCACCCGGTCCTCGAACGCCGTCATGCCAGGCCGGTCCTGCGGCAGCAGCGTGGGCGGCCAGGCCGCGACCAGGGTCTGATACAGCATGACCTCGTCGGCAGCGTCCGGCGCCGGGCCGTCCAAGTCCTTGCGAAGCGGGGCATTCAGCCGCATCCAGCGGCCCACTGCGGCCTCCCACTCATCCGGCGCCTCGCTCAGCACGGCCAGGCGGACCCGGGCATCTTCCCCGCGCTTGTGGTCGTGCGTCGCCGTCGCGAGCAGCGCGTTGGGGAACCGTTTCTGCCGTTCCTTCATGATAGCATGGAAGGCGGTTGGCGTGATGGACCACTGCGACGGCTCGGACCCGACCTCGTTTCGGGACAGCAGCCGTCCGTAGCGGTAGAAGGTCGTGTCCTCGACGGACTTCGCCGCCGTGGGTGCCGACAACTGCTGGAAGCGCACCATTGCGCGCGCCCATTCCTGCCGCCGCGTGCCCGGGGGCACTCCGCGCAAGCCGATCCCGGACAGCCAGCCGCCGACCAGCTCCAGCAACGGCCGGTCGGCCGAGCGCACGGTGCGGCGGGCGCCTGCCATCGCCCAATCCATCACCCGCTGATCCACCGGCAAGATGCCGGACGGCCCGGCGTAGATGCGGTAGGTGTGGAAATGCACCAGCAACTCCACCAGCGTCGCCCGCACGGCGCTGAGGGTATAGTCGCGGGTCGCCAGGTCGCGCCGCGCGATGCGATGCACGGCATTGGCAGTTGCGAACAACTCGCTGCTCAGGCTTTCCGACAATATCTTTCGCCGGGCGGGCTTGGACTCGTCCTCGAACGCGCCGGCGCGCGCAGTCAGCCCGGTCCACAATGCGGTCAGCGGCGCTTCGCCAGCGGGGTCGTGCAGCACGGCGGCAGCGTCGTTCATGAAGTCGTAGCCGGTGGTGCCGTCAGTCATCCAGTCGGCGGCCAAGCGTTCATGCGGGGCGAGTATCTTCTCGATCCACAGGATCGGCGCCTGGTCCCGCAGGCCCTCCGGCCGGTTGCGGCTCGCGGCTATAAGCCGGCGGCGCAGCTTGCGGCAATATTCCCGGGGGTAGGCCAGGCCGTCCACGTGATCTATGCGGACGCCGTCAATCAGTCCCTGCTCATACAGGCGCAGGACCGTGCGGTGCGTCGCCTCGAACACCTCCGGCACCTCGACCCGCACACCTGCCAAGCCGTTCACGTCGAAGAAGCGGCGCCAGTTGATCTCGTCCGTTGCGGCCCGCCACCAGGCCAGGCGGTAGCTTTGGCGATCCAGCAGGCGGTGCAGCCGCTCCTTGCCCTCCGGCACCTTGGCTGCATAGGCGCGCAGGCACTCGGCGATGGCGGCACGGTAGGTCGGCTGCAGAAGTTCGTGTCGAGCGGCCTCGGCCTCGCGCCGTATGGCCTCACCGCTGCCCGCGCCCAATTCGGCAAAGGCGCGGGCCGGGGTCTCCAGCGGCCCCCCGGTGGTGAGCAGGACCGAGGCATAGTCGCGAGGGCTGATCGGGAAGCGGTGGTCGTGGTAGGCGACGAACAGCCGCCCGTCCCCGTCGTCGAACTTCAGCACGAGTTCGCCGCTGTCCAGGCACTCGCCATAGGACGCGCCCAGGAAGGGCGCGAGCAGCCGACCGCGCAGGGTGGAGTCGGGCGGATCCCAATCTATGTCGAAATACTCGGCGTAGGGACTGCCTCGGCCCCATTCCAGCACATCCAGCCACCAGGCGTTGTCGTTGCCGCCGACGCCCATGTGGTTGGGCACTATGTCCAGGATCAGACCCATGCGGTGTTCCCGCAACTGGGTCACCAGGCGACGCAGCGCGTCCTCCCCCCCTAGCTCCGGGTTGATCGTATTGTGGTCCACGATGTCATAGCCGTGCGTTGACCCCGCCCGCGCCTTGAGCAGCGGCGAGGCATAGAGGTGGCTGATGCCCAGCTTGTCGAAATAGGGCACCAGCGCCGCCGCGTGATCCATCGTGAAGCCGCGGTGGAACTGCAGGCGTGCGGTGGCGGAAAGGGGCTTCATGCGGCAGTCCTGCCTTCGTTCAAGCTGTCCAGCCGCGCGGCGACCGCGTCGGGCTGCAGCAGGTCGCTGGCCATGCCGGGCAGCCGGCGGCGCCAGTTCGGGTGCTGGTCCAGGGTGCCGGGCAGGTTGGGCTGTTCGGGCAGAGCCAAGGCATCCTCGATTGGCAAGATGACCATGTCGCAGGCGGACCCGGCGACATGCCGGACGGCGGCGTCCACGGCGGGATGCGCGTCCCAGGGCGCAGGCTGATCCGTCGTGGCTACGCCGGCTTCCCGCATCCTCTCCCACAGCAGACCGCGGTCCCGGCCGCGCAGTTCCCATTCCTGGGCGACGTGGTCCTGATCGCCGAGCAGGCCCAGCGGCCCCCGCCACTCCAGGTCGCGGCCGGTCCACCACCCTGCCACGGTGGCTAGGTCGTGGGTGCTGGTCATGGCCACAGCGCCCCGTGCCCACGTGCGCGGGGAAGTGAAGCGGTCCTGCTTATCACGCTCGAACCACAGTACCCGCATGCCCAGGATGCCGGCCTCCTGCAGCCTTTCCTGGAAACCGTCCGGGATGGTGCCCAGATCCTCGCCGAGCACAATGGCGCGGTGCCGGGTGCTTTCCAACGCGATCAGGCGCAGGAGGTCGTCGGTCGGAAAAGTTACGTAGGCACCGTCCCGGGCGGACGCGCCATCGGGCACGACCCACAGGCGTGCCAGACCCAAAGCGTGGTCTATACGCACGCCGCCGGCGTGACGCATCGCGCTCCGCAACAGTTCCAAGTAGGCGCCGAAGCCGTTCTGCACCAAGCCGCGGGGATTGAACGCGGCAAGACCCCAATTCTGCCCCTCGATGCTGAGCAGATCGGGCGGCGCGCCGATGGACAGGCCGAGAAGGGTTTCCGACTGGCGGCTCCAGCAGTGGCTGCCGCCGGAGTCGGCACCGACGGCCAGGTCGGCGATCAGGCCAATGGGCATCCCGGCGGCGCGGGCGGCCTGCTGCGCAGCGCCCAGGCTGCGGCTGGCCAGGAACTGCATGAAGGCGTGGCGGCGCACGGCATCCGCGTGGTCGCGGGCAAACGCCGCGACGGCGGGGCTGGCGGGATTGCGATACTTCTCCGGCCAAGTGCGCCAGTGCCAGCAGTGCGGGTCCATGCCGAACAGGTGCTCATGCAGCGCCTCGAACCGCACGTGGGTTTCCAGCGCGTCTCCTTCCCGGGCGCGATAGGCGGCAAGCTCGGCCAGGGTCCCGCCATCCGCAGCCTCGAACAGGGCGCGCATGGCAGCCAGGCGGGCGCGGCCGGCGGCTGGCCAGTCCACCAAGTCGGTGTCCGGGCTTCCCGACACATCCAGCCTGGTGTGCAGAACGTTGAGCATCATGCGGCTGGAGGGGGAGTAGGGGCTGAACCGGTCCGGGTCGGCAGAGAATTGGGCGTGGACAGGGCTGATGGCGATGGCCGCCGCGCCGCAGGCCGCCGCCGGACCGACCAAGTCCTGCAAGGCGCCGAAGTCGCCCAGGCCACCATCGCCTGGCCGCCGCAAGGAGTAGAGCTGCACTGCCAAGGCCCACAGCCGCCGCTCCGGTGCTGCATCCTGCACCGTAAAGCAGCGCCGGGGCGCGACGGCCAATGTCACCTCTTGGTCGTGCGCGGACAGGCGATGGTAGCCGGGCACGTCCACCGCAGGCAACCACGTCCCGGTCCCGGCGTGGGTGAGATGCCCATCGCGGACGGAGCCGTCCTCCAGCCGAAGCTGATACCGTCCGGGCGGCAGCGCGATGCGCGCGTCCGCTCCGGCCTGCACCGTCAAGAGCGGCGGCAGCATGCCCGGACCAGGCTGCGACCTGACCAAGCTGTCCCGAACCTGAGAGTCCGATGACGCGGGCAGGCCCAAGGCCCCCAGCACGACCCGCACTGTGTCCTCGGGCACGTCGTGCCAAGCGCCATGCACGTCGCGCCAGCGCGGCGCGACACCCGCGGCTGCCGCCAGCTCGGCCAGGATGCCGTTCATGCCGGCACGAGATGGGCGACGAGGCTGCCGGGTGGCAGCGCGTGCCCGTCTGTCCCCTGAGGCACCGCGAACAGGGGCAGGCCATCCGGCACCTCCGCTGCAGCGGGCTCGTCGCCCAGGTTGAAGGCCAGGATAAGCCTGCGCCCGTCGCCCAGCCTCCAGGTGGCGCGCAGGGCGCCGTCGCCCAGCACCTCGACCCCTTCGCTCCGGCACCCCGGCAGGGCCGGCACGATGTTCTGGTGCCGCATGGCCAGCAGCGAACGCATGAACTCCTCCATGTCAGTCCCGCTGCGGTCCGGCATGGAAGCTTCGAACGTGGCAGGCGCATTGGGATCAGGGATGGCGGCCCGGCGAGCTGGGTCTTGGAATGCGGCGAAGTGTTTGAACTCCGCCCGGCGGCCTTCGCGCACCAGCTCGGCCAAGTCCTCGTTGTGGCTGGTGAAGAACAGGAACGGGCTGGTGGCCCCATGCTCCTCCCCCATGAACAGCATGGGAATGAAGGGGGACAGCAGCAGCAGCGCAGTGGCCGCGCGCAGCTTGGCAGGATCGGCCAGGGTTGTCAGCCGGTCGCCCATCGCACGGTTGCCGATCTGGTCATGGTTCTGCAGGCACATGACGAAGGCGGTGGTCGGCAGGTGCCCGCTCGGCTCGCCGCGGCTCCGCTTGAGGTGCGGCGACGCCTGCCCCTGATAACCGAAGCCGTCCCGCAGGCAAGCAGCGAGCAGGACTGTCGCATCCTGGAAATCCTCGTAGTAGCCCTCGTTCTCGCGGGTCAGCAGCACATGGATGCAGTGGTGGAAGTCATCGGCCCACTGCGCGTCGAAGCCAGGCGCGTCCGGCCCCGTGCGCAACAGGGCCGCCCTGTTGTTCTCATGCTCAAGGACAAGATGGACATGCCGGTCCGGCCCAGCTGCGGCACGTATCGCCGCGGCTAAGTCGTGCAGGAAGGACTCGTCGGCTATGGCATGGACGGCGTCGAACCGCAGGCCGTCGAAGCGATACTCCTGCAGCCAGTAAAGCGCGTTCTGCTGGAAGTAGTCCCGCACCTCCGGACGCCGGAAGTCTATGGCGGCGCCCCAGGGCGTGTGAACGTCTTGCTCGAAGAACGTCTTGGCGTAAGCGTGCAGGTAGGCACCATCCGGGCCGAAGTGGTTGTACACCACGTCCAGCAGCACCATCATGCCCAGGCCATGCGCCTCGTCCACCAACGCCTTGAGGTCGTCAGGGGTGCCGTATGCGGCATCCGGAGCATAAGGGAGCACGCCATCGTAGCCCCAGTTGCGCGAGCCAGGAAAGTCGGCAATGGGCATGATCTCAATGGCGGTCACCCCAAGCTGCCGAAGCTCCGGCAGGCGCTGCCGGACGCCAGCAAATCCGCCCATCGCGCCGGCGTGAAGCTCATATACAACGGCTTCATGCCAAGGCCGGCCTTGCCAGGCTGTGTTGCGCCAATCGTAGGCGCGCGGATCCACCACGACGCTGGGGTCGTGGACGTCGGCATCCTGTTGGCGGGACGCCGGGTCGGGCACGGACAGCCCATCCGGCATGCGGTAACGGTAGCGCGTCCCGGCCGGCGCGGGGCAGGTCAGGTCGTGCCAGCCGCCCTCGGCTGCCCGCATCGGCAGGAGATCATGTCCGTTCCGCTCCAGCGTGACCTGCGAGACCGATGGCGCCCATAGGCGGAAACGCGTGGTGCCATCCGGCTGCAACTCGGCGCCGAACGGCAGCGTGTGGGCGAAGTGTGCCATCCAGTCTCCAAAATCTAGTCAGCCGGCGCGTAGGATCAGGGTCGCCAGCGGCGGAAGGGTAAGGGTTAGCGAAACAGGAAAGCCGTGGGCGGGTTCCCCATCCACCTGGACCGCGCCCAGGTTCCCTGTGTTCGACCCCCCATACTGGGAGGCATCGCTGTTCAGCACCTCCGTCCAGGCCCCCCCGCATGGCACACCCACCCGGTATCCATGCCGCGGAACCGGGGTGAAGTTGCACACGACCAGGATTGCAGCACCGTCCTTAGCCAGGCGTAGGTAAGCAAAGACCGAGTTGCCGGCATCGTCCACGACGGCCCAGCGGAATCCCGCCGGGTCGCAGTCGCCCACATGCAGCGCGGGGATGCCGCGGTAGGCGGCATTCAGGTCACGCACCAGGGTCTGCACGCCGCGATTTTCCGGCACGTCCAGCAGGTCCCAGTCCAACCCGGCGTCGTGGTTCCACTCGCGGTCCTGCGCGAATTCGCCGCCCATGAACAGCAGCTTCTTGCCGGGGTAGGTCCACATGAAGGCGAGATAGGCTCGAAGCGTCGCGAATTGCTGCCAGCGGTCCCCGGGCATCTTCCGGATCAGGGAGCCTTTGCCGTACACAACCTCGTCATGGGACAGTGGCAGCATGAAGCGTTCGCTGAAGGCATAGACCAGGCCGAAGGTGATCTCGCCGTGGTGGAAGCGGCGGTTGACCGGATCCTCATGCATGTAATGCAGCGTGTCGTGCATCCAGCCCATGTTCCACTTGTAGTCAAAGCCCAGTCCGCCCTCGTCGGCTGTCCTGGTAACGCCTGGCCAGGCCGTGCTCTCCTCGGCGATCAGGACGGCGCCGGGGCAGTGCTCGGCGACGGCTCTACTGAGTTCCTGCAGGAAGGCGACGGACTCCAGGTTCTCGCGCCCCCCATGCTGGTTGGGCACCCACTCGCCGGGGTTGCGGCTGTAGTCGCGGTAGAGCATGGACGCGACGGCATCCACCCGCAGCCCGTCCACATGGTAGTGGCGCAGCCAGAACAGGGCGCTGCCAATCAGGAAGCCACGAACCTCGTTGCGTCCTAGGTTATAGATGTAGGTGTTCCAGTCGGGGTGGAAGCCCTCGCGCGGGTCTGCATGCTCATACAGCGCGGTGCCGTCGAACCGCACCAGGCCATGTGCATCGCCGGGGAAGTGGGCGGGCACCCAGTCCAGCAGCACGCCGATGCCCATGAGGTGGCAGCGGTCCACGAAACGCGCGAAGCCCTCGGGCGCACCGAGCGGCGCGCTGGTGGCGAACTGGCCAAGCGGCTGGTAGCCCCAGGAACCGCCGAACGGCGCCTCGGCTATCGGCATCAACTCGATGTGCGTGAAGCCCAATCCGGCGCAATACGGCACGAGCCGGTCGGCCAGCGCTTCCCACTCACTGCCGCCGCCGGCCGCCGCGGGCAGCCAGGAGGCGGCATGGACCTCATAAGCTGAGATCGGCGCGTCCGGGGCCTGCATGGCCGCACGGCGTTCCATCCATGCGCTGTCCGTCCAGCGCCAATCCGCAGCGGAGGCAACGATGGAGCCTGTGGCCGGGGCGATCTCGGCCCGCCAAGCCACCGGGTCGGCCTTCTGCGGCAGCGGCGCGCCGTCCGGGCCTAGCAGGTCATACTTGTAGATCTCGCCGGTCTGCAGGCCGGGGATGAACAGGTCCCACACCCCGGCCCCATGATGACGACGCATCGGATGGCGGCGCGCGTCCCAGAAGTTTGCGCCGCACACCACGGAAACGCGGCTGGCGTTGGGCGCCCAGACGGCGAAGCGCACGCCCGGCACGCCGTCCATGACCGCGGGATGTGCGCCCAGAACGTGACCGAGGTCGCGGTGCCGGCCCTCGCCCAGCAGATAGAGGTCCAAGTCGCCCAAGGTAGGCGGGAAGGCATAGGCGTCCTCCTGCTCCCAGGTACCGCCAGCCCCCTCGACGTGCAGGCGATAGCTGCCGTCACCCGGCGCCGCGCCGAACCAGAAGCCGTGGTCGTGCAGGCGCTGGAGTGCGCCGAGCACCTTGCCGGCACGGTCCAGCACGGCAACCTTCTCCGCGCCAGGCAGGAACGCGCCGATGGTCCGGTCCTTTCCCGTACCATGCGGGCCGAGGATGGCGAACGGGTCGCCGTGGCGGCCGTGCGCGATGGCTTCCACGGCGTCGGGGTGGGGCAGGGCGGTCATGCTGCGGCCTCCAACCCAAGCAGCCGGGTCGCGATGGCGTGGAAGCCCCCGAGCGGGATGCCGATCCAAGACGGGCGATTGGCGGCCTCATACCTGACTTCGTAGGCGGCCTTTTCCAGCAGGAACAGATCCAGGAGCGCACCCTCCGCCTCCGTTGGAACCCAGCGTGGCTCGGCCTGGTTCAGCACAGCCCGGTAGGCGTCCAGGAACGCCGCCGATGCGCGGTCGCGGAAGTCGCGGAGTATGGCTTGCCGCCTCTCGGATGCCTGTTCGGAGGCCGCGACCCGGCCTGGCGCCGCGGCGGCCGCGGCGTAGTCGAAGGACCGCAGCAGCCCTGCCACGTCCCGCATCGGGGACGACTTGGCCCGCCGCTCCTCCATCGTCCGTGCTGGCTCGCCCTCAAAGTCTATGATGAAAGCATCGCCCTGGACGACCAGCACCTGACCCAGGTGGAAGTCGCCATGCACACGGGTCACCAGCGACCCGGCGCCGCCGCGCGCGAGACGCCGGGCGGCGTCGCGCAGGGTGTCGGCATGGTCCAGCACCGTCCGGGCCTGCGATGCCGTGGCATCGTCCGGCCAGGCCGTGATGCCGGCCAGCATGCCAAGCGCCAAGTCAATCTGCTCGGCCGCACCGGCGCCCCATCCGTCCAGCGTCGCCTCGTCGGCCGGCACCGGCGCGAAGGCGGGGCGGTCAGACGGCTGCGACAACATGCCGTGCATCTCGGCCAACCGGGTGCCGATGGCTCGGGCGAATACCTCGTAACCGAAGAAGGTGTCCGCCTCCTCCTTGCCGGTCAGCGCCGCGGCTTCGACACCGCCGGCCAGGAAATCGAGCGTGTAGATCCAGCCGTCGCCCTGATTGCGGACGAAACCTTGGGCCAACGCGACGGTATGCGGCGTGCCGTCGGGCGCAACGCGCACGACCTCGCCGAACAGCGGCGCGGTGTTGCCGAACCCGCGCTCGGTCAGGTAGCCAGTCATCTCGGCCTCCGGATGCACGCCGGCCAGCACGCGGCGGACCAGCTTCAGCACCAGCGCGTCGCCGACGATCAGGGAGGAGTTGGATTGCTCCGCAGACAGCC
This sequence comes from uncultured Acetobacteraceae bacterium, assembly GCA_964250755.1. Taxonomy (GTDB): domain Bacteria; phylum Pseudomonadota; class Alphaproteobacteria; order Acetobacterales; family Acetobacteraceae; genus DASWOJ01. Next base: position 1,056 of record CAXUHB010000060.1, on the reverse strand, counting down.
GCCGTATGTCTGCGCCATCCGGCAGGTCCAGCGCGATCAGATTGGCACCCGGGAGGAAGCGCAGCTCGCCTTCGTCCAGCTTGACGACGGCGTTGTTGCGCATCGCGCCGATCAGCCCATAGGCCATGGCGTCCACGGCGAAGGCATCGGTCAAGTAGCCCACGCGCGGCCCGCGGCGGACCCGGGTCAGCGCAAGCTGCTGCGCGAGCGCGCCGCTGCTCTCGTCCTCCCACGACACGCCCAGCGGCAGGACGTAGCGTTCGCTGCGTCCGGGCAGCGCGGCCTCAACCTCGGCGAACATCACGGCGCCGCCTGTCGTGGGCAGCGGGGCAGCGTAGGCGAGGCGGACGTGCTGCAGATTTTCGGTCTTGGACGCGTACCAGCGGCGCAGCGGCAGGTAGGCGGGCAACGCCTCCCGCTCCAGCACCGCCCGTCCCTCCTGCTGCAGCACATCGGCCAGCCCGGCGCGCATCACAAGCGTCGCGTATTCCGGCAACGGCTCCGGCGGGGCAACGTGCCATGAGGGCAACTGCGCATCGGACGCGAGCAGAAACCAGAAGAAGCCATAGGGAGGCAGGGTCAGCAGGTAGCTGAGTTGTCCGATCGGCGGAAACACAGACCCGCCGACGATGTCCACTGGTACACGCCCGGCAAAGGCGGCCAGATCCAACTCGACCGCCTGCGCCGTGCGGGAGACGTTGCTGACGCACAGCAGCGTCTCGGTCCGGCCATCGTCCGTCGCATGCTCCCGCAGGAACGCCAGTATCTTGCGGTTGCCGGGATACAGGAACCGCTGCGTCCCGCGCCCGAAGGCCTGGTGACGGCTGCGCACGGCCAGCATCCGCCGGGTCCAGTTGAGCAGAGAGTGGGGATCGCCGGCCTGCGCCTCGACGTTCACTGCCTGATAGCCGTAGTTGGCGTCCATGATGGGGGGCAGAACCATCTGTGCGGGGTCGGCACGGGAAAAGCCGCCGTTGCGGTCCATGCTCCACTGCATCGGGGTGCGGACGCCGTCCCGGTCGCCCAGGAAGATGTTGTCGCCCATGCCGATCTCGT
>CAXUHB010000059.1:0-17780 GCA_964250755.1 uncultured Acetobacteraceae bacterium | reverse complement strand
TGCAGGCTGCCGCCCAGCGCCACGTTCAGCTCCTGGATGCCGCGGCAGATCGCCAGCAGCGGAAGGCCGCGCCGCAGGGCCTCCCGGATCAGGGGGAAGCTGGTGCCGTCGCGCTCGGGGTCGTGCATGTCCGGCGTCAGGCTGTCCGCGCCGTAGTGGCTGGGATGGACGTTGCTGGGACTGCCCGGCAGCAGCAGGCCGTCTAGCCGGTCCAGCACCGCCAGTGCGGCCTCCCCGACCGGCGGTATCATGACCGGGATGGCGCCGGAGGCGCCGACCAGGGCGGCGGCGTAGCGGGCGGGGGTCGCGTGCTGCAAGTGGCCGTTCAGCATCCGGGCACAGGCGGGCAGGCCCACGAGGATGGTCATGCCGGCTCCTTCATCTTCTGGTTTACTGGCTGGTCCGCCGCCATCTTGGGCCGCAGCCGGTCCGCGGCAACCGCGCCGGCGGCGCCCAGCAGGAGCAGCAGGGCCATTGGGCGGGCGGTGCCGTCGGTCAGCGCGCCGACCAGGACGCCGCTGGCCGCGGCCAGGCAGAACTGCATCGTGCCCATCAGGGCGGATGCGCTGCCGGCCTGGGCGGCGTGGCGGGACAGCGCGCCGACGGCGGCGTTGGGCATCACCAGCCCCATGCTGCCCATCGCCAGGACCGCCGGGACGACCACGCCGGCGGCCCCGCCCGCGCCCAGCAGGGCGCAGGTCAGCATCGTCAGCGCTGCCACGAGGTAGGCCGACACCCCTGCCCGGATCACCCGCGCCGCGCCGAAGCGCAGGACCAGCGGCGGGTTGACCTGCGAGGCCAGGATGAACGCCCCGGCGCTGCACCCGAACAGCATTCCGTATCCCGCCGGGCTGAAGGCGAAGCGCTGGATCAGCACGGGGGACGACCCGCCGATGTAGGCGAACATGCCGAACATGCCGCAGCCGCCCATCAGCGCGTAGGCCAGGAACACCCGGTCGCGCAGCACCCCGGCGTAGCGGCTCAGCAAGCTGGCGGCGCCCAGGCCGATGCGGCGCTCCCGCGCCAGGGTGTCGGGCAGCAGGCGCCAGACCAGAACGCAGCACACGCCGCCATACAGGGCGGTCAGCCAGAAGATGGCGTGCCACTGCGCCACGCCCAGCACCAGGCCGCCCAGGGTGGGGGCCAGGATGGGAGCGACGCCCATGACGAGCATCAGCCGGCTCATGAGCCGGGCTGCCGCGTGGCCGTCCGCCAGGTCGCGCACGATGGCCCGGGGGATGACCATGCTGGCCGACCCGCCGAACGCCGCGACGAAGCGCAGGACGGACAGGGTCAGCAGGTCCGGCGCCAGGGCGCAGCCGGCGTTGGCCAGGGTGTATATCAAGGTTCCCACGATCAGCGGCCCGCGCCGCCCGTAGCGGTCGGACAACGACCCCTGGGTGATCTGCCCCACTGCCAGGCCGGCAAACCAGGCGGCCAGCGTGACCTGCGCCGTGCCGGGGCGTCCGCCGAGCGACGCCTCGATGGCGGGGAAGGCGGGCAAGTACATGTCGGTGGACAGCGGCCCCACGGCGGTCAGCACGCCGAGCAGGATGGGAAGCCAGGTGGGATAGGAGGGCTTGGGCTGGGCGCCGGGCGACGGCTGCACGGGTAGGTCCGTCATTGCGCCGCGCCCTCGCGCAGTGATGCTTCAGGAGTGGCCGGCGCAGTTTGCGCGGCGCCAATTCGTGCGGTGCCTGGGCTGCCGCGGCGTTGCACGCCCCGCATTGACGGGGATGGAACGGGCACGGTCCGCACCCGCCCCGAAGGCGGCTGACCGTGTGCCGGCCTCGGTGCAGCGTGCGTTGAATGGGCGGAGCCGGCAGCATGGTGCGTCATTGTCCTATCGTGCCATCCTGCCGCAGCGCAGCGTAACCCCCGGCGGCGCGGGGGAGGGGTCACGTTTGCGGAATGCCCGGTTCTGGAGCATCCGGTTCTGGAACGCCCGGCTCCGGGCCGCCCAGTAACGGGCCGCCCAGTAAATGGCCCAGTGCGGCAAGACGGGCCTCGGCGACGGCAGCGCGGGCCTCGGCGGCCATCAGGCGCTGCCACATCATCTCGGCGCCGGGCGATCCCAGCGGCGCGGCGGAGTGCAGGAAGGTGTCGCGGGGCTGGTTGCGTATGGTGCGTCCGGCCAGGGCCGCCAGCGCGGCGGGGTCGTCCAGTGGCCAGTCCGGCATCCCCCAGCGCGGGATGCGCCACATCGCCTCCGTCAGTTCGTCCACCGAGCGGATCGGGCGCAGGATGCAGCCGTGGCGGCGCAAGTCCGGGTCCAGCGCCGGGGGCTGGCGCGGGGCGGCCAGCAGCCCGGCCTCGTAGGCCCAGGGCAGCGCGGGCCGCGGGTCGCCGGCGTAGTTGTCCGGGTTGTGGGCAGGCGCGGCGAACAGGTGGACGGGCAGGCCGCGAGACAGCAGCAGGGCGCAGAGGTCCAGGGCGCGCGGCTCCTCGTTGCACTCGGCCCAAAGTGTGGTGCGTCCGTCCGTGATGGCCGGGTCGGCGCGCAGGATGTCCAGCTCCATCCCCTCCACGTCCAGCTTGACCAGGTCGAAGGGGCCGTGCCGCGCCTGCAGGGCCGCAAGGGTGACGGCGGTGGGCGGCGCGGGAATGGGAGCGCCCACCGCGCCGGGCAGGAAGGAGGCGGCGCTGGCGTTGTCCGCGGGGGCTGCGCCCGGGCGGGGCGCCGCGCCGGGCGGGGCGAGCAGGGCGCCGATGGCCGTGGCGGGGCAGGCGGCCAGGCGTAGGTTGGCGGCGAGGTCGGGCAGCAGCGCCGGGTTGGCCTCGACGGTGCATAGGGCCGACAGGGGGCGCAGCATCGCCAGGCCCAGGCCGAAGGTGCCCAGGAAGGCGCCGCCGTCCAGCACGCGCGCGTCGCCCGGCAGGAGGGCGGCGATGAAGCGGGTCTCCAGCCAGCCCCACTCGCCGTAGCGGCGCAGGGCGTCCTCGATCAGGTCGCCGGGCCGGCCCGGGACGCGCAGGGGGCCGTAGCGGGTGGGGATGGTCGGCATGAGGTGCGGGGTCCGTGGCGCCGTCGGGGTGCGTCGCCGTTATAGTCCTGATGGATCCAGGGCGTCAGGGCGGTTCGCCTGGGACATGGGGCGCACTTGCACCGGGGTGGTCCAGGAATGGACAACGCAGTTCGCGCGGCTCTGGGTCGCCGCGTCGCTGCGCTCCTCGCAATGACGGGGTTTGGCGAAGGCAGGACGCCTTCGGGCACCCCGGGTGGGGCGCGCCGCCCCTGTGGCTACCCGTCCCGGAGCTGCGGGTTGTCGAAGACGGGGTTGCGGTGGCGGTGCAGGGCCAGGTTGAGGGCCTCGGCCAGGTCGCGCTTCTCGGCCTCGCCTAGTTCGGCGCCGACCTCCATGCGCATCCCGCGGTTGGCCAGCCACAGCGCGGGCGCGCGGCCTTGACGCTCTTCCAGGGTGGCGCGCAGCCAGGTCGGCTGCAGCGTGCGCTCGGTCCGGCGTCCGGCGTGGTCGGTGCGGACGATGCGCAGGCCGTCGCCGGACAGCAGCAACAGCTCGCTGGCGCGGGTCTGCCGGGCGTTGCGGCGCAGCAGAAGGATGGCGAGGCTGATTTCCGCCACGTCGAAGCAGACGGCGGGCCAGGCGCCAATGAACCACAGGCCCACCGAGATGCCAGCGCTGATGAGCAGGATGAAGCCGACGAGGATGCGGAACCCCTCCGGCCCCAAGCTGCGGTGGGGGATGATGACGGCCTCGAAGGCGACGGGGGCGTCCAATGCGGGGGCAGCCGGGGCGGGTTGCATGGGGCAGCATGTGGCACGGGGGGCGGGCTTGTCAGCCCCGCTTGCCACGGTGGCCGCGCGGGGCATTATCGTCGGCATGGCACCCCAGAAGACGCCTGCCGAGACGCCCACCCCCAAGCGCGTTCGCAAGACGCCGCCGATGACGTTGGCGCAGGTGCGCGGCTTCATCGGCGCCCTCGGCGCCGCCTACCCCGACGCGCAGACCGAGCTGGACGCGGAGTCGCCCTACCACCTGCTGTGCGCCGTGGTCATGTCAGCGCAGACGACCGACGTGGCGGTGAACCGCGTCGGACGCACCCTGTTCGCCGCCGCGCCCACCCCCGCCGCCATGGTGGCGCTGGGTGCAGACGGTGTTGCGGGGCACATACGCAGCATCGGGCTCTGGCAGGCCAAGTCCAAGAACGTGGTCGAGCTGTCCCGCCTGCTGATTGAGCGTCACGGCGGCGAGGTGCCCGGCGACCGCGACGCGCTGGAGGCTCTGCCCGGCGTCGGGCGCAAGACCGCCAACGTCGTGCTGAATGTCGCCTTTGGGCAAAGCACGATGGCGGTGGACACTCACGTCTTTCGCCTGGGCAACCGTACCGGCATAGCACCTGGCAAGACCGTGCGGGCGGTGGAGGACGGGCTGGTGCGCCGCATCCCGCATGATGTGCTGCGCCCGGCGCACCACTGGCTGATCCTGCATGGGCGCTACGTCTGCAAGGCGCGGCGTCCGGAGTGCTGGCGCTGCGTGGCGCGGGAGTGGTGCCGCCTGCCCGCCAAGGTCGCCGGCCCCGGCAGCAGCCAGGGGCTGCCGCTGGAGGATGGGCTGGAGGGGCGCGCGCCGGAGGGCGACGTCGCCGCTTCGTGAGCGCGCGCGCCTTGCATGGGACTCCGGGCAGCCGGTAAGGCCCGCGCCATGCTGCACCTTGCCAAGCTGGCCGTCGGGATACGGGACGTTGCGCACCTGCGGGACGTGCAGGCGGCGCGGGCTGCCGGACGGCCGCCGCTGAGGCACCAGACCCGCAGCTTCCCGCGGCGGACGGCGGAGATCACGGCGGGGGGCAGCATCTACTGGGTGATCCGCGGCGCGATGTGCGTGCGCCAGCGCGTGCTGGAGGTGCAGGAGGATGCCTGGGACGACGGCACGCGCTGCGCCGGGCTGGTGCTGTGCCCGGCGCTGGTGCCGGTAGAAGGCCGTCCGGTGAAGGCGTTCCAGGGCTGGCGTTACCTGCTGCACGACGCCGCGCCCGCCGACATCGGGCCGGACGGCCCGGCGTTGGGCGCCGACGGCCTGCCGGACGGGCTGCGGCGGGAACTGCGGACGCTGTGCCTGCTGTAGCGTGCCTGCCCATTGCTGCCTGCCTGCTGAAACGCACCGTCGGCCCGGCGGCCTGCGGTGCCGCGCCCCTGAATGTAGGGACTTGCAACATCCCGACGTTGAGGCTTAGACGAGTCAAGGTTGTAGAGCCGAATCCTCAGCCGATTCGTCAACTCTGGGATAGGATACCGATCATGGGCACAATTCGCCTCGTTGCCGCCGCCCTCGGCGTGCTGATGCTGGTGAGCACGGCGGATGCGGAGGCTGCGCGCAGGCGCGACCGCCATCCCGGGCACCAGCCGCGCGTGAAGACGGCGACCTACACCGTTCCTGCCCGTCCGCCGGTCCGCATCCTGCGGACCACGGAACGCACCCAGGCGCCGTGGATGGCCCGGAATGCGCGGATGGATGCCCGGATGGCACAAGCCGCACACGCGCGCCAAGCCGGACGCGCGCCCACGGTGCGCGTGGCGGCAGCGGGCGTCCGGACCGGCAGCTACGCCCAGGCCGGGCGGCATCACGGGCTGCTGCGGGGGAGCTGACGGCGGCGGCCCGGAGCGGTCCGGGCGCCCCGCCGCCGCTCACCCCGCTGCGGTGGGGGCAGCGGCCCGCTAGTCCACGACGCGTTGGGGTTGCGCCGAGCCTTCGGCCCCCTGGCATCGCTGATCGCAGCTTCGCCTGCTCCGGATTTGTACTGCGGCTTGGTCCCGGAGAGGGAGAGAGCAGGACACGGTTCCGTGCGGGATGCGGCCCCGCGGTGGCTCGCCATGATCTCAAGAGGAAGTGGCTTGCTACTTTGGCGGTTCTAACATTGTTTGCGTGGGACCGTTGGGATTGGGCAAGGGGTTGCGATGGACGGCAGCGCCAAGCCGGAGCGTGGCGGGGGTAGCCGCCGGGGTTGGAGCTACTCGGCACGGCTGCCAAATGCCTTGAGCGCCCCACACGGCTGGGCGGACGCCGCGCCTGACGTGCCCGACGCGCCCAGCCCGATGCCCAGCCGGCGTGCGCACGAGGTTCGGCGCGGGACCGGGGACGCGCCCGGAAACGGTGCGCCCGACGACGACGGCGCGGACGCCGGAGAGAAGCCCGGCGTCAAGCCGGACGGGGCCGGCAAGGAGGGTGCCGGCAAGGACGAGCCTGGCGGCGGCGCCAAGGACGGCGGCGATGGCAAGGATGGCGGCAAGCCCGACGAGAAGCCGCCGATGTCCCGCGGCCGCAAGCTGCTGTACTGGTTCGTGGGCCTCCTGGTGCTCGCCACACTTGTGACCGCGGGGATCCTGTACTGGCTGAACTCCCGCCACTACGAGACGACGGACGACGCCTACGTGGACGGCAACATCTCCCAGGTGTCGGCGCAGGTGGCCGGACGGGTCATCCGCATTGCGTTCGCCGACAACCAGGACGTGCGCGCCCGGCAGGTGCTGGTGGAGTTGGACCCGCGCGACTTCCAGGTGCGGCTGGATCAGGCGCGCAGCCAGCAAGTGCAGGCCGAGGCCGGCGCCGCCCAGGCCCGGGCGCAACTGGCCCTGCAAGGCGCCAACGTGGACCAGGCGCAGGCCAACGTCCGGGTGACGGAAGCCGACCTAGGCCAGGCGCAGGCGGACCTTGCGCGCTACCGGGCCATAGACCCCAAGGCGATCACCAAGCAGCAGTTGGACAACCAGGCCGCCAGCACCAAGTCCGCCGCCGCGCGGCTGGACGCCAACCGGCAGGCGCTGGCCGGCGCCCGCGCGCAGGTGGAGGCGCAGCGGTCCGCCGTCGGCGCCCAGGACGCCGCGGTGGAGCAGGCCAAGGTGGCCGTCCGCAACGCCGAGCTGCAGTTGTCCTACGCCACCATCGCCGCCCCCGCGGACGGGCGGGTGACGAAGCGCACAGTGGAGCTGGGCAACTTCGTCAACCCTGGCCAGTCGCTGCTGGCCGTGGTGCAGGACGCCACGTGGATCACGGCCAACTTCAAGGAAACCCAGTTGGCGGCGATGCAGCCGGGCCAGTACGTTCGGGTGCGCGTGGACGCCTGCCCGGACGTGGACCTGGACGCGCGGATCGGCAGCTTTCAGGCGGGATCAGGGCAGATCTTCAGCTCGCTGCCGGCGGAGAACGCGACGGGCAACTTCGTGAAGGTGGTGCAGCGCGTGCCCGTGCGGATCAATTTCGACGACCCCGCGCAGGCGCGGGAGCGGTGCCGGCTGGCGCCGGGCATGTCGGCCGCGCCGCGCGTCACGGTGCGTTGAAGTTGCGGCGCTAGATGGCGGCCAACCCAGACCTGCCGCGGTCCGCGGCGGGGCCGAATTCGCCCTGGCTGCTGGCGGTGATCGTGTCCATCGCTACCTTCATGGAGGTGCTGGACACCACCATCGCCAACGTCGCCCTGCGGCACATCGCGGGCAGCCTGGCGGCGGGGCAGGACGAGAGCACCTACATCGTGACCAGCTACCTCGTGAGCAACGCGATCATCCTGCCGATCAGCGGCTGGCTGTCCAACGTGCTCGGGCGCAAGCGCTTCTACATGGGGTGCGTCGCGCTGTTCACGGTGGCGTCCATCGCCTGCGCGTTCGCGACCAGCCTGGGCATGATGCTGCTGTTCCGGGTGCTGCAAGGCATCGGCGGCGGCGGGCTTGCGCCGACGGAGCAGAGCATCTTCGCCGACAGCTTCACGCCGCAGCAGCGGGCCATCGCGTTCTCGCTTTATGGGTTCACGGTCGTCACCGCGCCGGCCATCGGGCCAGTGCTGGGGGGGTGGCTGACGGACAGCTACTCCTGGCACTGGGTGTTCCTGATCAACCTGCCGTTCGGCGCGCTGTCGCTCGTGCTGACCTTCCTGTTCGTCTATGACAGCCCGGCGCTGCAAGCCGACCGCAAGAAGCTGCTGGAGCGCGGCCTGAGGATCGACTACCTTGGCTTCGCGCTGGTCGCCCTAGGCTTCGGCTGCCTGCAGATCGTGCTGGACCGGTTCGAGCGGGAAGACGGATTCTCCTCCCCGTTCATCCTGGGCTTCACCGCCGTGTCGGGGCTGTCCTTGGCCGCGCTGGTGGTTTGGGAGCTTGTGCATGACCAGCCCGTCATCAACCTGCGCCTGTTCAAGATCAGGGCGTTCGCGATCAGCAACGTGGTGATGTTCCTGTTCGGGTTCATCATCATCTCGACGACGCAGCTGATCCCGCAGCTGACGCAGGAGCTGCTGCACTACGACGCCACGACGGCGGGGCAGACCCTGGGGTTGGGAGGGATCGTGTCGCTGTTCATCATGCCCATTGCCGGGCTGGTGACGGGGCGGCTGATCCAGCCGCGGTGGCTGATCTTCTCGGCGCTGCTGGGGACGGCAGGGGCGCTGAACTATGCGTCCGCGCTCAGCTTGGACGCCTCGTTCTTCAACCTCTCCTTGTCGCGGGCGCTGCAGGTGCTGTGGCTGCCGTTCATCTTCATCCCGCTGTCGGCGGTGCAGTTCACGGGCGTGCCCCCTGCGCAGAACCCGGACGCCAGCGCGATCATCAACCTGATGCGGAACCTGGGGGGAAGCTGGGGGGTGTCCATTGCGACGACGCAGCTGGCCTGGCGCGGGCAGTTCCATCATGCGCGGCTGGCGGAGCACGTGACGCCCTACAACGGCTTCGGCGCGGGCACGTCCCTGTCCGGCATCGGGCAGGCGGTGCAGACGCAGGCGACGATCCTGAGCTACCTGGACGTGTTCACGATCCTGGCCTGCGTGGCCCTGGCCGCGGCGCCGCTGGTGCTGTTCCTGCCCGACATTCCCAAGGGAGCGCCGGCGGGTGGGCATTAGGGTGGGTTCATTTCTCCTTTCCCCGGAGGGAGGGGGGGCAGGACGCCGCGTTCTGCCCTTGCTGCTCCTGATCCCGCTGTCCGCCTGCAATGTCGGCCCCGATTACGAGCCGCCCAGCACCTTCTCCCCCGTCTCCTGGTTCGGCACGCGCAAGCCCTCCCCGCGGGCGCTGGAAGCGTCCATGCCGACGGCGGAGCCGGTTGATCCGGAGTGGTGGCGCAGCTTCAACGATCCCATCCTGACCGGCCTGGTCCGCCGCGCCGCAGACGGCAACCTCGACGTGCAGGCCGCCACTGCCCGCCTGGCGCAAAGCCGGGCACAGCGCGGCATCACGGCGGCGGACCAGTATCCGACCGTCAACGGCAACGCCTCTTACACGCGGGAGAAGCCCAGCAGCCGCGGCGCGTTCAGCGCCATCGGCGGCGCGTCCGGCGGGGCAGGGGGCGCCGCTGAGTCCGGCGCCACGCAGTCCAACGGCCTGGGCGGGCGCCAGGGCGGCGTGCAGTCCACCAGCGCCATCCCCGCTTTCGACCTGTTCCAGGGCGGCTTCGATGCGACGTGGGAGCTGGACCTGTGGGGCCGCGTCCGCCGCGCCATAGAGGGCGCGGACGCCAGCCTGCAAGCAAGCCGGGAAGCTCGCCGGGCCGCGCTGCTGTCCACCATCGCGGAGGTCGCGCGCGACTACATGCAGTTGCGCGGCACGCAGGACACCTTGCGGATCACCCGCACCAACCTGGCTTCCGCCCAGGAGAGCGCCCGCCTGACCGGTGAGCGCGCCCGCGGCGGCCTGGCGACCGACCTGGACGTGTCCAACGCCCGCGCGCAGGTCGAGGCCACCGCTGCCGCCATCCCACAGTTGGAGCAGCAGGAGGCGCAGGCGATCAACGCCATCGGCCTGCTGCTCGGCCAGCCGCCCGCCAGCCTGCAAGCGGAGCTGTCCGAGCCGCATGGCGTGCCGCGCGTGCCGCCCCGCGTGCCCGCCGGGCTGCCGTCCGAGCTGGCCCAGCGGCGCCCGGACATCCGCCAGGCCGAGGCGCAGCTCCATGCCGCCACGGCCGGCATCGGCGTCGCGCAGGCGGACTTCTACCCGCGCGTCACCTTGTCCGGCAGCTTCGCCCTGCAGGCGACGCAGTTGAAGGACCTCGGCCTGCCCGCCCGCACCTTCGGCTTCGGCCCCAGCGTGACGGTGCCGGTCTTCGAGGGGCGGCGCATCCGGCGCACGGTGGAGCTGCGGACGGCGCAGCAACAGGAAGCCCTGATCAACTACCAAAAGACGGTGCTGCAGGCGTTCACGGACGTGGACAACGCGCTGATCGCCTACGCCGCGGAGCAGCGCCGCCGGGCCAGCCTGGCCGAGCAGGTGGCGCAGAGCCGGCGCGCGCTGGGCCTGGCGCAGTCCCGCTACCGCCAGGGCGTGTCGGACTTCCTGGAGGTGCTGACGGCGCAGCGAACGGTGCTGCAAGCCGAGCAGCAGCTTGCCGACAGCACTGCGACGGTCAGCGCGAACCTGGTCGCGCTGTACAAGGCGCTGGGCGGCGGGTGGGAGGGGACGTATCCCGACCTGCCCGGGGCGGGGGAATAGCGGCCTGCGCGTGCATTGCCCCGCGTGCTGCCGCGCCGCGCTGCCGCACCATGCGGAGGCGTCCTGCGGCCACGGCCCGGCACGGCGCGCCAACGCTGGCCTGGCAAGTTTGCCGGCCAGGTTCGGGGAGGGCATCTCCCGGGCGGCGCTGCGGGTGGAGCGGCCCTTCACCTGCCGCCGGAATCGGACCCTGCCCACCACGCGGCGCCCGCAAAAGCAGCGGTGCTGAGCGCCGTAATGCCAACGCTGGGCGGCCAGTCCGTCCAGTAGGACAGCGCCAGGCCGCCCCAGGCCGCGGCGACGGCCAGCGTGGCGGACAGGGCCATGCCGGGCAGGACGCCGCGAGCCAGACGCGCCGCCGCCGCCGCCGGGGCGACCAGCAGCGTGAACACCAGCAGCACGCCTACCACTTGCGCGCACAGGGCCACCGCCAGCGCCGCGGTGCCCAGGAAAGCGACGGACACGGCGCGCATGGGCACGCCCCGGGCCTCCGCCAACTCCGGCTGCAGGGTGGCGAACAGCAGGGGACGCAGCATTGCGGCCAGCGCGGCCAGGGCCAGGACGGCCACGGCCAGCAGGCCCCAGACCGCCCCGGCCTCCACCCCCAGCAGGTTGCCGAACAGCAGGGACGCGGCGCTGGCGGCCTGGCCAGTGTAGTAATGCAGGAACAGCAGGCCCAAGCCGAGCGAGGCCGACAGCACGACGCCGATGGCCACGTCGCGCTCCCCGGCGCGCTCCCCAAGCAGGCCCATGCCGATCCCGCCCAGGACGGTCATGGCGACCAGGCCGGGCAGCGGCGGCAGGCCCAGCAGCGCCGCGCCGGTGGCGCCGCTGAACCCCAGATGCCCCAGCGCGTGCCCAGCGAAGGCCTGGCCGCGCAGCACCAGCACATAGCCGACCAGCCCGGCCACCACCGCAACCACCGTGCCGGCGGCGAAGGCGTTCTGCATGAAATCGTAGTCAAGCATGGGGATCATGCTGATGGCCCTGCACGCCGATACGCGATAGCGGAGACGGTCGAAGCAAACGGTCGTAGGCGTTAGACATGCGCGTGCCCCGGCCCGCATGTGCCCGCCGCCGGACTGCCGCCGGACATGACGAAGACCTGGCCGGCGGCGCGCACGACCTCGATGGGCGCGCCGTACAGGCGGGACAGGACGGGGGCGGTCACGACCTCGTCCACAGGGCCGATGGCTGCGGCGCGTCCGCCGAGATACAGGACCTCGTCCAGCGCGCCCAGCAGCGGGTTCAACTCGTGGGCGCTGAACAGGACGGTGATGCCCAGGTCGCGCCCGACCTGCCGGGCCAAGGCGACGACGCCGGCGGCGTGGCGGGGGTCCAAGCCGGCCAGCGGCTCGTCCAGCAGCAGCAGGCGGGGGTGGTCCAGCAGGGCCTGCGCCAGCAGCAGGCGCTGGCGCTCGCCGCCCGACAGGGACTGCAGGGGGCGGTCCGCGAGGGCGCGGGCGTCCACCTGGTCCAGCGCGCCCAGCACGGCGGCGCGCCCGGCGGCGCCCAGGCGCGGCAGGCCCCAGCGCGCGCCCTGCACGGCCCCGGCCACGAAGTCCCAGCCGCGCAGCCGCGCGCCGGCGGGCTGGGTGCGGACTTGAGGCACGTAGCCGATGCTGGCCCCGCCCGGGGTGGGTGACGCGCCCAGGACACGGAGACGGCCCGCAGCCGGCGCCAGCAGCCCCAGGATGGCGCGGAACAGGGTGGTCTTGCCGGCGCCGTTGGGGCCGAGCACGCCGACGAACCGACCGGCGGGAATGTTCAGCGTCACCTCCTGCAGCACCGCCCGCCCGCCCGGGGCAAGGGTCAGGCCATGCAGCTCGACGGCAGGCGCTGTCATTGGGAGGGCAACGCCCGGCTCAACGCCGCATCCAGCGCATCAAGCTGCTGCATCATCCAGTCCACGTAGGATACGCCTGCAGGCTGGGACTCCGTGACGCCGACGATGGGCACGCCGGAGGTGCGGGCCACGGCCAGCAGCCGGGCGGCGGTGGGGCCGGTGGTCTGGCTGTTGTAGATCAGGGCGCGCAGGCGCCCGGCGCGCAGGTCGGCCTCGAACGCGGCGACGTCGGAAGGGCGAGGCTCGGCGCCGTTCATCACCGCCAGGGCGAAGCGGGTGTGGCGCACCTGCAGGCCGGTAGCCTGGGCCATGAGGTCGAACACCGGTTCCGTCGCGGCCACGGGTTTGCCGGCGTGGGCGGCGCGGAGAGCGGCGATGCGGTCCTGCAAGGGGCGCAGCGAGGCGTCGAGGGCTGCGAGGCGTCCGGCGTAGGCGTCGGCATGGGCCGGGTCGGCGCGGGCCAGCGCGGCGCTGGCGGCGGCGGCCAGGGCGGGGACGGCGGCGGGGTCGTACCAGAGATGCGGGTTGTCGCCGGGACGCCGGTGCAGGAGGTCGGCGACCACGATCACCTCGCGCCCCGGGCGGGGGCGTCCGAGCAGGCGCGGCACCCAGGGGTCGTAGCCGATGCCGTTATAGACGACGATGCCCGCGGATTGCAGCGCGCGGGCGGCGGCCGGCCCGGCCTCGAACAGATGCGGGTCGGCGTCGGGACTGTTGAGGAGGCTGGTCACGGCGGCGCCATCACCCGCGAGCTGGCGCAGGATGCCGGCATAGACGGTCTCGGCCGCGACGGCGGGGGCTGGAGCGGGCTGGGCGAGGGCCGGAGCGGCGAGGAAGGCGAGGAGGAGGGGCAGGCGCATGGGACGGCTCCGGCGGAAGGCATTTTGTTATGTTGTAACATGCGGCTTGTCGAGGGGGCTTGGAGAGCGGGCAGGGACAGGTTGGTTGACAGGGCGGTGCGGTGCGGGGTAGTCCGCGCGCACTGCCGGGAACGTGGACGCGCCCCCCAGGGCGTGCGCCCGCCGTCGTCCGCGATGGCCTACCGGTGCAACAAGCAGCCTGACCCCGCGCGAACGGGGCGGCGCACATAGAATGAAGGAGGCCGCGCATGACCAAGCGCGCCGAGAGCAAGTACAAGATCAACCGCCGCCTGGGCGTGAACCTGTGGGGCCGGGCGAAGTCGCCGATCAACAAGCGCGAGTATGGGCCGGGCCAGCATGGGCAGCGGCGCAAGCAGAAGCCGACGGACTTCGGCATCCAGTTGATGGCCAAGCAGAAGCTGAAGGGCTACTACGGCAACATCGGCGAGAAGCAGTTCCGCAAGTACTACGACGAGGCGGTGCGGCGGAAGGGCGACACGTCCGAGAACCTGATCGAGCTGCTAGAGCGGCGGCTGGATGCGGTGGTGTACCGGATGAAGTTCGCGATCACTCCGTTCGCGTCGCGCCAGTTCGTGAACCACGGACATGTCACGGTGAACGGCAAGAAGGTGAACATCTCGTCGTACCTGGTGAAGGACGGGGATGTGATCGAGGTCCGGGAGAAGTCGAAGCAGTTGGCCGTGGTGCTGGATGCATCGCAGTCCGGGGAGCGGGACGTGCCCGACTACCTGGAGGTTGACCACCGGGCGATGAAGGGCCGGTTCGGGCGGGCGCCGAAGCTGACGGACGTGCCGTTCCCGGTGACGATGGAGCCGAACCTGGTGGTGGAGTTCTACTCGCGCTAAGGCTGGCCGCACTGGGATTGCGTGGGCGCCGGGGCTGGACCCCGGCGCTTTGCGTTTGTGGTAGGGTCTGCGTGGCGGGAGGGCGTGCGATGGCGGGTGCAATGGATTTTTTGCAGGAGCCTGGGCGGGATCACGGGTTCCAGGTGCAGCAGCGGGTGGTCACCCTAGTGCCCGAGGCGGGGTATGAAGGTCCGGTTATCCCGCCTGGTGCGGAGGGCGTCATCGTCGCCACTGCTCCGTCTAGGGATCCGGCAACAGGCTGGTCCACAGACTGGTTCTACGTCGAGTTCTTTTGGCCCGCCGGCGTCGTTGCTATGACTGCGGAGCACCTGCGCCCCGTGCCGTCCGCCAGCCCGGCGTTTTGCGAACTGGACCGGGTGCGGACCGTAGTGGACATGATAGAGGACGGTCAGCGCTTGCCATCCGGCAGCACTGGCACCGTTGTGGACGTAGGGCGCACGCCTGGTTGGTACGAAGTCGAGTTCACCCAGCCGTTCCAGGCTGTCGTGACGCTCACCAACGTGCAGATTGCGCCGGTCGTTTAGAGCTGGGGCTGCTTAGGACAGGATGAGGCATGAGATCGCGCCGGGCAAGCTGTCCAGCTACCTGCTGAACCCTGCCCATCCCGACGGCGGGCCAAAAGCCAAGTTCTTCCTGGCACGAGGCTTTCTTCGAGAGTGTCCAGAAGAGCTCGGGGCTGCCCTTGAGCGACACGTTTCGGAGGCTGCTGAGGTCAAGCGGACGTGGCACCCGGACGGCGCCAAGGTCGTGTTCATGTGCGCCATGACGGCTGCGGACGGCACCCGACCCTGCATACGAAGCGTATGGATCGAGGATACGGCGGCCAGCCACCGCCGCCTGGTTACCGCTTACCCTGCTAATTCGCTGAAGGCACCTGCCCCATGACCCCCGCCGAAGAGATTGCCCGCCGCCGGACGTTTGCGATTATCAGCCATCCGGATGCAGGGAAGACCACGCTGACGGAGCGGCTGTTGCGGGCGGGCGGGGCGATCCAGCTGGCGGGGAACGTGCGGGCGAAGGGTGAGCGGCGGCGGACGCGGTCGGACTGGATGGGGATCGAGCGGGAGCGGGGGATCTCGGTCGTGACGTCGGTGATGACGTTCGAGTACCGGGGGTGCGTGTTCAACTTGCTGGATACGCCGGGGCATGAGGATTTTAGCGAGGACACGTACCGGACCCTGACGGCGGTGGACAGCGCGGTGATGGTGATTGACGCGGCCAAGGGGATCGAGGCGCGGACGCGCAAGCTGTTCGAGATCTGCCGGCTGCGGGACATCCCGATCCTGACCTTCATCAACAAGATGGACCGGGAGGCGCGGGATCCGTTCGAGATCGTGGACGAGGTGGCGAGCACCCTGGCGCTGGACACGGCGCCGGTGACGTGGCCGATTGGGCGGGCGGCGACGTTTGCGGGGACCTACGACGTCCGGACGCGGGAGGTTCACCTGCCGGTGGCGCTGGAGCAGGCGGACCCGCGGATGATCCAGTTGGGGGAGGAGCTGGAGCTGGTGCAGGCGGCGCTGCCGGAGTTCGACCTGGACAGCTTCAACGCCGGGCACCTGACGCCGGTGTTCTTCGGGTCGGCGATCAAGGAGATCGGGGTTTCGGACCTGCTGGACGGGCTGGTGGACTTCGGGCCGAAGCCGCGGGCGCAGCCGGCGGACACGCGGGTGGTGGCGGCGGACGAGGCGAAGCTGACGGCGCTGGTGTTCAAGATACAGGCGAACATGGACCCCAACCACCGCGACCGCATCGCGTTCGCGCGGGTGTGCAGCGGGCGGCTGCAGCGGGGGATGAAGCTGGTGCAGGTGCGGACGGGCAAGCTGATCCCGCTGCACGCGCCGCAGTTCTTCTTCGCGCGGGACCGGCAGATTGCGGATGAGGCGTTCGCGGGGGACGTGGTGGGCATCCCGAACCACGGAACGCTGCGGATCGGGGACACGCTGAGTGAGGACGAGCGGCTGAACTTCGTGGGGGTGCCGTACTTCGCGCCGGAGATCCTGCGGCGGGTGCGGCTGGACGATGCGATGAAGGCGAAGAAGCTGCGTACGGCGCTGCAGGAGCTGGCCGAGGAAGGGGTGGTGCAGCTGTTCCGGCCGCAGGATGGCAGCCAGCCCATCGTGGGGGTGGTGGGGACGCTGCAGTTGGACGTGCTGATCGCGCGGCTGCAAGGGGAGTACGGCGTGGCCATCGGGTTCGAGCCGGTGCCGTATGCCTTGGCGCGTTGGGTGAGCGGGGACCGGGCGCTGCTGGAGCGGTTCGTGCAGGAGCAGCGGACGGGCATGGCGGACGACGTGGACGGGGATCCGGTGTTCCTGGCGAGCAGCGCCTTCATGCTGCGGCGGACGGAGGAGGGGCACCCGGGGCTGCAGTTCCGGGACATCAAGGACGTGCGGGCGGAGGCGGCTTAGGACAGCAAATGTCAAACGTTGTCGGCCAGCAATGTTCAAGACGTGAGACGCTCCCAACCTAGTTTTGACGCATCCGGCACCATGTTGGACGCAGAGCTGGGGGAGGACCGACCTGGACCGCATAGATCTGCGCCTGCTGGCGCTGCTGCAGGAAGACTGCACGCTTTCCATCGCGGCGATGGCGGAGCGGGTGGGGCTGTCGCAGACGCCGTGCTGGAAGCGCGTCCAGCGGCTGGAGGCCGGGGGAGTGATCCAGCGCCGGGTGGCCCTGCTGTCGCCGGAGGCGCTGGGGCTGGGATTGACGGTGTTCGTGTCCATCGAGGCAGGGGACCACTCGCCTGAATGGCTGCAGCGGTTCGCAGATGCGGTGACGGCGCTGCCCGAGGTGGTGGAGGTTCACCGGATGGCAGGAGACGTGGACTACATGCTGCGGGTCGTGACGCGGGACATTGCGGCGTATGACGGCTTCTACAAGCGGCTGATTGCCGCGGTGCCGATCAAGAACATCAGCAGCCGCTTCAGCATGGAGCGGGTGAAAAGTACGACGGCGTTGCCACTTCCGAGTGCGCCAGGCGGATAGGCTGCCTCAACAGGTTGTGGACAAGCCTAAGATTCCCGCGGCGACAAAACCTAAAACACGCAACGGTAGCGCTGTGTTAACCATCCGGGCCGATTTTGATTTGGGCCAGAGGCATGAAGCCTTTGTCTGCCCAGCCCCGGAGATGTCCCTTGCCGCAATACGCGCTCGAAGGTCCCAAATGGGCCAGCAACATCGTGACCTGGAGCTTTGGGGCTTCGACCTACGCCAACAACTCGACGTTCGCGTTCAGCAACCCGATCACCGCGGCGTATCAGGACACGATCCGGCAAGTGTTTGCGCGCTGGGCGTCGGTGTCCGGGCTGGTGTTTCACGAGATGCTGGACACGCCCACCTACCAGAACTGCGCGGACATACGAATCGGGTTCGGCAAGCTGAATACGCCGGGCACCGGGATGATCGGCGACACGCTCTACACCTATAACGGCACGACCCTGTTGCGTGACGTGGTGGTGCAGGTGGAGGACCCGGCGGAGGCCGCCCTCGGCAATGCCGCCGCGGGCTACACCTACGGGGCTTACGGCGTGACACTGTTCCAGGTGGCTTTGCACGAGGTCGGGCATGCGCTTGGGCTGGGGCATTCCTCTGATCCGGCTTCGGTGATGTATCCGACCGTGGGGCTGTCGAACAGCAATTTGGACGCGACGGACATTGCGGGCATCCAGGCCCTGTACGGACCGCCGGCAGCGCTTCCGACGCCCACGCCAGTGCCGACGCCCACGCCGGTTCCGACGCCCACGCCCACGCCCACT
>CAXUHB010000058.1:0-18431 GCA_964250755.1 uncultured Acetobacteraceae bacterium | reverse complement strand
GCTGATCCTGATGGTGGCGATGATCGGCGCCATCGTGCTGACCCACCGGGAGCGCACGACCAGCAGGCGGCAGAGCATCGCCCGGCAGAACGCCCGCACTGTTGCCGACACGCTGGAGATCATGCCGGTCGCGTTCGGCGTCGGCACCAACGTCACCGGCATCCTGCGCCCTAAGCCGGAGCCAGTCCTGGCCTTGGCGCAGGACGAACCGCACGAGCATGGGGTCGGCAAGCCCGGCCCCGGCGAACATTGAGCGGAGAGCATTGATGGGCACCATCGGCGTCGGCCACTACCTGTTCGTCGGCGCGGTCCTGCTGGTGCTGGGCATCTTCGGCATCTTCCTGAACCGCAAGAACATCATCGTCATCATGATGTCCATCGAGTTGATGCTGCTGTCGGTGAACTTGAACCTTGTCGCCTTCAGCTCCGCGCTGAACGACTTGGCCGGCCAGGTCTTCGCCCTTTTCGTGCTGACGGTCGCGGCAGCCGAGGCCGCCATCGGCCTGGCCATCGTCGTCGTCTATTTCCGCAACCGCGGCTCGATCGAGGTCGAGGACGTCACCCTGATGCGGGGCTAGGCCATGCTTTACGCCGTTGCCGTCTTCGCGCCCCTGGTGGGCGCCCTCGTGGCTGGGATGCTGGGCCGGCAGATCGGGGACAAGGCCAGCCAGGCCGTCACCGTCCTGTGCATGTGCGTCGCCGCCGTGTGCGGGACTGCCAGCTTCCTGCCGTTCCTGGCCGGCGACGGCCTGCCCGGAGTCGTCAGCCTCGGCACCTGGATCAACGTCGAGGGCTTCCATGTCGAGTGGGCGCTGCACTACGACACGCTCTCGGCCATGATGGTGGCGATGGTGACGTTCATCGCCACGCTCATCCACATCTACAGCGTCGGCTACATGAGCCATGACGCGACCATTCCGCGCTTCTTCAGCTACCTCAGCCTGTTCACCTTTGCCATGCTGATGCTGGTGACGGCGGACAACCTGGTTCAGCTGTTCTTTGGCTGGGAGGGCGTCGGCCTCGCGAGCTACCTGCTGATCGGCTACTGGTATGACCGGCCCAGCGCCAACAAGGCGGCCATGAAGGCGTTCGTCGTCAACCGCGTCGGCGACCTGTTCTTCGCCGTTGGGATCGCGCTGGTGTTCCTGCTGTTCGGCTCGGTCGAGTTCCCGGACATCTTCGCCCATGTTCATGATCATCTGGGCGACACCTATCACGTGCTGGGCAGCACCTGGCGGGCGTATGAGGTCATTGGCGTGCTGCTGTTCCTGGGCGCGTGCGGCAAGTCGGCGCAGCTGGGCCTGCACACCTGGTTACCGGATGCAATGGAGGGGCCAACCCCCGTGTCTGCCCTGATCCATGCCGCGACGATGGTGACGGCAGGGGTGTTCCTGATGGCGCGCATGTCGCCGATCCTGGAATACGCGCCGGGCGCGCTGGGCTTCGTGGCCTTCCTGGGGGCGACGACCGCACTGGCGGCGGCAACCATCGGCTGCGTGCAGAACGACATCAAGCGGATCATCGCCTACTCCACCATGTCGCAGCTGGGCTACATGTTCCTGGCGGCGGGCGTGGGTGCCTACCAGGTGTCGGTGTTCCACCTTTTCACCCACGCCTTCTTCAAGGCGCTGCTGTTCCTGGGCGCCGGGTCGGTGATCCATGCCATGTCGGACGAGCAGGACATCCGCCGCATGGGCGGCATCTGGCGCAAGATACCCGTGACCTATGCCGTGATGTGGGTGGGCAGCCTGGCACTGGCCGGCATCCCGTTCTTCGCAGGCTACTATTCCAAGGACGCCATCCTGGAGGCGGCCTGGGCCAAGGGCACCTTGGTCGGCTCCTATGGCTACCTGTGCGGCGTCGCCGCGGCGTTCCTGACCGCGTTCTACTCCTGGCGGCTCCTGATCCTGACGTTCCATGGAACGCCGCGCGCCGACCAGCACACGATGGACCATGTGCATGAAAGCCCGGCGGTGATGCTGGCGCCGCTCGTGCTGCTCGCAGTCGGCGCCGCCGCGACCGGCTTCGTGTTCAGCGGGTGGTTCATCGGCGAGGGCTGGCACGACTTCTGGCGCGGCAGCATCGTCAACGCGGGGACAAACACCGTCCTGCACGACATGGAGCACGTGCCACTGCTGGCATCGCTCCTGCCCACCATCGTCGGCGTGCTGGGCATCGGGCTGGCCTATGTCATGTACGTGATGCGGCCGGAACTGCCGGCACGCGCCGCCGCCGCCGCGCCGCGGCTTTACGACTTCGTGCTGAACAAGTGGTACTTCGACGAGCTGTATGACCGCATCTTCGTCCGCCCGGCCGGATGGCTGGCGCGCATGTTGTGGAATGTCGGCGACGCCACGCTGATTGACGGCGTGCCCAACGGCATCGCCGCGCTGACTGCGGACGGCTCGGCCCAGGTCGTGCGCATCCAGACCGGCTCCATTGCCGTCTATGCCTTCACCATGCTGATTGGGCTTGTGGCGCTGGTCAGCATCTTCCTCGTGTTCCGGTAGGCCCATCCCGACCATGACCAACGCCGCCGGCTTCCCGATCCTGTCGCTGCTGACCTGGCTGCCCCTGGCGGGCGGGCTGTTCATCATGACCGTGCGCGGCACGGACGAGGTCGTGGCCAGCAACGCCCGCTGGGCGGCGCTGTGGACCAGCCTGATCGTGTTCGTGCTGTCGCTGGTGCTGTGGGCGCGCTTCGACACGGGCACCTCCGGGTTCCAGTTCCAGGAGAGCCTGGCCTGGCTGCCGGAGTTCGGGGTGGGCTACCGCATGGGCGTGGACGGCATCTCCGTCCTGTTCGTGCTGCTGTCCACGGCGCTGGTGCCGGTTTGCATCCTGGCGAGCTGGGAGGCCATCACGTCCCGCGTGCGGGAGTATATGCTCGCGTTCCTGGTGCTGGAAACCATGATGGTCGGCATGTTCTCCGCCCAGGACTTCGTCGTGTTCTACATGTTCTTCGAGGGCGTGCTGATCCCGATGTTCCTCATCATCGGGGTGTGGGGCGGGCCGCGGCGCGTGTATGCCAGCTTCAAGTTCTTCCTCTACACCCTGGCCGGCTCCATCCTGATGCTGCTGGCGCTGCTGGCGGTCTGGTATCACGCGGGCACGACGGACCTGGCCGTGCTGATGGGGACGCCGTTCCCGGCGCGGATGCAGTTCTGGCTGTTCCTGGCGTTCTTCGCCTCGTTTGCCGTCAAGGTGCCGATGTGGCCGGTCCACACCTGGCTGCCGGACGCGCATGTGGAGGCGCCGACTGCCGGCTCCGTCATCCTGGCCGGCGTCTTGCTCAAGATGGGCGCTTACGGCTTCCTGCGCTTCTCTGTGCCGATGCTGCCGCAGGCGTCGCAGTCCTTTGCGCCGCTGATGTTCGCGCTGGGGGTGATCGCGGTGATCTACACCTCGCTGGTTGCCTTCGCGCAGACCGACATGAAGAAGCTGATCGCCTACTCCTCCGTCGCGCACATGGGCGTGGTGGTCATCGGCATCTTCACCTTCAACGCGCAGGGCATCCAGGGCGCGCTGTTCCAGATGCTGTCGCATGGCATCGTCTCGGCGGCGCTGTTCCTGTGCGTGGGCGTGATCTACGACCGCATCCATACCCGGGACATCCTGAGGTATGGCGGCCTGGCTGGGCGCATGCCGGCCTATGCCCTGTTCTTCATGGTGTTCACGATGGCCAGCGTCGGCCTGCCCGGCACGTCCGGGTTCGTCGGCGAGTTCCTGGTGCTGGTCGGCGCGTTCAAGGTCAGCCTGTATCTCGCCTATCTCGGCAGCTTCGGCATGATCCTGGGGGCGGTCTATATGCTGTATCTCTACCGCCGGGTGGTGTTCGGCAAGCTGACGCGGGACGACCTGCGCGGCATCCTGGACCTGTCCCCGCGGGAGGTCGCGATCTTTGCGCCGCTGGTCGGGCTGACGCTGTGGATGGGCATCTATCCCAGCAGCTTCACCCAGTTTTTCGACGCCACCGTCCATGCGATGGTGGAGCAGCACGTCGCGGCGCTGGCTGCGCCCAAGCTGGCGGGGATCGCGCCATGACTGTCGCAGGCTTCAACTGGTCGCTGGCCGTACCGGAGATCGCGCTTGCGGTCTGCGCGATGGCCATCCTGGTGTTCGGCGTGCTGCGGAAGCCCAACCCGGCCTTCATCTGCACCATGCTGTCCCTTGCGGCCCTGATGCTGGCGGGCGTCCTGACCCTGTCCACGCAATACGGCTCGGCCTATCGCGGGCTGTTCGTGGTGGACGGGTTCGGCACCTACATGAAGCTGCTGATCCTGGTCGGTGCCGGGCTGAGCGCGGTGCTGGCGCTGGACTGGAACGTGCAGGCGGGGATCAGCCGGTTCGAGTTTCCGGTGCTGATCCTGCTGTCCACCATCGGCATGATGGTGATGTGCAGCACCAGCAGCCTGATGACGCTGTATCTGGGGTTGGAGCTGCAGTCCCTGGCGCTTTATGTCCTGTGCGCCTTCGACCGCGACAACCTCCGCTCCGCTGAAAGCGGCCTCAAGTTCTTCGTGCTGGGTGCGCTGGCGTCAGGGCTGCTGCTGTATGGCATCTCGCTGACCTACGGCTTTGCCGGCACGATGCAGTTCGGCGAGCTGGCGGGAATGCTGACCGACCCGGCGCGGGCGTCGGCGGGGCTGGTCGTCGGTATCGTGTTCATCATTGCGGGGCTGGCGTTCAAGCTGTCCGCGGTGCCGTTCCACATGTGGACGCCGGATGTGTATGAGGGCGCGCCGACCCCGGTGACGGCCTTCATGAGCACCGCGCCCAAGGTCGCCGCCATCGCCCTGCTGCTGCGCGCGCTGGAGGTGCCGTTTGGTCACCTGGCCGCGCAGTGGACGGGGATCATCGTCCTGGTCAGCATCGCCTCCATGCTGCTGGGGTCGCTGGCCGCCATCGGGCAGAGCAACATCAAGCGTCTCATGGCGTATTCCAGCATCGGCCACATGGGCTATGCCCTGGTCGGCCTAGCCGTCGGCACGTCCGAAGGGATACGCGGCGTGCTGATCTACATGGTCACCTACGTGTTCATGTCCGCCGGGGTGTTCGCCTGCATCATCGCCATGCGCCGCCGCGGGCGTCCGCTGGAGCGCATCAGCGACTTGTCGGGCCTGGCCACGACCGACCCCGGCCTGGCGCTGGCCATGACGGTGTTCATGTTCAGCATGGCGGGCATCCCGCCGTTCTCCGGCTTCTTCGGCAAGCTGTATGTGTTCCTGCCCGCGGTGCAGTCGGGCTACTGGACCCTGGCTGTCATCGGCGTGCTGACCAGCGTGGTGGGGGCCTATTACTATCTGCGCGTGATCAAGGTCATGTACTTCGACAAGGCGGAGCCGGCGTTCGACGCCCGGCCCACGTCCGTGTCGTTCGTCGCCGGGGTAGGGGCGCTGGTGACGACCCTGTTCTTCGTGTTCCCGGCGCCGCTGGTGGCCGCCGCGCAGTCCGCCGCACGGGTGCTGTTCGGGTGAACCCGGACGCGCCGCCGGGCTGGCGGCTGCGGCGATACGAGAGCCTGGCGTCCACGTCCGATCTCTGCGCCACCCTGGCCGCCGCCGGGGAGCCGGATCGCCTGGCTGTCCTGGCAGCCCGGCAAACCCACGCTAGGGGCAGCCGCGGGCGCACCTGGCACACCCTGCCGGGCAACCTGGCGCTGTCCGTCCTGCTGCGCCCGTCCGGGCCGGCCAAGCAGGCCGGGCAGTGGGCGCTGCTCGCCGCCGTTGCGCTGGCTGAGGCCATCGAGGCCGTTGCCCCAAACGTTGCGGTCCGGGTCAAATGGCCAAACGATGTCATGCTCGGCGCAGCAAAGGCGGGCGGCATCCTGATTGACACCGCGCTCAGCCCCGCAGGCCGGCTGGATTGGCTCGTGCTGGGCTTCGGCGCAAATCTGGCCTCTGCCCCGGATCTGCCGCAGCCTACGGCAGCCCTGCCGGGGGCGCCTGGGCCGGGCCAGGTGGCCGCCGCGGTGCTGGCCCGGCTGGACCACTGGGACCGCCTCCGCCTGCTGGACGGCTTCGCGCCGGTGCGCCGCGCCTGGCTCGACCGCGGCCCCGCGCCGGGCAGCACCATGCGCGTGCGCTGGGGCAACAATGACCTGGGCGGAACGTTTGCAGGATTGGGGGAGGACGGCGCCCTGCTGCTGCATTCCGGCGGACGGGTCCGCGCGCTGCAAACGGGCGAAGTCCTGCAATCAGGAGGAAAATAGCCCGTGCTGCTGGTCGTGGACGCAGGCAACACCAACGTCGTCTTCGCCGTCCATGACGGGCAGCAGTGGCGCGGCACCTGGCGCATCGCCACTGAGCCGCAGCGCACGTCCGACGAGTATGCGGTCTGGCTGCTCACGCTGCTGAACCTATCCGGGCTGAAGCAGGCCGAGATCGGCCGGGCCGTCATCGGCACCGTGGTTCCAGCCGCGCTGTATCATTTGCGCCGGCTGTGCCGGGACTGGTTCAGCACGGAGCCGCTGGTGGCGCGGTCCAACCTGGACTGGGGCTTCGACATCAAGGTGGACAACCCGGCGGAGGTCGGCGCCGACCGTTTGCTGAACACCCTGGCCGCGCATCAGGCACATCACGGCCCGTTGGTGGTGCTCGACTTCGGCACTGCCACCACCTTTGACGTGGTGGACCGCGACGGTGCCTACCTGGGCGGCGTGATCGCGCCGGGCATCAACCTGTCCATCGAGGCCCTGCATAAGGCCGCCGCGCGCCTGCCGCGCATCGGCATCGGCCGGCCCCAGGCAGTGATTGGGCGCAGCACCATCCCCGCAATGCAGTCCGGCATTTATTGGGGCTACGTCGGCCTGGTCGAGGGCCTCGTGACCCGCATCCGCGCCGAATACGAGGCGCCGATGCGCGTCGTGGCGACCGGCGGCCTGGCGCCGCTGCTGGCCGAGGGCACGACGATCATAGACGTGATTGACCCCGACTTGACATTGGATGGCCTCCGCTTGTTGGCGGACCGCAACCCCGCCCCCACATCAGGACGCGACAGAACAAGACTCAACGAAAGCGATTAGATGGACGTTTACAGCGGTGATCTGGCCTTCCTGCCCCTGGGCGGGACGGGCGAGATCGGCATGAATCTCAACTTGTATCGCGCCAGCGGCAAATGGCTGGCGATAGATTGCGGCATCGGCTTCGGGGGCAACGAGAACCCCGAGGTCGAGATCATGATGCCGGACCCCGGCTTCATCGCCGACCGGCGCGACGACCTGCTGGCCCTAGTCATCACCCACGCGCATGAGGACCATATCGGCGCCGTCGCGCATCTGTGGCGGCAGCTCCGCTGCCCGGTCTATGCGACCCCGTTCGCCGCCGCCGTGCTCAAGCGCAAGCTGGGCGAGGCCGGGCTGGTCAACGAGGTCCGCATCCACGTCATACAGCCCGGCGGCACATTCAAGATCGGCCCGTTCGACCTGCAGTTCCTCACCGTCGCGCACTCCCTGCCGGAGGCGCAGGCGCTGGTGATCCGCACGCAATACGGCACGATCCTGCACACCGGCGACTGGAAGCTGGACCCCAACCCGCTGGTCGGCCCGCCCACCGACGAGGCCGCCTTCGCCAAGCTGGGGGAGGAGGGCGTGCTGGCGATGGTGTGCGACAGCACCAACGCCATGGTGGACGGCCACAGCGGCAGCGAGGGCGACGTGCGGCAGTCCCTGACCGAACTGGTCCGCAGCATCAAGCGCGGACGCATCGCCGTCACCTGCTTCGCCAGCAACGTCGCGCGGGTGGAGAGCGTGGCGATGGCCGCGCGGGACGCCGGGCGCCATGTGGCGCTGGTCGGGCGTTCGCTCCGCAACCTGGAGACCGCGGCGCGCGAGTGCGGCTACCTGCGGGGCCTGCCGGACTTCGTGTCCGAGGACGAGGCCGGGTCCATTCCCGACGACAACCTGCTGATGCTGGTGACGGGCAGTCAGGGCGAGCCGCGGAGCGCCCTGTCCCGCATCGCCGCGGACACCCATCCCAACATTGCGCTGGGGGAGGGGGACACGGTCATCTACAGCAGCCGCATGATCCCCGGCAACGAGCGCCCGATCATCAGCGTGCAGGACGGCCTGGTCCGCCGCGGCGTGCGCGTCATCACCGACGCGGACACCATGACCCACGTGTCCGGCCATCCCGCCCGGGACGAGCTGCGGCACCTGTACAGCCTCGTGAAGCCGAAGTTCTCCGTGCCCGTGCATGGCGAGTGGCGGCACCTGTCCGCCCATGCCGCGTTGGCGAAGGAGAGCGGCGCGACGCCGATCCTGCTGGAAGATGGAGACATCCTGAGCCTTTCGCCGGGCCGTCCAGAGGTGGTGGACAGCGCGCCGGTCGGACGGCTGGCGCTGGACGGCAACCGGGTGGTGCCATTGACCGGCGGCGTCCTCGCGGCCCGGCGCAGGATGCTGTTCAACGGTGTCGTGCTCGGCAGCTTCGCGGTGGATGCGGCGGGAAAGGTCGTGGGCAAGGCGAAGGTGAGCGCGCCCGGCCTGTTCGAGCAGGACGATCCGGAGACGGCGCGGGTCACGTCCGACTTCACGCAATCCCTGGCCGACTTGCCGGCGGCGCTGCGGAAAGACGACTCGGCCTTGGCGGACGCGGCTCGGGCTGCGCTGCGGCGCGCGCTGGGCCGGCGGCTGCAGAAGCGCCCGATGGTGGACGTCCACCTGCTGCGGGTCTAGCAGGCTGCCGTGAACCCGTTCACCGCCGTCGTGCTGTTCACCATGATCTGGTGGACCGTGCTGTTCATGGTGCTGCCCTTCGGCGTCCGGCCCGTGCCGGATGCCGACGAGGCGACGGGCTGGCGCGGCGCGCCGGAGCGGGCGCGGATTGGCCGCAAGCTGCTGGTGACAACTGGAATCTCGGTGGTGCTGTTCGGCGTGGCATTTGGCATCATTCAGAGCGACTGGTGGTCGTTCCGCCCGGCAGTGCCGAACTTTGACCGTTGAGTGTGCAGCAGGGCAGACTTTGCCCTGATCCTATGCAGGTCATGATGCAGCCAGCGAATCATGTCGATTTTCATGTCGCATTTCGCTGGACGGGATGGGGATTGGAGGCCAATCATCACGACAGAGCAGGGGCGTTGCCCGGCTCTGTCGTGTGACTGGCGTTTCCTCCCTAAACTTGGCCCGCTGCGCCTGAGGCGCGCGGGCCTTCTTTTTTTGTTAAGGGGGAACCCGCCGTGTGTCACGCGGAATCCACCAAAATCCGACATAATCTGTCAACTTTCGGTTGTGCGCTGCACAATAGTTGCTGAAGTCGTTTCGAAATCGCTGCATTGTGACGCGGGCTGGCCGGCGTCCACCCTGACCTGTAGGGTCCGCCGCACATAGACTCCAGGACCACACATGCGCCTGTCCCGCTCGCTGCTGCCCACCCTCAAGGAAATCCCTGCGGAGGCGCAGATCGCCTCGCACCGCCTCATGCTGCGCGCCGGCCTGGTCCGGCAGGTGGCGGCCGGCATCTACGCCTGGTTGCCGGCAGGCTGGCGCGTGCTGCAGAACATCGCGGAGATCGTACGTCAGGAGCAAGACCGCGTCGGCGCGCAGGAGCTGCTGATGCCCACCTTGCAATCCGCCGACCTGTGGAAGACCACAGGGCGCTATGACGCCTATGGCCCGGAGATGCTGCGCCTGCGCGACCGGCACGAGCGCGACCTGATCTATAGCCCCACCAACGAGCTGCTGATCGCCGACTTGATGCGCCAGTCCGTCCGCAGCTACCGCGAGCTGCCGCAGATCCTGTATCACATCCAATGGAAATTCCGGGACGAGACCCGGCCCCGCTTCGGCGTGATGCGCGGGCGCGAGTTCCTGATGAAGGACGGCTACTCCTTCGACATGGACCAGGTGGCGGCAGTGAACAGCTACCGCATCATGATGCTGTCCTACTTGCGCACCTTCGCGCGCCTGGGCGTCCGCGCGGTGCCGATGGCCGCCGACACCGGCCCCATCGGCGGCGACCTGAGCCACGAGTTCCACATCCTGGCCCCCACCGGCGAGAGCCAAGTGTTCTATGACGCCGCCGTGGAGGACGTGTCCGTGGGCTTGGACGACGTTGACCACACTGACCCGGCGGCGCTGGAACGCATGTTCGCCGCCGTCACCACGCCCTATGCCGCCACCGACGAGAAGCACGACCTGCAAGCCTGGGAGCGTGTGCCGGAGGGCCGGCGGCGGGAAGGCCGAGGGATCGAGGTCGGCCAGATCTTCAACTTCGGCACGCTGTACAGCGAGCTGGTCGGCCTGAGCGTCGCTGGCCCCGACGGCAAGCCGGTCCACCCCAACATGGGCAGCTACGGCATCGGCGTGTCCCGCCTGGTGGGCGCGCTGATCGAGGCGCATCACGACGACGCCGGGATTAGGTGGCCGGACAGCGTGGCCCCGTTCCGCGCCGCCATCCTGAACCTGAAGCAGGCGGACCCGGCCACCCAGGCCATATGCGAGCAGGCCTACGCCGCCATGCCCGGCCAGATGCTGTATGACGACCGGGACGAGCGCGCCGGAGTGAAATTCGCCGACGCCGACCTGATGGGCCACCCCTGGCAGATCATCGTCGGCCCGCGCGGCGCGGCGGCGGGCACGGTGGAGCTGAAGCGCCGGGCCACGGGGGAGCGGCAGGAGCTACCGCTAGAGGCCGCCCTGACCCATATTCGTTAGCATGTTCGGTCCCTTCGAGCGTGCCGTCGCGGGCCGCTACCTGCGAGCGCGGCGCGGCGAGCGCTTCGTGTCCGTCATCGCCGGGTTCAGCCTTGTGGGCATCGCGCTGGGGGTGGGCACGCTGATCGTCGTGATGTCGGTGATGGGCGGGTTCCAAGTGGACCTGCTCAGCCGCATCCTGGGCTTCGACGGGCACGTGAACGTCTATCCCGGCGGCGGCGCGATCACAGACTACGCCGCCAAGGCCGCGCGCATCCGCCAGGCGCCCGGCGTGACCGCCGCCGCCCCGGTGGTCGACGGGCAGGTGCTGCTGCAGGGGCCGCAGGGCCAGGTGTCCGGCGGGCTGGTCCTGGGCATCGCGCCCGCCGACATGCGGAATCTGCGCGCCGTCAGCGACCACATCCTGCTGGGGTCGCTGGACGGCTTCCAGGGGGAGGACGCGGCGGCCATCGGCATCGGCCTGGCGCAGAAGTTCCGCCTGCAAGTCGGCAGCGAGATCACGCTGGTGTCGCCCCAGGGCGCTGCAACCGCCTTCGGGACGGTGCCGCGCATACGGGCCTACCGGGTGGCGGCGATCTTCCAGGTCGGCATGAACCAGTATGACACGACCTACGTGTTCCTGCCGCTGGAGGCCGCGCAAATCTTCTTCCAGCACGCCGGCACGGTGTCCCGGATCGAGGTCATGGTGCAGGATCCGCAGGCCGCCAACACGGCGGTGCCCGGCATCACCGCGGCGCTGGGAGGCAGCAACGACCGGGCATTGAGCTGGCAGCAGCGGGACAACAGCTTCTTCGCCGCCGTGCAAATCCAGCGGAACGTGCTGTTCCTGATCCTGACGCTGATCATCCTGGTGGCGGCGTTCAACGTGATCTCGTCCCTCATCATGATGGTGAAGGACAAGACGCGGGACATCGCGGTGCTGCGGACCATCGGCGCGGGCCGGGGCGCGGTCATGCGCATCTTCCTGATGGCCGGCGCCAGCATCGGCGTTTTGGGCACCGTCATCGGCACGGTGCTGGGCATCCTGTTCTGCCTGAACATCGAGACGATCCAGGGCTGGGTGGAGGCCGCGACCGGCACCAGCGTGTTCAACCCCGAGGTCTATTACCTGACCCACCTGCCGGCCCGGCTGGACTGGCGGGAGGTCGTGCAGATCACCGTCATGGCCCTGGTGCTGTCCCTGCTGGCGACGCTGTATCCAAGCTGGCGCGCGGCCCGCACCGACCCGGTAGAGGCGTTGCGGCATGAGTAGTAGCCCGCTGGCCCTGCACGGCGTCAGCCGCGCCTACCGCAGCGGAGACGCCGCGCTGCACATCCTGCGCGGCGCCGACCTGGAACTTCATGCCGGGGAGATCGTGGCCCTGGTGGCGCCCTCCGGCACGGGCAAGAGCACCCTGCTGCACCTGGCGGGCCTGCTGGAGCGTCCGGACAGCGGCACGGTGATGGTGGACGGGCGTGACGCCGGCACGCTGCCGGATGCCGAGCGCACCGCCATACGCCGGGACCGCATCGGCTTCGTGTATCAGGCGCACCACCTGCTGGCGGAGTTTACCGCCGCCGAGAACATCGTGCTGCCGCAGATGATCGCCGGTCGGCCCCGGCGGCAGGCGCTGCAGCGGGCGGATGCGCTGCTGGCGGCGTTCGGGCTGCCGGGCCGAGCCGGGCACCTGCCGGGCAAGCTGTCGGGCGGAGAGAAGCAGCGCGTCGCCATCGCCCGCGCCCTGGCCAACGCCCCCGCCGTGCTGCTGGCCGACGAACCCACCGGCAACCTGGACGTGGGCACCAGCGGCGTCGTGTTCGACGAGCTGCTGCGCATGGTGCGGCACGAGGGCGTTGCGGCCCTGATCGCCACCCACAACCCCGACCTGGCCGCCCGCATGGACCGCCGCGTGACCTTGCACGACGGCTTGATCGTGGAGATGCCGTGATGCACGCCGACTTCGTCCACCTGCGCGTCCACTCCGCCTACTCGCTCAGCGAGGGCGCGATCAAGGCCGACAAGATCGCCGTCCTGGCGCGGGACGCCAAGATGCCCGCCGTCGCCATCGCCGACACCGGCAACCTGTTCGGCGCGCTGGAGTTCAGCCAGGCGTGCACGTCGAAGGGAGTGCAGCCCATCATCGGCTGCCAGGTGTCGCTGGTGCGGGTGGAAAACCCGCGCCTGGCGCCGGACCCCGTGGTGGTGCTGGCGCAGGACGCGGCGGGCCTGGCCAACCTGCAGCGCCTGTCCTCGCTGGGCTTCATGCAGGGCGACCCGGCGGACCCGCAACTGCCGCTGGACGTGCTGCTGCAGCACGCCGAGGGCCTGATCCTGCTGACCGGCGGCACCCGCGGCCCCATCGCGCGCATGTTGGCGGAGGCTCGGCGGCCCGACGCCCTGGCGCTGCTGGCCCGCATGGCCGAAGCCTTCCCGGACCGCTGCATGATGGAGCTGCACCGGCACGGCACCGCCCTGGAGCGGGGCATTGAGCCGGGGCTGATCGGCCTGGCCGATGAACTCGGCCTGCCGCTGCTGGCCACCAACGAGTGCTTCTTCGCCGCCCCCAAGATGCATGAGGCGCACGACGCCCTGCTGTGCATCGCCGGCGGCCGGCAGGTGGGCGAGGCCGAGCGGCGGCGGGAGTCGCCCGAAGCCTGGTTCAAGCCCGCCCGCGACATGCGCCGGCTGTTCAAGGATCTGCCCGACGCCTGCGACAACACCTTGGCCGTCGCCCGCATGTGCGCCGTGATGGCGCAAACCCGCAAGCCGCTGCTGCCGATGTGCCCCAAGGTCCGCCCGGGCCAGACGGAGGAGGAGACCCTGCGCGCCATGGCCGTCGAGGGCCTGGCCCGGCGCATGGACGCCGCGGGCGCCGACCCGGCAGCGCGCAAGGTGTATGAGGACCGGCTGGAGTATGAACTGGGCGTCATCGCCCGCATGGGCTTTCCCGGCTACTTCCTGATCGTCGCCGACTTCATCCAGTGGGCGAAGGGGCAGGGCATCCCGGTAGGGCCAGGCCGTGGATCGGGCGCAGGCTCCGTCGCAGCCTGGGCGCTGACGATCACCGACCTGGACCCGCTGCGCTTCGGCCTGCTGTTCGAGCGGTTCCTGAACCCCGACCGCGTGTCCATGCCGGACTTCGACATAGACTTCTGCCAGGACCGCCGGGACGAGGTGATCGGCTACGTGCGCCGGGAATACGGCGCGGACCGCGTGGCGCAGATCATCACCTTCGGCAAGCTGCAGGCCCGCGCCGCCGTGCGCGACGTGGGCCGCGTGCTGGGGATGCCGTTCGGCCAGGTGAACCGCGTGGCCGAGCTGATCCCCAACAACCCCACCCAGCCCGTCACCCTGTCCCAGGCCATAGATGGCGAGAAGCGCTTGCAGGAGATGCGCGACGGCGACGAGAACATCCGCCGCCTGCTGGAAGTGGCCTTGCAGTTGGAAGGGCTGTATCGCCACGCCAGCACCCACGCCGCCGGGCTGGTGATCGGCGACCGCCCGCTGATTGACCTGGTGCCGCTGTACCGGGACCCGAAGGCGGACACGCTCGTGACCCAATACTCCATGAAGTACGTGGAGCAGGCCGGGCTGGTGAAGTTCGACTTCCTGGGCCTGACGACGCTGACCATCCTGCAGAAGGCCGTGCAAATCCTGGCGGATTTGAAGGAGCCGGTGGACCTCGATCGCATCCCGCTGGACGATCCCAAGACGTTCGAGATGCTGTCCCGCGGCGACGGCGGCGGGGTGTTCCAGTTCGAGTCTCAGGGGATGCGGGACGTGCTGCGCCAGATGCGCCCGGACCGGTTCGAGGACCTGATCGCCGCCGTCGCCCTCTACCGCCCCGGCCCGATGGCCAACATCCCCGACTACTGCCGCCGCAAGCACGGGGAAGCGTGGGAGGCGCCGCACCCGGAGATCAAGGCCATCCTGGATGAGACCTATGGGATCATGGTCTATCAGGAGCAGGTCATGCAGATCTCCCAGGTGATGGCGGGCTACAGCCTGGGCGCTGCCGACCTGCTGCGCCGGGCGATGGGCAAGAAGATTCGCGCGGAGATGGAGCAGCAGCGCCAGGTTTTCACCGACGGCGCCACCAAGCGCGGCGTGCCCGCGGCCAAGGCGACGGAGGTGTTCGACCTCATGGCGAAGTTCGCGGACTACGGCTTCAACAAGAGCCACGCGGCGGCCTATGCCCTGCTGTCCTATCAGACCGCCTGGCTGAAGGCGAACCATCCCGTCGCCTTCCTGGCGGCGTGCATGAACCTGGCGATCAGCAACACCGACAAGATCGCGGCGCTCCGTCAGGAGGCGCAGCGCATGGGCATCCCCGTGCTGCCGCCGGACATCAACCGCAGCGGCGCCGACTTCCGGGTGGAGGTCATGGAGGACGGCACGGGCGCCATACGCTACGCGCTGGCCGCGGTGAAGAAGGTGGGCTTCGCGGCGATGCAGTCCGTGGCGGCGGCGCGGGGCGCGCGTCCGTTTGCGGACATCGCCGACTTCTCGGCCCGCATAGACCCGCGGCAGCTCAACAAGATGCAGATCGAGAACCTGGCGCGCGCCGGGGCCTTCGACGGCATCGCGCCCAACCGCGCCCAGGTGTTCACGGGCGCGGACCTCGTGCTGAAGCGCGCCCAGGCCCAGGCGGAGGAGGCGGCATCGGGCCAAACCGGCCTGTTCGGCGGCGGCGCCAAGCCGGAGGCGCTGCGCCTGCCCCCCACCCCCGAC
This sequence comes from uncultured Acetobacteraceae bacterium, assembly GCA_964250755.1. Classification (GTDB taxonomy): domain Bacteria; phylum Pseudomonadota; class Alphaproteobacteria; order Acetobacterales; family Acetobacteraceae; genus DASWOJ01. The sequence goes on along the minus strand of CAXUHB010000058.1, from coordinate 3,069 downwards.
TGGCCCGGCATGGAGCGGCTGGGCTACGAGGCCGACGCCATCGGCTTCCACCTGACGGCGCATCCGCTGGACAGCTACGGCCCCGTGCTGAAGCGGTTGGGGGTCACGCCGTCGCACGGGATGGAAGCCGCCGGGCTGGCGGGCGTCACGCGGATCAGGATGGCGGGCTGCGTGATCGGGTCCAAGGAGCGCGCGACCCGCACCGGCAGCCGCATGGCCTGGGTGCGCCTGTCCGATCAGGGCGGCAGCTACGAGGTGACGTTCTTCAGCGAGGTGCTGAACGGCGCGCGCGACATCCTGAAGGCGGGGATGGCGGTGCTGGTGAGCGTGGACCTGCGCTTGGAGGGCGACAGCTTGCGCGTGACGGCGGCGGATTGCACCTCCCTGGAGCAGGCTGCGAGCGACGCCGGGGCAGGGATGCGGGTGTGGCTGGACAAGACGGAGGCGGTGCCGCACATCCGGGCGCTGCTGGCGCGGGAGGGGAAGGGGAAGGGCCGGGTGACGCTGGTGCCGCGGATTGACGACGCGCAGGCGGTGGAGATCACGATCCCCGGCGGGTTCCAGGTGACGCCGCGGCTGGCGCAGGCGTTGAAGGTGGTGCCGGGGGTGGAGCGGGTGGAGGAGGTTTGACGAAGAGAATCCCTCAAGTATAAGGTGGCGCCGATCAAACAAAATAATCTGGATGAATGATAGGCAGGTTTCGCATGACAACGAGTGGCGACAAAGAGGAGTTCGAGAGCGAGATATGGGCTGTGGGAAATGGCCTGTTTCGACAGTTCATGGACGTGAGTGACTACCTTTGGAAATCCCCAAACTTCCTGAAAGATCAACTTAACATCGAGAAAAAAAGCTAGAGAGCTACTATCCTTATGACGGGACTGCTGATGGCCGGAGGCGAGCGGACGCAGATCGCGCAGCCCGCTGGGCGACGGTCAGCAAGGGATTGCTTGAGACCTTCCCCTACCTACAACATGCAGGTAATCTTGCTGCGACCCTCTCCCTATATGAGACTGGTCTGCTACGCATATCGTACGCACTCGACAAGCATACTGGAATTGCGCTTGAGACATTCAAAGAGCCTGGAACGGTCAAGTTCTACAAGCACATCGAGCGTTGTTTGGCGTCGAAGGGATCAATACTTGAGGATTTTGAACATCTTCAGCAAGTCAGGGTGGCTTACAAAATCCGTAATGCGATCATTCACGCCTCCGGTATTCTCCTCTACTCTCGCCAAAGGAACGATTTGAAAAAGATTGTTGATGAACGGCTCTATATAACTCAGGAACATAGAGATAAAAACTTGGATGTGATGAACGGGGAGAAGCTTGTAGCGATTGAGATGACGAACGAAGGCGAGCAGCTCAGGCTCTCCCCTTATTATGTTTGGCACCTCTCCGACTACTGCTCAAAACTGCTGACCGATATTTGCGACGTCTTTCTTATGTAGAGTGCCTAAAAATCAAAGAACATGTAGCGTGAGCAAAGGTGAGTGCTCTAGAGCGTGTCTGGTGCAGATGGAAGCACCGGACACGTTCTAGCCTTTGTTGTCGCGAGCATTCCTCCAGCCCAAACGAAGCCGTGAGCCTGTATGCGAATTTCTTCCTTAATAGATCAAGTTCAAGACTCTCAGCGCGCTTTCGAAGGTCAAGCCAGTCTGCTATTTTGCTGCGGCGAGGTCTTGCTCGTTGTCATCATCCGTTCTTAATTCAAATCCACGCACCATCATTGGGGGGCGTCCTTCAAACTCAACTACTAGCCTGAGCTTACCACCCATCGCCGCCAAGTATCCGTTCAGCGTGGACAGCATCATGTCGGCTCGCTGTTCCACCCGAGACACGTTTTCTTGCTTGATGCCCAGCTTGGCCGCCAGCGCCGCCTGGGTCTGCCCCATAGCCTTGCGTAGGTCCCGCAACGTCAACTCCCGCTGGATCAACTCCTGCGAGCGGACACGTATCTCCTCCTGCTCGTCCTGGGGCAACGACGCCAGCAAGTCCCTGAACGGAATGCCCTTCTTCATGCTGCGTTCCATGTCGTCCACCTTTCCTCTGCAAGCCGTATCAGCGCCTCGTAGAACCGCACCTGATCCTTGCCGCCCTTGTCGCCCACGACCAGCAGCACCGCCACGCGGTCCCCGTCGAACGCGAAGGCGGCCCGCCACACGCCGCCAGCCGCGTGGAACCGAAGCTCCTTCAGGTTGGCCATCCGGCTGCCCTTAAGCGTGTCCACCGCTGGGCGCCCAAGGAGGGGGCCGAACTGCTCAATCAAGGAGACATGCGCCCCCAACTCTCGCCTGACCTCCCGGGACAGCGTCCTGATCTCTGGAACCAAGTCGGCATGGACCTCGATGCTCCAGGTCATAGCGCGAACCATGCCTCACCCAGCATATGCGTTCAAGGTCATATCCGCTGCCCGCCAGCGTTCATTGCAGCGCCGCCCCAAGCTTGCCAACCCACCCCCAATCCGCCATACCCCGCCTCGCCCGCACCGTGCGGGCAAATTCACACGCGGGGCGCCCTCCCGGGGCACACACCCAGGGTCCGGTGCCGCAAGGCCAGCCCCCGCGGAGGATCAACCGGACACCCAGGAGGCCACGCCCCATGGCGATGCCAGAGTTCACCCTGCGCCAGCTCCTCGAAGCCGGCGTCCACTTCGGCCACCACACCCGGCGCTGGAACCCGCGCATGGGACCCTACATCTTCGGCGTCCGCAACGCCGTCCACATCATAGACCTGCAGCAGACCGTCCCCATGCTGGACCGCGCGCTGCGCGCCGTCCGCGACGTGACGGCCGCCGGCGGGCGCGTGCTGTTCGTGGGCACCAAGCGTGCCGCCGCGGAATACGTGGCGGACAGCGCCAAGCGCTGCGGCCAGTACTACGTCAACCACCGCTGGCTCGGCGGGATGCTCACCAACTGGAAGACCATCACCGGCAGCATCAAGCGCCTCCGCCAGATCGAGGAGATGCTGGGCGGCGACGTGCAGGGCCTGACCAAGAAGGAGGTGCTGGACATCACCCGCGACCAGGAGAAGCTGGAGCGCGCGCTGGGCGGCATCAAGGACATGGGCGGCC
>CAXUHB010000057.1:0-19261 GCA_964250755.1 uncultured Acetobacteraceae bacterium | reverse complement strand
ACCGAGTGGGTGCAGGCCGATCCCGCGACGGGCGCCGTGCAGGTGGCAGCCGGGGGCGCGGCGGGGCTTGTGGTGACGCGCGCGGCGGGCGCCAACAGCGCCGTGCAGGTGACGCCCGGCGCCGGCGCCTCCGGTCCGGCGCTGCAGCCGGCCGGGGCCGCCGCGGACATCCCGCTGCAACTGGCCGGCAAGGGCGCGGGCGCGGTGCTGGCGCCAACGCCGGCGGCGGGGGACGCCAGCGGGGCGGTGGCGACGACGCGCTTCGTGTCGCAGGCTGTGTCCGGGCCGGGCTTCGTCGCGCTGCTGAACGCGGCCATCCCGCTGCTGCCGACGACGCGCCCGGCGCCGGTGCCGGGGCGGCCGCAAGCCTGGATCAACGGCGACGCGATCTGCGTCGCATAGGAGGCGCATCCATGACCCGACCCCTGCGCACGGCCCGGCTGGTGCCCACCCTGCTGTGCCCGCTGCTGCTGTGCCCCGTGCTGATGCCGGACCCGGCGCGGGCGCAGGCGGCGAAATTCACCCAGGATGCGATCACGCTGCGGCAAGATCCCCTGGCCGGCACCGATGCGGCGCGCAAAAGCTACGTGGACGCGCTGGTGGCCGCCGTGTCCACCACCGCGGCACAGGCGCAGGCGCAGGCCGGCGCGGCGGTGCCGCAATCCCAGTTGGGCCAGCCGAACGGTCCGGCGCGGCTGGGGCCTGCGGGCACGCTGCCCCTGGCGCAGCTTCCCGTCGGCACCGGGGCGGGCACGGTGGCGGCGGGCAACGACTCCAGGATCACTGGTGCTGCCCAGGCGGCATCCCTGGCCGCCGTGGCGACCACCGGCAGCTACAACGACCTGGCGGGCAAGCCTGTCATCCCCGTGGTCCCCGCCTTCGGCGCTGCCGCGGGCACCGTCGCGCAGGGCAACGATCCGCGCATCCCCGCCGTGGGCAACCAGGCGCCCGCTGCCGGCAGCATGGCGATAGACCTGCTGCACGAGAACGGCGCCTACATCCTGCAATCCGAGGCCGGCATCTGGGGGTCGGCCAACGTGCGCGCCTACATGGGCATCAGCCGCACCTTCGCCGCTGGCGAGGGCGCGGCAAACGGCCCAGTGGCGGCCCTGTTCGGCTTCGCCAACAACAACGGCTCGGCAGCGGACGTGGTGGCCATCCTGGGCAGCAGCGTCGCGCGGGTGAACGGCGGCAGCGTGTTCGGCGGCAACCTGGTCGCCCGCACCGCCGCGGGCGTCAATGCCAAGCTGGTCGGGCTGGAGGTGGACGTGGAGCCTGCCGCGGGAACCCTGGCGAACGCCGGCAGCATCGGGGTGGCGATCAACGCCTACTCCTCCGCCGTGCCCGGCCCGGCCATCCTGATGGGCGGCCTGGGCGGCGGCACCTTCGCCAACGGCATCCAGTGCGCCGCCGTGGCCGCCAGCGGATCCTGCCTGGCGCCGCAAGTCGGGTCCACGATGGGCACCATGATGAACAGCACCGTCGCCACCCTGTCGGACGCAGCCATCCGCATCGGGCCGGTCTCGGCCGGGGCCGGGCAGCGCATCGTGCTCCGAGGGTCGGACGCGCTGGATGCCGTCATCACGACGGACACCAACAAGTTCCTCAAGATCGCGACCGGCACCAACGGCCTGGCGGTCACGAACCAGCCGCAGAGCGCCAACCTGCTGCTGCTGTCGGGCTCCACGGGCGACCTGACGCTGCCGATTGCGACCGCCAAGCTGACCGGCACCGGCGACTTGACGCTGAACGCCACCACGGGCCAGGTCAGCCTGCTGACGGGCGCGAAGCTGGCCACCCGCACGGTGGCGTCCGGAGCGTCCGACACCGCGCTGGCGGCGGACCTGACGATCAAGTGGGCCAAGGCCGCCGGGTCCGCATCAGCCGAGAGCATCCCCGCCTGCGTGGCGGCGATCCGCGGGCGGGTGCTGGTCGTGAAGGACGGCAAGGGCGACGCGGCCACGAACCCCATCACGGTAACGCCCGCGGCGGGCACCATAGACACGGCGGCCAGCTATACGGTCAACACGGCGCGCGGCGCGGTGACTTTGCAGTGCGATGGCGGTGGCGACTGGTCCGTGCTGGCGCGGATGTAGGTTTCTCGTTCAAGAAAGCTGCGACTGTCTTCTTCCTCTCCCTTCGGGAGGGGGTCGGTGTTGGAGGAGGCCGCAAGCACTGTCCTGCCCTGGACTACGCAGCGGGCGGCTCCTGCCGGGCCGGATTCAGCCCATGCGGCTTCCCTCACCCCCCTCCCTCTCCCGGAGGGAGAGGGGGAAGAACACACAGGACGCCCCATGCTCCCCATCCCGCTCCCCATCCCGCTCCGCGCCGCGCTGCGCGACGCGCGCCTGGCGATCCATGCCGCGCTGACCGCCGTCATGGCGTGGCTGGCGGTGATCCTGGCGCTGCCCAACGATACCTTCGGCACCAGCCCCTCCTTCGCCCGCATGGCCGCGATGGCGACCGAGGATCATTGGGCGATGGCGTTCTGGCTTGCGGCGACCATTGGCGTCATGGGGCTGGCCACGCCGTCGCGGCTGGGCCGGCTGCTCAGCGTGCTGGTGCTGGCCACCATGCACGGCGTCGTCGCCGGGTGCTTCCTGATGGCGCATGTGGCCACCACGGGGACCGGCACCTACGCGATCCTCGCGGCCTTGGGATACTACCTGGCCTGGAGGCGCACGCATGAAGGTCTGTAGCGCGGCGCTGGTCCAGCACCTGCGGCGGGTGTTCTGGCGCAGCCCTTGGGCGGCGGAGCTGGGCTGCGCCCTGACGGCCATGCTGTGGGCCGTCCTGTCCTGGGCCGGGCCGCGCGACATGGAGGCGTGGCCGTCCATGCTGTTCCTCCTGCGCCTAGCGCCGGACGAGTTCTGGCAGGCCGCCGGCCTGTCGCTTGGCTTCTGGCAGGCAGCGTTCCTGGTGCTGGACTGCCGCTGGGGGCGCTGGGCGCTGGCCTTGGCGCTGGGCTGGTTCTGGTCGCTGCTGACGCTTGGCGTCTGGATCGCGACGCCCTGGGCGCCCGGCGCCGCGGCCTATGGCGGCTGGGCGGTGGTCAGCGTGTTCTCCGTGCTGCGCCTGCTGCGCCCGGGAGGGTAGCCATGCCCGACCCGAGCAATCCCTGGTGGGTGGTGCTGGCCGCCGCCCTGCCGTCCGCCGCCAGCGGCGCCTGGGTGGTCTGGCGCTGGTGGGCCGACCGCGGCGACGCCCGTGCCGCGCAGCAGGCCACCCGCGACCAGGCCCTGATGCGCGAGCTGGAAACCCAGCGCGCGGCACTGAGCCGCGAGCACGCCGACCTGTTCGACCGCATCCGCGCGGAGCTGGCGCGCTGCCAGGCCCGCCTGGCCGAGGTCGAGCGCGACCGCGACCGCGGCTGGGACCTGGCGCGCTGGTGGAACCGCCGCGCGCACGAGTTGCGCCACGCCGGCGTCAACGCCCAGGCCGCGGCACAGAACCTGGCCTTCGAGGCCGGGCACCCGCCGCCGGCTTGGCCGGACATGGCTATCCCTGCATTGGAGGACCCGAAGTAGGATGCCGTTCCGGGGTCAGGCCCTGGGGCGGGCCGGGGCATCCGGCCCGCGCGGCGGGCGCGACAGGGCGTTCTTGCTCACAAATAGCAGCCGCCGCCGGAACGCGGCGGGGCTTTCCACCGTCAGCACCGCCTTCAGCGACTCCAGGCCGCCCGCAAAGAAGGGCTGCCGCAGGCCGAAGCCATGCTCCGCCGCCCAGGCCGGGGCGGGCATGGAGTGGGCGCTGGCCAGGTGTTCGGCCACTGCTGCCAAATAGGCGTCCTTGATGGCGTCCAGCGGCCCCGGGCAAGCTGCAAGCGCCTGCGTCCGCTCGTCGGGCCGGCTGTAGAAGCTGTCCAGGAACTCGCGTACGGCGGGATCGAAGGGCTGTTCGCCCGCCGCCACGCGGCGGGACACTTCGTGGAGGGTGCGGGGCCGAGTAGATGCGAGCTCGCCGGTCATGGCGTCCTGTCTCCGCCATTCTCCTGTTCTTCTGTGGAAGCGGCATCAGGGTCGGGCAGGAAGCCGTCGAAGATTCCCTGCAAGCCGAACCGCACCTTCGGCTCCAGAATTTGATGCGGGTAGAAGCGCGAAACCAGGTCCAATGCCGATTCGGCTGTGCCAATGCCGATCTCGGCAGCAAGGCCGCGAATGTCACCGATGTCGGAATTGCCGTCCACGCCGCCGATGCGCATGGCGCGGCATTTCATCGCGAACAGGTACTCAGGCGCTGCCACCATGATGCGGATGCCCGGCTCGTCTTCGGACGGGAAAGTGCCGAGTGTTCGTTTTGCTTTAGTCAACCTATCTGCCTCGCTCAGGAAGCCCTTCACCCCATCATTCAGCCAGTCCGCGTCCCAACCCCTCTCCTCCGCAATCTGCCCGGCCAGGCGCCGGACGACGGTCCGGTCAGCCTCGAAAACCGCGTCCACATACCGGGTTGCCTGGCGCCAGTCGTATGTGAGCATCAGGGCGGAGCCTCTATATATGGAAACCTCGATGGTCTTGCCCTCGGCATAGGCGCGGCGGCCAAGCTCTCCCAGGGCCTCGATCACCATGCCGCGGTCGAACAGGCGGCTTCCGGCCACGCGCGCCTCCAAGGCGCAGTTGGCAGCGCCAGGTTCATTCTAGTCCGGGGGCGCGCTGCCGGCGAAGCGGGTTCGGAACGCTGATCGCCTAAGCTCAGGTCTTCCGCAGCACGATGAAGTTCTGCCAGAAATGCACCAGCGCCAGGTGCGACGTGATCGGCGTCGGCGCCACGGCGCCGTCCGAGTGCGGCCATTGCAGGCCGTCCGCCGCGCGCTTGAAGTAGTTCATCGTCGTCAGGGGGTCGTTCAGGTCCTTGCTGCCGCCGCTGCTGGGCCAGTACGATGTGCCCACATCCTCCACGATATACAGCCCGCCCGGCTTCAGGAACGGAAACAAGGTCTCGAACGACAGGATGATGTGGGCGCTGACGTGGCTGCCGTCGTCCACCACCACGTCCAGCGCCCCCGCCTGACCCGCCACGGCGCGCAGGAAGGCCGGGTCGTCCTGGCTGCCCTGGAACACCTCCACCCTGTTCCCGGCATGCGGGGACTTGTCCGCGATGTCCACCCCGATGATGCGGCCCTGCGGAAAGTAGTCCCGCCAGGTCCGCAGCGACGCGCCGCCGCTGGACGGCGTGGGGTCGCCGCCGATGCCGATCTCCAGCAAGGTGACGGGCTGGTCGCGCAGGCCGCGCAGGTAGGTCTCGTAGTGCGGGGAGTTGTCGGCCTTGTCCGTCCCGTGCCGGAGGGCCAGGGCCTGCAGGCTCTCGCGCGGCGGCGGCCCGGCGGCAAGGATCGCGGCCTGCAGGGCCTCATAGGCCAGCCGCGCCGCGGCTGACCCGTTGAAGGGATCGGGCATCCTGGTCTCCTTGACGAGGGAAGGCGGGGACGGGCCATGGGCCGGCGCCCTGCGGCGGCGGGTCCGCCGCCAGGCCGCGGTATCGTCCCCCAAGCGGCCGCGCGAGGCAAGCAGCCGCGCCCGGCCAACGCCCCCCGGGCTGCCTGCGTGCCCGGCGGCCCGATCAACCCGCATCCAAAGGACACGCGCATGAGCACCAGCTTCGACCAGGCATTCGCCGTTGTCGTCGGCGAGGAGGGCGGCTTCACCCAGGATCCCGCCGACCCCGGCAACTGGACCGGCGGCGCCCCCGGGCGCGGGGCCTGCCGGGGCACCCGCTGGGGCGTCTCCGCCGCGGCCTATCCCGCGCTGGACATCGCCGGGCTGACCCTGGCGGACGCCCGGGCGATCTACCGCCGGGACTACTGGGACCGGGTGTGCGGCGACGCGCTGCCGCCCCCGCTGGCGCTGCTGGTGTTCGACGCCGCGGTGAACAACGGCGTCGGTCGTGCCGTGCGCTGGCTGCAGGCCGCCGCCGGCGCTGCCCCCGACGGGGCGCCCGGCCCGGCAACGCTCGCCGCCGTGCGCGCCCGCCCCGCCGCCGCCCTGTGCGCGGAGGTGCTGGCGCAGCGCATGGTCTTCATGGCGGCTCTGCCGACCTGGCCGCACTTCGGCCTGGGCTGGGCGCGCCGCCTGTGCCGCCTGCCGTTCCATGCGAATGAGATGGAGAGCTGACATGGACAAGAGCGCGATGGCCTGGGGCGCCCCCGTCGTGAGCGTGGTGGTGCTGGTGACGTTCGGCGCCGTCGTGTCGCTGACGCTGCTGCGGACGATTCCGCCGGGATCGGAGGCCGTGCTGAACGTGCTGCTGGGCACCCTGGGCGCGATGGCGACCAACGTCGTGGGCTACTGGGTCGGCAGCAGCGCCGGGTCGGCGCGCAAGGACGACCGTCTGGCAGAGGCGGCGCGGGCGGCCCAAGGCGGCTCAGCGAGCGAACCTATCCTCCAGGTTTGATATAAAAATAAGACTTGTCGTGTTAACTGTTGTGCATCGCGGCGGCGCCATCTAAGAGTGCTGCAACGATGCGCCCCACCATAAGGACACCGCCCGATGCTCAAGTTCGCTGCCGTGCTGACCGCGACCGCCATGTCCGCTGGCGCCGCCTGGGCCGGCACCGGTGACGCGGGCTTGGCGGCTGCGCTGTCCGGCCCGGCCTCGGTCGCATTGCTCGGCGCAGCCCTGGTCGGGGCCGGCCTGATGCTGCGCCCACGCGACCCCTGGGCGGTCTAACTCCAAGGCCATCCAACCCCGGGCCATCCAATCCCAGTCCGATCAGGGCCAGCGACGGCCCGGTTGTCAGTGCATCTCCTGCAGCCGGGCCAGCAGGAAGTCGCGGAACACCGCCACACGCTTCGAGTTGCGAAGCTCCTCCGGATACACGAAGAACACGTCCACCTTGGGCGACTTCACCTCCGGCAGCAGCCGCACCAGCCCGTCCAACTCGCCCGTCATCCAGTCCGGCAGCACGCCGATCCCCATGCCGGAGCGTATGGCCATCGCCATCGCGTGCAGGCTGTTGACCTCCAGCAGCGCCCGGCGCGGCGACCCAGCGCGGCGCCCGGCCTCTGCCAGCCAGTTGATGTCCGCAACGGGCGGGTGGTAGTCGCCGAACAGGATCAGCTTGTGGCCGTCCAGGTCCTCGGGGCGCTCCGGCGTCCCGGCGCGGGCCAGGTAGTCCGGGTGCGCCGCGACGACCCAGTGGATCTGCATCAGGTGGCGCTGCACCAGGTCGGGCTGCTTGGGCGGGTGCATGCGTATGGCCACGTCGGCCTCCCGCATCGCCAGGTCCAGGTCGCCGTCGTCCAGCAGCAGGCTCATGGTCACGTCGGGATACTTGTCCAGGAAGCCCTGCAGCCGCGGCGCCAGCCAGGAGCTGCCGAAGCCCACCGTCGTCGTGACCTTGATGCGCCCGGCCGGCTTCTCCTTGCTCTCGGTCAGCAAGGCCTCGGTCATCGCCAGCTTCGCGAACACCTCCCGCACCGTGCGGTTCAGGCTCTCGCCCTGCTCCGTCAGGATCAGGCCGCGGGCGTGACGGTGGAACAGCGGGACCTGCAGGTTCTCCTCCAGCGCCGAAATCTGGCGGCTGACCGCGGACTGGCTGAGGTTCAGCGACTCCCCGGCATGGGTGAAGCTGCCGGCCTCCGCAACCGCGTGGAACACGCGCAACTTGTCCCAGTCCATGCCCTGAGCGTCCCCCGTGCCGCGCCACCGCGACTCGGCGCGCGGCGTGGCTGGGCAGCTAACACCAGTTGCGCGGCGGTTGCCAACGGCATGAGGCGCTTCTTCTCAACTCCCTCTCCCTCCGGGAGAGGGCCGGGGTGAGGGAAGCCCAGCAGCACGCTTTCAGCCCAATGAGCGCCACCAAGCATCACGGTAGGCCAAGCATCACGGTAGGACGGTGCAGCCCTTGCGGCCTCCCTCACCCCGACCCTCTCCCGGAGGGAGAGGGAGCAGCGCGCTCCTACTCCGCGGCCTGCGCCACGGCGGCCGGCGCGGCCTCCACCGTCAGGAACCTCTCGGCCTCCAGCGCCGCGATGCACCCCGTCCCCGCGGCGGTGATCGCCTGCCGCCAGTGCTTGTCCTGCACGTCCCCGGCGGCGAACACGCCGGGCACATTCGTCTGCGTCAAGCCCGGGCGCGTCATGACGTAGCCGTCCTCGTCCAATTCCACCTCGCCCCGGAACACCGTCGTGTTCGGCGTGTGCCCAATGGCGATGAACACGCCGTCCACCGGCAGGTCCTGCAGCGCCCCGGTCTTCACGTGGCGCACCCGCAGGCCCGTCACCACCTCTGGCTGGCCGGACCCCAGCACCTCCTCGACGGCGGTGTCCCACATTACCTCGACCTTGGGATGCTCGAACAGGCGGCGCTGCAGGATGCGCTCGGCCCGCAGGCTGTCGCGGCGATGCACCAGCGTGACCTTGCTGGCGTGGTGGGTCAGGAACAGCGCCTCCTCCACCGCCGTGTTGCCGCCGCCGATCACCGCCACCTGCTTGCCCCGGTAGAAGAACCCGTCGCATGTCGCGCAGGCCGACACGCCCGCACCCTGCAGCCGCTTCTCGCTGGGCAGCCCGAGCCAGCGCGCCTGGGCGCCGGTGGCGATCACCACGGTCTCGGCCACGTAAACGTCGCCGCTGTCCCCGGTGCAGCGGAACGGGCGGCGGCTGAAGTCCACCTGCATCACTAGGTCGTGGACGATGCGCGTGCCGACGTGCTTCGCCTGCTTCTCCATCTGGTCCATCAGGAACGGGCCTTGGACCGCGTGCTCGAACCCCGGGTAGTTCTCCACGTCGGTGGTGATCATTAACTGCCCGCCGGGCTGCAGGCCGGACACCAGGATGGGGTCCATGCCGGCGCGGGCGGCGTAGATGGCGGCGGTGTAGCCGGCTGGGCCCGCGCCGATGATGAGCACGCGGGTTGGGATGGTGTCGGGCATCGTCGCGGAGTCCTTGCGCTCGGTTGACGGAATATCGGGCGGCCCGGGGGGGCTTGCAAGCAAGGTGGGCGGCGGGTGCGGATGCGGTGTTGCGCCGCCTGCCCGGCGTGATACGCACGGGACGCACCAGCACTGGACCCCACCCACATGGCGAACGCCCGCCTGGACGCGCTGCGGCTGCGGCTGCTGTCCCACCTGCTCACCCGCTTCATCCGCAACGGCACCATGCGCGTGATCGCCGCCGACGGCACGCCGCACCGGTTCGGCGGGCACGGCCCTGGCCCGTCCGTCACGCTTAGGCTGCATGATGCCAGCCTGTACACCAAGCTGTTCCTGAACCCCGAGCTGCATGCCGGCGAGGCCTACATGGACGGTACCCTGACGTTCGAGGACGGCTCGGACGTCGGCTCCTTCATGGAGCTGTTCGCCGCCAACCGCGGCGGCCTGGCCGCCCACCCCGCCCAGGCCCTGCTGCGCCGCGGCTGGCGCGCGATGAAGGGCATCCACCAGGCCAATCCCGAAAAGGCCGCCAAGGCCAACGCCCGGCACCACTACGACCTCTCGACCGACCTCTACCGCCTGTTCCTGGACGAGGGCCTGAACTATTCCTGCGCCGTGTTCGAGCATCCGTCGGACACGCTGGAGGCCGCGCAGGACTTCAAGCTGCGCCGGGCCACCGCCAAGCTGCGGCTGCAGCCCGGCATGACGGTCGCCGAGATCGGCTCGGGCTGGGGCGCCTTCGCCATACACATCGCCGCTGCCACCGGCGCACGCGTGACGGCCATCAATGTGTCCCCGGAGCAGATACGCATCGCCAAGGAGGCCGCCGCCGCCCGGGGCGTGTCGGACCTGGTCGAGTTCCGCGAACTGGACTACCGCGAGCTGCAGGGCCGGTTCGACCGCGTGGTGTCCGTCGGCATGATGGAGCACGTGGGCGTTGGGCACTTCGACGAGTACCTCGGCAAGATACGGGGCCTGCTGGCACCGGACGGCTTCGCCTTCGTCCACTGCATCGGGCGGATGCGCCCGCCGGGCAGCACGGGTCCGTTCATCCGCAAGTACATTTTCCCCGGCGCCTACGTGCCATCCCTGTCCGAGGTATTCGCCAGCACGGAGCGGGCAGGCCTGTGGGTGGCGGACATGGAGGTGCTGCGGCTGCACTACCATTACACTCTGCAGCACTGGCGCCGCCGCTTCGCCGCCAACCGGGCGCGGGCGGCCGAGCTGTACGACGAGCGGTTCTGCCGCATGTGGGAATGGTATCTGGCCGCGGTGGACGTGGGCTTCTCCAACGGCAGCAACATGGTGTTCCAGCTGCTGCTGTCCGAGCGCATCGATGCCGTGCCGGTCCTGCGCGACTACATCGTGGATGAGCTGCGGGCCGGGGCCGCGGCAGACGGACGCGCGCTGGCCCCGGTGGCGGAGTAGCGTCGCCCGCCTGCTTGGGGAGGGTTCCCCTGCCGCGCTGCGTGTAATAAAGTTGCGTGGCAACGAGGGCTTGCGACTCCATGAAGCTGGGCGCTGACCAACCGGAACTGGACGCGATAGACCGCCGCATCCTGATCGAGCTGCAGCAGGACGGCCGCATGACCAACGTGGAGCTGGCCCGCCGCGCCGACATCACCGCGCCCCCTTGCCTGCGCCGCGTCCGCCGGCTGGAGGAGGCCGGGATCATCCGCGGCTACCACGCCGACACCGACCCGGCCCGCCTGGGCTGGGAGATCGTGTTCTTCGCGCTCATTGGCCTGGACAGCCAGAAGGAGGCGGTGCTGTCCGCGTTCGAGGCGATGGTCGCCGGCTGGCCCGAGGTGCGGGAGTGCCACATGATCCGCGGCGGCGGCGATTTCCTGCTGCGCCTGGTCGCGCGCGACACCGCGCACCAGAACGCCCTGACCGGGCGTCTGACCGGCGCCGGGTCGGTCAGCCGCGTGCAAACGCTGCAAACCATACGCACCAGCCGCAGCCTGGCGGGGGTGCCGCTATAACCGGCTAGACCGGCGCCAGGAACCGGTCCACCGCCGCCCAAACCGCGTGCCGGTGCCCATCATGCTCCCGCAGCAGCTCGTGCTTCGCGCCCGGGAACTCCGCCAGCGTCCCGTGCGGCAGCCGCGCCGCGAAGCGCCGTGTGGCGCGGCTGTCCACCAGCAGGTCGTGCCCGGCCACCAGCACCAGGACCGGCATCGTCAACCGCCGCGCGAACGCGGGCCGGTGCAGCGCCACGATGCTGGCCGACGCCGCGCGCAGCCAGCCCCAGGTCGCCCCGCCCACGCGCAGCGCTGGGTCGTCCTGCATCCAAGCGGCGTCCGACGCATAGCGGTCCGGGCAGCCTGTCAGCGGATTGCCCTCAAACGGACGCTCCAGCGGCGGCAACGGCGAGGTCCCCGGCCCCGGACGCCCCGCCACCCCCGGCGTCAGGCACGCCGCCGCCGACACCACACGCACCGCCCGCTGCCCCAGCCCGTGGCGCGGCAGGAAGCCCATCATCGGCGCGCTCAGGATGCCGCGCGCGAACAGCGGCGCCCGCCGCGCCAGCACGTGCGCCCCCAGGTGCCCGCCCATCGAGTGCCCCAGCAGCACCAGCGGACCCTCCAGTCCCGGCAGCACCAGCCGGTCCAGCAGCAGGTCCACGTCGGCCAGGTGATCCCCGAACCGCACGGCATGGCCCGGCACGGGATCGGCCAGCAGCCGCGACGACCGCCCCTGCCCGCGCCAGTCCAGCGACCACACGGAGAAGCCGCGGTCCCGCAGTTCCTGCACCGGCTCCAGATACTTCTCCATGAACTCGGTGCGCCCGTTCAGCAGCAGCACCGTCCCACGGGATCCGCCGGACCAGTGGGCCGCGCGCAGGCGCAGGCCGTCATGGGTGTCGAGCCGACGCACGGCGCCGCCGGACGCCTCGATCCCAGGGCGGGGCAGGGCGGGGTTAGGCGGGGCTGCGGTGTCCACGAGCGGTAGCCTAGCCGCACGCTAGGCCCGCTGCCACATCGTGAATGCACCTTCTTGGAAAGATTGCGCCCGCCAGTGATCGTCATTGCGAGGCGCGCTTGCGCCGTGGCAATCCAGGGGCTGCACTGGCAACCCTGGGCACCCGGTCGGACCGCCTCCTACATCGGCGGTTTCGGCACCCCCTGCAGGAACTCCGCCAACTGCGGCGCCCAGAACCGCGCGAACCCCGTCGTCCCATGCCCCCGCGTCTCCGCGCTCGCGGGGATCAGCACCAGCCGCGCCCCGGGCACCTTCGCCAGCGCCCGCGCCGTCACCCCCGTCTCCGGCGGATTGCGCTCGTCGTCCGCCGAGTTGACCTGCAGCACCGCCGCGGTCACCCGGCCCAGCGCCGGCTCAGGGTCGTAATCCGCCGAGGCGCCCCACTGGTAGATGAAGTCGTTGGCATCCCCCGGCGGCGGCGCCGCAAGCTGCTCGTCCACGAACCCGTCCGCCTTGGCGTGGGTGTCCCCTCGCGCCTGCAGCGCCAGCGTGCCGCCGTTGGTCGCCACGCCGAACAGGGCGTTGGCCATACGCAGCGACGGCGGCTGCGTCTTGTAATCGCCGCCCATCCACGCCGGGTCCTGCCGGATGCTCTCGACCAGCAGGCGGCGCAGCATCCAGTTGCGCCCGGCCATCGCCGTGGGCTGCGACGCCATCGGCGCCAGCGCGTCCATGAAGCCCGGGTGCGACGTGCCCCACACCCAGGCCTCCATCCCGCCCATGCTGTTGCCCAGCACCAGGCGCAGGTGGCGCACCCCCAGCCCCTCGGCCAGCAGGCGACGTTGCGCCTCCACCATGTCGGCGTAATCGTAGTGCGGGAACCGGGCGCGCAGCCCGTCGGATGGCTTGCTGGACCGCCCCGCCCCGATTGCGTCCGGCAGGATGACGAAGTACTTGCGCGCATCCAGCGGCTGCCCCGGTCCGAACAGCTCTCCTGCGTAACCCGGGCTGAGCAGCCCGGTGCCGCTGCCGCCCGTGCCGTGCAGGATCAGCACCGGCTCCCCGGAGGGGTCGCCGACGGTCGCGTAATGCACGCGCAACTCCGGCAGGACCTCCCCGGTATGGAAGCGGAAGTCGCGCACGGTGAAGTCGGCCTCCCGCGGGGCAGGATACTCCGCCGCGCCCGCCCAGGCCGGCGCCAGGGCCAGCAGCCCGGCCGCCGCCCGCATGATCCAGTGCCGCATGGCCGTCATCCCCCGCTGGTCCGGCGTCGTGCCGCGCCGGCTGGCGGGAGCCTATGAGGTGCGTCCAATGCGCGTCAACGCTGGCGGGACGGCAGAACGCCGTCTGGGGCGGACCTCCGGTGCCTCAGCGCCCCAGGGTCAGCGTCAGGTAGCTCCGTTGCGCCGCCCCCGGTCCCGGTCCGGACACGGCGGCGCCGGGCGGCAGGCTGTTCGGCGGCTGCGGCTGGCTGGCCGCGTTGACGATGCCCGTCCCGGGCGGCGTCTGCGCCGACACCAGGTCCGGCCCGCGCCCGACGGCATCGCAGCCGCCCAGCAGGATCAGTACCGCCAGCGCCGCCCAGCCCTGCGCCGCCCAGCCCTGCGCCGCCCAGCCTTGCACAGCTAGTACGTCCGCGACCGCGTGAACATGTGATAGACCCCCAGGATCACCACCGCGCCCACGACCGAGCCGAGGAAGCCCACCGACTGATTCTGCCGATACAGCCCGAGCGCCTGGCCCAGCACCCCCGCCACCACGGACCCGGCGATCCCCAGCGCGATGGTGATGAAGAAGCCGCTGAAGCCCCGCCCGCCGATCAGGAACTTGGCGACCAGCCCCGCCAATCCGCCGATGATGATCGTGTAAAGTATGCCGTCGCCCATGGCCCTGCTCCTGGATGTTGGTTCCGGAGTTGTAACACACCAGCCCCCGGCGCGTTCCCCGAGTGCCGCCCTGGCTTGACGCTCCCCAGCTTGACGTTGCTCCGGCTTGACGTTGCCTAGCGCGACGCTGACCCCGGCTTGGTGCCGGGGATGTTGGACACCGGCGCGGCTTGACGCGGCCGCGCCGCGGGCGGATCGCTGCCGCCATGCCCCGTCCAGCTCCTTGGCTGCTTGTCCCCCCGCCCCTGGCTTCCCGGATGGTGTCCCCCTGGCTCCTGGCCCTCGCCGCCCTGACCGCGCTGCGCCTGCTGGCCGCCGCCCTGATGCCGCTGTCGCCGGACGAGGCCTACTACTGGACCTGGTCCCGCGCGCTGCAGCCGGGCTACCTGGACCACCCGCCGATGGTGGCGCTGTGGATGCGCGCCGGCACCTGGCTGGCGGGGGAGGGCGCACTGGGCCTCCGCCTGCTCGGCCCGCTGTCGGCCGCATTGGGGTCGGTGCTGCTGGCGCGCGCTGCAGAGGCCGTGCGGCCCGGCGCGGGCGTGCCGGCGGCGGCGCTGTTCAACGCCACGCTGCTGCTGAGCGCGGGCGCCGTCACCATGACGCCCGACACGCCCCTGCTGTTCTTCTGGACCCTGGCGCTTTGGGCGCTGACGCGCGTCATGCAGACGGGGCAGGGGCGCTGGTGGCTGGCGGCCGGCGCGGCATCCGGCCTGGCGCTGTGCAGCAAGTACACCGCAGGCTTCCTGGGCGTCGGCATCGTGCTGTGGCTGGTCTGGGTGCCCAGCCTGCGCCGCTGGTTCGCCAGCCCCTGGCTCTGGGCCGGCTGTGCCCTTGCCGCCGCCCTGTTCGCCCCCGTCCTGGTCTGGAACGCGGCACACGGCTGGGCCAGCCTGGCCAAGCAGGGCGGACGCGCCGGGGACTGGAACCCCGGAGAGGCCGCACGCCACCTGGGCGAGCTGCTGGCCGGGCAGGCCGCGCTGGCGACGCCGCTGGTGTTCGCGCTGCTGCTGGCCGGCGGCTGGGCCGCCCTGCGCCATGCCCGGCGCCGTGACCCCGGCTGGTCCCTGCTCGCCGCCATGCTCCTGCCGGGCCTGCTGGTGTTCGTGCAGCACGCGGTCGGCGACCGGGTGCAGGCGAACTGGCCGGCCATCCTGTATCCTGCCGCCGCCGCCGCGGCAGGCGCCCTCGCGCTGGGGGGCTGGCCCGCCCGCCTGTGGCGCCCTGCGGCGGCGCTGGGCCTGGGGCTGACCGCCGCCGCCACCCTGCAAGCCGCCGCAGCCCCCCTGGCGCTGCCCCGCCGCCTGGACCCCGCCCTGATCCGCCTGGGCGGCTGGGACATGCTGGCCCGGGATGCCGAGGCGATGCGCGCCGCATCCGGCGTCAACTACCTGGCCGCCGAGAACTACGGCGTGTCCTCTCTGCTGGCCTGGTGGACCCCCAGTCCCGTCCTGGCCGGCGACGTGCCCAGCGAGGGCGCGCGCTGGTCCCTGCTGCGCCTGCGCCCCGCCACCCCCGCCGGCCCCGGCCTGCTGCTGATCAGCCAGCGCCGGCGCGAGCCGCCCGACCCCGCCCTGTGGTCCACTGCCGAGCCGATTGCAGAGCTGGTCCGCGCCCGCAACGGGGTGGAGGCCGAGCGGTTCCGCGCCTACCGTGTGACCCCGCAGCCCGGCGCAGCCTTCGTGCGCCTGCCCATACGATGAGGACCGCCATGCTCCCTACTCCCGACGACGTGCAAGCCGCCGCCCGCCGCCTGCACGGCCACGTCGTCCGCACCCCCGCCATCCGCAACCCGCTGCTGGATCAGATCACCGGCGGCACCGTCCTGCTGAAGGCCGAGTGCCTGCAGCGCACCGGCAGCTTCAAGCTGCGCGGCGCCACCAACGCGGCGCTGCAGCTGGACGCGGCGCAGCGCCGGGCCGGGGTGCTGACCTACAGCAGCGGCAACCACGGCCAGGCCCTGGCCTGCGCCGCGGCGTCCCTGGGCCTGCACGCCACCGTGTTCATGCCCGACGACGCGCCGGAGGTGAAGGTCGCCAGCACCCGCCGCTGGAGCGCCGAGATCATCCGCTTCAACCGCCGCACCGAGGACCGGGAGGCCCTGGCCCTGGCCCACGCCGCCCGCACCGGCGCCACCGTCATCCCGCCCTACGAGCACCCCCACGTCATCGCCGGCCAGGGCACCCTGGCGCTGGAGTTGGCGGAGGACGCGCCCGCCCCACTGGATGCCCTGCTGGTCTGCACCGGCGGCGGCGGCATGGTGGCCGGCTGCGCCCTGGCGATGGAGGCAGCGTCGCCGGGCACGAAGGTGTGGGCGGTGGAGCCGGAGGGGTCCGACGACACCCTGCGCTCCCTGCAATCCGGCGCCCGCGTGGGCAATGCCCCCGGCGCCTCCGGCCTATGCGACGCCCTGCTGTCCCCCACGCCCGGCGAGCTGACCTTCGCCATAAACCAGCCCCGCCTGGCTGGCGGCCTGGTGGTGTCGGACACGGAGGTCCTGGCCGCAATCGCCTTCGCCTTCACGCACCTGAAACTGGTCCTGGAACCCGGCGGCGCCGTGGCCCTGGCGGCGCTGCTGGCGGGCAAGCTGGACGTGCGGGGGAAGGTGGTGGGCGCCGTGCTGAGCGGGGGGAACGTGGACGCGGCGGTATTCGCGCGGGCGCTGGCGGCTTGAGGAGATCATGTGCGGTGGCAGCAGGGGCAGCGAAGGTGGGAGCGGCGGTGACGGATGACACGCGGTTGCCCGCCGCACGGCGGCGCCCCCGGCCAAGGCACCTGCAACGCGGTACCGGCTCCGCCAGTCCGTCGAGGATGAGGTGCTGGCCACAGCCTACACGCTCGGCGCGGCCCTGCACCGTGTGGGCGCAATGGACGCGGCGGCATGCCGTCAGCTACGTCCGGGACTGGCGCATCCAGCACGCACGTTCAAGCGGCACACCAAGACGCAGCAGCCCACAGCGGAGGCAAGGCGATGCAAGCCGAAGATGTAGAACGGGAATACCAACGGCGCTTGGCGGCCTACCCTGAGGCAAGATGGGGTTGGTCGTTCATGTACACGCCCGAAGCGGCGTTGAAGTCTGCTAAGGTGGTGCTCGTCGGGCTGAACCCTGGTGGCAACGACGAGGATCAGCAGTCATCCTGGGAGCACGACGGCATCAACGCATATGTTGATCAGCCGTGGGGCAAGGGTAAGAGGCTGAACCCGTTACAGCAGCAGGTCGGCCTGCTGTTCGCCGCGCTCGGCGTGCGGCCAGACGAAGTTTTCGCAGCCAATCTCTTGCCGTTCCGCAGCCCATCCTGGCGCGAACTGCCCGGCAAGGAGGGTGCCCTGGAGTTTGGACGCAGGCTTTGGAAGGATGACTTGCTGCCGCGCACGCCGGCTCGCTTATTCGTCTGCATTGGGAAGCAGCCAGGGCAGGAATTGGCCGCCTTGCTGGGCGCTGCCTCTCCGCCCATGAAGCACGAAGTCGAGTGGGGCAAGCAGAGCTTGGACGAGTACGTCGCCCCAGATGGCCGCACCGTGCTGGCGCTTCCGCACCTGAGCCGCTTCCGCGTCTTCGATACAAGCCGCACGCTCGCTGCTGCGACGGTGGGCAGGGTAGCCAAGCGTGTGCTGCGGTGATCCGCCCGGCGTATCGCCAGCACTTCCGCGTGCTGGACGGGTCTGCCACGCTGAATGAGCCAGGGCTGCAAGGCGGCTTCGCCCCCTTGGTGGGTGCGCTGGACGACCCGCATTCAGTGGAGGCCGCGCTTGCCTTGGTCGCGTTTGTCCCGCTGCTGGTGTGCGTTGATTGGGCTGACGTGATCAGGGTATCCGGCGGCAATGCCGGTTTGGCGCGCGTGGTCCCGCGCGTGTTCGGTGCCGCGGCGGACTTGCGAACTGCACGCGATGGCCTCGCTGCAGGCGGCTGCGGTTGAGGCTTCCTGTTCGTGCAACTGCCGGACGAAACGGATTGGTGGAACTCGGATTGAAGGGCTTGGACGAGCTTGCAACTGACCTGTTCGCCTCAGCGGCGGTCCCTGTGGCATCCACCGCCGTGCCAGGGTGGATATGGAGCTGCTCGGTCCTGATCGGCTTCGGCGCCGGCGGGCAGGTCTGATGCCAACCAGCACCAGCATTGGCCCTTCGTGCGCCGTCACCCTCCAACCCATCCTACCCGCCCAGCGCCCCCTCCTGGAGCGCCTCCTCCAACTCTACCTCCACGACTTCTCCGAACTCGCCCCCCGCCACACTGTCTATGGCGAGGTGGACCCCAATGGCCTGTTCCCCTATCCGCCCGGCCTGGACCCTTACTGGCGCGACCCCGGCCACGAACCCCTGCTGATCCGCGCCGGCGGCGCCGTGGCCGGCTTCGCGCTGCTGCACCGCTGGTCCGCGCTCGACCGTCCGCTCGACCGCGCCGTCGCCGAGTTCTTCGTCCTCCGCAAGCACCGCCGCGCCGGCATCGGCACCCAGGCCGCCCACGCCGCCTTCGCACGCCATCCCGGACGGTGGGAGGTCGCCGTCGCCGCCTACAACCCTGCAGCCCTCCGCTTCTGGCGCCACGCCACCCGCACCGTACCAGGCGTGGCCGAGCGCCCCGGCGACGGCCGCCGCTGGTCCGGCCCCGTCCTGACCTTCACCGTGCCGCCGCCCTCCCGGGGCTGAAGCTGCCGCGGGATCACCGGGTCCGTGATCCCGTCGTCCCGCGCCAGCAGCGCCGCCTTGGACAGGATCAGGGACAAGGTGTCATCGCCCGCAATCGAGCTGATCGCCGCCCACTGCGGCGGATGCTCAGCCTGGTGGTCGGAGGCCATGCGAACCGCGCGAAACCGCACCTCGGGGGAAAACCTCTTCGTCGTTGGCTTGCTCATCGCTCCATTCCCCTCAAGGCTTGGAGCCTCCGGCAAACCCGGCGCGGTTCATTAGCCCGGTTCGGTGGACACCTCGATGTTTTTGCCCGAGATGTTCCTGCTGGACGCTCGCCAGGGGACCTTGCCCGCGAGTTTGAGCCTGCCGCGCTGTCGGTTGGCAACTGGGTCGCCCGGCCGGCAAGCAGGAGGACCGCCGGAGGGGGCAGCTGCGTGTCCGAGGCCAAGGAGCGACCTCAGCCTGCCACTAACGGACATTGCGTTTATGGACGGAGACTCAAACAGCGCCCTTGTGCGATATGCCGGTGCCGTATTCCACTTGCAGCAGGGCACCGTTGGGCGGCAGGCTGCCGACGAGGAGCCAGGTCGCATCCTCCGCGGACCAATTCAGCGTGAACGCCTCCCGGAACGTCCAGCCTCCAAGCGTGATGACCGAGCCGGAGCAGCCATCGAGGCTCAGGGTCACGAGCGCGTCGCCCCTCCCCAAGCGCTTGACGACCATCTCGTGCCCGTCGGCGATCCCGTCCTCCACCGTCAGCTCGACGTGGCCGGTGCATGTGATCACGGCAAGGCGATCAGTGCCCGCAATGGTCCCGCTTTCGGCATACCTGTTCGACACTGGCCGGAGCAGGTTCGCCTCCACCCCTGCCGCCGATGCTCGAACGACGGGAACGTCGTTCATGGCCATCTCCAGCCGCTGCGTGCCTGGATTATAGCCGATGTAGTGGCC
>CAXUHB010000056.1:0-19624 GCA_964250755.1 uncultured Acetobacteraceae bacterium | reverse complement strand
CCATGTTGCCGTCGCAGGTGCCGAGGTAGCGCAGGATGGTCCGCAGCTTCCGCAGGTAGGCCCCGGCCTCCTCCGGCGTGCGGAGGTCCGGCTCGCTCACGATCTCCATCAGCGCGACGCCGGAGCGGTTGAGGTCGATGAAGCTGCGCGCCGGGTCCTGGTCATGCAGGGACTTGCCGGCATCCTGCTCCAGGTGCAGGCGCGTGACGCCGACCTGCTTGGTGCTGCCGTCGGCCAGCTCGATCTCGACGGTGCCGGCGCCCACGACGGGATGGGCGAACTGGCTGATCTGGTAACCCGCCGGCAGGTCCGCATAGAAGTAGTTCTTGCGGTCGAAGCGGCTGACCAGGTTGATGTGCGCGCCCAGCCCCAGCCCGGTCCGCACGGCCTGCGCCACGCATTCCTGGTTGATGACGGGCAACATGCCGGGGAACGCCGCGTCCACCAGGCTGACCTGGCTGTTGGGCGACGCGCCGTATTCGGCGGACGCGCCGCTGAACAGCTTGGACTTGCTGACGACCTGGGCATGGACCTCCAGCCCGATCACCAGCTCCCACGGGCCGGTGCGGCCCTCGATCACATAGGTCATGCGTGCCCCCCCGCCCGGAGCTGCGGCAGCGCCGAGAACCCGGCGGCACGCTCCAGCGCCGCGCCCACGGCGAACATGGTCTCCTCGTCGAAGGGGCGCCCGATCACCTGCAAGCCCAGCGGCAGCCCCTGCCCGTCCAGCCCGGCGGGCACCGACATCGCGGGCACGCCGGCCATGCTGGCGGGGACGGTGAACACGTCGTTCAGGTACATCTTCACGGGGTCGTCCATGTTCTCCCCCTGCGCGAAGGCGGCGCTGGGCGTGGTGGGGGTCAGCAGCGCATCCACCTTGGCGAAGGCTTCGGTGAAGTCGCGCAGGATCAGGGCGCGCACCTTCTGCGCCCGCAGGTAGTAGGCGTCGTAGTAGCCGGACGACAGCACGTAGGTGCCGATCATGATGCGGCGCTTGACCTCGGCGCCAAACCCTTCGGCCCGCGTGCGCTCATACAGGTCGGTCAGGTCCACCCCGTCCGTGCGCGCGCCGAAGCGGACGCCGTCGTAGCGGGCGAGGTTGCTGGACGCCTCCGCCGGGGCAACGACGTAGTAGGTGGCCAGGGCATACTTGGTGTGAGGCAGGCTGACATCCACGATCTCCGCCCCCTCCGCCCGCAGCCAGTCCAGGCCCTGGCGCCAGAGCGCGTCAATCTCCGGCGGCATCCCGTCGGCGCGATACTCGCGCGGCACCCCGATCCGCAGCCCGCGCACGCCCCGGCGGCACGCGGCGGCAAAGTCCGGCACGGCGCGGTCCGCCGAGGTGCTGTCCTTGGGATCGAAGCCCGACATGCTGCCCAGCATGACCGCGCAGTCCTCCACTGTCCGCGCCACCGGCCCGGCCTGGTCCAGGGACGATGCGAAGGCGACGATGCCCCAACGGGAGCAGCGACCGTAGGTCGGCTTGACGCCCACGATGCCGCAGAACGACGCGGGCTGGCGGATGGAGCCGCCGGTGTCCGTCGCCGTCGCCGCCAGCGCCATGCGCGCGGCGACCGCGGCAGCGGACCCGCCGGAGGAGCCGCCGGGCACCAGCACGGCCTGGTTGCCGCGGGTCCAGGGGCTTTGCACCGGGCCGTAGGCGGAGGTCATGTTGGACGACCCCATCGCGAACTCGTCCAGGTTGGCTTTGCCCAGGAACACCGCGCCGTCCCGCAGCAGGTTGGCCGTAACGGTGCTCTCGTAGGGCGGCACGAACGGCGACAGGATCAGGCTGCCCGCCGTGGTGCGGGTGCCCGCGGTGCAGAACAGGTCCTTGATGGCCAGCGGCAAGCCGAGCAGCGGGCGCTGGTCCCCGGCGGCCAGCGCCACGTCGGCGGCGGCGGCGGCGGCGCGGGCGCTGTCGGCCATGACGGTGATAAGGGCGTTCAGGCGCAGGTTCAGCGCCTCCACCGCCGCCAGGTGCGCGTCCGTCAGCTCGGCCGCCGAGAACTCCTTGCGGCGCAGGCCGTCGCGGGCCTGCACCAGCGTCAGGTCGGTCAGCATCACTCGACCACCTTCGGCACGGCGTAGAACGGACCCGCACGATCCGGGGCGTTGGACAGCACCTGCTCTGCAATGCCGCCATCCGTTACCACGTCCGCACGCAGGCGCAGCGCCATCTGGGCGGCGCCGGTCAGCGGGGCGACGCCGTCCACGTCCAGTTCGTTCAGTTGCTCGATCCAGCCCAGAATGCCGCCCAGCTCCTGCGCCAGTTGCGCCACGTCGGCCTCCTCGACACGGATGCGGGCCAGCTTGGCGACGCGGCGGACGGTCGCGGGATCGAGCGACATGGGGCGGGTCATCCTGTGATAAGGGAGGCCGCCGCCCATACAGGGCGGTGCGGCAGTTGGAAAGCATACTGGCCACCATGCCCCTGTTCAACATGGCGGAGCTTCGGGCCGCGGTCCCGGCGGGGACGCGGCTGATCGGGCTGGACCCGGGGGCCAAGGTGATCGGGGTGGCGCTGTCTGACGTAGGGCTGATGCTGGCCAGCCCCTATGGCAGCTTGCGCCGGGGCAAGCTGTCCGCCAACGCGGCAGAGGTCGGTGCGCTGGCGCGGAAGGAGGGCGCGGGCGGGCTGGTCGTGGGCTGGCCGCTGAGCATGGACGGCACGATGGGACCGGCGGCGCAAGGGGTGCGCGATTGGGCACGGGCACTGTCCGACCTGGCGGCGCTGCCCGCGGCGCTGTGGGACGAGCGGCTGTCATCGTCCGCCGTCAATCGGTTCCTGATCGGGGAGCTGGACCTGACCCGCCGCAAGCGCGCCGCTGTCGTGGACAGCATGGCCGCCGCCTACACGCTGCAAGCCGCGCTGGATGCGAGCGTTCCTGCTTCTGCTCCCTCTCCCTCCGGGAGAGGGTTGGGGTGAGGGAAGCCGCAAGCGCGAAAGTTGGACCTGGGCAGCGTGCCCAATCAGAACGGACCGCGCTGCGTTGCCTCCCTCACCCCGACCCTCTCCCGGAGGAAGAGGGAGCAGAAAGCGGGTCGCAGGCTGCCGCTGCCGCCCGCGCCAGCACGACCATCCGGCGGGCAGCGATCCCGGCACCGGCCATCTCCCCGGCCAGGTGCGCCAGCAAGGGATGCGACAGCACCGCGTGGGCGGCGGCGTTGCCGGCGAACTCCGCGGCGCCCACCATCGTCGCGGCGGTCATGGTCCGGCGCAGCAGGGCCACCGTGCCCAGCAGGCCCGGGCGCACGCCGTAGAGCTGCGCCACCTGGCGCACCAGCCGCACCCCGCGCCAGGCCACCAGCGCCACGTCCAGTGCCGGAGACGGCATGGCGGCGATGCCCGCCACCATTTGCACCGCCGCGCCGCGCCCCAGGCGGTCGGCCTCCGCCCGCAGCACCTCGCCCGGGCCGGCGCGAAGCAAGGCCAGGGCCGCATCCGGGTCGTTCACGGCGCGCAGGGCCGGCAGCAGCGCCGGGCCGCCGGGGACCGTGGCGGCCCAGTCCATCGCAGCGGCCATGATGCGCCGGGGTTCGTGGGAGGCCAGGTCCGCCCGCAGCCCGTCCACGTGGCGCAGCGCCCGCAGCGCGCGGACCTCCCGCCACACCCCTGCCCCGATCAGGCCCACCCCGGCAGCCGACACGCCCAGCGTCGTCCAGCCCAGCCAAGCCGCCCGGCCGAACTGGTCCAGCACGAAGTTCAGCAGCGACAGCCCACCTACCCCGGCGGCGAGCGTCGCCGCCCCGGCCAGCACCAGCGGCGCGCGGCGCGGCGGCGCGAGATCGGCGGGCAGCTCTGCCAGCGTCTCCGCCTGCAGGCGAGCGGCCGGACGCTCCTCCAGCTCCATCCGGGGGGAAGGCGGCACATCAAGGGCTGGCGGCGGGTCCTGCAAGGCCAATACCGGGAGGGCCGGCACCGGCGCGTCCGGCTCGTCGTCGTATTCGATCCGGGGGCGGGGCGGCTGGGTCATAGTGCGCCGTCCAGCAGGAACAGCAGCAGCTCGTCCAGCCCCAGGTCCGGCACGCCGCCGCGCCCCGCATCCGGCGGGCGCTGCGGCTCGAACACGGGAAGCTGCAGGAACGGGTGCGCCCAGAACGCGGCATCCGGCGGTCGGTCGGGCACCTCCCCGGGGTAGGAGCGCAGCATCCGGTCATCGCCGATCCGCCGCCCCCGCACCGCGGAGACCGGGCGGCCGTCCAGCGTCCAGACGAAATCCTCCGTGCAGCGCACCGCGGCGATGGGCAGGTAGGCGGTCCGCACCTCCGGCGCGGCGCCGGGCGGGCTGGCAACGGCACGCAGCAGGGCCGCCAAGTTGCCGCGCTGCCGGGCCGCGACGTGGTCCGACTTGGTCGCGGCATAGGCGACGCGGGACACCGCCCGCGGCGGGCGTTGCAGGCGGCCCAGCGCCATCGCGGCTTCCATCAGGGACCAGCGCCACCGCAGCGCCCCGGCAGCCGCGGCCAGGGCGCCGGCGGCGTCGGCGAACGCGGCCTCCCCGGCGGACAGCGCCGAGAGCAGGTCGGCCAGTACAACGATCCGGTCCAGGTTGCCGAACATCGGTTCCGCCAGGTCGGCTTGGACGAAGGCGGCGTATTCCGCGTAGCGCCGGGCCATCAAGTCATGCAGCCCGCCGCGGCCGGCGTTCGGGAAGAACGGTATCCAGGCCGGCTCCGGCCCCGGCGCAGGCATCAGGAAGCGTCCGGGCTGCAGCAGGGACAGCCCGGCTTCGTCGCGCATCCGGTGCAGCATCGCGCGATACAGGCGGTGGCCGGTGGCGGCCAGGGCCTCGTCCGCCGGGGCGCCCGCAGGCAGGGCGGCGCTGAACGCCAGGAACTCGCGCGCCAGCGTCTGGCCGTCCAAGCGCCGCAGGGTGGCGCGGGACCAGTCCTCGTAGGAGGTGCGGATCAGCGGCAGGTCCAGCAGCCACTCGCCGGGATAGTCCAGCAGCTCCAGCCGGACCCGGGCCGGCGGCAGCGTTGCGCCCAGGTGCTGCCGGTCCAGCACGAGGTCAAGCGCCAGCAGGGATGCGGAGCTGGTGCGCTCCGGCCAGGCCGGCGGGTCGGCGGTCAGGGCGGCCAGGTGCCGGGCAAGATCGAAGCGCGGCAGGCAGGCGGCGCCGGACGGGGCGATGGAAACGCGCAGGTTGCGGCCAGCCGCCTTGCGCGCCAGCGCGGGCAGCACCGGGCGGCCTGCGCCCAGCGCCAGCAAGTTGGCGGCCACCGAGGTCAGGAATGCCGTCTTGCCCGCCCGCGCCAGGCCGGTCACGCCGATGCGTATGGTGCGCCGGGTCAGCCGGGCTAGGGCGGCGTCAACCGCCACGGCTTGCCCCGGCCCAGGATGCAGGTGCTGGCAGCAAGCTGGCAATCCGGATAGGAGCAGCGGTCAAGCCGCCGCGTCCCCGCCCTGGTCCGCCAGGACGCCGAGCAGGAACAGCCCTGCCGCATCGGCCGCTGCAATGCAGGCAGCGCGGTCCGTCACCAGGGTGCCGCCAGCTTCGTAGGCAATCCCCCGCAGCCCGGCTGCAGCGGCGGCAGCAACCGTGCCCGGCCCGATGGTCGGCAGGTCGGCACGGCGGTCCTGCCCGGGCTTGACCAGCTTGACCAGCACGCCGCCGGGTCCGGGGCGGGCCAGCACGGCGGCGCGGGACAGCATGGCGTCGGTGCCCTCGATGGCCTCGACCGCCAGCACGATGCCCTGCTGCACGACGCAGCCCTGTCCCACGTCCACCCGGCCCAGGGCGCGGACGACCTGAGCGCCGCGGTCCACGTCGGCCATCGCGGCGGCATCGGGTGCGATGCGTCCGGCAACGCCGGCGGGTGCGACCGCCTCCGTCAGCACCTCATGCGCGCCGAGCACGCGGAATCCTTCCTCTCCCAGCACCCGGACGACGGCAGCCAGCAGGCCGTCATCCCCGGCGAAGGCGGCGCGTCCGATGCGGGCCATGATCCGCGCGCCCTCCGCATCCGGGCGCAAATCCATCAGGGACGGGCGCCGCACGGGTCCAACCAGCACAAGGTCGGTGCAGGCGTGGGCGCGCAACTGCGCCAGGATGTCGGACGCCGCGCCCATGCGCACGGTGGCGTGGGGGAACGGGGCGACAACCGCAGGCTCGGCATAGCCGCGCAGGGCGATGATGAAGACCGGCCGGCCTGCGGCCTGGGCCGCGGCAGCGACCCGTCCGGGAAACGGCCCGCCGCCGGCAATGATGCCGAGCGGGACAGTCACGGCCTGGGCGCTGCGCTGCTCCCTCTCCCTCCGGGAGAGGGCCGGGGTGAGAAAGGCAGCAAGCGCAACTCTTCCCGAACGCGGCCTGGTTCCCGAAAGCTCCAACAGAGGCCCGTGCGGCCTCCCTCACCCCGGCCTCCTTCCGGAAGGAGAGGGAGCAGGGCGCGCATCAGGCGCCGTCCCCCTCGTCCAGTCCTGCCAGCTCCGCGCGGATCAGGCCGCGCTTGCTCGGCGCGTCCATGAAGGCCAGCAGCTCCTCCACCAGCGCGTCCCCAGCGTAAGCTGCCCGCACCTCCGCCAGCCGGGCGCTGAACACCTCGTCCGGGCCGAACAGCCGGCGCACCGCGGCGCGCAGCGACATCAGCCCAGCGCGGTCCACGCCGCGGCGGCGCAGGCCGATCACGTTCAGGCCCATCAGCCGCGCCCGGTTGCCCAGCACGCTGCCGAAGGGGATCACGTCCGCCTCCACCCCCGACACACCGCCCACCATCGCGCCGCGGCCGATGCGCACGAATTGGTGCAGGGCCGCAGCGCCGCCGATCACCGCGCCCGCGCCGATGGTGACGTGCCCGCCCATGACGACGTTGTTGGCGATCACCACGCCGTCCCCGATGCTGCAGTCGTGCGCCACGTGGACCACCGCCATCAGCAGGCAGTCTGCGCCCACACGGGTCAGGCCCGTGCCGGTCACGGTGCCGCGGTTGATCGTGCAGTGCTCCCGCACCAGGGTGCGGTCGCCGATCTCGCACCGCGTCGGCTCGCCGCGATACTTCAGGTCCTGCGGCGCCTGCCCAGCGGCTGAGAACGGGAACATGGTGACATCGGCGCCGATGCTCGTGTCGCCCTCCACCACCACGTGCGACATCAGGCGGGCGCCATCACCGATCCGCACCTTCGGGCCGACGTGGCACCAAGGGCCAACCTGCACGCCCTGGCCCAGTTGCGCGCCCGGCTCGACGATGGCCGCGGGATGTATCTGCGTGGCGGGGTGCGCTGCGGCGGCGGCAAGGGGGGCAACGCTCATGGGATGACCTCGATGGCCCGGCACATCCGGCGCGGGGGAGACTAGGCGGCACCGGATGGCCGGGCCAACACACGGATTGTTACGCCGCGCGGGCGGACAGGCCGCGCCGCTGCTTGCCGCTGCTACTTGTCCATGATCATGGCGGCGTAGGTCGCCTCGGCCACCGACACGCCCTCCACCCGGGCGACGGCGCTGAACTTCCAGACGGGGCCGCGGTGGCGGACCTTCTGTATCTCCAGCCGCAGGGTGTCGCCGGGCACGACGGGGCGGCGGAACTTCGCGTCCTCGATGGTCATGAAATAGACCACCTTGCCCGCGGCGTTGGGGCCGAGCGTCTCGACTACCAGCACCGCGGCGGTCTGCGCCATCGCCTCGATGATGAGGACGCCAGGCATGACGGGGTGGCCGGGGAAGTGGCCCTGGAAGAAGTTCTCGTTGGCCGTGACGTTCTTGATCCCGACAGCGGACTGGCCGCGCACCACGTCCATCACCCTGTCTATCATCAGGAAGGGATAGCGGTGCGGGATCGCGTGCATGATGCGCTTGATGTCCAGCACCTCGACCGGCGGCAGCGCCGCCTTAAGCGAGGGCTTGGGCGCGACATC
Organism: uncultured Acetobacteraceae bacterium; assembly: GCA_964250755.1. Classification (GTDB taxonomy): domain Bacteria; phylum Pseudomonadota; class Alphaproteobacteria; order Acetobacterales; family Acetobacteraceae; genus DASWOJ01. The sequence continues at coordinate 11,763 of CAXUHB010000056.1, read as the reverse complement.
GTCGAGCACGTCGTGCCCGGGATCAGCCGCGTGCAGCGGCTTGGCGGGTGGATTGGGGGTGCCGTCCATGGCTGACTCTACTCCGGGCGGGCGGCGTTGGGGGCGGGCTTGCGGGCCAGGCGGCGCAAGGTGGCGACACCGCGGAAGAACTCGCGCACGGGCTGCGCGGGGCTGCCGACCACGTCCGATCCGGCCTCCACGTCCGACATGACGCCGGCCTGCGCGCCGATGCGGGCCTTGGCGCCGACCCGGAGGTGCCCGGTCAGGCCGGCCTGCGCCGCCACGACCACGAAGTCTTCCAGCACGGTCGAGCCTGCGATGCCGGCCTGCGCGACCACGACGCAGCACCGGCCCATGCGCACGTTGTGTCCGATCTGCACGAGGTTGTCGAGGCGCGATCCCGCGCCGATCACCGTGTCCGGCGCGGCACCGCGGTCTATGGTGGTGTTGGCGCCGACCTCCACGTCATCTTCCAGGATCACGCGGCCCAGCTGCGGCACGGTGACGAAGCCTGCAGGGGTGGTGGCGAACCCGAAGCCGTCCTGGCCGATCCGCGCCCCGGGATAGACATAGACGCGGGCACCCAGCAGCGCGTGGCTGACGCTGGCGTGCGGCCCGATGCGGCAGTCCTCCCCTATCACGACGCCATCGCCGATGACCGCCCCAGGCCCAATGCGGCAGCGTGCGCCAATGCGTGCGCCGTGCCCGATGACGGCCAGCGGCCCCACTTCGGCCGAGGGGTCCACGTCCGCGCCGGGGGCCACCACGGCGGAAGGATGAAAGCCGGGCCGCAGCGGCGGGGGCGGGTGGAACAGCGCCGCCGCGCGCGCCCAGCCCGCATACGGCTCGGGCGTCACGATGGCGGCCGTGGCCGGCGGCACGCGGGCCGCCAGGTCGGGATGCACGATGACCGCGCCCGCACGGGTCGCCGCCAGGGCGTCCACGTATTTGCGGTTGTCTATGAAGCTGAGTTCGGACGGACCCGCCACTTGCAGCGGGGCGACGCCGTGCAGCGCGACATCCGGTGCGGCACCGGACAGGCCGGCCCGCGCCGCCGCGGCCACGGCGGCCAGCGGGTGCGGGCCGGTCCGGCCGAAGAAGCGGGGGTCACCCGCCTGGTGCTGCGCCGGGGCCATCCGTCACCGGCGCGGCGGCGCCCCGGGCGGCGCGACGACGGGGGTTGGGGTTGTCTCCGGCGCGGGGGCGCCAGCTGCTGGCGCCTGCGGCGCGGCGGCCAGGGCGGCGGACACGCCTTCGGCCGGCAGCTGCACGCTCGGCAGCACCTTGTTCAGCTGCTGCACGACGGGGTCGGTGATGTCGAACTCGTTCACGTTCAGCGCCACCTGCGCCCGGTGCAGCACCAGGTTCATGCCGCGGCTTTCGGCCACTTGGCGTATCACCTGGATCAGCGTGCGCTCGATCTGCGCCAGACCGACCTGGGCCGCTTCCTGCATGAAGCGGTTGCGGTCGCGGAAGCCGCGCTGCGCGTTGGTCACGCGGTCCTGCAGCTCCTTCTCCTTGGCCCTGATCTGGTCGGGCGTCATGCTGGCCCGCTGGCCCGCAAGCGCCTGCTGCAACTCGCGCCAGGCCGCCTGCTCCTTTTGCGCATCCTGGGTCAGCTTCTCCCGGCGTTCGGCGATGGTCTTCTCGACCTGCTGCGCGGCGCTGGAGGCGCGCATGATGTCCGGGATGCCCAGCACGCCGATAACGGCGGCCGGCGGAGTCGGGCCGCGCGGGATCCCCGGCAGGTCGGGCATCGGCGGCAACTGCACCTGCAGCGGCGGAGCCTCCGGGGCGTTGCCGCCCGTGGTGCCCCCGGGCTCGCCGCCCGGAGGAGCAACCTGAACCGTTGGCCCGACGGGCAGCCGCGGCTGCGGGCGCGGCTGAGGCGGGCGGGGCGGGGCGGGTTGCGCCGGGCGCAGCTGGGCCGGCGCCCCGCCGCCGGCGGGGGGGATGAAGTAGCCCGGCCCGCCTTGCGCCAATGCGGCCGCGGGCAGGAGAAGGGCCGCCGCAAGAAGCGCGGACCGTGAGAGATGGGGCATCAGATTAGAACCTCGTTCCGAAACCAAACCGGAAAAGCTGGGTCTGGTCGCCGTTGCGTTTGACCACCGCCTGGGCGATGTCAATGTTGATCAGGCCGAACGGCGTCTTCCAGGACACGCCGACGCCAGCGCCGACCCGGGGCGTCGCGTCTATCGTCGTGGCGGTGGTCGTGTTGGTCCCGGCAATGGCCGTATTCAGCCGCGTCACCTGCGACAGCGCGCCCACGTCCACGAAGGTCCGCCCGGACAGGCCGAGGTCCGCGGAGATCGGGAGCGGGAAGCGCAGTTCGGTTGACGCGGTGTATATGAAGCGCCCGCCGATGCTGTCGTTGCTTCCCTGCACGCCGTTCGCACGGGCGGCGAAGTCGGCATCGCTGGCGAACGTCGTGGTTTGGGCGTGCGGCCCGGCGCCCGCCGACTGGAAGCCGCGCAGGTTGTCGCCGCCCAGGAAGAAGCGGTCAATGATCTTCTCCTCCCGCCCCAACTGCGCCAGGTAGCCGACGCCCGCCGACAGGGCGATGCTCCAATCGGCATCGCCCGTCAGGCTCTCCAGCGGGATGAAGTAGTTGCCGTCGAGCTTGGTTCGCACGTAGCGGGCCGTGCCGCCCAGACCGGCCACGTCGGTGCCGAGCCGGATCAGGAAGCCGTCGCGCGGGTCCGTGCGGCTGTCCCGGTAGTCCAGCGCCACGGTCGTGCCAAGCTGCGACAGCAGCGACGTGCCCGCCTGGTTCTGCACGTAGATGCTGGCGCCCGACTGCACATTGAACACGTTGCGGTCCACCAGGGAGTAGGTCCAGGCCTGGCGCAGGTGCTCGTTGAACTCGTAGCCCAGCCGGAGGTCGCCGCCCGTCCGCCGCTCGCTGTAGGCGGCGATCTGCTGGTTGTCGTTCCTGACCAGGAACAGGTCGAAGCCCGCCACCAGGTTGCGGTCCAGGAAGTACGGGTCGGTCACGGCCAGGTCTATCTGGCTGCGCCGCTGCGCCAGCACGCCGTTCAGCCCGGCGTCTATGCCGGTTCCGATCAGGTTGCGCTCCCGCAGCCCCGCGTTGATCAGCGCGCCGGAGTCGGTCGAGAAGCCGCCGCCCAGGGTCAGCTCGCCCGTCGCCTTCTCGTCCACCACCGCCGTGACGATGGCGCGGTCCTGGGCGCTGCCGGGGCTGGGCGTGACGGTGACGCCGTTGAAGTAGCCCAGATCCTGCAGCCGCTGCCGCGACCGGCGCAGGGTGGCGGCGTTGAAGGCGTCGCCCTCCGCCAGCCGGAACTCCCGGCGGATCACCTTGTCCTTGGTGCGGGTGTTGCCGGCGATGTCTATGCGCTCGACGAAGACGCGGGGGCCTTCCGTGATGTCGAACACGAGGTCAACGGTCTTCTTGTCCTTGTCCCGCGCGATGCGCGGCTTCACGTCCACGAAGGCGTAGCCGCGGTTCTGCACGGCGTCCTGCAGCGCGGTGGTGGTGCGCTCCACCAGGTCGCCGTCGTAGGTGTCGCCAGCGGACAGCAGCAGGACAGGGCGCAGCTCCTCGCCGTTCAGGTTCCGCAGCTTGCTGTCTATGTCCACCTTGCCGACGGTGTAGCGGTCTCCCTCGTTGATCGTGAACGTCACGAAGAAGGCGCGGCGGTCCGGCGACAGCTCCGCGGCGGCGTCCCGCACCTCGAAGTCGGCATAGCCGTTCTTGAGGTAGAAGCGGCGCAGCAGCTCCTTGTCGAAGTTGATCTTCTCCGGGTCGTACTGGTCGCTGCTGGACAGGAGGCGGTAGAACGCCTGCTCGCGGCTGTTGATGACTTCGCGCAGGCGGTTCTCGCTGAAGGCGTGGTTGCCGATGAAGGCGATGCGGCTGACCAGCGTCGTCTCGCCCTCGTTCACCTCGAACACCACGTCAACACGGTTCTGGTCCAGGCGGATGATCTTCGGCTCGACCGTCGCGGCGAAGCGTCCGCCCTTGGCGTAGCGGTCCAGGATGCGCTGCCGGTCGGCCTGCGCGAGCTGCGGGGTATAGACGGCGCGGGCGCGCAACTGCAGCTCCGGACGGAGCTGGTCGTCGGTCAGCTTGCGGTTGCCCTCGAACGCGATGCGGTTGACGATCGGGTTCTCGGCCACCTTCACAACGAGGTTCGCGCCCTCCCGCCGGATCGTCACGTCCTGGAACAGGCCCGTCGCGAACAGGGTCTTCAGGCTGCGGTCAATCCGCTCGGGGTCGAAGGGATCGCCGGGCTGCACCAGCATGTAGGAGCGGATGGTGCCGACCTCGATGCGCTGGCTCCCCTCGACCTGGATTGCGGCGATGCCGCCGCCAGGCACGGGCGTGCGGACGGGGCGGAGCGCGGAGGGACGGCCGCGGAGCGCCTGCGGCCCCGGCCGGCCCTGGGCCTGCGCGTCGGACCCGGCAAGCAGCGGGACGGCGCAGGACGTGGCGAGCAGAAGGACGCGGAAACCAGACAACAGGCAGGCCCTCCCAGGGCAGCGGACACCGCGTGCTTGTAAGCGCCGATGCGCCCGCCGCCAAGGCCAATGCGTGCGGGCCGGGCGCGCGGGCCAGGTTGCCCCTGCCCGCACGCCCGGCCGGGAAGGATCAGCCGATCAGGCTGGACACCCAGCGGCCCAGGCTGGACTTCACCAAGTCGTTCCACGATACGAACAGGATCAGGCAGGCCAGCAGCGCCGCCCCGGCGCGGAAGCCGTATTCCTGCGCCCGCGGCGGCACCGGCCGCCCCGCCAGGGCCTCCGCCCCCAGGAACACCAGGTGCCCCCCGTCCAGCACCGGGATCGGCAGGAGGTTGAACAGGCCGAGGTTGACCGACAGCAGCGCGATCAGCCCGACGAAGCTGGCGATGCCAGCCGCGGCGAACTGCCCGGACAACTGCGCGATCGCGATGGGGCCGCCAAGCTCGCCCGTGCTGCGCTGGCCGGTGACGATCTGCACCAGGCCGCCCGCCGTGCCCGCCAGCACGTCCCAGGTGTGCGCGGCGCCGGCGGCGACGGCCTGCAGCGGGCCGACCGGCACGTAGGTGGTGGCGCTGCCAACGCCCAGCGTCCCGACCCGCTTGCCGCCGGCCTCGTTCAGCTTCGGCGCGGCTGTCACTGTCACCGTCTGCCCGCCGCGCAGGATGTCGAACCGGAGCGCCTGGCCGGGGCTGGCCGCGACGATGCGCTGCAGGTCGGAGAACAGGGGCACTGGCACGCCGTCAATCGCCTGCACGCGGTCCCCAGGCAGGATGCCCGCCCCCTCCGCCGGGCTGCCGCGGACGACGCCGCCGATCACAGTCTCCTGGACCGCTACCGGCTTGCCGCCGGACGCGATCAGCGCCGAGAACAGCACGAAGGCCAGCAGGAAGTTCGCTGCGGGACCCGCGGCGATGATGATCGCCCGGGACAGCACGGACTTGCCTTGGTAGGTGCGCCCGTCCACCCAGCGCGCACGCTCCTCGTCGGACACGTCTTGCGGACGCTCCTGGCCGTGCATCTTCACGTATCCGCCCAGCGGTATCCAGGCGACCTTCCACACCGTGCCCGCCCGGTCGGTCCAGCTTGCGATGGCCTTGCCGAAGCCGATGGAGAACACCTCGGCATGAACGCCGCGCCAGCGCGCGGCAAGGTAGTGGCCCAGCTCATGCACGAACACGAGCACGCCGAGCATGACGATGAAGGCGACGGCGCTGCGCAGGGTTTCCATGGGGACGACCTCGGGGCCTCTAAGGTTCGGCGGGCATTGCCGCAGTCATATGGGTGCGTGCGGGCTGGAATCGAACCACCCGGCCGCGCCCCGGATGGACGGCGGGGGTGGCGGCCTACGCGGCCCGGGCCTCGATGTGCTGGTGCGCGGCCCGGCGGGCGGCGGCGTCCAGCTCCAGCACGGCGTCCAGCGTGGCGGCAGGCCGGGCGCCCATGCGGTCCAGCACGGTTTCGACCAGGGCGGCGATGGCGGCGAAGCCGATGCGCCGGGCCAGGAACGCCTCGACCGCGACCTCGTTGGCAGCGGACAGGATGGCGGGCGCGCCGCCCCCCGCGCGCAGTGCATCCCGCGCCAGGCGCAGCGCGGGAAAGCGCACGGGATCGGGTTCGGCGAACTCCAGCCGGCCCAGCGCGGCCAGGTCCAGCCGGGGGGAGGACGTGGGGATGCGTCCGGGCCAGGCGAGGGCGTGGGCGATGGGGATGCGCATGTCCGGCGACCCCAACTGCGCCAGCACGCTGCCGTCCCGGTAATAGACCAGGCCGTGGATGACGGATTGCGGATGCACCAGGACGCCGATGTCGGCCTCGTCCATGCCGAACAGGCGGGCAGCCTCGATCAGTTCCAGGCCTTTGTTCATCATCGTGGCGCTGTCAATGCTGATCTTGGCGCCCATCGACCAGACGGGATGGCGCAGCGCCGCCTCGGGCGTGGCGCGGGACATCTCCTCAATGCTGCTGAGCCGGAAGGGGCCGCCGGAGGCGGTCAGCACGATGCGCTCCACGCCGTCCCGGTTGCCCTCCGCCATCGCCTGGAAGATGGCATTGTGCTCGGAATCCACCGGCAGCAGGGTTGCCCCGGCGTCGCGGACGGCCTGCAGCATGACCTCGCCCGCGCAGACCAGCGCCTCCTTGTTGGCCAGGGCAATGGCGCCGCCGCGGCGTATGGCGGCCAGCGTACTGGGCAGGCCGGCGGCGCCGGTGATGGCGGCCATGGTCCAGTCCACTGGATGCGACGCCGCTTCCAGCACGGCGGCGTTGCCCGCGGCGGCCCGGACGCCGGTGCCCGCCAGGGCTGCCGCCAGCGCGTCGTGCAGCACCGGGTCGGCGATGACAGCGACGGCGGCGCGGAGCTGCACCGCCTGGGCCGCCAGCACCGCCACGTTGCGCCCGCCCACAAGGGCATGGACCCGGTAGCGCCCGGGATTGGCGGCCAGCAGGTCCACCGTGCTGACGCCGACGCTGCCGGTGCTGCCCAGCACCGTCACCGTCCGGGCGGCCTCCCTGGTTGCCGTGTCCACCGCTGCTGCGCCTAGTGCCATAGTGCCGTCCCCCGCCCCACCAGCAGCCCAAGCCCGGCCGCCGCTGGGGCGGCCACCAGGAACCCATCCAGCCTGTCCATCAATCCGCCATGCCCGGGGATCAAGCCCCCCGAATCCTTGACGCCGAAGCCGCGCTTGACCGCGCTTTCCAGCAGGTCGCCCGCCTGCGACGCCGCCGCCAGCAGGACCGCCAGCACCGCCGCACGGACCGGCGCCCCGGGGGCCATCGCCTGCCCCGCCGCGCATCCCGCCAGCATTGCCGCGGCAAGCCCGCCCAGCGCGCCCGACCAGGTCTTGCCGGGCGAGATCAAGGGGGCCAGCTTGCGCCCGCCGATCAGCCGTCCCGCCAGGTAGGCGCCGATGTCGCTGGCCCAGACGACCGCGACCAGGAACACCAGGTTGGCCCGGCCCGCCAACGGGTCCAGGCGCAGCCAGGCCAGGGCCACCGCGCCCAGGCCGGCATAGGCCACCCCAGCCGCCAAGCGCCAGCCATTGCGCGGAAGTACCAGCGCCGCCCCGGCCAGCAACGCCGCCAGACCCGGCCCGGGACGGCCCAGCGCCGTCAGCGCCACTCCGGCCAGCACGGCGGCGGCCACGCCGAAGCCTGGCCAAGCAGCAGGTTGCGCGCCACACAGCGTCGCCCACTCCAACGCCAGCCCTGCACCCGCCACGACCACCAACGCGCCCCAATAGGGTCCACCGGCCCACAGGCAGGCCAGCACCACAGGCGCCAGCACCACCGCCGAGATCACGCGCGGGCGCAGGTCCGACCAGCGGGCGGCCCGCGCAGGGCTGGCGGCGGGCGCGGGGACTGCGGCAGGGTCAGGCAGGACGGGCACCGAAGCGGCGCTCGCGCCGGGCATACTCGGCCAGGGCGGCTTGCAGGTCGGCGGCGCCGAAGTCGGGCCACAGCACGTCCTGGAACACCAGCTCGGCATAGGCGCACTGCCACAGCAGGAAGTTGGACAGCCGGTGCTCGCCCGAGGTGCGTATCACCAGGTCGGGGTCGGGCATCCCTGCGGTGGACAGGCGGCGGGCGAACGCGGCCTCGTCCAGCGTGGCGGGATCAACCCTCCCCGCATGGGCGTCCTCGGCATAGGCGCGGGCGGCCGCCAGGATTTCATCGCGGGCGCCGTAGGACAGGGCGACGTTCAGGTTCAGGCGGACGTTGGCGCGGGTCACGGCTTCCGCCCGGTCCAGCTCGGCCCGGGTCTCCGCATCGAAGCGGGCGCGGTCGCCGATCACGCGGACGCGGACCCCCTGGCGGTGCAGCTCGTTGAGTTCCTGGCGGATGTAGTGGCGCAGCAGGCCCGTCAGGTCCAGGACCTCCTCCGGCGGGCGGCGCCAGTTCTCGCTGCTGAAGGCATACAGCGTCAGCCAGGACAGCCCAGCTTCCACCGAAGCTTCGATGGTGCGGCGGACGGCCTGCGCGCCAGCGCGGTGTCCGGCCACGCGCGGCAGGCTGCGGGCCGAGGCCCAGCGGCCGTTGCCGTCCATGATGATGGCGACATGGTCCGGCACGCTTGCCGGACCCGCCACCGCCGGCGCTACGCCCATGCCCGCCCCTGCCCGCGCCATATCAGACACCACATCAAACCTGACGTATCTCCGCATCCTTCTCGGACAGCGACTCGTCTATGCGCTTGATGTAGCCGTCCGTCAGCTTCTGGACCTGGTCGGACCAGTCCTTCATCTCGTCCTCGCCGATCTCGCCCTTCTTCTCGAAGCCCTTGATCTGGTCCATGCCGTCCCGGCGCACGCCGCGTATCGCCACCCGCGACCCCTCGGCGTAGCGCCCGGCGGCCTTGGCCAGCTCGCCCCGGCGCTCGGCAGTCAGCTGCGGAATCGGCACGCGCACGACTTGCCCGTCCGAGCCGGGGTTGAGACCCAGGCCGCTGTCGCGGATTGCACGCTCCACCGCGCCGACCAGGGTGCGGTCCCAGACCTGGACGGTGATCATCCGCGGCTCCGGCACGCCGATGGTGCCGACCTGGGTGATGGGGACGACGGTGCCGTAGGCTTCGACCTTCACAGGCTCCAGCAGGGCCGGGCTGGCGCGTCCGGTGCGGAGGCCGCCGAAGTCGCGGCGCAGGGTGTCCAGGGCGCTGTCCATGCGCCGGGTCAGGTCGATCTTGAGGGCGTTCAGGTCGGCGGGCACGGGGGAACCTCCGGTGGGCGCGGGTTGGGGCGGCGCTAATGCGGCTCGGTGATGCGGGTGAACTGGCCCTCGCCGCGCATGACCTTGGCGAAGGCGCCGGGGGCGTGGATGTTGAAGACGATGATGGGCAACCCGTTCTCCCGCGCCAGGCTGATGCCGGCGGCGTCCATGACGCCGAGGTCGCGGGACAGAACCTCCAGGTATGTCAGCTCGTCGTAGCGCGTGGCTGCCGGGTCTTTCCGGGGGTCGGCGGAATAGACGCCGTCCACCTGGGTTCCCTTCAGCAACAGGTCGCAGTGCATCTCGGCGGCGCGCAGGGCGGCGGCGGTGTCGGTGGTGAAGAAGGGGTTGCCGGTGCCGGCGGCGAAGATGACCACCCTGCCCTTCTCCATGTGCCGCTCGGCCCGGCGGCGCACGTAGGGTTCGCACACGCTGCTCATGGGGATCGCGGACTGCACGCGGGTGGGGACGTTGCGCTTCTCCAGCGCGTTCTGCATCCCAAGGGCGTTCATGACGGTGGCCAGCATGCCCATGTAATCGGCCTGGGCGCGGTCCATGCCGCCGGCGGCGGCCGACACGCCGCGGAAGATGTTGCCGCCGCCGATAACCATGCAGACCTGCACGCCCATGCCGATCACGTCCCGCACGTCCAACGCGATGCGGCCCAGGGTGTCGGTGTCCAGCCCATACTCCCGCCGCCCCATCAGTGCCTCCCCCGAGACTTTGAGCAGGACGCGCTTGTAGGGGGGCTGGTCTGGCATGAGATCCTTGGTGGGGGTGAGGCGGGCGCAACCTAGTGGCTGCCGCCGCCCCCCACAAGTTTACGCGTGACGGGTGGGGATGGAGCCGGCCACAGCCACGAAACAACTGGCCTGGGGCCAGCGGCGGCCTGGCTGACCTTGGCGCGCCTGGCCCGCCTGCGTAGGCCAGGCAGCCCAGCCGGCCCCTCAGCCAACCCTCATCGCGAGCCGCTCTTGCAGCGTGGCGATCCAGGGGCCGCAAGCATCGTGCTTGTTGCCGCAGGACTGCCGCGCCGCTTCGCGCCTCGCAATAAGGGCTAACTTATGCAGTCGGCTGGGATGGGGCCGGCGGCGTGGGCGGCACGCCAGCGGCCTTCGCGACCTCGGCGGCGAAGTCGTCGGACTGCTTCTCGATGCCCTCGCCGACCTTGAACCGCTCGAAGCCCGCCAGCTTGGCGCCGGCCTTGTCCACCACGGCGCGGACGCGGCTTTCGCCGTCATGGACCCACTGCTGCTCCAGCAGCACGACCTGCTGGTAGAACTTGCGGATCTGCCCATCCACGATCTTGGGAAGCATCTCTTCCTTCTTGCCCTCGGCACGGGCCTTGTCGGTCAGCACCGTGCGCTCGCGCTCCAGGTCCGCCGGGTCCACGCTGTCTATGTCCAGCGCGGACGGGGACGTGGCGGCCACGTGCATCCCGACCTGGCGGCCCAGGGTCTCCAGCGCCGACGCCTCGTTGGCGGACTCCATCGCGACCAGCACGCCGATCTTGCCCAGGCCAGGCTTGAGGGCGTTGTGGACGTAGGTGGCGACCACGCCGTGCGGCACCTGCAGCACCTTGGCCCGGCGCAGCGTCATGTTCTCGCCGATGGTCGCGATGGCCTGGGTGATCTCGTCCGCGACCGTCCGGCCGGTCCCGGGGAACTGGGCGCTGCGGATGGCCTCCACGTCGTCCCCGACCTGCAGGGCGACCTGGGCGATGCCCTCCACCAGCGCCTGGAACGCCTCGTTGCGGCCGACGAAGTCGGTCTCGGAGTTGACCTCCACCATCGCGGCCTTCGTGCCGCTGCTGGCGACGGCCACCAGGCCCTCGGCGGCGACGCGGCCGCCCTTCTTGACGGCGGCGGACAGGCCCTTTTTGCGGAGCCAGTCGGTCGCGGCCTCCGTGTCGCCGCCGGCCTCGGTGAGCGCGCGCTTGCAGTCCATCATGCCGGCGCCGGTCTTCTCGCGCAGGTCTTTGACCATCGCGGCGGTGATCTCAGCCATCGTGTTCTCCTGTCATAGCGGCAGGCGTCTGCTGCGCCCGTCCTGCCCTGTCGTTGTTTTCCGCGCAACCGCGCGAGGTTTGCCGCGCAACCGCGCGAGGCCATCAAGGTCATCCAGCGCGGGCCTGACACAAGCAGGGCCGCGCCGGTTGCCAATGGCACCAGCGCGGCCCCGGTACCGTGGCCGCCCGGAGGGCTACGCCGCGGGCTGCTCGGCCAGGGCGGCCGGCTCGGGCATCGGGATGCTCTCGGGCGGCAGCTCCTCGGACGCGCCGATGTCGCGGCCGCTGGCCACCATCTCGGCGCTGATGCCGTCCAGCACGGCGCCGGCGACCAGGTCGCAGTACATCGTGATGGCGCGTATGGCATCGTCGTTGCCGGGGATGGGGTAGGTGACGCCCTCGGGGTCGGAGTTGCTGTCCAGCACGGCGATGACGGGGATGCCGAGCTTGTTGGCCTCCTCGACCGCCAGCTTCTCCTTGTTGGTGTCTATGATGAACAGGATGTCGGGCAGGCCGCCCATGTCCTTGATGCCGCCCAGCGCGCGCTCCAGCTTCTCCTGGTCGCG
>CAXUHB010000055.1:0-19929 GCA_964250755.1 uncultured Acetobacteraceae bacterium | reverse complement strand
GAGCGCCCTTAGCTCAGTTGGATAGAGCGGCGGCCTTCTAATCCGCATGTCGGGGGTTCGAATCCCTCAGGGCGCGCCACCTTCAAGCCGGGATGGCCCAATGAAACGCCTGATCGCCGCGATGCTGCTGTTGTCCGTAAGCGCCGGGCACGCCGGGGAGGCGCTGGACGGCATACGCGCGCGCGGGGTGCTGCGGGTGGGGACGACGGGGGACTACAAGCCGTTCACGTTCCGCCAGCCGGACGGCAGCTATACGGGGGCCGACATCGCGCTGGCCGGACGGCTGGCAGAGCGGCTGGGGGTTCGGCTGGAGATCGTGCCGACCATCTGGGCGTCGCTGCTGCCGGACTTCGTGGCAGGCAAGTTCGACGTGGCGATGGGCGGGGTGTCGGTGAACGCGGCGCGGGCGGCGCGGGGGACATTCTCCAGCGTGACCTACGTGGACGGCAAGCGTCCGGTGGCGCGGTGCCCGGACCAGGACCGGTTCACGAGCGTGGGCGCGATTGACCAGCCGGGGGTGCGGGTGGTGGTGAATCCCGGCGCCTCCAACGAGGAGTTCGCGCGCGCCAGCTTCCCGCATGCGGCGCTGCGGGTGCATCCGGACAACGCGACGGTGTTCGACGAGATCGTGGCGGGCCGGGCCGACGTGATGGTGACGGACGGGATCGAGGTGGACCACCAGAGCCTGCTGCATCCGGAGCTGTGCCCGGCGCGGGTGGCCGCACCGTTCACGAGGCTGGAGAAGGCGTACCTGCTGCCGCGGGACGCCGAGCTGGCGGCGCTGGTGGATGGGTGGCTGGCGGAGGAGCGGGCGAGCGGTGCGTTCGACCGGATCATGGCGGAGGCGCAGCGGGCGCCGTAGCGCCTGCCATCCGCGTCGGACCGGGGCTGACCTGGCCCAACTGCGCCGCCCGGGGGAAACCGTGCGCCGCTTGGGCGTTAAGCCGACCTGCACCTCTGTCTGCAAGGTCCCCTGCGATGCCTGACCACAGCCTGCCGTCCACGTATATCGAGCAGCACGCCCTGCGCATCACCATCAACGGCACGGAGCATGTGCGCAGCGTCGCGCCCTGGACGACGCTGCTGGACCTGCTGCGGGAGGACCTGCACCTGACCGGCAGCAAGAAGGGCTGCGACCATGGGCAGTGCGGGTCCTGCACGGTGCTGGTGGACGGGGAGCGCAAGAACGCCTGCCTGCTGCTGGCCGTCATGCAGGATGGCGCAGACATCACAACGGTCGAGGGGTTGGCCGGGCCGGACGGGACGCTGCATCCGGTGCAGGACGCCTTCATCCAGCACGACGCGTTCCAGTGCGGGTATTGCACGCCGGGGCAGATCTGCTCGGCTGTGGCGCTGCTGCGGGAAGGGCGGGCGCATACCGAGGCGGAGATACGGGAGGCGATTAGCGGCAACCTGTGCCGGTGCGGGGCCTATCCGAACATCGTGCGGGCCATCCAAGACGTCATGGCGCAGCAGGCCGCGGGGAATGCCTTGGTGGAGCAGGGGGCATGAACCGCTTCACCTACGCCCGCGCCACGGACCTGCCGGGCGCAGTGCGGGAGCTGACGGCGCCGCGCGCCAAGGTCATCGCCGGAGGCACCAACCTGGTTGACCTGATGAAGTACAACGTGGAGGCGCCGGGGCGGCTGGTGGACATCACCCGCCTGCCGGGGCTGTCCGACATTGACGCCGTGGAGGGCGGGCTGCGGATCGGCGCGCTGGTCAGCAACACGGCGCTGGCGACGCATCCGGAGGTCGTGGCGCGGTATCCCCTGCTGTCCAACACCATCCTGCATGGCGCCACGACGCAGCTCCGCAACGCTGCCAGCACCGGCGGCAACCTGCTGCAGCGGACGCGGTGCTACTATTTCTACGACCCGGCGACGCCCTGCAACAAGCGCGAGCCGGGGACGGGCTGCCCGGCGAAGGAGGGGCTGAGCCGCATCCACGCCATCCTGGGCGCGTCCGAGCAATGCATCGCCACGCACCCGAGCGACATGTGCGTGGCGTTGGCGGCCTTGGCGGCGACGGTGCAGGTCACGGGGCCTGCGGGTGACCGGACGCTCGCCTTCGCGGATTTCCACAGGTTGCCCGGAGACACTCCGTGGCAGGATGCCAACCTGGCAGGGGACGAGATCGTCACGTCGGTGACGCTGCCTGCGGAGAGCGCCGCCTTCGCCGCGAACCACACCTACCTGAAGCTGCGGGACCGGCACTCCTATGCCTTTGCGCTGGTGTCGGTCGCTGCCGGGCTGCGCATGGAGGGCGGCACGGTGATGGAGGCGCGGCTCGCGCTGGGCGGCGTCGCGCACAAGCCGTGGCGAGACACCTCGGCCGAGGAGCTGCTGCGCGGTCAGGCGCCGGGGCCGGAGGTGTTCGGGCGGGTGGCGGACCACATCCTGCGGGACGCCAAGGGCTATCCCGGCAACAGCTTCAAGATCGGGCTGGCGCGGCGGGCCGTCGTGCGTGCCTTGCAGCAGGCCGCCGCGGGCACGCCGCAGGGGCCGTCCGACAAGTCCTACAACTAAGGAGGGGCGGATCATGCCCGATACGCACATCCTGGTCGGCACGCCGCAGCGGCGGGTGGACGGACACGCCAAGGTGACGGGTGCGGCGACCTATGCCGGCGAGTTCACGGCGGCGGGCCTGCTGCACGGCTACGTCGTGAGCAGCGGCATCGCCAAGGGGCGCATCGCGGCGGTGGACACGAGCGCCGCCTTGGCGGTGCCCGGCGTCGTGCAGGTGCTGACGCACCAGAACCGTCCGGGGACGGCCTACCTGGAGCGCAACTGGCAGGACCAGGTGGGACCGCCGGGGCATACGTTCCGGCCGCTGCATGACGACCAGATCCACTACAGCGGCCAACCCATCGCGCTGGTGGTGGCGGAGTCGTTCGACCTGGCGCGGCACGCTGCCGGGCTGGTGAAGGTTGAGTATGACGCCGCGGCGCATGAGACCAACCTGGAGCGGGTGCGGGGCGACGCCTACAAGCCGCCGAAGGACCGCACCGGCATCAACCCGCCGCCCAAGCCCCGCGGCAACGCCGCGGCGGCGCTTAAGGAGTCCGCGGTCCGCATCGAGAACGAGTGGAGCATTGCGCCCGAGCACCACAACGCGATGGAGCCGCACGCCACGACGGTCGAGTATGATGACGGGGCGCTGGTGGTGCATGACAAGACGCAGGGGGTGCAGAACACGCAGGCGTTCATCGCCGGGGTGTTCGGGCTGTCCGCCAGCAAGGTCCGGGTGGTGACGCCGTATCTGGGCGGCGGGTTCGGGTCGGGCCTGCGGCCGCAGTATCAGGTGGTGCTGGCGGTGATGGCCAGCCTGGCGCTGAAGCGGTCGGTGCGGGTGGTGCTGACACGGGACCAGACGTTCACGTTCACCTACCGGCCCGAGACGATCAACAGCCTGGCGCTGGGTGCCGACCCCGACGGGATGCTGCACGCGCTGACGCACGAGGCCGTGGCGGGCACGAGCCAGTACGAGGACCACCAGGAGGTCGTCGTGAACTGGTCGGGAGCGCTGTACAGCACGCCGAACACGACGCTGACCTACAAGCTGGCCAAGCTGGACACAGCGACGCCTGGCGACATGCGGGCGCCCGGGGCGCCGCTCGGGCTGTTCGCGATGGAGAGCGCGATGGACGAGCTGGCGTATGCAACCGGCGTGGACCCGGTGGAGCTGCGGCTGCGGAACTACGCGGAGGAGGATCAGACCACCAACAAGGCCTATTCCAGCAAGGAGCTGCGGGCCGCCTACCAAGTGGGGGCGGAGCGGTTCGGCTGGAGCCGGCGGACGCCGGAGCCGCGGTCCATGCGGGAGGGCCGGGAGCTGATCGGCTGGGGCATGGCCAGCGGCATGTGGGAGGCGCAGCTGATGAAGACGTCCGCCAGCGCCAAGCTGCTGCCGGACGGCACGCTGGAGGTGTCCTGCGCCACGTCGGACATCGGCACCGGCACCTACACCATCCTGACGCAGATCGCGGCGGAGACGCTGGGGCTGAGGATGGAGGATGTGACGGTGCGGCTGGGGGACAGCGACCTGCCGAAGTCGCCGGTTGCGGGGGGGTCCTGGACCGCCGCCTCGGCGGGGACTGCGGTGCAGATGGCGTGCATGACGGTGCGGGAGGGGCTGTTCAAGCGGGCGCGGGGCTTGAAGGACTCGCCGCTGGGCAACGCGGACCTGGACCATGCTTGGTTCGCGGACGGGAGGGTGGCGCTGCGGCAGGACCCCTCGCGCTTCGTGCTGATCGCCGACGCGATGGCGGGCGCTGACCCAATCGAGGCCGAGGAGACGGCCAGCACGAGCCAGATCAGCAAGTTGCGCTACATCGGCTACACCCACTCCGCAGTGTTCGTGGAGGTGCGGGTGGACGAGGAGCTGGGCAGCGTGCGGGTGACGCGGGTGGTGGATGCGGTGGCAGCCGGGAAAATCCTGAACCCGCAGACGGCGCGCAGCCAGGTGCTGGGCGGGGTGGTGTTCGGGATCGGGATGGCGCTGGAAGAGGAGAGCATGGCGGACCACGGGCTGGGCCGGTTCATGAACCACAATCTGGCCGAGTATCACATCCCGGTCAGCGCCGACGTGCCCGACGTCGAGGTGATCTTCGTGGACGAGCATGACGAGATCGTCAGCCCCATCGGGGTGAAGGGGCTGGGGGAGATCGGCATCGTGGGCACGGCGGCGGCCATTGCGAACGCGATCCACCATGCGACGGGCAAGCGGATGCGGCACCTGCCGATCACAATAGACAAGATGCTGGGGTAGGGCGCCCAATTCGGCGGACCTCAGGTCTTCACACGCCAGAGCGGAGAGTGGCCTGCGGCGCTACCTGAGGCGGGCATGCAGCAGCGGCCGATGCGGCATTGCCGCGCCTTGTGTTGTTCTGGGGACGGTGCTGGAGGCGGTGCTGGGTGCGTTGCTGGCCGGGGGCAGGCCCCGCTGGCAGCGCGGTTCCTTGTGTTTCACGTCCTGCGTCCATGGTTCGTTTGCGACCGGTTGAAACATGGCGATGCACGACTTCGATACGACATCGAAGTTTACTGTTCCAGCGTGGCGGCGACGATGTTAATACTGTGCACATTCCTCACGCTTCCGTGACGAATGGGTCTGGGTGACATCGCCATGGCGCTGCCTTGAAGCATCTGGCCCGCAACCTTCCGCCGAGCGAACTCGCTCTTCGGCTAGGCCAGCAGGAGCTGGTGGCCGGGCTGGGCCTGTTCGCGCTTGGTGCGCCGACGCTGGGGCCGTTGCTGGCCGAGGCGTGCCGGGTCGCGGCGCTGGGCTTGCAGACCGAGTTCTCCAAGGTGCTGCGCCTCCGGCGTGCCGAGGGCGACCTGCTGGTGACAGCGGGGCTGGGCTGGCGGCCGGGGGTCGTCGGGCACGCGACGCTGGGCGCGCACATGGACAGCCCGGCCGGCTTCGCACTGCATACGAAGCTGCCCGTCCTGTCCAACAACCTGCGCGAGGAGGCGCGCTTCCGGGTGCCGGCACTGCTGGCGGAGCACGGGGTGCAGAGCGCCATCAACGTGCCAATCGGGCTGGCGGATGCGGAGCCGTTCGGCGTGCTTGAGGTGGACAGCACCGCACGGCACGAGTTCGTGGCCGCCGACACCGCGTTCCTGCAGTCCCTGGCCAACGTGGTCGCGGCCGCCGTCGTGCGCTACGACATGGATCAGGTGGCGCAGCAGCAGCAGGCCCTGGCCCGGCAGGTGTTCGAGAGCAGCCCGGACTGCGTGAAGGTGCTGGACCTGAAGGGCCGGCTACTGGCGATGAACATCAACGGGGCCATTGCGATGGAGTTCGCCAGCGCGGAAAGCCGCGTTGGCACGATGTGGCCGGGCTGGTGGCCGGACGCGACGCAGCACATCGCCCGCGATGCAGTGGTGCAGGCGGCGGGCGGCAAGACCGGCCGGTTCACCGCCTCGACCCTGAGTCAAAGCGGCACCGTCAGATGGTGGGACTCAGTGGTTGCACCCGTGCTGGATGGGGAGAGGCGGCCGACGCGGCTGGTCGCGATCTCCCGCGACATCACCGCCGGCATGGCGGCGGAGCGGGCCAAGGACGCGCTGCTGCGGGACAAGGACATGCTGATGCAGGAGGTGCATCACCGGGTGAAGAACTCGCTGCAACTGGTGCGGACGCTGCTTCAGCTGCAAGGGCGGTCGGCGACGCCGGAGACGCGGGCGCAGTTGGACGAGGCTGCCGGGCGGATCATGACCATCGGCGCGGTCCACCAGCGGCTGTATGAGGGCGGGTCGGTGGCGGAGACGGACGCCGCCGCCTACTTGGAGGCGCTGATCGGAGACATGCGGGCCATGCTGGCGGACTCGGCCGGCGGGCGCGAGTTCGTGCTGGAGGCTGAGCCGATCATGCTGACGGCGGACCAGGTGACTCCGCTGGGCCTGATCGTGTCCGAGCTGATGACGAACGCGCTGAAGTATGGGCAGGGCCGGGTGCTGGTCAGCCTGCGGCGGGTGCCGCCGGGGCTGGAGGTCGTGGTCGAGGATGGCGGGCCGGGTTTCCCCGACAGCTTCGATCTCCGGCGCAAGTCCGGATTGGGGATGAGGCTGGTTGCCGCCCTGGCCAAGGGGGAGGAGGCCATACGGGTGGACCGGGACGTGCCGCACGCACGGGTGGTGGTGACGATCACCCTGGACGCGTCCGGGCACGGGGGGCAGGGGGGACACGGCGACAGGCCGGGTGCGGTCACGCCCTGAGTTCGACGACCACCGGCACATGGTCGGAGGGTTGGGGCTTGTCGCGCTCCGCCCGGTCGGGCGTGACGGAGACGAGGCGCTCGGCCAGGTCCGGGGACAGCAGGGCGTGATCTATGCGCAGGCCGAGGTCGCGGGGCCAGCAGCCGGACTGGTAGTCCCAGAAGGTGTAGGCGGGGCCGGCGGGCTGGATGGCGCGCAGGGCGTCGGTCAGGCCGAGCCACAGCAGGGTGCGGAAGCGGGCGCGGGTTTCCGAGCGGACCAGGGCGTCGGCGGGGCCGACGGTGTTGGGGGCGAAGTCCACGTCCGCCGGGCAGACGTTGTAGTCCCCGGCGAGAATCAGGGGCTGGTCCGCGTCCAGCAGCGTGCGGGCGCGGGCGGCCAGCGCCTCCATCCAAGTCAGCTTGTAGGCGTAGCCCGCATCGCCGCCGGAGTTGCCGTTGGGAAGATAGAGGTTGCCGACCGTGATGCCGCCGGCCTGAACCTCCAGGTAGCGGGCCTGGGCCTCGCCGTCGGGCAGTCCGGGCAGGGTGCGATGTGTGACCTGGATGGGGATGCGGTGCAGGATGGCGACGCCGTTGTAGGACTTCTGGCCGACGATCTCGGCGTGATATCCGGCGGCCTCGAACGCGGCGGCGGGGAACTGGGGGGCCTCGCACTTGATCTCCTGCAGGAGCAGGAGGTCGGGTTGGGTCCGGGCGAGCCAGTCCGCGACGAGATGCTCGCGGGTGCGGATGGAGTTGACGTTCCAGGTGGCAATCTTCATGGGGCGGGAACTGCCTGCTCCCTCCCCCTCCGGGAGAGGGCCGGGGTGAGGGAAGCCGCACAGGACGCACGGTCCGATGCAGCGCCAGCCTGCGCTGCTGTAGCCAGAACGGGCGCTGCCAGATTTCCCTCACCCCAACCCTCTCCCGGAGGGCGAGGGAGCAGCAGGCAGCTCATCCTCAATCCAGCGAGAAGCTGGTGCCGCAGCCGCAGGCGGATGTCGCGTTGGGGTTCCGCACCGTAAAGTGGCTGCCCATCAGGGCGTCGGTGTAGTCGAGTTGCGAGCCGCCGAGCAGGTCCAGGCTGGCGGGGTCCACCAGGATGCGGGCGCCGGCGTGGTCCAGCACGAGGTCGCCGGGCTGCGGGGCCTCGTCCAGCTCGAACTTGTATTGGAAGCCGCTGCAGCCGCCGGCCAGGACGGCGACGCGCAGGGCGGCGGGCCTGCCCTGGGCGGCAACGATCTCCGCCACGCGCTCGGCAGCGCGGTCGGAGACGGAGAAGGCGGGAGCCGGGTGCGTGTCCATGGTGCAGACATAGCGCGGCGGGGGGCGTGTTTGAAGGTGCCGTCTCCGGCACACGCCCCGGCGGCGTCCGCCGGGGCGTGGCACCTCACACCGGCAGCCGTGCCGCTGCGATCCCATCGAGGGCGGCCACGGCGTCCGCGGGCAGCGCCAGGCTGGCCGCCGCCAAGTTCTCCTTCAAGTGGCGGGTCGAGGAGGTGCCGGGGATCAGCAGGATGTTGGGCGCGCGCTGCAGCAGCCAGGCCAGCGCGACCTGCATCGGCGCGGCGCCGAGCGACGCGGCGACGTCGGACAGCGCTGTGGACTGAAGCGGCGTGAAGCCGCCGAGCGGAAAGAACGGCACGTAGGCGATGCCCGCGGCGGCAAGCTCGTCCAGCACAGCGTCGTCTGTGCGGTGCGCCAGGTTGTACTGGTTCTGCACGCAGACGATGTCGGCGATGGCGCGTCCCTGCGCGATCTGCCGGGGCGTCGCGTTGCTGAGGCCGATGTGGCGGACCAGCCCCTTGCGCTGCAGCCCGGCGAGCGCCGTCAGTGGCGCCTCGATGGACCCCTCCGTCGGCTCCTGCCCGAACATGATGCGCAGGTTGACCACCTCAAGCGCATCAAGGCCCAGGTTGCGCAGGTTGTCGTGGACTGCGCTGGTCAGGTCATCGGCGGAGAAGGCCGGGTCCCAGGACCCGCCGGCGCCGCGCCGCGCGCCGATCTTGGTGACGATCACCAGGTCTTCGGGGTAGGGGTGCAGGGCCTCGCGGATCAGTTGGTTGGTGACGTGGGGACCGTAGAAGTCGCTGGTGTCAATGTGGTCCACGCCAGCCTCGACAGCTGCGCGCAGCACGGCCAGCGCGGCCTCCCGGTCCCGGGGCGGGCCGAACACATGCGGCCCCGCGAGCTGCATCGCGCCGTAACCCATGCGCTTCACGGTGCGTGCTCCAAGCTTGAACGTCCTGGCGGTGCTGGTGCTGGTCATCCCTGATCCTCCGTGGTGTTCCCAGCAGGTGGGCCGCCTTGCGCCGCGCGATAACAGGAGGCAATGGGAACGGGCTGTGCGGAGGAGCGAACAGTGGCGGCGGATCTTGGCGACCTCACGGCCCTGGTGGCAGTGGCGCGGGCGGGCGGCTTCCGGCAGGCGGCGCGGGCCGGGGGCGGCAGCGCATCCGGCCTCAGCGAGGCCGTCAGCCGGCTTGAGGGCGTGCTTGGCGTGCGGCTGCTCAACCGCACGACGCGCAGCGTCGCGCCGACCGAGGCCGGGGCGCGGCTGCTGGCCCGGCTCGGCCCGGCGCTGGGCGAGGTCGCGGCGGCGCTGGACGTGATCAAGGGAGTAAGCGGCCGTCCCGCGGGAACGCTGCGGCTGAACGTGCCGATCAGCGCGGCGCGGCTGGTGCTGCCGCGGATCGTGCCGCCGTTCCTTGCAGCCTATCCCGACATCCAGCTCGACATCGTGGCGGATGACAGCTTCGTGGATGTGCTGGCGGCGGGCTGCGACGCGGGCATCCGCTATGGCGAGCGGCTTGAGCAGGACATGATCGCCGTCCCCATCGGCCCGCGCGTGCAGCGCTATGCGGCGGCGGCGTCGCCTGCCTACCTGGACCGGCGCGGGCGTCCGGATCACCCGCGCGACCTGCTCGGCCATGCGTGCCTGCGCGGGCGGTTCCCGAGCGGTGCGATGACGGCATGGGAGTTCGAACGCGACGGAGAGGCCGTGATGCTGGAGCCGTCCGGGCCGCTCACCGTCCGCGTCGGCGCTGCAGCCGACCTTGCCGTGGAGGCGGCGGTTGCCGGAACCGGCATCGTCATGCTGTTCGAGGAGTGGCTGCGCCCGCACCTGGACAGCGGCGCGCTGGAGCCAGTGCTGCAGCCGTGGTGGCTGACGTTCCCGGGGCCGTTCCTGTATTACCCGGGACGACGCAACCTGCCGGCGCCGCTGCGGGCCTTCGTGGACTTCATCGGCGCCGCGCGGCAGCAGCGGTGACCGCGGCGCCATTGCGCAACCCCGGTCATGTGATAAGCCCGGCCCCTCACGCCGCACCCCTGCCGCACCAGGCACCGCACCGCAAGGCTCATGCCCCACGCCCCTTACGCCGTCCAGCCGGAGACCAGCCGCGGCCGGCTTCATCCCGAGCCGGAGAGCGCGGGGCGCAGCCCGTGGCAGCGGGACCGCGACCGGGTGATCCACAGCAGCGCCTTCCGCAAGCTGCAGTACAAGACCCAGGTCTTCGTGAACCACGAGGGGGATTATTACCGGACGCGGCTGACGCACAGCCTGGAGGTGGCGCAGATCGCGCGGTCCATCGCGCGGGAGCTGCGGCTGGACGAGGATTTGACGGAATGCCTGGCGCTGGCGCACGACCTGGGGCACCCGCCGTTCGGCCATGCCGGGGAGGAGGGGCTGAACGCGCGGATGCGGCCCTATGGCGGGTTCGACCACAACGCGCAGAGCCTGCGGGTGGTGACCCGGCTGGAGGCGCGGTATGCCGCCTTCGACGGGCTGAACCTGACGTGGGAGGCGCTGGAGGGGCTGGCCAAGCACAACGGGCCGTTGCGGAACCCGCCGGCCTACATCGCCGAGTATGACGCGATGCATCCGCTGGAGCTGCACACCCATGCCTCGGCAGAGGCGCAGGTGGCGGCGATTGCGGACGACGTGGCATATCACAGCCACGACCTGGACGATGGGATGCGGGCGGGGCTGTTCGGGCCGGAGGGGGTGTCGCACCTGCCGGTGGTGGGGGCGGCGCTGGCGCGGGCGCGGGTGGCCAGCCTGGACGTGCCGCCGCCGCGGCTGCGGCACGAGACGATCCGCCGGGTCATCAACGCGTTCGCGCTGGACATCATCGAGGAGAGCCGGCGGCGGCTTCATGCGCTGGACCCTGGGGACGCCGACGCGGTGCGGCGGGCGGCGCAGCCGGTGATCGCGCTCAGCCCGGTGATGGCGGAGGCGAACCGGGCCATCAAGGAATTCCTGTTCGCGCACATGTACCGGCACTGGCGGGTGAACCGCATGACGAGCAAGGCGCGGCAGGTGACCGAGGCGCTGTTCGCGCGGCTGCACGGCGACGTGTCGCTGCTGCCGGACGGGTGGCGGGCGATGGCCGGCGAGGGCGACGAGCCGCGGGCGGCGCTGACGGTGACGGACTACATCGCCGGCATGACGGACCGCTTCGCGCTGGAAGAGCACCGGCGGCTGACCGACCCTTTCCACATAGGCTAGATAGGCTGATCCATATGTCCGAGAACATCTTTGCCGCCATGCGGGACACCGTGGTCGCGGCGTTGCGCGCTGTCGTGCCGGAGCTGCCGGACGAGGTGGCGACGCGCGTGGAGGTGACGCCGGCGCGGGAGGCGTCGCATGGCGACATGGCGACCAACGCGGCGATGGTGAGCGCGAAGGCGGCGCGGCAGGCTCCGGCCGCGATTGCCAAGGCGCTGGCGGCGGCGCTGGGGGAGGCGCCCGGGGTGCTGCGGGCGGAGCCGGCGGGGCCGGGGTTCGTGAACATCCACCTGCGTCCGGAGGTGCTGCGCGCGGTGGTGCCGGCGGTGCTGCGGGCGGGGGAGGCGTATGGGACCAGCACGGCGGGGCAGGGGCGCCCGGTGAACGTCGAGTATGTGTCGGCCAATCCCACGGGGCCGCTGCACGTCGGGCATTGCCGGGGGGCGGTGGTGGGGGATGCGCTGGCGAACCTGCTGACCAAGGCCGGGTTCGCGGTGACAAAGGAATATTACATCAACGACGCCGGGGCGCAGGTGGCGGCGCTGGCCTGGGCGGCCTACTGGCGCTACTTGCAGGCGTGCGGGACGGCGCTGACGGAGGCGGAGTACGACGCCGCGGTGCCGGGGGGATTGCAGTACAAGGGTGACTACCTGATCCCGGTCGGGGAGGCGCTGTTCGCCCGGCATGGCGCTGCGCTGGCCGGACCCGGCGGGACCGTGGCCGACCCGGCGGCGTGGCTGGACACCGTGCGGGACTTCGCGGTGGACGCCATGATGGCCTCCATCCGCGAGGACATGGCGGCGCTGGGCGTGTCGCATGACGTGTTCAGCAGCGAGCGCGCGCTGGTGGAGGCCGGGGCGCCGGACCGCACCATCGAGCGGTTGGACGGGCAGGGCCTGATCTACCAGGGCACCTTGGAGCCGCCGAAGGGCAAGCTGCCGGAGGACTGGGAGGCGCGGGAGCAGACCCTGTTCCGCGCGACCCGGTTCGGGGACGACGTGGACCGGCCGCTGCGGAAGTCGGACGGCAGCAACACCTACTTCGCCAACGACATCGCCTACCACGCCGACAAAATGCGGCGTGGGGCTGGGCTGATGATTGACGTGTGGGGGGCGGACCACGGCGGCTACGTGTCCCGCATGAAGGCGGCGGTGAAGGCGCTGTCTGGCAACACGCCGGTGCCTTTGGAGATCGTGCTGTGCCAGATCGTACGCGTGGTGCGCGGTGGTGTGCCGGTGAGGCAGAGCAAGCGGGCCGGCACCTTCGAGACGCTGCGGGAACTACTAAACGAGGTCGGGCGGGACGTGGTGCGGTTCACGATGCTGACGCGGAAGTCCGACGCGCAGATGGACTTCGACCTGGATGCGGCTGTGGCGCAGACGCGGGAGAATCCAGTCTGGTATGTGCAATACGTCCACGCCCGCTGCCGCTCCGTATTGCGGCTGGCGGCCGAGTCGTTCGCGGCGGAGGCGCTCACGCCCGGCGCGCTGGCGGCGGTGCCGCTGGACGCGCTGGAGACCCCGGCGGAGATGGCGATGATCCGGCGGCTGGCGGCCTGGCCGCGCACGGTGGAGGGGGCGGCCCTGGCGTATGAGCCGCACCGGATAGCGTTCTACCTGTATGACTTGGCGGGCGACTTTAATACGATGTGGCAGACCGGAAAGGCCGATGCTACGCTGCGGTTCATTGTGGCGGACCGGGCGGGGGAGACCTTGGCACGGCTGGCGCTGGTGGAGGCGACGGCGACCGTCATCCGCTCGGGCCTGGCGGTGCTGGGCGTCGTGCCGGTCGAAGAACTTCGGGATTAAAGGGGGCAGACTTGCCTGACGACCTGCACATCCCGCCCTCGGCGGGCGGCTATGCCTACCGGGCCAGCTACCGGGCGCAATCGGGCGGCGACGGCATGACGCGCAAGCTGCTGATCGCGGCGGGGTCGCTGGGGGCGCTGCTGCTGGCGGGCATGGGCGGCTGGGCGCTGATGGGGCACCGGTCGGGGACTGTGCCGGTGATCGAGGCGGACTCGCGGCCGCTGCGTGTCAGGCCGGAGAACGCTGGCGGGATGCAGGTGGCCGGGGCGGACGAGCAGGTAATGGGCGAGCAGTCCGGCCGTCCGCAGACAATGGCCATGGCGCCCCGGGCTGAGGCTCCGGCGCCGCAGGCGCTGCGGGCGCAGCAGGGGGTGCTGCCGGCGGCGGAGGTGGCGGCACCGGCGGGTGATGCGGCGGCCCCGGCCGCGGTGCCGGCTGGGACCAGCCCGTTGCCGGACACGGCGCGTCCGGCGCCGCGGGGCGCTGGGGGACGGGCTGCTCCGGCTGCTGCTGGCCCGGGAGGTGCGGCGGCGCGCGCGCCAGCGGCGGCGGCGCCTGCTGCGGCTGCCCAGGCGGGTGCGGCTGCCCAGGCGGGTGCGGCGCCGGCTGGGGCTGCGCCGGCGGCCGGGGGGACGCTGGTGCAGCTTGCGGCGGTGGACAGCGAGACGGCGGCGCAGGCGGAGTGGCAGCGGCTGGCGAAGCGGCTGCCGGACGTGCTGGGGGACCGGCGTCCGGTGCTGCAGCGGGTGGAGCGGGACGGCAAGGCGGTCTGGCGGGTGCGTACCGGGGGGTTTGCGGACGTGGCGGAGGCGACCTCGTTCTGCGGGCGGCTGCGGGCCAAGGGGGCGTCCTGCACGATTGCGGCGTTCTAGGTGGTGAGGCTGCCTGCTCCCTCTCCCTCCGGAAGAGGGTTGGGGTGAGGAAAACCGCAACCACCAGTCCTGCCGGGTGTAGTACGGCTGCCAATGGTAGAGCCTGCGCTGCGTGGCCTCCCTCACCCCGGCCCTCTCCCGGAGGGAGAGGGGGTAGCAAGGACCTCTGATGCGGGCCGCCATTGTGGGCATTGCCGGGCCGGGCCTTGATCCGGCTGAGGCTGCCCTGTTCCGGCGCTTGCCCCCGGCAGGCATCATCCTGTTTGCGCGCAACGTCGTTGACCCTGGGCAGCTACGCGCCCTGACGGATGAGTTGCGCGCGGTCCTGCCGGCGGGCGCCGTCATCGCCGTGGACCAGGAGGGCGGGCGCGTGGCCCGGCTGCGTCCGCCGGGGTGGATGGCGCACCCCGCTGCGGGCGTGATCGGCGTCTTGCACAGCCAGGACGCTGCCGCCGGGCTGCGGGCGGCTTGGCTGACGGGGGCGCTGATCGGGGCGGAGTGCGTGGTGGCGGGAATTGGGCTGGTGTGCGCGCCGGTGCTGGACCTGCGTGTGGCCGGGGCGCACGACGTGGTGGGGGACCGGTCGTATGGCGCGGACCCACGGGCGGTGGCGGCGCTGGGGCGGGCAGCGGCGGAGGGGCTGCTCGCCGCAGGGGTGCAGCCCGTCGCCAAGCATGCGCCGGGGCATGGGCGGGCGCTGGTGGACAGCCACCTGGCGCTGCCGCAGGTGCCGGCGGATCAGGACATGGCGGACGACCTGCATCCATTCGCCGCGAATGCGGACCTGCCGTGGATGATGACGGCGCACCTCCTATATCCCGCTTGGGATGCCGATGCGCCGGGCACGTTGTCGAGGGTGGTGCTCGGCGAGGTGATACGCGGGCGGATCGGGTTCGGGGGGGTGCTGGTGTCGGACGACCTTGCGATGCGCGCCCTGGACGGGGCGCCGGGCGACTTGGCGATGCGGGCCTTGGCGGCGGGGTGCGACCTGGCGCTGCACTGCACGGGCGTGCTGGCGGAGATCGCGGCGGTGCTGGACGCGGTGCCGCCCGTGCCGGCCTTGGGGCAGGCGCGGATGGGGGCGGGGCTGGCCCGCGCCGCGGCGGCGCGGCAGGTGCTGGACGTGCCGGTGCTGGCGGCGGAACGGGCGCTGCTGCTGGCATGACGGATGCGCTGCCGCAGATCCTGATGGGGGTGTTCGCGGCGGTGCTGGCGATCACCTGGCACGAGGCGGCGCACGGGCTGGCGGCGCTGTGGCTGGGGGACGACACGGCGCTGCGGATGGGGCGGGTGTCGCTGAACCCGCTGCGGCACGTGGACCGGTTCGGCACGATCCTGCTGCCGGGGGCGCTGCTGCTGGCGCAGTTGGCGCTGATCGGGCGGGTGGTGGCGCTGTTCGGCTGGGCGAAGCCGGTGCCGGTGCAGGCCGGGCGGTTCGCGAACCCGCGCCGGGGCATGGCGCTGGTGGCGGCGGCGGGGCCGGCGTCGAACTTCCTGCTGGCGTGGGGGGCCGGGCTGCTGCTGCACGGGCTGCCGCTGCTGCCGGATGAGCTGTTCAGCGGTGCGGACATGCTGCTGAGCTTCCTGATCTTGGCGAACCTAGTGATGGGGCTGTTCAACCTGCTGCCGATCCCGCCGCTGGACGGGGGGCGCATCGTGGTGGGGCTGTTGCCGCCGCGCGCGGCGCAGGCTTGGGCCGGGCTGGAGCGGGCGGGCATCCTGGTGGTGCTGCTGGGGGTGTTCGTGCTGCCGCGGCTGCTGCAGGGGATGGGCGTGGCGTTCGATCCGGTGGGGGACGTGCTGGGCGAGGGCATTCCCTGGATGGTGGACTGGGTGCTCTGGCTGAGCTTCAACGCGGTGCCGCCGCCGGTCTAGCGCCGATCCCTAGCGCCGAGGTTTCCCCCTCCCCATACCCGTGCTACCACGCAGGGGAGGGGATGCACGCCGCCATGTTCGATTTCGCCTGGTCCGAGATTGCGCTGATCGGGATCGTCGCGCTGGTGGCGATCGGGCCGAAGGACCTGCCCGTGGCCATCAAGGCCGTCGCCGGCCTGGTCAAGAAGGCCCGGCGGATGGCGGGCGAGTTCCAGGTCCACGTGGACGAGATGGTTCGGGAGGCCGACCTGCACGAGGTGCGGCGGGAGTTCAACGACCTTCGCCGCATGGACATCAAGGGCAAGATACTGAACGCGATGGATGGCGACGGCACGATCCGCAAGACGATGGCGGAGAACCCGCTGGCGGCTGAGACGACGCTGACCACGCCGCCGCCGTTGGCTGAGACGGTGGCGACCGAGACAGTGGCGACGGAGACGGTCGCGGGGCACGCCGTTGCCGCGCCGGACGCGGCGCCCGAGCTTGCTGCCCCGGCCTTCGTGCCCCCCACGGCGGAGGCGGTGCATTCGGCGCCGGCCGCACCGCCCATGATCCCGCCAGCGGACGCCAAGCAGCCGTCCCTGCACGGCTGAAGGAAGCACCCAGCTTGGCCACCACGGACGATCCGGCGACGGACGACCCCATCAACGACAAGCCGATGCCGCTGCTCGATCACCTGATCGAGCTGCGGACGCGGCTGCTGTGGAGCATGGGCGCGTTCATGCTCTGCTTCTTCGTCTGCTACTACTTCAGCAAGCAGATCTATTCCTTCCTGGCGCAGCCGCTGGCGGACATCCTGATCAGCCGGGGCGGCAACCGGCGGCTGATCTACACGGCGCTTTACGAGGCGTTCTTCACCTACTTGAAGGTGTCGTTCTTCGGGGCGGCGTTCCTGGCGTTCCCGGTGATCGCCAGCCAGATCTACATGTTCGTGGCGCCGGGGCTGTATCGCAGCGAGAAGCGGGCGTTCCTGCCGTTCCTGCTGGCGACGCCGGTGCTGTTCGTGGGCGGCGCGGCGCTGGCGTACTACTTCGTGTTCCCGGCGGCGTGGACATTCTTCCTGTCGTTCGAGACTTCGGACGGGGCGGGGGGGTTGCCGGTGCAGCTGGAGGCCAAGGTCAGCGAGTACCTGGGCCTGGTGATGCGGCTGATCTTCGCATTCGGGCTGGCGTTCCAGTTGCCGGTGCTGCTGACCCTGCTGGCGAAGGTGGGGATCATCACGGTGGCCGGGCTGAAGAAGTATCGGCGATATGCCTACGTCGGCATGTTCATCATCGCGGCGATCATCACGCCGCCGGACGTGATCACGCAGACGGGCTTGGCGATCCCGCTGATCCTGCTCTACGAGGTTTCGATCCTGACGGCGGGCTGGGTGGCGCCGAAGTCGGCTGTGGTGGACTGATGCACGACATCCGGGCGATCCGGGCGGACCCGGCGGCGTTCGACGCGGCGATGGCGCGGCGGGGGCTGGCGCCCGTGAGCGCAGGGCTGCTGGCGGTGGATGCGGAGCGGCGGGCGGCGCTGGCGGCGGTGCAGGACCGGCAGGCGCGGCGCAACGCGCTGGCCAAGCAGATCGGGCAGGGACGGCGCACAGGGGCTGACACGGCGGCGTGGGAGGCCGAGGCAACCCTGCTGCGGGACGAGATGGCGGCGCTGGAGTCCCGGGCGGCAGAGCTGGAGGCGGCGATCCCCGCCCAGTTGGCGGTGCTGCCAAACGAGCTGGATGCGGACGTGCCGGATGGCGCGGACGAGGCGGGCAATGTCGTGCTGCACCAGCACGGCGAACCCCGGACCACCAATTTTCCGGCCTTGGAGCATTTCCAGCTTGGCGAGGCGCTAGGCGGGATGGACTTCGAGCGGGCGGCGCGGATGTCCGGCAGCCGCTTCACCTTGCTGCGCGGCTCCCTGGCGCGCATGGAGCGGGCGCTGGGGCAGTTCATGTTGGACCTGCACACGCGGGAGCACGGCTACACCGAGGTGGCGGTGCCGCTGCTGGTCAACGACGCCGCGGCGTATGGGACGGACAAGCTGCCGAAGTTCGCCGACGACCTGTTCCGCACGACGGACGGGCGCTGGCTGATCCCGACGGCGGAGGTGCCGCTGACCGCCCTGGTGATGGGGGAGATCGTGCCGGAGGCGGAGTTGCCGATGCGGCTGACGGCGCTGTCCGAGTGCTTCCGGAGCGAGGCAGGGTCGGCAGGGCGGGACACGCGGGGGATGCTGCGGCAGCACCAGTTCCGGAAAGTGGAGCTGGTCAGCATCACGTATCCTGACCGGAGCGGCGAGGAGCACGAACGGATGACGGCGTGCGCGGAGGCGGTGCTGCGGGCGTTGGGGCTGGCGTTCCGCCGTGTGCTGCTGTGCGCGGGGGATACCGGGTTCGGGGCGGCGAAGACTTACGATTTGGAGGTTTGGCTGCCGGGGCAGGGGGCGTGGCGGGAGATCAGCTCCTGCTCCAACACCGGCGCCTTCCAGGCTCGCCGGATGAACGCCCGGATGCGGGGCGCGGACGGCAAGGTTGCAGGGCCGGTGCATACGCTGAACGGGTCGGGCGTGGCGCTGGGGCGGGCGCTGATCGCGGTGATGGAGACGTATCAGCAGGCGGATGGGTCGGTGGCGGTGCCGGGGGTGCTGGTGCCGTATATGGGTGGGATGGAGGTAGTTTCTGCTGTCCTTCCTCCTTCCGGGAAAGGGCCGGGGTGACGGCGTGTTGCGGCGCTGGCCCGTCTTAGCCAACGCCGGGCTGCAAAATTCCTTCTCCCCAGCCGTGAACCGCTTCACGGCTTGACGTCTTGGGAGACGGGGAGCGAAGGGCGCTATTGCGAGCGGCGTCCGAACGAGATCACGTAGGACTGCACCCGGGCGGTGATCATCGGGTCGTCGGACGGCTCGACGCCGGGCAGCAGGTTGGTGGGCAGCAGGCGCAGAGCGCGGGAGGCCGCGTCCTGGTCCGCCGGCGTGGAGGTCAGCGTGATCGTGCCCAGCTCCGCCACGCGCCGGTCGTCCGGCCAGGGCTGGCTGGGGTCGCGCGTGGGGTCGCCGGGGTTGGCAAGCTGCGCCTGCACGCGGAACGCCACCGGCCCCTTGGCGATCCGCTGCGGCAGCTCCTCCAGTAGCGCGTCCGGCCCCAGCTTGGCGGCGTCCTCCGCCTTCAGGTGGACGATGCCGGCGACGGGCACGAAGCGGAGGCGGAACGGCTGGCGGACGCCCGCCGCGTTCACGAACACGAAGGCGTTGACGCCGTTATATTGTTCCTGGGCGAAGCTGGGGGGCGTGCCGACGGCGCCCAGCGCCTTGGGCGCCTGCGGGTGGGACTGGATGAACTGCTCCAGCTTGGTCGGCTTGGGCGCATCGTCCGGGCTGTCCGCCGCGGCCTGCAGCAGCTGCAGGAACTCCTCGGCCGTGGCGGTGGGGAAGAACGGGAGCGCGTTCGTCACCACGTCCATCGTGCGGCCGTCCGCGTCCGCGGGACGGAAGCGCATGGACATGCCGTGCGGGCTGGCGTCCGGGCTGGCGTCCGCCACTTTCGGCAGGCCCGAGCCGTCCGAGAACCGCACCGTCATCGGCACCGGCGGCCCGGCGAAGATGGCGGCGGCGCTCAGCGCCTTGGCCTCCGGCGTGGGGGCGAAGTTGCCCTCCGCCACCACGCCCTTGGCGTGGTTGGCGCGCTGGCCGGGGTGGCGGCCCCACATCTTGTTCATCTGGTCCACGATCTGCACCGCAAGCGACGCCGGTGCGGCATTGGGCGCGGCGGCTTGCTGCGCGAGCGCTGGCGCAGACAGCGACAGGAGGGCGACGGCAGGCAGGAGCCTATTGAGGTGCATAGTCATAACTCCGTGAAGGTATGATCATGGGCTTGTACTAGATTGGCGCCTACAGGCCCAGCAGGTCCAGCGTGCGCGCCAGCACGACATCCTCGTCATACAGCTTCGTGGCCCTGTCCCGCCCGGCAGCGCCCATGCGTGCGCGCAGCGCCGGGTCGGCAATCAGGCGGCGCAGGGCGGCGGCCAGGGGCGGCACCTGCATCGGCGGGACCAGCAGGCCGGTCTCTCCGTCCACCACCTGCTCCCGCGGGCCTCGTATATTGGTGGCGATGACGGGCAGGGCGGTCAGCATGGCCTCGATCACCGACATCGGCAGGCCCTCGAAGTGGCTGGGCAG
>CAXUHB010000054.1:0-20681 GCA_964250755.1 uncultured Acetobacteraceae bacterium | reverse complement strand
CCCTCTCCCGGAGGGAGAAGGAGCTACCAAGCGCCTCCCATCAAAAGGGACACGACACATGGCCACCTACACCGCCCCCCTCCGCGACATCCGCTTCTGCCTGCACGAGCTGCACGACAGCAGCAGCCTGTCCCACTTGCCCGGCCTGGAGCAGGCGACCCCCGACCTGGTGGACGCCGTGGTCGAGGAGGCGGCCAAGTTGGCGCAGGAGGTGCTGTTCCCTCTCAACCTGTCCGGCGACAAGGAGGGCTGCACGTATGAGAACGGCGTCGTCCGCACGCCTGCCGGCTTCAAGGACGCCTACAAGCAGCTGATCGAGGGCGGCTGGACCAGCCTCGCCTGCGATCCGGCCTATGGCGGCCAAGGAATGCCCACGCTGGTCAGCACCGTGTTCGAGGAGATCGTGAGCAGCGCCAACATCGCCTTCGGCATGTATCCCGGCCTGAGCCACGGTGCCTACCGCGCCCTGCACGCCCATGCCTCGGACGAGCTGAAGGCCGAATACCTGCCCCATTTGGTGGACGGCACTTGGTCCGGCACGATGTGCCTGACCGAGCCGCAGTGCGGCACCGACCTCGGCCTGATCCGCACCAAGGCGGAGCCGGCCGGGGACGGCAGCTACCGCATCACCGGCACCAAGATCTTCATCAGCGCCGGCGAGCACGACCTGACGGAGAACATCATCCACCTCGTCCTGGCCAAGCTGCCCGGTGCCCCCGCAGGCACCAAGGGCATCAGCCTGTTCCTGGTGCCGAAGTTCCTGCCGACGCCGGACGGCAAGGCCGGGGCGCGCAACGGCCTGATGTGCGCCCGGATCGAGGAGAAGATGGGCATCCACGGCAACGCCACCGCCGTGATGAACTTCGACGGCGCGACGGGCTGGCTGGTCGGCCCGCCCAACGCCGGCATGAAGTGCATGTTCACGATGATGAACGCCGCCCGCCTGGCCGTGGGAATGCAGGGCCTGGGCATTGCGGAGACCGCCTACCAGTCCGCCGCCGCCTACGCCAAGGACCGCCGCCAGGGCAAGTCCGTCAAGCGCAGCGACGCCAAGGAGACCAAGAGCAGCGAGGGCACGCCCGACGCCCCCGCAGCTGCCGCGGCCGACCCGATCATCGTCCACCCCGACGTGCGCCGGATGCTGCTGGAGGCCCGCAGCCAGACCGAGGCCGGACGCGCCTTGTCCTACTGGGTCGGACTGGAGCTGGACCGCGCCGAGCACCACCCCGACCCGGCGGTGCGCCAGGAATCCGACGACTTCGTCGCCCTGCTGACCCCCATCGTGAAGGCCGGCCTGTCCGACCTGGGGAGCGAGGCCGCGAACCTTGCCGTGCAGGTCCTGGGCGGCCACGGCTACATTCATGAATGGGGCGTGGAGCAGCTGGTCCGTGACGCCCGCATCGCCCAGATCTACGAGGGCACCAACGGCATCCAGGCGCTGGACCTGGTGGGCCGCAAGCTGGGCCAGGACGCCGGACGCCTGCTGCGCCGCTTCTTCCACCCCGTCAGCGCATGGCTTGAGGCGCATGGGGGGGAGGAGGCGCTGGCCGAGTTCGCCGGCCCGACCGCCAAGGCGTTCGGCCGCTTGCAGCAGGCGACGCTGACGGTGGCGCAGCGCGGCATGGCCCGGCCCGAGGAGGCCGCGGCTGCAGCCACCGACTACCTGCGCCTGTTCAACTTCGTCGCGATGGCGTTCATGTGGTGCCGCATGGCAGAGGTGGCGCAGGCCAAGCTGAAGGCCGGCGCCAACGGCGACGCCGGGTTCTACCAGGGCAAGCTGGACGTGGGCCGCTTCTACATGGCCCGCGTGCTGCCCCGGCACTCCGTCCACTTCCAGGGCGTGATGGCGGGGGGCGAGACGCTGGGGCTGATGAGGGCGGAGGCGTTTTAGGCCCTTTCCCGCGCCCCTCTCCGATTGGAGGGGGGCGCGGGTGGCGGCTTTTCTGCAGCCGCCGCAGGCCGGTCAGACCAGCGATGCCGTCGGGATGACCGGGATCGAGCCGAGGTGGGCCGAGGCATCCGCGAGGTAGGTGGCGCCGTAGGAGGTCTTCGCCGTGGCTGTGTCCGCCGCGATGACGTTCTTGACGTGCTCCGGCGACTCCGAGAACCCGACCACCAGGTCCGCCCGGCTCAAGCCGCCGTTCAGGGCATTGATCCAGCCGGCCCGGCCTGCGGCATCCCCGGCGCGGTGCAGCGTGTTCTGATAAAGCGCATCCACCAGTGCCCCGTTGCTGGGCGACGCGCCGTAGCGGTTGGCAAACTCCTGCGACCCGATGAAGCTTGCAGCTTCCTGCTGCAGCGTCGTGCCGTTCAGCAGCGCCTTGGCCCAGCCGGCAAAGCCCACCGGGTCCGGGGCGCGCCCGAATGCGGTGTCATACAGCCGCTCCGTCTGCGCCTCGGCCGTCGCGCTGTAGGACTGGTTGGGGTTCGCCTCCAGCGCGACGCGGTTCTCGGTGGACTCGGAAAATCCGATCAGGACATCCCCGCGCGAGGCGTCATTGGCCAGTTGCTGCGTCCAGTTCTGGATGCCGCCGGCGTCTCCATTCCGGTGCAGCACGTTCTGGTAGAGCGCATTGACGAAGGCGCTGTCCGAGAGGGCGCCGTAGCGGTTCGTGAACTCGGCGGAGGTGACGAAGCCATTGGCGTCCGCGCTCAGGCTCAAGCCGTTCAGCAGCGCTTGGCTGTGGGCCAGCAGCCCGGAATCATCGGCTGCGCGTCCGAAGGCGGCCTGATACAGCCGGGTCGCCGCGTGCTCCTGGAGTTCCTGGTTCGACAGGATCGGCAGGCCGGTGTCGCGCAGCATGGCGACATCCAGCGGCTGGATGGTCTTGGCCTGCTGCAGGTAGCTCATCAGGCTGATCCCGCCGGGCACGTAGGGATGGTCCACGCTGGCGTAGTCCATCGGGATGGCGCCACCGTAGGACGCGATGGCGTTCGGCCCGACGAACGACTCGGTTTTGCCGCTGAAACGCAGGTAGTTGTCGAACTGCGTGGCGGAGAACAACGGTGGGTAAACGCCGAGGCTTGAGGTGCTGGTGAAGCCGATGATGCCCAGCATGTGGCCGATCTCATGCTGGAACACGCGCTGGATTTCGACCGTGCTGGCGGCGGGGTTGGCGAAGTAGGTGCTGAACCAGCCGGGGTCCAGGTTGAGGGTTCCGGTCCGGGTGGCCTCGGACAAAGCTGCGCCGGTCGCAACTTCCGCGCCGAAGCCCGACATGACGGTGGAGCGGAGGTTAGCCGTCTGCGCGACCGTCACGTAGCCGTTCGGCCCGGCGCTGGCAACGAAGCCGGTCGGCTGGGCCGCGAAGTTGACCTTGATCGTCACTGACCCCAGTGGGGCGTCGAAGTGCGACATCCAGGCATTGAACGCCTGGTTGAGCGCGGCCGTGATGTCCCCGGCCTTGTTCGCGTAGGGAGCCGCCGAGGCGGCGTAAGTGACATTGAGTGCCGTCATGGTCCATCCCGGAGCTGGGTCGGAAAGGAACCACAAAGGATGGGCACGGGATAGTCGCTGGACGTGACACTCGGTTAGCAATTGTTAACCACGGACGACCGCCCCGGCTCCTTCAGATCGCTGTCCAAGCCTGTGCTTGCCGGGCAGGCCGCGTCCCCGGGACCGTTGGGCAGAGGCCCGGACGCATCCGGCGCAGCCCGGATGGGCTTGAGTGCGGCGGCTGCTCCTACCGATACCCCGCTGCCTGCAGCTCGAACAACTCCGCATACCGCCCCCCCGCCGCCACCAGCGCCCCATGCGTCCCCGCCGCCTCCACCGCTCCCCCCGCCATCACCAAGATCCGGTCCGCCATCCGAACGCTGCTGAACCGGTGGGAGATCAGCACCGCCGTCCGCCCCGCGCCCAACGCCTTGAAGCGCTGGAACACCTCGAACTCCGCCCGCGCATCCAGCGCCGCCGTCGGCTCGTCCAGGATCAGCACCGCCGCGTCCCGCATGTAGGCCCGGGCGATGGCCATTTTCTGCCACTCTCCGCCCGACAGCTCGACCCCTGACCGGAACCAGCGGCCCACCATCTGGTCGTAGCCGCCGGGCAGCCGCGCGATCACGCCATCCGCAAGGCCGCGCGCCGCCGCGGCCTCGATGCGCGGGCGGTCGCTGCGGGCCTCGATCCGTCCGACCGCGATGTTGTCCCCCGCCGTCAGGTGGTAGCGCACGAAATCCTGGAAGATGACGCCCATGCCGCCGCGCAGCCCGGCCACGTCGTACTCCCGCAGGTCCCGGCCCTCCAGCAGGATCCGGCCCTCGGTGGGGTCGTAAAGCCGGGTCAGCAGCTTGATCAGCGTCGTCTTGCCCGCCCCGTTCTCCCCCACCAGCGCCAGCGTCTCCCCGGCGTGCAGCGTGAAGGACAGGCCGCGCACCGCCCAGCGCTCAGCGCCCGGGTAACGGAAGCCCACGCCCTCGAACACGAAGCCCTGCCGGAGCGCCGCCGGGAAGGGCAGGGCGCCGGGCGCGCTTTGGATGCCGGGCTGGATGCGGAAGAAGGAATAGAGGTCTTCCAGATACATCGCCTGGCTGGCCATGCCGCTGAATCCGCTCAGCAGTCCCTCCAGCAGACCGCGCAGGCGCAGGAAGGAGGCCGCGAGGAAGGTCAGGTCGCCGATGCTGAACGCGCCCGTCAGCGTCCGCCAGGCGAGGTAGGCATAGGCGGCGTAGTACCCCACCGTTCCCAGCGCCGCGAGGCCGCCGCCCCAGGCGGCCCGGCGCAGCAGCAGACGCCGGTTCTCCGCCTGCATCGCCTCCGCCAGCACCCGGTAGCGGTCCATCAGGAAGGCGTTGAGGCCGAAGATCTTGACCTCCTTCGCAGCGTCCGTGCTGGCGCCGGTCATGCGGACGTAGTCCAACTCCCGCCGGTCCGCGGTGCGTGCGGCGTTGAGCGCGTAGCCCTGGGCGTTGAAGTGGCTCTCCCCCAGGAAGGCCGGCACCAGCGCCCCCAGCAGCAGCGCGATCAGCCAGGGCGCATAGGCCGCCAGCCCCGCGGCAAAGCTGAGCACCGTCACCAAGTCCTGCGCCTGCCCGAACAACTGGCTGATGAGCGTCGTGCGCCCGATGGTCTGGCGGCGGGCGCGGTCCAGCTTGTCCTGCAGGGCCGGGTCCTCGAAGTCCTGCAGGTCCAGGGTGGCGGCGTGGGCCATCAGGCGGATGCTGGCGGCGTTGGTGAAGCGCTCGGACAACAGGCCATCCAGCAGGGTGACGGTGCGGCCCAGGATGTCGGTGCCGACGGCCAGGCCCAGTTCGCCCAGCAGCAGCAGGGCCAGATGGGTCAGCAGGCCGCTGGCCAGCCAGCCCGCGGTGTCGGCGGGATGGACGGGCAGGGCGGCCAGCCGCACGACCTCGTCCACGATCATCTTGCCGATGAACAGGGTGGCGACCGGCAGCAGGGCGCGGACCAGGCGCAGGCCGAGCAGCCCGAGCGTCAGGCCGGGGCTGGTGCGCCAGACCATCCGCAGGAAGGGCGGCAGCGTCCGCAGCGCTCCCATGCGGGCGCGCAGCGAGGGGGGAGGGGCGTCGGCCATCAGGTGAAAATCCGTCGGTGGGTGTTCAGGCGGGCGTGGGTGTCCAAGCAGGCAAGCCTCCGGGTGGAACGCCGGCCGGAGGTCGTGCCGTCAGGGTCTGCAGTGCTGCCGGGCGCCCTTCGCCCCGGCCCTTTCGCAGGGGCCTCGTCGCTCCGGGGGACATGGCGATGCGGCGGTCCAGGAGCCTCGGCGGCACTGCTGCCGGCTCCCGGATGCCACGCCCCAAGGGCAGCCCGCAACGGCAGGGCGTATGCGGGGGAGCCGGAGCGAATGGCGGCAAGCATGCGCCTGCCCGTTCCGCCGCTGCGCGTCCACATGGGATGAATGGCACCAGGTTGCAGCAGGGCGCCGACCCGGGATTGAAGCCTCGTATCCTGCAATGATCATGGGAGCAACGCGCCATCCGCCAATTCCCGGAACCCTGGCCGGTTCGCAGGCCGGGGCTGCACGCCTATATGGGTGCGATGCCGATCCTGCTTCTGCTGTTCGTCGTCGTGTCCGTCGCTGCCACCGGCTTCGACCTGTATCTCCGTGCCCGTCAGTCTGCGCACGTGCAGCGGCACCGCGGCGCGGTGCCGCCTGCCTTTGCCGCGGGCGTGACCTTGGCCGAGCACCAGCGGGCGGCGGATTACGAGCAGGCGCGGCTGCGGCTGGGCGCGGCTGCGGCGATTTTCGGGCTGGCCGTCGGCGTTGGCTGGGCGGTTTGGGGCTATGACGCGCTGTATGCCGCCGTCGCCGGCCTGCTGCCGCCGGGCCTGCCGCGCGGGGTCGCCTTCCTGGTCGCCGCTGGCGCAATAAGCACCGTGCTGGGCCTGCCCTTGACCATCCTGCGTACCTTCGGGGTCGAGGCACGGTTCGGCTTCAACCGC
This sequence comes from uncultured Acetobacteraceae bacterium, assembly GCA_964250755.1. GTDB lineage: Bacteria > Pseudomonadota > Alphaproteobacteria > Acetobacterales > Acetobacteraceae > DASWOJ01. The sequence goes on along the minus strand of CAXUHB010000054.1, from coordinate 14,281 downwards.
ACCACTCCCGCCCGGTTCGCGCTGGACCGGATGAAGGGCTGGGCGCTGTCGCTGGCGCTGGGCGTGCCGCTGCTTGCGGCGCTGCTGTGGGTCATGCGGCAGCCCGGCCCTTGGTGGCTGTGGGCGTGGCTGGGCCTGATGGCGCTGATGCTCGGGATGATGGACCTGTATCCCCGCGTGATCGCACCGATGTTCAACCGCTTCACGCCCCTGGACGGCCCGTTGCGGGACCGTGTGGAGCGGTTGCTGGACCGCTGCGGCTTCAAGGCCGGCGGGCTGTTCGTGATGGACGCCTCGCGCCGGTCGGCGCACGGCAACGCCTACTTCTCGGGCCTGGGGCGCAGCAAGCGGATCGTGCTGTTCGACACCCTGATCGCCAGCAACCCGCCGGATGAGCTGGAGGCGGTGCTGGCGCATGAGTTGGGGCACTTCAAGCTGAACCACATCGCGCTGGGCCTGCTGCAATCGGCGGTGGTGACGTTCCTGGGGCTGTTCTGCGTGGGATGGCTGCTGCGGCAACCATGGCTGCTACCGGGCTTCGGCATCGCGCACCAGGATGATGCGCTTGCGCTTGTGGTCGGGCTGCTGGTGGTGCAGATGGCCGGGCCGCTGCTGGGCGTCGCGGCCAACTGGGTCAGCCGGCGGCACGAGTACCAGGCCGACGACTTCGCCCGGCGGCTGGTCGGCGCCGGACCGATGGCGCGGGCGCTGCTGCGGCTGTCTCGGGACAATGCCAGCACCCTGACGACGGACTCGCTGTATGCGCTGGTGAACTTCAGCCATCCGCCGGTGCCGCTGCGAGTGGCGCGGCTGCAGGAAGGATAGGCGCTGCTTGCTGCTCCCGGTCGCTTCGCGACAAGGGAAAGCGGTCGCTACCCCTCCAGCAATATCCTCAACACGGCGTCGCGCGCATCCGGCGCGGCGCCCCGCTCCACCGCGTCGCGTAGCCGGCGCAGGCGGCGGCGGGCGTCGTAGAGCTGGTCCATCAGGCGCAGCACCACCGGCAGCGCGTCCTCCTCCAGCCGCAGTTCGTGGCGCAGCTCCTGGATCAGTTGCAGCCGGGCCACGTCTATGTCGCGGAACCACCAGTCGCCGTCCTGCTGCGCCGGGCGCACCAAGTCCTGGGCGATCCAGCCCTCGACCTCCTGCCGGTCCAGTCCGGCCACCGTCACGATGACGGTCTCCCATCTCATCATGCCACGCCCTCCATCCCTGCACGCGGGTTCCAGTCCGGCGCGTCCGTGCGGTCTCGCAAGAAGGCCGCCAGGTCGGGGTCGCTGGGCGCCAGCATGATTCGCAGCGTCGCATAGGCGTCTCCGGCGGGCTGGCCGTCCGAGGCCGGCACGCCCCGCCCGCGCAGCCGCAGCCGCGTGCCGGTGCTGGACCCGGGGGGCACCGCCATGCTGACCGGGCCGTCCACGGTCGGGACCGTGATCCGGCCGCCCAGCACCGCTTCCGCCACCGTCACCGGCAGGTCCAAGTGGATGTCGCGCCCTTCCCGCCGAAACAGCGGGTGCGGGCCGACCTCAACCTCGATCAGCGCGTCGCCAGGCGGATCGCCCGGGGCGCCCTTGCCGCGCAGGCGCAGCACCTGGCCGCTGTCCAGCCCGGCAGGGATGCGCACGTCCAGGCTGCCGCCTTCTGGCAAGGACAGGCGCTGGGTGGTGCCGCGCACCGCATCCAGGAACGGTACAGCAAGCGAGTAGCGCCGGTCCGCCCCGCCGCGCGGCCCCGCGCCGGCCCGGCCCCGCGCGCCGAACAGGCCGGACAGGATGTCGCCCAGGTCGTCGGCGTCCCCGCCGAACCCGGCGCTGTAGCGCGCGCCCGCCGCACCGTCCGCGTGGTCGCGGTAGCGCCGGGCGCCGGGCGGCGGCCCCGGGGGCGGGCGGGGCTGGCCGGACTCGTCAATCTCGCCGCGGTCGTAGCGGGCGCGCTGCCCTGCATCCTGCAGCAGGTCGTGCGCGGCGTTGACCGCCTTGAACCGCTCCTCCGCCTTGGTGTCTCCCGGGTTCAGGTCCGGGTGCGTCGTCTTGGCCAGCTTGAGGTAGGCCTTGCGGATTTGCTGCTCGGTCGCGTCACGGGCGACGCCGAGCGTCTTGTAGGGATCATCGGCCATCAGGGGTCCTGCAAAGGTGCGCCCGCCGACCTTATGCGCGCAGGCCGGCTTTGGTTCCACCCGGCCGTGCCGTAGGGTGCCGGGCAAAACAGGGGAGGCAGGGGATGGAAACGGTTGCGCTGGTGGGGGCCGGGCTGATCGGGCGGGCTTGGGCAGCGGTGTTCGCCCGGTCGGGCTGGGCGGTGCGGCTGCACGACCCGCATGGCCCGGCGCTGGACGCTGCGCCGGACCTGATCCGGGCCGAACTGGACATGCTGCGCCAGCACGGCCTGGCGGACGGCACGCCGGGACCGCTCACCGCTCATCCCGACCTGGCCGGCGCCTTGGACGGCGCGACGTTCGTGCAGGAGTCCGGGCCGGAGACCCTGGCCGCCAAGCAGGCGTTGTTCGCAGAGATGGACCGGCTGGCGGCGCCGGGCGTGGTGCTGGCATCGTCCACCTCCGCCATCGTCGCCTCAGCCTTTACGGAGGGCCTGGCGGGCCGCGGGCGCTGCCTGGTCGGGCATCCCGTAAACCCGCCGCACCTGATCCCCCTTGTGGAGGTCTGCGGCGCACCGTGGACGGAGCCGGCTGCGCTGGACCGGGCCGCCGCCGTCTATCGCGCCGCCGGGCAGGTGCCTGTAAGAGTGCTGCGGGAGACCGAAGGCTTCGTGCTCAACCGCCTGCAAGGCGCGCTGCTGGCCGAAGCGTTCCGGCTGGTGGCGGATGGCGTGATGTCGCCGGAGGACCTGGACCGCACGGTGTCCGACGGGTTGGGCCTGCGCTGGTCCTTCCTGGGGCCGTTCGCCACCATCGAGCTGAACGCGCCGGGCGGCATGGCCGACTACCTCGCGCGCTACACCGGGTTCTATGCGCGGATCGCGGCGGACCCGCCCGGGCCTGGGGTGTTCGGCGCCGAGGCCGGGGCGCGGATCGCAGCGGCGTGGCCCCACCCGCCCGACCCGGTCCACCTGGCCGCCCGCACCGGGTGGCGCAACCAGCGGCTCGCGGCGCTGGCCGCGCACAAGCGGGGGCACGGTGCGGGGCCGCATAGGCGCTGACTTATGCGGGCCACCCTTTGCTTCGACCCTTGCACGTCATCACGAGGCGCCCTGGCCCCGGCGCAATCCAGGGGCCGCAGGGGCCATGCTGGCGGCCCCTGGATCGCCGCGGCAGATGCATGCGGACCCGTCCCCGGCAAACCACCCAACACCGCAAGCAGCACCTGCCATCAACCGGGACCACCCCGCACCCCCTCCGCCTCGCCCCCGAACCGCGCCAACCCAACCACCCCGATCCCCAGGATCGCCGCCCCGCACAGCCCGATCACCCCAGCCAGCGGTGCCACCGCCAGCAGCGCGGGCGCGGCCGCCAGCGCAGCCAGCAGTCCCGCCTGGCTCCCGAACATGTACGCCCGCGTCCCCGCCGGCACGTCGGCCCGGGGCAGGGCGGTCTGCCGGAGCACCGCCGTCGTGATGTCCTGCATCGGCCCGCCCACCGCCGCCAGCCCGGACGACGCCATCGCCACCGGCAGCAGCCAGCCCGCCGGCAGCGCCGCCGCAACGCCCAACCCCAGCATGCCCAGCCCAAGGCAGACGTTGCCCGAGAATATCATCCGGCCCGGCCGCACCGTCATCGGCCGGCTGCCGATGACCAGGTTGGCCACCAGGTTGCTGCATCCATAGGCCGAGATCACCAGCCCGTACGCTCCCAGCGGCAGCCCCGCCCGCTGCGTCGCCAGCGGCAGCAGCAGGAAGTAGGCGGCATACCACGCCCCGTTCAGCAGCCCCGTGGTCGCCAGAACATACCCCAGCACGGGATGCCGGCGCGTGGCTCGCACGCCTTGGACGATGCCCTCCAGGGTTCCACCCATCCCAGACCTGCTTGCAGCCCCGGCGACCGGTGGAACGGCATGGCGCCACCCAACCACCCAGATCGCCGCCGCCGACGCCAGGAAGGTCGCGGCGTCCAGGCTCAGCAGCGCATGAAGCGGCAGTGCCGCCGCCAGCAGCCCGGCTAGCGCCGGGCCGATCAGCCGCGCCAGCCGCTCGGTGCTGTCCAGCAAGGCGTTGGCCGCCGGCAGCAGGGACAGGTCGGGCAGCAGCGGCGGCAGCACCGCCTGCAGCGCCGGGCGGAACACCGCCAGCCCCGCAGCCAGCACGACCACCGCCATGACCAGCGCCGCCGCCGGCGGATGCCCGGACCCGGTCCAGGCCGCAACGACAACGATCAGCGCCGCTGCGCGCACCAAGTCCGCCGCCACCATCGCCCGACCCGGCGGCACTCCATCCGCAACCCGCCCTGCGAACGCCAGCGTCACCAGGCTCGCCAACGGTCCCAGCGCCACCAGGAACCCCGCCTGCGCGCCGAACGCCTCCGTCGCAATCCACGCGAACGCCACGTTGTAGGCCTGGTCCCCAATGGCGGACAGCGCCAGCCCGCCCCACAGCAGCGCCACGGGCCGGTGACGCAGCGGGCGCAGAAGCAGCACGGCTCAGGTCTTGCGGTCGCCGGACGGGATATGGACTCCCAGCGGGATGCGCCTGACCTCGAACAAGTCCGACGTCCGCACATACCAGCCGGCCCCGTGCATGCGCCCGATCAGCCGCAGCTTCGGGGTGTCTATGTAGCATCGCTCCCGGTCCAGCACCGCGTCGTCCCGCACGTGCATCGCCAGCACCCGCCCCAGCACCAGCGTCCGCCCGCTGCCGATCTCGATGCCCATCATCCGCTCGCACTCCAGCGCCACGGGGCTTTCCGCAATCCGCGGCGGCGCCACCCGCACGCTCGGCAAGGTCGTCAGCCCGGCCTCTGCGATCTCGTCCACCCCATGCGGGAAGTCTATCGCCGTCACGTTCATCGCATCAGCCGTCGCCTCGTCCACCAGGTTCACCACGAACTGTCCGGTCCGCCGTATGTTGTTCCCCGTGTCCTTGGCGTCCCCCGGCTCCCGCCCGCCAATCCCGAACACCACCACCGGCGGGTCGCCCGACATCACGTTGAAGAACGAATACGGCGCAGCGTTCAACCGTCCCTCTGCATCCTGCGTCACCACCCAGGCAATCGGCCGCGGCGTGACGGTGGCCACCAGCAGCTTGTAGCAGTCGTTCGGCGTCAGCGCGGCGAAGTCGAACAGCATCGGGGCAGCTCCTCTTCAGGCCAGCAACGGCAGGATGGACAGGGCGAGCAGTGCGGCCATTGCCAGGTTGAAGGCCCGCAACTGCCGCGGCGTTTGCAGGACGCGCGCCGCACCCGCCCCGATCAACGACCACAGCAGGGACGTCGGCAGGCCAACCAGCGCGAACACCCCGGCCAGCACCAGGACTTGCGGCACCATCGGCTCGGTCAGGGAGGTGTAGGTGGTGGTCGCTGCGACTGCCAGAACCCACGCCTTCGGGTTCACCCACTGGAATAGCGCGCCGGCCAGGAAGCTCATCGGCGGCTTCGGCTCCGCCTGGGTGGCGACGGCGCTGCGTGCGATGCCCAGGGCGAGCCATAACATCCAGGCGCCCCCAACCCAGCGGAGCGCCGCGTGCAGCGCCGGGTTGGCGGCAAGCGGACCGGCCAGCCCAAGCCCGACCAGCGCCACCATCGTACCGAACCCAGCGGCGATGCCGACCGCCATCGGCATGGTCCTGCGGACGCCATTCGCCGCCCCGGACGCCGCCAACAGCGCATTGTTCGGCCCCGGCGTCGCCGACGCCGCAACGGCGAACAGCACGAAGGCAAGCAGGTTCGGCGGCATGGCTCAGCGCAGCACGCCGAGCCGTTGCTTGAAAGGCGTGGCGGCGCGGGTCAGGTCCGCGCCGCCGGTAACCTCCCGCCGGGTGCCGTTACTGCGCGGCCGGCGCAGGCGCGGCGCCGCCGCGGGCGGCGGCCAGGCTCTGTGCGTTCAACTGGTCAACGGACGCGCTCTCGCCGTCCCGGCCGCGCATCGCGCCGCCCCGCCGCATGGCGGCAGCGCTCATCGGCTTGTGCGCCATGTGCCGGGCTGCATGGGCGCGCGAGTGCCGGGGCGCGGCATCGGCGCTGGTGGAGGCCACGCCAGCCGTCAAGGCAAGCGCGGAAGCTGCGAGGATCAGGGTGCGGAGGGTCATCTGTTGCTCTTTTGTCGGGGAGTGCGGCGCTCGGCGGCACCGAACGCCGCCATTATCGCCGTTTCAGCGACACCCGACAACATACGATGCACACATGTCACACCCAAATAAGGTCAAGTGTCGTCAACGCCACACTACGCCTGCCGCGTCACGAGCCGCCCCGCCCGCGCCTCCGTCGCGCCGGCCTCCGGCCGGTAGGCTGACTGGCCGTTCACCCAAGTCTCCAAGATGCCCTCCGCCGGCCTGGCCGGGTCCTTGAAGTCCGCCGCGTCCCGCACCGTTGCCGGGTCGAACAGCACAAGGTCGGCAAAGGCCCCGGCCCGGATCACTCCCCGGTCCCGCATCCCGAACACCCCGGCGGTGCGCCCCGTCATCTTGTGCACAGCCGCCTCCAGGCTGAACAGCCCGAGGTCCCGGGCGTAGTGCCCCAGCACCCGCGGAAACGTCCCCCACAGCCGCGGATGCGGGAAGGCGTCATGCGGCAGCCCGTCGCTGCCCACCATGCTCAGCGGATGCGCCAGGATGCGCTGCACGTCCGCCTCCTGCATCTGGAACATGATGCAGCCCGCCGGCAGCAGCCGCTCCGCCGCGTCCCGCTCCCCGACGCCCCACTCCGCCGCAACGTCCGCCAGCATCCGCCCCGTCATCTCCGGATGCGGCACCGACCAGGTGACCTGAACCGCCACGCCCTCCACCAGCTTGGCTGGCATCAGCACGGTGCTGCTGGCGGCGTAGGGATACACGTCGAAATGCACCGCCTGCTCCCGTGCCCCGCGCTCCATCGCCGGCAAGGTCTCCGCCGACCGCCCGTAGTTCTGCGGCCCCGCGCACTTGTGGTGGCTGATCACCACCGGCGACCCCGTGCCCCGCCCGATCCGCAGCGCCTCCTCGATGCTGTCCAGCACCCCCGCGCCCTCATCCCGCATGTGCGTGACATAGATGCCCCCCGCCGCCCGCAGCGCCTCCGCCACCGCGATCACCTCGTCCGTGGTCGCCGCCGCATTCGGCGGATAGTACAACCCGGTCGAGAACCCGGACGCCCCCTCCGCCAGGCACTCCGCCAGCCGCGCCCGCATCCGCTCGGCCTCCCGGTCCGTGGCGGTCCGTCCGGTGTCCCCGTCCAGCGCCTCCACACGCAACGACATGTGCCCGATCAGCGCATAGGTGTTCACCGGGCTGGGATCGCGCGCCAGCCGGTCGGCATACTCGCCGAAGCTGCCGAACGTCCACCAGCTCTCATCCCCCAGCAGATCCAACGGCGGCACCGGACGCGCGCCCATCCGCACCGGCGACAAGCTGATCCCGCAGTTCCCCACGACGACCGTCGTCACCCCCTGGCTCATCTTGCACGTCATGCACGCGGGACCGCACAGCACCGCCCGGTCATCATGCGTGTGCGCATCAATGAACCCCGGCGCCACCGCCATCCCTCCCGCCAAAACCTCCCGCTCCGCACTAGCCATGCCCAGGTCTCCCACATGGCTGATCCGGTCCCCCGTTACTCCCACATCCCCTCGTCGCCGCGGTCCCCCGGTCCCGTCCAGGATCGTCGCGTCACGAATGATCAGGTCGCAGCGAAGCATAGGGCCCTCAATGATTTATGTTGGAAGAGGAAGCGCTGCCTGCCCCCTCTCCCTCCGGGAGAGGGCCGGGGTGAGGGAGGCCGCACGGGCCAAGCCTGGACCGCACAGGACACCGCGCGGCCACCCGACACCGAACGGCCCACCGCTCTAGCTCTCCCCCGTGCTGTCAAATAGACGAGCCGTCACCAACCCATCCCGCACATCCCGCGCCCGCGCCCCCGCATCCCGCTCCGCATCCAACCCCACCCCACCCCCGCCAGGCAGTTCCAGCACCAGCCGGTCCCCCGCCGGCACCACCTGATACCCCTTCGTCCGCAGCACCCCCCCGCTCCGCAACCTTACCACCCCCGCCGCCCCATCCCCCCCGCCATCCCGCCCCCGCGGAGCGTGCTGCACCCGGTCGAACACCGCGTTGCATGCAAACTCCGCATCCCCCTTCGCCCCGATCTCCATCACCTGCCCGAACCCGCCCCGCATCCGCCCCAGCCCGGCGCTGTCCGGACGCAGCTCCTTCCGCCAGAACACCACCGGCGCCACGTTCTCCGTCGCCTCCACCGGCATCGTCCGCACCCCGCTCGGAAACGCCGTCCCGTCCAGCCCATCCCGCCCCGCCCGCGCCCCGGTCCCCCCCGAGTTGAACGTGATCACCTCGAAGTCCCGCAACGGCGACCCCTGCCCACTCACCCCCGGCCCCCCGCGTAGCGGAGGGTTCCACAGGCATGACGACCCCTCCGCCGTCACCCGCCCCGGCACCGCCCCATGCAGGCAGCCCATCATCAGGTCCGGCAGCAACTGCCCCACCACATGCCGCACCGCCACCGCCGCCGGCCGCGGCGCATTCAGGATGCACCCCTCGGGAATGCTGAACCGGAACGGCTCCAGCGACGCCGTGTTGTTGGGGATCTCCGGCGCCACCACGCACTTGATCCCAAACGCGCTGTAGGCCCGGGTATAGGCCGCCGGCACGTTGATCCCCCGCCCCGACAACCCCGAAGTCCCACCGAAGTCCACCGCAATCCCATCCGCCCCGATGGTCATGCAAGCCGCCAGCCGCACCGGCCCCTCATACCCGTCCGACCAAATCTCGGCGCTGTGCGTCCCCGCCGGCAGCTTCGCAATCTCCGCCAGCGTCGCCCGCCGGCTGCTCTCCAGGATGAACCCGGCCAGCGCCTCCAAATCCGCCAGCCCGAACTCCCCCATCATCTCCGCCAGCCGCCGCGCCCCCGCGTCGTTGCACGCGCACAAGGAGTAAACGTCCCCCTCCAGCTCCACCGGCAGCCGCGTCCCCATCCGCAGGAAGTCGAAGAACGTTGCGTTCGGCACACCCGCCTCGAAGCACTTCACGATGGGGATGTACAGCCCCTCCTCGTAAACGCTGTGCGCGTCCGCCCCCATCCCCCGCCCGCCCACGTCAATCACGTGCGCCGTGTTGGCGAACAGCGCCACCAGCCGCCCCCCATGGAACGCCGGCGTCACCACCGTCAGGTCATGCAGGTGCCCCGTCCCCAACCAGGGATCGTTGGTGATCAGGTGATCCCCCGCCCGCATCGTCTCCGCCGGGAACTTCCGCAGGAAATGCCCGACCGACTCCATCATGCTGTTCACATGCCCCGGAGTCCCCGTCACCGCCTGCGCCAGCATCCGCCCGTGCAGGTCGAACACCCCGGCAGACAAGTCCCCAGCCTCCCGCACCGTCGTGCTGAACGCCGTCCGGATCATCGTCTGCGCCTGCTCCTCCACCACCGCCAGCAGCCGGTTCCACATCACCCCGCGCTGAATGTCCGCAATGGCCCCCAGCGCCCCGCCGCCCGCCGCATCGTCCGCCCCGCTATTCCCAACCGCGTCGTTCATGCGTCCCTCCGAAGGTCCAGGTAGCCCCGGGCGTCCACCGTCGCCGTCCACCCCGGCCCCACCAACGTGCTGGTCTCATCCTCCGCCACGATGGCCGGCCCAGCCACCACCGCCCCCGCCGCCAGAGCCACCCGGTCCCGCACGGTCCAAGCCGACACCACCCCCGTCGCCGTGTCCCGCACCCGCTGGCTCCGCGCCGCACCCGCGACCGCCGCCGGAGCCACCGCATCCGGCAGCAGGGCAGGGAGGGTCGCAACGGTCACCGCGTAGCTCATCACCTCCACATCCGACCCCGGCACCGGACGGTCGAAGATGCGCGCATACTCCCGGTCGAACGCCGCCCGCAGCGCCGCAGGGTCCCCGATCCCGACCGCCCCCAGCGCCACCGGTATCTCATGCCCCTGCCCGACGTAGCGCATGTAGGCCGTCCGGCTCCGCCGCGTCGGCGCCCCCAGCGCCCCCGCGGCCACAACCGCCGCAGCCTCCTGCTCCATCTCCGCCAGCAACGCATCCGCCGCCGCCACGTCCAGGCTCCCCAGCCGAGCATACAGGCTGCGAACCACCTCATACCCCACCGGCGCCCGCAGGAACCCGATGGCGCTCCCCACCCCGGCCCCGCTCGGCACCAGCACCCGGCCGATCCCCACCTTCTCCGCCACCCGGCACGCATGGACCGGCCCGCCCCCGCCAAACGCGATCAGCGTCCGCCCCGCCAACGTCTTCCCGCTCTCGACCGCATGGACCCGCGCGGCATTCGCCATCGCCTCGTCCACCGTCTCCACCACCCCCAGCGCCGCCAACCCGGCATCCAGCCCCAGCGGCGCCCCGACCCGCCCCACCAGTGCCGCCTCCGCCAACCCGGCATCCAGCGCCATCGTCCCCCCCGCGAACCCCGCCGGGTCATACCGCCCCAGCACCAGGTTCGCGTCCGTCACCGCCGGCGCTGCCCCGCCGCGCCCATAACAGGCCGGCCCCGGCTCCGCCCCCGCGCTCTCCGGCCCCACCTGTATCCGCCCCAGCCCATCGACCCCTGCCAGGCTCCCGCCCCCCGCCCCGATCTCCACCATCTCGATGACAGGTATCCGCAGCGGCAACCCCGACCCCCGCTTGAACCGCCCGATCCGCGCGACCTCGAACGTCCGCGACGCCTGAGGCGCATACCCGTCAATCAAGCAGACCTTCGCCGTCGTCCCCCCCATGTCGAAGCTCAGCACCTGCTCCAACCCGCAGGCCCGGGCGATGCTCGCCGCAAAGATGGCGCCCCCCGCCGGCCCCGACTCCACCAGCCGGATCGGAAACCGGCACGCCTGCTCGATCCCCGTCAGCCCCCCGCCCGACAGCATCAGGAACAGCGGCGCCTGCAGCCCCATCTCCCGCAGCCCCGCTTCCAGCCGCCGCAGATACCCGGCGATCAACGGCTGCACATAAGCGTTCGCCGCCGTCGTGCTGAACCGCTCCCACTCCCGCATCTCCGGGCTGACCTCGCACGACAACGACACCGGCACCCCCGGCGCCACCTCGCCCAGTATCTCCCGCACCCGCCGCTCATGCGCCGGGTTGACGAAGCTGTGCAGGAACCCGACCGCGACGCTCTCCACCCCCTCGGCCCGCAGCACCGGCCCCAGCGCCCGCACCGCCGCCTCGTCCAGCGGCAGCAGCACCCCACCCTCGTTGTCCAGCCGCTCCGGCACCGTCAGCCGCAGGTGCCGCGGCACCAGCGGCTCCGGCAACGCGATGTTCAGGTCATACTGGTCGTACCGGCTCTCGTTCCGCATCGCCAGCACGTCCCGGTGCCCCTGGGTCGTCACCAGCGCCGTCCGCGCGCCCTTGCGCTCGATCACCGCATTGGTCGCCAGCGTCGTCCCATGCACCATCAGCGCCACGTCCGCCGCCCGCAGCCCGGCCCCGCGCAGGATCGCCGCCACCCCCTCCAGCACCCCCCGTTCCGGCGCCGCCGAGGTCGTCAGCACCTTCGCCGTCAGCCGCCCCCCAGGGCGCTCCAGCGCCACATCCGTGAAGGTTCCGCCGATATCCACCGCCAAGCGCACGTCCATCCCCGCACCGTGCCGCCCCTTCCGCCCCGCCGCAACCCCGGCCAAGATGCCCCAACACCGCCCTGGGAGGCCCCGTCACATGCCCAAGCCCCGCATCCTCGTCTCGCGCCCTGTCCCCCAAGCCGTCACCGACCGCGCCCGCGCCGACTTCGACGCCGACCTCTCCGACGACCGCAACCTCTCCGCCGACGAAGTCATCACCCGCCTGACCGAACACCAAGCCGAGGCCCTGTTCTTCAGCAGCAACCTCAAGCTCGACGCCGCCCTGATCGCCCGCCTGCCCCCCAGCGTCCGCGTCGCCGCCACCTGCAGCGTCGGCTTCGACCACATAGACGTGCCCGCCGCGAAGGCCCGCGGCCTGGTCGTCACCAACACGCCCGAGGTCCTGACCGACTGCACCGCCGACCTCGCCTTCATGCTGCTGCTCTGCGCCTGCCGCCGCGCCAAGGAATACAACGCCATCATGCAGGACGGCTGGCGCCGCGCCTTCGGCATGAGCGACATGCTCGGCACCCAGGCCAGCAACAAGACGCTCGGCATCATAGGCTTCGGCCGCATCGGCCGCGCCATGGCCCGGCGCGCGCAGGGCTTCAACATGCGCGTCCTCTACACCGACACCGCCCGCGCCGCCCCGGAGTTGGAAGCCGGCGCCGAATGGGTCCCCACCCTCCACGACCTGCTCCCCCGCAGCCAGCTCCTTTCCCTCCACGCCCCCGGCGGAGCCGCCACCGACAAGCTGATGAACCGGGAAACCCTGGCCCTCCTCCCCAAAGGCGCCATCCTGGTCAACGCCGCCCGAGGCACCCTGGTGGACGAAGACGCCCTGCTGGAAGCCCTGACCTCCGGCCACCTCGCCGCCGCCGGCCTCGACGTCTTCCGCCGCGAACCCGACTTCGACCAGCGCCTCTCCGCCCTCCCCAACGTCTTCCTCACCCCGCACATGGGCAGCGCCACCCTGGAAACCCGTAACGCCATGGGCTTCCGCGCCCTGGACAACATCGCCGCTGTCACCGCCAACCACCCCCCCATAGACCCCCTCTGGACCTAACTCTTCCAAGCCCACCCCTCAGGCACCCCCCGCGCCAAAAGAACCACCCCAGTCCCCTCTCCCTCCGGGAGAGGGTTAGGATGAGGGAAGCCGCAAGCACCACCCCGTCCAAATCGGACACCGACCGCAGCCCTGCCAAGGCGGCCAACCCAGTTCCTCCACTCCCCACCCGTCATTGCGAGCCGCAAAGCGACGTGCCAATCCAGCGCCACCCCAACCCACCCCCGGACACCCCCACCCCATGCCCAAACCCACCCTCTACATAACCCGCCGCCTCCCCCCCGCCGTCGAAGCCCGAGCCACCCAACACTACGAAACCCGCCTGAACCCCGACGACCATCCCACCACCCCACAAGAAATCCTCGCCAAATCCCAAGGCGCCGACGCCCTCCTATGCTGCCCGGCGGAACGCCTCGATGCCCTCCTGATCCAATCCCTCCCCAACACGATCCGCGTCATAGGCACCTTCAGCGTCGGCACCGACCACATCAACCTCGAAGCCGCCGCAGCCCGGGGCATCCCCGTCGTCAACACCCCCGACGTCCTCAGCGTCGCCACCGCCGAACTCGCCATGCTCCTCATCCTCGCCGCCGCCCGCCGCGCCGGGGAGGGCGAGCGCCTCCTCCGCGCCGGCGGCTGGACCGGCTGGACCCCCACCCAGATGATGGGCACCGGCGTCAGCGGCCGCCGCCTCGGTATTATGGGCATGGGCCGCATCGGCCGCGAACTCGCCCGCATGGCCCGCGGCTTCGGCATGGCCGTCCACTACCGCAACCGCACTCAGCTTCCCCCGGACCAGGAGGCCGGCGCCCAGTTCCACCCCACCGACGACACCTTCCTCCCCCTCTGCGACGTCCTCTCCCTCCACGCCCCCGGCGGCCCGGCAACCCGCCACTGGCTGAACGCCCCCCGCATCGCCCAACTCCCCCGCGGCGCCATCATCGCCAACACCGCCCGCGGCACCCTGGTGGACGACACCGCCCTGATCGCCGCCCTAACATCCGGCCACCTCGCCGCCGCCGGCCTGGACGTTTACGACGGCGAACCCACCGTGAACCCCGGCCTGCTCGCCCTGGAGAACGTTGTCCTCCTCCCGCACATGGGCAGCGGCACAGTGGAGACCCGGGACGCCATGGGCATGAAGGTGCTGGACGGGATTGACGGGGTGCTGTTCGGTGTTGACTTGAATTGACACAAAGCTGCAATATAGCCACGTCACCTCTTTTGGAAGTTCTCAACTGAATGACAGACTCGATCGATATAGGAACGCTCACGTTACTGAGAGACACTCAGAATGTAGTGATGCCTGTTACGACTGGTCAGCCAATATTTATTGTTGGAGGCAACGGGTCGGGTAAGTCGGCGCTAGTTCATGCTCTTGTCGCACAGCTTCAAGGCCGCAATGTAGTTTATATACCAGGGTCTAGATCAAACTCTTTCAGCCAAGAGAGTCTAAACATGACCTCAGCAAGCAGGCGTCAGTTGGCAGTGAACTCTCTTAGGGTCTAGGGACAAAGTTTCAGCTTCAGTTTGAGGTTCATGAGGGCTGCAGC
>CAXUHB010000053.1:0-22094 GCA_964250755.1 uncultured Acetobacteraceae bacterium | reverse complement strand
GACATGGGACGCCGCCAACATATCCCTTCCATAACCGATGCAATTGTCAATGAACTGGGTGGGCCGGCTAACCGGGCCACCAATCTCTGCCGAACGCGTCGTGTCCGGTGAGGCGTTATCTAGGCCCCGCACTGCCCCATGTCAACCGGAAGGCAGTTCCGTGTCACTCCCGCAGCAAACGCCTAAAAACAATGCACTAGGACGCTCACTCGGCCACCCGGCCTTCAGTTCCAGGCAGGGCGGGCCCAATCAGCCCAGCTATGCTCAGGACGCATACAAAGCTGGAAAGGGTTGCCCCGGGCGCATCGGCGTCCGGGGCTGTCCAGCCGATTAGGCGGCGTCCGCCACCGCCTCGTTCAGCAGCAGCCCGTCCCGGCTGGCGGACACCTGCACCGTCTCGCCGTCCCGGACCGACCCTTCCAGCAGCAGCCCGGCCAACGGGTTCTGCAAGCTGCGCTGGATCACCCGCTTCAGCGGGCGCGCCCCATAAACCGGGTCGTAGCCCTCCGCCGCCAGCCACTCCATCGCGCGGGCATCCAGCGCCAGCGTGATCTTGCGATCCGCCAGCATGGCCCGCAGCCGGGCCAACTGGATGTCCACGATGACGGCCATGTCCGACCGCTGCAGGCGCCGGAACAGCACGATCTCATCCAGCCGGTTCAGGAACTCCGGACGGAAGTGGTCGCGCACCACCCGCATCACCTGCGCCTGCGCCAGTTCCGAGATGTCGCCATCCGGCTGGGACGCCAGCACGTCGCTGCCCAGGTTGCTGGTCAGCACGATGATGGTGTTGCGGAAGTCCACCGTCCGCCCCTGCCCGTCCGTCAGCCGCCCGTCATCCAAGACCTGCAGCAGGATGTTGAAGACGTCCTCGTGCGCCTTCTCCACTTCGTCGAACAGCAGCACCTGATACGGACGCCGCCGCACCGCCTCCGTCAGCACGCCGCCCTCGTCATACCCGACATAGCCCGGCGGCGCGCCGATCAGCCGGCTGACCGCGTGCTTCTCCATGAATTCGCTCATGTCTATGCGGACCATGGCGCGGTCATCGTCGAACAGGAACTCGGCCAGCGCCTTCGTCAGCTCCGTCTTGCCCACGCCGGTCGGGCCAAGGAACAAGAAGCTGCCGATGGGACGGTTCGGGTCCTGCAAGCCGGCTCGCGCCCGGCGCACCGCGTTGGCGACGTGGCGCAACGCGTCCTCCTGCCCGACGACGCGCTTGCGCAGCGCGTCCTCCATGCGCAGCAGCTTGGAGCGCTCGCCCTCCAGCATCCGCTCCACCGGCACCCCGGTCCAGCGCGACACGACCCCGGCGATCTGGTCCTCGGTCACGGCCTCGTTGACCAGCGCGCCGGCGGCGCCGCCGTCCTGGCCGGCGGCGATCTGCCGCTCCAGGTCCGGCACCGTGCCGTAGATCAGCTCGGACGCCCGCGCCAGGTCCCCCCGGCGCTGCGCGATCTCGATCTCGCCCCTCGCCTGGTCCAGACGCTCCTTCAGCTTCTGCGTGTCGGTCAGCCGCTCCTTCTCCGCCCGCCACGCTCCCGTCATCGCGTCCGACCGCTCGCCGAGGTCGGCAATCTCCTTCTCCAGCCGCTCCAGCCGTTCATGGCTGGCCGCGTCCGGCTCCTTGCGGAGCGCCTCGCGCTCGATGCGGAGCTGCATCAGGCGCCGGTCCAACTCGTCCAGCGCCTCGGGCTTGCTGTCCACCGCCATGCGCAGGCGGCTTGCGGCCTCGTCGATCAGGTCAATCGCCTTGTCCGGCAGGAAGCGGTCGGTGATGTAGCGGTTGCTCAGGCTGGCCGCAGCCACCAGCGCGCCATCGGTGATGCGGACGCCGTGGTGCAGCTCGTACTTGTCCTTGATGCCGCGCAGGATGCTGACGGTGTCCTCCACCGACGGCTCGCCGACGAACACCGACTGGAAACGCCGGGCCAAGGCGGCGTCCTTCTCAATGTGCTTGCGGTATTCATCCAGGGTGGTGGCCCCGACGCAGTGCAGGGCGCCGCGGGCCAGCTCGGGCTTCAGCAGGTTGCTGGCGTCCATCGCGCCGTCTGCCTTGCCCGCGCCGACCAGGGTGTGCATCTCGTCAATGAACAGGATGATCTCGCCCTGCGCGGACTCGATCTCCTTCAGCACGGCCTTCAGCCGCTCCTCGAACTCGCCGCGGAACTTCGCGCCAGCCACCAGCGCGCCCAGGTCGAGCGCCATCACGCGCTTGTTGCGCAGGCTCTCCGGCACGTCGCCATTCACGATGCGGAGCGCCAGCCCTTCGACGATGGCGGTCTTGCCGACGCCGGGTTCGCCGATCAGCACGGGGTTGTTCTTGGTGCGGCGGGCGAGGATCTGGATGGTGCGGCGAATTTCCTCGTCGCGCCCGATCACCGGGTCCAGCTTTCCGTCGCGGGCCAACTGCGTCACGTCGCGCGCATACTTCTTGAGCGCGTCGAAGCCAGCCTCGGCGTTGGGACTCTCGACCTTGCGGCCCTTGCGCAGGTCGGCGACCGCCTTCTCCAGCGCCTGCGGCGTTGCATTGGCGCCACGTAGCGCGCGGGCGGCGGGGGTGTCGCTGGCGGCCAGGGCCAGCAGCAGGCGGTCCTGCGCCACATACTCATCGCCGGCCTTGGTTGCGGCTTGCTGCGCCGCGTCCAGCACGCGTACCAGCTCCGGCGACACCTGCGGCTGCCCGGCGCCGCTGCCCTGTACGCGGGGGATGCGCGCGACCTCGGCGTCCACGCCGCGCTTGGCCGCGTCGGCGTCGCCGCCGGCGGCGCGGATCAGGCCCGACGCCGCACCCTCGGCGTCGTCCAGCAGCGCCTTCAGCAGGTGCTCCGGCGTGATGCGCTGGTTGAACTCGCGTATGGCAATGGTCTGCGCCGCTTGCAGGAAGCCGCGGGCGCGTTCGGTCAGTTTCTCGATATCCATGGGATGTCCCTTCCAATCAGGCGACAGGCCCGGAGGCGTCCCATAGCAGGCGGCGCACCCAGGCTCCGTGACCCCGAAATGGTCATCCGTTGGGCGCGACTCAAGGCGGGTGCAGAGGCCCTGCCCTGCAAGCCAGCAATGCCAGTCCCGCACCGGACCGCCGCCGGACGCACGGCGCGGGCGCCGCTCCGCAAGGCGGTGCGCCGCCGCGTTCCGCCCTGCCATCCCTGTTCAACGAACACCATCGGTTTTGGCCGGCAGTTTGGGAGGCCACGACGCCGGACGGCAAATCCGGTCAACCCGGACAGGGGGGAGGCCGAACTCCTCCCCCGCGCGGTCACGCCACGTCCGGCAGCCGGTCGATCAGCTTGTCGAGGGTGATCGGGTAATCACGCACGCGGATGCCGGTAGCGTTGTAGATCGCGTTGGCAATCGCCCCGCCGACACCGCACAAGCCGAGTTCGCCCACGCCCTTGGCCTTCATCGGCGAGGAGATGGGGTCCACCTCGTCAAGGAAGATCACCTCCTGGTGCGGGATGTCGGCGTGGACCGGCACCTCGTAGCCCGCCAGGTCGTGGTTGACGAAGAAGCCCAGGCGCTTGTCCACCTCCAGCGCCTCCGTCAGCGCCGCGCCGACCCCCATCGTCATGGCGCCGATCACCTGGCTGCGCGCCGACTTGGGGTTGAGGATGCGCCCCGCGGCACACACGGCCAGCATCCGCCGCACCCTGGTCTCGCCGGTTGCGGCATCCACGCCCACCTCCACGAAGTGCCCGGCAAAGGTGGACTGCTGATAGCGCTTGGAAAGGTCGCCGTATTCGATCGCGTCCTCCGCCGCCAGCCCGGCCGCGCCGGCAGCCTGCCCGAGCGGGGCGCTGCGGTTGCCGGAGCGGACCTGGCCGTCCACGAACTCCGCTTCGGCCGAGTTGAAGCCGAGCGTCTGGGCCACTGCCTCGCGCAGCTTCATGCAAGCGGCGTAAACGCCGGCGGTGGAATTGTTGGCGCCGAACTGCCCACCCGATCCCGCGGAGACCGGGAAGTCGGAGTCGCCCAGGCGCACCGTCACCTTTTCCAGCGGCACGCCCATCATCTCGGCCGCGGTCTGGGCGATGATGGTGTAGCTGCCGGTGCCGATGTCGGTCATGTCGGTCTCCACCGTCACGCCGCCGCCCCCGTCCAGCCGCACCCGCGCACCCGACTTCACCAGCAGGTTGTTGCGGAAGCCCGCCGCCATGCCCATGCCGACCAGCCAGCGCCCGTCCCGGCGCTGGCCGGGCTTGGAGCTGCGCTGGCTCCAGCCAAAGCGGTCGGCACCGGTCCGCAGGCACTGCACGAGCTGGCGCTGGGAGAAACGGCGCTCCGGGTGTTCCGGGTCAACCTGGGTGTCGTTCAGGATGCGGAACTCGACCGGGTCCATGCCCAGTTTTTCCGCCATCTCGTCCATTGCGGCCTCCAGCGCCATCAGGCCCGGCGCCTCGCCCGGGGCGCGCATGGAGTTGCCTTCGGGCAGGTCCAGCTCGGCCAGGCGCATCGCGACCAGCCGGTTCGCGCCGGCATAAAGCAGCTTGGTCTGCGACACCGCCGTTTCGGGCTTGCCGTCCGGCAGGTTGCCCGAGGTGCTTTCATGCGCGATGGCGGTGATCCTGCCGTCGCGTCCCGCGCCGATGCGGACGCGCTGGATCGTGGCAGGCCGGTGCGTGGTGTTGTTCGCAACCAGCGGCCGGGTGAGCGTCAGCTTCACCGGCCGCCCCGCGGCCTTGGCGCCCAGCGCCGCCAGCACGGCATCGGCGCGCAGGAACAGCTTGCCGCCGAAGCCGCCGCCGACGTAGGGCGCGACCAGCCGGACGTTCTCCGGTGCGATGCCGAGCGTCTTGGCAAGGTCGCGCTTGCCCCAGGCGATCATCTGGTTGGAGGTCCAGACCGTGAGCTTCCCGCCATCCCAGGACGCGGTGGACGCGTGCGGCTCCATCGCGGCGTGGCTCTCGTCCGGCGTGGCGTAGGTTTCGTCCAGCTTGACGGGGGCCGCGGCGAAGGCGCCCTCGAAGTCGCCGACACGCTCCTCCGGTGCCGCGCCGCTGCCTTCGCCGCTGTCGCCGGGGACCAGCTTCGCGTTCGGGGCCTCGGCCGCGAGGTCGAAACGGCCGGGCTGGCGGGCGTAGTCCACCCGGACCATCGCCGCCGCGTCACGCGCCTGCTCGAAGGTCTCGGCCACCACCACCGCGATGGCCTGGTGGTAGTGCTGGACATCGGGACCGCCGAACAGCGAGGCGACGTTCATCTTGCCCTTCTCCAGCCGGGGCATGTCCAGCGTCGTCACGATGGCCACCACCCCGGGCGCCTTGCGCGCAGCGGCAGTGTCCATCGCGTTGATCCGTCCCTTGGCGATGCCGGCGCCGAGGACGAAGCCGTATACCTGATTGGGGGCGACGTCGTGCCGTTCGTAGGCATAGGGCGCAGTGCCCGTGGTCTTGAGGGGGCCGTCTATGCGGTCCACCGGCTTGCCGACCAGGCGGAGCCGGTCAATCGGGTTCTGGGTGGCGGGAGTGTCGAACTTCATGGCTCAGCCCCTTGCCTCGGCCAGGATGGACGCGAGCGTCCGTTCCGCCAGAGTGATCTTGAACGCATTGTCCTGGGTCGGCCGCGCACCATCGAGGATGGCGGCCATGGCGGGCTTGGCCCCGCGCGGCAGCTCGGCTTCGGCTGACTCCACGCGCCAGGGCTTGTGCGCCATGCCGCCCAGCGCCACGCGTCCGGTGCCGTCCCGCTGCACCACGGCCGCGACCGAGACCAGCGCGAAGGCATAGGAAGCGCGGTCGCGCACTTTGCGGTAATGCTGCTGCCCGCCGACGGGCGGGGGGAGCGTGACGGCGGTGATCAGCTCGCCCGGCTCCAACGCCGTCTCGATGTGCGGCGTGTCGCCGGGCAGGCGATGGAATTCGGCGATAGGGATGCTCCGGGCCGCGCCGTCGGCCTTGACCGTTTCCACCACCGCGTCGAGTGCGCGCATCGCCACCGCCATGTCGCTGGGGTGGGTGGCGATGCAGGCGTCGCTCGTTCCGATCACTGCCAGGTTGCGGGTGACGCCGCCGATGGCCGAACAGCCGCTGCCGGGCTGGCGCTTGTTGCAGGGCTGAGCTGTGTCGTAGAAATATGGGCAGCGGGTGCGCTGCAGCAGGTTGCCGGCCGTGGTCGCCTTGTTCCGCAACTGCCCCGTGGCGCCCGCCAGCAGGGCGCGGGCCAGCACGCCGTAGTCCCGCCGCACGCGCCCGTCGGCGGCCAGGTCCGTGTTGCGGACCGATGCGCCGATGCGCATGCCGCCCGCCGGCGTCGGCTCGATCTTGTCCAGGCCGAGGCCGTTCACGTCAACCAAGTGTTCCGGCGTCTCGATCTGCAGCTTCATCAGGTCGAGCAGGTTGGTCCCGCCCGCGATGAACTTGGCGCGGGGCATGCGGGCGGAGGCCGCCGCAGCCTCGGCGGGGCTGCGGGCGCGTTCATATGTGAAGGGCTTCATGCTTGCCTCCCCGCGACCTCGGTGATCGCGTCGATGATGTTGGAGTAGGCGCCGCAGCGGCAGATGTTGCCGCTCATGCGCTCACGGACTTCCTCGGGCGTGGCCTGGGGCGCCGCGGTCAGGTCGGCGGCGGCGAAGCTCGGGATGCCGGCCTTGATCTCCTCCAGCGCCGCCACCGACGAGCAGACCTGGCCCGGCGTGCAGTAGCCGCATTGGTATCCGTCATGCTTGACGAAGGCGGTCTGCATCGGGTGCAGGTTGCCGGGCTGGCCCAGCCCCTCGATGGTCGTGACCTCGTCGCCCTCGTGCATCACGGCCAGGGTCAGGCAGGAATAGACCCGCCGCCCGTTCACCATCACCGTGCAGGCGCCGCACTGGCCATGGTCGCAGCCCTTCTTGCTGCCGGTGAGGTGCAGGTGCTCGCGCAAGGTGTCCAGCAGCGTGGTGCGCGTGTCCAGCTCAAGGGCGCGTTCCCGGCCGTTCACATGGAAGGACACCCTCGACATTGCAGGCGACATTGCAGGTGTTCCCGAACTGGCGGCCGAGTTGATGACGGGAGCCGGTTGGGCGTCGGCTTCCCCTGCTCTTGTGACTGCGGCGGCGGCTGCCGCACCGGCGACCAGGGAGCGCCGGGTTATCGGGAGGTGGCCTGGGCTGTTCATGGGTGTCTCCGTGTGGGTGTGGCTCATTGATGCGAATGCAGCGGCAGGGCCTCCGCGAACACCTGCGCATGAAACGCCGCCGCGCCCTGTCCGCTCTCACGGCCGTCCGTCACAATGCAGAGGGCGTCGGTGCCGGGCCTGATGGCCATGCTGATGGAATGCAGGTCGCGGCCCCCTTCCGGATCGGGCAGCATCTGGCCGATCAGGATGCCGTTCTTGTTGAACGCCGGAACACGGCCTTGCCCACAGGCCGGCACGCAAAGGTTACCGCCGCTGCCCGCGCGCATGGAGGCAGGCGCCGGGCCGGTGGCCTCATCTGGTCCAGCCTCCGCAACCCAAGGCTGCGATCCCGTCCCTTCCTACCTGCAACGACCACAGGAGAACCGACCATGCGCATCGTTGATGTCCGGGAAGTCACCCAGCCGATCTCGTCGCCCATACGCAACGCCTACATAGACTTCACCAGGATGACCACGAGCCTGGTGGCCGTCGTGACCGACGTCATCCGGGACGGCAGGCCGGTCGTCGGCTACGGTTTCAACTCCAACGGCCGCTACGGCCAGGGCGGCCTGATCCGCGAGCGCTTCGCCGGCCGCATCCTTGACGCGGACGCCCGGAGCCTGATGGACGACGCCCGCGACAACCTGGACCCGGCCAAGGTCTGGTCCGCCATGATGAGCAACGAGAAGCCCGGCGGGCATGGCGAGCGCTCGGTCGCGGTCGGCACGCTCGACATGGCGGTGTGGGACGCCGTGGCGAAGATCGAGGGCAAGCCGCTGTTCCGCCTGCTGGCCGAGCGGCACGGGCGGGAGGCGAACCCCAGCGTCTTCGTCTATGCCGCGGGGGGCTACTACTACCCGGGCAAGGACCTGGGTGCGCTGCGGGCCGAGATGCGCGGCTACCTCGACCGCGGCTACACCGTCGTCAAGATGAAGATCGGCGGCGCCCCGATCGAGGAGGACCGCGCCCGCGTCGAGGCGGTGCTGGCGGAGATCGGCAGCCAGGCGCAGCTCGCCGTGGACGCCAACGGCCGCTTCGGCCTGGAGACCGGCATCGCCTATGCGAAGATGCTGCGCGGCTACCCCCTGTTCTGGTACGAGGAGGCGGGCGACCCGTTGGACTATGCCCTGCAGGCGGCGCTGTCCGAGTTCTACCCCGGCGCGATGGCGACGGGCGAGAACCTGTTCAGCCACCAGGACGCGCGCAACCTGCTGCGCTACGGCGGGATGCGGCCGGACCGCGACTGGCTGCAATTCGACTGCGCGCTGTCCTACGGGCTGGTCGAGTACCTGCGGACGCTGGAGGTGCTGCGCCAGTTCGGCTGGTCGCCGTCGCGCTGCATCCCGCATGGGGGGCACCAGATGTCGCTGATGATCGCGGCCGGGCTGGGGCTGGGCGGCAACGAGAGCTACCCGGACCTGTTCCAGCCCTATGGCGGCTTCCCGGACGGCGTGCGGGTCGAGGATGGGCGCGTGACCATGCCGGAGCTGCCCGGCATCGGGTTCGAGGGCAAGTCGGACCTGATCCGGGTGATGCGCGAGCTGGCGGCGTGACGGGCGGAGGGACGGGCGGGACGGCGCCCCGCCCCCCGACGCGGCCCACCGATCAGCCCGGCATCAGGGCCGGGCGCCCACGGGCACGAAGCGCTGCACGCGCTTGGCGTTGTCCACCTCGGTCGTGAACACGTTGCCGCCCCGGTCCACGGCGATGTTGTGGACCCAATGGAACTGCCCGGCCTGCCGACCCGAGCGCCCGAACGCGCCGACCACCAGGCCGTCGTCGCGCTTGAGGATGCGGACCTCATTGTTCTCCCCGTCGGCGTTGAACAGGAACGTCTGCTGCACGTCGGGCGAAAGGGCCAGGTCCCAGACGCTGCCGTTGCCCAGCGTCGCCGTCTCATAGAACCACTCGCGCACGAAGGTGCCGTCGCGGCGGAACACCTGGATGCGGTCGTTGGTCCGGTCGCACACATAGACCAGCCCGTCCCGCGCCAGCTTGACGCAGTGCACGGGGTTGCCGAACTGCTGGGACGGCGGCCCGCCCGGCGCATAGGCCGCGGCAGGCTCGTCCGCCGGCGGCTTGCCGTAGGCGCCCCAGTGCCGCTTGTAGGCGCCGGTGTCGGCGTCGAACACGATCACGCGGTGGTTGCCGTAGCCGTCGGCGACGAACAGCTCGTTGGTCCCGGGGTCGAGCATCGTGTCGGCGGGACGGCCCAGGCGCGTCGTGTCGTTGCTGGCGGCGCCGCGCGCGGGGCGGCCGATCTGCAGCAGGAACCGGCCCTCCCGGGTGAACTTCAGGATGTGCCCGTCCGCCTCGCCGTTGCCACCGACCCAGACGAAGCCCTTGGGATCGACGTAGATGCCGTGCTCGCTCGCGAACCAGTCGTAGCCCCCGCCCGGCCCGCCCCAGGCCTGCACGACGTTGCCCTCGGGGTCGAACTCGATGACCGGCGGGGCGGGCACGCAGCACTTGGACCGGGGCGGCACCAGCGCCGCCCCGCGCTCGTCGGGTGTCAGCGAGCCGGGGCGCTGGATGATCCAGACGTGGTCCTGCGCGTCCACGGCGACGCCCGCGACCTGGCCGAGGATCCAGTTGTTCGGCAGCGGCTTGGGCCAGGACGGGTCAACCTGCATGCGCGGCGGGTCGGCGGCGCGGGCGGCCCCGCCCGCAAGCATCGCGCAGACGGCAAGCAGGGCCAGCAGCCCCCGGCAGCTTGCAAGCACGGCATCCTCCCGATCAGCGCGAGGGACCGTAGGCCCGGCCCTTCGGGCACCGCAACAACAAACCAAGCCCGAAGCCAGCCCGTCTCTGGGCAGGTCAAGGCGCGTGGGGGAGGGATCACGGTCCACGAGCGCCATCCTGCTCCGCCGGCAGAACCAGTCCGACGCCCCAGCCGCGCCGTCATGCCCACGGCCAAAGGTCCGATCCGTGCCCGGCTGCGGACGGGGCAGGGCGGACAAGCGCAGCGCCATCCGCCCTGCATCCGACAAGCCGCCACAGGTCGGAAAGTGGTCAGCCGCGCCGCGGCGCGGCCCGTCCTGACTTGGCCAAAGGCCGGTCCTCCGATGAACGGCACCGGGGTTCGGCACAGGCACAAGCCCGGCGGGCATGGGGTCCGTCCGCGCGGCACCCGGCCCCGGCTGCGTCCAGGATTATTTGCGCTGGACCGCGCCGGCCGGCCCTGGCGGCATGGCGGGCCGCCCTTGTTCATGCCAACCTGCCTCCGCAACTCAAGCGTGCGGGGCGTTGACGATGCGGGCGGCGATGCGGGCATGGTTCGTCGTCCCCCTGCTGCTTGCCGCCGGCTGGCCCTTGGCTGCCCCCGCGCAGAGCTTTGATTGCAGGAGGGCCAGCACCCCGGCGGAGCGCGCGATCTGCGCCCGGCCCCCGCTGGGCGTACTGGACCGCGCCGTGGCGGACGCCTACGCCGCGGCCCTGGCGCGTCCCGGCGCCGACGCGGCGGGCCTGCGCGCGGCGCAGACGGCCTGGCTGCGCGCCCGGGACGCCGAATGCCGCACGGCGCCGGGCGGCGCGGGCGGCCTGGCCGCCTGCCTGTCCGCCGCCATGACGGCGCGCGTGGCCGAACTCGCCCCCCCGGCCGCGCCGGCCCAGACGGCGCAGGCACCCGCCCAGCCGTCCGCGCCGCCGCCCGCCCAGGCGGCCCCGCCTGTCCCGCCTGCCATCCCGTCCGGCACCCCGCCCCAGGCCGAGGCCGCCCTGGACGCGGCGGCCCTGCCCGCATCCACCCCCGGCAGCACGCTGCTGCACGTCCGCACCGCCGGACGGTTCAGCTTGCAGGCGCGCAGCGCCAGCGGCGCGTCGCTGCAGCTGGTGGACATGATGTCCGGCCCCGCCGACCCCGTGGGCGAACCCGGCGTGCAGGACGGACGCACCGACGCACTGCTGGACGCCGGCACCTACAAGCTCCGCATCGCCTCCGCCCCCGGCGCCACCGGAGACGTGGCGCTGCGGGCCATGCCCTTCCGGGACGCCGCCCCGCCCGCCGCCATCGGCGCCCCCGGCGAGACCACCAGCGCCGCCTTGTCCGACCTGCAGCAGCGGTCCTACTGGCTGGCCACCAGCCCCGGCGGCGACATACGGATAGACGCCGCCGGACGCGCCCTGGCCGACCTGCGCCTGTGGCAGAACGGCGACCTGATGCCGCTGGAGCCTGTCCGCAGCACGGCCGAACCCGTCCGCGGCCATCCCATGACCGCCCTCAGTTTGTCCGGCAAGGTTGCGCCGGGCACCTACCTGCTGGTGGCCTACGGCGGCCCGCCCGAGCCGTGGGCGGACGGCGACGCCGCCATGCCGTTCCACGTCAGGTCCGGGGCATCGCCGCGCCTGGCGGAGGGCTGGGCGTCCGGCGCCGTGGGTCCGCTGGGGAGCGAGGCGTTCACCGCCCCGCCGCGCGCCAACCTGTTCCGCCTGGACCTGCCCTCCGCGGCGGCGGCGTCGCTGCGGGTGGACGGCATGACGGCAGGCATCGCGCCCAACAGCCGAGCGCCCTCGGCCTCGCTGGGCACCGGCGGCAGCCGCTCGCTGGTCATGGTGACGGGCGCGTTGGGCCAGCCCTATGCGCTCCGTGCCCAGGAGGCGCCGCGGGACACGAGCCTGCAGGAGCCGGGCCGGCATTGGGTGTCCGCCGTCATGCCCGGCGCGGGCGGGGAGGAGGTGCCGCCCACCGCCCTGCTACTGCAGCGCGGCGGGGCGCAGGATGGGCGCATCCTGGCCAGCACCGCGCCGCGCGTCGGCCCCGGCTTGGCCTGGCGTACCCAGTTCAACCTGCGCGGCGACACCACGCTGCTGCTGGACAACACCGCCACCGGGGAGATCGCGGTTCGCAACGGCAGCGACGGCGTGGGCCTGCTGCGCGTGCCGCCCCGCGGCGCCGTGCTGCCGGGCGGGATCACGGAGTATCGGGTCTCGCCGCCCGCGGGCCGGCAGGGCGTCGCCGACCTGGTGTTCGGCGGCGCCCCAGGCGCGGCGGCACCCGGGGCGCAGGGCCTGGCCCCGCGCTGGCCATCCGACCCCGTCGTGCCGCTCGGCATCTGGACCGTGACGTGGGGGGAGCGGCTGGAGCTGATGGCCAACGGCGGGCCGGGCGTGTCCGCGGGCCTGCTGACGCGGCGGGTGCCGGTCAAGCTGCAGGAGGGGCCGCTGGCGGTGTCGCAGATGCCGGGCACGGCGCTGACCATCCCGGTCCAGGTGGCCGCGGGCGGCGCCCTGGCCGTGGCCGACCCGGCGGCCGGCGACCTGGCCATCCCCTTCACCCCCGACGCCGAGGGCGCCGGCGACGTGGTGCTGCCCGCCCCGGACCGCCCGCGCACCGTGGTCCTGTCCTGGCGCCAGCCCGTCCAGCGCCCTGCCATTCCCGCCCCGCCCCCGCGCCTTGCCGAGGCCGTGCTGACCCCCGCCGCCCCGCGTTTCCTGGACCTGAACAGCGGCGCGTCCCGCACCTTTGCGCTGGAGGTGCCGGAGGGCGGGCTGTATCGGGTCGGCACCACCGGGCGCCTGCACACCTCGGCCGCCATCGGCACGGCCTTCACGCCCACGCTGGACCAGGCCGACGCCAACGGACCCGGCGGCAACGCCCTGCTGCAGCGCTGGCTGCGCGCCGGCAGCTACCGCGTGCGGGTGGAGGCCACGGACTCCGCCGGCCACCTGGGCGTGCGGGTCGCGCCGGCCCCGATGCAGGACGCCCCGGCGCTGGCGCCCGGCGGCGTCCTGCGCGCCGCGATGCCCGCCGGCACAGGTCTGGCGATCCCGCTGGAGGTGCCGGAGGCCGGGCGCTACCGGCTGGAGCTGCTGGGCCAGGGCGGACGCGGCCTCACCGTGCGGCTGGACGACCCGGAGGGTTGGCCGCTGACCACCCCCGGGCCGCTGGACACCGGGGAGCGCGACCTGCCCGCCGGGCGGCTGCGCCTGCTGGTGCAGCCCGAGGCGACGGACGCCCGCGTGCTGGCCCGGCTGCGGCGCGTGCTGCCCGCCCCGGAGTACGCCGGCCACGGCCCGCACGCCCTGCCGCCGGGGACCGGGGTGCAGGCCACCTGGCGGGAACCTGCCGGCCGGGACGATCCGCGCACGCCGGACGCCTGGACCTTCACGCTGCGCGGCCCTGCCGACGCCACCCTGACGCTGAGCGGCGGCATGGCCGCAGACCTGCGGCGGGACGGCGCGGAGCGTCCCGTCGCCCGCCTGCTCGGCCCCGCGCCGTTCCACGGCACGCTGGAGGCCGGGCGGTACCGGCTGGAGGCCGCCAGCCTGGGACGCAACGACCGGCTGGACTACACGCTGCTGCTGGACACTGCGGAACTGCAGCCGGGCGTGCCGCGTCAGGTCGCGCCCGACGCGCAGGTGCCGTTCGCGCTGGCGGAGCCGGCGGTGGTCAGCCTGACCAGCTTCGGCCCGCTGCCGGTCAAGGCGGTGCTGCGCGACGCCTCAGGTGCGGAGATCGGGCGCTACGGCGCGCGCGGGGCGGACTGGAACATCGCGGCGTCCCGCCTGCTGCCCGCCGGGTCCTACCGCCTGGACCTCGCGCCCGCCGCGCCGCCGAGCATGAGCGGCACGTCCGCCCCAGCGGTGCGTGGGGCCGAGGCCACGGACGACGCCCCATCGCGCGGCGACGGCGAGCCAGCACCCCAGACCGCCCCGGACAGCCGCGGCAATTCCGGCAGCCGCAGAGCCGCATCGGACGACGCCTCTGACAGCGCGGACTCCGACAGCGCGGACAAGGAAGCAGACGGCCCGAAGGTCGAGCTGACCCTGGCGCTCCCGAAGCCGCGCCCGCCCGTCCCGGCCCCGTCCCGCACCGCCACGCTGGCGGGCGGTGGTGTCCACCAACTGGCCGTGCCGCAGCCCGCCCCTGGCACGCTGCTGCTGGCCACCGCGCAGTCCGGCGCGCCGCTGATCCTAACCATCGAGCGCCAGCGCGGCGACACTTGGGACACCGTGGCGCTGGACGAAGGCGCCAGCCCTGTCGCCGCCGTGCCCGCCGATGCCGACCCGGCCCCCTGGCGCGTCCAGGTCTGGGCGGTGGACGGCGGCGCGCTGCCGATCCAGGCCGCGGTGACGGCGCTGGACCCATCGGGGGCCGGGCTGGACGCGCTGGCGCTGCGCCCGGTGGACGGCACGGCGTCCCCGATCGCCGCCGGCAGCGCCCGCCTGGATGCGCCGTCCCCGGTGCGCCTGTCTGCGCCGGACGGCCTCCCGGACGGCAGGGGCCTGCTCGCGGGCGGCTGGCCCGGTCACGCCCTGGCCGCGCCCGAGGATGGGATGGCCGTGCCGCAGGAGGCGGCGCTGTGGGTCGTCGCGCGCACCGCTGCCCCGGCCGCTGCCGCTCCTGTCACCGCCGCCCTTGTCACAATGGCCGCGAACGAGGCCTTGGCCTTGCCCGTCCCCGCGGGCGGCAGCGTCCGCCTGTCCGGCCCGCCGCCTGTCCCCGGCACGGTCCGCGTCTGGCGTGCCGACAGCGGCCTGGGCCAGCCCGGGCTGGATGCGGGCGGAGGGGTCGGCCTGGCCCCGGGGGGCGCCTTGACCGTCGGCACCGGGCCGCTCCGGGTGTGGAATGCCGGCAGCGCCGACACATTGCGCCCGCGCGTCACCCCGCTGGACCTCGCATCGCTGCCCGCCCGCCGGCTGGAGGGGCCGCTGCAAACCGTCCTGCCCCCGCGCTCCGCCCTGCCGCTGACGCTGCCGGAGGGCGAGCGCCGCACCGACCTCGTGCTCTCCCCTGGTGCCGCCGCCGTGCTGGATGGCGTGGTGGCCTGGGCAGGGGACGGCACCCTTGCGCGCTCTCTGCCCGGCGGCGCCACAGCGCTGACGCTGCTGAACACCGGCGCCGCGCCCGCCCCGGTGTCCGTCGCCTGGACCCCCGGCCCGGCCGCGCCGCCGCTGCGCCCGGGGATGGTCGTGAAGCGCTTCTTCGGCGCTGCCGGGTCGTTCGACATGGCGGTGGACGCGCCGCCCGGGGCGGTGCTGCGCCTGGCCGGGGAGGCCGGGGCGACGTTCCTGGGCGGAGATGGCCGGATGGTGCAGGCGGGCGGCGCGCTGCCCGGGCCGGGCCGCCTGACGGTCGCCCACCAGCCCGGCCCGGTCGCGGCCTGGCTGGACGTGCCGGGCACGCCGGCCTGGCCGCCCGCCGCCCCGCAACCTCAGGCGGTGCCGGCGCTGGCCGCCCTGTCCGGCCCGGCGATGGCGCTACTCCTGTCGCCGGACGGGCCGGTGCTGCTGCACGCCCGCACGACGGCGCCGGTGATCCTGCAGCTCGGCGACGCCCCGCCCATGCTGCATCCCGCCGGGGCCGCGCTGGACCGCTACCTTCCCGGCCCCGCGATCCTGCGGGTGGACAGCCCGCATGACGGGCCGCTGTCCGGCACCCTGGAGCTGACGGCGGACCCGGTGACGCCCATCGCCGAGGGCCTGGGCGATCCCGTCACCCTCGCGCCCGGCGCCGCGGCGGTGTTCGCCTTCGACCTGGCGCGGGCGGGCGAGGTCGGCGTCGGCGTCCGCGCCGATCCCGACCGGGCGGCGGTGCGCCTGCTGTCCGCGGCGGGCGCCGTGGTGGGGGAGGGCACGGCCCTGCTGCGCCGCCTGCCCGCCGGACGCTACCTGCTGGAGGCCCGCCTGCCCCCGGACGCCCCGCCTGCCGTCCTGCGCCCCGCGGTGGCCGGCATCGCCCCGCGCCCGTCTGGCCCCCCGCCCGATGTCGCCCGGACCTACCTGGAACTGGTCGGCCTCGCGCCGAAGGATGCCGCGCCATGACCCGCCCCCTGCTTGCCACGCTGCTGCTTGCCCTGCTGCTGCTGGCCGCGCCCGCCCTCGTCCCCGCCCTGGCGCAGACGCAGGCGCCGCCGCCGTCTGCGCCGCCGGTGCTGGACCAGCTCCGCCGGGCCGACGGGGCGCAGGTGGTGCCCGACCGCTTCCTGCGCCGCTGGGACGCTGTCACCGTGCTGTTCCCCGCCGACGCCGGCCCCGCCGCGGGCGGGCCGGAGGATGCGCCGGAGCGCCTGGTGCAGTTGGACCCGCCGCAGCCCGGTGCATGGACCTGGCTCGGCCCGCGCACCCTGCAGTTCCGCCCCGCCGAACCCTGGCAGGCCCTGGCGCCCGTGCGCGTCACGCTCGGCGGGGCCACGACCCGGCTGGTGCCGCTGCTGCCGGTCCCCACTGCCTCCGGTCCCACCGACAGCGACACCGGGCAGGCCAACCTGGACACCCTGGCGCTGACCTTCGCCGATCCCGTGGACCCCGCCGCCCTGCGCCGCGCCCTGCAAATCGAGCTGCGGCCCGCGCCGGGCCTGACCGATGCGGGCGCGCAGCCCCTGACCGCCGCCGACTACGACCTGCGCGCCGCAGAGCGCGCCGGGCCATCGGAGCAGCAGACCTACCTGCTCGTGCTGCGCCGCCCGGTGCCGGATGGCCGAGTCGCCATCATACGCCTGCGCCTGTCCGACCAGCCCGGCCTGGACGACCCGATCTTCGAGGCGCGCATCCGCAGCGCCGCCCCCTTCGCCCTGTCCGACACCTATTGCGGCAACGGCTTCAACCACGAAACCCGGGATGGCGCCGTCCGCTGCCTGCCGGACAGGGAGGCCGCCGCCGGCCCGCGCGTGCTGACGCTGCAGATGACCAGCGACCCCGCGCCGCTCGACATCGTGCAGGCGCGGGAGGCGCTGCGCATCTCCCCGGCCGTGGACGACCTGGCGGTGACGGTGCAGGAGCGCGAGCTGCGGATCGGCGGGCGCTTCCTGGCGGACACGCCCTATGAGCTGGCCATCGCTCCCGGGGCGCTTACGGACGGGCGCGGGCGCAGCCTGGCCGCGGCGGTGCGCGCCCGGTTCAGCTTCGCGCCGAGCGATCCGGCCCTGGCCTGGGATGCCGCATCGGGCATCGCCGAGCGGTTCGGCCCGCAGATGGTCCCCTTGCGCGGCCAGGGCTACGGCCGCGCCGACATCCGCATCCATCCCATTGATCCCCTGTCCCGCGACTTCTGGCCTTTCCCGCGCCAGCCGCTGGTGACGCAGGACGCGGCCCCGCCGCTGCCGGGGCGGGAGCCGCCGGCCTGGACCGCCGCCGGCACGATCCCGGCGGACGACATGGCGGCGCGCGTGCAGGCGCTGGGCACCCCGGCGGCGTCCGCCCTGGTGGACCTGCCGATCCGCCGCGGCGGCCTGCCCGCCAAGTTCGGCGTGGACCTGCGCCCGCATTTGTCGGCCATCAGCGGCGACGGCCAGCCCGGCACCTACCTCGTGGGCCTGCGCGCCACCGATGGCGAGGGCCGGCGCTGGATGCGGGTGCAGGTCACGGACCTCGTGTTGACGACGGTGGAGGATGCCGACCGCGTGCGCTTCACCGTCACCTCCCTGGCGACGGCCCTGCCGGTGGAGGGCGCGGAGGTCCGGATAGAAGGGCTGCAGGACGGTGCCTACAGCCGGTCCGAGTTCGCCACGCTGGCCCGTGGCGTTACGGGCGCCGATGGGTCCTGGACCTTGGCCACGCCCTTGCGCGATACCATGCGGCCCCGGCGCTTCGTGGTGGCGAAAGGTGCCGACACCCTGGTGCTGGAGCCGGGCCGCGGCCCCCAGGTCTATGCCGGGGACCGCTGGCAGCCGGCGTCCGAGCCGTGGCTGTCCTGGATCACCACTCCCGCGCCGGGCCGCGGCGACCCGCCGCGCCTGCTGTGCCACCTGTTCACGGAGCGTCCGATCTACCGCCCGGAGGACCCGATCCTGGTCGCGGGCATGATCCGGCGCTGGAGCGGCGGCGCGCTGTCCCTGGCGTCCGGCGCCGGGGAGGTCGTGGTGACCGCGCCCAACGAGCAGGAGTGGCGCCTGCCCGCGACGCTGGACGACGCCGGCGGCTTCCATGTCCGCTTCGCCGAGAAGACCGAGCCGACCGGCGACTACACCATCAAGTGGGTGCCCAAGGACGGCCCGGACTGCGGTGCCGTGACCGTCAAGAAGGAGGCCTACCGCCTGCCGACCTTTGAGGCCGTGCTGGCCGGCCCGGCGCGCGCGCCGCTGGACGCGCCGTTCGGCGTCAACCTGCTGGCGCGCTTCTTCGCCGGCGGGCTGCTGTCCGACCGGCCCGTCACCTGGCGGGTGACGCAGTTCCCATTGGCCTGGACGCCCCCTGCTGGGGATGGGCGGCGGGAGGGCTACCTGTTCTCCAGCGACAGCCGCTTCTCCGGCGACGCCGCCTTCCGGTCCACGCCGGTGCTGAACCGGGAGGTGCGCACGGACGTGTCGGGCGGCGCTGCCCTGACGCTCGACCCCACGCTGGAGCCGACGGCGCAGCCGCGCCAGTACCTGATCGAGGCCACCGTCACCGGCGACGACGACATGCAGGTCCGCAGCACCCTGCGCGTCCCGGCGCTGCCGCCCTTCGTGCTGGGCGTGAAGGTGCCGCGCTACCTGCCGGACGCCGGCGCCATCGAGCCGGAGGTGGTCGCGCTGGACGCGGACGGCGCGGAGCTGCCGGGCGTGCAGATGCGCGTGCGCCTGGTGCGCCGCAACTGGAACAGCACCTTGCAGGCCAGCGACTTCGCCCAGGGGTCGGCCAAGTACAAGACCGAAGTGCTGGACGAGACCGTGGAGGAGCGCACCCTGACCAGCGGCGCCGCGCCGCTGCCCCTGCGCTTCGATGCGCGGGACGCCGGGGTCTATCTGGTCGAGCTGGAGGCCGAGGACCGGGCCGGCCGCCGGCAGCTTGTGCGCGTGGACCTTTTCATGGCCGGCGGCACGCCCGTCACCTGGTCCCGCCCGCCCGCGCAGACCGTGACGCTGACGGCGGACAAGGCGGAGTACGCCCCCGGCGAGACCGCGGCGCTGCTGGTGCAAAGCCCCTTCCAGTCCGCCCGCGCCCTGGCCGTCATCGAGGAGCCGGAGGGCCGGTTCCGCTACGAATGGCTGGACATCGCCAACGGCTACGGCCGCGTGCAGGTGCCCATACGGAAAGCTCAGGTGCCGCGCCTGGCCGTCCACGTCCTGCTGATGCGCGGCCGCCTGCCCGGCACCAGTCCGGCGGGCGCCCCCTTCGACCAGGGCAAGCCCGTGACGCTTGCGGCCACCAAGCTGCTGGCCGTGACGCCGGTGGAGAACCGGCTGAGCGTGCGCTTCGATGCGCCGGAGCAGGCGCGCCCGGCGCAGGAGTTCGACATGGTGCTGCACCTGGCCGACGGCGCCGGGCGGCCCGTGCCGGGTGAGGCGACGGTGTGGATGGTGGACCAGGCCGTGCTGGCGCTGGCCAAGGAGGCGCCGCTGGACCCGGTGCCGCCCTTCCTGGTGGACCGCCCTGTGCGCATTGCGGCGCGTGACACCCGCGGCATGGCCTTCGGCGTCATCCCGCTGAATGAGATGCCGGGCGGCGACGAGGCCGGGGATCTGGGCATGGAGAACATCTCGGTCCGCAAGAACTTCACGCCGGTGCCGCTGTACGAGCCGCGGGTGCGGTTCGGCGCGGACGGGACGGCGCGGGTGCATGTCAAGCTGACGGACACGCTGACGGTGTTCATGCTGCGGGCCAAGGCGGTCAGCGGCCCCGACCGCTTCGGCTACGGCACGGGGCAGTTGCGGGTGCGGCAGCCCGTGGTGGCGCAGCCGGCGCTGCCGCGCTTCGTGCGCCCGGGCGACAGCTTCCAGGCCGGGCTGATCGGACGCATCGTGGAGGGGCCGGGCGGGGCCGGGCGGGCGGTGATCTCGCTGGATGGGTTGCAGGTGCAGGGGCCGGCGGAACGGTCCTTCGCCTGGGCCGACGGGCGCCCGGCGCGGGTGGACTACACGGTCACGGTGCCCGATCCGGCGGCCGGGACGACAACGGCGCGGGTGCGCTTCCTGCTGCAGCGCACCGCCGACCGCGTGAGCGACGGCGTGCAGGTGGACCTGCCGATCCGCCCGGACCGGCCAAGGCTGCGGCGGCGCGACCTGCTGCTGGTGGGCGCCAGCGGCACCCTGGACGTGCCTGCCACACCCGAGCCGGCGCGGCCCGCGTCCTACGTCCGCACCCTGACCGCCGCCACCGACCCGGCAGCGGTGCGGCTGGTCAGCGGCCTGGACCTGCTGCTGCGCGCGCCCTATGGCGGGACCGAGCAGCGGATCGCCCTGGCCTCGGCGGAGGTGGCGCTGCTGCCGTTCACGCCGCTGCTGGATGCCGCCGGGCTGCGGGAGCGGCTGGCGGGCGATGTCGCCGCGGCGCAAGCGGCCATCAAGCAGGCGACGGACGCGGACGGGCTGGTGGCGTTCTGGCCGCGCGGGCGCGGGTCGGTGTGGCTGACGGCGGGGGCCTACCGCTTCCTGGCGGCGGCGGACCGGGCCGGGCAGCCCGTGGACAAGGCGATGCTGGACCGCATGGCGACGGTGCTGACGGCGGCGCTGCGCTCCGACTACCCGCGGCTGCTGACGGGCGAGCAATACCGGGAGCGCGTGGCCGCCCTGCTGGCCCTGGCCGACGGTGGCAAGGCATCGGCGGAGTATTCGCGGGAACTGGCGGCCCGCGTGCTGGCCATGCCGACCGAGACGGTGGCCCAGGTGGCGCTGGCGCTGTCCCGCCTGCCGGACCGGGATGTGCGCCTGCTGGGCACGGTGATGGACGCGCTGTGGTCCCGCGTGAACCTGCTGTCCCGCGACGGGCGCCCGGTCTATGCGGGTCTGGCGGACTTCATGGCCGGCGGCCGCGGCGGCAACGACCTGATCCTGCCGTCGGAGGCGCGCGGCCTGGCGGACGTGCTGACCGCCGCAGCGTCGGCCACGCCGGACGATCCGCGCAATCCGGTGCTGCGCACGGGGCTGCTGGGGCTGGCGGGCGGCGCCGGCTGGGGTACGACCGACGCCACCGCCGCCGCCCTGCGCGCCCTGGCGGCGTCGTGGGAGGCGCCGGCGCAGCCCGTCCGGGTCACGCTGACCCTGCCCGGAGCCTCCCAGGCGGCGGCGCTGGACCGGGCGCGTCCGCTCGTGCAGGTGCGGGGCACGCAGCCCGGCGCGGGCCGGGTACTGGCGCGGCCTGGCGTGGCCGTGCTGGCCGGGACGGACTGGACGCCCGCCCAACCCGGCGCGGAGGCCGCGGCGGCGCAGAACGGCCTCATCCTGACCCGCACCTGGTATCGCGTCGCGCCATCGGCGCCGCTGGCGCGCATTGACCCCGGCGCGGACGGCGCGATCCGTCTGCAGGTGGGCGACGTGGTGGAGGAGGTGGCGGAGCTGGCCACGCCCGAGGACCGCGCCCACGTCGCGCTGCGCCTGCCGCTGGCGGCGGGGATGGAGCCGCTGAACCCCAACCTGGCCAACGCCCCGGCCGAGGCCGCGCCCAGCGCCGGCCCGACGCTGGCCCCGTCCTACGTGGCGTCCGGTGACGATGAGGTCCTGCAGGTCTGGCTGTCCCTGCCGCGCGGGACGGTGACGGTGCGCCAACGCCTGCGCGCCACGGTCCCCGGCAGCTACACCCTGCCGCCCGGGATGGCGGAGGCGATCTACAAGCCGGGGGTGGACGGGAGCACGGGGGGGACGCGGGTGGTGATCTCTCCCGTGTCCGGGGCTAGTCCGTGACCCCGACAGGAAAGGAGGCGCTCCCCTCTCCCTCTCCCTCCGGGAGAGGGAGAGGGAGAAACGGAAAAATACTTCCGGACGGCACTCAGTTGTGGGCGCAGGTTAGGAATGGAGTCGTCAGGAACGCAGGACTTACCAAACGCCAAAGATATGGAACTCTGTCACTGGACTTTCTTCGCCAACCAAACCTGGTGGATTGCAAGCATGAGCCTCCTCTCGAAGGAACAGGCATACCTCGCCATGTTCAGCTTTCTAGACGCTTTATATCAGCGCACAAAGTCGGATGATCTGGCTGTATTTCTTGGCGGGATGTCGATTCTGCCAGATGGCTCAAAGGTGGACCCTGCTGTTGAGGCTGATTGGGAGAAGGCGGTCGCTCATGCTTTAGTGAGATCACCTAATATAGGTCTAATACCAACCCGCCTAGACTTTGACCTGTGCCCAGGTCCGGGTCGTGATGGA
>CAXUHB010000052.1:0-24335 GCA_964250755.1 uncultured Acetobacteraceae bacterium | reverse complement strand
GGCAACGGGCTGGCCTGTCGCAGGAGGAGCTGGCCCACCGGGCCGGGCTGAACCGTGGCTACGTCAACGGCATCGAGCGCTTTGTGCGCAACCCCACCGTGCTGGTGCTGCAGCGGCTGGCGAAGCCACTGGATGTGCGGGCTGCCGACTTCCTACTCGACGATGACAGCGGGCCATGACCGGACCAGAGTAGGCTGCTGCCGAGTTGTCAGTAACCTGGCTGCACCTGCCAGCAGTCCAGGAACGCCAAGGAGACGAGCCCGTGCATGCGTCCGAGATGTGGACGATAGACAGCCTGAGACCACCTACGCCTGCTGACGGCCCCTTCGACGCGCTGAGAACGAAGATGGTGGTGGCAGCTGATGTGCAGGTGCAACCTGTTCCCCTGCCTTCGCCCGCCTGGGATCGTGCGATGCGGCGCTTTCCAGGCCTGCCGCTTGAGGCCGAGCTCAGCCGCTTGTGCCGGACCTACAACGCCGAGGTCCTTTCGGCGCTCGCCAGCGGACTGAATCACTTGGCAGACAGGCCCAAGCGTCGCGCCCGGCACATAGGAAGCGTGCATGCCAAGGTTCGGCTAGGGCATGAAGGTCGCCGGGCAGCAGCCGACACCAAGCACTTCGCGAACGTGCAACGTAAATACCGCCAGTTTGACCTACCTCATGAGCTGCAACGATTGACTGAGGCCTTCCCTGAGGCGGCGCTGTTCGCCGTTGCAAGGGCTTTGCTCAGGGCGCTACGCGGGCGTTCCGGCCGAGGCCGTCCAAGGCTGCAGGGCTTTACAGGCGTTCCGGCAGGGACACGGGCGTTCGTGCAAGCCCGGCGCCTGATTGGCCGTTCGGACCTTGAGATCGCCCGCTGTCTCGAAGCCAAGCTCGAAGCAGGCCAGAGCAAGCTGAGCCTACGCAAGAGGGCCCATCGCGAGGTCGCAAGCGTGCCTCACGCTCCAGGCCAATTCAGACTGGCTTTCATCTTGGTCGTCGAGCTCTGGGCCATAACCCGGGCCAAACGACAGATCGAGGTTATCAGTCAGCGGCTTCCCGTCACGGAATGCCAGGCGCTTGCGTGCTTCGCGATTCGGAAAAGCAGATTTATGTCTCGTGCGCTCCGTGTGACCCCGCTGTAGATGGTTAGGCACTTTCCTAGACGTAGAGGGTGCAGATGCCGCCGGATGACCAGAGTCGAGATCGATCCAGCAGAAAGAGGAACAGGCCAAGAGCGGAGCACTCCCCTGTAGATCCTTTGCTGACGGCAAGAGAGGCCGCAGCGGAGTTGGGAAAGGGCCTTTCCACCTTCTGGCGTGACGTCAAGGCCGGGCAGGTTCCGAAACCTTACTACGTTTCGACACGCAGCCCGCGCTGGCGGCAGAGTGAGCTGAAGGCGACCGTCGAAGGCATGCCGCGCACCGCGCCTCGACCTTGCGTTGCAAGCACGGTGAGCGCGCGGCAGGACACCTTTGTGCCATGAGCTGCGCGTCCCCGATCACCTCGCGTCAGCTAAGCGCTTCGTGGCCTAAACCTGCATCCAGGGATCCGGCGCACGAGGGGCAGGTCACGCACGAGGAGGGCAGCAGATCCCCCGCCGCCCCGTTCTCGATCGCGGCTGCGGCCGAGCTGCTGGGCATCTCCAAGCGGACGGTCGAGAGGCGGATTTCCGACGGCTCCATACGTGTCCTGAGGCTCGGCCGCGTGGTCCGGATTCCGGTTTCCGAACTCCATCGACTGATCGATGGTAACGGCGAAACCCAGCCACAAAAAGATGAGGCTTAATCAATACATTGCAAAATAATGTGGCAGCACTCCACAAGTAATCGACAACATTACTTGTGGTATGAAGCCACATTTGGCGGTCTATGTCGGGAACTGACACCATGAGCAATTTACGCAAAATCGGCCCAGGTCATGTGCTGACACTCGAAGGTCTGTTCACCATGGTTGCAGCGGACAATACCTGCAATGAAAGGCAACGCAACGAGCGGCTGACCGCCATCCGCATGCTGGTCAAGATCGTCAGCCGCTGCACCGGAGCAGGCCTCCTGCAGGCCTCAGCCATCCCATGCGACGTGCCTTGGCTTAACGGGTGCCTCTTCAAGCTTCCCCCTAAGGCGCACGGACTGGAGCAACGCTCGTTCGGAAACGTCATCACCCACCTGCGCAAGATGCTGGGCCAACTTGACCTGCTCGACCCAAAGTCAGTTCTCCTATCTGAGGAAAGCTCCTGGCATCGAGTGCTGGCCAGCCTGCAGGAAGCGGAATGCCGGCGCGGGTTGTCGGCGTTCGCAGCTTGGTGCGACGCAGCAGGCGTGGCGCCGGCCTCGGTCACAAGCGAAGACTTGGCAGCCTTCGAGCAGCACGTCCATGCCCGGCAGCTCCGTCCCGACATCCCCGGCTTCATCGGCGATGTGGTCAAGAATTGGCGCAAGGCAGCCGTCATCAGTGCGGCCTGGCCGTCGTCACGCATCGACGCGCCGCCCCGCAAGGAGCTGTACCGGTTCGACATCGACGACTTTCCACCCGATGTGCAGAAAGTGGCTGACACGTTCCGGCGTAACCTATCCCGCGAAGGGCGTCGCGGTCCCTTCGAAGACGAGGGACTGATGAGAAGCTTGCGGCAGTCGACGGTCGAGAAGCGCATCTATGGCCTCAAGCTGGCCTTGAACGCTCATGTCGAGGGGCGCGGCCTGGAACCGTCCGAGGTCACCGACATCGCCCAGCTCTTGGAGCCGGATGCCTTCAAAGAGATCCTGCTGTTCCACTGGGAGCGCGCGGTCAAGCGACGGGTCGCCGCTGGCGAACTCGACCCGAATGCCAAGCAGGACATGGACGCGGGCAATACCTCC
This sequence comes from uncultured Acetobacteraceae bacterium, assembly GCA_964250755.1. GTDB lineage: Bacteria > Pseudomonadota > Alphaproteobacteria > Acetobacterales > Acetobacteraceae > DASWOJ01. Next base: position 21,499 of record CAXUHB010000052.1, on the reverse strand, counting down.
CATACCTTGGCCATTGCGGGTGCGCTTATGGTGTTGGCGAGACACGTGTGCCGGCTTCCTGAAAGCCAGCTGACTGAATTGGCGAGGCTGGCGGCAAAGGTCCGCCCACGGCTTCAAAGTGAGATCAGCCGGCGCAATGTCGCCATCCTCGACCGCATGCTCGAGCCCAAGAACCGGTTTGACCTACTCCGCCTGCCAGTCAAGCTTATGAAGATTGCCGACGCCATGGTGGACCAGCCGCAAAAGGCGGCATTGATCGCCATGATGGCCGTCGCGATCGAGATCGAGTTCAACAAGCCGCTTCGGCTGGCGAACCTCGTCCAGCTGCGCCTGAGGGAGGAGGTGCAGTTCACCAACCCCCAGGTCAGCCGGCCGACGAGGCTGAGGATCTGCCGCCAGCGCGTGAAGAACGCTGTCGATATCGATTGGCCGATATCGAAGCAGCTCGGCGACCTCATCGCCCACTACCTGCACCACCACCGTTGCAATCTCGAAAGAGCCGACACGGTTTGGCTTTTCCCCGGATGCCGGCCAGACGGCTCACGCCACTGCGGCACGGTCCGTGCCGGCATCAAAGACGTCGTCGCCGAGCATGTCGGGCTCCACATCCACCCGCATATCTTCCGCGCCTTCGTGGGATACCTCCTGCTCGAGGCCAACCCCGGCGCGTTGGAGGATCTGCGGCAGCTACTCGACCACAAGTCGCTCCAGACAAGCCTCGCCTACTACGCATATCGCAACCGGGACGTGGTCGCGAGCAGGGTCGATCAGGTGCTTGAGCGCGGGAAGCTGGCACCGTTGTCCGATAGCAGGCCGAAGAAGTCAGCCGTGCAGGGACGGAAGTCCCGTCGGTGACCAACTTCTTGTTCCAGACGGACAAGCTGTCGCCGCCGATCGAGCATTGGCCTGACGTCGATCGCATCGCGTTCCTGGAAGGGATCGGGACAGGCAAGGGACCCTTCCAGCGGCCCCGTCACGTGAGGAGCGTCCACTCGCTCCAGAAGGTCCTTGAAGGGTATGCTCGTTATCTCAAATACCTGAGCGACACCGGCCAGCTCCACCTTCAGGAACTGCCGGTTGAGCGGATCTCTCCCAAGCGGCTCGACGGCTACATCCGGCACTTGGAGGCACGGGGCAACACGGGTCGCACAATCCTTGGCCGCTTCGAAGAACTGCGCGACGCGTTGAAGCTGATGTATCCCGGGCAGGACTTCCGCGGGCTGATGAAGCCGCAAGGCATCCCCCTGCAGGACGTGCTGCAGCCGCAGGCCAAGGTCGTTGTCCCCATCGACAGCGCCGTCCTGCTCGCATGGGCGGAGGACCTGTTCGCGGAGGGCACGTCCGCCGGAACAGTAAGGGCACGTTGCTCCAAGGTGCGGAATGCAGTGCTCATCGGCCTGCTGGCAGAGCGGGCGCCGCGGCTGCGCGCGTTGTCGCTGCTACGGCTCGGAGACAGCCTGAAGCATGGCGAGGCTGGATGGCTCATGCGGCAACACGCTGGGATGATGAAAATGACTGCCTCCCACCACATCCCGCTGTCACCCAGGGTCAGCAGGATGCTGGATCGCTACGTCGAGGTCGAGCGGAAGGAGATGCTTGGTGCCGGATGCAAAACTTCAGCCGCGTGGGTCAAGTTTGGTGGCGAACTCAGTGCCGAAGGGATTCAGAGCATCGTGGCGAATGCCTTCCGGCAGCGCTTCGGCAAGAGGAGGGGCACACACTTCTTCCGGCATTGCCTCGCAACGACGTTGGCCGACCGGCACCACGCCTATCCGTTGGACGGAGCCACCGTGCTTGCCCACTCTCCGGCAACCACGGTCAAGTTCTATAACCACACAGCCAAGGCCAGCTGCGCGCGACGCCTCGAGAAGCTCCTGCAAAAGCTGCGGCCTGGATTCGAGTCCACACGAAGAACGTCGTGTGGAAGTTGACATTGCCTTGATGTGCTCAAGAGTCATCTGCTGCCTGGATCCTTGTGAGTCTTGAGGTTCCGGTAGCAGCGGAACCGAAACTGCAATTCAGCCCTCGTCGTGGCTGGCGGCGGCAGGGTCGCGCAAGGGCCTGAGTTCGCCGCGTGCGATCCCGTCGGGCAGGATGAAGGCGTATCGTCCGAGCATGTTGATGTGCTCGAAGCCGAGCGGCGACAGCCGGGCCACATCCTCCGGGCGCACGTCGAAGCCCTCGGCGCGGAGCTGGCCCAGCGCTGCGTCCATGTATATCGTGTTCCACAGCACGATGACGTTCACCACCAGGCCCAAGGCGCCGAGCTGGTCCTCCTGGCCCTCGCGATGGCGCTGGCGCAGTTCGCCGCGCTTGCCGTGGAACACGGTGCGGGCGAGCTGGTGCCGGCCTTCGCCGCGGTTGAGCTGCACCAGGATGCGCCGCCTGTAGGCCGCGTCGTCAATGAAACGGAGCAGGTAGAGCGTCTTGACGAGCCGCCCAAGCTCTTCCAGGGCGCGGGCCAGCTTGGTCGGGCGGTCCTTGGTTTGCAGCGTGCGGATCAGCCCGGCGGCCTGCACGGTGCCGAGCTTCAGCGAACCGGCCAGGCGCAGCAGGTCCTCCCAGTGCTGGACGATGAGCGCCGTGTTGACGCGCTGGGCGGCCAACTCGTCCAGGGCGCCGTAGTCGGCCTTGCCGTCCACGCGCCAGAACCGGGCGCCGCCGATGTCGGCCAGCCTGGGGCTGAACTGGAAGCCCAGTAGGTGGAAGATGCCGAAGATCGTGTCGGTGTAGGGGTCACGCCATAGAACGGGCAGAATTGCACGGTTCGTGGCACGAACGGAGAACGTGGCCTTTGTCCCAGTTGGACTTCACTCTGCCTGCTATGGCTCACTGGTAAGCAGGATCAGGCCCTTGCAGGTCGTTGAGGGGAGAGAGTTCAATTGGGACAGAAGCGGGATGCTCGTCATGGTCGGACCGTGGCAATCAGCCTCGTTGAACCAAGCCTAAGCCTGCTTCCCGGCTACATGGCAGCTTTGGATGCTGGCTGGTCGCCCGATACAACCCGGGACGTGAGCGGTGAGCAGCTCGAAGCTATCCGCAAAGATGCAGGGGAGTTTATCCGCGGCTTGATGGAGTATGAGTGCCGCACCGTGACGCTGGCCGATGGCAGCAGGGTTCCGCGCCTGCCTGGCCGGGTGTTCTGGATTTGGGACGGTGAGTTCTGCGGCTCCATTAACCTCCGCTTCGTCCCAGGTACGCTCGACCTGCCGCCGCACGTTTCCGGCCATCTCGGCTATGCCATCGTACCCTGGAAGCGGGAGCGCGGCTACGCCACGCAGGCACTCGCCTTGCTGCTGCCGGTTGCGCAGGACCTTGGACTGCCACGCGTGCTGGTCACCTGCGATGCGTGCAATGTCGCTTCGCGCCGGATCATCGAAGCAAATGGCGGCATCGCTGCGAGCAGCGACGCACATCCAGACCAGACCAGTGGGCACAAGCTAGTGTTCTGGATCGACACTGCTGTTTGAACGTGTTCCCGGTCCGTGCTGCCAAGCGTGCAATTCTGCCCGTTCTATGGCGTGACCCCGTGTAGGCCCCGGTGTCGGACATGATCTCGGTCGGCTGCAGCTCCGTTTGCTGCTCAAGCACGAGCGAGAGCAGGGAGAGGCTGTCGCGGAGCGTGCCGGGGACAGTGATGCCGTTCAGGCCGGTGAACTGGTCGGACACCAAGTTGTAGAACGTCACCCCGCGCTCCTGGCCGAAGTAGCGCGGGTTCGGGCCGGAGTGGATGGTCCGGACGGGCACGACGAAGCGCAGCCCATCGGCAGAGGCCACGTCGCCCCCGCCCCACGCGCGGGCGAGCGGGATGCGGTTCTGTGCGGCCACCAGGGCGGCGTTGGCCCGGGTGAGCGTCTCGGCCCGCACGTAGTTCTGCCGCACCCAGCTCAGCCGCGAGCGGCCCAGCGCCGGGGTGTCGCCCCGGATCAGCGGCTCGAAGCCGGTGTTGCACGCTTCGGCCAGCAGCACGGCGCAAATGCTGGTGGTCACGCCGCCGGCGCGTGCGCCACCCTCGCTGGCGTGGGTGAAGCCGTCCGCGAAAGCGGTGCGGGCGTGCATCTCCAGGAGCAGTTCCGGCAGGTCCACCCGCGGCAGGCGGGCGGCGACGGCCGCCTTGAGCGCGATCAGGCTGGCCGGCTCCTCCAGCTTGTCCAGGGCGGACAGCACCAGGTCGCCGCCGTCCACCTGCACGCTGGCGTTCGTGGGCAGGTTCGCCGCCGTGTCCCGGTATGCGGCGTCCAATTGCTTGGCCAGCCGCGCGACCTCGGCTGGCGCGTCGGTCGAGAGGCCCAGGGTGCGGCAGATGGCGGGCCGCGCCGACTCCCATGCCGGTCCTGCCAGCAGGCCAAGGCGCGGGTCGGCGTAGCGGAGGCTGGGGGTGGTGAACAGGTCGCGCCGCCGGATGCCGACCCGCATGGCGCCCAGCAGGCACAGGCGGTAGCCGAGGCTGTCCACGCCGCCGTCTCGCGCCTTGACCTGGCGCTTCCACCCATTCGGCCCGAAGCCGAGCGGCGCGGACGGGGCCGGGCCACGTCCGTCCGTCCCCCGCAGGTGGCGCACGGCATCCAGCGTGCGCTGTCCGGCCGGGGTGGCCCCGAAGCTGACGGAACGGAGCAGCCCCGGCAGGAACCGCAGCTTGCCTCCTTGGGCGCGCAGCTCGGTGAAGTACAGGTCACCCGGCGGCCGGACGATTGCGTCGATCTGCTCCAACGCCGCGGCAAGCGCCGCGCGCGGCACGACGGCGAAGGCCGCCTCGCGCACGGCGCCATCCTCCACCGTGTCGTCCATCAGCACGCCGCCGGCGTGTCGGAGCTGGAGCGCCGCGGCGTCGAGGTCGCGGATGGTCCGCAGCCGGGTCCGCTTGCCGAGCTTGGCGGCGTCGGCGAACAGGGTGGTGACCACGATGTCGAACAGGTCGAGCACGTCGTCCTGCGCGCTCGCCTCCAGCGTCCGCACGAAGGCGAGCAGGGTGGCGGCCCGCCGCTCCCTGGGCAGCCGGGCCACGGCCTGGGCCTTGGCGACAGTGGCGAAGCGCGCCAGCGCCGCCACCCGGCCCGGCGGGACGTGCGCGGTGCCGGGCAGGCCCAGGGCCAGCCCCCGCACCTCGTCGAGCCTAGCGACGGCACGGGACAGCTCGGCGCCGCTGCGCAGATACGGGCCATCTCGTAACCGGTCGAGCGGGCTGGGCCGGCCGCCCTCGCCGGCGAGCAGCAGGGCGTCAAGCTGCGCGCGCTGCTCTCGGGTCACGTCGCGGGCCAGGGTGCGCCAAAGCCGACGGGCGGCGCGGGCGCGGATGCGCGAGACCAGGCGTTCAAGGGCCGATGCTCCCGGCAGCAGGACCTTCTCCGTCACCAGCCAGGCCGTCGCGCGGTCGAACAGCACGCTGGGGCGGTCGGTGCCGGTCCAGCACAGTGCGTACAGCCAGCGGGCCAGGCGGAAGCGCATGGATAGGTCGGTGAAGTCGCGGTAGCCGTGGCGTTCCCTGATCTCTGCGGCGTGCAGCCAGCGCACCCGGCCAGCGTCGTACTGCGCCAGGCAGCCCGGGTCGGCGATGGCGAGCTGCCGCGCCAGGTTGGCGGCCACGCTGGCCGGCACGGCGGCGGGATCGTCGAGGAAGGTGCCCAGGAACCGCACGGTGCCGAGCTGGACCGCAAAGCCCAGGCGCATGTGGTCCCACCGCTTCGACCTGGCCAGTTCGCGGTCGGCGTCGTCGAGGTGGAAGTGCCGGGCGAGCTGGTCGGGAGTCGGCTCGCCGGCGTAGCGGCCGTACCGCCGCTCCTGCTCGGCGGTCAGGAAGGAAACCGGCATGTCGCGATGGCGTCAGCGACCGAAGGTGCCGAGCAGCTTCTGGGCGCGGGGCTTCGCCTGTCCCTCGCCGTTCACGTAGGCGTAGAGCGTGCTGACGGAGATGCCGAGCTGCCCGGCGACGTCGGTGGCGGCGTTGCTGCGTTCGGCCATCATCGTCATGGCCGTGCGCAGCTTGGCGCGCGTCATCAGCCGCGGCTGGCCGCCGGCCCGGCCCCGGGCGCGGGCCGCGGCGAGGCCGGCCATCGTGCGCTCCAAGATCAGGTCGTGCTCGAACTCGGCCAGGGTGGCGAAGATGCCGAACACCAGCCGGCCCGTGGAACTGGTCGTGTCGATCCCGCCGGTCAGCACCTTGAGGCCGACGCCACGCTGTTGCAGGCCGTCCACCAGCTCGACGACGTGCCGGAGCGAGCGGCCGACCCGGTCGAGCTTCCAGATCACGAGGGCGTCGCCCTCCCGCGCCACGTCCAGGGCGCGGGCAAGGCCAGGACGGCTGGTGACGGTGCCGGAGCAGGTGTCCTCGTAGATGCGCTCCGGCGCGACGCCAGCCGCCAGCAGCGCGTCGCGCTGGAGGGCGAGGTTCTGCTCGGCCGTGGACACCCGCATGTAGCCGACCAGCACCGCTTACCCCACACCCGCTGCACAAACCCTAGCAGGACGGGGTTTGCTGGCCAGAGGTAAGTGCATGGGTTGTTGCAGGCGGGAGGCAGCTGGAAGCTAGGCTGGCGGCCACGCAACCAGGTCGTGCATCATACGAGGGTTTTCTGCATCCAACTGGAAGCCGCGGGCGGCGGGTGAGCGCGTCGTCGCCCTTGGCGCCATGCGAACTTGAAAGGTAATGAGCGACATGCAGGTCAACGGAGACATCTTGAAGTCTTGGATCGAAGATGAACTGACGACCGTGTCAGATGAGCGTGTCGCCTCGCACATTCGCCGACTCCTTGTTGAGCCTTACTTGGTTCTCCGCCCGTGGGACTACGGCGAGCCGGGTCAGCAGTATCCTTGCTGGACGGTGCTGGATGACTCCCCGAATTCCAGCACCGGCATCGCCTACTGCGCCTCCGGCTTTGGGCCGAAATGCCCTTGGGGGTTGGTGTGGCTAGGCGACGAGGGGACTGAAAGCCGAGCGCCGATGGGGATGGACTCTGCCTGGCATCCCACCTTCATGGGCGCGTTCTTCGAGTCATTTGGCGCCACGGCGCTTCCGATCTGGCGTGTGTTCAAGGAGCAGCCGGACAGGGTGAGAGTACCAATCACGGAAGAAGGTGAATGGGATGCTACTTGGCAGCGACGAGATGCCATTCAGGCCAGCGACCCGGCGTCTCGATACCACTGCGATCACAGCATCTCGGTCGGACGCTAAATCAGCCACCCGGCTGCCTCCGGCCCTATGGCATATGCCGCTGCCTGGCTGAATTGCAGTTTCGGTTCCGTTGCTACCGGAACCCCGGCTTCGTTTCCGGTGTGCCTCGTTTGCCGTGATGTTCCCCCCTGTCTATGCCAGACCCTATGGCTGGTAGCGCCGCCTCCGGCTCTTGCGGCTTCTGTCGGCGCTGGGTGTAGTCATGCCGGTGCAGGCGTTCATGGGCGTGCCTGCATTGGGCAGGCTGTCCACCGGGACAGTGTAACACCACGATGCAGGACCAGGACGCGCCGGCGCAGCCCAGTGAAGCCGGCGGAACCGACGACGCCAGCAACACTGCTGACGCCGAGGCGCGCATGTGCCGGGCACTGGCGCAGCTGGGCAACGGCACCAGCCCGGCCCCTGGCAGGGCCAACACCCGGCTATGGAACGGTAACACCATGAATCCAGCAGCGCCCTCCCACGCTACGCTGCGGCCACGCGTGCGCTTTGCCAAGGACGGCGACGTGCCGGTGGTGCGCATGGCCTCGCAGGGCCGTTCGCCGGGCGCGATCTGGCCGAGGCGCGTGCGGCGCGCGAGCAGGCGGAGCAGGCCCTGGCTGACGCCCAGGGCACCATCGGTTGTTTGCAGGAGGTCCGCACCCGGCTGGAGCAGGCGGCCAACGCGGCTCAGACCGCCGTGGCGGAGCGGGACGCCACCATCACCGACTTGCGCATCGAACTGGCCCGCGTGGTAGCGCAGCGGGACACGGCGCTGGCCGACGCGGCCCGGGCCGAGGCTGCACAGCAGCGGGCCGAAGCCGAGCTGGCGCAGGAAGAGGCAAACGAACCCGAGCCGGTCCGGTGGTGGCTGGATCACCTGCCGGCGCGACGAACGTAGAGAAAGCATGCGGCGGCTAGGCTGTCTGGGACTGGAACCTAGCAGCGCGCAGTGTTTGCCCGACGAGACCCGGGCCGAGACTTCGGCCAGGTGCAAGCTGAGTGCCTCGTTTTGAAGCTTACCGTGGCTTGCTTCGAAGCTTCACCTCGTCCAGATTGTGTTAGTGAGCGACAAAGCAGGAATCGACGCGAAACGCAAAGGCGGCACCAGACGTCTTCGGCAGACCGGGCCCGTCATGGAACCGAAGGGTAGCTTCGACAGGTCGAGGACGGCCAAGCTTCACATACCCATCGAGACGGAGACGGTCGCCAAGTATAAGGCGCGCCTCGCGACGCTGTTTGCCCACCCGCAAACTCATGTTTACGTAGACACGTCATTTCTCATGTGGGCAACGAAGATAGGCACAGCCTCCAGGCGGGAGCTTTTGACCTGGTTGCGCGATCAGCTGAAGGGACGTGCTCACGTGCCGATCTGGGCAGGGCACGAGTACCTTCGACATCATGTGGCCGGTACAATCGTGAAGGATTTGGCAGCGCGCTCCAAGGAGGTGTCTTCGCTCGCAGGAAAAACCTTCGGCTACTTCCGTCCCTTCTTAGACGACCCTGCGGTTAGCCTCGACGAAGCGTCAGAAGAGCTGCGCTCCTCCACCAGGAACGCGGTTAATATGCTTGGCCGCCTGGTTTCGGCAGCGCAGAAGTGGCAGCGTTCGTATCCGGTACACTCGGCCGAGATCATCGCTTTCATCAATGAGGCAAGCCTTGCCGTCGGCGACCTGTATGAGAGCGTCGCGAGTATCTCCTCCGAAGGCTTGGCGCGCTACGAGGGTAGGATACCCCCAGGTTTCAAGGACTCCGCCAAGAAGGGCGACGGGTCGGAGCGCGACGAGCAGGGCGATGAACAGCCGCTGCCCGGCGCTAATCGCTTCGGTGACCTAATCTTCTGGAAGGAAGTGCTAGCCGACGCTGCCCAGCGTAAAGCCGTCTCCGTGATTGTGCTCACGAACGACCTCAAGAACGACTGGCGCATGGGCGGAGAGACGAGCCCAGACCTTGACGACGCCATGCTGGCCGTGCGCAAATCATGGCGCCCGGTGCCGCGAATTCACCCCATGCTGGCGCTGGAAGCGCATGCCATGGGCGTGGGCGACCTCACGCTCCTCGACAACAAGTACTTGGCAGCATACCTTCAGGACACGCAGGCTGAAGTGAAGTTCTTCTCCGACGTGGCCATCGTCTCCGATCCGCCGACGCCGCCGACGCAAACTGAGCAGCGTGACGAGGTTGTGGCTCGTAGGTTGGCGGAAGATGAGCGGACCGCCAAGGAGGAGGAGGCCGGACGAGCGCGCGAAGCCGAAAGCCAAGGATACCTCTTCCCCGATGACCCCCTGGTTAAGGCGAGCCAGGCTTCGCTCGCAAAGGCGCTGTATGAGAGCCGAACACCGCCAACGGACCGCGTACAGGAGCTACTAGCGCGCATGCGTGCGAACGTCGGGTCCGAAGAAAGCGTGCGCGAAGTGATCACCGCCAACGCTCTAAGTGGCTTGGACCACCTTGCGCTGGCAAGCATGGCTCGCACGCTGCATGATCGGGCGAACGCGGGTGAGGTGGGCTACCAAAATGCCCTGACTGACCTGATTGCCTTACTCGACGAACTGCCACCAGCAACGGCCGGCGCGATGACTCTCGGCCTCCTCGCCTCGATGTACCTCGAACCAGAAACCGGCACGTCTCGCATTCCGCCCAAGTCACCCGTGGCACGACTGCTGCTGGCTCGTATGACGCGCACCGAGATTGCCCCCGCAATCAAGGCCATCAACCGGCGACTTTTGTCGAACGACCGTATGCCCGTCGTGGTGCCCGACACCGGGGTGGAACCGGTCGAAGTCGCCTTGGATATCGAGCCGCATACCATGGCGCAAGACGAGTTGCGCAGTCTGAAAATTAACGGGTGTGAGCTGCTCGTCGCGGTTCAATCGGAGCCTACGCTGCGGCTCGCGACCGTCCTGGCCGGGGAGCCAGCAACACGCCCACGCCTGCTCCGCCGTGCCGCGAACCTCTACGCGTTACCGATCGACCGGCTGTCCCTTGAGGACGAGGGCACGGTGTTCGCGATTACCGCAGAGGTGGGATTTAGATCGCCGGCAACGGTGTTCCGCACCAGGGAGACTGCAGATGGTTAAGGAGACGCCGGTCCCCTTCGACCCCTACTTCGGCGGCTTCATCCTTGAGACCCTGACGGTGGGGATGTACGGAGAGTCCCGCAACGCGATTCGGGAGTACATCCAGAACGGTTTCGACGGAATCCTCGCGGCGCGTGACCAGAAGCTCCTGGCGACGGGCTCAGGCTTGATAGAGATCCGCATGGCGGCGGACAAGAAGAGCTTGATTATCCGCGACAACGGGGCGGGTCTCGCTGCCAACGTCGCGGCTGCGACGCTCACCCGCGTCGGCGCGTCAAAGAAGAAGCACGACCGTAATGCCGGCTTCCGCGGCATCGGCCGCCTTGCCGGGATTGTCTTCTGCGACACGCTCACGTTCGTGACCAAGGCAAAGGGGGAGAGGGTCGAGACGAAGGTTATCTTCGATGCGAAAAGGCTCCGCATCGCCATGTCGCCGAGCAAGGGGAGCGCTAAGACCGCATTCCAGCTGCTGCGCGACCATGTCAAGGCATATAGACAGCCAAGTCTCCAGGTTGAAGCGCACTTCTTCGAGGTAAGGCTTGAGGGGTTATGCGACCCGCCACCCGAATGCACTTCGCCGATCCACATGCGCAACTTCGTCAGCGAAATCGCACCTGTACCCTACTCGGCCGACTTTCCCTACCGTGACAAACTCGCCGTGGCAGCACGCGAGACCGGCATCGACATCGAGGAGGTCGAGGTCACGCTCCAGGTTGGGAGAGGCAAGCCCGAGCCGGTGACGAAGCGTTATGGACGCATGTACGAGTTCGAGACAGGAGCGATGATCGAGCTTAACGGGTGCGAAATTTGCAAGTCCGCCACAGGTAAGTGGTGGGCCTGGATCGGCCAGAAAGCCGAATCCGGAACCTATAACGATGATAGAACCCGCGGCCTCAGAGTTCGCGTACGTAACATTCAGATCGATGGTGCAGACATCGTCCGTGCGGTGTTCCGCGAAGCGTCCCAAGCGCGCTTCCAGGACTATTTCGTTGGCGAGATTTTCATCAAGCCGGCCGTCCTAGTGCCGAACGCGAGACGAGACGGCTTCGAGGAGGATGCGGCGTGGCGCGCGGTCCGGACGGAGCTGCTCCCAGTTGCCAAGCAGCTCGGCAAGGAGGCTTACGAGGTCTCCGCAGCCGGCAAGCTGGCAGTCCCAGCGCAGGAAGCAAAGCTAACCAAGCTAAAGACTGAATTTCGCCGCCTCAAGAGGGCGCATTTCGGCGATGTGGACAAAGCTGTCACCCTCACCAAAGCCATCAGTACGCAGCAGCGCAACATCGCCCTTGCGATGGAAGGGGCAACCGTCGAGGCAGCCTCTAAGCTGACAGCCATCGGTAGCGAGTATGCCGACATGAAGCTTGAAACCTTGAGGCATGTCGGCAACCAGGCAGCCGAACTGGACCGGGAGCAGCTGGAGCTGGGAACCCGCAGCACACTCATCAAGGAGATCATGGAGCTTCTCGATGAGCAGCTCTCGCCTGGCTGTGTCGAGGAGGTTCGTGAGATCCTCACAGATTATCTGGACGAGTGAGACAGCTCGTCTTCGGCAGGCGTTACGACCCCGAACGGGACAACCCCGTCTTTACACTTGGCTCGGTTGTCCCGTGCGCTTCCAACCTGGCACTCTACGACTTACAGAACCGCATCGAAAAAACGTGCACGAGGATCGCACCCGCACGCTCCCTCAAACCTGCCCTCGAGTATCGCTGTCAACTTTCGGGCTGCAGACGATGTACAACCCGCGGGTTGAGGGCTTTCCAAGAGAAGTTAGGAACTGAGCTCATCCTTGACGATCTTGGCAAGCATGCGGTCGACCAGCGCCTTCGCCGACGTCTTGCTGCCAGAGCACGCGTATACGAGCTCGAAGAGGTGCTCGTACATGCCGCGCTTGTCGGAAGGCAGCCGGGACAGCAGCGACGCGGCCGGCTCGGCTTCATGCAGAGCGCCCTGCAGGGAGGAACGGAGCTGCAAGACGGTGCTCCTCAGTGCCTCTGGCTTGTCCTCGGACAGGACTTCCATCGAAGCGATGCGGTCCATCTCGGACAGTGTCTGCTCGGCGCCCACGAACATCGCCTTGCGGTGCCGCAGGCTGCCAGCACCCTGCCCGATCGCGGCGACGCTCGATTCGAGCTCGGCCCGGTGCAGGTGGAATTGCCTCATCCACCTCCGCCGAACCGAGCCTGTGCGGCAGAGGCGAGCGATCTTCCGGGCGCTCGGGAGGAGGTGGTTTGTGAGGTTGCTGAGATGGGCGTTCTGCTCGAAGTGGTCACGCCGGGCGTTCGGGACGATGCGGCGGTCCAGCACGTGGATTTCCCCGACCGACCATGCGTTGAACCGGGCCTCCGGGAAAAGCTCCTCAAGCAGGGCGTTGTCGCCGACCTGGATGTTCCCGGACCGCATGCGCAGGCCCTTCACCTGCGCTGCCACAGGTATCGCACCCTCGTAGTCGTGGTGCAGGATCCAAGCCAGGCTTGCGACGCCCCCATCGACCCCGGGCAGCTCAACCAGTTCAAGGTCGCTGAACTCAGCCTGCCGCGCCTCGTTGAGCGGGAACGAGTCACGATGCGGGCGGTGGACAGGTCCCTCCACCCCGGACACGTGGACATCCAGCTCCAACGGGCAGCCCATCGCACGCAGGGCCGCCGTGATGTCGGCCGCGAACCGGAACTCCGGAGCAAACGGCACCGGGCCTACCTGCCCGAGGTAGTCGGCGATCGCGTGCGCGCTCATCAGCTTGTCGCCCTTCAGCCTCACCACTCCCCTAAGCTCAACCTCGAAGAAGCGCTCCGGGTAATCCTCCATCGGAAGCCGCCCGGCCGTCACGACGCCGCGGATCAGGTCGGCGATCCCACCGTCGGCTTCCTTGCCGCGCAAGGCCACCTTCAGGTCCCGGCAGTTCCAGCGTAGCTCCGACGCAAGCTCCTCGCCCACCGCACGCGACCGGAACACCAGCTCCTGGGCGTAGCCTAGGCCAGCGAGGCGGCCGACCCCCCGGAAGCCACGGGCGGCAGTGTTGCGCTTGACGCTCGCTCCTATCGCGCTCAGCCGACGCACGAAGTCGGCCTGCCCGATGCCGGCCCCGTTGTCCCTTATCCGGACGATCCTGGCCACCGTGTCCACGTCGATGTCGACGCGCCCGGGCTCATCGGCCCGGAGCAGACCCTCGCGCCGGGCCGCGTCTATCGCGTCGGCGGCGTTCTGGATGTACTCCCGATAGATCGACATCGGATCCACGTACATCGCGCTGGAGACGAGCTCGAGCACGTCCCGCCCGACGAGGACCTCCTCAGGCGGCGCGAAGACTCCGGCCTCGAGTTCCGGGCCGGGGCGTCCGCCCCGCGCGACTGCCTTGCCGATGCTCATGCTGCGCTCCTAGCCCGGCCCTGGCCCGGCGACGGCAGGAGGTCGATGCCCTCGTCGAATTCAAGGCCGGCATCCTCGACGCGTTCGTCCTCGGCGAGGCCCAGGTCCGCATAGGCGCGGTTACGCGCGGCCTCCTTCTGCCTCGCCCATATGAATACCTTCTCGTCCTTGCCGATCGGCACGTAGAAGCGAAGCACGCGCGCCACGCGCACGGACGTCGCGCGTGCCGGCAGCAGGGCGAAGTTCCGAGGGTCGCACGACGACAGCAGATCCAGCAGTTCGCCGCGCTCGTCGGCGTCAAGGGCCGCGAACTCCTCGCGGAAGGCGTGCAGCCGATGCTCGGTGTCGGATTCCTCGTACCACGCGCGGTTGAAGATGAAGTCGTGGGGCATGAGGAGAATCCGCTCGAAGTCCTCGACGGTGTCGCCGAAGGCACGCTTGAAGAATTGGGGCTCGCCGCTGACCACGCCGTGGGTCGCTTGCAGGACGATCTGCATCGACCGGAGCTGGTACCGGGTCCACTTCTCCCCGACATGCGTCCTGTCCGGCCGATCGGTCGGCTGGTAACGCATCGGGAAGGACCAGACGCGGACGCCGAGCTCCTCGTTGAGGGTCACGTTCAGGCGCATGCGCTGGAACAGGTCAGACGGGCCGTCGTGGAAATTATAGAGCATGTAGTTGGAGAGCTCGTGCAGGCCGAACTCATGGGCGTAGCGGACTGCCTTTTCGTAGGGGGCACGCAGGCCGAGGTGGTCGAACGCGATCCGCAGAGGCCGCAGGCATATCGTCGAGAGCTCCCGCAAGTACATCGGGTCCTTGCAGAGGATCCGCGCGTCGACGCCCTGGTTGAAGTCGACCCGGCGCTGGACCGGCGCCCGCATCCCCGGCCGCTTCAGCATGGCTCCCCGGGTGAACCCGAGGTCCCGGATCTCTGCGATGATGTCCTTGAAGCGGGGCGACGCGACGACGTTGTTGTCCATTAGGATGAGGTCTTTCTTCGGACCGTACATGCGCTCGATCGCGCGCACCGTCGCCGTCAGCGACTCGGTGTCCCTCTGGCCGCCCTCCAGCTTGGGGACGCCGCAGAAGCTGCACTTCCGGATGCAGCCCCGGGAGGTGTAGGTGAAGTAAGCATCGTGCACGGCGTAGCGGTGTGCCACCTGGCTGAGGATGCCGTAGTCCGGGACGAGGTCCTCGATCGGCGTCCCGTCCACGTCATCGGAGTAGAACTCCTCGGAGAACTCGTCGAGCTGGAGGGACTCCGCCGGAGGCCCGCTAAGGAGCCCCTTGATGAACCGCACGCCGTGCCACCGCCGCTCCGAGAGAAACCGCTCATGCATCAGCGACGCCGCTATGCCCCCCACGAACACCCGGTCCGCCTGGCCGTTCGCGGCAAGCACGGCGAAGTCGATGGACTGCGCGATCCGGGGATACTCGAACGAGAACAGGGTCGTTACGTAGATCCTGTCCCATGCGGTATGGAGGATTGACCGGTCCTCGCCCTTGATAAACCGCACCCTGTCGCGCTTGCCCAACGGGCCATGGTACTGCGCGATCTTCATGAGCCCGAGCGGCGGGTACTTGTTGTTGTAGCCAGGCTCGATCAGCAGGATGTTGCGGTCAACCATTCGCGGTCGTCCCCATCCCGCAGGCTCGCGAGCGCCTGATCATGTCGACGGCTGCCTTGACGCCGCCTTCCCCGCCAAGGCCGCGGAGCGGACCCTCGGCTGCCCAATCGAAGACATGCGCCAGGTGGGACAGCGCGGCGTCGAAGTGCCGCCGCCGCCCGGCCGCCTCCGGCGGCGCCTCAGAGTAGAGGTCCGCCGCGATCTCCATCATGGCATAAACGCCGATGCCCTTGGTCAGCAGGTGCTTGCGCGGCCTCGCCCACGCCGCCTGAAACGCCACCGCCACCGTCGACCAGAATTCGATCACGAGCCGGGCCACCGCCTCCGGCGGGGCCTCCTTCGCTAGGCGGGTTCGGGCGAGGAACACCTTCACAGCCTTCTGCATCGTCCTGAGGGAGGCTCGGCGAGCCAGGCCGGACGTAGGATGGCCGCCCAAGTCAAGCTGCCGGTACCAGGGGGACGCCGGGTCGTTTCGGAGGCACAACGCGACGTACAGCTCGGGCCTGTCGACCGCGACGTCCTCGGCAAGCTGCGCCTCGTGGAAATCGAGGAGGCTGGAGCTCAACCCCCTGGCCTTGCTGTTGATCACGTTGAACACAGCCATCTCCTCGACGGGGGTAAGCCCGACGAAGCACATGAAGGGCAGTTCGAGGGCTAGGTCGCTCAAGTGTCCAAGCCGATGCTGGCAGTCCACCTGGGACATCACCCGCCCGGCCGACGCTGCCAAGTGGAGCCGGACGCTGCGCCCGCCCAGCTGCTCTACCCGCCACGCCCCGTCGTCGCGGGGGCGAAGGTTGAAGGTGAGCGCGACCGTCGCGCTGCCCTCCCGCTGGATGTAGCGCCGGAAATCCAGGCTATGGGGCACGTTCAGCCGCCGCTGGTAGCCCCGGCCGCTGTCTTCGTCCAGCACGTCCGCGAAGCTCGCGGCCTGCAGAACGCACGCGGGCGCGTAGCCGAGCAGGACTGAGTGGGCTGCTGAGAACCCAGAGAAGCAATCCAACGAGATGCCAGCCATCCTACCCGCCCAAGAAATCCGCATCCGTGCGATGCATATTGCGACAATGACGGCATACACGGATTCGGGGGTAGAGGCGATCGCAAAATCGCGAGCGCCGGAGTGAGAACAACGACCGGCGGCCCTAGTCCCTCCTTGAGCGGTTCTCCTCAAGTAACTCCTTCAACTTGCCCGATCTTTTCTCGATCTCGCGCAACTCGAACAGCATCTTGTCACGGATCTGCTTGCTGGACGTCCGCAGGTCATCCTCCGTGTCGCTCAGCGCCAACCATCCTCTGAACCGGTGCAGCTTTTTGAGCGGTTGGTTCTCCCCGCCAGCATCAACTGCGGCCTCGTAGGCTCCTGGCCATCCCCCATCGGGTGGTCCGGGCAGGATGTTAGTGCAGCATGGTAGCTGGTGGTGGCGGTGACCCAGTCGGACCATGGCGGCCGGGCGGCGTCGGCATGCCCGGTAGCAGGACCCCCGGCGCGGGCGGCCGGCAGCCCAGGGAGGAGTGCGGGCGCACGGTGTTGTAGTGCATCCGCCATTGCTCGATCAGGACGCGCGCTTCGAGGAGTGTGTTGAACACCTCCATGTTGAGCAGTTCGTCCCACAGCTTGCCGTTGAAGCTCTCGACGTAGCCGTTCTCCCACGGACTGCCCGGCTCGATGCAGGCCGTCTTGGCGCCGATGCCGGTGATCCAGCCCTGCACCGCCGCCGCCACGAACTCCGGCCCGTTGGCCGCAACATGCGTCACAGCAGCTCGACGACGAGCGGCGCTCAGTAGTTTCCCGACGCGGCTTCCTTCAACACCAGCTTCTCCAGCGTGAGATCAGCCACCGCACGACGTAAGCGCCCGTTCTCCTGCTCCAGGACCCTGAGCCGACGCACCTGGTCCAGCTTCAGCCCGCCATACTCGGCACGCCACCGGTAGTAGGTCGCCTCCGTCACCCCGATCGCCCGCACCCCCTCGGACACCGGCTTGCCCTGTCCCACCAGCACCTCGACCTGCCGCAGCTTGGCAATGATCTCCTCCGGCTTGTGATGCTTGCGCGCCATCCCAGTCCCCCTCCGTTTGCCCTCCGGCCTCTCATAACCGGCGGCTCACTCCTAGGGGGTCAGGTCAGTCAAGCCTCTGCCGCCGCAGCTTCTAGCCGGGCTGTGCGACGTCGTCGCCCGTCAACATCTCAGCTTTGAGCTGCTGCGGCTCTGGCCAACTGTGATTGATGAACTGCCGGCGCTTGTGGCTGCGATCGACTCAGAGTCCACCCATTTGTCCTACCCGTCCTGGCCAGGAATAGTGCTGATCAGCTTGAACCCGCTCACACGCGGCCTCGGCACCGCTGCTTTGGACGGTTTCAACAAAAGCCCGTGCGGGGTGACGTCGATCTGTGCGTGTGGATAGGCGATCAGCACCTCGGGCATGACCTCACGGATGCGTTGCGCCAGGGTGTTGGTTGTCCGTTCCGCGGAGCCGATCTGGGATTGCAGTGCGCCCCAGCGCAGGTGCACATCGCGTTCGAGACGGGGCAAGCGGTAGGCCAGCAAGGCATAAAGGTCGAGGCCTAGGCTGTTCGCCGACAGATGCGCGATGCCCCGTTTGTCGAGCGGTACTGCGTGTTCCTGCAGGTGGGCGTGGAATTTCTCCGACAACTCGACCGTCTCGGCCCAGTGCTGGCCACCCGTCCTCCACAGCTCCAGCCTGTCGACGATGGAAGTGTTGGCGATGATCGCCCGTCCTTCATGCGCAGAGTCGGCTTCATTCCACTGCATCGTGAAGCGACACTGGGCGATGCGTAAGGCTTGCTCCCGCACAGCACTGATGGTTCCCCGAGCTCCGCCGGTCACGGCAAGCCCAAGGCTGCGCATGAATGCGCTGAACGAGGCACCGAGGTTGACCGTGCGGGACTTAAGACCTTCGGTTTGCAGGTGGATCATGATGAGGCGGGCCTTAGGTCCATAAGGGACGCCGACGTATCGGGCCATCCCACCGGCATCGATTACGCCAGGCTGGACAAGCAAGGAAAAGCGGCCCGATTGCCGACGCCAGATCATGCTGTCGTCGCCTGGGCGGCTGTGGGGTAACGCGACCTGGCATAGCCCTGAATGTAGGAACGAGAGATCGTCCGCTGTTGGCAAAACCGACATGAGCTCATGCGCCGTCTCGATCCGACGTTCCAGCCGCTTGCGCTCCCGTGCTGAGGTGCCCTTCTCTTGTGCCTGCCGACGGGTTTCTTCGACGCCAAAGATCTCCAGCTGCTCGACCAAGTTCAGAACCATGCTACCTCCTCTCAGCATTGTACCCTAAGTCGCTGCCGGCAGGCACGCAGAGTTGGCTACATGATGATTGTGAAGTTATGCACGCAGAATCGGCTACATTCAGCGACTTTGAAGCCGGCGCCTCCCCCCTATAGGAGAGTAGTATAAGACTCTTATTATAGGAGTGTGCAGCCAACTCTGCGTGGATAACCGGGGGTCATGTAGCCAACTCTGCGTAAGTCAGGGTCGTCAATGTAGCCAACTCTGCGCACCGGCTGCAGCGCGCAGCGTGAGCAACCCGTCCACGAATGTAGCCAACTCTGCGTGGATAACTCTCGCAGTGAGGACCTTCCCAGGACTGTGCCAGTTGCGCAGCGTCCGGATGACCTCCGATAGGGGCGGCACAGCCTGGGGCGGAAGCCGCAGTGCCCGGCAAAGTCCAGGAACCCCGGATGGAAGCGGTGCTGGCCCGCCCCATACCTGTTCAAGATGACGGGCCAGAGCCGGCACAAGGGCCTCGACGTACTACGCGGTTATGTGCGCCCGGCCGAGCTGTTCCACGATCACACTGGCAGCGCGTTCCTCTGACGACGCAGGGTCAACGCTCCCGCTTTTCCCGAAGCCAGACCTCGAAGGCCTCGACCAACAGGGCGTTCATCTTCATGTCGTTCTGGGCAGCCGTACTCTTGAACAAGCGCTTGAATTCCTTTGTCACTCGGAAGTTTAGTGGCTCTCCAGTTTGGTAGACCTTGCGTCCCGCCGCATGGGCCGTCTCTCCTGCCGATGCCACCGTGGGCACGGGCGAAGCTGGCTTATCTTTGCGGGCAATGAGGGTGGCAGCGAGAGGGGTCATCTTCGTGCTCATATAGTAAACGCCTTTCGGGCTTTCGTGCTAGGCTGCAATCTCTGTCGCACGAAATCCCACAATTTGGCCATCTCAGCCGCACCCGCGCCGTGCGGATCGACCTCTTGGATGGTGTGCCCGGAGGTGAAGGCGCCAGCATAAGCAACTCGGTTGTGCATGACTGAGCCGCAGACCGGTCCGTGTTCGGACAGCGCACCGAGAGCTTGCGTGGTGATGGTTGCACCACGGGTCGCCTGGCTGAGCACGAAGGCGAAGGGCCGTTTGGCTTCGCTGCACAGCTCGATTGTTGCGCCGACTGCCCAAAGGTCAGCCGGCGACGGACGTACGGGAATTAGCACGAAATCTGCCAAGCCAATTACCGTGCGGATGGAGGCAGTGATGGCCGGCGGGGTATCGATGACGGCGAGCTTGAAGCCGGCCTCGCGCAGCGCACTCAGCTTGCCGGCCAACTCCGGAAGTTTCACGGGCGCGAGAGCGGGGGCGTCCGCCTCACGCTGCCGCCACCAGTTCGTCAATGTCTCCTGAGGATCGGTGTCGATCATTGCAACTGGTCCAGCGCCAGCACGCAAGGCGGCCACAGCAAGGTGCGCCGCAACCGTAGTCTTGGATGAGCCTCCTTTTTGGCTGGCTAAAACGATAACGTGCATTCGTGCTCTCCACAATCTGTAGCTACCATGTTTAAGACGAAAACATCCTCTATGTCTGAACCGCAAGCAAGCCCGCACGCAAGGCGTTTAGCACGAAAGATGGCTAGATAGGTGGTGGTATCTTGTGAGCAACCCGCGCTGTCGCGGTGGAGAACCCCCGTTGAGCCGGACACGGGGCTGGTTGCGTTTGGTGTTGGATGAACTCATGTGGCGAGCGCATGTGCGAGCCACTGTACGGGTGGTCGGTGTTGCAATCCCCGATCTATGACGGAAGCTAGGCCACGACGATCAGAGCGTTTGGGCTGGGTTGGACGCTTCCCGCGTTACGTTCGCCAGGCCGCCGAACCGTGTTGCCATGCACTGGCACCATTGCTAGCAACATGCTGTCAATGCCATCACGCGCAGCACGGAGGTTCATATGGCAACGCTGACGGTTCGTAACCTTGACGAGGAGATCGTCCGGTCCTTGCGCATCCGCGCCGCGCAACACGGACGCTCAGCCGAGGCAGAACACCGGGAGATCCTACGGGCCACCTTGACCGGTGAGGGGCCGTCTTCCGCCCGTACGCAGGCCGCCGAGCGCCTAGCAGCGTTTCGGCGCCGGATGGCAGGCCGCGGTTCAGCCTCGGCGGCCGAGCTGCTGGAGGAGGGCAGGGCAGGGCGGGCAGAGCAGCTCGCCCCCAAGGTAGCCCGTACCTAAGCTTGGCCCTTGTCGTTGACGCCTCAGTCGGCCTGAAGTGGGTGTTGCCGGAACACGACAGCCACCTGGCCCAAGCCCTGGCGGTCAGTGGCGAGGTGCTCCTGGTCCCGGACTTCTGGCTAGGGGAGGCGACCAACGTGCTGTGGCTACAGGCGCGCCGGGGTATTTTCACCCCGGACGAGGCGCGGGAAGGATTGGCGTTGCTGCGGGCACAGGTGGAGCCCACGCCGACAGCGGACCTCGACTTGCACGACATCGCGCTTGAGATCGGCTTGGCCGTCAACCACTCGACCTACGATACCCTATACCTGGCCTTTGCCCTCGCGGTGGGCGCCCGTGGCGTCATAGTGTCGGACGCTCCGTTTGTCCGGGACATGCAGCACCACCCCGATCCGACACTGGCCGCCATGCTTATCCCGCTCGACGAGTGGGCTAAGGCGAACGAAGCACGGACCTGACGACTTACCGGACCGCCAGCACCCGTCTGATCTGTTCCGGCCGCCAGTGTGCTTTGCCGGCGGGTGTTGGCACGCCGCGGTTGGTGAGGGCCTCGGCGAGTTCGTGCAGGGTGCGTGCGCCGGCCCGGCGGGCGGCGTCGAGGTAGGGCAGCACGTCGGCCGCCCTGGCGCGGGCCTGCGCGCTCTTGGCCGCCGCGGCCGCGCGGGCTTGGTCCGGCGAGCCCGCGCGCAGCCGCGGGTTGCCCAGCACGGTGCCGCGCGCCCGGGCGGCGGCCAGCGCGGCTCTGGTGCGTTGTGAGATCAGCCCCGCCTCCAGCTCGGCGACGGCGGCCATCTGCGTCAGCAGGAACTTGCCGA
>CAXUHB010000051.1:0-26552 GCA_964250755.1 uncultured Acetobacteraceae bacterium | reverse complement strand
GGAGAGGGAGTAGGAAGCAGTCAACCCTATCCCACCGCCGCCCACCCGGTCGGCCCGGTGCCGGACCGCTTGATCCACAGCGTCGTCCCCGCGCCGCCGTCCAGGTTGCGGTAGTCGCTGCCGGGTGGGGCCGTCACCACCCCCTCCGGCCCGCCGCGCCCGAGAGCGCTGCAGAACCCCGTCGGCTCGTCGTCGGACGCCGCCCGCAGCCGTCCGCCGGACGGGCGCAGCACCAGGTCGCCGTCCGGGGAGCGAAGGGTGGCGCTGCCATCGCCGGGGGAGGTCAGGAAGTCCCCCGCCGTGAAGCCAACCGCCTGCCAGCCGCCCCACGTGCCCTCCCAGTCCACCGCCGTCGCAGGCGGGACCAGGAAGTCCCGCCCGGTCCAGTTGTCCTGGAACGGGCTGCTGCCGACGCGGCGGAACCGCACGGCCCCGTTGCAGTGCAGCCGCAGCCGGCGCCCCTGCGGCACCGGCAAGCCGGCGCTGGCCGCCGCCGCCGCCCCCTGCCCATCGCCGCTGAGCGTCACCGTCACGGGTCCGCCGCCATAGCCCGCACCGCCGTCCAGCACCGTGATGCCCAGCACCGCGCCATCCCGCACCCAGGCCGAGGCCCGCGCCCCCGCCCCGGTCCCGGCGATCACCACGTCCGCCCGCGTGTAGCCGGTCCCGCCCGCCGTCACCCGCACGAAGGCGATCCGCCCGGCCATCCCGCCCTGATGCTGCCCGACCATGCTGTCCACCCCGGCGGGCGCCGAGGTCAGCATCACCCCGTCCAGCACGTCCGGCACCTGCAATTGCTGCACCCCGCCGCCCGCCGGGCCAAGGCCGGAGGGGTTGACGATGGCCGACGCCGCGTTGTCCCAGGTGTTGCCCTCGATCAGCACGGCGTCGGTGTTGGCGCACAGCGCCTGCACCGTCTGGCTGCCCGGGCCGGGGAACATCGCGTTGCGCGCGACCTTCGCGCCGCGCACCCCGTCCAGCAGCAGCACCCCGCCGCCGGTGCCGTCCCGCAGCACGATCCGGTTGCCCTCGATCACCAGCCCCGAGCACACGATGCCGAACGGCGTGCCGCGCCCGTCGGACTCCACCTCATAGGCCGTGACGCCCCAGGTGTTGCCCAGGAGCTGGTTGCCCGACACCAGCACGTTGCGGCTGCCGCCGGGGTTGATGCCGACCGCGCAGCCCTGCACCAGGTTGCCGGTCACGTCGCACCCGTCGCTGCCCCCGGCGTCCACGCCGAAGTAGCCCGGCCCCGACACCGTGTTGCCCACCACGCGCGACCCCGCGGCGTTGCACACGATGCCGGAGCCGTTGCCCTGCACCATGTTGCCCAGCACCACCAGTCCCCGCCCGGACACCGAGATGCCCCAGTCCCGGTTGCCGTGGCACACGTTGCCCGACACCAGCACGTCGGACGCATCCGGGTTGGCCAGGCCCCAGCGCGGCGGCTCCTGGTTGGTCTCGTTGTAGTTGCCGACCGAGATGCCGCGCCGGTTGCCCCAGCACTCGTTGCCCAGCACCCGCCCGTGCCGCACCGCCTGCTGGAAGGCGGGGTCGTTGAAGTCCAGGCAGATGCCGTAGCTGCCGTTGCCGTGCGCCAGGCACCCCTGCACCACGGCGCCGGAGGCTGCCTGGACCCAGATGCCATGCACCTGGTTGTCCCGGGCCTCGCACCGCAGCACCTGGTGGCGGCTGGTGCCGTCCGGCCCGCCCAGCCCGCCGTCGCGCGCCTGGATCACCAGGCCGCTGCCCAGAAGGGGGCCGACGGCACCCTGGAACACGCAGCCCTCGAACACGGTGCGGGTGCAGGCGGGCAGCACCAGCACGCCCCAACTGTCGCCGGGCACGCCCGCCCCGTCGAACACGACGCCTGCCGCCGTGAAGGCTGGGCCAGCCACGTTGATGAATGCGCCGCCGGCCTGCACACCCGGCACACCGATCCGGCGCAGCACGTTGCGCCCGGGCACGCCCAGCAGCACGGCGTCCCGCGCCACCGTCCAGCCGCCGCGCACGGCGTAGGTGCGGGCCGCCAGCCGCACCGGCCGGCCCGTGGCGACGGCGCGGTCCAGCGCATCGGTGTCGTCCGCCGCGCCGTCGCCCAGGGCGCCGAACGCCTCGGGCGTCACGGCCTCGGCCATCCAGTCCTGCAGGCTGCGTCCGATCCCGCCGGGCGCGCTGACCTGGTGGGCGGACAGGTCTATGCCGCGCAGGCCGCCCAGCCCGGCCATCACGGCGCCATACGTGGCCGTGCCGTCGCGACCGCCTTGCGAGATCGGCAGCAGGTCGGCGGGCGCAGGGGCGCTCCCCGCCGGCAGCGCCGACACGCTGAACGGCGCCGCCGCGGACAGCGTGCCGTTGGCCAGCCGTAGGTTGGCACCGACGCCGATCCCCTCCGGCGCGCCCGTCCCGGGGCTGGTGCGGCCCATCAGGGTGCCGGGCGGCACCGCCAGCGCGGGCTGCAGCCCCGCCACCATCTGCGCGCGCGAGGCCCGGAACGCCCGTCCGCCGCGGCTGACCGGCACCATGTCGTCGTCGGCGGCGGCGTTGACCAGGTCGAGTTGGCTGATGGTCGGCACTGCCCTACGCTCCCACGCTGATGCTGTTGCCCGCGCCGTCCAGGACGGGCGCCCCGGCCTCGGTCAGCAGGACGTTGGACAAGGCGGCCGGGCCGGACAGCGCCCGCACCGGCAGCAGGACCGCGCGGGACAGGACGCGCCCGGCCTGCGTGCCGATGGTCAGCGTGACGGCATAGGTCACGCCCGCCTGCCCGCCGCCCAGCCACAGCACCGCCCGCGCCCCGTCCGCCGCCGCCGACACCAGCGCCACGCCGCCGAGGTCGGCCGGGCTGATGGACACGTCGAGCGTCGCCACCGCGTCGCCCTCCGCCCCGGTCAGCGCCGGGGCGATGTCGAACTGGTAGTCCAAGACATCCGCCGGGTCCTTGGCCGGCCAGCACGGGCGCGACCCCGGCCGCGACCCGCGCGGCCCCGGCACGGTGCCATCCAGCACAAGCGTCCGTGCCGCGCTGGGACGGTAAAGATGGTTCGCAGGAGTTGGCATGAGGTATCTCCGCTTCTTCCTCTCCCTCCGGGAGAGGGCCGGGGTGAGGGAAAGCCGCCAGGGCGGCGTTTGGCAGCATGGGAGCCGGAACGGGCGGGACAGGCCGGTGCGTGCGGCCTCCCTCACCCCGGCCCTCTCCCGAAGGGAGAGGGAGCAGGCCGCCGCCCGCTAGAACTCCACGATCACCACCCCGTTGGTGCCCGTCCCACCTGGCGCGCCCGCGCCGTAGCCGCCGCCTGCGCCGGCCCCCGCCGCGCGCCCGTTGTTCTGCACGCCGCCGCCGTGGCCGCTGCGCCCTCCGCCGCCGAACGCGCCGTTGCCGCCGCATCCCCCGGGCACGCCCGCCAACTGCGCGCCGTCGCTGCCCGGCCCGCCCTCCAGTTGGATCACGCCTGCCAGCCCGCGCCCGCCATCGCCGCCGCTGCTGCCGGGGTTGCCGGACCGCCCGCCCTGGCCGCCCCCCGCGCCCACCGGACCCGTGTCGAGCGCGCCGAACCAGCTGACGTCCCCAGGGTTGCCGTTGATGCGCGGCGTGCCGCCGCTGCCGCCGGTGCCCGCCCAGATCGGGATGACGGCACCAGGCTCGACAGGGACGATCCCTTCGGCATAACCGCCCGCGCCGCCGCCGCCGCCAGCGAAGTCCACGTCGCCGCCTCCGCCGCCGCCACCGCCGCCCACCAGCCGCACCCGTGCCCGGCGAACCCCGTCCGGCACGCGCCACACGGTGCTGGTCGCGAACACCTCCTGCCGGCTGAATCCCGGCGCGAGCTGCGGCAGCGTCCAGGGCGCAAACGCGCTGCCGGGCAGCCGGCGTATATCCTGCGCCGTCACGCCACCCCGGCCGAAGTAGGTCATCACCGTGTAAAGCCCGGCCCAGCCGGGGTCGGCTGCAGGCGGATGCGGGTCCTCCAGCGTCTGCGGCACGCCGGGCTTGGCCCGCAGCGCCACGCGCACGACGCGTTGCGTGTTCTGCACCTGGCCGCCGTTGTTCGGGCCGCTCCAGGGCACGGCGGGGTTGGCGGCGTTCCAGTACGGCAGCGCCACCGGCCCGGCGTCATGGATGTCGAGCGTCGCCTGGATCAGCCAGGTCAGCGCATGGTCCCCGTCTGGCGGCCCGCCCAGCGCCAGCGAGGTGAAGTCCGGGTTGATGCCCACCTGCATCAGCGCCGCCGGGTTCGCGCCCAGCGACCCGAACGGCGCGGCATCCGCCGGCGCCGACGCCGCCAAGGTGCCCGGCCCGATCACGACGCCGTAGCCGGATGCAGCGGGGGTGCAGTACAGCCCATCCGCCACCGGCCACGGCCCCAGCACCATCTGCGCCAGCGCCCCCAGCGCCGCCATCGTGTTGCGCTGCACCAGCAGCAGGTCGGTATCGAGCGGGATGGAGCCGGGGTAAACGATCTGTCGGTCCAAATCGGCCTCCTTGCCGGATGTCGCATCGAAGCGTGCAGACGCACGGCTTGAATGCGTGCTGTGGACGAATGGCCGGACACGCCGCGAAAAGGACCGGTTCATTCAATCCGTCATTGCGAAGAGCAAAGCGGCGCGGCAATCCATGGCCGCAAGGCTGCACTCAGCCCCTGACTGGCCCCAGCTCCAAAAGCTGCAAAGCCTGAATGGAAGCCTTGTAGGGCGGAAAAGCGGAGCGCCTTCCGCCAAGGGTCAGCGCTATGCAAAGGTGGAAGGCGCTTCGCTTTTCCACCCTACGGCTTTTGCGCCGCATGCAGGCTTGCGGCCGTCTGCACGTCCTTGATCCCGCAAGCATCCGCGGACGCGTCGGAAAACTCAGCGCCCTCCGGCATGAACCCGCCAAGTCTGAACGTCTGCGGCGCCGTCGCCTTGCCAACCCCAGCAAGCAATCACCCGCCCCGCACCCACACGGCCCCGCCCGCCGGCGCCGCCGCAGCCAGCGCCGCCCGGGCTTCGGGCGTGTCGGGCCGCAGCACCACCAGGCACTCCAGCGGCATCGCCAAGGACCCCCAGCCGCCCGCAGCCCCCCAGGCCAGCCCCGGCCCGCCATACACCCCGGTGTCGGGCGGATACGCCGGCTCGAACACCGCAGCCGCGCTGCCGGCCTCCGCCGCCGCGTCCACCAGCCCGGCGCGCGTCGCCCGCAACCGGCGCAGCGCCCGGCCGATGCGGGCGCGGAAGGCGTCGTCCGCCTCCCCGGTCCTCCGTAGCAGCCCGCCGCCGAATAGGTCCGCCGATGCCAGGTCCAGGAACCCGTCCGTCGCCGTCGCCATGCGCGACTGCCGCCGCACCTCCTGCAACAACCCGTGCAGCCCGGACCACGCCGACGCCAGCCCGCCCAGCAGCGCGTCCAGCACCGGCGCCGCGTCCGCGAACCACCGCCGCGGCAGCGCCAGCCGCAGCCGGCCCGCGATGTCAGCGGGATCGCCCTTCATTGCAGCACCACCCCGACCGTGCCCGGCCGCACCAGCCCATGCACCGGCACGGACAGGTCCGCCTCCAGCCCGTTGATCGTCACCTCCATCACGCTCGCCACTGCAGGGTCGGCGTCATGCGCCACCTGCACCAGCCGCGACCGCGCCAGCCCGGCCCCGGTCGGCAGCCCCGCCATGAAGGCGATCACCGCCGCCTGCACCGGTCCGCCGGACGCCGGCCCCCGCACCGTCAGCAGCGCATCCGTCCGCAGCACCAGCGGCCCGCGCACCGAGTAGGTGCTGCCCACCGGCCGAACCCGCTCGATGGCCGCGCCCGCGGCAGCCAGCAGCGCCGGGCTGGGCAGGCCGCTGCCGTCGTCCACCGTCATCGTGAAGTGCCCCGGACGCTCCTGCCCCGCGGTGTCCACGCGCTCGGCAACCGAGACCGACAGGCCCGCCTGCACGGACGACACCGCCCAGGCCACCGCGCCGCCGGTCGCCCGCGTCCGGCTGTCAATAAAGCCGCCGAAGCGCGTCCGCAGCGCCGCATCCGCCTCCGCATCCACGCCGCCCAGCAGCGCGCCGTCGTTGGTCACCCGGTCCACGCCGGGGATGGCTGTGGCAAGCTGCACGATGGCTCCGGGCCGCACGTTGCCGGCCGCGCCGGGCTGGACGGCCAGCACCGGCACCGTCACGTCCGTGTCCCCCGCCGCCAGCGCGTAGCCCGCCCCGGTCCAGGCGGGATGCCCGGGATCGGCGGCCACCCGGAACGTCAGCGGCGACGGCCCCGCCGTCCGCACCAGCGCCCCCACCGGCACCACCGACGCCAGCCCCGGCACCCCGCGCCCCACCCGCACCTGCCCATGGGCCGCCGTGCCCGGCAGACGCGCCACCCCGAAGTCCCCGACCCAGCTGTCCAGGTCCGCGCCCGCGCTGGTCGCCGCCCGCGTCGTCGCCAGCACCTGCACGATCAGCCACTGCACCCACAGCCCGACCGAGGCGTTGGCCTCCAGCACGGCCCGCAGCACCGAGCCAACGGACAGGTCCACCAGCCCGGCGGCCCCGCCGCGCACCGCCGCCGCCTGCGTCCGCACCAGCGCGGCGAAGTCCTGCAAAGGAAGCTGCATGGCGGTTCTACCCCGGCATCTGGAGGGTGAGGGTCCGCGCCTCCGCCGTCTCGGCGTCGGCATAGCGGACCTGGACGGACAGGGTGCCGCCGGGGTCCGACTGCACCTCGATCACCGGCTCCGGCTCCGGCGCGACGGCAGGCTCCCGCAGCATCTGCTGGCGGATCAGGGCGCGTATGGCGGCGGGGTCCGACGGCTGCCCGACGAACCGCGCCAGCCCGGCGCCGTAGCCCGGCTGCCACAGGTAGTCGCCAGGGTTGGTCAGCAGGCGCCGCAGCACCCGCTCGGTCCCCAGCGCCGGGCCGGACACGGCGGCAAGGTCGCCCGTGGGGCCGGCGAACAGGTCGCCGCCCCAGGCGTGGTGCAGGTCTGGCATGGAGAGTCTCCGCAAGAGGGCCGGCGCCCCGTCACGGAGGCCGGCGCTAGATCATGGCGGCCCAGGGCCGCAGGAAGGCCGCCGTCTCCGGCAGCCCGTGGCGCAGCAGGGTGCCGAGGTATTCGTCCGCGCTCTGCGGCGGTGTCTTCAACCTCGCCCGCAACGCACGTATGGCCGGTATGGCAGTGTCCGTATCCCCGTCCAGGATGCGCCGGATGAATGGATCGGGGTGCTCCGCCACAATGCCTTGAATGGCAAGCGCCGCCAGGGGGAAATGCTTCAGGTTGTATGTCACGATCACGTCCGCCCGGCACACGATGGCAGCGGCGAGAACATGGCGGTCATCCCGGTCGGGAGGCGTCAGCGACGCCTCCACACCTTCCTAACCCGCGACAAGGCAACCCGGGACCGCCGCCTCCATGAGCCGACGCGTTCGTGGCAACTTATCCGCCGGATGTGGCTGCGAGCGCAGGAGGGCACGCGTCCATTCGTCTTGTATCCTCATCAGACCATCGGGCGCGGAACAGCTTCACGCGGGCGAGGTGCATGAGAATGTCGCGAAGCGGGGCGGGATACAGGACGCACGCATCGAGAACGGCAGTAGGCGCCACTCCGATCAGTATCCCATGCCAAGTTCCTGTGCCTGCTCGACCAGTTCCGTCAAGGCTGCCTCTGACCGGGCGTCTTGCACCACCTTGTATGCCAGGACATCGCCCAAATGGATGCGGCGGTGCGTGCCGACCATCCGATGCGGCAGAACGCCCTCGTCCAGCAGCTTGATCAAGTAGGGCCGCGACACATGCAGCACGTCCGCCGCCTGCTGCGTCGTCAGCTCCGCGCTGTGGTGCAGCACGACGACGGAGCGGCCCTGTCCAAGCAGGTCCAGCATCTCCGCCAGCAGCCGCACGGCCGGGGCCGGCAGGACGAACCCTTGCGGCGCCTGCCCGTCCGCCGACGCCTCGACCCGCACGCACGCACCCTCGCCCAGCGTGGACAGAGCATGGCCCGCAGCCCGCGCCACGTCCCGGTCGCCATCCTGCAGCAGTCCAACACCGGCAGGCTTGAGCGTGATCGCGTTCATGGTGGACCCTCCTTGCGCCCAGACATGAGCACCGCCCCCACTAAACGCAATAACCGAAACCACTCCCTTAATCCTGCGCGTCCGGCACCCCCGTCATCCCGCCCCGGGAGTCCCGGTGCTTGTGCCCGTCATAGTGCTGCCGCAGCCGGTCCAAGGACCCCTGCCGGTCATAAACGTCCCCGTCCACCCGCAGGTCCCCCCTCACCGACACCGTCCCATCGTTCAGCAGCCGCAGCCACGACCCGCTCTTGTGCGTCAGCCACAGCTCCCCCGCAGGCGTCGCCGGTCCCTGCGCCGCGTCGCTCCAGGTCCGCCCGATGATGACGCCGTGCTCGGCATCCCCCTCTTGCGGCAGCACGAGCACCTGGTCGCCCGGCGACGGCGGGCAGCTGATGCCCCACCCTGCCCCCACCCAGGGGCTGAGAAGCGGCAGCCATCCCGTCAGCACGCCCTCCGGCTGCAGCTGCACCCGCGCCGTCCCGGCCTGGGGGTCCACGGACGTGACCACCCCGAACCGCGGCTGCCCCGCCGCCGCGCCCTGCGCCGCCGTGTGCCCCTTGATCGCGTTAAGCAGCCTGTCCACCCGCCGCCCCCGTTCCTGCGTTCTCCGGAATGCCCTGCAGCACCACCCGCTGCGAGAACCCCCGCCGCACGTCCAACTGCCGGCTGACCTCCGCCACCGCGAACACCCGGTCCCACACGGGACCGGCGCCCTGCACCTGCACCCGGCTGCGCGCCGTCAGCGCCAACTCGCCGGGCATGGTCACGTGCGCCGACCACTCGTGCCGCTGCAGGTCCGCCAAGGTCCGCTCCGCCAGCCGCTGCGCCTCGTCCTGCGGCAGGTTGGGCCGCACCACGCCATGGCGCCGGGTGCCAGCGCCCGCCGTGGCCGTCACCGCCGTCCCCGCCCGCGTCCCCCAGCTCCGCACCTGCACCTGCACGCCGGCAAGCGCCAGCCGGTGCTCCACCTCCATCGCCACGCAGCCGCTCACCGGCAGCGCCACGGCATCAGCCCCATCCGGCGGCCCGAAGTGCAGCCGCGGCCCGTCCATGTACAGGTCGAACCCCTCCTGCCCGGCCAGGGCCGCCAGCAGGTCCCACTCGGTCGCCGCCCGCGCAAACTGCCCCATCGTCAGCCGGTCCCGCTCGCTGCCATACAGCCGCCCGACCGTCACGCTCGTCGCCGTCACGTCGGCCTGCAAGCCGTGCCGCGCGGCCAGCGTCTCCGCCACCTCGCTGCTGGTGCGGTTGGCGAAGGTCTCGTCCACCCGGGCCTCCACCAGCGCCGCCGACAGGTCCCGCCCCTCTACGTCCAGCGTGCCCCGGATCGGGTCGAAGTGCAGGCTGTCCGCCGTGCCCAGCACCAGGCTGGCCCAACCGCCATCCAGCCCAACTTGGACATCCAGCCGCCCACCCAACCCCGCCGGGTCCAGCCCGCGCGCCGCGAAGCGCACGCGGAAGCGGTCCGCCGACAGGTGGTTGTTGCTGCTGACCTCCGCCGACATCGCGCCCGGCAGCTCCGCCCCGTCCGCCAGCACCCGCAGCCGGGGCGCCCTAACCGCGTCCAATGCCGCCCCCAGCCGCCGGGTCACGGTCCGGCAGGCGCAGCGTCTGCAAGCCGTCCAGCACCGGGTCGTCCAACCCGTTCAGCGCCGCGATGCGGTTCCACTGCGTCGCATCGCCCAACTGCTCCAGCGCCAGGCGGAACAGGTCGCCCCCGGCCACGGTCACAACCTTCATGCTGCCCCCAATGCGCCCTGGAAGGCCCGGGCCACCGCCAACTGCGCCGCCTGCCCCGCCGATGCCAGCACCCCGGCCAGGTCAGCCCCTTGTAGGCCCGCGCCCGCCGCGGCCAGCCGACCGTCCAGCTCAGGCCCAGCGCCCAGCGCCACAGCCTCCGCCAGCGTCGGCGCGGGCGGCAGCAGCTCCGCCACGGCCAAGTCCCCCTCCGACACCACGCAGGCCGACAGCCGGTAAGGCATCCAGTGGGGATCGGCGCTGTCCGCCTCGAACCGAGACACGATGGCCGTGAACCGCCACCCGTCCCACGCCAGCGGCCAGACCTCCCCGCTCCGCCGCAGCCGGTCCAGCGCCCGCGCCCGCCCCGCGGCGTCCGGCCCGGACAGGTATCCCGACCAGGACAGCTCCCCGTCGTCCGCCCCCATCGCATCCACCACCCGCCCGCCGCCCGGCAACTGATGCACCGCCAGCCGCTGCCGCCCGCCAAGCGTGATGCTCTGCGGCACCTCGAACGCACTGAACATGATCGGCCCCAAAACCAGCACCGCACCCTCCATCCACATCAGCAAAAACCGGCTCCAACGAAAGGTGCTTCCTGCTCCCTCTCCCGCCGGGAGAGGGCCGGGGTGAGGGGGTCTTGGCTGCGGAGCAGGGCGCTTCCAGCGCCGCCAGCACCCAACGCGAACCACCCGCTACAACACCCCCGCCGGCGTCCAAGCCGGCGACTGCCGCGGATCGAACCCCGTCGTCCCAGCCCCGGGCCGGGCCGCGTCCCGCCCCATGCGGTCCGCCAGCCACTGCCCCACCAGCCGCCCATCCAGCACCACGTCCCCACCCCCGCGCCCACCGTCCTGAGACGGCGGCGGCGGTGCAGCCGGACGCGCCGCGAACACCGGCCCTCCCGGCACAGCCGGCCCCGCCCCGGCCCCGGGCGCAGCCGGCATCATCCGCGGCGCCCGCGGCATCGGCGGAGGTGGCGCCACCGCCCGCACCGGCGGCGCAACGGCACCCCGGACCGGTGCCTCCTCCCGCACCGCAGGCGCGGCAGCATAGGGCGCGGCCGCCGGAGCCGAAGCGAACGCCAGCACCGACATCTCGACCCGCGCCGCCCCCGGCCCGGCACCCGGCACAGCAGGCACCGTCGGGCGGATTGCCGAACCAGCCGGCGACGCACGGACCGGCACCCCTGCCGCCGCCAGCCCAGCCCCTTGCGCCATCATTGCAGGTGCCAGCTGCAATATCGCCGGAGCCGCAGCCTCGCGCACCAGGCGAGCTGCCGGAGCAGCTTGCACCACAGGTGCTACCGCAGCCGCCGCGGAAACCGGCACGGCAGCCGCCGCCGGCACGACTGCCGGGGCCGCAGCCCGCATAGGCTGCACCTGCCCCACCCCCATCGCCGGGGCAGGCGCGGCCGGGGCAGCGCTCGCCACCCGCGTCTCCACGGCAGAAATGTCCAAAGCCGCAGCAGGATCCACGCGAGGTGCCACCGCAGCCGCGGCCACCGGCGTTGTCCCCGCGCCCTCGCCCGCCGGAGCCGCCACGGCAGCCACCCCAGGCCGCGCCGCCCGAGCCGCCGCCGCCGCCCCGGCAGCAGCCGTCGCCTGCTGCGCCTGCGCCATCAACGCCTGCAAGCCCGCCGCGCTGGACGCCACCGCCGCGTCCAGCGCCTGCAGCTCCCGCATGATGACATCCAGCCCGGCGCTGACCCCATCCTGCAGCGCCAGGTTGATCCCGACCTCGTAGGCGTCAATCATCGCCGCCCCTCCCGCCCCCGCAGCCGCGCCATGCGCGGCGCGGCGCGTGCGCCGGGGCGCAGCACGCCCGGCAGCTCCTCCATCCGCAGCACCAGCGCGTCCACCCCGTATGCAGCGCCCGCCGCTACCCCGGCGCCGTCCAGGCCATCGCCCCCCAGTCCCACGTCAGCCCGTCCATCTGCCCGATCACGATCACCCATGCCGTCCGCTCCCCCGCGTCCAACGAGAACGCCACGTCCAGCGGCACCCCGTTCCGCACCAGGAACAGGCAGTCCACCAGGTCCGCCTGCGCCACCAGCCCCCGCAGCGCGGCCGGGTCAGGCCCCCCGGCCGCGCCGCCTAGTTTGGGCCGGGGGACGCCTCGGCCAGGGCCTCGCCCACTGCCTGCAAGCCGGCGTCGCCCAGCCGCGCCACCAGCGCCTCCAACTGCCCCTCGTTCGCCGCCGCCGGCACCGGCACGCCATCCACCGCCTGCACGCAGTAGGCGAGCATGGCGTATCCGACATACCGGTCGTTGCCGGACAACACCGGCCCCAATGCCTTGAACAGCCGCAGCCGGTCCAGCGCCCCCGGCCGCCGCACCTCCAGCACCCGCCCGCCGGCATCCGTGGCCGTCAGCGG
Source organism: uncultured Acetobacteraceae bacterium (assembly GCA_964250755.1). Taxonomy (GTDB): domain Bacteria; phylum Pseudomonadota; class Alphaproteobacteria; order Acetobacterales; family Acetobacteraceae; genus DASWOJ01. The sequence continues at coordinate 14,409 of CAXUHB010000051.1, read as the reverse complement.
CCGCCCGGCCTCGGCAACAATCCGCTCCGATGGTGTGGTCATAAGACGATTCTTCCTTTTCCCTCTCCCTCCGGGAGAGGGCCGGGGTGAGGGAAAGGTCGCAAGCGCAGCCCATCGTCGTCGGGCACGGATGGGAGAGCGCCGCTCGTGCGGCCTCCCTCACCCCAACCGTAAACCGCTTCGCGGTTTGACCCCAAAGGGAGAGGGAGCAGCCCCACTAAATCCGCTTCCGCCGGCTCGCGAAGAAGTCCAGCCGCTGCCGCACCGGCGCGTCCCCCTTCCACGACCCCGCATTCGCCAGCTTGAACACCGCCGCCTCGAACTGGTACGTGCTCGTGCTGCCATCGGCCTCGCTCACATACTGATACAAGGTCGCCCCCTGGATCAGCCCCTGCGTGTGCCAAGCCTGCTCGATCCCCGCGATGAAGTCGTCCGCCGCCGAGTTGCCGCGCTCCAGGTCGAAGTGCCCCTCCCACCCCTTCGGCAGCTCCGCCGCCAGATGCACCCCATCCAGCCGGTCAATCCGCACGGGATGCGTCATCTGCCGGCTCTCGAACCCCGTCACGTGCGCCAAATCCACCCGCGCCCCCGCGGCGCCGCCCACGCCCGGCCCGATCACCACCAACTGGCAGTCCCGCCCGGTCGAGAAGTTGTTCGCTGGCATCCCCTAGCCCTCCCTTAAGCCACTTGCCCGGCGGGCAGGGTCTGACGCGTCACCTGCACGGTCTGCCCGCCCTCCAGGTTCACGATGAAGCGCTCGTTGATCGCCTGGTACTGCACCTGCGCGTCCGACTGCACGTAGCCCAGCCCCACCCGCGCCGGCGGGTTGTTGCTCGCGTCGCACACCACGCTGAAGGGCAAGGACCCATCCACCGTGCCGAGTATCCCCTGCCCCAGCATCGCCTGCAGGAACCCGAGCTGCGTCGAGCGTATCCGCCGGAACAGCCCGGCATTGATCACCTGCCCCACATACTGACCCATCCCCGCCGCCAAGGTCTTGGCGATGAAGTTGGTCAGCCGCGTGTAGTTGTCCCCGTTGGTGGCCGCGTTGCTGCTGCTGTTGTGCCCGCCGCGCACGCCCCAGAAGCTGCCGCCCGGCTGCGGGTTGGCGATCACGTCCAGCCCGCCGCCCAGCAGCGCCGCCAGCTCCGCCGTGCTGTAGCCGTTGGTCTGCGCGCTGCCCGGCGTTCCCGCCCGCTGCGTGCCCACCACGCCATACAGCGGCTTGTTCAGGCTGCTTTGCTCCGGCGACAGGTTCGCCAGCCGCCCTGCCACGAACCCCTGCGGGCTGACCAGCCGGATCACCCCCGCCACCGGGTCGTTCCAATACACCCAGTCGCCGAACATCAGCTTGGCCGCCGGGCTGTCCAGCCCCGCCGCCTGCCGCGCCGCAACCGCGGAGGCGATCCCGTCGCCGCCCGGCCCCGTCAGGATGGCATACAGCCCCTCCTGCTGCGCGAAGCCCGCCTGCGTCGCCCACCAGCCGGCGTCGTCGGCATCCGCCAGCACCATCAGGCTGCACCCCTGCCCGCGCAGCGCATACATGCCACGCCGCGGCAGCCCGTCCTGTCCGGCCAGAGTCGCCGCCGACACGCCCGCGGCCCCGTCCGTGCCGTTCAGCAGGCTCTGCCCCAGCAGCCCCGCCGGCTGCGTCGTCGTGGCCGATCCCAGGCTGGCCACGCACAACTGGCTCGGCCCGCGTAGCGGACCCAGGCCCAGGTTCACCGCGTTCACCAGGTTCTGCCAGAATGCCGCCGGCGTCGGCGCGGCCAGGTTGTCGAACGTCTCCGCTACCTGCCCCGGCAGCCCCAGCGTCAGCCGCCACGTCCCCGCCGCCGACCCCGCCTGCAGCGCCAGCCCGATCTGGTTGCCCAACGACCCGGAATACCGCGCCGTCAGCAGCGCGGGATACCCGCCGTTGCCATAGAAGATGGCGTAGTTCGCCGCCACGTCCGTCCCGTCCGTCACCCGCACGCAGCGGAAGCTCTGCGCCCCCTGCTGCACGGCAGTCGCGACCTGCGTCCCCATGTCGAACCGCCGGGCCTGGATCGGCCCGAACGCCCGGGCGTAGTCGGCCATGCTGCCGACCGTCACCGGCTGGTTCACCGGACCCCACGACGCGCTGCCGACCACGCCGACCACGTTCGTCGGCACCCCGTTCAGCACCAGGTTCTGCGGCGGCACCACCTGCACATACAGGTCCGGCACCACCAGCGCCGTCGTGTTGATGGCGCCCGCTTGCACGATCGGCATGTCTAACCCTCCTTCGTCTGCACGTGGCCGGCATCCGCCGGGACGGGGCCGCCCGGGACGGCGCAGCGCACCACGTGCGCCGCGTGCTCGGACTCCAGGACGCGCGCCATCTCGTCCGGGTCGCTGATGGCGTCACCCGGCCGGTGCGCCCCGAACGGGCGCACGACGATCAAATTCTGCATCAATTGCTCCTCGAAAAACCTTTGAAGCCGCGTTACGCTGGCCTCACAGCCAAGCCGCGGCGGCCAGCCGACACCGGCCCGCTGACGTCAGAAGGAATCCCGCCATGCTCCAACGTGCCGTGCCGTTCACCCTCGCCGTCCTGCTGGCCCCGGCGCTGCAGGCGTCCCCAGCCCGCGCCGCCAACGGCGCCGACTTCACGCTGAAAAACCAAACCGGCTACCAAATAGACGAGGTCTATGTCAGCGCGCATTCCAGCCGGAACTGGGGCAAGGACGTGATGGGCGAGGACACGCTGGACGCCGGCCAATCCGTGAACATCACGTTCCCCCGCAACAACCGGGCCTGCATGTTCGACATCATGGTCAAGTACCACGACGACGACATGAAGGCCGAATGGGGCAACGTGGACCTCTGCAAGTATTCGGCAATCACGCTCTACATGGACAAGAAAACCCGAAACACCCGCGCCGTCGGCGAATAGTTCTTACTTCTCCCTCTTCCTTCGGGAGAGGGCCGGGGTGAAGGAAACCGCAAGCGCCAAACCCGCCGTTCCAGAAGCAATTCTTGGAGCCGGGCAGGCAACGCCGCCCACCTCGTCACCCCACAGCCGCCCGCCCCCCAGCAGTCACCACCCCCCAAAGCATCCCTGGCAGCACCTCCTCCAGCACCGTCGGATGCTCCACCAGGTAAACCAGGTCCCGCCGCCAAATTCCTGCAGCGGCCCCCTCATCCGTCGTGACCCCGCCCGCCGCCCGCACCCGGCACGCCCATCCGCCGACATCCAGCACCGGCATCGCGGCCACCGCCACATCCAGCAGCGATGCCAGCCGGTCCCGCACGTCAGGCGCCGGGCACCACAGCGTCATCCGCACCGGCAACCGCTGCCGCCGCAGCTCCGTCCCGCCCGCGCCATCCGCCGCCACCCGCGCCAGCACCCCCAGCCCGCCGGGAAGCACGACCGCCGGCCCGCGCAGTTCCGCCGGACGGTCCACCCGCACCAGCCCGGCCAGCACCGCCGCAACCGACCCCGGCGTGTCCCCATCCCGCACCCGGCACGCATACGCCGCGCCGTCCACCCGCACCCCGGCCACCTGCCCCGCCGCGGCGGCGCCGCCAAAGGTCACAACCTCCCCCTCCACGTCAGCCGTCAGCGTCGGCGCCGGCACGACGCCCTGCCATTCCCCCGGATACCGCGTGACATCCCGCGCCGCCCCGCCCGGTGTCACCGACAGGTGCGCCCGCCCCGCCGCCAGATCGGCCTCCAACGACGACGCCCGCGGCCACCCGCGATGCACGCGCACCTCTGCCGGGTCGTCTCGCAGCGCGTCGGCGCCCAGCGCCGCCAGAGCCTGCTCGATGTCCGCCTGGTCCGGCATCACGCCCCCACTTGCCGCACGTGCAGCCGCCACCCCAACTCGCTCAGCTCCGCGCCGCCCACCATGAACCCGCGCCCTGCATCGTCGCGCAGGTGATCCCCAGTCCGCACCGCGGGCGCCCCGAGCGGCAGCAGCACATGAAACCCGCCCAGCCCGCCATCCTCCGGCAGCCCGAACGGGCGTCCCGCGCCAGCCGCCAGCACCTGCGCCGGCCACCCCTGCAGGACCGGCACCGGATCATCCGCCCCGCCATACCCGCCCAGCCCCGCCACGGCCGGCCCGGCAGGACGCACGACGGACACCGTCGCATTCGCAAGCACGCACAGCGGACGGTTCAAGGGCGGCAGCAGCGCTACGAACAGCACCCCCCGCGGCCCCCGCAGCAGGTCGCCCACGCGCAGGTATGCCGAATCGAACGTCCCCCGCAGCGCCCGCTCATACCCCGAAGGCCGCCGGAATCCCGGGTCCCCCCCGTCGAACGCCGCCGGCAACCGCAGGAACCGCCCCTCCGCCCGCAGCGGATCATCGGCGCCCCGGGGCCGGTAGGCATCATAAGCCTCCCCGAACACCCGAGCCGCCGCCCCCATCCCCCGGCTCAACCGGTCCGCAAGCGATGCACCATCCATCTTCCTGCTCCCTCTCCCTCCGGGAGAGGGTCGGGGTGAGGGAAGCCCAGCAGGACCAACCCTCCCACCCAAGCAACCCCCAACCCCAACCCAAGCACCGCCTCAAACAATCAGCGCCACCCCCCCGCCCCGCCGCAGCTCCGGCCCCGGCACCAGCCCCAGAAACCCGCACATCCGCCGCCGCCACCCGTCGAACAGCCGCTCCCGGTCCTCCAGCTCCCCCGCGTTCCGCACCCATCCGGCGGCGCTGGCCGTGTCCAGCCCGCCCGCCACGGCGGGGATCGCCGCCTCCATCTCCGCCAGGGTCCGCAGATACCCCCGCAGCACCCCGGCCTCGCTCTCCGACAGCGCCCCCAGCCGGGCATCCGCCGCCGCCGAGGCCTGGTAGAACCACGCGCTCGCCGACGCCGACCGCAGCCCCCCCCGGGCCGCATAGCCCAGAAAGCGCCGCGCATCCGTCAGCTCCGCCTCCGTCAGCGCGCCCGCCACGGCGCCCTACCCGACGTGCTCGATGATCGCCGCCCGCTTGAACGCCGCGTTCGTCGCCGTCGGCACCACCGAGGGGTTCGTGAGCGTGTCGGACGGCGCGCAGAACCCGCCGATCCAGTACCAGCTCTGCGCGATGATCTGCTGCAGGCGGTCAATCGGCTCGCGCGTCACCATCGCGATCCCGTCCACCATGCTCACGATGCTGTCCGGCGGCGCCACGTCCGGCGCGGCCATCCCCGCGAAGTCGCCCTCGATCAGCGCGCCCTGCCCGACCACGATGGGCCGGCGCACCACCGCCCCCGCAATGGTCGGATGCGGCTGCACATAGGCCTCCGTCGTCGGCACGAACCGCAGCCCCAGGAAGTCGTTCACCATGCCCCGGCGGAACACCTGGTTGGCGCCCGTCGCCCCCGTGAACAGCCGCTGGAAGTCCTGGTCCGCAAACAACTGCCGCGCGCTGACCGGATCCAGGTAGCAATTGTAAGCGCCATCAATCTCGGGAACCGCGTTCATCCGCAGCTTCGCCACGGCATCCAGCAGCGGCCCCATCGCCAGCGTGTCCCCCGCCTGCAAGGCTGCCGTCGTCCCGCGCCCGCCGGGCCGCAGCACGACCGAGGCGTTGGCCGCCTGCACCGCGCTCCCCAGCGCCCCGTCGCCCACGCTGACGTTGGTGGACAGCGTGAGCGTCCCCGACACCCCGCCCGGCGCCGTGCTGACGTTCGTCGCATCCATCGTGGTGCCCACGATCACATACACCCCGGCGCCAATGGTCGCCGTCAGCGTCGTCGTGGCCCCCACCGGCGACTGCACCCCGTTCACGAACGCCGACGTGAACCCCCGCAGGTCGTCCACCGCCACCACCGGCCCGGCCGACCCCAAGGCCACCCGCACCCGCGTGTTCCCCCCGAAATACGGCGCGAACAGCGCGTTCCGCGCCAGCTCGTCCAAGCTCCGCGCCGCCTGCTCCCCGTTGACCGCCGCGTTCTGCAGGAACTGCGACGCGATCCCCACCCGGCTCGTGACCACGTTCAGGTCCGTCGTCGCCGCATAATGGTTGAGCGTGATGGTATACTGCTCCACCCCCCACCCCGTCGGCACCAGCCCGTTGTCCAGGTTGGTGTTGAGCTGCGGCGGCACCGGGCTGGTGACGCTGGGCTTCAGCCCCGCCCGCGTCTTGGTCAGCGTCTCGCCGATCCCCACCGCGAAGTCCTGCCGGTCCGCGCAGGCCCGGTAGCCCAGCCGCGACTGCATGGACTGCTGGAACTCGCGCTCCAGGAAGCCCTGCTGCAGGATCGGCTGCAGGATCGCCGGGAAGTTCTGGATGCCCATAGGAGGTGCTCCGTTCAGGTGAAACGCAAAAACCCGGCGCGGCAGGTGCCGGGCCGGGTCGGATGGGCGTGGAGACAGCGCGCCGCGCCAGCGCCGCCATCATGGGAAAGCGGTATCGGTTTCCTGGGGCGGATGGTCAAGGATTATTTTCTTATTGCTAGTCAGCCGCGTCAGACTGCCAGGCACAGCCGACCAGGTTTGCAGCCCTATCCCGAACCCGGTAGCGTCCGGGACCTCCAAACCACCTGGAAAGACGGTTGAGCAGGAAGCGCCCGACCATCGGCGGCCCGGCATCCCAGTCCGGACAGCACCGCTTCGCCAACGCAGCCCGCGCCATGAAGCGCTTCCTGAACGAGCCGAGGACCGCCACCCCTGCCGTCCACATCATCGGCCCGGTGCAGCACGCCGCCCGCTACAACCGGGCATTCCGCCAGTCCGCGTCTGACGCGCAGGAACAGCCTGGTCCCTCGGCAGAACTCGACGTGACTGGCTTCATGCTGGTCGTGGACGACCAGCATCTCACCCACTCGACCCGGCAGCACGGCCGCCTCGCAACGGAAGCCAAACGCGGCCAACTGCCTGTCAAGCGGGACTGCGCGGCACACCGGCAATCATCGTCGTGAAGGCAACCGGCGTCGTCGAGTATCAAGCTATCGTCGAAGCCCGCACACGCCGCCGGCAACTTGCCTTCGTGACGCTCTTCAAAACGGGGCTTGGGAAAGTTCCGAGAGGCCTCGATGCCGACGCGTCCAAGCCTTAGCCCAGCCGCATCCCCCAGAGGCTCACGTCACTGCCGCAGCAGCACGGACCTCGGAACACCCATGACATAATTAGAAGCCACCTGGCCGGCAAGGCCAAGCAACCAGCATCAGCCATCAGGCGATGCGCCCGGCTCACCCCGAAGCCGCCCCGCCACCGCCACCCCGACAGCCCCAGCCACCCCAGGCCCAGCCGCAGCCCCCGCCGGCTGCAGGAACGGCCGCGGCGGCAGATGCACCGTCCCCATCTCCTGCGGCGCAGCCGCCGGGTCGCTGCTGCCCACGACGGCCTGCAACCCATCGGCCCGGTGCCCGATGCTTCCCTGCAACGCCCCGGTCTGCACCCAGGGCCGCGCATGATCGCCCCCCGGCGGCGTGCCCAATGCATCCCGCACCGCCTCCGCCAGCATCCCCGCCCGCCTCTCCAACGCCGCAGCCATTGTCCCAGCCACGTCAGCCTCCCGCAGCCGGGCCATCACCTCCGCCAACCCGGCAACCGCGATCACCCGCCACGCCGCAGCAGCTCGGCCCGCGCCGCCCGCCACTCCTCCACGCCCATGTCCATCGCCGACCGCGGCGCAGCCGGGGCCGCCGGGGGCGCCGCCGCCCCGCTGCTGCTGCTCCCGCCCCCGCCGCCACGCCCGAATAGCCAGGGCTTGTCCTGCCGCAGCCGCGCCATCAGCGCCGCCCCGCCCTCCAGCGCCCCTGCCTCCGTCAGCCGTATTGCCGCCGGGTCAATCAGCCGCACCCCGTCCAGGTCCACCATCCCCGCCCGCAGCGCCTCCGTCCGCAATTCCGCCTGCACCAGCCGCGCCCGCAGCCCGGCGTTCTCCGCCGCCAGGTCCGGAGCCATCCCCTCCACCACCTCGTCCGTCATGCCCCATCCTCCTCATCCAGATTGCCGCCCGCCCAATCCGCCACCAGCAGCCGCCGCGCCGCATCCCGGCCCAGCAAGCCCCCCTGCACCAGCGTCAGCACCGTCGCCGCATCCCGCGCCCGGTCCTCGCTCGTCGCGGGATACCAGGGCGGCCACACCAGCCGCAGCGCCGCCGCCGGGTCCAACTCACCCAGCAGGCGCCCCCCGGCCTGCAGCGGATAGACCTGAGCCGCCCGCAGGATCAGCCGCAGCACTTGCAGCAGCCCGCCCTCGCCGTAGGACACCCGCAGGTTGTCCGCCAGCCACACCAGCCCCTGGTTCATCAGCTCCAAGGCCCGCCCGGACTGAGCCACCCCCAGCCGGCTCGGATCGGCCCGGTTCCCATGCACGCCCTCCAGCGCCAGGTCCCGCAGCACCCGCACATAATCCAGCACCGCCCCGGCCGCCGTGCCGCCGATCTCCAGCAGCCGCGCGTCGCCCTTCTCGCTGACCACCAGCGCGTTGCCCGCGCCGCGCACCAGCTCCCCCTCCAGCCCCGCCGGCTCCTTGATCAGCAGCGTCGGGTCGCTGGAATACTTCAGCCCCCGCCCGGCCTGGCTGAGCTGGTAGTCAATCTCGATCCCCGTCTCGACCGCGCTCCGGAACGTGCAGGCCCCGTCCGGAGCCACCCCGCCCGGCAGGTTGCGTATCCACACCATCGGCACGAACCCCAGCCCGTGCCGCACGCTGCGCCCCGTATCCACCCGCAACGCATCCACCCGCGGCGCGCCCGCGGCGCCCACCGGCTGCGGCTCGAACCAGGTCTCGTCCTGCGCGTCCCACCGCCGCTGGAACCAATACGCCCCCGCGGGGTCGGCCACCTCATACCCCAGCGCCTGCAGCTCCCGCCCCGGCACCTTGTACCGCTCCGTGACGCTCGCCAGCACGTCCGGCGCATCCGCCTGCCACACAGGCACCAGCCACGCCGTATCCAGCACGTCCACGAACACCCGGCCCCGCAGCACCCGCAGCAGCAGGCAGCACGACCCCACGCTCCCGCGGATCGCCGCCTCCGTCATCACCTGGTTCAGCCGGCACTCCCGCGCCACCGCCTCCAAGGCGTCCCGCACCGCCGCATCCGGGCTGGCGATGGCCGGGAAGTGCCCCTCGCTGAACAGCAGCGCCACGCTGTCCTCCACCACCCGCGCCAGCGCATACCGCACCGAGGGCCGCCGCCGCCGCAGCGGGATATATTCCCCCGCCGCCGAGCGCTCGTCGTGGAACTCGTACGGCAGCGCGTCATACAGCGTCCCGTCCAGCACCCGCCGCATCAGCTCCAGCCGCCGGGCGCGCGGGGACGCATCGGCGTCCCAGGGAATGTGGTCGCAGATCGTCTGGAACATGCAGGCCCCCTCGCCGATGGGCAGGCCAGCCGCGCCGCGCCGCATCGCGCGCCTGGCCGACCCTAGAGGGACGGTGTGGATTTCCTGGGGTGGACGGTCAAGTATATTTTCCTATTTAACGGCAGGATATCGGGCAGGGCCAGTCAGCCCCACCCTACGCCTCCGGCAGCCGGTCGCCGACGCAGGCCTCCACCGCCCAGCCCCGCCCGCGCAGCAGCGCCACCAGCCCGTCCGTCCCCATCAGGTGCCCCGCCCCAACGGCCGTGAACACCGGGCGCGCCTCGCCCGCCGCCGGCGCCAGCGCCGCTTCCAGCTTGGGCATCCAGGCCAGGTTGCGCTGGCTGAGCATCGGCGCCCGGGCCTGGTCCGCCCGCCGCAGGTCCGCCGGCGCCGCCCGCCAGCCCGTCATCACCGCCAGCATCGGGCCGATGCGCCCCTGGCCATACTGCCCCTGCAGCCACGTCCGCATCCCGCCCATGCCATCCCGCCGGCGCAGCGCCAGGCGCAGCATGTCCTCTGCATCACGCCCGTTCGGGTCCGCGGGCGACAGCGCGCGCACCTGCGCCGCGCTCAGCTCCTCCAGCCCCTCCACCGGCACGCCGATGCTGCGCGCGAACCCCATCAGGTTCACGTCCACGATGCCGCCGGACGGCAGCACCCCGGGCGCCTCGACGGCGGCCCGCGCCGACACCAGCCCGGACAGCCCCAGCAGGCTGCGGCTCCGCAGCTCCTCCTCGGACAGCCCGGCCTCCAGCAGCTCCGCCCGGGTCGCGCCGCCCAGCCGGGCCAGCGCCGCCGGATCGGCCTGCATCAGGCTGCGCCGCAACAGCCGCACGATGCCGTTCCGGAACGCCGGCGACGCCGGGTTGAACACCTGCTCCACCAGCAGCAGCCGGGCCGCGTTGAAGCGCCCCCGCACCGCGCGCGGCAGCACCGTGGAGTCGCCGTAGCCGATGTGCCACGTCCCCCACAGCAGCCCCCGCTCCGCCCCGCCCCGCGTCACCCGGAAAGCGCGCGCCTCGCCATCGGTATAAAGCTCCGGCCTGCGGCGCTGCTCGGCCAGCGCCGCGGCGTCCAACTCCGCCGCTGCCCGCGGATCAGCCCCAGCGCAGCCAGGCAGCAGCAGCGCGGCGCCCAGCCCATGTCCAAGCAGCGCGCGCCGCCCAAGACCCGCCCCTCCCATCCCTGCAGGCAGCAGTCCCGGCTGAAGAGGCGGCGCTGGTTGCATGGCAACACGCTGCCACAACCCGCGTCCCCGCTCCACCCCCGTGCTACCGCCGCCCCCAATCCACCCGCGCCGCCCGTGCCGGCCCCGGCCCGCCGTGCAGCATCCCGAACGCCCGGCTCAGCGCATCCACCTGGTCGTCGCACCGGCCCGCCGGAAACGCCGCCAGCTCCTCCAGGAACGCCCGGTTCCATCCCCCGCGCAGCAGGGACAGGTTGCCCGCATTCGCCTGTGACGCCACTGGCATCGCCCGCACCATCTTCGCTCCCGTCTCCGGCCCGCTCACCACCCGCCACCCCGCCAGTCCCGCCGTCAGGAACCCGACCTGCGCCCGCCCGGCCTGCCCCGGGTCCTGCGGCAGCCCGACCGCCACGCCCAGCCCGTCCGCCTCCGCCGTCCGCCGGATCGCCGCCACGACCGCCTCCGGCCCGCCCTGCAGGCGCACCACGTCCAGCACCTGCCAGGCGCCCTCCCCCGCAACCAGCCGCACCCCCGCCGTCCAGTCCCCGCCCCCCTCCGTCGCCGCCAGATCCCACGCTCGCACCGACGCCCCCGCCAGCGCCGCATCCGACACCCCAACCCGCCCCACCTGGAACAGCCCGCCCCCCGCCTGCACCGGCGCCTGCTGATACAGGGCCGAGAACGCGCGGTCCCCCAGCGCCAGCCGCTTCCGCTCCAGCGCCGCGGCGCCCTCCCACTCCGGCCACAGCGCCTCCCCCGGCGCACGCCCCAGCGGATCGCCCGGCTCCGCCAGCGCCGGCAGCCGGATCACCCGCCATGCCTCTCCCGCTTCCAGCAGCCGCCCGCCCAGGTCGTCCGGGTGCCACCGCGTCATCACCAGCACCACCCGCCCCCCAGGCCGCAGCCGCGTCACCAGGTCCGAGCGGTACCAGTCCCACGCCGCGTCCCGCACCCGCGCGCTGTCCGCCTCCGCCTGGCCCTTCACCGGGTCGTCAATCAGCAGCAGGTCCGCCCGCCGCCCCGTCACCGGCCCCCGCACCCCCGTCGCGTAATAGGACCCGCCCCGGCTGGTCCCGAACCGCCCCGCCGCCCGGCTGTCCGCCGCCAGCCGGTAGCCCAGCCGCGCCCCATGCTCCAGCACCAGCCCGCGCACTCCCCGCCCGAAGCTCTCCGCCAGCGCCGCCGTATGGCTCGCCGCGATCACCTGCGCCCGCGGATGCCGGGCCAGGAACCACGGCGGGAACAGCAGGCTGGCATAGGTGCTTTTCGCCGACCCCGGCGGCATCAGCACCATCAGCCGGTCCTGCATCCCCGCCGAGACCTCCTCCAGCGCCCCCATCAGCAGCCGGTGGTGCCGCGCCGGAACCAGCCCCTGCGGCGCCAGCGCCAGCCCCGCCCAGCCCTGCAGGCTCCCCCGCACGTCTTGCCGCAACCGCCGCTCTGCCCCCCTGGCCTCCTGCCGTCCCGCGTCCACCCCCTGCACGTCCATCTCCTGCACCCCCGGCTTAGGCACCCGCATCCAGTTCGTCATCGGACGCTCCGGCCAGATCTTGGGCGCCGCGCGGCGCCTGCGCCCGCGGATGCACGAACGGCGCAGCCAGCTTCGCCAGCGCTACCGCCTCCACCTCCTCCTTGCTCTCCCAATGCCGCCGCATCAGCGTCAGCAGGATGTCCAACGGGCTGATCTGCTCCGGCGCCATGCGTGATCCTCCATGCTGGAGCACGGCCGCCCCAGGTCCCTTGACCCGGCCAGCCCTGCCCGACAAAACAAACACTCGACAAAACAGATGGCGGCCGCCCCGCCGGCGCACCGGCCGCCCCCGCCAACCCCAGTGCAGACGGCCAACCGCCGGAGCCGCCCATCCTCGCCGCCCGCCGCCCCGACCCGGCCGACGCTCCCGCCCTGGCCGCGCTCATGACCCCAGCCATCAGCAGGTGGCTGGGCCACTGGCCCGTGCCCTTCACCCCCGCCATGGCCGAAGCAAAGATCGCCGGTGCCCTGGACGCCGCCCAACGCGGCGCCGCCCTGATCGAGGTCCTGCTGCATGACGGACAGGTCGCCGGCTGGATCGGCGGCGGCGGCCCCCGTGGTGGGCGCGCCGGGTTCGGCTACTGGCTTGGCGAGCCGTTCCACGGCCGCGGCCTGCTGCACGCCTTCGCCCCGGCCTGGGTCGGCCGCCTGCAGGCCCAGTTGCAGCCCCGCACCCTCTGGGCCGCGACCCAGCCCGGCAACGAGGGCAGCCGCCGCATCCTCGCCGCCTGCGGGCTCCGCCCCATGACCCAGCTATGGATGGACACCCCCGCCCGCGCACGCCACGAATGGGTCGAGGTCTGGGAACGCACCAACCCATCCCAGAACACGGGATAGCTTTGGCCGGGGCAGATAGTCAAGGAAAACTATCCTAGATGATCACGCAGAAGGAACGTCCATCTCGTCTTATTAATGATTGTTTACCAATCCGCTTCGTACAGATACACTTTGCATATGTCGAAGCCGCAAATCCTCATCGTCGAAGATGACACCTACCTGTCTGCCGAACTGGCCGAGCAGGTCTCCGGGGGCGGCTACACCGCAACCACGGTCGCCACCCTGGCGGAGGCCCGCAACGCCTTGTCGCCTCCCGCCAGCTTCGACCTGATGCTCCTCGACGTTGGCCTGCCGGACGGCGATGGCCTCACCCTCTGCGCGGACCTCCGCCGCAACGGCGAAAACCTGCCTGTCATCATCCTCAGCGGTCGCACTGAGGAGGATGACGTCGTCCAGGGTTTGGAGAACGGCGCCGACGCCTATATGCGAAAGCCCTTCCATGCCGCCGAGTTGATGGCCCGCCTGAAGCGCCTTCTGCCCCTCACCCCAGCAATCTGACGGCCGCTGGGTCGTCCGCCGCGCCTGCTAGACGCGCATCCATCGGACGCGCGTCCACTCCCCGCGGGTCATGCGTGCAGACGACCCGCACGTCCCCGCCCGCATCCCGCACCACCGTCCGCAGCGCCTTCAGCGACCGCCGCCGCTGCACCTGGCTCGTCTCCATGAACCACTGGTAGCCCCGCGCGCCCGACGGCATCCGGGGCTGCTCGTCCAGCTCGGACCGGAAGAACACCGCGTCCCCGGCATGGAGCAGCCAGCCCGCTCCCTGCCGCACCGCAACCCCGCAATGCCCCCGCGTGTGCCCCGGCAGTTCCACCAGCAGCACGTCCGCGCCCAGCACCTCCGCCGCCGGCAGCCCGAACCAGATCCGCGACGATGCGTGCCGCCGCCAGCGCCCCACGTCGCCCCACTGGCCCGGCCGGTAGCGCGCCCCCGCCTTGGCCCCCTCGGGATGCCGGGCCGCCCAGGCTTCCGCCGCCGACAGGTGAACCTCCGCCTTGGGGAAGTCCACCAGCCCCGCCGCATGGTCGAAGTCCAGGTGCGTCATCACGATGTGCCGCACGTCCTCCGCCCGGTGCCCCAGCGCCCGGATGCGTTCCGCCGCGCTCTCCCGCGGGTCCAGCCTGAGGTTGTCCACCGCCAGGAACGCCGGATGATGCGCCGCCCGGGACTGCCGCGCGTCCTGCCCCACCACCCCGGTGTCCACCAGCACCAGCCCGTCCGGCCCTTCCAGCAGCAGGCAATGGCACGCCAGCGTCGCCGGCCCGATCCCCGGCGTCACCCCGTCGAACAGCATCCCGCCCGGAGGCTGCATCGCGCCGCAGTTCAAGTGGTGTGCTTGCATGGCCAGGGTCCTGTTCCGCTCCAGCCGCCGGAACGGCAGCGGCCGGCGCCGGTTCCCTCGCCTGCGCCGGCCTGTCCCGCCCGGCCGGGCCAGGCCAGTCTTGCCGGCCCCTTGCTCGCCGGTTCCGGCACCGTTTGCCCTATGATGGAGGCATGATCCGGGTGGCAGCAGGGGGCGCGAAGCTGCGCGCCCCCTGCCCTGCTACGTGTGCGTTGCTGGTCCCACGATCATGTGCAG
>CAXUHB010000050.1:0-27784 GCA_964250755.1 uncultured Acetobacteraceae bacterium | reverse complement strand
ACCCGCGCCACCCGTCACCAATACACGGCGCTCAAGATGCATCCGAAGCGCTCCCCTTGTCATCGTTCACGGTTGGCCGGCATCAGCTTGGCGGCACGCGGCGCGGCACCAGGCTGGCCGGGTCGCGCGCGGCCGCCCGCCCCTGGCGCATCGCCAGGTGCTGGAAGAAGCGATCCGGCCAGCCCACCCTGGGCAAGCCATGCGCGCCGACATAGCTGGCGACCATGTCATCGGCGTCGTCCGGCAGGCCTTCATACCCCGCCTTGGAGATCACGTCCTTGATGGCCGCATTCTGGATGCGGCCCCGCATCTGCCGGACCCGGCGGCGGAAATGCCGTCGTATATCATCTGGGCTGAGCAGGGACGCCTGCGGGATTTCATACGTCGCCTCCGCGACCCCGGAGATGCGGGCGTTGTCCCAGGGCTGCGACAGCGGATCAAGGTCATGCGCCGCCATGCTGCCCAGCAACCCGTCTCCCCAGTACGTGCCGAGCGGCAGCTTGATGCCGCGTGCCACCATGCGGTCCAGGAAGCTGCGCCGGAAGGCGTGCAATTGGCCGTGCAGGCGGCCGCCCACCGTGAGCGTCGCCTCCGTCGCAAGCCGCATCGTGCGGCCATTCGTGCAGACGCCGGTCACAGCCACGGCGTGGGTGTTTTGAGACAGCCGGTCCTGCATGGCCTGAAACGATTGCAGGCCGACATGGGCATAGCCGTCCACGCCGCCGTAGCACCGGGCGGGGGAACGCAGGCGATGGAAGAACTGGTTGATGGCGTTCGACTTGTCGGCGGCGTTGATCTCGAACACTTCGACAGGATGCCCGGCGCGCACGAACCCGCATGCGATGTCCCGGCTGCGGTCGCGGCTGCCGTTCAGGATGACGGAGATCAGACTCTGCCGTCCGGACAGCGCCGCAGTGACGCTGGTCAAGCACCCCTCCAGCCGGGCTTCCTCGTTCATGCAGAAAACGGCGACGTTCCAGTCAAGCTCCTCCTGCATCCCGGCCGCCTCCAACCCGGGCATCCGCTGCCCGTCTGGTCACAGTGCCCGAAGGCAGATATCGGCTCAAGCTGAGCCGGGCCAGGACGGACTGTGCGGACACCGCCAAGCAGCTCAACCCCGTGCCGCCATTGGTCAGGCCGCAGGACGCCAGGCGCCGGGGCGCAACGCTACTGCAGCAATGCGATGATGTTGTGGGTGACATAAATCTCGCACCGCTTCGCGTTGTACGGGGACAGCGGCAGCAAGTCACCGTTCATGCATTGCCGATAAAGGCGGTAGCCTGGCAGAGCGTCGAAGAAGTCCCGCATCGAGACGTGGGTGGCGATGTTGGCCGCGATAAATTCAAACTGGACGGCAAGGATGCGTCCCGCCGCAAGGGCGTGCGCCGCACCTTTCAGCACATTGAGGTCGAAGCCTTCGGTGTCAATCTTAAGCAACGTTATGACATCAATGCTTCGCTCCTTGATGAAGTCGTCGAGGGTCGTGCATTGCGTGGCGTGCTCCACGATCTCGTTGCTGAACAGGGCAACCGCGTCCCGGCTGAGGCTTGCTTGCGTGGAGCCGTCATCCGCCGCGAGGTCGAACAGCATCATCGCACCGCTCTCCGCGCCCACCGCTTGGTTGACCAGGGTGACGTTCGGCAGGGTAGCCCTGTCCTGCAGCAGCTTGAACGTCTTTGGGTGCGGCTCGAACGCAAAGATGCGGGCGCGGGGCGCCAAGGCATGCATGACCAAGGTGTATGCCCCATTGTTTGCGCCGACATCCAAGAGGATACCGGTGCCATCGGGCTTCAGATGGCGCCGCAGGAAGTTCTCTTCGCCAACAGTCAGGCCCTGGCCACCTTTGAAGTTGATGGCAATTCCATTGCAGCGCAGCGCGAAATCATAGATGGCGTTGTTCAGCCAGCGGAAGGCCGGGCGGTTCAGGGCGTAGAAGATCGGGTATGACACGGCTGCCATGAACCGGGTTGTGCGGCTGTCGCGCCAAAGCGCAGTTGTCGTCGCGTCTTTGCAGCCGGTGCCCTCGGTCATCTGCGTCCCAATATCCCGCATAAGTCATGAACAGTGATTGGGAGTAGCCGCCCCGCGCAGAAAGCTCCGTGCTACTCCATCCCAACCCGCACGATGACGGCCAGCACCGCAACGATCTGAACCGCATTCACGATCACCGACACGCGATGCAGCCGGTCGAACCGGGACCCGGCTGTCGCGTCCCCGCCCAGCCCGGCATCCCGCAGCCGGTTCAGCAACGGCATCAGCCCCTGCCGCAGCCAGATCGTCAGCGCCGTCACGACGGCCAAGGCCAGGCCGGACGCCCGATCCTGCCAGATCAGCCCGGCAGCCCCCAGCGCGGATGCTGCGGCGACATACAGATAGTACCGGGGAAATGTCGCACGGATGAACCGCCCGGCTGTCGCTCCGTCCAGCTTGGTGAAGACCAGCGGCGCCATGATGGCGCCAAAGAACACCATGCCGCCCAGCAGGCACGCGGCCGCCACCAAACCGAAGGCGTGTACGGCCGCGATGCCCATGCGAGGCGAACTCCTGGACTGCCTAGTAGCGATACAGGTCGTGCTTGAACGGCCCTGCCACCGGTGCGCCGATATACTCGGCCTGCTTCGGCGTCAGCTTGGTCAGCGCCGCGCCGACCTTGGCGAGGTGCAGCGCCGCCACCTTCTCGTCCAGCGCCTTGGGCAAGGTATAAACCTGGTTCTCATACTTGCCCGCGGGCGCCGTCCACAGCTCCATCTGCGCCAGCACCTGGTTGGTGAAGGACGCGGACATGACGAAGCTCGGGTGCCCCGTGGCATTGCCCAGGTTCACCAGCCGGCCCTCGCTGAGCACGATCAGGCGCTTGCCATCGGGGAACACGACCTCGTCCACCTGGGGCTTCACGTTCTCCCAGCGGAAGTTCCGCAGGCCCTCGATCTGTATCTCGCTGTCGAAGTGGCCGATGTTGCAGACGATGGCGCGGTTCTTCATCGCGCGCATGTGGTCCACCGTCAGCACGTCAATGTTGCCGGTCGCGGTCACGAAGATGTCGCCGCGGGGGGCGGCGTCCTCCATCGTCACGACCTCGTAGCCCTCCATCGCCGCCTGCAGGGCGCAGATCGGATCCACCTCCGTTACCAGCACGCGGCAGCCGCCGTTCTTGAGGCTGGCGGCGCTGCCCTTGCCCACGTCGCCGTAGCCGGCGACCACGGCCACCTTGCCGGCCATCATCACGTCCGTGCCCCGGCGGATCGCGTCCACCAGGCTCTCCTTGCAGCCGTACAGGTTGTCGAACTTGGACTTCGTGACGCTGTCGTTCACGTTGATGGCGGGAACCTTGAGCGTGCCGGCCTTGGCCATCTCCCACAGGCGGTGGACGCCGGTGGTGGTTTCCTCGGACAGGCCCTTGATGCCGGGCAGCAGGTCCGGGTGGTTCTCATGGATCAGCTTGGTCAGGTCGCCGCCGTCATCCAGGATCATGTTCGGCGTCCAGCCGTCGGGTCCGCGCACCGTCGCCTCGATGCAGTCCCAGAACTCCTTTTCGTCCATGCCCTTCCAGGCGAACACGGGGATGCCGGCGGCGGCGATGGCGGCGGCGGCGTGGTCCTGGGTCGAGAAGATGTTGCAGGACGACCAGCGTATGGTGGCGCCCAGGGCCGTCAGCGTCTCGATCAGCACGGCGGTCTGGATGGTCATGTGCAGGCTGCCGACGATGCGGGCGCCCTTGAGCGGCTGGGAGGCGCCGAACTCCTGGCGGAGCGCCATCAGGCCGGGCATCTCGTCCTCGGCCATCAGTATCTCCTTGCGGCCCCAGCCGGCGAGGGAGATGTCGCGGACCTTGTAGTCGTGCTGGACGTTCACGTCGGGCATGGATGACTCCTGATTGATGACGCGGCTTATATACGGATATGTTTATGTTCGCAACGGCAGGGCTGCCTGCCCTTCCTCCCTCCGGGCGGAGGCCGGGGTGAGTGGGTCTTTGCTGCGGCGCGGAGAACCGTCGGCGCCGCTGGATCGGGCTTCCGCTTCGGCCGGGACCGCGCCGCGAGACTCCCTCACCCCGATTCCCTCCCGGAGGGACGGAGGCAGGCAGCCTTGACCAACCCTCGCCTGCCCCGCACATCCCGCCCATGCCAGACCCCTTCGTCGTGCCCGAGGAACCCACCGCCGCCGCCGCCATCGCCGCCATCGGCGAGGAGCTGGAGGTGTTCGACGACTGGATGGAGCGCTACGGCTTCATCATCGAACTCGGCCGCAAGCTGCCGCCCTTCCCGCCCGCGCTGCAGAACGACGCCCACCGCGTGCCCGGCTGCCAAAGCCAGGTCTGGATGGAGGCGGCGATGCGCGACGGCCGCCTGATGCTGGCCGGCGCGTCGGACGCCGCCATCGTGTCCGGCCTAGTGGCGCTGCTGCTGCGCGTCTATTCCGGCCGCCCACCGGAGGAGGTGCTGGCGACCGACCCCGCGTTCCTGCGCGACCTCGGCCTGATGGAGGCCCTGTCCACCAACCGCGGCAACGGCATCGCCGCCATGGCCCGGCGCATCCGCGACGTGGCGCAGCAGGCTGCCGTCGCCGCCTGACGGGGGCGCTTGGTCCCGGCCTCTCCGTTGCGGCAAAAAGGGCCGGGCGCTCAGGCAGGCCATATCCCTTGTTGCAGGAACGACCAGCCTGCCAGCAGCCGGCAATGACCAGTGAAACTGTCCAGCGCAGCGGGCTGCGCCTGCCGGACAGCACCCGCGTCGGGCTGTTCCTCGCCGCGTTCTTCGCCGCCGCCGCCGTCACCTCCGCCTGCCTGCCGCTGTGGCTGGCTGACCGCGGGCTGACAGCATCCGAGATCGGGGCCGTGCTGGGCGCGGGGTCGCTGCTGCGGGTGGCGGCGGTGCCGGGCTGGGGATGGCTGGCGGACAGGGTGGGGCGCCGGCGGGCGGTGCTGGCCGGCGCCGCGGCGCTGGCGGCGGGGTGCGCGGCGCTGCTGCCCGGAGCGGCGCGGCTGGCCGGCCCCGGCAACCCGTTCTGGGCCATCCTGCTCGTGTCCGCGGTCCAGGGCGTGTCGGCGTCGGCGCTGACGCCCCTGTCCGATGCGCTGACCCTCGCGCTGGCGGCGGCGCGGCGGCTGGACTACGGGCGCACCCGGGCCTGGGGGTCGGCGTCCTACATGGCGGCGACGGCGCTGTCCGGCGGGCTGATCGGACGCGCCGGAAGCTGGGTGGTGCCTCCGGTGCTGGCGGCGGGCTTCGGGCTGGCGGCAGCGCTTGCGGCCCTGCTGCCGGACGTGCCCGGCGGCGCGCGGCGCGGCGGCGGCAACCCGCTACGCCTGCCCGCCTTCCGCACGGCGCTGCTGGCGACGGCGCTGATCCAGGGGGCGCACGCGGCCTACTACGGCTTCGCGCCGCTGCACTGGCGCTCGCTCGGCATCCCGGACGGCACCATCGGGCTGCTGATCGCCGAGGGGATCGTCGCCGAGGTCGCGCTGTTCGTGTGGGGCCGCCGCCTGGTGGAGCGGCTGGGGCCGGCGCGGCTGACGCTGCTGGCCGCCGGGCTGTCCGTGCTGCGCTGGACGCTGACGGCCTGGATCGCGTCGGTGCCGGCGCTGGCGGCGGTGCAGGTGCTGCACGCGGGGACCTTCGCCTTCCAGCACCTGTCCACGATGGGCGTGCTGCGTATGCTGCCGCCGGCGCGGGCGGGCACGTCGCAGGCGCTGATGTCGGCGCTGGGCTTCTCGGCGCCGACGGCGGCGCTGATGTGGGTGGCGGGGCAGGCCTATGGGCTGCTGGGCGGCGGGGTGTTCCTGGTCATGGCGGCAGTGGGCGGGATGGGAGCGCTGGCGGTGCCGGGGCTGCGGCGGGCGGGCCGTCCACAACCCGGCTAGGCCGTCGCGGATGCGAGGCGACGCCGGGCAGAGTGGGGGATGATGGCCAATGCGTGGCAGGGCGCGGCTGCACACGCTGGCACCCGGCCCCACTTTCCTTGCATGATCCCCGCCATGCGCTGCCTCATTCCTCTGCTCCTGCTCGCCTCCTGCGGCCCCCCGGCAGGCTCAGCGGACGGCCGCTGGTTCGGCACCATGACTCCGGACCCGGCAGCCCCCGGCTGCACCTCCGGACGGGCCAGCCTGGTGGCGACGCGCAGCGCCGTGCTGTTCACTCCAAACGAGGGCACCCGCACGCTGGAGGGGACCGTCGCCCCAGACGGCGCGGTCGCGGCGGAGCGGATGACGACCGGCGCCGACAAGAAGCCCTATGTGACCCGCCTGGCCGCGCGCCTGACGGATGGCGCCATCACCGGGACCTACACGACACCGCGGTGCAGCTACGCGGTCAGGCTGGCCCGGCCCTGAACCGGGCCGGGCCTACTTCGGCGTGACGCTCTTGTCCCCGCCCGGGGCGCCCGGCGGCGGGATCACCGGAGTGATGCCCGCTGCAGGCGGCACGATCACCGGCATGTCGTCCGTCGCTGGCGGCGCCTTCACGGTCGGGTTGGCCGAGGTCTCCGGCAACGGGCGAACTGCCTGCGTGTCTCCGCCTGCACCCGGCGGCAGGGTCGGCGCCGCGCGCTCTGCCGGGGAGGTGCCAGGCGGCGGCACGGAGGTCTGCGCGCCGGCCGCACGGGCCAGCACCAGGCTCAGCGCCAGCAGGGCCGCCAGCACGAACCACATCCAGTCCGGTGTCGGCTCCGGCCGGCGGCGCCGCAACGCGATGGCCACGGCCCTCGCCCGTCCTCCCCCTTGCGCCATGCCCCGCATCCCTTCGCCGCTGTTCAATATCCGTTATATGGCCCCTACGCCGCAGGCCCGCGATGGACGCGGGGCAACACGGCTTCGTGTCCGGCCGGTCCAGCCGCCTACTTCATCGGGAACGCGCGCTGCGCCCGGCGGGCGGGACGCCGGGCCGGACGGCGCCCCACCGCGGGCGAGAGGGACCGTGGGGCGAGCGACGCCTTCATGCTCTCGGCGGCGTAGTCCTCCGCCGCCGCCGCTTCGGGCACAACCATGCCCAGGCCGAAGAAGTCGTGCGTCGTGCCCGGGAACAGGCGCAGGCTGGTCCGCACGCCCGCGTCCCGCAGCCGCGCCGCCAGCAGCTCCCCGCCGGAGCGCAGCGGGTCAATTTCCGCCAGGACGATGGTCGCCGGCGGCAGGCCCGCCAGGCCGGGGCTGGAGACGGGGTCCAGGCGCGGGTCCTGCAGCTGCCGGTCATCGGTGGTGTAGCGCTGCTGCGCCCAGCCGACGGTGCGCCGGGTCAGCGGCAGGCTGCGCCCGCTGTCCTGCATGCTGGGGCCGGATAGGCTGGTGCTGGCCAGCGGCGTGATCAGCAGCAGGTGGTCCGGGCCGGGCACCCCGCGCTCCCGCGCCGTCAGGGCATTGGACAGGGCCAGGTTGGCGCCCGCGCCCTCCCCGGCCAGGACGATCCGGCGGGGGTCTGCCCCCCACTCCCGCGCATGGGACCGCGCCCACTGGTAGGTGGCGAAGGCGTCGTCGTGCAGGGCGGGGAACATGGCGTCCGGCGCATGGCGGCTGCCGATAGCCACGACGACCCAGCCGGTGCGCCGGGCGATCTGCCGCGCGCTCTCGTCGTAGTCGTCCAGCCCGCCCGTCACCCAGGTGTCGCCGGGATAGTAGATGACCAGCGGCGTGCCCCGGGGGGTGCTGGGCTGATACAGGCGCGCGGGCAGCGGGCCGTCCAGGCCGCTGGCGGTGACGGGGCGGACCACCGGCACGTCCGGGCTGTCGGCGGGCAGCCCGCGTACGTTGGGCATGGCCTTCATGGCGGCGATCAGGTTCGGCACCTCCCGCGCGCGCGCGACGGTGACGCTGGCAGGGTCCACGGCGCGCATGGCCTGGCGCTCCCGCAGGACCGCCGCCATGCCGGGGCTGGGCTGCAGGGCCGTGTCGCCTTGCGGCGGCCCAGGGTTGCCCCCGCAGGCCGCCAGTAGCAGGAGGGCGGCCAGCATCGGCGCGGCGGCGCAAGGAAGGTGTCGCATGTCGCGGAGTGGCCCTGATCTGGTGCGGCCCGCAAGGTGCCCCGGCGGCGCGTGGCGGACAAGGGCGGGAGCATCCTCCCGCTCCCTCGCTGATCTCGCCCCGGCCCTCCATCCGCTTTGCGGCTCAAGCCCGGAGGAGGAGGAAGCAGGCAGGCGCTTGCCGGTTTCGGGCGGAACCGCCAATCTTCCCCTCATGCACGTCGCCCCGGCTGAACCCGACACCGCCCGTTTCCTGGCCGACCTGGACGCGCTGCGCCGCATTGGCGCCTTCCGCACCGGGGTCCACCGTCCGACGTACAGCCCAGAGGACATGGAGTCTCGCCGCTGGCTGATGGACCGCATGGCGGAGGCCGGGCTGGCGCCGGAGATGGACGGCATCGGCAACGTGCTGGGCCGCCACCCCGGCCCCGGCCCGAAGCTGCTGTCCGGCAGCCACATCGAGAGCCAGAACGAGTCCGGCTGGCTGGACGGCGCGCTGGGCGTCGTGGCCGGCCTGGCGCTGGCGCGGGCGGGGCTGCCGGTGGATGTCGTCGCCTTCGCGGACGAGGAGGGGCACTACGGCTCCTTCATCGGGTCCCGCTCCTTCACCGGGCTGCTGGAAGAGGCGGAGGTGGACCGCCTGGCCAACCGCTACCACGGCAAGACGCTGCGCGCGGCCTTGCAGGAGGCGGGGCTGGCCGGGCGCCCGCGGATGCAGATGGAGGACGGGCGCTACAAGGGCTACGTCGAAATGCACATCGAGCAGGGCACGGTGCTGGAATCCGCCGGGGAGCAGGTGGGCGTCGTCACCGGCATCGTCGCGATCTGGCAATACCGCATCACCATCACCGGCCAGCAGGACCACGCCGGCGGCACCACGATGGCGGAGCGGCGGGACGCCGGGCTGACCGCGGTGCGCCTGCTGGCCGCGCTGGACCAGGAGTTCCCGCGGCACTGCGGGGAGCGCACGGTTTGGACCACGGGCCGCATCACGCTCCAACCCGGCGCAGCCTCCATCATCCCCGGCAGCGCCGAGGTGCTGTTCCAGGTGCGCGACATCTCGCTGGACGTGCTGGAGCGTCTGGACGGCGTGCTGCGCCGCGCCGTGCAGGAGAGCAACCGGCGGGAGCGCTGCCCGGCTGTGCTGGAGGTCGTCAGCCAGTCCAAGCCCGCCCCCTGCGACCCCGCCTGGCAGGACGCCCTGGCCGCCGCCGCGGAACATCTTGCACCGGGCCGCTGGCGCCGGCTGCCGAGCGGCGCCGGGCACGACGCGCAATACATGGCCCGGCGCATGCCGTCGGCGATGCTGTTCGTCCCCTCCATCGGCGGCATCAGCCACCATTGGGCCGAGGACACTGCGCCGGAGGACCTGGCGATGGGCTTGCGCGTGCTGGCGGACGGCGCGCGGCGGTTCCTGGCGGGGTAGCGCTGGGCTACGGCTGCGCCGCCCCGGCTGGACGTGGGGCGAAGCTGCCGCGTCCGGCGCGGTCCAGGAAGGCCAGCCAATCCGCCGCGGCCTCCGCTGGGCCGAAGCGGGGGCGGAACGGGGTGTCGGCCAGGATGCGGGCGATGGAGGTGGCGGGGCGGACGTTCCAGGTGCGGACATGCGGCGGCGGGCCGACCTGCCAGGGATGGCCGGGCGCCACCGCCTCGCACCAGGCGGACAGCGGCCAGGTGGCGCCGCTGCCGATGTTGTACAGCCGCCGCGGCAGGGCCGGGGCGTCCAGCAGCGCGACCAAGCCCTGCACCGCGTCGCGGACGTAGATCCAGTCGCGGACGGCGTCGGACTCCAGCACGACGGGCTGGCCGTCCAGCACGGCCTGCAGGATCTGCAGCTGCGGGCTGAGCGTGTCGCGCAAGCCGGTCGCGTGCTCCCACGGACCGAAGCAGGAGCCGAGGCGGGCGGCCACCAGGTCCAGCCCGCCCAGCGCGGCCAGGCGCAGCGCTACCCCCTCCCCGGCGGCCTTGGTGATGCCGTACAGGGCGGTGGGGCGCCCGGGCATGTCCTCCCTCAGCGGACCCGGCGTGTCCGGCGTCGCGCCGTAGGCGGCGACGGAGCTGGCGTGGACGACGCGCCTCAGCCCGGCGCGGACCGCCAGGCGCACGGCGGTGGCGACGGCGGCCACGTTGACGCCGATGATGCCCTCCGGGTCCGCGGCCTCGCGCTCCGGCCCGGCGGTCACGGCGGCGAGGGTCACCATGCCGCTGGCGCCGGCCATGGCGTGCGCCAGCGCGTCGGCATCGCGGGCGTCGGCGGTCACGGTGCGCAGGGTGCCCGGAAGGGTGGCGAACAGGGTTTGCGCGGCATGCGGCAGCGGCGCGGCATCCAGCGCGGTGACGCCCTGCCCCGCCGCGAGCAGCGCCTCCGTGAGCGCAAGGCCGACGAAGCCGGCGGCGCCGGTGACGAGGATGGTCATGCCGCGGGGAAGGTCATGGGCAGGTCGTCCCTGGGGGTTCGGGCACCGCATGGCGGAGGCGCCTGCGCCATCTTTGCGCCTCCCCGCCCCCTGTGGTCCACTGCCGCGCATGGAAGATGCCGCCAAGCTGACCCTTGCCGCCGACCTGGCCCGCCGCGCCGGGGCGGTGATCCTGGCCGTGCGCGCCCGCGGGTTCGACACCCACCGCAAGACCGACGCCAGCCCGGTGACGGAGGCGGACCACGCCGCGGAGGCGCTGATCGTCCAGGCCCTGCGCGCCGCGACGCCGGGCATCCCCGTGGTTGCGGAGGAGGAGCACGCGGGCGGCGCGGTGTGGGACGAGCACCACGAATACTGGCTGGTGGACCCGCTGGACGGCACGCGCGAGTTCGCGGCGGGGCGCGACGAGTTCACGGTCAACATCGGCCTGGTGCGCGACGGCCGCCCGGTGCTGGGCGCGGTGGGGGTGCCGGCGCTGGGAGAGATGTTCGGCGGCATCCTCGGCCCCCGCCCGCGCGCCTGGAAGCGCACGGTGGCCGGGGAGCACGCGATCCGCGCCCGGGTGCCGCCGCCGGAGGGGCTGCACGTGCTGGCCAGCCGCAGCCTGGCCAACGACCCCCGCCTGCGCGACTACCTGCAGGGCCGCGCCGTCGCCAACGTGGCCAACATGGGGTCGGCGCTGAAGATCGTGCGCGTGGCGGAGGGAGCGGCGGACCTGTATCCCCGCTTCGGCCGCACGATGGAGTGGGACACCGCCGCCCCCCATGCCGTGCTGGAGGCCGCGGGCGGCCAGGTGCGCGGGGCCGACGGCTCGCCCTTGCTGTACGGCAAGCCCGGCTGGGAGAACCCGGCCTTCATCTGCACCGGACGATGACCGCCGCGCCCTGGCGCACGACACCTACGGTCCCGTGCCCTAACCGTTCCACGAGTATCCGTCATTGCGAGCCGCCCTTGCGGCGCGGCAATCCAGGGGCCGGGAGGACTGCGCTTGCCGTCCCTGGATTGCCGCGTCGCCACGCTCCTCGCAACGACGGCTGGTGGTTGAACGCGCGGCGCTGGATATGACTGGGCCGCGCCAAGCTGCGCCGCAGGCCACCGAACGGCTGGCGGATGACGCCGCCGGGGTGGCCCGCGCGGCGGCGCTGCTGCTGAGGGGCGGTCTCGTCGCCTTCGGGACGGAGACGGTCTATGGCCTGGGGGCCGACGCCACCAGCAACGCCGCGGTTTCGGCCATCTTCGACGCCAAGGGCCGCCCGCACTTCAACCCCCTTATCTGCCACTACCCCGACGCGGACGCCGCCTTCGCGCACGTGCAGGCCCCGGACGCCGCGGTGCGCTTGGCGGCGCTGTTCTGGCCGGGGCCGCTGACCCTGGTGCTGCCCCGGCGCGTGACCTGCCCGGTGGCGCTGCTGGCCGGCGCGGGGCTGGAAACCCTGGCCGTCCGCGTCCCCGCGCATCCCGCCGCCTTGCGCCTGCTGCGCGCCGTGGGCCGCCCCGTGGCGGCGCCCTCCGCCAACCGCTCCGGCGAGGTCTCGCCGACCACGGCGGAGCACGTGCTGGCCGGCCTGGACGGGCGCATCGCCGCGGTGCTGGACAGCGGACCGTGCGCCGTGGGCATCGAGAGCACGGTACTGGACCTGTCCGCTGGCGCCCCCTTCCTGCTGCGCCCCGGCGGCGTGCCGCTGGACGCGATAACGGACCTGATCGGCCCGGTCGGGCGCGGCATCACGCCGCAGGCCGCCGAGGCGCCGCGCACCCTGCGCTCCCCCGGCCTGCTGGTGTCCCACTACGCCCCGCGCCTGCCGGTGCGGCTGGGGGCCGCAGGGGCCGGGGCGGACGAGGCGCTGCTGGCCTTCGGCCCGGCGCCGGCAGGGGCTGGGGCGGTGTTCCAACTGAGTGCCGCGGCGGATGTGGCGGAGGCGGCGGCGCGGCTGTTCGCCGGGCTGCGCTGGCTGGACGCGGAGGGCGCGCGGCTGGGCCTGCGCGGCATCGCGGCGATGCCGGTGCCGGAGCGGGGGCTGGGGCTGGCCGTGAACGACCGGCTGCAGCGGGCGGCGGCGCCGCGGGAATGAGAAGGCGGGAGTTTCCCGCGTCCGCGGGATTGCCGTGGCACCGCGGGTGGCGTGGTGCTAACGGACGGGTCACAGGATGCAGGGCAGGCTGGCGGCCGGGATGCGCGCCGGCGGCGCCCCGAATGCGCCTAGGGATGAAGGTGCCACGTGGAAGCGCTGCTGTTCTTGATTGATGGGCTGGTGTTCGTCCTGATGGTCTATATGGGCCTGCGCGACGACCGGCGCCCGCCGGGCACGCCGATGACGAGCTTCTTCCGCATGACGGAAGCCGGCACCCGCGTGCTGGACGAGGCCGCGGCGGAGCGCGCGCGCCGCATCTCCCAGAGCCGCATGTAAGGAGCCGCCTGCAATGCGCGACGCGGTCTTCGCAATGTTCCTGGCGGCGCTGCTGCCAGCCATCTTCATCTCCCCGTGCATGGGGGTGCTGGCCTGGGTATGGTCGGCGGTGCTGTCGCCGAACGAATTGCTGTACGGCTTCATGCAGAGCGTCCAGGCGAACCGCATCCTTGCCGCCTCCACCTTGATCGCCATCGTTGCCAGCCGCGAGAAGAAGGATCTCTACCTGGACGCGATGGTGGCGCTCCTGCTGCTGTTCGCGGCGGCGGCCACCGCGTCGTGGCTCACCAGCCTTGTGCCATCCGACGATGGGGACTTCCTGCTCCAAAAGGTGCTGAAGGAGATCGTGCTGGCGTTGGCCATCACCGCCGTCATATCCACCCGGCACCGTATCCACCTCTTGGTGCTGGCGGTGGCCGCGGGGTTCAGCTTTATCGGCGTGAAGGAAGGGTTGATCTTCCTGCTGACCGCGGGCGGCCACAAGGTCGAGGGTATGCAGAGCGTCGGCGACAACAACTCGCTGGCCACCGCGCTGCTGATGCTCGTGCCCTTCCTGTTCTACCTCTCGCGCTTCTCGGCGCAGAAGCTGGTCCGGACCGGCGCGCTTGCCGCGATGGGGCTGTGCCTGGTGACGGTGGTGGCCACCTACTCGCGCGGCGGCTTCGTCGGGCTGCTGGTGCTGGGCGCGTTCATGGTCAAGAACAGCCGCAACCGCGGCGCCAGCCTTCTGCTGACGGTCCTGGCCGGCGTGCTGATCTACACGCTGGCGCCGGAAAGCTGGTTCGAGCGGCTGAGCACCATCAAGGAGGCGGACTCCGACGGCTCCTTCCTGGGCCGGGTGATCGCCTGGAAAATCAGCGTGCTCATCGCCCTGGACAACCCGCTGCTCGGCGGCGGCCTGCACGCCGTGCAGCGGTGGCCGACCTGGGCGGCCTACGTGCCGCAGATCGGGAAGCTCGACTTCATATTCACCCCAACCCCGCGCGAGGCGCCGATGGCCGCCCACAGCAGCTACTTCGAGGTGCTGGGCGACCTCGGCTTCATCGGCTTGACAGTATTCATGGCGATCCTGGCAGTGGCGTTCTGGCAGTGCCGGTCCATCTACAGGTTGGCCCGGCCGCATCCATCGTTGGAATGGGCTGCCGACCTTGCGCGCATGATGCAGATCAGCCTCGTAATCTACGTCGTCACCACGGCGCTCCTCAGCATGGCCTATTTCGAGTTCTTCTACGTGCTGCTCGCCATGATCTCCCGCACGCAGCGCACGGTGCGGCAGGCCATCGCGTCGGAAGTCGGAGCAGCGGCGGAACGGAAGACCCCGGCGGCTGAGGTGCCCCGTCCTAGGCAACCGGCCTATGCCCGCCAGGCCAGCCCAGGATAGGAGCAGCCCCATGCCCGACCACGCCCTGCCCGGCCAAGCCCATCCCACCGCGGACCTGCTGCCGGCCCTGCACGCCATCGTCGGTCCCCGCGGGCTGCTGACCGATCCCGCCGACACCGCGCCCTACTGCGAGGACTGGCGCCGCCTGTATCAGGGCCGCACCCCTGCCGTCGTGCGGCCTGGCAGCACGGAGGAGGTCGCCGCCGTCGTCGCCCTGTGCGCTGCCCGCGGCATCCCCGTCGTGCCGCAGGGCGGCAACACCGGGATGGTCGGCGGCGCCACCCCGTCCGCGGACGGCACCCAGGTCGTGCTGTCCCTGTCCCGCATGACCCGCATCCGCGCGGTGGACCCGCTGGACCGCACCCTGACCATTGAAGCCGGGGCGCCCTGGCGCGCGGCCCAGGACGCCGCC
Source organism: uncultured Acetobacteraceae bacterium (assembly GCA_964250755.1). GTDB lineage: Bacteria > Pseudomonadota > Alphaproteobacteria > Acetobacterales > Acetobacteraceae > DASWOJ01. Next base: position 13,219 of record CAXUHB010000050.1, on the reverse strand, counting down.
GCCGCCGCCGGCTGCCTGCTGCCCCTGTCCATCAGCAGCGAGGGCACGGCCCAGGTCGGCGGCATCCTGTCCGCCAACGCCGGCGGCAACAACACGCTGCGCTACGGCAACGCCCGGGACCTGGTGCTGGGGCTGGAGGTTGTGCTGCCCGACGGCCAGGTCTGGAACGGGCTGCGGTCCTTGCGTAAGGACAACACCGGCTACGCCCTGCGCCACCTGTTCGTGGGCGCAGAGGGCACGCTGGGCGTCATCACCGCTGCCGTGCTGAAGCTGGCCCCCCGCCCGCTGGAAACCGAGGTGGCGCTGGCCGCCGTGCCCACGCCGGAGGCCGCCAGCGACCTCTGCCGCCGCTTCCTGGCGCATGACCCGGCGGCGGTGCAGGCCTTCGAATACATGTCCGGCCCCGGCCTGGACCTCGTGCTGCGCCACATCCCCGGCGCCGCGTTGCCGCTGGCCGCGCCCGCGCCGCATTACGTCCTAGTGGAACTCGCCACCTCCCGCCCCCAGGCCGGCCTGCGCGACGCGATGGAGGCGGTGCTGGAGCGGGCGATGGCGGACGGCCTGGTGATGGACGCCGCGCTGGCCGACAGCGACGCCCAGCGCGCGGGCCTGTGGCGGCTGCGGGAGGAGCACGCCGAGGCGCAGAAGCGCGCCGGCGCCAACGTCAAGAACGACGTGAGCGTGCCGACCAGCCGCGTCCCCGACCTGATCCTGCACGCGACGGCGGCGTGCGAGGCGCTGATCCCCGGCATACGCGCCGTGCCGTTCGGCCACCTGGGCGACGGCAACATCCACTTCAACCTGGTGCGCCCGCCGGACTGGACGGACGGCGCCTTCCTGGCCCGCAGCGGGGACATCATGGCGGCGGTCAACGAGGTCGTGGCAGGCCTGGGCGGCAGCTTCTCCGCGGAACACGGCGTGGGGCAGCTCAAGCCCTACCTGATGCCGGGCTGGCGCGGCGGCGCGGAGCTGGACGCCATGCGGCGCATCAAGGCGGCGCTGGACCCGGCGGGGATCATGAACCCGGGAAAGCTGCTGCCGTAGCGGCGGGCTTCCAAAGCAGCTCCACGGCTCAGGTCACGCCGTCCGGAATGCGGCTACGCCTCGCGCTGGCGACTCGGCGCTTTCCGAAGCGTCCACGCCGAACCCTTCAATGGCCTGTTCGTACGCCGCGCGGACGAGTGCGGCGGATGCGGCCAGCCTCCCAGGGTCAGCAGCCTTCAGGCGCCTGCCTGGGCAGCAGCTTCTCGGCGGAATACGGCGTGGGACGGCTCAAACCCTCCCTGATGCCGGGCTGGCGCGGCGGAGATCACGACGAACCCGGGGACGCTGCTGCCGCAAGCCTCGCGCCTCCCGTGCGCGGGCGCAAGGATAGCGGCTTCTCCACCACGATGAACAGCGCCGCCCCGGCCACCAGCGTGGCCGCGAACAACGGCGGCAGCACCGCCCAGAACGCCCACGCCGGCATCCCATCCGGCAGCACGCGGCCCAGCGCAAGGAAGCAGGCGCGGACCAGCAAGCCGTGGCTCAGGTAGTAGCTGTAGCTCATGTTGCCCAGCCAGCGCAGCGGCGCCCAGGTCATTGCCGACGCCACGGCGTTGCCGCCCCGGAAGCAGGCGGCACATAGGGCGAAGAAGCAGGCGGTCTGCAGGAACTCGGCCCCGATGCCCAGCCGCACGCCGGATGCGGTCACCGCGGCCCCGAGCAGCGGCGCAGCCAGGCCCAGCCAGCCCGGCACGGCGCGGCCCAGCCCCTCTGCCAACGCCATGCCGGCGAAGAACGGCGCCATGCGGACGGAGACGCCGGGAACCTCCAGCAGGCAGGCTGCCAGGAACGCCGCCGCCGCCGCGCCCAGCAGCGCCAGCCGCCGCCCGCGCTCCATCCGGTGCATCCCCAGGCCCAGCACCGCCGCCGCGGTGGCGACGTAGAAGAATGCCTCGTAGCTGAGGGACCAGGCCACCGTGACGATGGGCTGGATCGGCAGCAGCCCCGCCAGGAGCAGCAGGTTGGCCAGCACGCCCAGCGTCCCGCCCAGCAGCCCCTCCGGCAGGCGGCCCGGGATGCCGCCCATCAGCGCCAGGACGAGCAGCGGCAGGAACACGACGAGGAACGTGGGATAGATGCGCTCGGCCCGCCGGAGCATGAACGGCACGAACCCCGGCGCCCGCCGCACCAGCGTGCCGTAGATCAGGTAGCCGCTGAGCAGGAAGAACAGCTCCACCCCCAGGTTGCCGTAGTTGGACCCCCATGTCGCCACGGCGCGCGCCGCGCCGGTCGGGAGGCCCAGCAGCAGCGCCTGCACCCCGGCGTGCTGCAGGAACACGAGAGTGACGGCGACGCCGCGCAGACCCTCCATCGGCAGCAGCCGGGCGTGGGCCGGGTCCTGCAGCTCGAAGATGCGGCGGAGCCGGGGCGTCAGGGTGCTCATGCTAGGCGGTATGGTCCGAATCCGGCGTGTGCAGGAGCGCGGCAGGGGCCGCCGGCAGGAGGGCCGCACGCGATGCGCCGTGCCCCGGCGTCAGCAGCCGCAACGCCAGCCGCTGCGCCGCCCGGGTCAGCGGACGCTCGACCAGCAGGTGGAACACGAGGCCGCCGATGACCGCCGCGGCGCAGGCCAGCGCCATCACGAGCCAGCCCGGCACGACCTTCACGACGCCCGCCACGGACAGCGCGCGCGCCGTCAGGTTCAGCGGGATCAGGTGGACGAGATAGATCGAGTAGGACGCCGTCCCTAGCAGCACCATAGCTCGGCCCACGCGCAGCCGCCCTTGCCGCTCCAGCCCGACCAGCCCCAGAATGATGACGCCGGACGCCAGGCCGTAGGCCATGCGCGACACCAGGGCCTCATGCGGGAGCATCCCCAGGTCCTCCGTGACCCCGGCAGCCAAGAAGGCGGCCACTCCCGCCAGCGCAATCAAGCCGGAGCGGGCGGGTGTGCTGCGCTGCAACGCCTTGGCTGCGGCCATGCCGATGACGAACAGCAGATCGTAGGTGCCCAGCGCATACGGCCCAAGCTGGATGCCGCTGCCGGGCAGGACGATGGCGACGCAGCTCAGCCCGCCCCAGACGGCAACAACCGCCAGCGCCAGCCGCTGGTTCAGGACCGCCAATCCGAACAGCACGTAGAACACCATCTCCCGTTCCAGCGTCCAGGCGACGCCGACGAAGTTCTCCGCGCCGTGCGGCATCAGCAGCAGCGACAGCGCGCCGCCGGCCAGGTCCGGAAGCCCCTCCCGCCCATGCCCGGCATAGGCCAGGGCCAGGACGATGGCCGCGGCGGCCCAATACGGCGGATAGATGCGGCTGACCCGCCGCCCAGCATAGTGCGCGAACCGGCCGGGCTGGCCCAGGTCGCGCCCATGCACGGCAAGGATGATGAAGCCGCTGAGCACGAAAAAGAAGTCCACCCCGGCGTGGCCGAAGCCGGTGATGCCGCCCAGGGTCGGGCCGCCGACATACTGCGGCAGGCTCAGCGCGCGCTCGCCGTGGTAGGCCACGACCAGCAGCGCCGCCGCGCCGCGGGCGGCCTGGATGCCGAGGAGCTTTCCGTCATTGGCAGCCGCGGGATGTTGGGCCATGAACGCTGACTAGCCCAGCCCGCCCGTGTGGAAAAGGCGGGGACGCTCATCCGTGCCGTGCTGGCCGGCGCAAAGGAATTTCCGATGTCCCTGGGCGCCCTGGCTACCGCGCTGCTGCTGCCGCCGGTCAACCTGCTGGTGCCGTGCGCCGCCGGGCTGCTGCTGATCCGCCGCCGGCCCCGGGCGGCGCGGCTGCTGCTGGCCGCCGGGCTGGGCGGGCTGCTGCTGCTGTCCCTGCCCGTCGTGTCCAAGGCGCTGATCGCCTCGCTTGAGACCAGCCTCCCCCAGCAGCCTCCGCCGGACAACCCGCCCGGCGCCATCGTCATCCTGTCCGCCGAGGCCATCCTGAATGGCGGCGTGCTGGAGCCGGGTCCGCTGACCCTGGAGCGCCTGCGCGCCGGCGCCGCCCTGCACCGCCGCACCGGCTTGCCGATCCTCGTCACCGGCGGCGGCTACGGCGACGAGCCGGGCACCCTGGCCGGCGCAATGGCCCGCAGCCTGACGCTGGACTTCGCCCTGCAGGCCCGCTGGAAGGAGACCAGCGCGCAGGACACGCGGGAGAACGCCGTCCTGAGCGCGCCCCTGCTGCTCCGGGACGGCGTGCGGTCGGCGTATCTCGTGACCCACGCCTGGCACATGCCGCGCTCGGTGCTGGCCTTTGCCGGCACTGGCATATCGGTCACGGCGGTGCCGGTGCGGATGGACCAGTGGCCGGACGTGCTCGACGGCGCCGAGTTCGTGCCGCGGGCGCGGTCCTGGCAGGACAGCTACTGGGCGCTGCACGAGTGGGTGGGCCTCCTGGCCGCGCACGTCCTGCCGGCCCGCAAGCCCGCTAGGCCACCGGCAGGCGTTCCGCTGTCCGCTGCGGCGGAGTAGAAGGGCGCCATGCGCCGCACCCAACTCGACCGCTACGTCTTCCGCCAACTCCTCGTCGCCCTGCTCGCCACCACCGGCGGCCTGGTCGCGCTGATCTGGCTGACGCAGAGCCTCCGCTTCGTGGAGCTGGTCGTGAACCGCGGGCTGTCGCTCGCGGTGTTCCTGCGGCTGACCGGGCTGCTGGTGCCCAACTTCGTCGCGGTCATCCTGCCGATCACCACCTTCGTCTGCGTGCAGTTCGTGTATCAGCGCCTGGCCGGCGACCGGGAGCTGACGGTCATGCGCTCCGCCGGGCTGTCCCCCTGGGCCTTGTCCCGCCCGGCGCTGGGGCTGGCGGCGCTGGTGGTGGGCACGATGTACCTGCTGACGATCTGGCTGGTGCCGGTCAGCTACACCGCCTTCCGCGAGTACCAGTTCGAAATCCGCAACCGCCTGGCCGCCTTCCTGCTGCAGGAGGGCGTGTTCACCCCGATCAGCGACGACCTGACGGTGTATGTGCGCCTGCGCGACCCCGACGGCACGCTGCGCGGCATCCTGGTGGAGGACGCGCGCCAGCGGAACAGCCGCGCCACCATCCTGGCCGAGTGCGGGCGCCTGCTGGACACCGCCGGCAGCCCCAGCCTGCTGCTGCAATCCGGCAGCCGGCAGGAGATTGACCGCGCCACCGGCCGGCTGAACGTGCTGACGTTCACCGAAACCACCCTCGACCTCGCCAGCAACAGCGCCAAGGGCGACGTGCGCTACCGGGATGCGGCGGAAATGAGCCTGGAGGAGCTGCTGGCGCCGGGCAGCGGGGCGATCAATGCCCGGGACGCCGGCAAGTTCCTGGTGGAGGCGCACCGGCGGCTGACGGCGCCGCTGACGGCGGCCAGCTTCGCGATGGTGGCGCTGCTGGCGGTGCTGACCGGCGCCTTCCAGCGGCACGGCGGCGTGCTGCGGCCGCTCGCGGCCGTGGCGGCGGTGGTGGCGCTGCTGGCGCTGGGGCTGGCGGTCGCCAACCTGGCAGCCCGGCAGACCGCCCTGATCCCGCTGATCTGGGTCCACGCCGTGCTCCCTGGCCTGGCGTGCGGCTGGCTGCTGCTCGGGCCGCAACTGCGCGATGGGCGCAGCCGCCCGGTGCGCCGGCAGCCCGGACCTTTGCCGCCCAGGCGCGTGCAGCCCGGCGGGGCGGCCTAGCCATGGCGGTCACGCTGTCCGCCTACGTCGCGCGGGTGTTCGGCCTGGCGGTGCTGGCGATGCTGGCGGCCTTGTCCGGCCTGGTGGGCCTGTTCGACTTCATCGAGCTGCTGCGGCGGTCCGCCACCAAGCCGGAGGCGACGTTCGGCATCGTCGCGCAGATCGCGGCGCTGCGGCTGCCCTACGTGTCCATGCAGATCCTGCCCTTCGCGGTGCTGCTGGGCGGCATCCTGGCGTTCTGGCGGCTGACGCGCAGCAGCGAGCTGATCGTGGCCCGGGCATCGGGCGTGTCGGCCTGGGGGTTCCTAGCGGCGCCGGTCGCCTGCGCGGCGCTGCTGGGCGCGGTGGCGACGGGCGTGGTCAGCCCCTTGTCGTCCGCGATGCTGGGCCGGGCGGAGGCGCTGGACAACGCCTACCTGCGGACCAGCGGCGGGCCGCTCGCCTTGTCCGGCGGGCAGTTGTGGCTGCGCCAGTCCGACCGGGAGCTGGACCCGCAGGGGGTCGCCATCATCCACGCCCGCAGCGTGCTGCTGCGCGGCGCGTCGCTGGACGCGCGCGATGTCAGCGTGTTCCGGCTGGACGGCGCCGACCGCCTGCTGTCCCGGATCGAGAGCACGCAGGCGACGCTGGGCGATGGACGGTGGCTGCTGCGGGGCGCGCGCCGCATGGCGGCCGACCACCTGCCGGAGCCTGTGGGCACCGCCAGCCTGCCGACCGACCTGACGGTGGGCCGGGTGCAGGACAGCTTCGCCAGCCCGGACACCTTGTCGGTCTGGACCCTGCCGGACTTCATCGGCCTGCTGGAGCGCTCGGGCTTCTCCGCCATCCGGCACCGGCTGCACCTGCAGGAGCTGCTGGCGCTGCCGCTGCTGTGCGGCACGATGGCGCTGGTGTCGGCAGGGTTCTCCATGCGGCCGAGCCGGCGCGGCGGGGTCGGCCGGATGATCGGCTCGGGCGTGGCGGCGGGGTTCGCGCTGTTCATGGTCAGCAAGGTGGCGGGCGAATTCGGGCAGTCCGGCACCCTGCCGGCAGAGCTGGCAGCCTGGGCGCCGGCCGGGGCCGGGCTGATGCTGGCGGTCAGCCTGCTGCTGCATTTGGAGGATGGGTAGGGGAGAATGGGTAGGGGGAGGACGGTTCCGGCGGGCGCGGGGCGGGCAGGCCGCCGCTCCTCCAAACACTCCGTCACTGCAAGGCGCGCTTGCGCCCCTTGCAGTGACGAATTTTGCGGACGGAACCGGACCGCTCCCTCATCGGCAGTCGTTGCCGGTGCGGTTGAACGCCGCCACCAGCCCGTCCCGAATCACCACCTCCGTCCGGCATCGGAAGGAATAGGTGCCGTACAGCGCGCCGACGCCGCCGGGGCCGCCGGCGCGGGTGTCCCCGCCCCGGCCGCCGATCCGTCCGGCGTCCAGCGTCTCATAGAACAGCCGCGCCCCGTCCACCGTCGGCAGCCGGTCTGCGGGCGGGCCAAGGCGGCGGACCGCCTCGGCCTCGCTGCGGCCCACCAGGGACGACAGCGCCTCCCGCCCGCCCGCCCCCGCGCCGGGCCGCGTTTCGGCGTGCGCCGGCCCGGCCAGCAGCGCCGGAGCGGCCAATCCCGCGACCAGCCCAGCAGCCAGCCCCGCCCTCATGCGTCCAGCGCCAGCAGCGCGAAGCTGGCCAGCCAGTGCTCGCCCATGTAGTTCCCGGCCACGTGCGGCAGGCTGGCGTCCAGGTGCCGCTCCGCCGCCGCCATCATCACCGGACGCCGCGCGTCCCCCGCCGGCAGCGCCGCGGCCAGGGCGCGGAAGCACCAGGCGCGGCTCAGGTTCAGGCCGTCCAGGTGCGCGATCTTGCCGTCGCTGCGGTCGGTGGGCGCGGCGGGCGCGAACAGGGCGGCGGGCTGCCCCTGCCCCAACCGCGGCAGGAAGGCGCCGAACCACGGCAGGAAGCGGCCCGGCGGCAGCAGGCGCCTCATGCACTCCGCCTCGATCAGCGCGGGAGACAGGAAATCGTCGCCGCCCGGCTCCCCCCAGGCCGGGCAGTCCGCGTCGGCGCCGTACCAGCGCTCCCCGGCTTGGACCAGCAGGCCGAGCAGGGCGTCGTCGCCGGCGCCCTCCGCCCAATCCGCGGCCATGCGCAGGCCGAATGCGGTGTTGAAGTGGGTGCCGACCCGCACGGGCAGGGACGCGATGGGCAGGAAGTCCCGGAAGCGCTGCGCGAACACCTCCGCCAACGGCGCCAGCGCGCGGGACCAGCGGGGGTCCGGCAGCCGGCGCAGCTCGTCCGCCAGCTTCAGCAGCCAGGCCCAGCCGTAGGGCCGCTTGAAGCCGCGGGCGGTAGGGACGGCGAGGTAGGCGCACTCCCCCGCCACCTTGTCCGGGACGAGCTGCAGGTCGAACAGCTCCTGGATGCGGCCCGCGGGCGGCATGTCCGGGACCAGACGCAGCAGCCGGGCCAGCAGCCAGTAGCCGTGGACGCAGGAGTGCCAGTCGTAGCTGCCATAAAAGACTGGATGCAGCGCGGACGGCGTGCGCGCGTCCTCAGGCCCGGCCAGGGTGTGGTCGGGCTTGTTGGGATACTCCCGCCGGACATGGCCGAGGGCGATGGCGGCGAAGCGCGCGGCCAGGTCCGGGGTCAGGGCGTGCGGCGCGGCCCCCGTCACTTTGGTCCCGTCAATGCTGCGCCGCCCACTCGGCCCACCGCAATGCCCCCGCGTCGTCCCCGAACCGCGCGACGACCTGCAGGCCCAGCGGCAGGCCGGCCGGCCCGGTTCCGGCGGGCACGGTCACGCAGGGCACGTGCAGCCCCGTCCACAAGCTGTTGAACACGGGGTCGCCGGTCCAGGACAGCCCGGCCGGCGCCTCCCCGGGGGCGGACGGCGTCAGCAGCACGTCGAAGCCCTCCATGACGGCGCCGAACGCTGCACGGGCCGCCGCAAAGGCTGCGTTCGCCTCGTCCAGCAGCGCCGGGGGCTGCGCCAGGCCCCACTCCAGGCTCTCCAGCAGCCCCTCGCTCAGCATGTCACGCCGCTGCGTCAGCTCCCATCCCATCGCGCGGGCGCTTTCGGCGTTCATGATGACGGGATGCAGCGCGTGGGCGCGGGCGAAGGAGGGCGGCAGCTTCACCTCGGCCACGGCGGCGCCGGCGCGGGCGAAACGGTCGGCGGCGTCGTGCAGCAGCGCCGCTGTCTCCGGCGCGGCGCGGTCCCAGGCCGGGGAGCGGCAGAGGCCGATGCGCGGCGCACGCCCCGGGGTCTCCGCCGGGTCGCCCAGGTCGCGCCCGGTGACGGCCCGGGTCAGCAGCGCGCAGTCGGCGGCGCTGCGCGCGAACATCCCGACCGTGTCCAGCCCGCTTGCCATCACCTTCATGCCCACGCGGCTGACCAGGCCGAAGCTGGGCTTGTAGCCGACCACGCCGCAGTAGGCCGCCGGCCGGATGATGCTGCCCGCCGTCTGCGTCCCGAACGCCAGCGGGAAGAACCCCGCCGCCACCCCAGCGGCGCTGCCGCTGCTGGACCCGCCAGGCGTGTGCGCGGGGTGATGCGGGTTGCTGGTCGGGCCGGGCCTGCGGGTGGCGAACTCGGTCGTGACGGTCTTGCCGATGGCGACGCCGCCCGCCGCCCGCATCCAGGCCACCGCGGCGGCGTCGGCGCGCGGGCGGTGGCCGGCCCAGATCGGGGAGCCGTACTCGCTCGGCATGTCGTGCGTGTCCAGCACGTCCTTGATCCCCACGGGGATGCCATGCAGCAGCCCGGCAGGGGCCGCGCGCGCCGCCGCGCGGACGGCCGCGGGGTCGTGGTGGACGAAGGCGCGGACAGCAGGCTCGCGCAGGGCGATCCGGGCGAGGCAGGCCTCCAGCAGGTCGTCCGCGCGCAGCGTCCCCGCGCGGATGCGGGCGTGCGCTTGGATGGCCGAAAGGTCTGCCGGGTCTGCCATGCCGCATCCTATGCGCCCCCGCGCGCATCCGGCAACGCGCGCGGCCCTGCAGCCGCGCCGCCCCCATTTCCCCGCCAGCACTCCTGCCTTTTGTCCCAGCCCCAGCCTGGCTAAGATACAGCATAGCCGGTATGACCCCTCCCCGTCCGCACGCTGGTCCGTCCTCCGCCGCGTCGGCCGCCACGGTCCCGGACGCCATTCCGGTCAGCGTCGTCCAGCCCGCAGCGCGGCGGCCGTGCCGTGCAGGTTGCAAGCTGGCCCCGCTCTTGAACAGGGTTGGCCTCCCCCACCCGCGCCTCCAGGCAGGCCGTCATGCCAGGCGTCAGTTGATCCCCAGCCACCAAGCACTGCCAGAACCCGGCAGGCGCGGCCGGCCGTCCACCCGTCCGCCAATCAAGATGTCCGCTTTGCCATGGGCGGCATGTGTTTGACGGACACCCTGGGCCATGTCCGTCAAACGTTGGGACACTGGTGGCGAATTCGCCGGCCCAGCCAACGGGTCACCAATCGCGCCCCCCGCCAGACTGAATCTCTCGGTGGGCGCGGGCTGGGCGGATCGCCTTGCCCGTGAACAAATGGACAACCCCGAATTCGCCACCAGTGTCGGTTGGTTAGACGGACAGCTTCGTCGAGTGGACACCACCGCTTCTTCCTGGATCTATTTTGTCGGTGCAGGGTGAGAGTGGTCAGCGTCTCAGTGCGAGCGCCACACCCGCACCTACCAGCACGCTGCCGCCGGCACGGTTGAACCCGCGCCGCACGGAGGGACGCCGAACCAGCGAGGACACGCGCCCAGCCAAGGCCGCCCATAGCAGCGCGCTTGCCGAAGCCATGGTGACGAAGCTCACGACCAGGATCACCGCCTGCGGCAGGAACGGCGCGGACGGCGCCATGAACTGCGGCACGAAGGCAACGAAGAACGCGATGCCCTTGGGGTTCAGCGCCGTCACCACGTAGGCTTGGCGGAAAGCGGCTGCCGCCCTGAGCGGCGGCGCGGCGTCCGCGGACACCGGTGCGCGCCAAAGCATCACGCCGAGACAGACCAGGTAAGCCGCGCCGATCCACTTGAGCAGCGTGAAGGCCGTGGCCGAAGCAGCCAACAGCGCGCCCAGCCCGGCCAAGGACAAGGTCATGGCGGTGAGGTCTCCGAGCGCCACGCCCGCAACCAGCGGCAGCGCATGCCGGCGTCCCGCGCCCAGGGACTGGCCGATCACCATGAGGACGGTCGGCCCCGGTATGGCAAGCAGCACGGCTGTGGCAAGGAGGAAGGTCAGCCAGATGTGAAACGTCATGCCAGCTACGCTAGACCCCGGGTGGCCTGAGTGTCACCAGGAGCCACAGCGGCCATGCAGCACGGTCTTGTCCACGTCGCACTACACCAGCGCGGTCCGGACGTTATGGCAATCCGCAATCAGTAGAACACGATGTGTACAAGCCTATTCAGAGGGTCCAGAGGCGCGTCAGGGATGACGGGCTGCTTGTCCCCAAAGCCGATGGGGGTGACGAAGTCGTCCGGCATGCCAAGCCGCGTCAACTCGGCGGCCACCGCGGCAGCCCGCCTAACGCTAAGCCGGTCGGCCTCCCGCGGAGATCCGGCGTCGGGCGCGTATCCTCGAACTTGAAGGTGCGCGGTGTAGGCGGGCGCGTAGGGGTCCTTGGGGTCTATGCTGTCGGACTTATACTGCAAGCCCTCCTGCTCCCGGCGCCAGGATGCAACCGCCTCCCCGATGATCTGGCGGCAGCGGGGCTTTAGGTCGACGTTGCCCCGGTCGAAGAAGCAGTAGTGGGGCCAGCGCCAAGCGACAGCCTCCGCGGGTCCCGGTGCGCTGGCGAACAGGCCTCCGATGACCAGGGCCAACGCGGTCCTTGCCAGGACCCTCAAAGCTTGTGCCCTCATGGAACACCCCCGTTACGGAAAGCATAGAAGCCCGGAACAGGGTGCGGCTTCAACTGGACGCAGCCCTACTCTACAACAACCTTGCGAGGCCATGCTGCATCGCAGCAACGCAGAGTCAGCATTATGGGAAGGTCGGGACGACCTTGTCGAAGTCATGCGGCAGTCGCGGCGGGGTGCCCGGCCCAGGCCGGCGCGGGGACCTGGCGGAGGACAAGACCCAGCTCCGCCAACAAGGTTTCCAGTTGCGCCTCGGTGAGCGCGCGTCGTCTCGGCATGGCGGGGTGTCCCAATCAGGGTGTAGTCTGCCTGCTACGGCTCAGGCCCGTGCAGGAACAGGGGTTTGCAGGCCATCCGGCAGGGGGAGTCCAATTGGGACAGCAAGGGCAGTCTCCACAACGCGCCTTGCTCTATTGCCGAGTGTCCACGGCGGACCAGTCCTGCGCGCGGCAAGAACGCGACCTGGCCGTCTTTGCCGAGCGGGCTGGGTACGAGGTGGTTGGCACCTACAAGGAAACCGCGTCCGGGGTGAAGCTGGACCGGGCCGAGCGCCGCAAGGTTCTGGCCCTGGCGCAACGGCGCGAGATCGACGCAGTGCTGGTAACGGAGCTGTCGCGCTGGGGGCGCAGCACGACGGACCTGCTGGCCACGCTTAAGGAGCTGGAGGCCCGGCGCGTGTCGCTGGTGGCGCTGAACGGCATGGCGTTCGACCTCACCACGCCGCACGGGCGCATGATGGCGACGCTGCTGGCCGGCATCGCCGAGTTCGAGCGCGAGCTGACCCAGGAGCGCATCCGCTCCGGCATTGCCGCCGCCAAAGCGCGCGGCAAGCGGCTGGGCCGCCAGCCCGGGCAGCGGCCGAAGTCGGACCGCCTCGCACCCAAGGTGCTGGCCCTCATAGACCAGGGCCGCAGCTACCGCCTGGTCGGGCGCGAGGTCGGGCTGAGCAAGAACACCGTGGCCGGAATCGTGAAGCGGAACAGGGCAGCATGACGACGCTGGTCTTCCTCCACGGCGCGCCCGCGAGCGGAAAGCTGACGGTTGCCAAGGCGCTGTTGCGGGCGGTGCCGGGGCGGCTATTCGGCAACCATGCCGCCATCGACCTCGCGCGGACGCTGTTCGACTTCGGTGCCCCCGGCTTTTGGGACCTCGTGCATGCAGTCCGACTGGCCGCTTTGGATGCCGCTGCCAAACACGGCATACCGTTGCCGGTAATGACATTCTGCTACTCCGAACCGGACGACTGCGCTCTCTTCGAGCAATTCGAGGCTGTTGTGGCCCGACACGGCGGCAAGGTGCTCCCCGTGTTCCTGCACTGCTTCGAGGAGGAGGCTAAGCGGCGGGTGGGCAACGCCGACCGGGTGGAACGGCGCAAGATCGCGTCCGCCAAGGGCCTGGACGACTTCGCCGCACGCTGGAACATGGTGCCGGTCCCCCGCGATGACTGCCTCGTGCTGGACACCGAAGCCGAGGCACCGGACGTGGTCGCGGGGAGGATCATCAGGCACTTCGCCCTGGATCAAAAGGGCACGGGCAGCAGCGCGGTCGGCCCGGAACACGCCGACGAGGACGCCGCATGACCAACTGCGTGTTCTGCCACATCGCTTCCGGTGGGATCGCGCGCACTTGGTCCACCACCGCCGAGCAGCCGCGCTCCGCACTTGGCACAACCATACTGCTGAACGTTCGCCGTTCGTTCCTCTAACCGTGCTATCCTGCCCGTCTCGACTTTGCCCATTTCACGGGATTGAGAGGCTGAGCCCCGCGCCAGAGCCGGC
>CAXUHB010000049.1:0-28681 GCA_964250755.1 uncultured Acetobacteraceae bacterium | reverse complement strand
AAGGTGGTCAAGAACAAGCTGGCGCCGCCGTTCCGGCAGGTCGAGTTCGACATCATGTATGGCGAGGGGATCAGCAAGGTCGGCGAACTGGTGGACCTGGGCGTGAAGGCCGGGGTGGTCGAGAAGTCCGGCGCCTGGTTCAGCTGCGACAGCACGCGGATTGGCCAGGGGCGCGAGAACGCCAAGCAGTTCCTGCGCGACCACAAGGAGATGGCGGAGTCCATCGAGAAGAAGGTGCGCGAGCAGTCCGGCGTCGTCGCCAACTCGATGATCGCGCCGCCGGGCGAGGGTGACGAGGCCGAGGCGGCCGACTAAGGCCGGCGTTGCCCGACCACGCCGCGCCGGGGTCGCCCGGCGCGCCCCTGACGGACGCTGACCACGAGCTGGTCGGCGCCGCGCGGGCGGCCTTGCTGCGGCACTACCGCCCGTTCTGGCACACCGTCTCGGCCGCCGTGCGCAGCCGGGACGGGCGCATCTGGACCGGCATCCACCTGGGCGCGACGGTGGGGCGGCTGTCCATCTGCGCCGAGGCCGTGGCGCTGGGGCGTGTCGTGATGGACGGCGACGGCACTATCGAGTGCGTGGTGGCGCTGCGCCATCCCAAGCCGGACGAGGCATTGCAGGAGATCGCCGTCGTGTCCCCATGCGGCGCGTGCCGGGAGAACCTGACCGACTACGATCCGGCGGCCCTCGTGATCCTCAACGGCCCGCACGGCCTGCATAAACTTCCCGTGCGGATGCTGTTGCCCGTGCCCTACCAGCGTTAGATGGCCGCTGGAACAAAACGCAAACGAGGATACGATGACCAAGGCCAAGGCTGACGCGCGCGCCGACGCAAATCACGCTGCTGCAAACCAGGGGGGCGCTGACCACGATGCAGCCAACCCCAAGACGGCCCCGCACGACGATGCCCATCCGTCGAACGCGGTCAAGGACCCGCATGACTGGACCACGGGCGGCGAGACCATGACGGGCGCCCAGGCGAGCTACATGAAGACCCTATGCGAAGAGGCGAAGGTCGAGTTCGACCCGTCGCTGACCAAGGCCGAGGCGTCCATGAAGATTGACGAGCTTCGGAACAGCACCGGCCGCGGCAAGGACCACTAGCACCGTCCTGGCGGCTTGCGGGCCGTGGTGCCCGTCCGTATAAAACGGGCACGGAGAGGTGGCCGAGCGGCTTAAGGTGGCGGTCTCGAAAACCGTTGTGGCGTAACAACCACCGTGGGTTCGAATCCCACCCTCTCCGCCAGTTCTACGCTTCGGCTGGCGTGCCCAGGTAGGCCTGCAGCACCTCAGCAGGCTCCCCGTCCCGCACGATCCGCCCCTGGTCCAGCCACATCACCCGCGTGCTCCACTGCTGGATGACGGGAGCGGAGTGGGACGACAGCACGAGGATGTCCGCGCCGCGCACCATGCTCTCCAGCCGCTCCCGGGCGCGTTCCATGAATGTAGCGTCGCCGGCCAGGAACCACTCGTCCATCAGCAGCACCTCCGGCCGGATGGCGGTCGCGAGCGCGAAGCCGAGCCGGATGACCATGCCGCTGCTGTAGAAGCGCACGGGCAGGTCCAGGAACTCCGCCAACTCGGCGAAATCCTGCACATCGTCCTCCAGACGGCGTATGGCGGGCCGGGTCATGCCGTTGTAGAGGCCGCGGAGCGCGATGTTCTCCCGTCCGGTCAGCTCCATGTTCATGCCCAGATTGGGGTCCAGCAGCGCGCCGATCGTGCCGCTCACGTGGACGCGGCCCACCACCGGCTCGTAGATGCCGGCCAGGGTGCGAAGCAGCGTCGTCTTGCCCGCGCCGTTGCCGCCCACCAGCCCCAGCCGGTCACCCGAGCGCAACGTGAACGACACGTCGCGCAGCGCTTGGACGATGATGCGGTGCTTGGCGTCCTCATGCAGCCGTCCGCCGGAGGCAGCCGAGCGTGCGGCGCTGAACACCGTGCGCTTCAGGCTGCGGCTGTTGGCGTGATAGATGGGAAAGCTGACGTGGACCCCTTCGATCCCAACGGACGCCATCTCGTCAGACCCAGAAAGCCAGGCGGGCGCGGACCCTGACGAACCCGAGCCAGGCGGTCCCGCAAAGGACCAGGCTGAAGCCCAGGGCGGACGCCCAGACATGCGGCTCGGCCGCATGTCCCAGCAACGGCGCGCGCATGACTTCCAGCAGCGTGTAGAACGGGTTCCAGGGCAGCCAGGCCGCCGCCGCCCCGGTCAGCATCTCCGGGCGCCAGATGATCGGGCTGACGAAGAATGCGATCTGCATGACGCTGCCCACGATGGGCGGGATGTCGCGGAACCGGGCGCACAGGGCGCCCAGCAGGATGCAGCAAGCCATCCCATCGAGCACCCAGAGCAGAAGGCCAGGCAGGGCGCCCAGGACCGCCGCGCCTGGCCAGACGTCGAGGGCGGCATAGACCGCGACGATCACCAGGACGTTGTGCGCCAGGACCAGCACATTCCGCACGATGACCCGCATGGCATAGAGCGTGAAGGGAAGCCGCACCGAGCGGATCATTCCCTCCGATTGCTGGAAGCAGCTGCAGGCCTCGGTCACCAGTGTGGACAGGAACCCCCACAGCACCAGGGACAGCGCCAGGAAGGGCAGGTACTCGTGCAAGTTCATCTTGAACAGCGTGGAGTAAAGCAGCCCTAGCGCCCCGACCATGACGCCGGTGGACAGCGTCAGCCAGAACGGCCCCAGCATCGAGCCGCGGTAGCGCAGGCGTATGTCGAACCAGCCCAGCGTCCAGGCCAGGCGCCACAGCCGCATCCCGCCACGGAGGTCGAGCAGCGCCAACTGCTGCCGCGCGGCATGCGACGGGTCGGATTGCAGCAGCAAATCGGCTGGTGCAGCCGGCGCGGGGATCGGAAGGGAAGCGCTCATGCTGCGCCGCCCGTAGCGGATCGCCCGCCCCGCCGCAACTGACGCGGGTGGGGCGCAGCCGCCACGGGTGGCCGGGATGTGCGGATTCCGGCTGCAAAGGGTTGCCTTCACTTCCCCGCTGGTTTATCGCGGTTGATGCGGGTTTTGCTCACGCCCGCTTGAGCGACGGCCTCCGCGCCGTCGTGCCCTCCGGCCGCCCCGGCGGCTGCGCCACGACGGAGACAGCTCGATGCGTCCCACCACCACTCATATCCGCCTCCTCGCCAGCGTCGCCGCACTCGCGTTGGTCTCGGCCTGCGCGACCCAGCCGCGCTACAGCGCGCAGCAGGAGAGCAGCAGCTATCTGAGCCGCGCCGGACGCAGTTATACGCCGCCGGGTCCGGCCAGCGATCCCTGGGGTCCCTACATCCAGGAGGCCGCGGCCAAGTACGACGTGCCGCAACGCTGGATACGCGAGGTGATGCGCCAGGAATCCGGCGGGCGGCTGTATAACCGCAACGGCAGCCTGGTCACATCCGGGGCCGGTGCGATGGGCCTGATGCAGGTCATGCCCGGCACCTACGACGAGCTGCGGAGCCGATACTCCGAGCTGGGGAACGATCCCTTCGACCCGCACAACAACATCCTGGCCGGCACCGCCTACATCCGCGAGATGTATGACATCTATGGTTCGCCGGGCTTCCTGGCCGCCTACAATGCGGGGCCGGGCCGGTTGGACGATTACCTGACCCGGAGCCGCACGCTGCCCGAGGAGACCCGCCGCTACGTGGCGAGCATCGGGCCGAAGCTGGGCTACGACTCTCCGAACCGCGCCTCGCCGGGCGAGCAGTACGCGGCCAACGCCGTGCCGCTCACGATACCGGCGGCGAGCTTCGCCAGCGCCGCGCCGATCCGGGCAGCGGTCCCGGCCTATTCGGCCCCGGCGGCTGAGGCTGTCCAGATTGCCGGCAATGGCTATGCGCCGGGCCAGCCGATCCGCCTCAGCCTGCAGCGCGAGGCTGCGCCGGCCTACGCAGCCGCCGAGCCGATCCGCCTGCGCCCGCAGGCGCCGGAGCCGGCGCTTGTGCAGGTGGCCAGCAGCGAATACGTGCCGGGCGGTCCGATACGCCTCAGCCCGCAGCCCGATGCGGAGCCGGTTGCAGCCGCACCGGCCCGGGTTCAGCCGGTGCAGGTCGCGGCGGTCCAGGAACTGCCGCCGCCGCGCGGGCCGGTGCCGGAGCGCGCGGCCTATGCTGCGCCGGCAGCGCCGGTCCGGCAGGCCATCCAGGTCGCCCGCCTGCCTGAGCCGCCCATGCCGGTGCCGCCCATGCCGGCGCAGCGCGGGACCGCGTTCGCACAAGTCATGCAGACGCCGCGTCCGGCAAACGTGCCGTTCGGCCGCGCGCCGGAGCCGCCACGCCAGTTCGCAGCGGCCCAGGCCCCCTTCGGCCCGGCACCGCGTCCGCTGGCGTTCAGCCTGGTGTCGCGCGCCAACGCCGAGCCGATCGGCTCGCGCCACGCCGGCCCGGTGACGGCCGGCGGCGGCAACTGGGCGGTCCAGGTCGGCGCCTTCGCCAACGAGAGCCTGGCCTCCGCGGCCACGCAGTCGGCCCGCGGCCAGGCGCGCGAGGTGCTGGCCTATGCCCGCACCGTCGTCGCCGGGGTGCGCCAGCCCGGCGGCGTGCTGTATCGCGCACGCCTGACCGGCCTGTCCCGCGACGCCGCCGCCCATGCGTGTGAGCGGCTGCAGCGCAGCCGGACGAGCTGCATGGTGGTCTCGCCCGACGCGCAGTATTGAGCGTCATCGCAATGCCTGGCAGGGGGCGGGCAGCGATGCCCGCCCCTTTTGCTTGCGGTAACTGGGTTTGGGGTGCCGCGCCAGTTTTGAAGGTGCGGCTATGAAGTGGGGCTGCCTTCTCCCTCTCCCTCCGGGAGAGGGTCGGGGTGAGGGGGCGTGCGCTTGGGGATGGAACGCCCACGGTGCAACCAGCCTCGGATCGGCCAGCACTGCAAGATTCCCTCACTCTAACCCTCCCCCGGAGGGAGAGAGGACGGCAGCGCCCTTATGACCAACTTCTCCTCCCTCAACAGCCTCCTCCGCCCCGGCAGCGTCGCGGTTGTCGGCGCAAGCAACGACCCCACGCGGATCGGCGGGCGGCCCATCGCCTACATGCTGTCCCAAGGCTTCGCCGGGGCGATCCTGCCGGTCAACCCGAACCGGGCCGAGGTGCAGGGCCTGCCCGCCTACGCCAGCGTCGCCGACCTGCCCATGGTGCCCGACACGGCCATCGTCGCGGTTCCCGCCGACGCAGCCGTGCAGGCCGTGGACGACCTGGGCGCGCGGGGCGTGCGCAGCGCCATCGTGTTCACCGCCGGGTTCGCCGAGATGAACGAGGCCGGGGCCGCCCAGCAGGTCCGCATGATGGACGCAGCGCGGCGGCACGGGATGCGGCTGGTCGGCCCGAACTGCCTCGGCCTGTTCAACGCCCGCATCGGGTTCTATCCCATCTTCTCCAGCTCGTTCGAGAACGGGTGGCCCAAGCCCGGCCGCATCGGCATCGCCAGCCAGTCCGGCGCCTACGGCACCCACGTCTTCGCCACCGCCCGCAACCGCGGCATCGGCACGCCCATCTGCGTCACCACCGGCAACGAGGGCGACGTGACCATCGGCGACGTGATCGGCTGGCTTGCCCAGGACCCGGACACCGACGTGATCGCCGCCTATGCCGAGGGCATACATCGAGCGGACAGCTTCCTGGCCGCCCTGGCGGCGGCCCGCGCCGCCCGGAAGCCCGTCGTAATGATGAAGGTCGGCACGTCCAGCGTCGGCGCCCATGCGGCGCAAAGCCATACGGCCTCCATCGCCGGGGATGACGCGGTAACGGGCGCCGTGCTGCAGGAGTTCGGCGTCGTGCGCGCCCGCACGACGGAGGAGATGCTGGACATCGCCACGGCTGCCACGCGGCGCATCTACCCCGTCCGCAACACGCTGGGGGTCATCACCATCTCGGGCGGGGCAGGGGTGCTGATCTCCGACGCCGCCGACAAGCTGGGGCTGCCGCTGCCGGAGATGCCGGCGGACGCGCAGGCCCGGCTGAAGGCACTGCTGCCCTTTGCGGCGCCGCGCAACCCGGTGGACTGCACGGCGCAGGCGTTCAACGACATGAGCCTGATCGGCGCCTTCACGGACAGCATGATCGAGGATGGCGGCTACACGTCCCTGCTGGGGTTCTTCACCCAGGTCGGCGGCGCCGACAGCATGGCGCCCCGGTTGCGCGCCCAGCTCCGCGCCAGCATGGCCCGGCACCCGGACCGGCTGTGGGTCCTGTCCGTCGTCGCCCCGCCCAGCCGCGTGGCAGAATACGAGAGCGACGGCTTCACGGTGTTCGAGGACCCGACCCGCGCCGTGGTCGCGATCCATGCGATGGGGCGCTTCGGCGATGTGTTCGCCGCCGGGCCGGGGGCGCCCCCGCCAGTGGTGCCGCGGGTGGCGCTGCCGCTGACCTCGCCCAACGAGGCCGGGGCGAAGCGGCTGCTGGCGGAAGCAGGCATCCCCGCCGCGCCCGAAGCCGCCTGCGCCACGCCGGAGGAGGCCGTGGGGGCGGCGGAGGGGTTCGGGTATCCGGTCGTGCTGAAGGTCCTGTCGCCCGACATCGTGCACAAGTCCGACATCGGCGGCGTGATCGTCGGCGTGCAGGACGCCGGCGGCGTGCGGGACGGGTTCGCAGCCATCCTGCAGCGCGCCCGGTCTGCACTGCCGGACGCCCGCATCGAGGGCGTCCTGGCGGCGAAGCAGCTTCGCGGCGGGGTCGAATGCATCATGGGCATCACGCAGGACCCGGTGTTCGGCCCGGTCGCGCTGTTCGGCCTGGGCGGCATCTTCGTGGAGGTGCTGCAGGACGTGGCCCTGCACCGCTGCCCCTTCGGCGTGGACGTGGCGGAGCGCATGATACGCTCGATCCGGGCCGCGCCCATCCTGCTCGGCGCGCGCGGGCGTCCGCCGGCGGACATTCCGGCGCTGGCGGCCATGCTGGCCCGGCTGTCCGTCTTCGCGGTGCAGTCCGGCCCGCGGCTTCGGTCGGTGGACCTCAACCCGGTGTTCGCGATGCCGGCGGGGCAGGGGGCCTATGCGGTGGATGCCGTGATCGAGTTGGGGGACGCGCCATGCTGAGGGAGGAGCGCGACGGCCTGACCGCCGTGCTGACGCTGGACTACCCGGAGCGCCGCAACGCCTTGGCCATCCCGATGCGCCGCGCATTGTCGGATGCACTGGAGCGGATCGAGGGCGACGCCACCCTGCGCGCCATCGTCATCACCGGCGCGGGCGGCATGTTCTGCGCGGGCGGCGACATCAGCGGCATGGACGCCGCCGACCTTGCGGCGGGGCGGGAGCGGTTCCGGCTGACGCACAGGCTGGTGCGGCTGCTCATCAAGGGAAGCAAGCCGGTGGTCGCGGCGGTCGAGGGCTGGTGCGTCGGCGCCGGGCTGTCCCTTGCGATGTGCTGCGACACCGTGGTCGCGGCAGGGGACGCACGCTTCGCGGCGGGGTTCGGCAAGGTCGGTCTGATCGCCGACCTGGGCCTGCTGCACACCTTGCCGGCCCGGATCGGCCAAGGGCGGGCACGGCAAGTGTTCCTGTATGGCGACACGATGGATGCCGCCCGGGCGGAAGCCATCGGGATGGTGGACGAACTGGCTGCGCCGGGCGTTGCATTGGACCGCGCGTTAGCGCTGGCGCGGCGTTTCGCCGACATGGCGCCGTTGCCGCTGGCGCTGACCCGGCAGTGGCTTTCTGCTGGCCTGGATGCGGCGCTGGACTGGGAGCGGGACGCGCAATCCGGACTGTTCATGACCGCCGACCACGCCGAGGGCAAAGCGGCCTTCCTGGGAAAGCGGGTGCCACAGTTCCGTGGCGCGTAGCCCACCTAACATGGCAGCTACTTGCCGAGGTTAGGGGTGACCGTGGCCGTGCTGGGCGTGGTGCCGACGGTGGACGGGCCAGAGCGCCCGCTGCCGCTGATCGCGCCCGTCGGCGTCGCGCTGAACGGCGCACCGGCGTCTGCGCTGGATGCGACGCCGGCGCGGTCGGCCGGCGGCGTGGTGGGCTGGCCCATGCCGGACACAGGCGCGGGCGTCCATACCTTCGGGGCTTGCGCCAGGGCCGGAGTAGAGAGGAGGGCGGCGGCGATCAGGATGGCGCGCATGGTGTGCAGTTCCCCTTTTCTGGGCAACGCTGGGTTGGAGGTTCGGGTTGCAACCCTTCTCCCTCTCCCTCCGGGAGAGGGCCGGGGTGAGGGGGGGCACGCGGGCGGACGTTGGGTATGGGCGGCACGCTTCGCTGCTCTGACTCAACGTCGCGCTGGCGACTTCCCTCACCCCGGCCCTCTTCCGGAGGGAGAGGGAGGAGCGGCACCTTTTTCCTGATGCCGCTCTGGCTGCCCATCACCTTGGCCGCCGCCCTGTTCCAGACCTGGCGCACGGCGCTGCAGCAGCGGCTTCGCGGGCAGTTCTCGGTCGGGACGGCCGGGCTGGTGCGGTATGTCTATGCTATCCCGGTCGGCCTGGTCCTACTTATTGCCTATGGCACGGCAACGCACGGCGTCCTTCCCGCCGTGAACCCCGGTTTCCTCCTGGGCTGCGCCCTGGGCGGGCTGGCGCAGGTGCTGGGGACATCGCTGCTCATCATGGCGTTTGGGCACCGCGGCTTCGCGGTCGGGACGGCGTATTCCAAGACCGATGCGGTGCAGGCGGCGCTGGTGTCGTGGATCGTGCTGGGCGAGACCTTGCGGCCCCTTGCCCTGGCCGGCATCGGGGTCGGGGCAGTTGGGGTGCTGCTGCTGTCGCTGGCCGGGCGCGGCCTGAACCCCCGGGAGCTGCTGCGCGCCACCGCCCAGCCGGCGGCGCTGTGCGGGCTGGGGGCCGGGGCGGGGTTCGCGCTGGCCGGCGTCGGCATCAAGGCGGCCACGCTGTCCCTGGCAGCGCCCGACCCGGTGCTGGCGGCCCTGCTGGCCCTGGTCGTCACCAACACCATGCAAACGGGGATGCAGGGGGCCTGGATGGCGTGGCGGGAGCCTGCGGGGCTGCGCGCGGCCTTCACGGGGTGGCGCAGCGGCGCCCAGGTCGGGGCGCTGTCGGCGTGCGGGTCGGCCTGCTGGTTCGCCGGGTTCGCGCTGGCGCCGGTGGCGCTGATCCGGACGGTGGGTCAGGTGGAAGTCGTGTTCACGCTGCTGTTCAGCCGCTTCTACCTACGGGAGGAGCTGCGCCGCGCGGACGCCGCGGGGCTGGGGCTGATTGCGGCAGGGGTCATCCTGGTGCTGCTGGGGCATTGACGCGGTAGAGCACGAAGGGCTGCAGCGGGTGGCCCAGCGGCACGTCCGGGTGCCTGAACCCGCCGGACTCGTCCCGCGTCATGCCCGCGCGCTCCATCACCCGCCATGACGCCCGGTTGGCCGCGGGCGTGAAGGCGACAATTTTCTGAAGGCTCAGGCGGCTGAACCCGTCCGCCAAGGCTGCCCGCGCAGCCTCGGTCGCGTAGCCCTGGCCCCAGTGCGCCCGCGCCATCCGCCAGCCGATCTCGATGCAGGGGGTGAAGTGCGCCGTGAACCTTGGGCGCATCAGGCCGCAGAAGCCGATGAACCCGGCGCCGGGCAGGTCCATGACCCAGGACCCGAACCCCTCGGCGTCGAAGCTGGCCTCGTTCCGCTCCATGGAGGCCTGGCTGTCTGCCCGGCTGCGGGGTGCCGGGAAGTAGCGCATCACCTCGGGGTCGCTGTTCAGGGCCGCAAAAGCGTCGAGGTCGGCGGGTTGCCACCGGCGCAGCCGCAGCCGGGCCGTCGTCAGCATCATGCAAACAGGGCGGCGACGGCGCTCCGGTCCACCGCGGCCAGGGTGGCCGGCGACCAGCGCGGGGTGCGGTCCTTGTCCACGACCATGGCGCGCACGCCTTCCAGGAAGTCCGGCTGTGCGGTTGCATGGCGCATCAGCGCCAGCTCGGCCTGCAGGCACGCCTCCAGCGTCATGCCCCCGCCGCGGCGCAGGGCCTCGAACGTCCACAGGAGCGAGGTCGGCGATGCCGCCTGGATGGCTTGCAGCGCCTCCCCGGCCCAGTCCGACCCGTCGTGCTCCAGCGCGGCGACGATGGCATCCACGCTGTCCGCCTCGAACGCCCGCAGGTGCGCGGCGGCGTAGGGCAAGAGGGCGTCGGTCGTGGGGATGCCGGCACTGCCCAGGGCGGCGACGCCCTCCTCCGCAATCTCGTCCGCCAGTTCCGCCAGGGTCTCGCGTGATACGAAATGGGTGGCGACGCCGGCCCACAGCGCATCCGCGCCGCCCAGCCGCGCCCCGGCCAGGCCCATGTACATGCCGCAGCCCGGGCGCAGCCGGGGCAGGACGTAGGTGGCGCCCACGTCCGGGAACAGGCCGATGCCGCACTCCGGCATCGCAAACACCGCCGCCTCCGTCGCCACGCGGTAGGCGCCATGCACGGATACCCCCATGCCGCCGCCCATGCAGATGCCGTCAACCAGCGCGACGTAGGGCTTGGGGTAGCGTGCGACGGCGAGGTTCAGAGCGTATTCGGCGGCAAAGAACGCTTCGATCCCCGCACGGTCATGCGACAGCGCCATGCCGCGGACAGCGCGTATGTCGCCGCCTGCACAGAAGGCGCGCCCGCCTGCACCCTCGATCACCACGGCATGAACCGCCGGATCGCCGCGCCACCCGTCGAGCGCGCCGTGCAGAACGCGCAGCATCGGCAACGTGAGGGAATTGAGCGCCAGTGGACGGTTCAGGGTGATCCGTCCGATCCGCCCCTGGCGGCGGACGATGACGGGTGGCTCTGTCTCAAGCGTCAAGGGCCGGGTGTCCTGCGAAGGTCACCCGGCCCTATAAACGCAGCGCGGCTTGTCGGCTAGCGGCGCAACAGGCGAGACGCGATCTCCCCAGCCATGCGCACCGTCCCGCGCGGGCGCACAACGGTCACGGTCCGCTTGGGGCGGAACGCGGCCCCGGCGGCTTCCCCGGCCAGCGACATCAGCGTGACGGAGCCGCGCATGTCGTGGACCGCCTGCTTGCGTATGGCCAACGCCTCCAGTTCGACGGCGCCAGGCATGCTTTTCAACGCCTTCAAGCCGCAGACCGCGGCGACGATCAGGTCGAACGCCAGCAGGATGAGGCTCGCGACCAGCGGCGAGATGTTCGGCACCATCATGTTGTAGGCGACGACATGCAGCAGCACGAGCACGCCGATCCCGAACACCGCCGCCGCGCCGCCATAGGCGGCCCGCATGGACTGCCGGCTCGCCATCTCGCGCAGGCGCAGCGCCTCCGCGTTGGCGGCGACCTTGGCAAGCTCGACCGCGCGCATCGGATTAGCGCGCGATGCGGCCGAGCAGGTAGCCCACGCCGGCTGCGATCATGATCGCGGCGAGCGGGGACTCCCGCACCTGGTCGGACAGCATCTCGGCCTGGTCGGACGCCATGTCCTTGGCCTGGCGAGCATAGTCCTCGGCAGTGCCGGCGGCGTTGGCCAGGGCAGGGGTCACGCGCTCGGACATCAGGTTCTGCACCTGGTCGCGAAGCTGGGCGATCTGCGCCTTGGCATCCTGGGTGGTGTAGTCGGACATGGGTGGCCTCCTGTTGCGATGGCCCCACAACGCCGCCGTCCCAAGCGGGTTGCCCGGGCAGGGCAAAAGGGCTGGGGGGCAGCACCGGACACATGCAGCACCGGACACATACGGGGCGGTGCGCGCGCCTTGTGGCCCCCGCCCCGGTGCGCTACACGCGCCGGCTGGATGCCGCCCCGGCGGCGAGACACTGCGGGCGTGGTGGAATTGGCAGACACGCCAGACTTAGGATCTGGTGGCGCAAGCCGTGGGGGTTCAAGTCCCTCCGCCCGCACCATACGGCCCCAACCGGGGCACTTAGATAAGGACGGGTTTGCCATGCAGGTTACCGAGACGCTCCACGATGGCCTCAAGCGCGGCTGGTCCGTCACCGTGCCCGCGGCCGACGTGGAGGGCAAGCGCACGGCCAAGCTGCAGGAGATCGGGCGCACCGTGCGCTTGCCGGGCTTCCGCCCCGGCAAGGTGCCGCTGAACATCGTCCGCCAGCGCTACGGCAACGCCGTCATGTCGGAGGTGCTGGAGGAAAGCGTGAACAGCGCCACCCAGCAGGTGCTGACCGAGCGCGGGCTGCGCCCCGCCGGGCAGCCCAAGGTGGACGTGACCCAGTTGGACCCCAAGCAGGATCTGCAGTTCAACGTCGAGGTCGAGCTGCTGCCCGAGATCGCGATGCCGGACTTCACCGCCCTGCACCTGACTCGCCTCCGTGCGGAGCCGTCGCCCGAGACGATAGACAAGGCGCTGACCGAGCTGGCCGCCCGCCGGCGCACGTTGGTGGACGTGACCGAGGACCGCGGCGCCCAGCGCGGCGACACCCTGACGGTGGACTACAAGGGCACCGTGGACGGCGTCCCCTTCGAGGGCGGCACCGGCACGGCGATGCCGGTGGAGCTTGGGGGCGCGGGCTTCATCCCCGGCTTCTCCGAGGGGATGGAAGGGATGCGCCCCGGCGAGGAGCGTCAGATCAACGTCACCTTCCCTGAGGCCTACCAGGCGAAGGAGCTGGCCGGCAAGGCCGCGGTGTTCGAGATCAAGGCGACCGCCCTGCAGCAGGGAACGGTCCCGGCGATTGACGAGAGCCTGGCGGAGGAGTTCGGCTTCGATGACCTGGACGCGCTGCGCAAGGTCATTGCCGGACAAGTCCAGCGCGAGTACGACGGCGTGAGCCGGATGCGCCTCAAGCGCGACCTGCTGGACCAGCTTGCCAAGGGCGCGGACTTCCCGGTGCCGCCGAGCATGGCCGATGCCGAGTTCAACGCGATCTGGACCCGTGTCGAGTCCGACCGCAAGGAGGGCAAGGGCGACGAGGAGGACAAGGGCAAGGACGACGACACGCTGCGCGCGGAGTACCGCGCCATTGCCGAGCGGCGGGTCCGCCTGGGCCTGCTGCTGTCCGAGATCGGGCGCCAGAACGGCATCCAGGTGTCCCCAGACGAGCTGCAGCGCGCCATGCGGGCGGAGGCCGCGCGCTACCAGGGCCAGGAAGCGCAGGTGATGGAGTTCTTCCGCAAGAACCCCCAAGCCGTGGATGGCCTGCGCGGGCCGATTTACGAGGACAAGACGGTGGACTTCATCGTCGAGTCCGCGCAGGTCGAGACCAAGGTTGTGACGCCGGAGGAACTGTCCGCTGATCCCGAGGCTGCGACACTATCGGCGGATGCCGCTGGCCAGCCGTCCGGCGATGCCGCGCCCGTTGCTGAGGTGGCGGATGGGGCAGCGGGGCCGGACCCTGTAGCGTCCGAGGCCGCGGCGGCGGAAGCCCCAGCCACCGACGCCGCGGCCGCGGTCCATGCGGAGCATCCCGGCACCTGACCGCCGCCGGGCCGGGCGCGCAGCCCTGGACAACCAGCCGGGGCGCGTCCGGCTGGTGCAGCCTGCATTCTGGCCCATCTAGATCAAGGCGGCTGCCGCATCCCAAGCGGCGCCAATGAAAGGAACGAGACATGTTCGGCATCCGGGACCGCAGCCCCGTCGAAATCTATGACAACGCCCTGGTCCCGATGGTGGTCGAGCAGTCCGCCCGTGGCGAGCGCGCGTTCGACATCTACTCCCGCCTGCTCAAGGAGCGGATCATCTTCCTGACCGGCGCCGTGTATGACCAGGTGGCCGCGGTGATCTGCGCGCAGCTGCTGTTCCTGGAGTCGGACAACCCCAGCAAGGACATCAGCTTCTACATCAACAGCCCCGGCGGCGTCGTGTCCGCCGGCCTCGCGATCTACGACACCATGCAGTACATCCGCAGCCCCGTCAGCACGCTGTGCATCGGTCAAGCCGCCAGCATGGGCAGCTTGCTGCTGTGCGCCGGCGCCAAGGGCAAGCGCTTCGCGACGCCCAACGCCCGCGTCATGGTCCACCAGCCGAGCGGCGGCGCCCAGGGCCAGGCGACGGACATCGAAATCCAAGCCAAGGAAATCCTGACCCTGCGCAAGCGGCTGAACGAGATCTACGTCCGCCACACCGGCCAGGAGCTGGCCGCCATCGAGGCCAAGCTGGAGCGCGACAGCTACATGTCCGCCGAGGAGGCGCGCGACTTCGGCCTGGTGGACATCGTGGTCGAGAACCGTCCGACCCCGGCCGAGCCTGCCAAGCCCTGACGCCGCGCCCGCCCTGGCGGTTGCAATCCGGCATGGGCGGGCACACTTCTTGCTCAGTCTCATCACTGTCACATCGGCTGTGCCGGCAGGGGGTCGCCCGTCCCGTGCCGCCGTCTGGCCTTGTCCGCTGACCTGGCCGGGTTTAATCTTTACCGGGATTGTCCCCGTTGGTGCGGGGCAGGAGTGTCCATGAGCAAGCCGCCCAGCGATTCCAAGAACACCCTGTACTGCTCGTTTTGCGGCAAGTCGCAGCACGAGGTCCGCAAGCTCATCGCCGGCCCCACCGTGTTCATCTGCGACGAGTGCGTTGAACTGTGCATGGACATCATCCGCGAGGAGCACAAGACGCACCTCGTGAAGTCTCGTGACGGGGTGCCGACACCCAAGGAGATCTGCAAGGTCCTGGACGATTACGTGATCGGCCAGAGCCATGCCAAGAAGGTCCTGAGCGTCGCCGTCCACAACCACTACAAGCGTCTCGCGCACGGCGCCAAGAACAACGACGTCGAGATCGCCAAGAGCAACATCATGCTTGTGGGCCCCACCGGCTCCGGCAAGACGCTGCTGGCGCAGACGCTGGCGCGCATCCTGGACGTGCCGTTCACGATGGCGGACGCGACGACGCTGACCGAGGCCGGGTATGTCGGCGAGGATGTCGAGAACATCATCCTCAAGCTGTTGCAAGCCGCCGACTACAACGTCGAGCGGGCGCAGCGCGGCATCGTTTACATAGACGAAGTGGACAAGATCAGCCGCAAGTCCGACAACCCCAGCATCACCCGCGACGTGAGCGGGGAGGGCGTGCAGCAGGCCCTGCTCAAGATCATGGAGGGTACCGTCGCCTCCGTGCCGCCGCAGGGCGGGCGCAAGCATCCGCAGCAGGAGTTCCTGCAGGTGGACACGACCAACATCCTGTTCATCTGCGGCGGCGCGTTCTCCGGGCTGGAGAAGATCATCGGCGCCCGCGGCAAGGGCAGCGGCATCGGCTACGGCGCGGAGGTCCGCGCCCCGGACGAGCGCCGCACCGGTGCCATTCTGCGCGAGGTCGAGCCGGAGGACCTGCTCAAGTTCGGCCTGATCCCGGAGTTCATCGGACGCCTGCCGGTGGTGGCGACGCTGGAGGACCTGGACGAGCCGGCGCTGGTCGAGATCCTGACCAAGCCCAAGAACGCCCTGTCCAAGCAGTATGGCCGGCTGTTCGAGATGGAGGGGGTGAAGCTTTCCTTCACGGAGGACGCGCTAAAGTCGGTTGCCACCCGCGCCATCGCCCGGAAGACCGGCGCCCGCGGCCTGCGCTCCATTATGGAGGCGATTCTGCTGTCCACCATGTTCGATCTGCCCGGCCTGGACGGCGTGGAGGAGGTCACGATCAACCGCGAGGTCGCCGAAGGCCGGGCCAATCCTCTGTTCACCTATGGGAAGAACAGGGCGGAGGGCGGCGCCTGACGCCTGGCAAACTCCTGCCCCGGGGCTGCACCTTGCCGCCCGGCCCTGGGCTGCCGATATCGAACGGGCGGGCGTCGCCGCCCGTTCGGGCCAAAGCCCGCCTGCTGCAGCGACGCGTGCCATGATGGGCGCGTCGCCGCCCTGATCGTCCCATTGGAGGTCCCATGAGCGACAACGAGACGCCCGCATCCGCGTCCGACACCCCCGCGCCCGGCACGATGGCCGTGCTGCCGCTGCGCGACATCGTCGTGTTCCCGCATATGATCGTGCCATTGTTCGTCGGCCGCGAAAAGTCAGTCCGCGCGCTTGAGGCGGTGATGAAGGACGACAAGCAAATTTTGCTTGTTGCCCAGAAGAACGCCAGCCAGGACGATCCCGAGGCGGACGAGATCTACCGCGTGGGCACGGTGTCCACGATCCTACAGCTGCTCAAGCTGCCCGATGGCACGGTGAAGGTGCTGGTCGAGGGCGGCAGCCGCGCCCGCATCACCGGCTTCACGGAGACCGACGCCTACTTCGAGGCAACGACCGAGCCGATGCCCGACGTGGAGGCCGGGGCCAAGGAGCTTGAGGCGCTGGGCCGCACAGTGGTCGGACAGTTCGAGCAGTACATCAAGCTCAACAAGAAGATCGCGCCCGAGGTCCTGGTCTCGCTCAACCAGATCGAGGAGCCGAGCAAGCTGGCCGATACGATTTCGGCTCACCTCAACCTCAAGATCGCCGAGAAGCAGGAGTTGCTGGAGGCCGACAAGGTCGGCGATCGGCTGGAGCGCGTGTTCGCGCACATGGAGTCCGAGATCGGCGTGCTGCAGGTCGAGAAGCGCATCCGCAACCGCGTGAAGCGGCAGATGGAGAAGACCCAGCGCGAGTACTACCTGAACGAGCAGCTCAAGGCGATCCAGAAGGAACTGGGCGAAGGCGAGGACGGCAAGGACGAGACCGCCGAGCTGGAGGACCGGATCAAGAAGACCAAGTTCACCAAGGAGGCGCGCGAGAGGGCGATGTCCGAGCTGAAGAAGCTGCGGAGCATGAGCCCGATGAGCGCTGAGAGCACGGTCGTCCGCAACTACCTCGACTGGATGCTGTCCATTCCGTGGAAGAAGCGCAGCAAGGTCAGCAACGACGTGCTGGAGGCCGAGCGCATCCTGGATGCCGACCACTACGGGCTGGACAAGGTCAAGGAGCGCATCCTGGAGTACCTGGCGGTCCAGTCGCGCAGCCCGAAGATCAAGGGGCCGATCCTGTGCCTGGTGGGTCCGCCAGGCGTCGGCAAGACCAGCCTGGGCAAGAGCATCGCCAAGGCGACGCAGCGCAACTTCGTCCGGATGTCCCTGGGCGGCGTGCGGGACGAGGCGGAGGTGCGTGGCCACCGGCGGACCTACATCGGCTCCATGCCCGGCAAGGTCGTGCAGGGCATGAAGAAGGCCAAGACCAGCAACCCGCTGTTCCTGCTGGACGAGATTGACAAGCTCGGTTCCGATTGGCGCGGCGATCCGTCGTCCGCGTTGCTGGAGGTGCTGGACCCCGAGCAGAACGCGACCTTTGCCGACCACTACCTTGAGGTGGATTACGACCTGTCGGACGTGATGTTCGTCACCACGGCCAACAGCCTGAACATGCCGCAGCCGCTGCTGGACCGGATGGAGATCATCCGCCTGGCCGGCTACACCGAGGACGAGAAGGTCGAGATCGCCAAGCGCCACCTGGTGACCAAGCAGGCCGAGGCCAACGGCCTGAAGTCTGAGGAGTGGTCGCTGCACGAGGACGCCATACGCGACATCGTGCGCTACTACACCCGGGAGGCCGGCGTGCGCAGCCTGGAGCGGGAGATCGCCAACGTCGCGCGCAAGGCGGTGAAGGAGATCGTGACCAAGAAGGCCAAGAAGGTCTCGATCACCCGCAAGAACCTGGACAAGTATGCCGGCGTCCGCCGCTTCCGTTACGGCGAGACAGAGGCGGAGGATATGGTCGGCGTCGTGACCGGCCTGGCCTGGACCGAGGTGGGCGGCGAAATCCTGACCATCGAGAGCGTCATGCTGCCCGGCAAGGGCAACGTGAAGCACACGGGCAAGCTGGGCGACGTGATGCAGGAGAGCGTGTCGGCGGCGCTGAGCTACGTTCGCAGCCGGGCCGCAAGCTTCGGCATCAAGCCGACCATGTTCGAGAAGCGGGACATCCACGTCCACGTGCCGGAAGGGGCGACGCCCAAGGATGGCCCGTCCGCCGGCGTGGCGATGGCGACCAGCATTGTCAGCATCATGACGGGCATCCCGGTGCGCCGCGATGTCGCGATGACGGGTGAGATCACGCTGCGGGGGCGCGTCCTGCCGATTGGCGGCTTGAAGGAGAAGCTGCTGGCGGCGCTGCGGGCCGGCATCACCACCGTGTTCATCCCGAAGGAGAACGAGAAGGATCTGGTGGACATCGCCGACAACGTAAAGAAGGGCCTCAAGATCATCGCCGTTTCCCATGTGGACGAGGTGATTGGGCAGGCCCTGGCCCGGATGCCGGAAGCTATCGAGTGGGTGGAGCCGATCGAGCCGGCGGTGACAGTCCCGGTGCAGCCCGGCGCGTCTCTGCCGCATTGAGCCGGGCCGCACCAAAAGGGCGCGCGCTGGTCCTGCCGCGTTGGCAGGGCTGACCGCGGCTTCCGTGCAACGCCCCGTCTGATCCGGCACGCCGAGGCGACTCGGCGTGCCGGCTTTCATTGCGGGTCAACCGTGCCGCCGATATTGTCTTGGAAACAGGGCGGTGGGGCATGGCGCACGATGGGTTTGCAATGATGCCGCCCGGGGCCACCTCGCAGCCGCGCCGCCGGGTGCCAGTCCCCTCCATGACCCGCACCGACTTGGTTCATGCCGTCGCAAGCGACCTGGATGTGGCAATCGGGCGGGCGGGAGAGGCTGTGGACGCCGTGCTGCACGCCATCAAGCGCGGGCTGCAGGATGGGCAGGAGGTCCGGCTGGCGGGCTTCGGCACCTTTGCCGTGTCCACCCGCAAGGCCACCACGGGCCGCCACCCCCGCACCGGAGAGGCGATTGCGGTCGCCGCGACCCGGTCCGTCCGCTTCCGCCCTGGCACGCCGTTGCGGGACGCGGTAAGTTCCACCAAAGCGGGCGGTTAGCTCAGCGGTAGAGCGTCTCGTTTACACCGAGATGGCCGGCGGTTCGATCCCGTCACCGCCCACCACCCTTGCCTCTACTCGTGCCCGCATTTCAGACTGGAGAGTTTGCTGGATCGCCCGTATCGGTGATTTGGGTCCACTCGTCATCACGTCGCTGCCGGATGATCTAGCCGTCTGTGCAGGTCATCAATGACGAGAGCCGATAGTCTGCTCCTGCCTGCTAGACCTTTCAGGCGCTCTCTAACGGTTTGGGTCAGGATCGAAGCCTTGACTTGCCCGGCAAGGTCTCTGAGGGCGTCGGCTGCGGCGATGCTAAGCTCGTCGTCACCGTGCTCGATCATTGGGACTAGGATCGGAACTGCCTTGTCTGGTTCGTGCTTCCACGCGATCACTTGAGCCAGCTGGCACTGCCACACAGGGGGACGGCTTCGCCAGATGTGCTGCAGTGTTTGCCAGTCTAGGTCCGTCAAGCTCTCCACCAAGATGTGAGCGTGAAGTATCAGATCATCTGCCCAGTAGTCGGTGTTGTAGTCGCCTGCGAGAAGGTCGTCCAAGTCCGTCAGTGCGCCCATCGTACCTCTACCTTGACTGGGCGTCGGGGGGAGTAGGTCTGTTCAGACTTACACTACCGTCCACAATCCTGCCCCGTCCAGGACCATCTCTCACTCATTCCGCATAGGCCCAAATACGAGCGCAATCCACCGCTTGACGCCGCCCCGCCCGCGCCGTAGATCGTGCGCCCTGCCGCTGCGGGAGTAGCTCAGTTGGTTAGAGCGCCGGCCTGTCACGCCGGAGGTCGCGGGTTCGAGCCCCGTCTCTCGCGCCAGCAGCAGCAGACCCACATCACGATGCGAGGACATGGCGCACTGCCCTAGCGGCAGGGCTGTGTTCACCGTATATTCCTGTTGCGGCGCAGCACGACGCTAGCGCCGCCGCGAGGTGCGACCGATGCCGTTGCTGTCCGAGTACTTCCCCATCCTGGTGTTCATCCTGATCGGCGGCGGCATTGCGCTCGCAATGGTCGGCGGCAGCCTGCTCGCGGCCCGGCAGAAGCCGTATGCCGAGAAGCTGTCCGCCTACGAATGCGGGTTCGAGCCGTTCGACGACGCCCGCCGCAAGTTCGACGTGCGGTTCTACCTGGTCGCGATCCTGTTCATCATCTTCGACCTGGAGATCGCGTTCCTGTTCCCCTGGGCCGTCAGCCTGGCCGACATCGGCCTGTTCGGCTTCCTGTCCATGATGGCGTTCCTTGCGGTGCTGACCGTCGGATTTATCTATGAGTGGTGCAAAGGCGCACTGGATTGGGAGTAGCCGCGCCATGAGCGTGACGACAGAAAACGCCGCCGTGCAGGTCGCCTGGAACCGCGAGGCCCTGCAGCCCGGCGCGGCGCAGGACGCGGTCATCAAAGGCATCACCGGCGAAGTGGCAGACAAGGGTTTCGTCGTGGCCAACCTGGACAAGGTGGTCAACTGGGCGCGCACCGGCAGCCTATGGCCCATGACGTTCGGCCTGGCCTGCTGCGCAGTGGAGATGATCCATGCCTACATGCCGCGCTACGACCTGGACCGCTTCGGCGTCATCCCCCGCGCCAGCCCCCGCCAGTCCGACGTGATGATCGTCGCGGGCACGCTGACCAACAAGATGGCTCCGGCGCTCCGCAAGGTCTATGACCAGATGCCCGAGCCGCGCTGGGTCATCAGCATGGGATCCTGCGCCAACGGCGGCGGCTACTACCACTACAGCTACAGCGTGGTACGCGGGTGCGACCGCATCGTGCCGGTGGATGTGTATGTGCCGGGTTGCCCGCCGACGGCGGAGGCGCTGGTTTACGGCATCATGCAGCTGCAGAAGAAGATACGCCGCACCGGGACGATCCTGCGTGGTTGACGGCACGGAACAGGCCCCTCAGGCCCCCGCCATCGCCGTCGGACCGGGCGATCTGTCCGCGTTGGCTCAGGGCGCGATTTCCATCCCCGGCGTGCAGCGCGCCGGGCTGGAGGGCGGTGAACTGGTGATCCACGCCGACCGGGCGGTCATTGCCGACCTGCTGGCCTACCTGCGCACCGATGCCCGCTTCTCATGCGAGCAGCTGATGGACCTGTGCGGCGTGGATTGGCCGGAGCGTCCGCAGCGTTTCGACGTCGTCTATAACCTGCTGTCCGTCTCGCATAACCACCGCGTCCGGGTCGTCATCCAAACCGACGAGCAGACGCCGGTGCCCAGCATCCACCGCATCTGGCCCGTGGCCACCTGGTTCGAGCGCGAGGCGTGGGACCTGTTCGGCATCGTGTTCAGCGGTCAGCCCGACCTGCGGCGCATCCTGACCGACTACGGCTTCAGCGGCCATCCGCTCCGCAAGGACTTCCCCTTGGTCGGCTACGTCGAGGTCCGCTACGACGAGGAGCGCAAGCAGGTCGTCAACGAGCCGGTCAGCCTGACCCAGGACTTCCGCAACTTCGACTTCCTCTCGCCCTGGGAAGCCATGACCGCGCTGCCCGGCGACGAGAAGGCGCACACGGATCGCATCGCCGCCAAGGCTGCCGATATGCAGGCTGGCGACATGCAGGCCGGCGCGCTGCCTGCCCCGCGCAAGGAGGGCTAGACATGCCTGACGACGTCCGCATCGGCCCGTTCATGGGCGCCAGCAGCACCACGCCCGACGAACCCAAGCCCACGACCAGCAAGGTGTTGGAGGTGGACAACCACACCATCAACTTCGGCCCGCAGCATCCGGCCGCGCACGGTGTGTTGCGCCTGATCCTGGAGATGGACGGCGAGGTCATCGAGCGTGCAGACCCGCACATCGGCCTGCTGCACCGCGGCACCGAGAAGCTGATCGAGCACAAGACCTACCTGCAGGCGCTGCCCTACTTCGACCGCCTGGATTATGTCAGCCCGATGTGCATGGAGCACACCTGGGCCATCGCGCAGGAAAAGCTGCTCGGCATCACCGTGCCGGAGCGCGGGCGTTGGATCAGGACCATGTTCGCGGAGATCACCCGCATCCTGAACCACCTGCTGAACATCACGACCTACGCCCTGGACGTGGGCGCGATCACGCCGAGCTTGTGGGGCTTCGAGGAGCGCGAGAAGCTGCTGCACTTCTACGAGGCCGTGTCCGGCTCCCGCTACCACGCCAACTACTTCCGCGCGGGCGGCGTGGCCCGCGACCTGCCGGGCAACCTGGCGGAGGAGATCGGCGAGTGGGCCAGCACCTTCCCCAAGTTCATTGACGAGCTGGAGCAGCTGCTGACCACCAACCGCATCTGGAAGCAGCGCACGGTGGACATCGGCATCATGACGCCGGAGGATGCGCTGGCCTGGGGCTTCACCGGCCCCTGTCTGCGCGCCAGCGGCGTGCCATGGGACCTGCGCAAATCCCAGCCCTATGACAACTACGACCAGGTGGACTTCGACGTGCCGGTGGCCCGCAACGGCGACTGCTACGACCGCTACCTCGTCCGGATGGCGGAGATGCGGCAGAGCACCTACATCATCCAGCAGTGCCTGGAGAAGATGCGGCCTGGCGACGTGAAGATACAGGATCGCAAGTTCACCGCGCCCCGGCGCGAGGACATGAAGAAGTCCATGGAAGCCCTCATCCACCACTTCAAGCTCTACACCGAGGGCTACCACGTTCCCGCCGGCTCGACCTACACGGCGACGGAAAGCCCCAAGGGCGAGTTCGGCGTCTATCTCGTTGCCGACGGCACCAACCGGCCTTATCGCTGCAAGGTGCGCCCGACCGGCTACGCGCACCTGCAAGCGGTCGAGCACATGAGCAAGCGCCACATGCTGGCCGACGCCGTGGCCATCATCGGCTCCGTGGACGTCGTGTTCGGCGAAATTGACAGGTAGAGCATGTCGCAAAGCTTGGGCGGGGGCGCAGGCTCCCAGATCGCCAACGGCACGTCGGAGGACATCGGCGACGGCTCCACCGGGCTGGGTGCCCCGCAACCGGCGCACTTCGAGTTCGACGCGGATAGCGAGCGCGAGATCGGGCTGATCCTGACGAAGTATCCGCCCAGCCGGAAAGCGAGCGCGGTGCTGCCGCTGCTGTATGTCGTGCAGCACCAGATGCGCCGCCAGGGCGGCAGCGCCTGGGTCCCGACAGCGGCGATGGACGTAGTGGCGGCCAGGCTGGAGATGCCGCCGATCCGCGTTTATGAGGTCGCGACCTTCTACCTGATGTTCAACACCAACCCGATCGGCCGGCATCACCTGCAGGTCTGCGGCACGACGCCATGCTGGCTGCGCGGGTCGGACGAGATCACTCGCGCCTGCCGCGACGTGACGGGCATCAAGGCCTGGCGCGAGACCAGCGCGGACGGAATGTTCACCATGAGCGAGGTGGAATGCCTCGGCGCATGCGTGAACGCCCCCATATTGCAGGTGGACGACGACTACCACGAGGACTTGGACTACGACCGGACGGTGGCGCTGCTGCAGGCGCTCCGCCGGGGTGAGGCGGTGAAGCCCGGCTCCTCCATCGGCCGCATGACCTCCGCCCCCGAAGGTGGCCCGACCACCCTGACGACCCAAACCTGACGCCGGAGTAGGCAGCGATGCTCGCCGACAAGGACCGCATCTTCACCAACCTGTATGGCCAGCACGACGCGGGCCTGGCCGGCGCGCGGGCGCGCGGCGATTGGGACGGCACGGCCGACGTCATCGCCCGCGGGCGTGATGCCATCATCAGCGAGATGAAGGCATCCGGGCTGCGTGGGCGCGGCGGCGCTGGGTTCCCGACGGGGATGAAGTGGTCCTTCATGCCCAAGCAGGCCAACCCGGACGGGCGTCCCAGCTACCTCGTCATCAATGCCGACGAGAGCGAGCCCGGCACCTGCAAGGACCGCGACATCCTGCGGCACGACCCGCACAAGCTGATCGAGGGGGCGCTGATCGCCTCTTTCGCGATGGGCGCGTCGGCCTGCTACATCTACGTGCGCGGCGAGTACTGCAATGAGACCATCGCGCTGCAGAAGGCGGTTGACGAGGCGTATGCGGCGGACCTGCTGGGCAAGAACGCCGCGGGATCGGGCTACGACTTCGACCTGTATGTCCACCGCGGCGCCGGCGCCTACATCTGCGGCGAGGAAACCGCGCTGATCGAGAGCCTGGAGGGCAAGAAGGGGATGCCCCGGCTCAAGCCGCCCTTCCCGGCGGCGGTGGGCCTGTATGGCTGCCCCACCACGGTCAACAACGTCGAAACCATCGCCGTCGTGCCGACCATCCTGCGGCGGGGCGGGGCCTGGTTCTCGGCGCTGGGCCGGCCCAAGAACAGCGGCACCAAGATCTTCTGCATCAGCGGGCACGTGAACAAGCCGTGCAACGTGGAGGAGGAGCTTGGCATCCCCCTGCGCGAGCTGATCGAGACCTATGCGGGCGGCGTGCGCGGCGGCTGGGACAACCTGCTGGCCATCATCCCCGGCGGCTCCAGCGTGCCGTTGCTACCGAAGTCTATCTGCGACACCGTGCTCATGGACTTCGACAGCTTGCGCGACGTCAAAAGCGGCCTGGGCACTGCAGGCGTGATCGTGATGGACAAAAGCACGGACGTGATCCGCGCGATTGACCGGCTGGCGCAGTTCTACAAGCACGAGTCCTGCGGCCAATGCACCCCTTGCCGCGAGGGCACGGGCTGGATGATGCGCGTCATGCACCGCATGGTTCAGGGCCGGGCCGACCTGGAGGAGATTGACATGCTGGACCAGGTGTCCCGCCAGATCGAGGGCCACACCATCTGCGCCCTGGGCGACGCCGCGGCCTGGCCGATCCAGGGTCTGATCCGGCACTTCCGCCCGGTGATGGAGCAGCGCATCGCCGAGTACAAGGCGGCCCGCGCGCCGCGTCCGCTGCCGATGGCGGCGGAGTAGGGGTTCACCAATGGCCAACGTCACTGTTGACGGCATTACCGTCGAAGTCCCGAACGGGGCATCCGTTCTGCAGGCGTGCGAGGCCGCGGGCAAGGAAATCCCGCGCTTCTGCTACCATGAGCGGCTGTCCGTCGCGGGCAACTGCCGCATGTGCCTGGTCGAGATCGAGAAGGCGCCCAAGCCCGTCGCCTCATGCGCCTATCCCGTTGCGGACGGCATGGTGGTCATGACCGACTCCGCCGTGGTGCGGCAGGCCCGGCGGGGGGTGATGGAGTTCACGCTCATCAACCATCCGCTGGACTGCCCGATCTGCGACCAGGGCGGCCAGTGCGACCTGCAGGACTTGGCCTACTCCTACGGCATGGACCACTCCCGCTACCGCGAGAACAAGCGGGCCATCAAGGACAAGTACCTGGGTCCGCTGGTCAAGACGTTCATGACGCGGTGCATCCACTGCACCCGCTGCGTCCGCTTCAGCAGCGAAATCGCCGGGGTGCCCGAGATGGGCGCCGTCGCGCGCGGCGAAAACATGGAGATCGGCACCTACATCGAGAAGGCACTGCGAACCGAGCTGTCCGGCAACCTGATCGACATCTGCCCGGTCGGCGCGCTGCTGAGCAAGCCTGGCAGCTTCGTCGCCCGCCCGTGGGAACTGCGCCGCACTGTCAGCGTGGACGTGCACGACGCGCTGGGATCCAACATCAGCGTGGACTCCCGCGGGTCCGAGGTGCTGCGCGTGATGCCGCGCACCAACGAGGACGTGAACGAGGAGTGGCTGGGCGACAAGTCCCGCTTCGCCGTTGACGGGCTGAAGCGCCGCCGGCTGGACCGTCCCTGGATACGAGTGGACGGCAAGCTCCGCCCGGCGACCTGGCCCGATGCGTTCAGCGCCATCGCAGCCAAGGTGCAGGGTTTGCCGGGCAGCCGCATCGGTGCCGTTGCCGGCGATCTGTGCGACGCCGAGAGCATGATGGCGCTCAAGGACCTCATGGGTGTGCTGGGGTCCGAGAACCTCGACTGCCGCCAGGACGGCGCCGCGCTTCCCGTGGGTGGGCGTCGGGAGCATTACACGTTCAACACCACGGTTGCCGGGATCGAGGACGCCGACGCCATCCTGCTGATTGGCGCCAACCCGCGGCGCGAGGCCCCGGTGCTGAACGCCCGCATCCGCAAGCGGCTGAACATGGGGCCGTGCCCTGTGGCCACGGTTGGCCAGCCCGCTGACCTGACCTACCAGGCGCAGCACCTTGGCGACGGCCCGGCGGCACTATCGAACCTGGGCGCATTCGGCGACGTCCTGCGCGCGGCCAAGCGTCCGATGATCGTGGTGGGGCAGGGCGCCCTGCGCCGGCCGGACGGCGCGGCGGTGCTGGCGGCGGCGTGGCAGTTGGCGGCCGACGTGGGGGCGCTGACGCCGGACTGGCACGGCTTCAACGTGCTGCACACCGCGGCAGCGCGTGTGGGTGCGCTGGACCTGGGCTTCGTGCCTGGCGCGGGCGGCAAGGACTTGGCCGGCATGATGGACGGCGGCGTGGATCTGCTGTGGCTGCTGGGGGCGGACGAGTTCGACACCGCCCGCATCGGTGCAGGCACCTTCGTCGTGTATCAAGGCCATCACGGCGACCGCGGGGCTGCCCGCGCCGACGTGATCCTGCCCGGCGCGGCCTATACCGAGAAGGCCGGCACCTACGTCAACACGGAGGGGCGCGTGCAGCGCGGCTTCCTGTCCATCCAGCCGCCGGGCGAGGCCCGGGAGGACTGGGCCATCCTGCGCGCCTTCAGCGCCACCATTGGCCACAAGCTGCCTTATGACGACCTTGCCGGGGTGCGGGACCGCATGATCCAGGTCAACCCGGTGTTCGCCGTGCAGCAGGAGCTGCCGCGCCGCGGCTGCACCGACCTGCCCGGTCCGCCTGCGGGCGGAGCGTTGTCCGATGCGCCGTTCGAGCCGGCGGTGCCGGACTACTACCAAACCAACGCGATCTGCCGGGCCAGCGCGACGATGGCGGAATGCACGCGGACCTACACGCATCCGATGCAGCAGGCGGCGGAGTAGCGCGGCATGGCCGACTTTCTGACGACACCCCTCGGCGTCACGGTCCTGACCGTCGCGCAGACCCTGGCCATGCTGGTGCCCGTGCTGGTGTCGGTCGCCTACCTGACTCTCGCCGAACGCAAGGTGATGGCGGCGATGCAGATGCGGAAGGGACCGAACGTCGTCGGCCCCTTCGGCCTGATGCAGCCCTTCGCTGATGCGCTGAAGATGCTGATGAAGGAGACGATCATCCCCACGGGCGCGAACCGCGTCCTGTTCATCGTGGCGCCGCTGCTGACGATGACCTTGGCGATGATCGCCTGGGCGGTGATCCCCGTGAACGACGGCTGGGCCATCGCCGACATCAACGTCGGCATCCTGTATCTGTTCGCGGTCAGCAGCCTGGGCGTCTATGGCATCGTGATCGCGGGCTGGGCCAGCAACAGCAAGTATGCCTTCCTGGGCGCGCTGCGGTCGGCGGCGCAGATGGTCAGCTACGAGGTCAGCATGGGCCTCGTGATCGTGACGGTCCTGCTGTGCGCCGGCAGCCTGAACCTGACGGCCATCGTCCATGCGCAGGAACGCATCTGGTTCTTCATCCCGCTGTTCCCGATGTTCGTCGTGTTCTTCATCTCCATTCTGGCCGAGACCAACCGCGCCCCGTTCGACCTGCCGGAAGGGGAGAGCGAGATCGTCGGCGGTTTCCATGTGGAATACGGGGCGATGACCTTCGGCCTGTTCTTCCTGGGCGAGTACGCCAACATGATCCTGATGTCGGGCATGACGGCGATCCTGTTCCTGGGCGGCTGGCTCAGCCCCATCCCGTTCGCGCCGTTCACCTGGGTGCCTGGGCCCATCTGGTTTATCACCAAGATCTGCTTGGTGCTGTTCATGTTCGTCTGGGTGCGCGCGACGTTCCCGCGCTTCCGCTACGATCAGTTGATGCGATTGGGCTGGAAGGTGTTCCTGCCGCTGTCCCTGGGTTGGCTGGTCCTGACGGCCGGCGTGCTGCTGGGCATGGGGTGGCTGCCGGGCCAGCATCCCACCTAAACCTTGTTGTGCTGCCTGGCCCGGCGTAAAGCGGGCTGGGCAAGAAGGATCATCCCGATGGCTTTCCTGGACCGCACCGCCCGCAGCCTGCTGCTGGGCGAACTCCTTTCCGGCATGTCGCTGACGCTGAAATACTTCTTCCGGCAGAAGGCGACGATCAACTATCCCTACGAGAAGGGTGCGATCAGCCCGCGCTTCAAAGGCGAGCACGCGCTGCGGCGCTATCCCAACGGCGAGGAGCGCTGCATCGCCTGCAAGCTGTGCGAGGCCGTGTGCCCGGCGCTCGCCATCACCATCGAGGCCGAGCCGCGGGACGACGGCAGCCGCCGCACCACGCGCTATGACATCGACATGACGAAGTGCATCTACTGCGGCCTTTGCGAGGAAAGCTGCCCGGTGGACGCCATCGTCGAAGGCCCGAACTTCGAGTTCGCGGTGGAGACGCGGGAGGAGCTGCTGTACAACAAGGAAAAGCTGCTCGCCAACGGCGACCGTTGGGAGAGCGAGCTGTCCAAGCGGCTGGAACTCGACTCCCAGTTCCGCTAGAGCCTGCGCCAATGATCGTCACCGCCGCCTTCTACCTGTTCTCGGCAATCCTGATCGGCTCGGCCGCCGCGGTGGTCACGTCGCGCAACCCCGTGCATTCCGTGCTGTTCCTGATCCTCGCGTTCTTCAACGCGGCGGCGCTGTTCCTGATCGCCGGTGCCGAGTTCCTGGCGATGATCCTGGTCATCGTCTATGTCGGCGCAGTCGCGGTGCTGTTCCTGTTCGTCGTGATGATGCTGGACGTGAACTTCGGCCAGTTGCGGGAGGGCTATCAGCGCTACTTGCCGGTCGGCGCGACGGTCGGCGCGGTGCTGCTGCTGGAGCTGGTGGTGGTCCTGACCGGCTGGGAGTTCGCGCCGCAGGCCATGTCGCTGCGCCTGTCCAGCACACCGGGCGCCGTCAGCAACACGCAAGCGCTGGGGCGGCTGATCTACACGGACTACATCTTCCTGTTCCAGGCCGCCGGGCTGATCCTGATGGTGGCGATGATCGGCGCCATCGTGCTGACCCACCGGGAGCGC
>CAXUHB010000048.1:0-29067 GCA_964250755.1 uncultured Acetobacteraceae bacterium | reverse complement strand
GCGATCAGCCCGGTCTCCCGCCGGTTCCAGGTCTCCAGCAGCTTCGGGTCCGGCAGGCAGCCGATCAGGCCCGGGTGGATCAGCCCGGCGAAGTTCACGCCGGGCACGTGCCGGGACGAGGTGAACATGCCGTGGAAGTCCCAGATGGACTTCTGGGCCTGCGGGAAGTGATCGGTCAGAAACCCGCCGCCGTTCTTCTTCGAGAAGAAGCCGTTGAAGCCCCAGGAATTGTGCGGGAACGCCCCG
The DNA here is from genome assembly GCA_964250755.1 of uncultured Acetobacteraceae bacterium. Lineage (GTDB taxonomy): Bacteria > Pseudomonadota > Alphaproteobacteria > Acetobacterales > Acetobacteraceae > DASWOJ01. Next base: position 28,821 of record CAXUHB010000048.1, on the reverse strand, counting down.
ATGTCCAGGAAGTCCACCACCAGCAGATCGCCGGGCTCGGCGCCCTCCACGCCCACGGGGCCGCTCAGGAAGTGGACGATGCTGAGGTCTATGTCCCGCACGTCGGCGGCGCTGTCGTTGTTCTTGATGAAACCGCCGGTCCAGTCGTAGCACTCGATGATGAAGTCATCGCCGGGTTTGACGGTCGCCACCATCGGGATGTCCGGGTGCCAGCGGTTGTGGATCATATCGTTGTCGTAAGCGGGCTGGGACAGGTCAACCTTGATGAGGGTTTCCGTCATGGCGTCATGCTCCTGTTGCGGGTGGGGTCAAACGGCGAGGTAGCTGGCGACCTTTGCGTGGTCCACGTCGGCGCGGGCGTCCTCGTGCACGACCGCCCCGCCCTCCAGCACCAAGACGCGGTCGGCGATGTCTAGCGCGAAGCTCAGCACCTGCTCGGAAGCGACGATGCTCAGGCCGCGCTCATCGCGGATGCGGCGCAGCGTGCGGGCCAGCTCCTGGATGATGCTGGGCTGGATGCCCTCCGTCGGCTCGTCCAGCAGCAGGACCTGCGGATTGGTGGCGAGCGCCCGGGCGATGGCAAGCTGCTGCTGCTGGCCGCCGGACAGGTTGCCGCCGCGCCGGGCGCGCATCTCCTGCAGGACGGGGAACAGCGTATAGATGTCAGGCGGAACGCGGCGCCCGCCATGCACGAAAAGCCCGGTCTCGATGTTCTCCTGAACCGTCATGGTCGGGAATACCATCCGGCCCTGCGGCACGAAGGCGATGCCGCGGGCGACGCGCTGATGGCTCTTGAGCGCAGTGATGTCGTGCCCGTCCAGGGTGATGGTCCCTGACTTCGTGGGGATCATTCCGATCAGGGTCCGCATGAGCGTGCTCTTGCCCATGCCGTTGCGCCCGACGACGACGACGATCTCGGCGGCGCCGACCTTGAAGTCGAGGCCGTGCAGAACCTCGCTCTGCCCGTAGCCCGCGCGCAAGCCCTGCACGACGAGGCGATCAGTGGCCAAGATAGACCTCCACGACCCGGGGATCGGCTTTCACATGGGCGATGCTGCCCTCCGACAGCACGCGGCCCTGGTGCAACACCGTCACCTTGTGGGCTATGTCCTCGACGAAGCCCATGTCGTGCTCGATCACCAGCACAGACCGGTCCTGGATGACGCGGTGCAGCAGCTCGGCGGTCTTCTTGCGCTCGCTGACGCTCATGCCGGCGACGGGTTCATCGAGCATCAGGAGCGCCGGATCCTGGATCAGCAGCATCCCGATCTCCAGCCACTGCTTCTGGCCGTGGCTCAGCTCCTCGGCCAGGTCGTCCAGGTGGTCGGCCAGGAAGATGTCGCGCGCCACCTCCTCCACCCGGTCCCGCACGGCGGCATCCCGGCGGAACGCAAGGGCGCCGAACACCGAGCGCCCGCGGGGGTAGGAGATCTCCAGGTTTTCGAACACCGTCAGGTCTTCGTAGATAGACGGGGTCTGGAACTTGCGGCCAACCCCGGCGCGGACGATCTCGTGCTCCCGCATCCGCAGCAGCTCCTGCCCCTTGAACGCGACGGAGCCGCTGGTGGCCTTGGTGCGGCCGCAGATCAGGTCCAGCACAGTGGTCTTGCCGGCGCCGTTCGGGCCAATGATCACCCTGATCTCGTTGCGGTCGAGGTAGAACGACAGGTCGTCCACCGCGCGGAAGCCGTCGAAGGAGACGGTCAGCCCTTCCACCGCGAGCAGGTAGTCTGTGTTGGCAGGCGGCATGTCCGTCTCCTACTCGGCAATCGGTGCTGCGTGCGGCGACTCGACGGACGCGATGGTCGGCGCCCGCGTGCGCGGCCGCGGCAGCAGCCGGTCCAGCAAGGGGTCGAGGTGGGTGCGGTAGATGCCGGCCAGCCCGTTGGGAAAGGCGACGACCACGACGATGAACAGCGACCCCATGGCGAGCAGCCAGAGTTCCGGCACCGCTTCCGAGAAGCTGGTGCGCGCCCAGCACACCAGGACGGCGCCGTAGATCGCCCCGAGCACCGAGGTGCGCCCACCGACCGCGCAGTAGATCACCATCTCGATGGACGGCACGATGCCGACAAAGGAGGGCGACATGAAGCCGACCTGCAAGGTGAACATCGCGCCGCCGATGCCTGCGAGCGCGGCGGCGAAGCAGAACACGAACACCTTGAAGTGTGCCACGTCGTAGCCGGAGAAACGGACCCGGTCCTCCTTGTCGCGCATCGCCACCAGGATGCGGCCGAGCTTGCTGCGCCGCACCAGTTGCGCCAGCAGGAGGCACCCTAGCAGCAGCCCGGCGTTGACGAAGTAGAGCACCTCCTTGGCCCCGTCCGTCCGGATGTCCCAGCCGTGCAGCGTGCGAAGGTCGGTGATCCCGTTGACGCCGCCGGTGTAGCCCTGCTGGCCGATGATGAGGATCGTCAGAATCGCCGCGAACGCTTGGGTGATGATGGCGAAGTAGGTGCCGCCAACCCGCCGGGTGAACATCGCGACGCCGATCAGCAGGGCCAGCAGCGTCGGGACCAGCACCACCGCCGCCATGGTGAAGCCCAAGCTTCGGAACGGCTCCCAGAACCATGGCAGCGCCGTGATCTGGTTCCAGTCCATGAAATCGGGGATGCCGGGTGTGGACTGGATTTTCGTGGCTTCCGGCGTGGATGCCTCCAGCTTGAGGTACATCGCCATGCAGTAACCGCCCAGGCCGAAGAACACGCCCTGTCCCAGGCTGAGGATGCCCGCGTCGCCCCAGCACAGCACGAGGCCGAGAACGACGAAGCCGAAGGTGAGATACTTGCCGAACAGGTTCAGCCGGAACGTGTTGAACCCGAGCGGCAGGACCACCAGCAGCAGCAGCGCCAGCACGCCGATCCACAGGATGTCTTTGCGGTTGAGGAAGCTCATCGCCGCACCTTCATCACGAACAGTCCTTGCGGGCGCAGCATCAGGATGCCGATGACGCTGAGCAGCACGATGACCTGGGCCATGGAGCCGCTGAGGAAGAACTCAAGCGTGGAGCGTGCCTGGGAGATGGTGAAGGCCGAAGCGATGGTCCCCGCCAGGCTGGCCGCGCCGCCGAACACCACGATCAGGAAGGTGTCCACGATATACAGCTGCCCAGCCGTCGGACTTGTGGAGCCGATCATCGTGAAGGCGCTGCCCGCGACGCCCGCGATGCCGCAGCCGACGCCGAAGGTGACGCGGTCCACGAACTCGGTGTTGATGCCGACGGCACCGGCCATTGCCCGGTTGGCCATGACGGCCCGCACCTGCTTGCCCCAGCCCATCCGGAAGATCAGCAGATAAACGCCGAGCGCGATGAACGCGGTCAGCACCATGACGATCATCCCGTTGATCGGGATTTGGATGCTGTCGGTCAGGTTCGCCGCGCCCATCATCCAGTCCGGCTGGTCCACCCCGACCTCGCGCGCGCCGAACACCGAGCGGTAGACCTGCTGCAGGATCAGGCTCAGCCCCCAGGTCGCCAGCAAGGTGTCCAGCGGGCGGCGGTACAGCCGGCGTATCAGCACCCACTCCACCAGCATTCCCAGGGCGCCCGCCGCGCAGAACGCCAGCACGATGGCGACGAAGAAGTAGGCGCTGAACAGCGACGGCATGTAGGTCGTGAACAGGCGGGAGGTGAGGAAGGTGACGTAGGCACCCAGGATCATGAACTCGCCATGCGCCATGTTGATGACGCCCATCTGGCCGAAGATGACGGCCAGCCCGAGCGCCATCAGCACGAAGACGGAGAACAGGATCAGCCCCGCAAAACCTTGCATGGCCATGATCGAGCCAAGCTCACCCATGGAATAGCCTGCGAACATGCCCTGCCCTCCTCCCTCAGTCCGCCGCCGCTACTGGTAGCCTTTAGGGAACGGGTCAGGCTGGACCAGCTCGGCCGTTTCGAACACGACCTCGTACTGGCCATCCGCCTTGGCGCGGCCGACGCGGGTCTTGCTCCACAGGTGATGGTTTTCGTGGATGCGGACGTAGCCTTCCGGGGCGCCCTTGAACTCGATCCCGCCAGACGCCGCGGCGATCTTGTCCACGTCGAAGCTGCCGGCCTTCTCGGCAGTGAGCTTCCACAGCCACGGGCCGAGGTAGGCCGCCTGCGTCACGTCGCCGATGACGCTTTTCGGGCCATATGTCTTCTTGAACGCCGCGACGAACTCCTTGTTGTTCGCGTTGTCCAGGCTCTCGAAGTACTTCATGCAGGCGAACGCGCCGGCGATGTTCTCACCGCCGATGCCCTCGATCTCGTCTTCGGTGACGGAGATCGTCAGCAGCGTCTGCTTGCCGAGGTCCACGCCCGCGGCCTTCATCTGCTTGTAGAATGCGACGTTGGAACCGCCCACGACGGAGGCGAAGATCACATCCGGCTTGACCAGCTTGATCTTGTTGATGACCGAGTTGAACTGCGTGTGGCCGAGCGGGAAGTAGTCCTCGCCCACCACCTTGCTGGCGGTCAGGTGCCCCTCGATGTGCTTGCGCGCGATCTTGTTGGAGGTGCGCGGCCAGATGTAGTCCGACCCGATCAGGTAGAACGTCTTGGCACCCTTGGACTTGTTGACCCAGTCCAGCCCCGCCAGTATCTGCTGCGTCGCCTCCTGGCCCGTGTAGATGACGTTCTTGGACTGCTCCAGCCCTTCGTAGAACGTCGGGTAGTACAGCATCCCGTTGTACTGCTCGAACACCGGCAGCACTGCCTTGCGGGACGCCGAGGTCCAGCAGCCGAACACCGCGGCGCACTTGTCGCTGGTCAGCAGCTTCTTGGCCTTCTCGGCGAAGTTCGGCCAGTCGCTGGCGCCGTCCTCCTGGATCACCTTGATCTGCCGGCCCAGCACGCCGCCGGCGGCGTTGATCTGCTGGATCGCCAGCTTCTCCGCCTCGACCGATCCGGTCTCGCTGATCGCCATGGTGCCGGTGACGGAGTGCAGGATGCCGACGGTGACGGTGTCGTCGGTCACGGCGAGGCCAGTGGTGTTGACAGCCGACGTCGCCGGGCCGGCAGCCTGGGCCGTCCAGGGCAGCAACGCCGCCGCGGGCAGGGCCGCGATGCCTTGCAGCAGCCGGCGGCGGAATGGCGAGTGCGGTGCGTCTTCGGTCATCTATGGTCCCCAAGCGTTGTTTCCGTGCCAGGGAGCGTTGACCAGCCGGACCACAGCCCGGAATACGTCAAATGACGTATATCAATCCGGCCGTGCTGCGATGCACAATCGCACTCACGCGAAGAGTTTGCGCGTGGGCAAGCAGGAGGGCTGGGCACCGGGCATGGCAGCGCGGCAGCGTATCGTGCGGATACGACGCGAGTACAACCAGTGGGTCGCCAATCAGACTCTGGAGGACTACGCGTTGCGCTTCACCGCCAAGGCGGCGCGGCGCTGGTCGCCGTGGCGTGTCGCCAACACGGCGCTCGGCGGCATCTCCTTCCTGGCGCTGGAGGCCATCGGCGGCACCGTCACCCTGGGATACGGCTTCACCAACGCCGTGGCCGCCATCGTGTTCGCAAGCCTGCTGATCTTCGCCGCCGGAGTGCCGATCAGCTACTACGCCGCACGGGATGGGGTGGACATTGACCTGCTGACCCGCGGCGCCGGGTTCGGCTACATCGGGTCCACGATCACCTCACTGATCTACGCCTCGTTCACCTTCATCTTCTTCGCCATCGAGGCGGTGATCCTGGCCTCCATGCTGGAGGCTTGCTTCGGCATCCCGCCGCCGCTGGGCTTCCTGCTATGCTCGCTGGCGGTCGTGCCGTTGGTGACGCACGGGATCACCTTCATCAGCCGCGTGCAGCTCTGGTCGCAGCCGGCCTGGGTGGCGCTGCAACTGGTGCCGTTCGTCGTGGTCGCCCTTACCGTGCATGGGGCGTTCGCCAACTGGACGGCCTATCGCGGCGCTGCGCCGGACGCCGACGGGTCGTTCCGCCTGCTGGCGTTCGGTGCCGCGGCGTCGGTCGTGTTCTCACTGATCGCCCAGATCGGCGAGCAGGTGGACTACCTGCGCTTCCTGCCGCAGCAGTCCGCCAGGCCGAGCCGGGCGTGGTGGGCGGCGATGCTGGCAGGTGGTCCCGGCTGGATCGTGATCGGGGTGCTGAAGCTGCTGGCCGGGTCGTTCCTGGCCTGCCTGGCGCTGGCGGCGGGGCTGGCGCCGTCGCTGGCCGTTCAGCCGAACGAGATGTATCGCGTGGCGTTCGGCGCCGTCGTGTCGTCGCCGACGGCGGCGCTGGCGCTGGCGAGCTGCTTCGTCGTGATCTCGCAGGTGAAGATCAACATCACCAACGCCTACGCCGGGTCTATCGCTTGGTCCAATTTCTTCTCCCGCCTCACGCACCGGCACCCCGGGCGGGTGGTTTGGCTGGTGTTCAACATCGCCATCGCGCTGCTGCTGATGGAGCTTGGGATCTACCGGGCCATCGAGGACACGCTGGTCATCTACTCCGTCATCGCAGCCGCCTGGGTCGGCGCGCTGGTGTCGGACCTGGTGGTGAACAAGCCGCTCGGCCTCAGCCCGGCGCACATCGAGTTCAAGCGGGCGCACCTGTACGACATCAACCCGGTCGGCACCGGGGCGATGCTGCTGGCGGTGGCGGCGGGGCTGCTGTCGTACCTGGGCGCGGCCGGGCCGTTGGCGGAGGCGTTCGCGCCCTTCGTCGCCTTCGCGGCGGCGTTCGCGGCGGCGCCGGTGATCGCCTGGGCGACCGGCGGGCGCTACTACCTGGCCCGCAAGCCCCGGCGGCACTGGGCGCGGCTGCCATCCCTGCAGTGCGTGATCTGCGAGAACCCGTTCGAGCCGGAGGACATGGCGTTCTGCCCGGCCTATTCCGGCGCCATCTGCTCGCTGTGCTGCTCCTTGGACGCAAGGTGCCACGACGCCTGCAAGCCGCAGGCAAGGGTGGGCCGGCAGGCGGCGGCGGTGCTGGAGGGCTGCCTGCCGCGTCCCCTGCGCGGCGCGGCGGCGTTGTCCTTCATGCGCTACGCGGGGATGCTGGGCCTGCTGGCGGCGGGAATCGGGCTGGTGCTGGCGGCGTTGCGCGTCCATCTGGCCGGCACGCCCAACCTGGCGCCGGCCCTGTGGACGGCGTTCTTGATGCTGATTCCGCTTGCAGGCGTGCTGGCCTGGCTGCTGGTGCTGGGCCAGGACAACAGCCGCGCCGCGCAGGAGGAGACCCGCCGGCAGACGGCGCTGCTGCTGGCCGAGATCGGCGCGCACCGGCGCACGGACGCGAAGCTGCAGCACGCCAAGGAGGCTGCGGAGGCAGCGAACCTTGCAAAGAGCCGCTACGTCGTCGGCATCAGCCACGAGCTGCGCAGCCCGCTGAACGCCATCCTGGGCTACGCGCAGCTGCTGGAGCGCGACACGGGCATCAGCACCGCGCGCCGCCACCACATCGGCATCATGCGCCGCAGCGGCGAGCACATGGCGGGGCTGATCGAGGGCTTGCTCGACATCTCCAAGATCGAGGCCGGGCGGATCGAAATCTACCGCGACGAGGTGCGGCTGGGCGAGTTCGTGCAGCAGCTTGTCAGCATGTTCCGCTTGCAGGCGGAGGAGCGCGGGATCGGCTTCGTGTTCCGCGGGCCGCCGCGGATGCCGGAGGTGGTTTACACCGACGAGCGGCGGCTGCGTCAGATCCTCATCAACCTGCTGTCCAACGCGGTGAAGTTCACTCATGCCGGCGAGGTCCGCTTCAGCCTGCACCTGCGTGGCGAGACCGCGGAGTTCGAGGTCGAGGACACCGGCATCGGCATTGCCGAGGTTGATCTGCAACGCATCTTCGAGCCGTTCGAGAGGGTGGAGCCGGAGCGCGCCGCTGTCGTCCCCGGCATCGGCCTAGGCTTGACCATCACCCGCCTGCTGACCGCCATCATGGGCGGCGAACTGACCGTCACCAGCATGCCCCACGCCGGCAGCCGCTTCTGCGTGCGCCTGCGTTTGTCCGAGGCGCTGCACCCGCGCAAGCCCGCGCCCATCGAGAGCCGGATGCTCGGCTACGAGGGGCGGCGGATCACCGTGCTGGTGGCTGACGACGACCCTGTCCACCGCGGCCTGTTGCAGGACCTTCTGACGCCGCTGGGCTTTGTGGTCCACACCGCCACCAACGGCGACGACTGCCTGCGGGCCGCAGCGGAGTGCCGGCCGGACCTGCTGCTGGTGGACATCTCCATGCCCGGCCTGAACGGGTGGCAGGTGGCGGAGCGGCTGCGGGCTGAAGGGATGGACCGGTTGGTCATCATCATCATCTCCGCGAACGCGGGCGAGCTGGAGCGCCCGCCCGGGGAGGTGCGGTTCCATGACGACGTTCTGGCGAAGCCCATCGCCATTGCGGATCTGCTGCGCCGTGTGGGGCACCTGCTGCGGATCGAATGGATGGACGATGGCGCCGCCCCGGAAAAGGGCACCGCGCCGGGCGGCGCGCTCGGTCCCATCCACGCCCAGGCGCTCCGGGAGCTGGGTGCCATCGGCTATGTGCGCGGCATCCATGCCCGGCTGGACGCAATCGAAGAGGAGCAGGCGGAGAGCGGCCCGATGGTGGCCCACCTGCGCCAACTGGTGTCTCAGTTCGAAATGCGGGCGTTCATGGACGCCCTCGGCCCGGACGAGGATGGTCCAGATGAGCGCGGCGGGTGAACGCCTTGGTGGCCGGCGCACGGGAGGTCGTGCTGGTGGTGGACGACAGCCCGGCCACGCTCGGGATGCTGAACGAGGCCTTGGAGGCCGCGGGCTACACCGTCCTGGTCGCGCAGGCCGGAGCGGCGGCGCTGGCGCTGATGGAGCGCATAACGCCGGACATCGTGTTGATGGACGCGGTGATGCCGGGGCTGGACGGGTTTGAGACCTGCCGGCGCATGAAGGGCAGTGCCGGGTTGGCAGCGGTGCCAGTGGTGTTCATGACCGGTCTTACCGAAACCGAGCACGTGCTGCGCGGGTTGGAGGCGGGCGGCGTGGACTACGTGCCGAAGCCCGTGTCCCCGGACGAGGTCGTGGCCCGGGTGGGCGTCCACTTGGCGACGGCGCGTCTGACGCGCAGCGCCCACATCGCCCTGGACACCGCAGGCCGCTTCCTGCTCGCGGCATCGCGCAGTGGGCAGGTGCTGTGGTGCACGCCGCAGGCGGCGCGGCTGATCGGCAGCGACCATAGCGTGCCGCACCCGACGCTGCCTGGCGACGCGCTTGCCTGGCTGCTGTCCTGCGCCGACACGCCCGGACGCGGGCCGGACGCGACGTTCGCCTTCGGTCCCGGCAAGAGCAGCACCATGTTGCGGGTCTCGTACGTCGGGCAGGTCGGACCAGACGAGCTGCTCCTGCGCCTGGCCCCTGGACGGAGCGATGAGGCGGCGTTGCGCGACATGCTCGGCCTGACCTTCCGGGAGGCAGAGGTGCTGCTGTGGCTAAGCCGGGGCAAGTCGAACCGCGACATCGCCGAAATCCTGGGCCTCAGCCCGCGGACGGTGAACAAGCACCTGGAACAGATGTTTCTCAAGCTGGATGTGGACAACCGGGCATCGGCCACGGCGCTGGCGATCCGAGCATTGCAGGGCGACTGACCTGCGCAACGGGACGTTGTTGCTGAGGCCGGCGCGGGGCTGATCCGACCCTTTCCGGGCGCTGACCAGCACGGCCAGCCCCCGCGTGTTGTCGAGACCCGCCCGGATTGGGGCCGGACAGCCGTCAAGCGATCTGCAAGCCAAGATGCCGAGCCATCGGGCCGCAGCCGCGGAAGTCCTCGGACAGCGCGGCCATCTTGGCCGCGGCGGTCCTGTCCGCCTCGCCGACGCGCTCCGCCGTCCAGCCGCCGTCACGCAGCCAAAGCACGCTGATGCGCCGACGCACAGCGCCGTTCATCTGCCGCCGCATCAGCACCACCCCATGCGACCGGTCGGCAGTGGTCAGGAGCAAGCCAGCCGTGCCCCGCAACGGACCAGCTTCCCACCACGACCGAGGTCCCTCGGAGGCGTGGTGTGACAACCACCATTTGCTCCGACCCTTGCATGGTGCCATCGTCATCGTGAGCCGCGCCGCGCCGCCGCGCGGCGCAGGAAGGCCGCAAGGGCGCTTCGCGATGACGGACTGCTTGCAGCACGGTCACAGTAGATGACGGTTGGCATGAGGGGACCTCGGTTGCGGAGCGGAGCGCGGCCGGCGGCGCCTGACAGAAGCTTCTGGTGGGACAAGGCAGTGCGCAAGGCTCCCTCACCCCGGCCCTCTCCTGACAGGAAAGCGGGAACTGCCGCAGCTCTCCTCATCCTCCTGTCCACCTCAGCCCACGCCGCCTGCCAGTCCGACCCTCGCGCCACCCTCCCCCTCCGCGTCCAGGACGGGTTCGCGCTGGTCACGGCGGATGTCGGAGGGCAGCCCGCGACCTTCGTGCTGGACACCGGCGCGCAGGGGATGCTGCTGCTGCCCGATGCGGCCGTCCGGCTGCGCCTCGCGCCTGACCGCGGGCGCACCACGCGGATGCTCGGCACCGGCGGCGCGCGGGATGCGCCGAACGTGCTGCTGCGCGGCCTGACCCTGGGCGGCGCGCCCTTGCCGGGCGGCAGCGTGCCCGTCGCCGCCCTGCCCGGCGTGCCCGCCACCGACCCGCCGCTGGCCGGCCTGCTCGGCGGGCCTCTGCTCCGCGCCTACGATCTGGACCTGGACGTGCCCGCTGGACGCCTGACGCTGCTGGCGCCCACGGGCTGCGCGCCTGCGGGGGCGGTGGTTGCCTTGCAGGACGCAGGGGACGGAGACCTGATGTTGCCGGTGCGGGTCAACGGCACGGCGCTGCTGGCCGTCCCGGACACCGGCACCCGCATCACGCTCCTGTCCGACGCCGCGGCGGCCCGCCTGGGCCTCGACGCCCCGGTCTCCGCCAGCACGGCACGAGGCATAGATGGCCAGCGCGTGACGCTCAGGCACCTTCCGCTGCGGACCCTGCAAGTCGGGCCGGACCTGGCTGCCGACATGCCCGTCAGCGTTACCATGCTACGGATCGCCCCGGCGGAGATGCTGCTGGGCTTAGACTGGTTCAGCCGCCGCCGGGTTTGGCTGTCCCATGCCGCCCGGCTGATCGTGATGCGCCCGCCACCTCGGGCCGGCAGCGGCTGACGCGCCGCCGCCGGAGCGGCTTCGCTACTCCGCGGGGGTATGCACTAGGCCGAGCGCGGCATACAGCCGCTCGCTAGGCGGCCAAGCCCGCATCACGTCGGTGCGCCAGGTGACCGCGGCGGCAGCCAACCCGGCCAGCACCATCAGGGTCGCCGCCCAGGCCACCGGCAGCAGCGTCCGGCCGCGCGGGATCGGAGGGGGTTGCGGCAGGGGCGGTGGGATTGCGGCGGCATACAGCCTCTCGAGCGCGGGCCGTTCGTCTGCAGGTGCCGGAGCCGGCGCGTCGGTTGGCGACGCCGCGGGCGGCGGCGCGGCAGGGAGTGCCGAGGCTTTGGCGGGCTGCACCAACGGAGCTGCGGTGGCAGCCGGCGCCACAGGCACCCAGCCGGACCCGCAGCGCGCGCACTGGACGCCGCGGCCCGGCGCAAGCTGGGCGTCGGGCACGTCGTAGGCAGCGGTGCAGGCCGGGCAGGTGATCCTCATGCGCCCGTGATACCCCGCCGTCCCCGGCCCGAACAACCCGGCCCCACGCCAAGGCCCCATCTCAGCGGCCGGCGGAAGACCTGCGGGGAATGTTCAGCCCTGGGCAGGACGAGCCGCTGCCCCGATGCCGTTCCTGTTCCGGGCAACGGAGGCAAAAGGCTGACGCACCCGGGGCGGGACGCCGCAGTGCCGAGACCCGCGGCCTGGCAAGGCCGGCTCTTGGCCGGCCCCCTCCCCAAAGCAGCCGGGGCGTGGCAAAACGCCCGGAGGGTTCGGCCCAGGGGTTCGACGTGGTGCGCTTGGACGATGTCGGGTTGGGCTACGGCGGCGCGGCGGTCCTGCGCGGCCTGTCCTTCGCTGTCCCGGAGGGCGGGTTCCGTTGGCTGACCGGCCCGTCTGGCGCCGGCAAGACCAGCCTGCTGCGGCTGCTGCACCTGGCGGTCCGGCCCAGCGCCGGGCGGCTGGAGCTGATGGGCCAGGACATCGGCGCAGCCGGACGGTCTCGCCTGCCGATGCTGCGGCGGCGGATCGGCATGGTGTTCCAGGATTTCCGCCTGCTGCCGCACCTGTCCGCCTTCGACAACGTCGCCCTGCCCTTGCGCCTGGCAGGCCGGCCCGAAGGCCAGGTCCGCGTGGATACCCTGGAGCTGCTGGGCTGGGTGGGCCTGTCCCGCAAGCTGCACTCCCGCCCGGCCGAGCTGTCCGGCGGGGAGCAGCAGCGCGTCGCCATCGCCCGCGCCGTCGTCGGCCGCCCCTTGCTGCTGCTGGCCGACGAACCCACCGGCAACCTGGACGACGTGCAGGCCGCTCGCCTGATGCAGCTGCTGCACGAGATGAACCGCCTGGGCGCCACCGTCGTGGTCGCCACCCACAACGAGGCGCTGGTGGCCCGGCACCCCGCCCACACCCTGCGCCTGCACGACGGCGAACTCGTCTGCAATGAGTAGGCAATGAGTAGGCCAGGGCTGGGCAGGCCGGGCACAGGCCGCGCCGCCGCGCCGCGCTTGCGCCCGGCGGGAGCCGACGACCTAGGGCTGCGCCAAGCCCTGTCCGACCGGTTGCTGCCGCTGCTGGTGGCGGCCATGGCCTTCCTTGCCGCCCTGGCGCTGGCAGGCGCGTTCGGCGCGGCGGGGCTGGCCCGGCGCTGGCAAGGCGGAGCCGCCGCGGTGCTGACGGTGCAGGTGCCGCAGCCCGATGCCCCTGCCGCAAGTGCCGCAACCAACCGCGCCGCCGCCGTGCTGGCGGCTTTGAAGAGCGCGTCCGGCGTTGCCGCGGCGCGCCTGGTGCCGGAGGGGGAGGTGACCGAGCTGCTGCGCCCCTGGCTGGGCGACGGTCCAGGGGCGCTGGCGCTGCAGTTGCCCGCGGTGATCGAGGTCCGGCTGGCCGGCCCACTGCCGGCCGGGCTGGCCGGGCGGCTGCAGGCCGCCGCGCCGGGCACGCTGGTGGAGGAGCAGGAGGTCTGGGTCGCCCGCCTGGCCGCCCTCGCCCGCAGCCTGCAGGCCTGCGCCGGGCTGGCGGTGGGAATGGTCGGCTTCGTGGCTGCCGCGGTGGTCGCCGTCGCCACGCGGGCCGGCCTGGCAGCCCGGCGGGACGCCATCGAGATCGTGCACGGCCTGGGCGCCACCCGCGGCTACATCGCGGGCCGCTTCGCCCGGCGCACGACAGGGCTGGCGGCGGCAGGCGGCGCGCTGGGCGCCGCGGTGGCAGTGCCGGTGCTGGCAGGGTTGGCAGAGCTGGCGGCGCCGTTCACGGGACAGGACGGCGCCGGGCTGGATGGCACTGGGCTGGACGGGACGCTGCTGGCCGGAGCGCTGCCGCCTGGGCTGTGGCTGGCCCTGCCAGTCCTGCCGTTGGCGGCGGCAGCCATCGGCTGGCTGACGGCGCAGGTCACCGTGCGCCGCTGGCTGCGGCAACTGCCATGATCCCGTTGCTGCATCGCCTGCGCAGCGCCGCCGCCGCCGCCAGCGCCGTGGCGCTGGCGGGCGCCGCCGCATGGGGCATTGGCTTTGCCTGGTTCGAGCACGCGGCCCACCGCCCCGGCCCTCCGCTGCCATCCGACGCCGACGGGATCGTCGTGCTGACTGGCGGCGCCGACCGGATCGAGACGGCGCTGCGCCTGCTTGCCGACCGCCGCGCGCCGCTGCTGCTGGTGTCCGGCGTCGCACGCGGCGCCGACTTGGCTGAGCTGACCCGGCGCATCCGCCTGGACCCGGCGTCCGTCGCCGGCCAGGTCACGCTGGGGCGCGAGGCCACCACCACCGTCGAGAACGGGGCCGAGACCGCGCACTGGGCGCAGGCGCACGGCCTGCACCGGCTGCTGGTCGTTACCGCCGGCTACCACATGCCCCGCGCTCTCCTGGAGCTGCGGCGCAGCTTGCCGGATGCCGAGCTGCATCCGGTGCCCGTCGTGCCTCGGGCACTCCGCGGCGGCACCGACCCGGCAACCGCGCGCATGCTGGCCAACGAATACGAGAAGCTCATCGCGGTCCGCTTTGGCCTTGAGCCGCTGCTCCGCCCGGAGGCTGCGAGATGATCCCCCTGCTGGTGCTGCTGCGATCGGCCGTGTTCTATGTCTGGTTCGTCCTGGTGACCATCGTGGTGGCCGGCACGGGAACGCCATGCCGCTGGGTCGGCAGGCGCCACGCGCTGCGGTTTGCCCAGGTCTGGGCCGGGCTGGTGCTGGACGGGGCCGCCGCCATCTGCGGCATCCGGGCCGTGGTCACAGGCTGCGAGCACCTGCCGGCCCGCGGCGCGGCACTGATCGCGTCGCAGCACCAGTCGGCCTTCGACACCCTGATCTGGCTGCGCCTGGTCCCGCGCGTCGCCTACGTGTTCAAGGCGGAATTGGCGCGGGTGCCGCTGTTCGGGCCGTTGCTGGTGCCGGCCGGGCAAATCCCGGTGGAGCGCGGCGGCATCAACGCCGTGCGCACCCTGCTGCGCGGCGGCGACCGCGCCAAAGCCGACGGGCGGCAAATCGTGGTCTTCCCCGAGGGGACGCGGGTGGCCACCGGACAAGAGGTGCCGCTGCGCCCGGGCATCGCCCTGCTGGCGGCGCGGACGGGGCTGCCGGTCGTCCCCGTGGCGACCGACTCCGGCCTGCGGTGGAGCCGGCGCGCCTTCCGGAAGCTGCCCGGCCCCGTTCACATCGCCATATGCAAGCCGATCCCCCCGGGCCTGCCGACGGCGGATCTGTTGGCGGCGATCCAGGCTGCCTGGACAGAGGCGGCGTCCCGGTGGCCTGTGGACAACTCTGTGCATGACGAGCAGGCGCCGGCGGCAGAATCCCGGACATGACGGGGATAAGTGTCAGTTGCATCTCGGCTTCATGGCGCAATGAGCGGCCAGACGGCGTCTTCGAGGAGTATGCACGCTTGAAGTCGCCCAGCCAAACCACTGTGTTTGCAATACAAGCTCTTGTTACGCAAAATCTTCTTGCTGCAGCAAGCCTTCCTGGCGCAGCCGAGTCCAGGCTGTGCCGGCGTGGGTGGGGCATCTGTGGATGACCTTGCCGCCTGACATCGCGGGCGCTGCCGCAGGCACGCCGTGAGGGCGCTTCGGGTCGCCGCGGCAGCGGCGCTGCTGGCTGCGCTGCACGGCGCGGCATGGTTCTACGCCGCCGGACGCGTCGCCGACGAAGTGCAGGCCAGCCTGGACGCGCTGCGTGCCCAGGGGTGGGCCATCGCGGCGGACGCACCCCGGCGCGGCGGCTGGCCTTGGGCGGCCGAAGCCCTGTTCAGCTCTGTCGAAATGGACGGCGCTGCGGCGGGGGTGCCGGCTGCCTGGAGGGCGGGGATGGTCGGCATCGGCGTGTCGGCTGTCCACCCCGCCACCTTGCAGATCATTCCCACGGGCGCCCAGCAGATCAGGCTCGGCGCGGGCGGGTGGGTGCCGGTCACCACAGGCTCCCTCTCCCTCGACGCAGATGCGGACGGCGCGGTGCTGTCCGGAACCAGCCTGGTCATCGGCCCAGCGGAGGCAGCGGCCAAGGCGGATGCAGTGGAGGTCCGCGTCAAGGGACTGGAGGTGCGCGCGGCCCTGACCGGAGCCGGCTATGGTCCCTTCGCGCTGCCCCCGGCCAACCTGCGGCTGGCCGCCGCGCTGACCCGGCCGGTTTCGGACGCCGCCACCCCTGCAGACGCCGCGGCGGCGTGGCGGGACGGCGGCGGCGCAATCCAGATACACGCCTTGATGCTGGAGTCTGCGGAGCTGCACGCCTTCGCAAGCGGAACCGGATGGCTCGATATCCAATTGCAGCCGGCGCTCAGCATGACGGCCGAGGTGCGCGGCTTTCGCCCGGCATTGGACCGGCTGGCGCGGGCCGGCCTGCTTTCGGTTTCGGCCGCGACGGCAGCCAAGGCAGTGCTGGGGTTGTTGGCCGGACGCGGCCCGGACGACCCGGCCGCCGTGACGGTCAAGCTGACGGACGGGGTCCTGGCCGCCGCCGGGTTCCCGCTGCTGCGGTTGCCGCAGTTGGACTGGGCCGCCTTGCCCGGCCAGTAACGGCCAGCGCCGCCTCGCCCGACCCTGCCCCGTCTTCATCCGGCACCCTGTCTCTGCTTGGCGCCCTGCGTCTCTGCTTGGCGCCCTGCCTCCGTCCAGGCACGCTGCCATTGCAAACCGCCCCCGGCGCAACCATCGGGTGAGCCGGCAAGTGTGTTCTCATGGTTTCTGCATTCCTGTTGTTCCCGCAGGGGACGCGCGCGGAGCATATGACGCTCGGTGCGGACGGGCAGAGCAGACTAGTTTGTCGGCGGCTTCGACAGCGGCGGTGGCTCCGTCCCATTACAGGAAGTCCGCGCCATGCTCGGCTGCGATGCCCTCCACCTGGCCCGCGCACAGTTCGCGTTCACCGTCGCGTTCCATATCGTCTTCCCCGCCTTCTTCACCAGCCTGATCAGCTGCTTCGCCATGCTGGAGGGGCTGTGGCTCAAGACGGGCAAGCAGGTCTATCTCGACGCCTTCAGCGTCTGGTTGACAACCTTCGCGGCCGGCTTTGCGACCCACCATCATGGGATGCTGCTCGCCCTGATCTTCCGCGGCGTCGCGTTCGAGTTCCGATTCCGTGCCCATACCGCCCGCCGGCGCCGGCGCTGGGGCTTCGCCTTCTTCGGCGGTCGTTCGTGGCCGCGCTCTGCCAGGGCCTCGGCCTGGGCGGCCTGCTGCAAGGCATCCGGGTGGAGAACCGCGCCTATGCCGGGGGCTGGTGGGACTGGCTGACGCCCTTCACCGTGCTGCGCGGCATTGCGGTCGTGGTCGGCTACACGTTGCTGGGCGCGGCCTGGCTGGTGTGGCGGACCGAGGGCGGGCTGCACCACAGCGCCCGCAGGCAGGCGCGCGTGCTGGACATCGCCACCTTGGCGGTGATCGGCGTGTCAGCCTGTGGACGTCATTCCTGAACGACACCTTCGTGGCCCGCTGGTTCGGCTGGCCCGGCATCCTGCTGACCAGCCTGGTGCCGTTGCTCGTGGCGCTGCTTGCCTGGCGCTTCTGGCGCGGGCTGGCGCGCGACGAGCACTTCTCCCCGTTCGCCTGCGCTCTGGCTATCACTAGCCCAGGCCGGCCCGTGCAGAGCTGGCTTTGGTTCATCGGCCTGTACGCGGCAGGCGTCGTCAGCGTGGTGTCGGTCGCCGCGGCCCTGCGCTGGGTACTGCTGAGACGGCTGTAGCCCCGCCATCCCGGCCCTTCCCCCAATGCCAGCCATCCTGTGTTGTGATCTCTACGCGACGGGCAGTCTGCGGAATGGCCGGGGCAAATGACAGCTGGTGCAGGTGGAAGCGAAGAAAAGAGTGCCCCGCAGTTCAGCCCTTGCTGCGCGGCCCCCGCCCCCGCCGGCTGACGCTCAAGGCCGCGGCCTTCGGATCGGCCAGCACGCTGGCTGCCGCAGGGATCAGGGCCGCGCGGCCGGCCACGACATCCACCGCATGGTGGACGGCGTCCTCGATGACGGCAGAGGGATGCGGCCCGGCGGCCAACGCGGCGGCTGCCCCGATCGGCCCAGCCGGCGGCACGTCCATGCCGGCGTCACGCCCGCTCCCCGCAACGGGCTTGTCCGCGCCATGCTGCGGGCCAGCGGCCTCCGTGTGCAGGCTCACAGGCGTCGCCACAACCTCGTGCGCGTCAGGCTGAGACGCATGGGCTGCCGCCGCATCTGCCCCGGACCCTGCCGCACCGCTCGTCCCTGCCTGCGCCGCCGCCAACTGCGCCCGCAACGCGCCGACCTCCTGCCGCAGCTGCTCCAGCTCGGCAACGTCAACGGACGGCTCGTTCCCCGCCGTCTGCGCCGAATGTGCCGGCGGCGGCTCTGCCCCGCGGTGGAACGGGTTGAACAGGCTCATGGCCCGCTCGATCATCGCCAGGTTCTGCCGGCCCATCTCCTCCACACCTGCCGGCAGGAAGGGGCTGATCGTCTGCTGCACGGCCTGGCGCAACTGCTGCTGCTGCTTGGCGAACGACGACATCGCCGTCTCCAGGTAGCGCGGCACCACGCCTTGCAGGCTGTCCCCGTAGAAGCCGATCAACTGCCGAAGGAAGGCCGTGGGCAGCATGGACGTGCCCTTGCTCTCCTCCTCGACAATGATCTGGGTCAGGACGCCCCGCGTGATGTCGTCCCCGGACTTGGCATCGTAAACTACGAAGTCGCGCCCGGCCCGGATCATGTCGGCCAGGTTGTCCAGCGTGATGTAGCTGCTCGTCTCAGTGTTGTACAGACGGCGGTTGGCATACTTCTTGACAACGACCGGCGCCGGCGGCGGGCTGGATGGCGGCGCCGCAGCGCTCCCGGACCCGGCACTCGCCAACCCGGCACCTGCGGACCCGGCGCTTGCAGAAACGTGGCTGGACGTGGCGTCGGACGGAGCATAGGTGGCGTCGGCCATAGTGGTCCTCAGGGTCGGGATGCCGCGGTTGTATCACGCAGTTGCAGCAATCGCGACCTCCTCCTACCCGATTATGCTGCAAAGCAACATGCTCCTTGCTGGACCTGGCCATGACCGATGCGGAGCAGACGCGCCTTGCCCAGGACTGGGCGGACATCCTGCGCAGCGAGTGGGCCGCGCTGGCCGTGGACCGCGAGGTGCAGGAGGCGGTCCACCGCGTTGCCGCGCACCTGGCCCGGCAGGCCGCCCTGCTGCACGCCGCCCCGCCCCTCGCCACCCAGCCCGGGGACGCGGCGGTTGACGCCCCGCGCGGACCTGCCGGGACCGCTGCGCCGCCGCGGCCCGCGGCCTTTGATGCTGCACCTTCCGATGCCGGGCCTGCCTCTGCCGCAAGCGGCCCTAGCGGGGCTATCCAGCCCTCGGGAGGCGCTGCCGGCCTGGGCTGACTCGGCGCTGGTGGCGGGCATCGCCTCCTACCGCCGCCACCCCTGGCAGCGCAGCCTGCCCGATCCGCCGGCAATCTGGGCAGAAGGGGATGCGCGGCTGCTCGACTACGGCCATGCCGTGCCGGACGGTTTGCCGGTGCTGTTCGTGCCCAGCCTGGTCAACCGCGCCTATGTGCTGGACCTGCTGCCGGATCGCTCGATGCTACGCTGGCTGGCGGCCCAGGGCGTGCGGCCCTTGCTGCTGGATTGGGGCTGGCCCGGCCCGGCGGAGCGGGCGATGACGCTGGCGGGTGTCGTGACCGGCCCGCTAGAGCGCGCCATCGCCGCGCCGGGCCGCCCGGTGGTGTTGGCGGGCTACTGCATGGGTGGGCTGCTGACGCTGGCCGCGGCGCTGCGGCGGCCGGACCGGGTGCGGGCCTTGGCGCTGCTGGCGGCGCCCTGGGACTTCCACGCTGCCGGGCCGGACCAGGCGGGGCGCCTGGCCGCCACGCTGCCGCTGCTGGAACCCGTGATGGCCGCCGCCGGCGCCCTGCCGGTGGACGCGCTGCAGAGCCTGTTCGCCCTGCCCGACCCCGGCGCCATCGCCGCCAAGTATCGCGCCTTCGGCCGCATGGACCAGGCAGGCGAGGCCGCCCGCGACTTCGTGGCGCTGGAGGACTGGCTGAACGACGGCGTGCCGCTGGGCGCTGCGATAGCGCGGGAGGTGCTGGGCGGCTGGTACGGCCGGAACCTGCCGGGCCGGGGCGGCTGGATGGTGGACGGCGCCGCCGTGGACCCGGCGGCGCTGCGCATGCCCGCCTTCGTTGCCGTGCCCGTCCGTGACCGGATCGTGCCGCCGGAGTCCGCCCTGCCCCTGGCCCGGCTGATCACCGGGGCCGTGCTGCACCAGCCTGCCGCCGGGCACGTCGGCATGGTGGCGGGGCCGCGGGCCAGGGATGCGCTGTGGCTGCCTCTGCTAGACTGGTTGCGCGGCGTCTGACGGCCTATGCTTCTGCCGCCCAAGGGAGAGAAATCAAGAATGGAAGACGTCGTCATCGTGTCCGCCGCCCGCACCCCGGTCGGCAGCTTCAACGGCGGGTTCGCCACCCTGCCCGCCCACGCGCTGGGCACCGTCGCCCTCAAGGCCGCCATGGAGCGCATCGGCCTGGATCCAGCCGAGGTCAACGAGGTCATACTGGGCCAGGTGCTGACCGCCGCCCAGGGCCAGAACCCGGCCCGGCAAGCCGCCCGCCACGCCGGCATCCCCGACAGCGCCACCGCCTTCGGCATCAATCAGGTCTGCGGCAGCGGCCTCCGCACCGTGGCCCTGGCCGCCCAGCAGGTCATGTCCGGCGAGAGCGCCATCGTCATCGCCGGCGGCCAGGAGAGCATGAGCGGCTCCACCCACGCCGCCCACCTGCGCGCCGGCACCAAGATGGGCGAACTCGGCCTGGTGGACACTATGCTCAAGGACGGCCTGTGGGACGCCTTCCAGGGCTACCACATGGGCACCACGGCCGAGAACGTGGCCACGCAGTTCCAGATCACCCGCCAGCAGCAGGACGAGCTTGCGGTCGGCAGCCAGAACAGGGCCAGCGCCGCCCAGAAGTCCGGGCGCTTCAAGGACGAGATCGCGCCCGTCACCGTTAAGGGCCGCAAGGGCGACGTGGTCGTGTCCGACGACGAGTATATCCGTCATGACAGCACCCTGGAGGGCATGGCCAAGCTGCGCCCCGCCTTCAGCAAGGAAGGCACCGTGACCGCCGGCAACGCCAGCGGCATCAACGACGGCGCAGCTGCCCTTGTGGTGATGTCCGCCAGCGAGGCCGCGCGCCGCGGCCTGACCCCGCTGGCGCGCATCGCCAGCTTCGCCACCGCCGGCGTGGACCCGGCGGTCATGGGCACCGGCCCCATCCCCAGCAGCCGCAAGGCCCTGCAGCGCGCCGGCTGGTCCACGGGCGACCTCGACCTGATCGAAGCCAACGAGGCCTTCGCCGCCCAGGCCGCCGCCGTTAACAAGGACATGGGCTGGGACACCGCCAAGGTGAACGTGAACGGCGGCGCCATCGCCATCGGCCATCCCATCGGCGCCAGCGGCGCCCGCATCCTGGTGACGCTGCTGCACGAGATGCAGAAGCGCGACGCCAAGAAGGGCCTGGCGACCCTGTGCATCGGCGGCGGCATGGGCGTCGCCATGTGCCTGGAGCGGTAGCAGCGCCTCCACCCCGGACCGCGCAGCGCACGGTCCGGGGTGGACCCCCTCCTCCAAAAAGGCCAACATGGGCCGATAAACTGGGGAGGAACCAAGGATGGCACGAGTAGCACTCGTCACGGGTGGCACGCGCGGAATCGGCGCGGCCATCAGCGTGGCGCTCAAGGCGGCGGGGCGGCACGTCGTCGCAAGCTACGCCGGCAACGACGTGGCGGCCGAGGCCTTCACGAAGGAGACCGGCATCCCGAACATCAAGTTCGATGCCGGGGACTTCGCGGCGTGCGAGGCCGCGGTGCGGCGCATCCACGAGGACCACGGACCCATCGAGATCCTGGTCAACAACGCCGGCATCACCCGCGACACGACCATGAGCAAGATGACCCGCGACATGTGGGACGCGGTGCTGGACACCAACCTCGGCAGCTGCTTCAACCTGTGCAAGCTGACCTTCGACGCCATGCGCGCCGCCAAGTTCGGCCGGGTGGTGAACATCGGCAGCATCAACGGCCAGGCCGGGCAGTATGGCCAAGTCAACTACGCCGCCGCCAAGTCCGGCATCCACGGCTTCACGAAGGCCCTGGCCCAGGAGGGCGCGCGCTTCGGCATCACCGTGAACGCCATCGCGCCGGGCTACGTGGACACCGAGATGGTGCGCGCCGTGCCGCCGGACGTGCTGACCAAGATCGTCGCCCGCATCCCGATGGGCCGGCTGGGCCATGCCGAGGACATCGCCCGCGGCGTCGTGTTCCTGACGGCGGACGACGGGGACTTCATCACGGGGTCCACGCTGTCCATCAACGGCGGGCAGCACATGTACTGATGCCACCGGCCCTCCTCTGCGGCCGTCGCGCGCCCAGCACGCCTGGCAACGGGACCAGCGCGGATAGTCAATGCGGAGGGCCACCCGCATGAGGCCGCGTGCTGACGCCCGCGGTCTCATGCCTCTGCCGTTCCGCAGGCAACTCGTCATCGCAGAAAGCTTGGCGGCTCAACGCGTCAGGGGCCGCAAGTGCGGCCCCGCTATGTCTTGGACTGTCGTGCTGCCGCGTGCTCCGCAGTGATGGACGTGGCCAGGACCGTCACGAAGCAGGACTCTGCGCCTGCAGCTACCCGACGCGCCACCCTCGCCGGCTGCGGCGCCATCGGCCTGTGGGCCATCCTCGCCCTCCTGTCCCGGGCCGCCGCCAACGTGCCGCCCCTGCAGCTGACTGCCATGAGCTTCGCAGTCTCCGGCGGCCTGGGCCTCGCGTGGCTGGCCCTGGCGGGCCGGCTACGCGACCTGTGCCAGCCCCCGCTGGCCTGGGCGCATGGCGTCGGCGGCCTGTTCGGCTTCCACGCCCTCTACTTTGCCTCCCTGGCCCGCGCGCCTGCGGCCACAGCCAACCTCATCAACTACACCTGGCCGCTGCTGATCGTGCTGCTGTCCGCGGCACTGCTGGGGATGCGGCTGACCTGGCGGCACGGGTTGGGCACGCTGCTGGCGCTGACGGGCTGCGCGTTGCTGCTGGCGGGCGGCGCGGCGTTCCCGGCCGGGGCGGCGCTGGGCTACGCTCTGGCGGCGGCCAGCGCCGTCGTGTGGGCGCTCTATTCCATTTGGGCCCGCCGCTTCCCCGCGGTGCCGCCGGGCGCGATGGCCGGCTTCTGCGCGGGGACGGCGGCGCTGGCCGGCGGGGTGCACCTGCTGACCGAGGCCACCGTTGTACCAGGCAGCGCGGCATGGGCGGCAGTGCTGGCGCTGGGCCTGGGGCCGGTCGGCGCCGCCTTCGTGCTATGGGACCGCGGCATGAAGCGCGGCGACCCGCGGCTGCTGGGCACGCTGGCGTTTGCCACCCCGGTGCTGTCCACGCTGCTGCTGGCCGCGGCCGGGCTGGCCCCATTCACGGCGGAAACGGTGGGGGCGGCGGCGCTGGTCGCGGCCGGCGGGTTCTTGGCGGCGCGGGCGCCCGCCGGGCTGACGTCGGCGCCGACTTGACCGCCCGCCCCGCCCGGGGCGGGCCTGACGCACCCGGTTCAGGCCCGGGGCGCACGCCGCGCCGCAGCGGCTGGCAGGCCGTGGGCCGGCCCTGTCTTTCCACCCCGGAACGCCCTATATTGCATCAGGAATCACCTCATCCAAGGTCACCCGCCGGCATGTCCGAAAACGCTGCCCCGCAGCCCGAGCACGACGCTTACGACGCCTCCTCCATCTCCGTCCTGAAGGGCCTGGAGGCCGTGCGCAAGCGGCCGGGCATGTATATCGGCGACACCGATGACGGCTCCGGCCTGCATCACATGGCATTCGAGATCATAGACAACGCCGTGGACGAGGCGCAGGCGGGCTATGCCAGTTCCTGCTCCCTGACCCTGAACGGCGACGGCAGCGTCACCGTGCGCGACGACGGCCGCGGCATCCCCACCGACATGCACCTTGAGGAGGGCGTCAGCGCCGCCGAGGTCGTGCTGACCCGGCTGCACGCCGGCGGCAAGTTCAACCAGAACAGCTACAAGGTCTCCGGCGGCCTGCACGGCGTCGGGGCCGCCGTCGTCAACGCCTTGTCCCAATGGATGGAGGTGCGCATCTGGCGCAACGGCCTGGAGCACTTCATCCGCTTCGAGCACGGCGAAACCACCGAGCCGCTGCGCATCATCGGCCCCAGCGACAAGCCCGGCGGCACCGAAGTCATCTTCAAGCCCAGCACCGGCACCTTCACCAAGGTCGAGTTCGACTACGCCATCCTGGAGCGCCGCCTGCGCGAGCTGGCGTTCCTGAACAGCGGCCTTGCGATCACCCTGCGCGACGAGCGCCACGCGCCCCCCCAGGAGACCCAGTTCAAGTATGACGGCGGGCTGGAGGCGTTCGTCGCCTGGCTGGACCGCAGCAAGACCGCCGTGGTGTCCCAGCCCATCAGCGTCACCACCGAAGAGAGCCAGGTCGGCATCCGGGTCGAATTCGCGCTGACCTGGAACGACTCCTTCCACGAAACCATGCTCTGCTTCACCAACAACATCCCGCAGCGCGACGGCGGCACCCATCTGGCCGGCTTCCGCCAGGCGCTGACCCGCGTGGTGACGAAATACGCCGAGGGCATGGGCAAGAAGGACAAGTTGGACCTGGTCGGCGATGACATGCGGGAGGGCATGACCGCCGTGCTGTCCGTCAAGGTGCCCGACCCCAAGTTCAGCAGCCAGACCAAGGACAAGCTGGTCAGCAGCGAAGTGCAGCCGGTCGTGCAGGCCGCCGTCGCAGACACGGTGTCCCACTGGTTCGAGACGCATCCGAAGGAGGCCAAGGCCATCATCCAGAAGGTGATGGACGCGGCATCCGCGCGGGAGGCCGCCCGCAAGGCCCGCGAGCTGACCCGGCGCAAGGGCGTGCTGGACGTGAGCAGCCTGCCCGGTAAGCTCGCCGACTGCCAGGAGCGCGACCCCGCCAAGTCCGAGATCTTCATCGTCGAGGGCGACAGCGCCGGCGGCTCCGCCAAGCAGGGCCGCGACCGCAAGTTCCAAGCGATCCTGCCGTTGAAGGGCAAAATACTGAACGTGGAGCGTGCCCGCTTCGACCGGATGCTGGGCAGCCAGGAGATTGGCACGCTGATCACCGCGCTGGGCACCGGCATTGGCCGAGGCGAGCCGGAGCAGGGCGGCTTCGACGTGAACAAGCTGCGCTACCACCGCATCAACATCATGACCGACGCGGACGTGGACGGCAGCCACATCCGCACGCTGCTGCTGACGTTCTTCTTCCGCCAGATGCCGGAGCTGATCGAGCGCGGGCACCTTTATATCGCCCAGCCCCCGCTGTATCGCGCCAAGCGCGGCGGGGACGAGCGTTACCTCAAGAACGACGCGGCGCTGGAGGATTACCTGCTCGACAAAGCGCTGGCGGAGGCGCGGCTGACCTATGCCGACGGGCGCGCCTATGCCGGGGACGAGATGGCCGGGGAACTGGCGTGGCTGCGGGAGGCCGCGGGCGCCTTGCGCGGCCTGTCCGCCGCCATGCCGACGCACCTGCTGGAGCAGGCGGCCATCGCCGGCGCCTTGTCCTCCAGCCACGAGCAGGCCACCGCCGTCAGCGGCGAACTGGTGCAACGGCTGAACGCGGTGTCTCTGCCCGCCGAGCGCACCTGGAAGGTCTGGGCCGACGACCGCGGCCTGCACCTGGCCCGCACGGTGCGCGGCGTGGCCGAGCGGTTCGACGTGGACGCCGCCACCCTCCGCAGCACGGAAGCGCGCTGGCTGGCCGAGCGGGCGGAGGCGCTGCACGCGCGCTTCGCCGAGCCGGCAACCCTGGCGCTGGACCGGGCGGAGGTGCAGGTGGCCGGGCCGGCGACGGCCTACGACCGCATCCTGGCGCAGGGCCGCAAGGGCCTGGCGATCCAGCGCTTCAAAGGCCTGGGGGAGATGAATCCGGACCAGCTATGGAAGACCACCCTGGACCCCGCGGTCCGCACCCTGCTTCAGGTGCGGGTCGGGGACGTGGAGGACGCGGCGCAGGTGTTCTCCACCCTGATGGGCGACGTGGTGGAACCGCGGCGGGACTTCATCGTTGCGAATTCGCTAAAGGTGGCGAACCTGGACGTGTAGGGGCATGTGTACAGCGTCACATAACCTTACAGAACTGCCACATAATCTTTCAGCGGAGCGTCAGATAAAAACGGCAATTTTCGAGGTCTAAGGTATTGAGAGGCTTCATTTTTCCGTTCATGAACCTCACTGTTCCCTCTCACTGAACATGAGAACGTAATCTCTGAACATGCGAAACTTTTGCACTAGAGAACCCGGATGGATCGCACTGATCCACAGGATATCGTGTACAGGGGTATGACGCCCAGAAGCGGCGGAGCCTGAGAGTGGCGCGGGCGGTACCCCGTCCGCCCCAGCTCATCGCACGACCCCCGTCGTGCGAGGGCGAGAGCGCCCGGGGCTGGAAGATGCGGATCGCCGAGGCGAACGGCTATACGCACTTCCGGTGGCTGGAGAAGATGCAAAAGCAGGTCTGTGGCGGTCTGCCAATCAATGGCGTGGCCGCCATGGAGGTTCTCGCAGCTATGGTCGGGCGACCTTCCGGGGACGTCGATCGGCTTGGGGGAATCGAGGTGACGTCCGACCGCTACAGGCTGACGAGGTCGCAGGAAGTCCAGGCCGTCAGCCTCAACCAGAGATCGCCAAAGGTCTGCCCGGAGTGCCTGGCGGAGAGGCGAATGCTTCCGGCCACATGGGATCTCGCGCTTTGGGTCGGCTGCCCCGTCCACGGCCGCGAACTGGTGGCCGACTGCGCGGGTTGCGGCGAGCCGCTGTCGTGGAGCAGCGGCCAGGTGGACCGCTGCTGCGAGGGCTTTCCCCTCGCCGACCGCCGCGGCCCGGTGCTCGGCGCGCAGTCCCTCGACTTCATGCGTGCCCTCGCCGCGAAGGTCGGCGTGGACGCCCCTCCCCCCAGCGCGGGCCCTGCGGCGCTGACGTCCGGGATGAGCGCCGATCAGCTCTCGAGGCTCGCCAGGCATCTCGGCGCAATGGCCGAGTGGGGAACCGAGGTGCCGAGGCACGAGACCGCCCGGCGCCTCGGCATGAAGGCCGCCGTGGCCATCGTCGAGTCCACCGCGGACGTGCTCTGCGGCTGGCCGCAGTCCTTCCACCTGTTCGTGGACAGGCTCGCCGCCGGAGACGCCAAGGAGGATGTCCGGTTCCGGGGAAGCCTCGGATGGCTTTTCAGAAGCATTACAACCACGTTGCACGACGACGCCTACCGCCCCCTGCACCGCGAGATGGATCTCCACGCGCGCGAGGCGTTCGGCCTCTGGTCCTCCGCGCTCGCGAGATGCGACCCGCAGCAGGAAGAGATGGTCGGCCACCATGCCGCCGCGTCCGAACTGCGCGTGAACCCGCGCGTATTGGCCGAATGGCTGGCGACCGGCTCGGCTGCGGGGGAGCGCCTGCGTGACGGCGCCCGCGTGCGATGGCTCGTGCGTCGGTCGGAGGTGTCCAGGCTCGCGGCCGAGTTGGGCGCGCACAGGAACTGGTACGGTCTCCGCCCCGGCCACGGGCTCTTCACCCTGAAGGAAGCCGCAGCCATGCTCGGTCTGGACAGCTCAACCGTCGGCTTGCTGGTCGCCTCCGGGCTGCTCCAGCCGGGGCATCCACAAGGGCAAAAGCCGAACAACCGCAACGCGACTTTCATGCCGGCGAGCGCGGTCCGGGATCTCCTGCGCCACTTCGAGGACCTCGCGGCCAATGCCTGTGCAGCCACCCTGCCCGGCTTCAGCAACGCGAGCCATCCGGCGCTCAGGACGGCCAGGGACCTGGGGCGCATCACCGATTGGAAGATGCCGGAGGTCTTGGCCTTCCTCGTGAATAGCGGGCTGGCCCCGGCTGCGATCGACCCCTCGTCCACGGGTCTCGCCAGGTTCCTCTTCGACAGGGAAGGTTACAAGGAGGCGCTCGCAGCCGAGGCGGGAATGGCTTCATTCATGACGATGGCGGCAGCCGCGAATGCACTGCGCACCTCAGACCGCGTGGTGAAGCGGCTTGTCGCCCGGAATGTGCTCCAGGCGCGCTTGGTCCGTGTCCGAGCCGAACCCGTGATCTGGATTGACGCATCCGGCCTTGTCCCTTCTGGGTACTGCGGTCGCCACAGGGCGACTGCTGCGCAAGCATGGCATACGGCACTTCGACCTGATCGGTCTCCTCGCCGAGCACGGTGCGGACTGCACGGCCGACGTTTGCCGGAGGCTCCCCGATGTCGAGCCGCTCCGACTGCTTCCAAGGCGGTAATCCGTCATCGCCTCCCGCACGGGCCGATCGGCGCAATCCCGCCTGAAACATGTTTCAGGGCGGTGAAGCGCCCGATGGTCCGGGCCCGCCGTGCCGTCCGCGCCAGCGCGAGATGACAGGGGCCAGATGCCTGCCCCGACGCGCCGACCGCCGGAGAGCGTTGCGGGACCCGCGAACCGAGCCCGAGAAGGGTGCGGGGAGCGCCGGTCGCGGATGCCGTCGGCCATCCAGCCCGCGACCGCAATGTCCCCCGCGACCGTAGCGGTGCGGGTAATCGGCACCCGGCTTGCCGCAACCCCGGGCTTCGAGGAACGCCCGCACCGCAGCGGAACCCGGGCCGCGCGCGACAACGCGGTGTCGCGCGGTGACACCGTGAGGCGAACAGTCGTCGTGGGACTCCGCCAGGAAGCCGTTCGTCATGGTGGATAGCCTCCCGGCGCAAGCCGCGACCCGAGCCGACGCGGGGCAGCCCCGCCATGCGAGATATCCAGGAGTTCGCCCCGGCCAGCGCCGGTCCGTTATCGGCACCACGCTGTCTTCTCCCGGGCGGGCCGGGAGGGTCCAAGGCGGGCCGTTCCGGTGGACTGCCCGAGACGTTCCGAAACGGCTGCCGCACTCCCCATAACTCCGGCGCTTTACCGGCGAGCGTACCCTGCCCGCGCCCGGCCCTACGCTCTACCCTGGCCCGCTCCCGCGCTAGCGGCAGGCCCTTCTCAACCTCCGGAGTCTCCGGGACGAAGCAGACCCCGAGATGCCGGAGCACCTTGGGAATGGCGTCCAGGGTATCCGCCTACACGCCCCTCCGGTTCGCCTCGTAACGGGCGACCGAGGTGCGAGGCACGTCGGCGCGGAGGGCCAGGTCGCGCTAGGATAGGCCGACCAGAACCCGGGCCGCCGCGAGCAACCGAGGCGACGGGAGCACATTGGGTGCTGTTCCGGGTGTAGATCGGCGTGGAAGTTTGACCCCCTGAGGGGGTGATCGGCGTCCAAAAGT
>CAXUHB010000047.1:0-30135 GCA_964250755.1 uncultured Acetobacteraceae bacterium | reverse complement strand
GCCGACCGCGCCGTTGTGTTGAACCGCGGACGGCTGGTGGGGGAACGCGCGGGGCACGGACGGCCCGCGGCGCCATTGGCCAGCCCGGCCGGACCTGCCGGTGGGGCGGCGCCGGCTCCGGCTCCGGCTTCTGGCCCCGCATCTTCGAAGCCTGGCGCGGCGCTGGACGGCTGGTCCTGAGGCGGCGGTGCCAAGGCCGCCAGCACGGCGTTGCGGCCCTGGGACTGGCGCGGCGCAAGGGCGCTTCGCGATGACGGGCCGCTTGCGGAACGGCCGGGGCAGGTGACGGCTGGCGTTGCGGGCGGCATCAGCCCGGCGGGGCCGCCTCAAGGCCGAACCGCACCCCGGTCTCACGTTCCGACAGGTCCCATAGCCGCGCCGCCGCCGCCGGGTCCGCGGCCTGGGGCATCACGCGGGATGGGCCGACCCCTCCGCGGACCTCCCCGATGCCGTCCGGCCCGTAGTAGCCGCCGCCTGCGGCCTCCGGCGCCAGGGCTGCGTAGAGGATCGGCAGCGCGCCGCGGGCGGCGGATTGGCCGAACAGGCGGAAGGCGCCTTGCATGACGGCCTCCTTCAAGCCGGGCGACCCCCCGCCGGGGCCGTTGCTGATGATGTCCGTCACGGCCCAGCCGGGGTGGGCCGCCACGCTGCGGAGGGGCCAGCCGGCTGCCGTGGCGCGGCGCTGCAGCTCGCGGGCGAACATCAGCATGGCCAGCTTGCTCTGGCCGTAGGACGCCCAGGGACGGTAGGAGCGCGCGCCTTGCGGGTCGGCGAAGTCCATCTTCGCCTGGCGATGCGCGAGGCTGCTGACGCTGACGACGCGGGCGGCGCCGGAGGCCAGCAGCGCCGGCAGGAGCCGGGCCGTCAGGGCGAAGTGGCCGAGGTAATTGGTGCCGAACTGCAGCTCGAACCCATCCGCCGTCACGCGGCGCCGGGGGGGCGCCATGACGCCGGCGTTGTTGACCAGCACGGCCACGGCCGGGTGAGCCGCGGCGACCCGGCTGGCGAACATGGCCACGCTGTCCAGGCTGGCCAGGTCCAGCAGCTCGAACCGCGCGGCGGCGCCGGGAGCCTGGGCCAGCAGCCGGGCCAAGGCGTCAGCACCCTTCACCGGGTTGCGGCCGGCCAGGATGGTGGTTGCGCCCTGGCGGGCGAGGCCCAGCGCCGCTTCCCAGCCCAGGCCGCCGGTCGCGCCGGTGACGATGGCCGCTTGCCCATCCAGGCGGGGCGCGGCGGCCAGGGACCAGGACGCGGGCCTGGGCACGCTGGTGCGGCTTGTCATGCGGACGCCCTCCGGCCGGGCCGCACCAGCCTGCCTGAAATCCCCATTCCTGCGCAGACCTCCGGAGGCTTGCTCAGCAGTGCGGGGCCAGGGGGGTGAACTCGGAGAGTTTGCCGCGCATGACGAAATCGGTGAAGTCCATCTGCAAGTCGTCGGACACGCCGTTGGCCCAGTACTTCATGCCGACCTCGTAATCCGGGCTGCCCGCCACGCGCTCCCGCGCGCCCGGGGCCTTCTCGCGGTCGAAGAAGGCGATGCGGACGCGGCCTGCGGCCATGTCGGCCAGCGCGGGGTAGGTGGACGCGCCGCCCGGCCCCCAGGCGGCGATGGCGACGGAGCTGTCCTGCACGCCGCGGTCCCCGGTGCCGTCGAACACCGGGAGGGCGATGAAGCGCTTGCCGGCGCTGGCGGCGGCGATGATCGCGTCGGTGTGGCCCATCGGGAAGACGGTGCCGGCGGGGAGCGGCATCGTCTTGGCCTCAGGCATGGTGTAGCGGATGGTGCCGGGGCCGCCGGCGGAGTCCAAGGTGGCGGTGCCCTCGATCTGCTCGGTCACGGCGGTGTCCAGGGTCTGGCGCATGCGGAAGCGCATGGACAGGCCGTCCTTGCTCTCGAACGTCGCGTAGTCGGCGACGGATTCGATGTCCTGGCCGTCGCGGTTGGTGAGGGTCATGGCGAGGCGCTGGCGGGTGGCCCATCCCTCGCAGGCGTCGGTCAGCTCGTAGTCCATCTTGCCGGTGGCGGCGGTGACCTCGCCGCCTTTGCTGCTGTCCATGACGAGGTTGTAGGACGCGCGGTGCGCCAGCATGGGCACGGGGTCGGCGGCCAGCGCGGGGGCGGCGGCGAGGGTGATGGCGAGGGCGGCGGCGAGGTGGCGCAAGGCCATGCGCATGAACTCCGGATAGGGCATCCGACACATAAGCGCAGTGGACGGGCCGCGCCACCCGGCAGAGGCGCACAACCGTCACAGGAACCTGCGACCGTGCGCTTCCGTTCCGGCATGGATGGTTTGCACGTCCGGGAGCTACCGGCATGGACTTTGCGGAGACGGTCATCACGACGCCAAGGGGCGTGTTTGCGGCGCGGACCGCCGGGCCGGCGGACGGTCCGCTCGTGCTCTGCCTCCACGGGTTTCCCGACGTGGCCTCGACCTTCGATGGCCTGCTCAAGCGGCTGGCCGAAGCCGGGCGGCGTGCGGTTGCGCCGTCGTGCCGCGGCTACGCGCCCTCCCCGCTTGACCTGCCGCCCGGGCGCGACCTGTTCCGGGTGATGGCCGCCGATGCCCTGGCGGTTGCGGATGCCCTTGCGCCCGGACGCCCGTTCAGCGTCGTCGGGCACGACAACGGCGCCTTTGCCGCCTACGCCCTTTTGGCCCTGGCCGGGGCGCGCGTACAGGCGGCCGTGACACTGTCCGCCGGGCACCCCGCCGCGGTGTTCCGCAACACCGGGCGCCTGCCCCGGCAGTGGTGGCGCAGCCGCTACGCCATGCTGTTCCAGGTGCCGCGCCTGTCCGAATGGTGGGCGTCGCGGGACGGCTTCGCCTACATCGGAACGCTGTGGCGCCGCTGGGCCGCCCCAGGCTGGACGCCGCCCGAGGCCCACTTGGCGGAGGTCAAACGGGTCATGCGCGCCAGTTGGCCTGCGCCCCTGCTGCACTACCGCGCGATGCCGTTCGGCGGCGACGAGGCGCCTCTTTCCACCGCTACCCTTTTCATCGCAGGCGACCAGGACGGATGCGTGCTTCCCGCTGCCTCAACTGGTCAGGAGCGGCTGTTCGCCGGGCCGTTCCGGTCCGAGGCCATCCCTGGAGCAGGCCATTTCCCACATCTGGAGCAGCCGGGCGCCGTCGAGCCTATGATCCTATCCTGGCTCGATCAGCACGCCCCTGCCGCCGTAATGGCCTGACGGACTATCCCGCCTTCGCCTTCGGCGGCAGGTCCAGCCGCAGGGACAGTTCCTTCAGCCGCGCCGCGTCCACGGGGGCGGGGGCGCCCATCATCAGGTCTTCGCCTTGCTGGTTCAGGGGGAAGAGGATGACCTCGCGGATGTTGGGCTCGTCGGCCAGGAGCATGACCATGCGGTCTATGCCCGGCGCCGAGCCGCCGTGGGGGGGGGCACCGTAGCGGAAGGCGGCGAGCATTCCGCCGAAGCGGGCCTCCACGTCGGCGGCGGAGTAGCCGGCGATCTCGAAGGCGCGGATCATCACGTCGGGGCGGTGGTTGCGGATGGCGCCGGACGACAGCTCGATGCCGTTGCAGACGATGTCGTACTGGAACGCCTTGATGGTCAGGGGATCCTGGGTATTGAGCGCCTCCAGGCCGCCTTGGGGCATCGAGAAGGGGTTGTGGCTGAAGTCTATGCGCCCGGTCTCCTCCTCCCGCTCGTACATCGGGAAGTCGGTGATCCAGCAGAAGCGGAAGGCGTCCTCCTCGATCAGGCCCAGCTCCTGGGCGAGGCGGGTGCGGACCAGGCCGGCGAACTTGGCGGCCTCATCCGGCTGGCCGGCGGCGAAGAACACGGCGTCGCCGGGCTGGGCGCCGGTGGCGACGCGGATGGCCTCGATGCGCTCGGCCTCCAGGTTCTTGGCGATGGGGCCGCGGCCGCCGTCCTCCTCGAAGATGATGTAGCCGAGGCCGCCGGCGCCTTCGCTGCGCGCCCACTCGTTCAGCTTGTCGAAGAAGCCGCGGGGCTTACCGCCGGCGCCCGGGGCGGGGATGGCGCGGACGGTGCCGCCGGAGGCGGCGATGCGGGCGAACAGGCCGAAGCCCGAGCCGGCGTAGGCCGGCGTCACGTCGGCGATGCGCAGGGGGTTGCGGAGGTCCGGCTTGTCGGAGCCGTAGATCAGCATCGCCTCCTCGTAGGGGATGCGCGGGAAGGGGGTGGGCGTCACGGTGCGGCCGCCGCCGAACTCCCCGAACACCCCGGCCATGACGGGCTCCAGGGTGGCGAACACGTCCTCCTGGGTCACGAAGCTCATCTCGAAGTCGAGCTGGTAGAATTCGCCGGGGCTGCGGTCGGCGCGGCTGGCCTCGTCGCGGAAGCAGGGGGCGATCTGGAAGTAGCGGTCGAAGCCGGCGACCATGGCGAGCTGCTTGAACTGCTGGGGGGCCTGCGGCAGGGCGTAGAAGGTGCCGGGGTGGCTGCGGGAGGGGACGAGGAAGTCGCGCGCGCCTTCCGGGCTGCTGGCCGTCAGGATGGGGGTCTGGAACTCGGTGAAGCCGGCCTCGATCATGCGGCGGCGCAGGCTGGCGATGACGCCGGCGCGCAGCATCATGTTGCGATGGACCTTATCGCGGCGCAGGTCGATGAAGCGGTACTTCAGGCGGATGTCGTCGGGGAACTTCTCGTCGCCGGCGACCTGCATGGGGAGGGTGTCGGCGGGGGACTGGACTTCCAGCGCCTCGACCCGCAGCTCGATCTCGCCGGTTTGCAGGCGGGGGTTGGTGGTGTCGGGGCTGCGGGGGACGACCTGGCCGGTGACGGTGACGACGCTTTCCACGCGCAGGCCATCGGCGGTGGCGAAGCCGGCGGAGCCGGCGGGCAGGACGCATTGGGTGATGCCGTAGTGGTCGCGCAGGTCGAGGAAGAGCAGGCCGCCGTGGTCGCGCTTGCTGTGGATCCAGCCTGACAGCCGGGCCTGGTGTCCGGCGTCGGTGGCGCGCAGGGCGCCGCAGGTGTGGGTGCGGTAGGCGTGCATCGGGCGGTATCCTGGAAAAGGTGGGGCACACAAACCGCGCCTATTTGCGGTGTCAAGCCGCGGCGGCTAGAAGCCGACATGCCCCGTCCGACCCAGACCTTCGCCGACCCGGTGCTCATTACGGACACCGAGGCCCTTGCCGCGCTGTGCACCCGGCTGCGGGCCGAGCCTTACGTGACCATAGACACCGAGTTCATGCGGGAGCGGACCTACTTCCCGGAGCTGTGCGTGGTGCAGTTGGCGGGGGTTGCGGACGTTGCGGTGATTGACGCCGAAGCCGAGGGCATGGACCTCGGGCCGTTGGCCGAGCTGCTGGCGGATACGGCGGTTGTAAAAGTGTTCCATGCGGCGCGGCAGGACGTGGAGATCTTCCTGCACCTGTTCGGGCAGGTGCCGGCGCCGATCTTCGACACGCAGGTGGCGGCGATGGTGGCCGGGTTCGGGGACCAGGTGGGGTATGACTCGCTGGTGTCGAGCCTGACGGGGGGGCACATCGACAAGGCGCACCGGTTCAGCGACTGGTCGGCGCGGCCGTTGTCGGCGGCGCAGGTGACGTATGCGGCGGCGGACGTGACCTACCTGCGCGGGGTGTACGAGCGGCTGCGGGAGCGGCTGGCGCGGGATGGGCGGACGGAGTGGGTTGCCGAGGAGATGGCGGTGCTGGCCCGGCCCGAGACCTACCGGCCTGATCCCGAGGGCATCTGGGAGCGGCTGCGGCCGCGGACGGGCAACCGGCGGATGCTGGGGATGCTGCAGGCGGCGGCGGCGTGGCGGGAGCGGGAGGCGCAGCGCGTGAACATTCCGCGCGGGCGGCTGCTGAAGGATGAGAGCCTGCTGGAACTGGCCGCGACGGCGCCGGTGACGGCCGAGGCGCTGTCCCGCGTGCGCGGGGTGACGCGGGGGTTTGCGGAGGGCAAGAGCGGCGCCGGGCTGCTGGCGGCGCTGCAGGCCGCGGCGGCGCTGCCGGAGGATGCGCTGCCCGAGGCGCCTGGGCGCAGCGACGGCCCCAAGGCGTCGCCGGCGCTGGTGTCGTTGCTGAAGGTGCTGCTGTCCGCGAAGTGCGAGGCGCACAACGTCGCGCCCAAGCTGCTGGCGAACGGCGCCGACCTGGACCGGTTGGCGTCGGAGGACGAGCCGGACGTGCCGGCGCTGCATGGCTGGCGGCGCGAGGTGTTCGGGGAGGACGCGCTGCTGCTGAAGGCCGGGCGGGTGACGCTGGGGGTGGACGGCAAGCGGATCAAGCTGGTGCGGGCGTAGGGGGCTGCCGGCCCGGCAACGGGGGTGGCGGCACGCCGAGGCGCTGCCGATGGCCGCCCACCCTGGCCCCGGGCCGGCACGGGGGGTCCGGTGGAAGCGGCTGATGTGCGGGTCCGGGCCGTTCAGGCCAGGCCCCATCTCGCACAGGCCCGATCCCATGCAGGGTCAAACCTCATGCGAGGTCGAATCTCATAAGAGGCGGCCCTACACGGGATAGGACTGCAGCAGCTCCACCGGGTCCCCGTAGGTCTCGGCCATGGCGAGCACCGCCGGGTCGTCCAGCGACAGCAGGAATCCGCCATCCACCATGACCCGGTTGCCCGCCGTCACCGTGCCGTCGAAGGTCACGAGGTCCATGTGGATGTGCGGCTCCTCCCAGTTGGGCATGACGCGGCGCAGGTATTCGCTGGGCTTCAGGGCGTTGATGCCGAAGTGCAGGGAACCTGGGGAGTTGGGGCCGGCGGGATAGATGTCGAAGCGCGGCGCCTTCGGGTTGTGGCCGCAGCCCAGCTCCTCCAGCGTGCCGCCGATCAGGTAGTCGCGCATCACGCCGGCCTCCCAGCCGTCCCCGTGCACGGCGACGACCTCGTCATCCTGGAACTCGACGCCGAGGGGCTGGTCGAACGGCTTGTCGAAGCCGACGGCCCATTGCGGCCAGATGGTGCCGCTGATGCCGATCTTCTCGTCGGGCTGCAGGCCGACCATGCTCGGCTCGAACAGGTTGGGGCCGTGGGTGGGCAGGTAGTGGACGTAGCAGCCGTCCGTGTCGGCGAGGTTGTGGCCGCGCCAGCGGTTGTGGCGGCGCATGGTGGCCAGCATCGCATTGGTGAAGGGAATGCGGAAGTCGGTGCCGCGGGGGTCGGTGATCTTCATCTCGAAGTCCCCGGATTCCGGCAGCAGGCGGCTGGTGGCGCGGATGATCTCGCCCAGCAGGTCTATGGGGAAGCGGGCCTGGGGGGTGTGCAGCAGGTCGAGGTCGCGGAAGAAGGTGATCTTGACCCAGCGCTGGCCCTTCTGGCGGCGCAGGCCGATGCAGAAGGGGTCCAGGACGGAGGCGAACCAGGTGGAGACGACGAAGGTCGCACGCTCCAGCAGCGCCTTGGCTTCGTCGGGCACGGTCACGTAGCGGGTGCTGTCGCCCATGTAGGAGATGAAGGTTGCGCCGCGTCCGCGGGCCAGGCCCTGGACGGCCTGGATGACGCGGGGGTCCAGCAGGGGGTCGGTCAGCATGACGACGTGGTCGCCGGGGCGGATGGCGAAGACGCGGGTGAAGTTGTCCAGGCCCTGCATGTGGTCGCCGATGGCGGCGGGCGGGTGCGCGACGGGGCGCGGCAGGCCGCGGCGGGTCGGAGAGGCGAGGATGTCGGCGACGGTGCTGGGCAGGGTCCGCATGGCTCTACTCCTTCGTCAGGGGGCACGCGCTGGCCGAGAGCGGGCCGAACGCCTGCTCCCCCGGCACGGTGGCGATGATCTTGTAGTAGTCCCAGGGGCCGCGGCTTTCCGCCGGGGTCTTCACCTGCGCCAGGAACATGTCGTGCAGCATCAGGCCGTCCGGGCGGATGCGTCCGCCTTGGGCGTACATGTCGTTGATGGGGGCGGCCCGCATCGCCGCCAGCACCGGCCCGGCCGCGTTGGTGCCAGTGGCGGCCACCGCCTGGAGGTAGTGCGTGACGGCGGAATAGACGCCGGCCTGCATCATGCTGGGCATCTGGCCGTAGCGGGCGAAGAAGCGTCCTGACCACGCGCGGCTTTCCGGCGTGCGGTCCCAGTAGAACGAGGTCGCGAGATACAGGCCGCCCGCCATCTCCAGCCCCAGCGCGTGGACGTCGGTGATGGTGAACAGCAGCGCCGCCATGCGCTGGCCGCCCTGGACGATGCCGAACTCGTGCGCCTGCTTGATGGAGTTGATGGTGTCGGACGCCACGTTGGCGAGGCCGATCACCTTGGCGCGGGAGGCCTGGGCCTGCAGCAGGTAGGCGGCGAAGTCCGTGTTCTCCTGCGGAGCGGCGACGCTGCCCAGGAGGCGGGCGCCGCTTCCCGCCAGCACGGCCTTCAGGTCGGCCTCCATGGTGCGGCCGAAGGTGTAGTCGGTGGACAGCAGGAACCAAGTGTCGCCGCCGTCGGCCACCACGGCGCGTCCGATCACGCCGGCCAGGGCGTAGGAGTTGTAGTTCCAGGCGATGCTGTTGGGGGTGCAGTCGGCGCCCGTCAGGTTGGACGCGGCGGCCGTGACCACGATGGCGATCCGGTTGCGGTCGCGCGCCAGCTTGGTGACGGCCAGGGCGACGGCGGTGTTGGGCAGGTCCACGATGAGGTCCACGCCCTCGTCGAACCAGCGGCGGGCGATGCCGAGCGCCACGTCGGGCTTGTTCTGCTGGTCCGCCGACACGATTGCGATGGGGTGGCCGGCGACGGCGCCGCCGAAATCCTCGGCCGCCATCTGGGCGGCGACGACCGACCCCAGGCCGGCGGGACCGGCCAGGCCGCCGGTCTGGTTGTTGAGCACGCCGATCCGCAGCGTCCCTACCGAGAACTGCGCGCAGGCCGGCATGGCGGCGCACAGCAGGGCAAGGGCGGCCAGCAGAGGACGCAGCAGCGGGCGCAGCATCCGGACGTTCCCCCTCGATTGCTTAGTCTCCTAACCTTCCATTCGGGTTCGCACCTTGTCAAGCCGAACGGACCCGTGGCGTCCCCTGGGACGGGCACCTGGCCTGGGCACCTGGCCTGGGCACCTGGATACCGGGCGCCTGGATACCGGGCGCCTATATCTTGAACGCCTCCAGCGTTTCCGGCGCGAACAGCTCCTCCGGACGCAGCAGGCGGCGGGAGAGGCCCTGCTCGTGGTGGTAGCGGAGGAAGGTTTCCAGGACGTGGCGGTTGGCGGGGAGGCCGTAGCTCCACCAGTCGTCGCCCATCTCGCGCCGGGCTTCTTCGACTGCCGCGACCTGCCAGGGCAGCATGGTCTTCAGCGCCGCCGTGACCTGCAGGCCCTCGTAGGTGATGCGCTGGCTGGCGGCGAACGCCTTGAGCAGGCTGGTGGCGATCCAGGGGTTGGCGCGGTAGATGTCCCGGCGGAGCGCGATGACGTGCATGATCGGGAAGATGCGGGTGCGCCGGAAGTAGTCCCGTTCCACCGCCGGGTAGTCCGGGAACAGGCGGCGGACGCGGTGCGGCTCGGTGTAGAAGGTGCTGGGGGCGCGGGCGGTGTGGAAGGCGTCCAGCTCCCCGTCGGCCAGCATGCGCGCCAGGGTCTGCTGCGGCCCGATGGGGGTCACGCGGATGCCAGGGGGCAGGTCGAGCTTTAGCTTCTCGGTCCGGCCCGGCTCCTCCTGGCCGCCGGTGAAGTATTCGACGCTGCCGGGCGCCACGCCGTATTCATCGGCCAGGATGCCGCGTATCCAAACCGGCGCCGTCATCTGGTACTCCGGCACGCCCACCCGCTTGCCGATCAGGTGGGACGGCTCGGAGATGCCGGCATCGGCGTTCACGAAGATGCAGCCGTGGCGGAAGAAGCGGCTGGGATAGACGGGGATGGCGATGAAGGGCGGGTCGTCGCGCATCAGGGTCACGCAGTAGGAGCTGAGCGACATCTCGCAGGCGTCGAACTCCTGGAAGCGGGCCATGCGGAAGAACGTCTCCTCGACCGGCAGGCTCAGGTAGTTCAGCGCGATGCCGTCGGGCTGCACGGTGCCGTCCGCGAGCGCCCGCGTGCGGTCGTAGTCCCAGCAGGCCAGCGTGACCGGCAGCTTCGGCATTTCCTATTCCTCCCCGAACACCAGCGTCCGCAACTGCGCGGCCAGCCGGCGGCTTTCCTCGTCCGACACGGCGGTCGCGGCGCCGGTGCCCAGGTAGCGGGCGGCGACCTCCGGGCTGTCCAGCAGCTCCCGGCCCGTGCCCTCCATCGCGACGCGCCCGTTCTCGATCACCAGGCCGCGGCCGGCGATGGCCAGGGCGGCGCGGGCGTTCTGCTCGGCGAGCAGCACGGCGACGCCGCGGGTGCGCAGCGCCGCGATCAGGCGGAACACGTCGGCGACCAGCATGGGGGACAGGCCCAGGCTGGGTTCGTCGAGCAGCAGGAGGCGGGGCCGGGCCATCAGGCCGCGGGCGATGGCCAGCATCTGCTGCTGCCCGCCGGAGAACGCGCCCGCCGGCGCGTCCAGCCGGGCCGCCACGTCCGGGAAGGAGGCGCAGGCGTCCGCGATGCGCGCGTCCATGTCCCGGGGGTCCAGGTAGGCGCCCAGGCGCAGGTTCTCGCGCGCGGTCAGGCCGGCGAACACCTGGCGGCCTTCGGGCACGTGGACGATGCCGCGCCGGACCCGCTCCGCCACCGGGAGCAGGTGGATCGGCGCCCCGTCCAGCAGGACCGCGCCGGCGGTGGGGCGCAGCAGGCCGGACACGGCCTTCACGAGGGTGCTCTTGCCGGCGCCGTTGGCGCCCACCAGCGCCACGACCTCGCCGGGAGCGATGCGCAACGAGACCTGCCGCAGCACCTCGACGCGGCCGTATCCGGCGGACAGGGCGCGGAGCTCCAGCATCAGGCGGCCCCTGCGCCCGGGTCGGCCCCGAGGTAGGCGGCGACCACGGCCGGGTCCTGCTGCACGGCGGCCGGGGGGCCGCGGGCGATGACCCGGCCGGCATCCAGGACCACCACCTGATCCGCCACGTTCATGACCAGGCCCATGTTGTGCTCCACCACCAGCACGGAGACGCCGCCTGCCCGGACGGCGCGCAGCAGGGCGGCCAGCTCCGCGGTTTCGGCGTCGTTCAGGCCGGCGGCGGGTTCGTCCAGCAGCAGCAGGCGGGGGCGGGCCATCAGGGCGCGGGCGACCTCCAGCAGCTTCTGCGCGCCGATGGGCAGGTCGGCGGCGTGGGCGTCCTGGCAGCGGTGCAGGCCGATCAGCTCCATCAGGGCCGCAGCGCGGTCCCGCAGCGCCCGCTCCGCCCGGCGCGCGGCGGGGAGCCAGGCGGCGTAGGGCAGGACGCTGCCGGACACGCCGCGGCTGGCGGACCGGTGCGCGCCGGCCATGACGTTCTCCAGCGCCGTCATGCCGGGGAAGACGCGGGCGGACTGGAAGGTGCGGATGAGGCCGAGCGCGGCGACGCCGGCGCCCCGGATGCCCGCCAGGTCCTGCCCGAACAGGCGGACCCGGCCGCTGTCCGGCCGCACCAGGTTGGTGACGAGGTTGAACAGCGTCGTCTTTCCCGCCCCGTTCGGGCCGACCAGCGCCGAGAGCGACCCGGCAGGGACGGCGAAGCTGACGCCCTGCGTCGCGTGCAGGCCGCCGAACCGCTTGTCGAGCTGCTCCACGTCCAGGGCGGGGGCGGCATCGGGGACGGGGCCAGGGGCGGGGGGATCAGCGGCCACCCGCGCAGCCCCCGCGCAGTTCCGGGCATCCCCGGCGCGGCGCGGGGCGGCGGCGCCCGCACCGGTGCGGGATGGGGATGCCGCCGGTCATGCCCGCCGCCCCGGCCGCGCCAGGCCGCGGACCAGGAGGCCGAACAGCCCCTCCGGCAGCTTCAGGAAGAACACAACCAGCAGCAGCCCGACCGCCAGGGTCTTGTAGGTCGCCAGCGCCTGCGACGCCGTCGGCAGGAGGGTGATGAGCAGGGCGCCCAGCAACGGGCCGATCACCGTGCCCTCGCCGCCCACGACCATCATGCTGACCAGCTCGAACGACCGCGACGCGCCGACCATGTCGGGGCTGAGGAAGCGGAACTGGAACGCGAGCAGGCCGCCCGCCAGCGCCGCCGTGGCCGCGCTGAAGGTGAACGCCGCCAGCTTCACCCGCACCACGGGGATGCCCAGCGCGGCCGCGGCCAACTGGTCCGTACGCACGGCCTGCATCGCCCGGCCGAACGGCGACGCGGCCGCGCCCGCCACCAGCAGCACCAGCGCCGCCGCGATCCCCAGCACGAGCAGGAACATGCGGGTGGGCGTGTCGAACTCGAACCCGCCCACGCTGAACGGGGGGATGCCCACCAGCCCGGACGGCCCGCCGGTCATGCCGTCGAAGCCGACCGCGCAGCCCTCCACCAGCAGCCCGAACGCCAGCGTCGCCAGCGCCAGGTAAAGCCCCCGCAGCCGCAGCGTGACGAGCGACAGCAGCAGCGCGCACGCCACCGCCAGCGCCATGCCGGCCAGCAGCCCAAGCACCGGCGGCACGTCGTGCGCCACCGCCAGCCAGGCCGCGGCATATCCGCCCAGCGCCATGAAGCCGCCCTGGCCCAGGCTGACCTGCCCGGCATAGCCCATCAGCACGTCCAGCCCGATCAGCGCGACATACAGGATCAGCGCGATGACCAGCGACGACAGCAGCTCCCCCTCCCCCGCCACCCAGGGCACGGCCAGGCCGGCGGCCAGCAGGACGGCGCCGCCGGTCCAGGCCGCGCGCGGCGGCAGGCGGGCGGCGCGGGACCAGACCCGGGCCTCGGTCCGCACGTCCTCGCGCCGGGCCGCGCCGGCGCCGAGCAGCCCGCCGGGGCGCAGCACCAGGACGGCCAGCAGCAGGCCCAGGGCAACGGCGCCGCTGAACAGGGAGCTGACGTAAGCCGTGGCCAACTGCTGCACGACGCCCAGCAGCAGCCCGCCCGCGACGGCGCCGGGCAGGCTGCCGATGCCGCCGATGGCGGCTGCGGTGAAGCCGGACACCGTGAACAGCCGCCCCGTGTCGAACTGCAGGCTGGTGGCCGGCGCGATCACGATGCCGGCCAGTGCCCCCAGCCCCGCGGCCAGCGTGAAGGAGAACAGCATCATGCCGGGCACGCCGATGCCCATCAGCGCCGCGGCCTGCGGGTTCTCGGCGCAGGCGCGCAGGGCGCGGCCGAACGCGGTGCGCGCCAGCAGCCACCACAGCCCGGCGACCACGAGCGCCAGCGCGCCCAGCACCCACGGTCCCTGGCTGGGCACCAGCACGCCGCCGACCGGCAGCGGCTGCTCCCCGGTGAAGGCCGGCAGCGCATAGGGCTGGCTGCCCCACGCCAGCAGGACCAGCCCCTCCAGCAGCGTCAGCAGCCCGGCGGTCAGCATGAGCATGTTGCTGTTGGACAGCCGCCCCAGCCCGGGCACGAAGGCCACCGCGCCGATCACCGCGCCGCCGCCCGCCGTCGCCAGCACCCCGCCCAGCACCGCCAGTGCCGCGGGCAGGCCCCACTGCACCTGCAGCGTATAGGCCACCAGCGCGCCCACGACGCAGAACGCGCCCTGGCTGAGGTTCACGATACCGGTGACGCGGTGGACCAGGGAGAAGCCGAGCGCCACGAGGGCGAAGATCGCGCCCTGCATCACGCCGCCGACCAGTATCTGCAGGAAGCTGGACATGCCGGGGCGTCAGCCCGCCGGCGCTCCGCGCGGCTTGCTGACGACCACCCAGGTCCCGGCCTGCGCGTCCCAGCGGGTGACGACGACGCTGTCCAGGTCCAGGCCGCGCTGCGGCAGGCGGGCCATGTCGTAGATGCCGTTCACGCCCGCGAAGCCCGCGGTGCGGGCCAGCCGGTCCCGCAGCGCCTCGGGCGCGGCGTCCGCGCCCACGTCGCGCAGGGCGGCGACCACCAGCATGGCTGGATCCCAGGAGAAGGTGCTGCTGGCGTCGGGCTTCGGGCCACCCTCCTTGAACGCG
This sequence comes from uncultured Acetobacteraceae bacterium, assembly GCA_964250755.1. Lineage (GTDB taxonomy): Bacteria > Pseudomonadota > Alphaproteobacteria > Acetobacterales > Acetobacteraceae > DASWOJ01. The sequence goes on along the minus strand of CAXUHB010000047.1, from coordinate 16,283 downwards.
CCGAAGAACCTGGCCTGCGCGTCCTCCACCCCGGCGGGCAGCGTCCGGCCGGCGTGCTGCGGCCATTCTGCCGAGGGGACATACAGCTCCCGCGGCAGGAAGGCCGCGAAGGCCTGCATCTGGGCGTAAGTCATGTTGCCGTTGGTCGTGGCCACCGGCACGTCCAGCCCGGCGGCAGTGATGGCCTTGAACAGGGTGCCGACGGCGCTGCCGGTGGACCAGGCGATGACCGCCTGCGGGTTGGCGGCCTTGATGCGCTCGATCTGCGCGGCGGCGCTCACGTCGCTGGGGTTGAAGCGCTGCTGCTCGACCAGGGTGATGCCGGCGAATTCGGGCTTGGCGGCCAGTTCCTGGATGTTGCGGAGGGCGTCCTGGCCGCTGGCGTCGGTGCTGGTGACGACGCCGATGCGGGTGATGCCGCGGGCCTGCCAATAGGTGAGCAGGGCGGCGGCGAGGTCCTTGGTGGAGACGCCGGAGCTGAACATGAAGCTGCCGGGTTCGGGATACACGCCGGGCGAGAAGCAGTACATGACGGGGCCGCGCCGCATCAGGGGGGCCATGGCGTTGCACATCCCGACCAGGCCGGAGCCGAGGATGACGTTGGGCTTGGCGGCGATCAGGCGGGTTGCGAGCTGGACGGCGACCTGCGGGCTGCTCTGGTCGTCGTGGAAGGCGAACTTGACGGGGCGGCCGCCGATGCCGCCGGCCTCGGCGATGACGGCCTCGGCGCGCTGCAGGCTGGCCTGCTCCTGCTGGCCCAGGAAGGAGCCGCCGCCCGTCAGGGGGAGGACGACGTTGATGACGACGGGATCGGCGGCGCGGGCGGGTTGCCAGGGGGCCAGGAGGGCGGCCAGGACCAGGGCGAGCGTGCGGAGCGGCGGACGGCTGGCCATGGGACCTCCCGGGGGGTGCGGTGCGGGCCGTTGCGCGGCCTGGTTGGTTAGGACACTAACTTTCGTCCCGGTGCTCCGCAAGGCGGGTGGGAAGGAAGCAGGCGCAACCCCCGCCTCGACCGCGGCGGGCTTCTCGTGCATCCTGCCGGCAATGGCCGCAGCCGCCCAGACCGTCCCGCCCCGCATGCCCGCATCCCGCCCGAAGCTGCCGCTGGAGGCCAGCGTCGGCTACCAGGTACGCATCACGCACCGCCTGATCCAGCGGGCGCTGCAGGCGCGCATCAGCCGGCATGGGGTGACGCTGGGAATGTGGTACTTCCTGCGGGTGCTTTGGGAGGAGGACGGCATCACCCAGCGCGAGCTGTCCAACCGCATCGGCACGATGGAGCCAACGACGCTGTCCGCTATCATGGCGATGGAGCGCGCCGGCATCGTGCACAGGGTCCGCAACGCCGGGGACCGGCGCAAGATCAACGTGTTCCTGACGGAGCGCGGGCGCGGCCTGGAGGCGCTGCTGCTGCCCGGCGCCATCGCCGTGGTCGAGGAGGCCGTGCAGGGCATCCCGCCGGCGGAGGTGACCCTGCTGCTGCGGCTGCTCGGCGACATGCAGCGCAACCTCGGCGATGCGCTTGCCGCTGGCGCACCGGGCGCCCCAGAGGAGGACCCATGCCCTTGATGCACCCATGCCGCTGATACGCATCGAGCCCGTGCTTGACCCCGCGTCGGGCCGCTACTTCCTGGAAATCTACCATCCGCACGACGCGCCGGCACCGCTGGTCACGACCCAGCCGCGCTACGGCTCGGCGGCGCTGGCGGAGACCGACGTGATCGCGGCACTGGCCGCGGCGGCCAGCACGCCGCGCAGGGATGGCGACCCCTCGCGGTAGAGGCCGCGCGCGGCGGGCCGGGTCATGCCAGCCGCCTTCGACGCTGGCCGGTGGACATCCGTCGGTGCGGCGATGCCGAGGGGATAGGACTGCGCTTGCCGCCTCTGGATTGCCGCGTCGCTGCGCCCCTCGCAATGACGGGTCACGGTCGAAGGTTCTGACCTGTGCCCGGCTGCGGACGGGGTAGGGCCGATGAGCGCAGCGCCGTCCGCCGCAGGCGGGTGCCGGCTTGTGGCGGAAGGCGCTGACGCTTTTCCGCCCTACATCCAGCGGGATACCATACGTTGAAGCTTCCGGCGGTTGGTGTCAGCCTTCTTGGTGGTGCAGCGCCACCTCACGACCTGTCCGCGACGAGTCCAGCATCGCCAGGCAGACCTCCGTCGTTGCCAGGCCCCATGCGCCGGAGTGCAGCGGCGCGCGGCCCAGCAGGACGGCGTCGGCCAGCTCGTCCGCAACCTCCGCCCGGGCCACGGCGGGGGCGGGCAGCGGGTCCAGCCGGCGCTCGTCCCCGTAGATCATCACGCCGTTCGGCAAGGGGCGCAGGTCGGCGCGCTCGCAGGACACGATCACCAGGCCGAAGTGGTTGTGCGCGGGCGGCGGCGGGGACTGGGCGCCGCTGTCCGTTGCCGTGCCGTAGGCCCGCCGGTCCTTCAGCGCCGCTTCGTCCGCCGGGGAGGCGGCCCCACGCAGGCGGCGCCGGGCCGCGCCGTAGTCGCCGGGACCGCGCGGCCAGCCGATCTCGCCGACCCAACCCTGCAGCTCGTCGGTGTCGAAGCGGCCATAGCCGTTGTAGGACAGGCTGGCGAAGGCCCCGCCCTTGAAGGCGAGCAGGGCGGCGTAGGCGCCCTCGGTCGGGCGGGCCGGGTCCCAGGCGCCGGCCATCGCGCGGACGCTGGTTGCCGGGGCGCCCGCCAGCAGGCGCACCACGTCCACCTGGTGCGGCGCCTGGCTGAACAGCACGCCGCCGCCCTGGGCGGTGTCCAACTCCTCCGGGCGGCGGGGGCGATACAGGAAGTCGGTGTAGTTGGCGGCGTGGACCATGCGGACCCGGCCGAACGTCCCGGCCCGGATCAGCCGGCGCGCGTGCAGGTAGGGCAGGTCGAAGCTGTGGCTGTGCCCGACCAGCAGATGCACCCGGGCGGCCGCGGCGGCGTCCACCATCGCCTGGCAGTCCGGGAGGGTCAGGGCCATCGGCTTCTCGACCAGCACATGCTTGCCGGCCGCCGCGGCGGCGCGGACGTGCCGGAGGTGCATCCCGTGCGGGGTGGCGACATAGACCGCGTCCAGCGCGGGGTCGGCGCACATGGCCTCCACCGTGTCGTAGGCGCGCGCGCCGAACTCCTGGGCGAAGCGCGCGCGCGCCGCCGGGCGGGGGTCCGCGGCGGCGGCGAGGCGCAGGCGCGGGTGCTGGGCCAGGGTCGGCAGCATCAGGATGAAGGCCCGTCCCAGCCCGGCCACGCCCAAGCGGACAGTGCCGGTTCGTCCGTCCTCTGGGCTGCTGCCGCCCGGGCCGTCCGTCATGCGTCGAGGACCAGTTCGCCCTTGCCGCGGGAGACGCAGACCATCATCGCGGTTTGCCGTTCCGCCGGGGTCAGCACGAGGTCTCGGTGGTCCACCTCACCCGACAGCACCGTGGTCCTGCACGTGCCGCAGGTGCCGCTCTCGCAGGAGCTGGGCACGCGGCGGCCCTGGGCGCGCATGACCTCCAGGATGGAGGCGCCGGCGGGCACGTGCAGCACCGCGCCGCCCCGGGCCAGCCTGACCGTGAACGGGGCGTCGTCCGCCCGCGGGCGCACGAGGTCGGAGCCGAAGTCCTCGAAATGCACGGCGCTGTCCGGCCAGTGCCCGGTCATGTCGCGCACGGCGTCCATCAGCGGGCGGGGGCCGCAGCAGTAGATGTGCGCCTTGGTCGGCGCCTCGAACACCGGCCACAGGTCGAAGGCCTGGTCCGGGTCGCCGCCGTCGTGGTGGATCGTGACGTGCCCGGCCAGCGCCGGGTCCTGCAGCTCCGGCAGGAAGGCCGACCCTGTGGGGCTGCGGGTCAGGTAGTAGAGGTGGAAGGGCACCCCCCCGGTGCCCTGCAAGTGGTGGATCATGGACAGGATGGGCGTGATGCCGATGCCGCCGGCGACGAAGATGTAGCCGGGCGCGCCGTCCACCAGGCCGAACAGGTTGCGCGGCGCGGAGACCTGCACCAGGTCCCCGGGCTTGACGCCGTCCACCAGGCTGACGGAGCCGCCGCGGCCTGCGGGGTCGCGCTTGACCGCGATCAGGTATCGGTCCCGGTCCGCCGGGCTGCTGCACAGGGAGTAGGTGCGGATGGCGCCGCTGGGCACCTGCACCGCCAGGTGCGCGCCGGGCGCGAAGGGCGGCAAGGGGGCGCCTGCCGGGTCACGGAACTCAAACAACTGGATGCCGTCGGCTGCGGCCACCGAGCGCTCGACCCGGAGGGTCATCATGCTGCCTTCGTCCACGCCGCACCCCCTATCCCGTCCGGCGGGACACTTAGGCAGCTAAGGAAATTTTCGCAAGGGCGTGGACACCGCCTGGCCGCAACCGTATCCTTAGCCACCTAACCATCCCGTCCGTGGAGCACCGCCATGCTGACCGCCGAGGAGAACGTGCTGCTGACCCGCGTCGTGGGCGACGCCCCGATGGGCCGGCTGATGCGCCGCCACTGGGTCCCGGCGGCCCTGTCCGAGCAGGTGGCCGAGCAGGACGGCGACCCCATCCGCCTGCGCCTGTTCGGCGAGGACCTGGTTGCCTTCCGCGACACGCAGGGCCGGCTGGGCGTGCTGGGCGAGTTCTGCCCGCACCGCAAGGCGTCGCTCGTGTTCGGGCGCAACGAGGAGTGCGGGCTGCGCTGCCTGTATCACGGCTGGAAGTTCGACGTGGCCGGCAACGTGGTCGAGATGGCGTCCGAACCGCGGGAGAGCGGCTTCGCCGACCGGGTGAAGCACACGGCGTATCCGGTGCAGGAGGCCGGCGGCTTCGTGTGGGTCTATATGGGGCCGCCGGCGGCGATGCCCGCCTTCGAGCCGCCGCCCTGGGCGCCCACGGGGGCCGAACAGGTGTCGGTCGTGCGCATGGACCTCCCTTGCAACTGGGCGCAGGTGATGGAGGGGCAGATCGACTCCGCCCACAGCAGCAGCCTGCATTCGTCCGACATGCGCCCGGCGCGGGTGGCGTCCGCGGGCGCGCTGGACACGCACTGGACGCGCCCGTCCACCGACAAGTCGCCGCGCATCCAGGTGCAGCTGACCGGCTACGGGATGCGCTACGCCGCCATACGCCGGCCGATCATGAACGCGGCGGCGCAGGACTACGTGCGGATCACCACCTACGTCGCGCCCTTCACGGCGCTGATCCCGCCCAACAGCAGCTACAACGTCGCCAGCGTGATCGTGCCGAAGGACGACACCAGCTGCTACTTCCACTTCATCGCCTGGGGCGACCCGGCCACCTGCATCGGCACGGACGCCTGGCGCAAGTTCTGCGTGGCGGAGGTGGGCGTGGACCTGGACCGCGACTTCCGCCCGGCGCTGCGCCACGCCGGCAACAACTACCTGCAGGACCGGGCGGCGATGCGGAACGGCAGCTTCACGGGCCTGCCGGGCATCCCGAACCAGGACATCGCGATGTGGGAGAGCATGGGCGCGATTGCCGACCGCACGAGCGAGCGGCTGGGTGCCAGCGACATCGCCGTGATCCAGTTCCGCCGCCTGATGCTGGACGCCGCGGCCCGGCACGAGGCGGGGGCCGACCCCATCGGCCTGTCCGAACCGCGGCTGCCGCAGGCCAAGCTGCGGTCCTACCAGGGGCTGGTGCCCAAGACGGAGGACTGGCGGACGCTCGGCGCCTCCGACGAGGAGCGCGCGATGCTGGGCGGGCTGGAGGAGGACGAGACGGAGCGCGAGATGGCGCAGGCTGCGGCGGAGTAGCGGGGGGTGGACCCGGTTGTTGCCAACGTGCTGACACAGCTTGTCCTTGCGAACCGCATCCTGGCGCGGGAGGACGTGATTGACGACTTCGGGCACGTCAGCGCGCGGCATCCGCTCGACCCCGGGCGCTACTTCCTGTCGCGGTCGCGCAGCCCGGAGATGGTCACGCGCGACGACCTGATGGAGTTCACGCTTGATGGGGAGCCGTTGGATCAGCGGGGCCGGGCCATGTACCGGGAGCGCGCGCTGCACGGCGCGGTGTACATGGCTCGGCCGGACGTGCAGGCCGTCACGCATCATCATGCCCGGGCCGTGCTGCCCTTCACGGGCGGGCGGGTCAGGCTGCGCCCGGTGTTCCACATGGCGTCGGTGATCGGGCACGAGGTGCCGGTGTGGGACAGCCAGGCCGAGTTCGGCGACACCAACATGCTGGTCGAGACGATGGCGCAGGGACACTCGATGGCGCGAGCGATGGGGCCGGAGCGGTGCGTGCTGCTGCGCGGGCACGGTGCGACCTGCGCCGGGGCGTCGCTGCGGGAGGCGGTGTTCGTGTCCATCTACCTGAAGGAAAACGCGGAGGCGCTGCTGCGGATGCTGCCGCTGGGGGAGCCGTCCTACCTGACGCCGGGCGAGGTTGACCAAGCCCGTGCCATGCTGCTGTCCGGCCTGCCGCAGGACCGGACGTGGGACTACCGCGTGGCGCGGGCGGGCTTCTCCGGCCTTTGACGGCCGGGCGTCAACGCCGCGCGACCGTCCGGGCGGGACCGCCGGACCCGGCGGGAGCGCCCTTCTACGGCCTGCCCACCAGCCGGCGCAGCGCAGCCAGGCCGCAGGCCCAGCGCCGGGCCGCGGCGCCGAACACCGCGCCCTCGTGCACGGCGAACCCCAAGTCCCTGGAGATGTCCGACCGCGTCGGATACGCCACGACCGCGCCGCCGATGGCCCAGGGCGAGGCCCGGCCGCGCATCGCTAGCGTCCAGGGCAGCAGCAGCTCGCCCGCCCCCGCGCCGGCCATCGTCACGCCCGCCACCTTGCCGCGGACGAGCACCAGCTTGGCGAAGCCCGCCGCCGCGCCGTCCGCCACGGCGCGGTCGTTGTCCGTGAACTCCGCCTGCCGCACCTGCACCCGCCCGTGGCGGGCGCGCGCCTCTGCTTCAGTCAGGCCGAGCTGCGCCAGCTCCGGATCGGTGTAGATGACCTGAGGCAGGGCGCGGTAGTCCGCCCGGGCGGGCAGGCCGAACCCGATGGCCATGGTGGCGATCCCTCCCTCGTAGCCTGCGGCGTGGGTCAGGCGCGGCCCGTCCCGGCAGTCGCCGATGGCCAGGATGCGGCGGTTCGTCGTGCGCCGCCGGCGGTCCACCGTGATGCCGGCCGCCGTGGCCCCGACCCCCGCCGCCTCCAGATCCAGGCCGTCCAGGCCGGGCTGGCGCCCCGCGGCCACCAGCAGGTGGCTACCCTCCACCATGCCGCCCCCTGCCAGCCCGACCTGCAGGGCGTCCCCGGCCGGGGCCACGCGCACCGGCTCCGCGCCCAGGTGCAGCCGCACGCCGTCCGCCTTCAGGGCCTGCAACACCAGGCCGACGGCGTCGGGGTCGTGGCGCGGCAGGGCGGGTCCGGCGTCCAGCACCGTGACGTCCGATCCCAGCCGGCGGAACGCCTGCGCCATCTCCAGCCCCACCGCTCCGGCGCCGAGCACCACCAGGTGCCGCGGCAGCTCCTGCAGGCCGAACAGCGTCTCGTTCGTCAGGTAGGGCACGCCCGCCAGCCCCGGGATGTCCGGCACCCGCGGGCGGGACCCGGTGGCCAGCACGATCCGCGGCGCCCGCAGCCGCCGTCCGGCGACCGTCACCTCGCACCGGGCCGTCAGCCGGGCGTCGCCCTGGATCACCTCCACGCCCCACGCCGCGAACCGTTCGGCGGAGTCGTGCGGCGCGATGGCGGCGATGGCGGCCTGCACGTGGGCGCGCACGCCCGCGAAGCTGACGGCGGCGCCGGACGCGGCCACGCCCATCGCGTCTCCGCGCATCGCGTGCGCCCGGCGCGCCGCGGCGATCAGCGCCTTGGACGGCACGCAGCCGGTGTTCAGGCACTCGCCGCCCATGCGGTCCCGCTCGATCAGCGCGACGCGCAGGCCCAGGCGGGCGCAGCCCCCGGCCGCGGTCAGCCCGGCGGCGCCTGCGCCGATGACGATCACGTCGTGGGTCCAACGCATCCTGCTTCTCCGGGCTGCCGGACATGGCCGCACCCGCCCCATATGGGCCTGGGCAGCGGGGCGCGACCTGCGGCTGGCCAGGGCGGCGGCTATGGAAGGAGGGCCGGCCAGCGCAGAAGGTCCTCGGGGCGGTCCAGGTCCGCCAGCGGCGGCAGGAGGGCCGGGGTCACGCCCCGTGCGGCAAGGCGCCGCATCGTCAGGGCGAACACCGCGTCCGTGCCCCAGGGCATCGCGCCGAACAGCCACGGCATCGGCTCCCGCAGGCCGAGCAGGTAGTAGCCGCCGTCCTCCGCCGGGCCGATGACGGCGGGGGCGCCCTCCAGCGCCGACGCGGCCTGCAGCAGGTGTCCGGCCCGCAGGTCCGGGATGTCGGCGCCGATGAGCAGCACGGGCGGCGCGGCGGCGCGGCGCAGCCGGGCGCCCAGGCCGCCCCTGCCCTGGTCCTCCAGCGCCGGCCCGGCGCCCAGCCAGGTGCGGAAGTCGGGCAGCGGCGCACCCGTAACCCGCAGCTCCATCGGCAGCCCGGCGGCGCGCATCTCGGCCACCACACGCTCCGTCAGCCGCCGGTGCAGCGCCGCGGCGCCGTCCGCGCCCAGCGCGGGGATCAGGCGGGTCTTGGCCCGGCCCGGTGCCGGCCAGCGCGTGAACAGCACCACGCGCGGCGTCATGCCGCCGCGCCCCGGCACCTTGCCGCCGGGCCGCGGGCCGCGCATGTGGCGGGCATGGCCATCAAGCTGCTTCCCATGCTCGCCATCGGCGCCGCGGCTGCGATACTCGTGGGGGAGCGCCGGTCCCCGCTACGGCAGCAGACCCAGTCCGAGCCGGCGCGCACCCTCCGGAACCTGGTGCTGGGCGCGTGCAGCATGGCCGTGGTCTCCGCGGTCGAGGGGCCGGCCGTCCGGCCGCTGGCCGCCCGGGCGGCCAGGGGCCGCGGCCTGGTGCAGCGGCTGCCCGGCCCGGCCTGGCTGCGGGATGCCGCGGGGGTGCTGGCGATGGACTACACGATCTACCTTTGGCACGTGCTGACGCACAAGGTCCCGGTCCTGTGGCGCCTGCACCTGGTGCATCACGCCGACCTGGACATGGATGCGACCACCGCCCTGCGCTTCCATGCCGCGGACATGCTGGTGTCCGTGCCCTACCGGGCGGCGCAGGTGGCGCTGCTGGGCGTGTCGCCGCGGGCGCTGCGGGCGTGGCAGGCGTTCTTCTTCGTGTCCGTGCTGTTCCACCATTCCAACCTGCGCCTGCCGCCGGGGCTGGAGCGGCGCCTGTCCCGGGTGCTGACGACGCCGGGGATGCACGGCATCCACCATTCCACCGTGTGGGCGGAGACCAGCAGCAACTGGTCCAGCGGGCTGAGCCTGTGGGACCACCTGCACCGCACCTTCCGGGCGGGCGCGCCGGGCCGGGATGCGCCGGGCCGGGATGCGCTGGACGGGGAAGTGCAGGTGGGCCTGCCCGGCTACCGTGATCCGCGGGAGATCCGGCTGCGCCCGTCGCTGGCCATGCCCTTCGTCCGGCAACGCGACGCCTGGCAGCCGCAGCCGGGGTTCCCGGTGCGGACCTAGCGGAAGCGGGCGCATCCGGCCCCGCGCTTCCCGTGCGGAGCCGCCTACGGGCGGCAGACGCGACCCAGGCCCATGCGCCGCGGACCCGGACATGCCCCGCGGCTTCGGGCCAGCCCGGCTTGGTCCGGGTGCCCGCCGGCTAGGGGTGGGGCGCTACTGGGCTGACGGCCGCAGGTGCATCACCTCGCCGCCAGCTGCGTCGGCATCCTCGGGATCGTGCGTCACGAGCAGCACCGGCAACCCAGCCGCGGCGGCGCGGTCCAGCACGAAGCGGCGGAAGCGGCCGCGCAGGGCGGCGTCCAGGGTGCTGAACGGCTCGTCCAGCAGCAGGGCGCGGGGTTCGGACAGCAGGGCGCGGAGCAGCGCCACGCGGGCGCGCTGCCCGCCGGACAGGGTTGCCGGGTCGCGGCGGGCCATGCCCGGCAGCTCCGCCCCCGCTAGCGCCGTCTCCATCTTGGCGCGCCGTGCCGGGCCAGGGGGCATCCCGAACAGGAGGTTGGCGCCCACGGACAGATGCGGGAACAGCAGGTCGTCCTGGAACAGGATGCCGATGCCGCGCCGTTCCGCCGGCAGGTCCGTCACGTCGGCGCCGCCCAGCAGCACCCGCCCTGCGCCGCGCAGCGCGGGGTCCAGCGTGCCGGACACCAGCGCCAGCAGGCTGGACTTGCCGCTGCCGCTCGGCCCCATCAGCGTGGCGGCGCGGCCAGGAGGTATTTCCAGCGTGACGGGGGCGAACAGGGGACGGCCGCCGGCCAGCACGGTCACGCCCTGCAGCAGCAGGGCCGGGGCGGACGCGGTCACGCCGGCGGCTCCGGGTGCCTGGCGGCCCGCAGGCAGCGCGGTGACGGGCGCTCCGGCATGGGGCCGAGCGGCGCGGCAGCGCAAGGCAGGCGGGCGGGGCGCCATGCGCCGGCCCCCGTCATGCGCCGCGCAGCGCCGCCCGGCGCCGCCATGCCAGGCGGGGCAGCAGCACCGCCGCGGCGTAGAACGCCAATGGCACCCCGGCCTGCACCACCGCGTAAACGCCCAGCACGCGCCGGTCCCCACCGGAGGCCAGGGTCACGGCCTCGGTCGCCAGGGTCGCCATGCGTCCGCCGCCGGCGAACAGCGTGGTCAGGTACTGCCCGGCGCTGACTGCAACGCCCACCGCCGCCGCTGCCAGCAGCGGGCGCAGCAGCACCGGCAGCTTGACCAGCAGCAGCACCCGGTCCGGCCCGGCGCCCAGGCAGGCCGCGACGCGCGGCAGCCGCGGGTCCAGCGCCGCCCACGGGCCGCGCAGGGTCAGCAGCACGTAGGGCAGCACCATGACCAGGTGCGCCCAGACCAGCGCCGCCCAGCCGCCATCCAGGCCCAGGGCCAGCAGCGCCACCTGCACGCCGAACAGGAAGCCCGCCTGCGGCAGCAGCAGCGGCAGCGCCAGCAGGGCCAGCCAGCGGGTCCGTGCCGCCGGGCCGTGCCGCGCCCCCGCTTCCAGCGCGGCCACGGACAGCAGCAGCGCAAGGAGCGTGGAGGCCAGGGCGGCCACCAGCGTCGTGCGGAACAGGTCCAGCAAGCCCCCCGCCTGCGCGCTCCAGGTCCGTCCGTCCAGCGCCTGCGGCAGCGCGTCCGGGAAGCGCCACGGCCCGGCCACGGACCACAGGGCGGCGGCGGCCAGGCTCAGCAGCGCCAAGGCGAGCAGCGCGGGCAGCGCAAGGCCGCCTCCGCGCACGAGTGCCGCGCCGCCGCCGCGGCCCGACGCCGCCCAGCGCCGGCCGAGCGCAGCCACCGCGCGCTCCCCCACGAGCCAGGCCAGCGCCGCGCCGAGCGTGAGCAACAGCAGCAGGCAGGCCGCCGCGGCCGCCGGGAACACGCGCAGCAGGTCGGGATCGAAGAACCAACGCACCACCAGCACCACCAGCGGCGGCGGGCTGGTGGGGCCGAGCAGCAGGGCCGTGTCCGCCGCCGACATCGCGTAGGCCAGCACCGCCAGCACGGGCAGGCGGAGCTGGCGGTAAACCGCGGGGAACACCGCCTTCAGCCACGCCACCGGCGCGGGCTGCCCCAAGGTGCGGGCGGCGGCCATCAGCCGTGCCGCGGGCAGGCCGTCCAGCGCGGCCACCGCCATCAGGAGCAGGTATGGCGCCTCCTTCAGCGCCAGGCCCAGCACGAGGGACACGCCCCATGCGTCCCCCACCGTGGCGATGTCCGGCGGCTGGCGCCATCCCGTCGCCCAGGGCGACACCAGCCGCACCAGGAGGCCGCTTGGCGCCAGCAGGGCCAGCGCCCCGATGGCGACCGCCGCGTGCGGCGCGGCCAGAACCGGCGCCAGCGCGGCTTGCACCCAGCGGAACGCCCGGGTACCGTGGGCCGCGGCGCAGAACAGCGCCACCGCCGCCAGCGACAGCAGCGTGGCCCCGAACCCCGAGACCAGCGTCAGCCGCACGGACGCGCCAAGGCCGGGCTGCGCCAGCAGCGCCCGCCAGGGGTCGAGGCTGATCGTCCGGCCCCCCAGCGCCGGCAGCAGCCCGAAGGCCGGCAGCACCGTGCCCAGCAGCCCCGCCAGCACCGGCACCGCCACGGCGCCCGCCGCTAGCAGGACGGGCAGCGCCCGCATGGGGCGAAGGGCGCGCATGGTGCGCGGTCAGCCGCTGCTTGTGCGGCGCTCCCACTCCGCGGCGACGCGCACCATCCAGGACGGGTGCGGTTCCGGCATGATGCGGCCCAGCTCGGCGGCGCCCAGCATCCCCGGGGCGCGCGCCGCGGCCTCGAATGCGGCGCGTTCGGGGGCGGACAGGCGGAGCAGGTCCAGCACGGTGGCGCTGCCCGTCGCCTCGATGCCGGCCTGGTGGGCCTGCGCCTCCGGCGACATCAGGAAGTTGGCCACGACCTGCGCCGCTTCGGGCGCGGCGGCGTTCGCGGGGATGGCGACGAAGCTGCAATTGCCGATGGCGCCGCCGTCCAGCACGTAGGCCCGCGCCGTGGGGGGCAGCAGGCCTGCGGCGATACCCGTCGCCGCCTCCGCCGGGTTGAACGAGACCATCAGGCTGATCTCGCCGTCGTTCAGCAGGTTGCGCATGGCCGGGCCGTTGTCCGGGAACTGGCGGCCACTGCGCCACAGGCTGGGCCGCAGCGCATCGTACCAGGCCCAGAGCGGCACCGCGGCCGGGCCGAACGCGGCGTCGTCCGCGGGCCGCTGCAAGACGGCGGGGTCCGGCGCCAGTTCGTGCAGCGCCTGCTTCAGGAACGTCGCCCCCAGGAAGTTGCGCGCCGTGGGGTGGGCCAGGCGCCCGCGGTTGGCCGCGGCCCAGCCCGGCATCGCGCGCATGGTGCGCGGCGGGGCGGGCAGGCGCGCGGCATCGTGGACAAACACGACCTGCGCCATGCGCCATGGCGCCGCGAGGCCGTCCACCGGCACCGTGAAGTCCGTCACCGTCGCGGGTTTGCCCAGGGTGTCCACCAGGGCGAAGTTCGGCAGGGCGTCCGCGAAGCGCAGCAGAAGGCCCTGGTCCTTGAGCGCCAGGAAGTTCGGGCCGTTGATCCAGACGAGGTCCACGGACCCGCCCGACATGCGCCCGGCCGAGCGTTCCGCCACGACGCGGGCCACTGCCTCCCCGGTGTCGCGCAGGCGGACGTGGCGCAGGGCGACGCCGTGCAGCGCCATCACGCGCTCCGCCGCCCAGGCGACCACCGCGTTGGTCCGCTCGTCTCCGGCCCAGGCGTGGAAGGCGACGGCCTGGCCACGGGCGCGGGCGGCCAGCGCGTCCCATGCAGGGGTCCGCGCCGGGTCCTGCGCCTTGGCCCCCCGCGGCAGAATGGCAAGCAGGGGAGCGGCCAGAAGGCCTCGGCGGGTGGGGTGGGCGGGGCGGGTGGGGCCGGTCATGCGGCGCTCCGGGCCAGGGCGCGGCGCTCCCGTGCGGCGGCGACGCGCGGCGCCAGCACCTCGGCGTGGAAGCGGTCGCAGCCGATGCATAGGTTGGCGTAGGGCTGGCCTGCGGGCGTGGTGGTGCGCGACCCCTCCAGGAACCGCTCCACGCTCCATCCCGCGTGCAGGCCCATGCGTTCGGGCTGCCCGGCGCTGATCGCCTCGTAAACCGGGTCCCCCCGCAGGCTGTCGAGGATATCGAGCAGAGGCTCCTCCAGCAGGTTGCCGATGGGCAGCTTGGTCTTGACGCAGCAGGGATAGACGGCCCCGTCCGGCTCGATGGACACCTCCGAGCCGGAGTGCTGGTGGTCCAGGAAGCCCAGGCCGCCGGACCAGCGGCTGCAGAAGTTGTCATCCAGCGTCGCGGTGGACAGCCCGTTCTCCCAGGCGCGCCCGCGCGGCCACAGCTTGCCGATCCAGGTGTCCGGCGTGGCCCCGAAGAAGGAGAACAGCGGCCCGGCCTCGTCCAGCCACTTGCGGTCGGCGACGGCCAGGCCGGATGGCTGCATCCCCTGCGCCTGCATCATCAGGGACAGCCGGGCGCGGTAGGCGTCCTGCCGGGCCGCGCCCTCCATCCCCACGTGGAAGTCGTCCACGCCGGCGACCGAGATCATCCACACGCCCCGGCGCAGCAGGTCGGCCACGATCTCCGGGGTCAGCAGGTCCCCGGTGGTCTGCACCACCACCCGGACCCCGCCGGCCCCGGCGTAGCGGGCTGCCAGGCCCTCGATGGCCGGGTAGGTGACGCGCTGGCGCACGCCGTCCAGCAAGCTTTCGCCGCCGGACACGATGACGCGGCCGGGCTTCTCCGGCAGGGAGCCGTCCGGCCGGGGGTCGGTGCGGTCCAGGTAGGTCATGCGCCCGGGCAGGTTGACCAGCACTCGGGGCACGTTGCGCTCGGCCTCCGCAAGGACCGCCTCCTTCTCGGCGCGGACGTAGGGGCGGAACCGCCCCTCGTAGCAGTGCTTGCAGCGCCGGTGGCACGCCCAGCACATCACCCAGTAGATCGACTCCATGCCGCCCCGTCCGCCCGTGGTTGCGTGGCCGGCTGCCCGGCTGATGCGGGCCTATATGATGGGGTGCGGCGGCGTTGTCAGGCCGCAGGAGAAATTCCGGCGGGGGCTGCGCCGTGCCGCACGCCCGTCACCCCGTGGGCTTCACGCGGGGCGCCGTGCCGTTCATATCATCGGGCATCGCCGAGACTTTTCATGAGGCGCTGTCCCGCGCCGTGCTGCATCGTCTGCGGGCGCGAGGCGACGCGCGGCCGGATCGGCTGCATGACGGACGTCTTCGGCACCCCAACCAGCAGGAGCATCCATGAAACTCGTCCGCTACGGCCAGCCCGGCCATGAGCAGCCCGGCCCGGTGGACGCCGGGAGCGGCGTCCGGCCGCCTGCCGGCGTGATCCTCGACCAGGCGCCGTCCTGCCTGATGGGGCCGGCCCCGCAGCCCCCCGGCCCGGGCGTGGACGGCTTGGGCGTGGACGGCTTGGGCGTTGACGGCTTGGGCGTTGACGGCCTGGCGGTGCAGCAGCAGCGCGCGCGGGCCTGGGCGCAGCCTGGCGCGGAGGCGGCATGATGGGCGGGCCGCAGGCCTCTCCGCTCCACGTCCTGATCATTGGCGCGGGCGGCATGATCGGGCGCAAGCTGGTGGGCCGCCTGGCCCGCGATGGGCACCTGAACGGACGGCCCCTGGCCCGGTTGTCCCTGGTGGACGTGGCGCCGCCGGCCCTGCCCGCAGGCGTCGAGGCCGAGGCGTGGGCGGCGGACCTGTCCATCCCCGGGGAGGCCGGGCGCATGGCGGCCGGACGCCCGGACGTGATCTTCCACCTGGCCGCCATCGTGTCCGGGGAGGCCGAGGCCGACTTCGACCGGGGCTACCGCATCAACCTGGACGGCACCCGCCTGCTGTTCGAGGCGATACGGCAAGAGGGGATGCAGGCGCCCTACATGCCCCGCGTCGTGTTCACCTCCTCCGTCGCGGTGTTCGGGGCGCCCTTGCCGGACCTGATCCCGGACGACCTGGCCCTGGCGCCGCTGACCAGCTACGGCACCCAGAAGGCCATTGGCGAGCTGCTGCTGGCCGACTACTCGCGCCGAGGCTTCCTGGACGGCATCGGCCTGCGCCTGCCGACCATCTGCATCCGTCCGGGCGCGCCCAACCGGGCGGCGTCGGGCTTCTTCTCCAATATCCTGCGCGAGCCGTTGGTCGGCCGGGAGGCCGTGCTGCCGGTGCCCGACACGGTGCGGCACTGGCACGCCAGCCCGCGCGCCGCGGTCGGCTTCCTGCTGCATGCGGCGGCGCTGGACACCGCGCCGCTGGGTGCACGCCGCACCCTGTCCCTGCCCGGCCTGTCCGCGACGGTGGCCGAGCAGATCGAGGCGCTGCGCCGGGTCGCGGGCGACGGCGCGGTGCGCCTGATCCGGCGCGAGCCTGACCCGGCCATTGCAGGAATCGTGGGGGGCTGGGCGCGCGGCTTCGACCCGCAACGGGCACTTGCACTGGGCTTCCGGGCGGAAGGCAGCTTCGACGAGATCATCCGCGTCCATGTCGAGGACGAGCTTGGGGGGCGGGTCGGCGCGTAGCCGGCCTGGGGATGCGGTGCCGCCGGGCTGCGCCAGGGGCGGTCTCGCCGGGGCGGGATGGCGATGGTCCGTCGCGTCGGTGGACCAGGCTTGCGGCAGCAAGCGGCTGGCAGCCGCTTGCACCACGTCCTTGGTTGCGGTCGCCGGCGACCATTCGGCTGCCCTGGAGAGCGGGTACACCCCCTTGCGGCCGGCGGTCCCCTGGGCTACATCGCCGCCTCTGGATGCACCCGTAGCTCAATTGGATAGAGCACCAGACTACGAATCTGGGGGTTGGAAGTTCGAGTCTTTCCGGG
>CAXUHB010000046.1:0-30781 GCA_964250755.1 uncultured Acetobacteraceae bacterium | reverse complement strand
AGGGCGAAGTTGCCGCCGGAGCCGATGGCGATCACGCCGTCCTCCGGCTCCAGCACGTCGCCGTTGCCGGTGAGCGTATAGCTGTGGGCGTCGTCGGCGACGGCCATCATGGCCTCCAGCCGGCGGAGGTAGCGGTCGGTGCGCCAGTCCTTGGCAAGCTCCACGCAGGCGCGTTCGAGCTGGTTGGGGAAGCGCTCCAGCTTGGCCTCCAGCCGCTCCAGCAGCGTGAAGGCGTCCGCGGTGGCGCCGGCGAAGCCGGCCAGGACGGCGCCGCCATGGCCGATGCGGCGGACCTTGCGGGCGTTGCCCTTGATGACGGTCTGGCCGAGCGTGACCTGGCCGTCCCCGGCCATGGCGACGCGGCCGTTGCGGCGGACGCAGAGGATGGTGGTCCCGTGCCAGCCGACGGGGTCGTGGGGGGTGTCTTGCATGATCGGCCCGATTTGGGGAGCGGCGCGGGGCTGCACAAGATATAGGCAGAACAGGCCAGATGACCGGGAACTGTGCCACACAGGTGAGGCGCAGGCAGCGTTAGTTGGTGCCGTACGTCTTTTGGACTATGCGCTCACTTCTGCTTGCAAGCATTGGTCGCCAATCCTCATGGCTGACGGCCAGAGCGAAGAAACACCTCAAAGTCAGCCTGCAACATCTGCTGCATACCTGTTCAGGCAACCACACCAGCTTCATAGTGATAGATTTTGACCTTGACCCATCCACCCGAGCCGGGTTGATCATCCGGCTTGGCTTCGGTGATCTGCACGGCCCGTTTCAGCGCCTTCAAGGCGTCACCCCAGACCATGTTCCTGGCGGCTGGCGGATCGTAGAAAATGTGTCCTGCGTCGAAGCGCAGTAGTGGCGGCACGCCTCTACTCCAAGCCGCACGCATCACCTTTGATGACTTCCCGTCCTCGCCGAGGGGCTGGGTCTTGCGAAGCTCCTTGGACTTCTCCTTGTCAACATACACTAGGTAGAGGATGTCAAGCTGGTCCCTGAATGCTTCTTGGACACTGAACGCCCAGCCTGTCGCCAGCTTATCCGCAAATTCGATGCCGAAGTCCTCGGTCCTACGCTGGTTTCCCGCTGCTTGGCTCATTGCTATGCGGCCTGTGCAAGCTGCTTTTTCGCCAAGTCCAGCATCTGTTTGGCCTCATCGTAAGTCTTTGTGGCTGCACGTAGTTCAGCATGCGCGACCCCCAGCTTGGTGTCATGCATGAGCGGACCGAGGCGGGCGACCTCAGGCGCGTTACCACTTCTTACCCGACTGTCATCCCCATTCAACAGCGCTGTCCGATGTTTGCAGAACTGGCCTTTGGCACCTGCCGCACAGGTGCAGGTTGCCCTTGCGCTTCCACCTGTGATCTCGAATGCGACAGTGTACAAACTACCTTCGCTGCCTTCGACTTTAAACTCCATCCGCACTACGGCTGCTCCTTGTAGAACCTGGGTGGCCTATCTCGCATCCTGTAGGTCATGGTGCCAAGGTGGCGTCGGTGCGTAAGCCTGCTCGACCGGCTCCGGGGCGTTGGAGATCGCGCGCAGGTAGCTGCGGGCCGTGGCATCGAGGCTTCGCTGGCCGGTTTCCCAATCCCGGAGCGTCTCGATCTCGAAGCCGTAGCGGAGAGCGAACTGCTCGGGGGACAGGTGCAGGCGTTCCCGGAGGCCGCGCACGTCAACCAGCCCTTGCGCCTCCACCGGGGCGGCTGCGACGCCGGCGCTGGCGAGGTCATTGGCCAGTGCTGCCGGGTCCTCGACCGTGGGAATGTCAACGAAGACGCGGCCGTCCGCCAGCATCGCTTCCACCGCGTGCTTCGCCCGCAGCATGGTCATGCCGCGCCGCGCGAGGGCAAGCATGGCATCAACCGTCCTGGGCGCCGGCCCGCCCGGGGGCAGGCGCAGCACGAACACGGCGGGCGAACCGGAAGCCACGCGGTCTATGGCCCGGACTGGCCCCAGTCGTGCGAACCGCTCCCTCAACTCTGAGTTCATCGAGGCCCATCCTCCTCATCAGCGCCTGCGCGATCACCATCATATTTGCCGCCCCGACCGCATTGGAGATGGCACCCTGAACATGGGTGCCCCTAAGCACCAAGACCGTCCCTTGTCCCACCACCTCTGCCACGAAGGTCAGCACGCCGGCAGGCGTGTTGACCATCAAGGTGGCAATCGGGTCGTCCGTCATGTCGTCCACCATCTCGAACGAGATTTCCTCGGTGGACCACATTTCGTTGAAGCTGGGCCAGCCGCAGGACCGACGCAAGCGCCGTCCGATGCAGAGCTGCCGGGTTTCTACAAGGTGCTTCGGGTATTCGAGGCTTGCGTCCGCAGCCAAGCGCGTGGACACGCCAGCGCCGACGCGGGAGGCTGCTGGTCATGGACACGCGCATCCTGCCCCTCGCCGCCCGTCCCGACCTGGTGCCGCTGGTGGCCGGGTGGGTGTGGGAGGCATTCTGGCGGGAGGATGTGCATACCCTGGACGACGCGCTGGCCTGGGCTGCCGAGGCGGCCTCCGGCGGCGTGATGCCGCAGTGCTTCGTGCTGCTGCGGGACGGGACGCCGGTGGGCACGGCCAGCCTGGTCGCGCACGACCTGGACGCGCGGCCCGACCTGACGCCCTGGCTGGCGAGCGTCTATGTCGTGCCTGGGGCGCGCGGGCATGGGCTGGCGCTGGCGCTGGTGCGGACGGTGGAGGATGCGGCGCGGGCGGCAGGGTTCGGGACGCTGTGGCTGTACACGCGGCGGGCGGAGCGGGTTTACCTGCGGGCGGGGTGGCGGACGGTAGGGTGCTTCACGCACCATGCTGAGCGGGCGGCGCTGATGCGGCGGGACCTGGCGGGCGACTAAGCAGGATTGTGCGGCTTGTCAGGCAAACGGCCTGCGGCCGCGCCAGGCCGCACAAGCCTGCTTAGCATCTTCATTCCTACGCAAACCTCCAGAGGTTTGCGTAGGACCCCCGGTTCCCCGACAGCGGCGGAACCCGGGGCGCACCGCGCCGCACCGCGGCACCGACCGGCGGCCCCCGCTGCTCCCCTGCCAAATCCGGGCGCCCGGCCCAGCTGACACGGAACCATGAACCTCCTTGTCGAGCCGACCATCGTGACCACCGCCGACCGTCCCGACCTGGTGCCGCTCGTGGCGGGCTGGCTGTGGGATGCCTTCTGGCGCAGTTACGGCTGCACCTTGCAGCAGGTGCTGGACGACGTGGGCGGGGCAGTGGCGCGTGTGGGACCGCCGCAGTGCTTCGTGCTGCTGCAAGCCGGGCAACCCGTCGGCACCGCAAGCCTGGCGGCCAAGGACCTGGACACCCGTCCCGACCTGACGCCCTGGCTGGCGGGCGTGTGGGTTGCGCCGGACGCGCGGGGCCGGGGCCATGCCACCCGGCTGATCCGCGCCGTGGAGGCCGCCTGCCGCGCCGCCGCCCTGCCGGAGCTGTAGCTTTATACCTTGAATGCCGAGGCGGTCTATCTGCGGGCGGATTGGCGGACGGCCGAGCATTTCACGCAGAACGGGCTGCGCGCGGCCCTGATGCGGCGGGACCTGTCCAGCGGCGGCCCGCACGGGGACTGATGGCGCCTGCCGGGGCCGGGGCATTCAGGACCGTCCGTGGGCTGGTCCAGCCTGTTCCCCCCGCCCCCCGCCTGCGCTACACCGCGCCGCATGTCCCGCACCGCAACCATCACCCGCGCCACGACCGAGACGCGCATCGCGGTCACGCTGGACCTGGACGGCGCCGGGCAGGCCACGGTGGCGACGGGGGTCGGCTTCCTGGACCACATGCTGACCGCCCTGGCCCGCCACGCCATGCTGGACCTGCACGTCCAGGCCGAGGGCGACCTGCACATAGACTTCCACCACACGACCGAAGACGTGGGCATCGTGCTGGGCCAGGCGCTCGCGCAGGCGCTGGGGGACAAGCGCGGCATACGGCGCTACGGCCAGTGCAGCCTGCCGATGGACGAGGCCTTGGTGGACGCGGCGCTGGACCTGTCCGGCCGCCCCTTCATCGCCTGGGACGTGCGCTTCGCGCGCGACAAGGTGGGCGAGATGGACACCGAGCTGTTCGAGGAGTTCTTCCGCGCCTTCGCGATGAATGGCTTGATGACCCTGCACGTGACGCAGCGCGCCGGCACCAACGCGCACCACGTGGCCGAAGCCTGCTTCAAGTCCGTCGCCCGCGCCCTGCGCATGGCCGTCGAGTCGGACCTGCGGGCTGCGGGCATCATACCCTCCACCAAGGGGGCCTTATGAAGGTCTGGACCGCCCACCTGCACCCGGCCCGGCCCCCGGTGCTGCTGCCGGAGGCCTGGAGCTGGGGCGCCGCCCTGTTCGGGCCGTTCTGGCTGCTGGCACATCGCGCCTGGGTGGCGGGCGCTATCACGTTGGCGGTGGTCATCGTCCTGAATCTGCTGGTCCCCAGCAGCTTGCGCCCTGCGCTGGTGCTGGGGTTCTTCCTGCTGCTCGGCCTCTTCGGCCAGGACCTGCTGCGCTGGTCGCTGGCCCGGCGCGGCTACGCCCTGGCGCACATCGTGGCGGCGCCCGACACGGACGCGGCGCTGCTGCGGCTGTTAGATGCCCGCACGGACCTGCAGGCGGGCCTCGCCGCGGAGACGGCGCCACGGCCCGTGCCGACGCCGCCCACGACGCCGCCCACGACCCTGCCCAGGACTTCGCCCTGGTGACGGGCGCCCGGGCGATGCGCGTCGCGGTGGTGGATTGCGGCAGCGGCAACCTGGCCTCCGCCGCGCGGGCGCTGATGGTTGCGGCGGAGCGGGCGGGCATCGCCGCCGAGGTTGCCGTCACCGGGGACGCCGCAGCGGTGGCGGCGGCGGACCGGGTGGTGCTGCCGGGGCAGGGCGCGTTCGCGGACTGCGCCGCCGGGCTGGCGGCTGCGCCGGGGCTGCACGCCGCGGTGCAGGGCAGCGCCGCCGCGGGCCGGCCGTTCCTGGGCATCTGCGTCGGCATGCAGCTGATGGCGCAGCGCGGGCTGGAGCACCGGACGACGCCGGGCTTCGGCTGGATCGGCGGGGAGATCGCGCCGATGGACCCGCCGGGCCTGCGCCTGCCGCAGATGGGCTGGAACGGGCTGGACTTCACGCCCGGCACGCATCCGCTGCTGGACGGCTTGCAGCCCGGGGACCACGCCTACTTCGTCCACAGCTACGCGCTGCGCGGCGGGGACCCGGCGGATCTGCTGGCCACCACCCAGTATGGCGGCCCCATCCCGGCGCTGGTCGCCCGCGGCAACCGCGCCGGCACGCAGTTCCATGTGGAGAAAAGCCAGGAGGTCGGCCTCCGCATCCTGGCCAACTTCCTGCGCTGGACCCCATGCGGGAACCCCGCCCATGCATGACGTGATGCAGACCCGCCTGATGGTCGAGCGCGCGGCGGAGCTGGCCGACGACGACATGCAGGCGCTGTGCGAGGCCGCGGACGCCGCCATCATCGAGGGCGGCGGGTTCGGCTGGGTGAAGTCCCCGGGGCGCCTCGCGCTGCAAAGCTACTTCACCGGCGTGCTGCTGGTGCCGGAGCGCGAGCTGTTCACCGCGCGCCTGGACGGCACCATCGTGGGATCGGCGCAGCTCGTCCGCCCGCCGCGCAACAACGAGGCGCAGGCCTTCGCGGCGACTATCTGCCACTCCTTCGTTGCCCCCTACGCCCGCGGCCACGGCCTGGCCCGGCTGATGACCCGGCGCATGGAGGATGGCGCCCGGGCGCTGGGCTACCAGGTGCTGAACCTGGACGTGCGGGAGACGCAGGAGGCGGCGATCCGCCTGTACGAGAGCCTGGACTACCACCGTTGGGGGGAGCATCCGGCCTACGCCCGCGTGGGCGGGCGGACGATCCGCGGCGTGTTCTTCACCAAGCTGCTGCAGCGGGAGCCGAAAGCTTAGGGCTGCTCCCTCTCCCTCCGGGAGAGAGAGCAGGAACAGCATCCTACGCCCGCGGCAGCCGCACAACGAACCGCGCGCCCAGCACCCCGCCGTCCTCGTCCCGGCGGTTCTCCGCGGCGATGCTGCCCTTCAGGCCCTCCACGATCTGCCGGCTGATGGACAGGCCCAGGCCGGAGTGCTGGCCGAACTCCTCCCCGGCGGGGCGCTCGGAGTAGAAGCGGTCGAACACGTGCTCCAGCTTGGCCGCGGGGATGCCCGGCCCCTCGTCCTCCACCGCCACCTCCGCCATCTCCCCGGCCTCGCGCGCGCGCAGGGTGATGCGGCCGTTGGGGGGCGAGAAGCTGCGGGCGTTGCCGATCAGGTTCCGCAGCACCTGCACCAGCCGGCGCTCGACGGCCTGCACCAGCAGCGGCGCCGGGGGCACGTCCAGGACAAGCACCGGGTCGCCATCGCCGCGGGTGGCGTCGTGCATCTCGGCCAGGATGCGCAGGATCTGCACGACATCCAGCGGCTCCATCGCGGCGCGGGACAGCTCGGCGTCCACGCGGCTGGCGTCGCTGATGTCGCTGATCAGGCGGTCCAGGCGGCCCACGTCGTCGGAGATGATGGCCAGCAGCTGCGCCCGCCGCGCCGGGTCCTGGATGCGCGGCAAGGTCTCGATGGCGCTGCGTATGCTGCTCAGCGGGTTCTTGATCTCGTGCGCCACGTCGGCGGCGAAGCGCTCGGTCGCGTCCATGCGCGCCCACAGCGCGGCGGCGCTCTCCGCGAAGGCGTGGGCCAGCTCCCCCACCTCGTCCCGGCGGCGCAGCAGGGGGGGCGGGACGGTGCTGGCGCGGCCCCGGCCCTCCCGCATCTCGTGCGCGGCGCCGGCCAGGCGCAGGATCGGGCGGGCGATGGTGATGGACAGATACCAGGACAGCGCCACGGTCAGCACCAGCGCCAGGGCGAACAGGCCCAGGATGCTCATGCGGACCGCAAGCAGGCTCTCGTCCACCTCCCGGGCTTCCCGCGTCAGCAGCACGATCCCCACGGTGTGGCGGTTCCGCAGCACGGGTTCCGCGACCGTCACCAGCAGGCGGTCCTCGGCCGTGCGGCGGATGTAGGGCGTCATCTCCCGTCCGGTGTTGGAACTGGTCATCCGCAGCTCCTCCTTCACGTCGGGTTGCCAGTCCACCCCGGCGGCGGGGCTGACTTCCACGACCGGGCCTTGGGACTGGTGCGGCAGCAGCGACATCAGCTTGTCATAGACGGCGCCGACGGTGCCCATGACCTGGCTGCGCACGACGGCGGGGGGCAGGGGTTCGGTGACAACGGCGCCGCCTGCCCCTTCCCGCACGCGGCTGTCGGCGATCAGGCGGCCATCGGGGGCGAACAGCCGGGCCTGGGCGTTGGGCGTCGGCTCGGTCAGGCGGCGCAGCAGGGGGCGGGCCTGGTCGGGCTGCAGGGTGGGATTGTCGGGGTCGGCCTCCTGCACGGCGCTCTCGCCCAGGGCGCCGGCGTAGATGCGCGCCTGCTCCCGCAGGGCCTGCACGTCGGCCTCCAGCAGGCCCGCCTGATACTGGTCCAGATACAGCAGCGCCGCCACCAACAGCGCCAGGGGCAGGGCGTTGACCAGCAGGATGCGGCGCAGCAGCGGCGACACCAGGCGGCGGCGCACGCCGCGCAGGGTGGTGCGCGCGGGGGCTGCGGGAAGGACGCCGCTGTCGGGCATTACGGAGTACAGCCTGTCCGCGGAACGGGTCGGCGGTTGGCCGTGATGCGCCTGGCGTCGCGGGCCGTTCCGGCGGCTCCGCAGGCAGGGAGCGGACGGCGCAGTCCCGGCGGCCCCTGGATTGCCGCGGCGCAAGCGCGCCCCGCAATGACGATGCCCTTCGGCGCGTTCGGGCCATCCGCCCTGCCCTCCCCCGTCATTGCAAGGCGCGGCGCGGCGCGGCAATCCAGGGGCCGCCGGGACTGCCGCCGCCACAGAGTGCCTGCCGCAAGGCCAGGGCGTCCAGGGACGGCCAGCGCAGAGGCGCCCATCACTGCTCCTTGTACTTGTAGCCGATCCCGTAAAGCGTCTCGATCTGGTCGAAGCTGTCGTCCATCGCGCGGAACTTCTTGCGGACGCGCTTGATGTGGCTGTCTATCGTGCGGTCGTCCACGTAGATGTTCTCGCCATAGGCAGCGTCTATCAGCTGGTCGCGCGACTTCACCATGCCGGGCCGGGCGGCCAGCGCCTTCACCAGCAGGAACTCCGTCACCGTCAACTGGATGTCCTTCCCGCGCCAGGTGCATTGGTGCTTGGTCTCGTCCAGCACCAGGTCGCCGCGGGCCATGACGCCGCCGGGGGCTGCGCCCGCACCCTCCGCACGGGACGCCTCCTTGCGGCGGAGCAGGGCGCGGATGCGCTCGATCAGCAGGCGCTGGCTGAAGGGCTTGGTGATGTAGTCGTCCGCGCCCAGGCGCAGGCCCATCAGCTCGTCCACCTCCTCGTCCTTGCTGGTCAGGAAGATCACCGGCAACTGGCTGCGGGTGCGCAGGCGCTGCAGCAGCTCCATCCCGTCCATGCGCGGCATCTTGATGTCCAGCACCGCGAGGTCCACGGGCTTGGCGGTCAGGCCCTGCAGCGCGCTCTCGCCATCGGTGTAGGTGCGGACCAGGAACCCCTCGGCCTCCAGCGTCATCTGCACGCTGGTCAGGATGTTCCGGTCGTCGTCAACCAGGGCGATGGTGTGCTTCATGTGGGGTGGCCTTGTGCTTGCCGGGCGGGCTGGCCGCCCGGCATGGGGACGCTATGTGCAGGGGGATTATGGCCGAATGCAGGAGGACCACAAATGAGCGACGCCGCCACCGGGGACGCCCCGACCGCCACCCCCGTCCAGGACGCCCGCGCCCTGCTGCGCGCCGCGCGTGCGGGCACGCTGGCCACCAGCGCGGACGGGCAGCCCTTCGCGTCCCTGGTCACGCCCGCCACGGCACCGGACGGGTCCGTGCTGATGCTGCTGTCCGGCCTGTCCGAACACACGCGCCACCTGCGGGACGACCCGCGCTGCGCCGTGATGGTCGCGGGTCCCCCCGCCGGGCTGAACCCGCAGACCGCGCCGCGCCTGACCGTGACGGGCCTGGCGTCGCATGAGCCTGACCCGGCCATGAAGGCGCGCTGGGTGGCGCTGCACCCCTATGCCGCGTTCTATGCGGGGTTCGCGGACTTCCAGATCTTCCGGCTGCGCCCGATGGCCGGGCAGTTCATCGGCGGCTTCGCCAGCGCCACCCGCCTGCGGCAGGCGGACCTGCAATGGGACGCGGCGGCGGTGGCGGCGGTGGCGGAGGCGGAGGCGGAGGTGATTGCCCACTGCAACGCCGACCACCCCGACGCGCTGGACGCCATCGCAATGGGCGCGGGGGCGGATGGCCCGGGCTGGCTGATGGCGGCCTGCGACGTGGACGGGTGCGACCTGGTGCGGGAGGAGGCGGCGATGCGCCTCGCCTGGGCCGCGCCGGTACAGGACGCGGGCGGCATCCGGACGCAGCTCGTGCGTCTCGCACATGCAGCACGGAAAAGGCTGGCGGCTGGCCTGGACGGGGGGCATAGCGTCCCCTAGAGAACCGCCGTCCATACCAACCCGCCCCGCCCCAAGGCGGGACTGCGCGCAGGGAGCACGCCCGTGAACTACCAGCCCAATTCCATCACGGCGCCTGCCGCGGCGGACCAGTCCGGCGCATCCAACCCCCTGCACGGCAGCGGCGTCACGACCAGCGCACCCATCCACGCCAACCTGCACGCCGCCCAGCTTGTGGAGCACGCGCTGCGCCGGGGCGAGGGGCGGCTGTCCGCCGACGGCGCGCTGATCGTGAAGACTGGCGTCCACACCGGGCGGTCGGTGCAGGACAAGTTCTCGGTGGACGATCCCAGCATCACCGACGACGTCTGGTGGCGCCCCGGCAACCGCAAGCTGGACCCGGCGCATTTCCAGACGCTCAAGGGCCGGGTCCAGGCCTACCTGCAGGGGCGCGAGCTGTTCACCCAGGACCTGTATGCCGGCGCCGACCCCGCGCACCGCGTCCGCGTCCGGCTGGTCAGCAGCGAGGCCTGGCAGACCCTGTTCGCCCGCAACATGTTCATCCGCCCCAAGGCGGAGGAGCTGGCCGGGTTCGTGCCGGACTACGTCATCCTGCACGCCCCGCGCTTCCAGGCCGACCCGGAAACCGACGGCGTCCGCAGCGGCACCGCCATCGCGGTGTCGTTCACCGAGCGCATGATCGTCGTCGCCGGCAGCGAGTATGGCGGGGAGATCAAGAAGAGCATCTTCGGCGTCATGAACTGGAAGCTGCCGGCCGAGGGCGTGCTGCCCATGCACTGCTCGGCCAACGTGGGCCGCACCGCGGACGGGTCGCCCGGCGATGTCGCGCTGTTCTTCGGCCTGTCCGGCACGGGCAAGACCACCTTGTCCAGCGATCCCAACCGCCCGCTGATCGGCGACGACGAGCATGGCTGGGGCCCGAACGGCGTCTTCAACTTCGAGGGCGGGTGCTACGCCAAGGTCATCCACCTGAACCGGGAGGCCGAGCCGGAGATCTACGCCGCCACCCACCGCTTCGGCACCGTGCTGGAGAACGTGGTGGCGGATGAGCAGGGCGTGCTGGACCTGACCGACGGGTCGCTGACGGAGAACACCCGGTCCTGCTATCCCATCGAGTTCATCCCCAACTGCGACATGTCGGGCCGCGCCGGGCATCCGCGCAACGTGGTGATGCTGACGGCGGACGCCTTCGGGGTGCTGCCGCCCATCAGCAAGCTCAGCCCGGCGCAGGCGATGTATCACTTCATGTCGGGCTACACCGCCAAGGTGGCGGGCACCGAGAAGGGCATGGGCCGGGAGCCGCAGGCCACGTTCAGCACCTGCTTCGGCGCCCCGTTCATCCCCCGGCACCCCGAGGTGTATGGCCGGATGCTGTCGGAACTGATCGCCAGGCACGGCGCCGATTGCTGGCTGGTCAACACGGGCTGGACCGGCGGGGCCTACGGCGTGGGCAGCCGCATGAGCATCAAGCACACCCGCGCGCTGCTGGCCGCCGTGCTGGACGGCAGCCTACAGGGCGCGCGCTACGTGCAGGACCCGCATTTCGGGCTGATGATGCCCCAGGACGTGCCGGGCATCCCGAACGAGGTGCTGGACCCCCGCCGGGCCTGGGCGGACGGGGCGGCCTACGACGCGGCGGCGCGCAAGCTGGTCGGGCTGTTCGAGGCGAACTTCGCGACGTTCCAAGGGAAGGTCGGGGAGGACGTGAGGGCGGCGGCGGTCCGGGCGGGGGCTTGACGTTCGTCCCCGGTCATCTTGAGCATCCGCAGCCATCCGGCCGGCCAGCCTGATCCAAGCCTGCCCGCAATCCCCGTCATAGACGCCCGCGGCGCCACGGAGCCGGCCGTCGCGTCCGCCCTGGCGGAGCCGGCGCGGCTGCGGCTGGTGCTGGACGCAGGGGACAGAACCTACACCCGGCTGGGCGTGCGGCTGGCCGACGCGCGCTCCCGCACCCTCGCCGGGCGGCTGGCCAGCCCCTACGCGGACGCCGTGGCGCAGGTGGACCGCTGCATCGGGCGGCATGGGGCGTACCTGCTCAACCATTCCTACGAGTGGGGCTGCACCGCCGGGGCGGCAGCCGATCCCGACGGGGCTGGGGACGGAAAGGGGGCGGTGCTGCTGCGCACGCTGGACTGGCCATTCGATGGGCTGGGCCGGGCGCTGGTCGTGGTGCGGCAGGCCGGGCCGGCGGGCGAGTATCTGAGCGCCACCTGGCCGGGGTTCGCGGGCGTGCTGACGGGGGTGGCGGCAGGGCGGTTCGCCGCGGCGATCAACCAGCCGCCCCTGCCGCTGCCGCGCTGGGGCCGGGCAGTGGGCTGGCTGGCGGCCCGGCGGCGGGTGGCGCGGTCCCGGGCGATGCCGCCGGCGCACCTGCTGCGCCTGGCCTTCGACACCTGCGCGGACTTCGCCGCCGCTGCCGCGCTGCTGCGGGACACGCCGCTGTGCCTGCCCGCCATCTTCACCCTGGCCGGCCCCGGCGCGGGTGAGGCGCTGGTGATCGAGCGCACCGCGGACGCCGCGCACCAGCCGGACGATCCCGCCGCGGCGAACCATTGGGCCTCCACGCCCGGCCCGGCGGGCCGGCCCCGCAACGCCACCAGCACGGCCCGGCGCACGGCGATGCTCAGGCTGCTCGCGCTGCCGCCCGCCTGGTCGCTGGACTGGGTGCAGGCGCCCGTTCTGGTGCCCGACACGCGCCTGGCCATGATGGCCAGCCCGCGCACGGGCCGGATGCTGCTGCAGGGCTGGGAGAGCAGCGGCCCGGCCACCGCGGTGCTGGACTTGCGCTGACCCCCTGCCGTCAGCGCAGCGCCGTCAGCCTACGACGGGCAGGTCGGATGCCCGGATGCGCCCGAGCTGGCTCAGGAACACCAAGTCCTGCCCGGCCCCTTGCGCCTGCGACACCCCGCTGATGCCGTGCTCGCCGCTGTCATGGACCGTGACGGCGCCTCCCTGCTCGATCGCGACGCGCCGCGTCTCCGGAAAGCAAGCGTAGCGCATCCCATCCTGCGCGCCGGTCGCCGAGGGCCAGCCAAGGCCCGCCGGCCACCAATCCCGGTGAGATGCGGCCCCGACGTCGGCCCCAAATCCGGCTCCGGCGGGAGCATTGGCCGGGGCGTCCACAGGCGGGGCGGCGGCCAGCTCGGCGCACAGCGCGGCAACGCGGGCCCGCAACGGCGTATTGAACATGTCCCCGATCTGGATCATCCCGCCCGCCGACCACTGGCCCATGCCGCCCAGCTCGGGATGGCTGAACTGCGCCATCCGCCCGCCGCCCCGGCGCAGGGCGTCCTGCAACGTCTGCACGGCGGACAGGCTTACGTTGTGGCGGCTGGCGAGGTCTTCGAGGGTGGGCATGGTGGGGTCCTTGCGGGTGATGTTGTGCGAGGATGAACGCGGGAGACTCGCGATGGCTCCGCCGGCGGGTGCAGGAGTGGCTTCCGTCCCCCTCTCCCTCAGGGAGAGGGAGCAGCAAGCAGGTGCCATCTCTCTACAACCCAGCCCCAACCCCCGCAGCACCGCCAGCCCCGTCCCGAACCGGGCCATTACCGCCCTGCCCTACCCAATCCGCCATTGCCCGCGCCAGCGGCGCATAGACTGGGCGCAGCCCATGTCGGGGCTGCATTTCCAGCAGCCCGTTCGGGCAGTAGCGGCCATCGGTCCAGCCGGGATGTGACAGGATGGGATACCAGCACAGCCCGGCCACCGGCACTCCCGCCCGGGCCGCGGCGTCCACCTCCGCCGCCATCGCGCGGAACCAGCCGGCGCGGTCGTCGCCCTCGATGCTCGTCTCCGCCAGCAGCACCGGCTTGCCGTAGCGCGCGTGCAGCGCCGCCAGCAGATCGCTCAGCGGCACGCGCCGGGGGTCGTCCAGCTCCAGCAAGGGGCCACGGTGAACCCGCTGGTTGTTCCAGTAGTAGTTGGCCCCCACCACGTCCATCATGTCCGGCCCGCCGCCCAAGTACGGCTCCTGCAAGCCGGCCAGCATGTCCCAGGCTTCCCACTGCGACCCCACGGCGTCCGCGGCGGCCTGCGCGGCACCGGCGACCGCCCGGGCCTTGCTGCCGCGGGGCGTGCCGGGCACGACGTGCAGGATGGGGTCGCACACCAGCACCCGGGTGCCCGTCGCGGCGTCCCGCATGGCGTGGACGGCGGCGACGGTCGCACGCACCAGTTGCCGCTTCAACTCCCACCCGCGCCCGCGCGTGCCGGGGTTCATGCCCGCCATGTCGGCGCCGGCCCAGGAGAAGTAGGAAATCTCGTTCACTGGGCACACCAGCGGCGCGCGTCCGGTCTCCCGCAGGTGCAGCCGCGCGAACGCCCCGGCATAGGCCGCGAACCGGTCCACGAACGCGCCGCCGAACGGGTCCAGCCCGTCCGGCCAGCCGTAGTGGCACAGGTCCCACGCCACCCGCACCCCTGCAGCCTCCGCCCCCTGCAGCAGCGGCAGCACCGGACGCCAGTCATAGGCGCCGGGCGCCCCGGCCTCGACCAGGTGCCAGCGCACCCCGTCCCGCGCGCCGCGCAGGCCCAGCCGCGCAAGGGCTTGATAGTCCTCGGCAGCCAGCAGGTCGTGCCGGGTGGCGGCGATCATGTCCAGCCGGCGCCCGTCGCGCCGCCGGTGGGCGGAACACTCGAAGCCGCCGGCCAAGGAGCCGGGAAAGAAATCCTGGCCGCACGTGGCGAGGCTGGATGCCGCGTGGTCCATCAGCGGCGGCAGCGGCGGCGGAGGCAGCGGCGGGAAACCGGCTTGGGGGTGCGCCGGGTCGGGCGCCAGGATGGACAATGCCTCAGACAAGCTCGCTGCTGACCACCTTGAACAGACCAAGCTCCCCAAGCTCGATGTCGCTCAGGTCCGTCATCGGAGCGGCCAGCAGGCGGGCCACGTTGGCCCGGGCCTCCCCCGTCGCCCGGCGCACCGGCCCGGCCCCGGCGGGCGCCGGAGGCGAGGTCACGGCGCCCCGCCCATCCCAGGCCAGCACGTCGGCCCAGGCCTCCCGGTGCGGCCGGTCCCGCCCGCGCTGGCCGCACGGCCCACGCACCCGGTTGTAGGTGAACGCAGCCCGCAGCCCGTCTGCACCCGCAGGGGCGAGACGGAGGGCGATGGCGGCCTCGGACCGGCAGGTGCCGGATTCCCGGCCTTCCAGGGTTTCGAGGCCGATGACGCGCAGGCGCCCGTCGTCGTCCACGGCAATCATCGCAACCAGGCGCTGCGACACGCCGGTGCCGCCCTCGCCATCCATGGGCGCCAGGACGATGTCGCGCCCGCGCAGGGACACCTTCCGCAGCTTGCCCACGCCCCCATAGTGGGACGGCAGCACCACCTCCCCTGCAGGGGCGCCGGGGCCGGCGGCGCGGACGCGGACAAGCCGGCGCGGCTCCTCCTGGGCGACGGCGCGCACCTGAACGGGGGCGCCGCCGGGCTGCAGGCGGGCTTGGATGGTTTCCGTCAGCGGCTCCGGACGCGCGCCCGGCGGCACGGCGGGCTTGATGGCGTGGCTTGGCCTTGGCATGACGGGGAGGAGCATGGACGCCAGGGCCATGCGGCGGGTGAGGAACATGGGCAAGGTATAGACGGCTGCGCGGGGGCGGCAAGGCCCCGCTCCGGCCTATGCCCCCACCCTGCACTCCGGCCTGCACCCTCGGCCTACACCCCCGGCAACTCGTTCACGCAGCCGACGCGCCAGCCTTCGGGCAGACGGTCGAGCCGGGTGAGGGACAGGTTGTGGATGGAGAAGTGCAGCGCCTGGTCGGCATCCAGCCGCAGCGCGTGCGCCAGGGCCGCGCGGATGGCGCCGCCGTGGCTGACCACCACCACATCCTGCCCGGCATAGGCCCCGGCCAGTTCGTCCAAGGCAACGGCGACGCGCGCCAGCATGTCGGCGACACTCTCGCCGCCCGGAGGCCGCTCATGGCCGGCCAGGGGCCAGAAGGGGTGGGCCGGCGCCTGCAGCAGCGGCGGCAGGGCGGCGTGGACAAGCCCCTGGTAGTCGCCCAGGTCCTGCTCGATCAGGCCGGGCACGATGCGCAGCGGCTGCGCCGGGTAGCCCGCGGCGAAGATGGCCTCGGCGGTGCGGCGGGTGCGGGACAACGGCGTGCAGCACCAGGCGGCGGGGCGGGGCAGGCGGGCGGCGATGGCCCGGTAGGTCGGGCCTTGGCTGGCCAGGGCGTCCGGGCACAGGGAGACGTCCATGACGCCATACAGCATCGCCCGCTCGTTCTCCGCCACGAGGGCGTGGCGGATCAGCCAGAGTCTGGTTTCCATTGGGAGGGGTCCGGTCAGTGTGGGAGGGGATTTGCGCCTCTCCCTCCGGGAGAGGGCCGGGATGAGGAAGGCCGCATGCACGGACGCTTGGCCCGGACGAGCGCAGCTTCAGGTCGGGACGGGGCGGTGCTGGCGGCTTCCCTCACCCTAACCCTCTTCCGAAGGGAGAGGGAACAGCCGCAGCCCGCCTCCATCACTCCCCGATGTTCAGCAGCGCGCCGCGCAGCCGGGCCTGGCGGAACTGGGCGGCGAACAGCATCAGCCCCGCCGCCATCCACAGCGCGTTCAGCCCCATTGCCCATGCCAGGTGGTCCCAGCGCACCACCCCGCCCAGCGCCGCCCGCATCCCCTCGAACACGTGCGACGACGGCAGCGCCAGCGCCACTGGCTGCAAGGCCGCGGGCAGCACGGACACCGGGTAGAACACGGCGCTGATCGGCGTCAGCCCGAACAGCACCGACCACGCCAGCGCCTCCGCCCCCGCGCCGTGGCGCAGGATCAGGCTGACCACGCCCAGCGCCACCCACCAGCCCATCACCATCAGGTTGGCGAAGAACAGCACGACCACCGGCCCCATCGCGAACAGGTTGAAGGCATACAGCAGGACCGCGACGCCGATGGCCGGCAGCACGCCCGTCAGCATCCGCAGCATGGAGACGCCGACCAGCGCCGCCAGCATCTCCCCGGGGCGGATCGGGCTGACGAACAGGTGGCCGAGGTTGCGGGACCACAGCTCCTCCAGGAACGAGATCGCGACGCCCATCTGGCTCCGCAGCGCGACCTCCCACAGCAGCACGCCGCCCAGCAGGGCGCCGGCCGTGGCCGCCGCCGCGCCCGGCGCCCCGTCCGCCCCGGCGCGGCCCGTGATGAATGACGCCGTGAAGCCCCAGATGCACATCTGCAGCACCGGCCAGTACATCAGTTCCAGCACGCGCGGCCAGGAGTGGCGATACAGCGCGAGGTGCCGATACATCAGGCCCCACACGCGGCGCGGTGCGCCGGTCATGCTGGACGTCCCGTATGGAAACCGTCATTGCGAGGCGCGCAGCGCCGCGGCAATCCAGGGGCCGCCAGGGCCGAATGCCGGTTCGTGCGGCCTCTGGATCGCCGCGGCGCAAGGGCACCTCGCAATGACGTGGCGAAAGCGGAAACCATCACGCCGCCTCCCGCCGCCGGGCGATGTCCAGGAACACCTGCTCCAGGTCGTCCCGCCCATACCGCCCCACCAGGTCCGCCGGCGCCCCGCGGTCCACGATGCGGCCCTGCTTGAGCATCAGCACCTCCCCGCACAGCCGCTCCACCTCCGGCATGTTGTGCGACGCCAGCAGGATCGTGCAGCCGCTCTCGGCGCGGTAGCGCTCCAGCCAGCTCCGCACCATGTCGCCGGTGTCGGGGTCCAGGCTGGCCGTCGGCTCGTCCAGCAGCAGCAGGTCCGGGCGGTTGATGAGGGACTTGGCCAGCGCCACCCGCGTCTTCTGCCCAGCGGACAGCGCGCCGGACGGGCGCTTCAGCAGCCCGGTCAGGTCCAGTTGTCCCGCCAGCTCGCGGATGCGCGCCTCCAGCCCGCGGACGCCGTACAGGTGGCCATAGACCCGCAGGTTCTCGGCCACCGTCAGGCGGGACGGCAGGGCGATGTAGGGGCTGCTGAAGTTCATCCGCGCCAGGGCGGCGAAGCGGTCGCGCGCCATGTCGCGGCCCATGATGCGGATCGTGCCGGCGCTGGGGATCAGCAGGCCCAGCAGCATGGCGATGGTGGTGGTCTTGCCCGCGCCGTTGCCGCCCAGCAGTCCCAGCGTCTGGCCCGGCGCCACCGTGAACGACACGCCATCCACCGCCAGCACCTCGCCGTAGCGCTTGGTCAGGCCCACGACCTCGATGGCGTTCACGGCGGCAGTCCCGGCGATGTCCACGGCGTCCCTCATGCCGCGGGGATTAGGCCCCCCGGGGCAGGACGCCAAGGGCAAGAAACGGTGACGGCGGGACAAGGCGCCGGCTGAGGCGGGGTGACGGCAGGGCGGGGGCTGCTCTATGCAGGGGCATGATCCGACACCGCCTTGATCCCCGGCTGGCCGGGCTGCCGCCGGGCCGGCGCATCTATGCGGTCGGGGACGTGCATGGCCACCTGGACCGGCTGCTGCGGGTGCATGACGGCATCCGGGCCGACCTGCGGGCGCGGCCCTGCCGGGATGCGGCGGTGGTCCACCTGGGCGACTACATAGACCGCGGGCCGGACTCCGCCGGCGTGATCGCGCACCTGCTGGCCGGCCCGCCCGCGCCCGGCCTGGCCATGGTCAACCTGATGGGCAACCACGAGGCGCTGCTGCTGGCCGCCTTGCAGGAGGCATCGCCGGGCGCCGTGGACGACTGGCTGCGCAACGGCGGCCTGGACTCCCTCCGAAGCTGGGGCATCCCCGTCCGCACCCGCGCGCACGAGTGGGCGGATCGGTTGCCGCCCGGCCACCTCGCCTTCATCCAGGGCCTGCTGCCCCACTGGTCCTGCCCCGGCGCGCTGTTCGTCCACGCCGGCGTGCGTCCCGGCGTGCGGCTGGACGAGCAGGCGCCCGACGACCTCCTGTGGATACGCGAGGCCTTCCTGCGCTGGCGCGGCACGATGCTGCCCGAGGCCCCGGACGTCCTGGTCATCCATGGCCATACGCCCCACCCGCAGCCGGAGCTGCGCCCGAACCGCCTGGGCCTGGACACTGGGGCGGGAAGAGGCGGTCCCTTGACGTGCGCCGTGCTGGAGTTCGACGAGGCCTGTTTCATGCAGGGATAGATCCCCCACGCCGCGCTTGCCACGCACGCAGGGGAACGCTAGCCCTGCCCCATGCAGACCACCCCCCCTGCCGAAGGCCGCCCCGCCCCGGCGCACGCGGCGCCGAACGGCCTGAACCAGGACGGCGCCGGCCAGGACAGACCGGACCACGGCGCCATCCTGGATGCGGCGCCCACGCCCGAGGACCTCGCCGCCGCCGTCCGCCGCCTGGCCCGCACCAGCGTCATGGTCATAGGCGACGTCATGCTGGACCGCACCGTCTATGGCACGGTCGAGCGCATCAGTCCCGAAGCCCCCGTCCCCATCCTGGCCGTAGAGCGCGAGCTGGCCGTCCCCGGCGGCGCCGGCAACGTCGTCCGCAACCTGACCGCCCTGGGCGCCGCCGTCGCCTTCGTGTCCGTGGTCGGCGACGACCAGGACGGCTCCGACCTCACCGGCCTCATCGGCGGCCAGCCCGGCGTCGAGCCGTGGCTGCTCGTCCAGGGCGGACGGGCCACCACGGTCAAGACGCGCTTCGTCAGCGGCAGCCAGCAGCTCCTCCGCTCCGACCGGGAGGAGACGCGCCCGATCCCCGCCAAGCTGGCGGAACGCATGATGCGCGTGGCGCGGGATACCTTGGCCGCAACCTCGGTGGCGGTGCTGTCCGACTACGGCAAGGGCGTGCTGGCCGGGGACATACCGGCGTTGCTGATCGCCGCGGCGCAGGGCGCAGGGCGGCAGGTGGTGGTGGACCCGAAGGGGGCGGACTACAGCCGCTACGCCGGGGCGGACGTTGTGACGCCCAACCGGCGCCAACTGAACGAGGCGTCGGGCCTGCCTGCCGGCACGGATGCCGAGATCGCCGCGGCGGCCCTGGCGCTGCGCACGGCGCACGGCTTCGGCGCGGTGCTGGTCACGCGCGGGGAGGATGGCATGACCCTGGCCGACGGCGCCGGCGCCCTGCACCTGCCCGCCGCGGCCACCGACGTCTATGACCCGGCAGGCGCCGGCGACACCGTGGTTGCAGCCCTCGCCGCCAGCCTGGCGGCGGGCCTGGACCTGCGGATCGCCGCCCGCATTGCCAACCTGGCCGGCGGCGTCGTGGTCGGCAAGATCGGCACCGCCGTGGTCCGGGAGGAGGATCTGCTGCGCGCCCTGCAGCCCGGCGACGGCGCCAGCCGGAAGATTGTTTCACGTGAAACCGCGGCCGAGCAGGTGGAGCGCTGGCGCCGCCGCGGCTGGCGCACCGGCTTCACGACCGGCACCTTCGACCTGATGCACGCGGGCCACATCCACATGCTGGAGCAGGCGCGCGGCCAGTGCGACTGCCTGGTGGTCGGCCTGTCCTCCGACGCCAGCCTGCGGGACCTGGGGCGCGGCAAGGCCGCCCAACCCGAGGCCGCGCGTGCCGCCGTGCTCGCCAGCCTGTCCTCGGTGGACCTGGTATGCCTCTATGACGAGGACACGCCGGTGCCCCTGCTGGAGGCGCTGCGCCCGGACCTGCTGGTGAACGGCGCCGACCGCGCATCGGACGACGTGGCCGGCGCCGACCGCATCCGCGGCTGGGGCGGCCAGGTCTGGCTGGCGGAGCTGCTGGCCGGGCACTCCGCCGCGAAGCCGGCAGATGCGCCGGACGCAGAGGCCGTGCGCGGCGCCGTCTGACGGCCCGGCCGCGTTGCCGGCCTGGCCGCCCAGCCAGCCTTTGGACGCGCAAGCCCCGAACCTGGTGCGGCCCTGCATGTTCCCAAGTCAGGCGGTCCCGCCGCCTTCCCGCGCACGCCCGGACAGCCCGGGGCTGGCCTCCACCGGCAAGACCAGGGCACCGATCCTGCCCTGCATGACCTGCTCATCCATCCCGTCCAGGAGCAACACGCGCGACCTCATCTCCCCGGCATCGAGCAGGCCCGAGGCATAGGCGTCCCGCAGCCAGGTCCGGTCCTTGTCGCGCCAGGCGCACAGCTTGGACAACGCGATGTCGTTCACGTCTGGACAGATGCAGGCGACATCGGGCTGGTCCGGCAAGGGAATGAGGACCGCGCGGCTCCGCCAATCCCGCGGCAGGATCGCCGTCCCTTCCTCGATCCCATGCGCGTAGTATCCGAAGGTCTCGTCGAACTGCGAGCCTTCGCCGATCGTGCCGTCAATCAGGTCCGCAACCATGGCGGCGTCGGCATCGCCATCGGCGTGCAGGTCGATTTCCCGGGTGTGCATCAGCGTCAATGGCACGGCGGCCAACTGCGCGATGACGGCGCCGGTCCCGACCAGCACGAACCGGGTGCGGCCCGTGATCGCAGCAGCCGCGCGCAGCAGGTGCGCAATGTCTGCCTTCTTCAGGAACGTTGCCCTCGGCGTCACCCAGCCTCCCCGCCCTGCCGCCCCGCATCCGCCCGGGCCTGCCGGATCAGGCTGGCCCGCACCGGCGCCGGCAAGCCGCCGAACGAGGGCGCGGTCTCCCGCGCATAGTCCCCACAGGGCGACGGGTCGCGCAACGCCGCCGCTACGGCTTCCGGCCCCTGCCCGAGCAGCCGGTCCCACAGCGCATACCCGTCGGCCTGCCCCGGATCACCCTTCGAAAAGCGGTCGAGATGCGCCCGCGCCGACCGCAGCACCTCCGGCTGTTCCAGGACACGCCGCGCATTCTCGATGCCGACAAGCCGGCTGAACCGGTGGTTCCTGCCGCGGCTGCGGGCGTCCATGAAGCCCCTCCTGCGCCTGATGTCGTCCTGCCCGCCCAGCCGCGCCCATGACGGCGCCCATGACGGCACCATGATGGCGGCGTGCAGGATAGCACGCCCCTACTCCGCCCGCAGCGCCAT
The DNA here is from genome assembly GCA_964250755.1 of uncultured Acetobacteraceae bacterium. Lineage (GTDB taxonomy): Bacteria > Pseudomonadota > Alphaproteobacteria > Acetobacterales > Acetobacteraceae > DASWOJ01. Next base: position 9,494 of record CAXUHB010000046.1, on the reverse strand, counting down.
GCGCACCCCGTGCATCGCCTCCGGATCCTCCAGCCACGCCAGCCGTTGCGCCGCGATGGTCGCGAAGCGCTGCATCAGCGCTCGGCGCCGGGCCGGGGCCAGCGGGTGCGGCGGGGCGTCGCGCAGCATCTCCGCCTCCGGCCCGCACGCCACGATCAGGCCCACGTCGTCCGGCAGCAGCGCCAGCGGGAAGTCGCCGTCCACCGCAAAGAACAGCGCGTCCGAGTAGGCCCGATACTCCGGCCACTTGCCGTCCGTCAGGAAGTCCCGCGCGCCCGACTTCACCTCGATGCACACGAAGCCGCCATCCCCGCGCAGCGCCAGGATGTCGGCCCGGCGGTGGTTCGGCAGCGGCACCTCATGCACCGGGGACCAGCCCATCTGCACGCACAGCCGCGCCGCCGCGCGCCGGACGGCCAGGGAGCGTTCGGGGAGCGTGGGTCCACGCGCAGCCTCCGCCGCGATCTCGACAAGGATGTCCATGACGCTGCTTACACCAGCCCGCCGCCGCGCGGCTACGGTTCGGCGACAGGCAGGCGCGCCTTCCTGCAACCCCCGGCCCCCCCGCGCTTTCATAAGCGATGGTCGCAACGCGCTTCGCCGTCGCCATCCACATCCTGATGCTGCTCGCCTCCAACCTGCTGGACGGGCCGGCCACCAGCTTGCGCCTGGCCCGCAGCGTCAACACCAATCCCGTCGTCGTCCGCCGCATCACCGGGCTGCTCGCGCGCGCCGGGCTGGTCCGGGTGCGCCGCGGCCCCGGCGGGGCGGAGCTGGCCCGCCCGCCCGCCGACATCTCGCTCGGCGACGTGTGGCAGGCCGTCAACCCCGGCGGCTGCCGCCCGCTGCTGCCCATGCACGGCCCCAACACCGCCTGCGCCGTGGGCTGCAGCGTCCACGCCGTGCTGGGCGAGGCGTTCGCGGCGGCCGAGGCGGCGATGCAGGCGTCCCTGGCCCGCACCACGCTCGCCAGCCTGGTCAGCGGCGTCCAAGCCGCAGCCGGCGCGCGCGCGGCGGCAGGCGCGGCGTAGGACCGCGGCGCAGGACCCCCGCCTCCAGCCCAGCGCACCATCACTCCAACGCGTTGATTGCCTGCGCCAGCCGCACGTCCCGCAGGGACAGCCCGCCGGCATCATGCGTCGTCAGCACGATCGTCACCCGGCCATAGGTGTTGGACCACTCGGGATGATGGTCCTGCGCCTCCGCCAGCAGCGCCACCCGCGCCATGAACCCCCAGGCCGCGCTGAAGTCCGGGAAGCGCCACTCCCGCATGATCGCATCGCGCCCCGGCACGGGCGCCCACCCCGGCGCAGCATCCGCCAGCCCCGCCCGCTCCGCCTCCGTCAACGGCGCGAGGCGGGCGGCCCTCAAAGGCGTCTCCACGGAAGGCTGCATCATTCCAGTTGCTTTCCCGCTTGGGATCGGGCGAATGCCCGCCATGCCCATCTATACCCTGCCTCCCGCGCCCGAGGACATCGGCGACCTCGCCGACCGCGCCCTGGCCGCCATCCCCTCGGCGCTCCGCAAGCACGTGCGCGGCGTGTCCATCCTGGTCGAGGAGGTCGCGGACGACGAGACCCTGGCCGAGCTGGGCCTGGACAACGCCTGGGAGCTGACCGGCCTCTACCGCGGCACCCCCTTCGGCCAGGCCGAGGCTGCAGGCCCCCGCACCGCCCCCGACCTGATCCTGCTCTACCGCGAACCCATCCTGCTCGAATGGATCGAAACCGGGGAGGACCTGTTCCGCCTCGTCCGCAACGTCCTGATCCACGAGATCGCCCACCATTTCGGCTTCACCGACGCCGAGATCGCCGCCTTGGAGAGCGAGGGCGAGTAGCGCCGCCCGTCCTCTCCCGCGCCCCGCGCCCTGCCTTGCGCGGTCAGCCTTCCTTAAGCACGTCCTGACACAACGGGGGCATGGCCGCCCTCGCCGCCCCCCCGGACACGCGCCCAGACGCCCGCCCGGACGCATGCCCGAACGCACGCCCGAACCTGCGCCCGGACGCCGCCCCGGGCGGCCCGGCCGCGCCGCCGGACAGTTGCGCCCTGCGCCACCCCGTCTTCACCCGCTTCGGGGAGGTCGCGTTCCGCACCGCGGCGGACGGCGCGCCGGCCATGATGTTCCCCATGAGCGGCAGCACCGCCGCCGTCCCCCTGCTCTCCCTGCAGCAGGAGTTCCGCATCACCCCGGACAGTTCCGACGGCCGGGTGCTCGGCCAGGTCGTCCGCGCGCTCGACTTCGTGGCCGAGGTCCGGCCGGGCGACGCCTTCCCGCTGGAGGTCCTGGGCGGCGGCGCAAGCTGGCAGCCCGGCGCGCAGCACCAGCGCGTCGCCGAGGAGCGGCTGCGCCTGCAACTGGCCGGCGCATTCAACCCCGCTGCCGGCCCGGCCTGGGCGGCGATGGACGCCCAGGCCGTGCTGCGCGCCGCCGCCGAGGCCGGCCTGGACCACCGCATCCAAGGCGCGCTGGCCGCCGCCGCCGCCGCGCTGGGCCTGGACTCGCCCGAAGCCGCGGCCCACCGCCTGGCCGCCGCAGCGCACGAGATGGGCTATGTCGAGGCGTTGCGCGACCGCCTGCTGCGCCGGGTCGCGGCAATGCTGGCGCGGCTGGATGCGTTGGCCGCCATGATGGGCCACAACCCCGCCGGGGCGGAGCTGCTGTCCCGCGTCCGCCGCCTGGCCGGCATCGGGCACGACAAGATGCGCGCCCGCTTCGCCGAGCTGGAGGCGTCCTCCACCGAGGTCATCCCGGTGCTGCGGGACCTGGAGGGCTGGCGCCCGGCCATCCGCCTGCACCGCGACTGGCTTTACAGCAGCCTGCGCGCCTGGGAGGGCGTGCTGACGGCCTGGGAGGGCGGCGCGGCCCACTGGTCGCCGGACACCTGGACTCTGCTGCGCCGCACCTACCGCTTTCTGGCGCCCCGCTTCATGCCGGTGCAGGAATGGCACCTCATGACCCGCGCGCAGCGGGCGGAGGACGCACCCCGCGTGCCGATGGTGTGGTAGGCCGCAAGGCCAGACCCCGCGCCGCCGCGTTATTCCGCTGTCATGCCGCCGCCAGGCTGCGCTAGGCTGCTGCATCGCACAACGGCCCAAGGCGCACCGCAATGCCCGACACCCGGCCCTCCGTCTGCCCGCATGATTGCCCCAGCACCTGCGCCCTGGAGGTCGAGGTCCTGGACAGCCGCACCATCGGCGCCGTGCGCGGGGCGGACAACCCGTACACCGCCGGCGTCATCTGCAACAAGGTCGCCCGCTATGCCGAGCGCGTGCATCACCCCGACCGCCTGCTCCACCCCATGCTACGCACGGGGCCGAAGGGCGCCGGGGCGTTCCGCCGCATCACCTGGGACGAAGCGCTGGACCGCACCGCGGCGGCCTTCACCGAGGCCGCGGCCCGGCATGGCACTCAGGCCGTGTGGCCCTATAGCAGCGCCGGCACCATGGGCCTGGTCAACCGGGACGGCATCTTTCGCCTGCGCCACGCCATGCGCTGGTCCGGGCGCGTGGGCACGATCTGCACCGCCATCGCTGTCGCCGGGTGGACGGCCGGATGCGGCCGGGTCAGCGGCGCGGACTCGCGGGAGATGGCCGTGGCCGACCTGAACGTGCTGTGGGGCACCAACCCCGTCTCCACCCAGGTCAACGTCATGACGCACGTCACCCGCGCCCGGAAGGAGCGCGGAGCGAAGCTGGTGGCCGTGGACCCCTACCGCACCGGCACCGCCGCCGCCGCCGACATGCACCTGGCCCTGCGCCCCGGCACCGACGCCGCCCTGGCCTGCGCCGTCATGCACTGCGCCTTCCGCGACGGCCACGCCGACCGCGCCTACATGGCGGACCACACCGACGACCCCGCCGCGCTGGAGGCCCACCTCCGCACCCGCGGACCCGAGTGGGCCGCTGCCATCACCGGCCTGTCCGTCGAGCAGATCGAGGCCTTCGCCGCGCTGTACAACGCCACCCCCCGCGCCTACATCCGCGCCGGCTACGGCTTCACCCGCGGGCGCAACGGCGCGGCCTCCATGCACGCCGTCACCTGCCTGCCCGCCGTCACCGGCAAGTGGCGGCACGAGGGCGGCGGCGCGCTGTGGAGCAACCGTGGCATCTACACTTGGGACCGCTCCTTGATCGAGGGCACCGGCCTGCGCGACCCCGCCATCCGCGAGCTGGACATGAGCCGCATCGCCTCCATCCTGGCCGGGGACCCGGACGCGCTGGCCGGCGGCTCCCCCGTTCACGCCCTGCTGGTGCAGAGCGGCAACCCGGCGTCGGTCTGCCCCGACAGCAACCGGGTGCGCCAGGGCCTGATGCGCGACGACCTGTTCACCGTCGTCCACGAGCAGTTCATGACCGAGACCGCCCGCTACGCCGACATCCTGCTGCCGGCGACGATGTTCCTGGAGCACGACGACATCTACCAGGCCGGCGGCCACAGCCACATCCAGATCGGACGCCAGGTGATCCAGCCGCCGGGCGAGGCCCGGTCCAACCACGACCTCGTCTGCGCCCTGGCCGCGCGCTTCGGCCTGGACCACCCGACCTTCCGCATGACCGGGCTGGAGCTGGCCGACGCCACCCTGCGCGCCTCCGGCTATCCGGACGCCGAGGCGCTGACGGCCCGGCGCTGGGTGGACGTGCAGTTGCCGTTCCGCCAGGCGCACTTCCTGGACGGCTTCGGCCACCCCGACGGCAAGTTCCGCTTCCGCGCGGACTGGCGGGCGCTGGGCGACGCGGAGGGCCGGCTGCCCACCCTGCCCGATTGGGCGCCACTGACCGACGCCGCCACCGCCGAGCGTCCGATGCGCCTGGTTGCCGCCCCCGCCCGCCAGTTCCTGAACAGCACCTTCACCGAAACCCCCACCGCCCGTCGGCGCGAGGGCCGGCCCCAGGCGCTGCTGTCCCCGGACGATGCCGCCGACCACGGCATCGCCGACGGCGCCCTGATGCGCCTGGGCAACGCGCGGGGCGAGGTGGTCCTGCACGCCCGCCACGTGCCCGGCCAGACCCGCGGCACCGTGGTGGTCGAGAGCATCTGGCCCGCCGAGGCATTCGGCGGCCTCCAGCACGGCATCAACGTCCTGACCAGCGACGAACCCGCCCTGCCCGCCGGCGGCGCGGTGTTCCACGACACCGCCGTCTGGATGCGGGCGGAGGCGGCCGGTGCCGTCCTGCTGGCGGCGGAGTAGGGCAAGCTCGGCATCCCGGCGCCAACCGGGGCGGGCACGCAGCCAGGCCTGGCACTCGGCAGCGTCTCGGGTCGGATATCGGCTCTTGGTAGGAGGCGGAACCTTCAAACCATGACGCGACCCAGCACCGTGCCACCCCGGGAACTGCGGCGATGCGGCAAGGGAGGCTGCCAGGGCCGCACTGTCGGCCTCCTGTGCCATGGTGTAAGCGCGCATCGGGGCGGCGAGGGCTTCAGGAAGGGCCAGATCCGGATTAGGTCGGCATCCAAGAATCAGGGCCGGTCCCATCCGGTTCTGGCGCCAATGCGGGACTCGCCGAAATGGGCTGGTCCTTTGTGTCAGGACATGATTACACTTAGCCCGTGATGTCCACTTTGCCTGACACAACCCGGTGTCTCCAGCGTGCAGCCCACTTTGCCCTCACCGGTGCGGGACCTGCCGCGGCCCGTCCGCCTGCTGGCCGGCACGCTCCCGGGGCGCGGCATCCGGCCGGACGGCGTGCCATGCCGGCATTCCATATCAGATGGTGACCAATGCAGCCGTTGACCTGGGATAGCGTCCACCCGCTGACGGACCTGGCGGATTGCCGGGCCATGCTGCGCGGGGGGTCGCGCACCTTCCATGCCGCCGCGCGCGTGCTGCCCCGCAGGGTGCATCGTCCGGCCACGGCGCTGTATGCCTTCTGCCGCGTCGCCGACGACCTGGTGGACTCCGGCGGCGGCCCGGCGGCCCTGCAGCACCTGCACGCCCGGCTGGACGGCATCTACGCCGGGCACCCCGCCCCCCTGCCCGCCGACCGGGCGCTCGCGGCCGTCGTCGTCCGCCACGCCATCCCCCGCACCCTGCTGGACGCCCTGCTGGAGGGCTTCGCCTGGGACGCCGCCGGGCGCCGCTACGACGCGATGGAGGACCTGCACGCCTACGCCGCCCGCGTGGCCGGCACGGTCGGCGCGATGATGGCGCTGCTGATGGGCGAACGCTCGCCAGCCGGTGTCGCCCGCGCCTGCGACCTGGGCGTCGCCATGCAGCTCAGCAACATCGCCCGCGATGTCGGGGAGGATGCGCGGGCCGGACGCCTGTATCTGCCGCTGGCCTGGATGCGTCAGGAGGGCTTGTCGCCCGAGGCCTGGCTGGCGGACCCCGTCTTCACCCCGGCCCTGGGCCGCGTGGTGGCCCGGCTGCTGGCGGCGGCGGACGCGCTGTATGCCCGGGCGGACACCGGCATCGCCGGCCTGCCCTGGGACTGCCGCCCCGGTATCGGCGCCGCCCGCCGCCTGTATGCCGAGATCGGGGCGGAGGTCGCGCGCGGCGGCCACGACAGCGTGACCCGGCGCGCAGTGGTGCCGGGCCGCCGCAAGCTGGCGCTCCTGGCCCGCAGCACCGCCGCCGCCCTGCGCCGCGCGCCTGCCGACCCCCGCCCCACGGTGCCGGCGGCGCAGTTCCTGGTGGACGTGGTCGCCGCCACCCCCCGCCCCGCCACCGGCCCCCGCTGGCCCGCGCTGGACGACCGGGTGGCCTGGCTGTGCGCGATGTGGGGCGCACTGGACGAGCGGCAGGCCGTGGGGCGGCGGGCGTAGCGCAGCGCCGCCGCAGAACCGCGCGCAACCACCCGTTCCACCGCGCCGGCCTCCGCCGTATGGTGCCTGCAAAGGAGACGCATCATGGACGGCCACGGGCACATGCAGGACGGCGCGGACCCCGCGGACGATGCGCCGTCGCAGGCGGATGAAGCCTCCCTACGCGCGATGCTGGACCAAAGCCGCCGCGACATCGCAGCCGGACGCACCGTTGCGCTGGACGACGCCGTCACCCGCCTCCGCGCAACGGCCAGCCGGCTGATAGCGGCGCGCGGCGCACCCGCGGCAGGCCCGCGGCAAGGGTGATCCGGCTTTCCGCTGCGGCGGAAGCGGCATTGGATGCGCTCGTTGCCCACTTTGCCCGGCTTGGCCGGGACCGGGCGGTCGAGCGCCTCCTGGAATGCCTGCAGACCGCCTGCGCCCGCTACGAGCAGGGCGCCCAAACCGATGACGCCCCGCGTCCCTACCCCGCGCTCGCCGGCCTCGGCTTCCGCTGGATCAGCGAAGGACGCTACTGGATCGCCTTCGACATGACGCAGGACGGCCCCATCGTCGCCGGCATCTTCCACGCAGCCGCCGACATCCCGAACAGGCTGGGCTGAGCCACCGGCCCGGGCTGCGCCCGCCAGGCTGGCGCCTCGCACGGGGCTGTTGCAGCATCGCGCCAGCCTCGTCACCCTATCTCGAGGGAGCCGTCCTGATGATGCCCGCCCGCCCCCTGTCCGTCCCCAAGGCCATGCAGCCCGCCTACGGCGCCGTCACCGCCCTGACGGACGCCGTCTGCGCGGAGCACCTGGACGATGAATACCGGGACCTGTCCCGCGCCATGGCCGCCGCGCTGTGCCGCAAGCGCCCCAGCCCGCTCGCGTCCGGCCAGGCGCGCACCTGGGCGTGCGGCATCGTCTATGCCCTGGGCCAGCTCAACTTCCTGCAGGACGGGTCGTTCAAGCCGCACATGTCCACCGCCGACCTGTGCGCCGCCTTCGGCGTGGGCCAGAGCACCGCCAACGCCAAGGCCGCCGTCATACGCAAGGCCCTGGACGTGAACCGCATGAACCCGGCCTGGGTGCTTCCCAGCCTGGCCGCCCGCAATCCCCTGTTCTGGATGGCGGAGGTCAACGGCCTGCTCGTGGACCTGCGCGACATGCCGCGCGAGGTCCAGGAGATCGCATTTGAGAAGGGGATGATCCCGTATATCCCCTCAGATCGGGAGTAGGGGGTGCGGCAGGCCTGGCCCGCAACCCGTCAGAGCCGGAGCTGCGCCCGTGACGCAGGGAGCATGGCTGGAGCCTTGGTGCGCGCCGCTGCCGGGCCAGGCTTCGATCCTTGAGCAGCAGCTTGCGCGCGAGGTCTGCCCGCAGCACGTCCTGCATGGCCAGCCCGTCCATCTGCTCGCCCTGCGGCGCGATTGCGACGACGTGCTGTTCGCGCTGTACGGCGGCGAGGTGGCCGAGGTCCATCTGACCTGGTATCGGACGATGGAGACGGACCCGCGCTGGCCCCGCACGGCCGTCTTTGCCAGCCTGGACGCCTGGGTGCGGCAGAGCATGATGTCCAGCCATCTGGACTGGACCGGACAGGGCACCCCAGGATGATGTTGCCCGCCAAGGTGTCCCATCCGCGTCCCGCTGCAGCGGTGCCGCGCCCCGCGGGTGGTTGCCGCAGATAGCGGCTGGCGCAGGACGCGCCGCCATGCTCCGGTTGGGCACAGGGTTTCAGGGAGCAAGCGCATGGCCGTCCAATGGGATTAGTCGCCCAATGGGAGTGGATGATCCTCCTGCTGCTGGTCCTCGCCTTGCTGGTTGTGGAGCTGGTCCGTACCCGCCGCGCGATCCGCAGGGCTGCACAGCCGCCATCCGCCGCCGGCGTTGCGCCGCCCTCGGCCCGTCAGGCGCCGGCTGCCGCGCCCGCGCCCGAACCGCCGCCTGCTGCCTGAGTGCGTCCGTCAGCGCGAAGACGAAGCGGTCAGGGCGGACGAAGGCCCAAGCGCCCGGCTTATGTTGCTGCGCTGTTCTGTTCACAGTATCGTTCAGGCACAGTGTCCACGAAGCGCCCATGCTCGCCCATCCCGAAGCCTCCCCGCTCAGCCTAATTGGAACTTGGCGCCGCTTCGGCGATATAGGTCCTGTCTATGAAGTAATCGGAGTGGGTCGGGACGGGCCGGACGGGGAGCGGATCATGCGCATCCGGGTCCTCGAAAGCGGCGAGGAGGCCGACTACAAACTGGCCGATCTCGTTGAGGACCCGCGCGAACACTAATGTTCGCTATCGCATTCGACCCGACCGTGGCGGACACCGCCGCAAACCATCCAAGGAGCGTGTCTCAGGCCTACGCCGACATCGGCGGGACCCTCAGGCTTCGAATTCGAGCGTGTCCAAGGTAGCCTATACGTCACGCCGCAGGACGACTTGGCAAACCTGTTCTCCGCCATCCTGGCGCTCAAGGCTTTGCCTTGGTTTCCCGCGTCGGTGCGCGACATCCGGGCGTTCCGCATTGAGCAATGGTCGGATTTCACCAAGTTCGTGAAGTCCTGACCCGCCGCGCCACTTGTTCAAAGGCCATCCCGCCTCAAACGGCGGAAGGCTCCCGCGTCCAGGACCGCCAGACGGCCCGCCCCAAGAACTACAGATGCGGCAGCAGCGCCGCTGTCGGCACGACCCACGCCGCCGCTGTTATACCAACCCGCCTAGACTTTGACCTGTGCCCAGGTCCGGGTCGTGATGGAGG
>CAXUHB010000045.1:0-31175 GCA_964250755.1 uncultured Acetobacteraceae bacterium | reverse complement strand
GTCCCAGACGTAGCCCCCAAGCCCGCAAACCGTCCACAAGAGCGGGTCAATCCCACCCCACACTTCCTCATGGTCTCCCTGGCTACTCACAGGAAGCTCTCTCCGGCGTGGTCCTCGAACAGGTGTGCGTCGCGGACGTAGGAGGCAAGCACGTCGGTGCTTTTGTGCCGGCTGACCTCCTTGAGCTTGAACACGCTGGCGCCGGCGCGCGCGCCGGCCGTGATGAAGCCCGCGCGCAGCGAGTGCCCCCCGAAGCGCTCGGGGTCATAGCCGGCCGCCGCGGCGCGAGCTTGCACCACGCGCGCGACGGCGCGGTCGCTCATAGGGTGCGGGGTGGCCAGCCCGCCCTTCAGCCGGCGAAACACCGCACCGCCGGTAATGGCGCCCTGGGCGAGCCAGGCGTCCAGAAGCTGCACCGGCCGGATGCGCCGGCCTTCGGGGATGGCGACCTCCTCGCCGCGGCTCTCCTGGTCGGCCTTGGTCTGGCCGAAGCGCACGCGCAACCCTCGGGCCTCGCGGGTGAGCTGGCCCACCTGCAGCGCCGCCAACTCGGAGCGCCGGAACGCCCCGGCCATGCCGATGGCGAGCAGGGCGCGGTCGCGCACGCTGCGCAGGTCGTCGCCCGAGGTGGCGCGCAGGAGGTCGCGCAGCACGTCGGCGTCGGCGGCCTGCTTGCGGGCGGGAGGCCGGCCGTGGCTGCGCCGGATGCCGGCCACGACCTCCAGCAACGCCGCGGCGCCGTCGGCGCGCTGCGGCGGCAGGAGGCCGTGCCGCAGGTGGGCGTGACCGATGGCGGCCAGGCGGCGGCCGATGGTGGGCGGCGCGCAGCCGCGGGTGGCTTCGCTGGCCAGGAATACCGCGACCACGCGGGGGTCGGCGGGCAGCGGGACGGCGCCCCGCGCCGCGCACCAGGCCAGGAAGCTCCGCCAGTCCGCGGCGTAAGCGCGACGGGTGCCGGCGGCGCGGGACGCGGCGGCGTAGGCCTTGGCGGACTCGACCTCGGCGTGGGCCAGTGCAGGGGCGGGGGGCCAGCCATCGGCACCGGCCGCCGCGCGCCCATCCGCGACAGGGAGGGTCTCCGGTGCGGAGGCCGTGCCGGCGGAGGGGTGGGGGCTGCTCACACGCCTGCATAGCACGGTCGAATTCTGTCCGGGAATCCATATTACCGGACAAGATGAACCTGGGCGCGCACGGGAGCGCAGTCATTGCGCGCCGCCCAATTCCGTGGGAGGCAATCACCTGGCGGCGCGGCGGTTGCGCCCGGCCCCGGCACGCCACTCCACGCCGCCGCCCGCGATGGCCGCCTGCTGCGCTGACGTTCCATGACGCATCGCCGCACTCCATGGCGTGCAGGCCTCCCAGGCTCCTGGCATGAAGGGGCAACCGGCGCCACGCGTCTGAGCCTCGAGGCGGGGCCTGGTCAAGGCTGGCGGGGCCATGCGCCCCGAATGCAGGGATGGGGCATGACGATGGGCGACGCACAGGGTGCCGGCGCGTTCGGGGGTGGCGACCTCCAGGTTCTCACCTCAGCAGAGGCCCGCATGCTTGTGCTTGAGCTGTCGGTGGCCGCGTTGATCGCGCAACTGCCGCCGCAGCCGCTGGAGGAGGTGGCCAGCCTGCTGTGCTTCGTCGCCGGCTGCACCGAGGACGCGGAGGATCTCGCGCCCGGCGCGGGCGGGGACGCGCTGGGCCACGTCCGTCACTGGGCGGACCAGATGCTGCAGCGCGTGATGAACTCGCGCAAGGCCTCGCGCGAGGACACGCTGGACACGGTGCCGCTGGCCGCCGTGTCGCTGGCGGGGTGACCGCGACGCGTCACCTGCCAGCCAGCCTCGATCCCGTCCGCCGCGGGTTCAGGATGGAAGGCCACGCGCCGTGGCCAACCCCAGGTTCCACCGCTCCGACACGAGGCCAACAGGTCGTTTGAGGGGACCATGAGGAAGTGTGTGGTATTCACGCCGTGGCTTCTTGCCTGCCGTCGGTCAGCGCCAGGTTTCGTTTGCTTCGATAGCAGGGGTACCAGCGGACCACATCGCGCCTCCGCCGTCGCCACACACTTCCTCATGGTCCCCAGCCAAGACAGGGCCGCACGTTCGACGCACCACGGAGGCAGACGAAGCGCGGCCGCCCACAGAGTACGGCACAGCACCAGCCCTGCCCACGGCGCCCCAACTCGCGTGGCTCTTGGTCCAGCCGGCCACATCGCTTGACGCCGTCGATGCAGCCATAGCCGCCCGTGTTGAGCAGGACGAACAGGCCGCAGCCGTCGTCGGGCTGGCGCGCCGGTTCAAGGCGCTGCTGCGCGCCTGCGGCGTCGCCAGCCAGCGGGACGGTCGCGCCCCGGCCGATCCGGCCGTTGAACTGAATGCCTGGCTGGCCGATGCCCGCGCGTGCAGCGCCCCTGCCATCGCGACGTTCGCCGCCGGGCTGGAGGTGGATGGCGCGGCAGTTCGCGCAGCTGTGACCCAGCCCTGGAGCAGCGGACAGGCTGAAGGACAAATCAACCACGTCAAGCTGCTGAAACGGCAAAGCTATGGCCGCGCCAGATTCGACCTGCTGCGACGGCGCGTTCTGATGGCGGCATGATCCACGCAAAGTGCGGAAGAGCCCGTCCCTGGGCAATGGGCGTTGCACAACCGTCGGCCATGGTGCATCCGCAGCCGCGCGGGTTGAGGCGGTCGCTCCTAGAAATGGTGCGCTGGACCAGGCGCATCGCCGTCGCGAAAGTCGGCGGCTCATCCCCGCGCCCGCGGGGAGCACGGTCTTTGTCATATTGTCACCCCAATGTCTCGCTTGAACGCGGATGCATGAAGCTCTAAAATCTGAGCAGGCCGCGATTTCGTTGCGGGCGTTGGTGGGAGGACGGCTTCGGCTGGGCACACTCACGTCGCGGTCGCCCACCCCTTCCACACCGATATCTGCATTACCTGCTTGCTACCGGGCCTGATCTCCTTTCCTTGCTGGAGACTGCGACGTGCAGCGGCTCATCCCCGCGCCCGCGGGGAACACACTCCCCCTCAATGAAGTCTGCCATCCGCGTCCGGCTCATCCCCGCGCCCGCGGGGAACACTACCTGATGATCCACAACCCGTCCGGCATCTGCGGCTCATTCCCGCGCCCGCGGGGAACACTCCACCTGCACCTTGCCCTGCGCCACTTGCGCCGGCTCATCCCCGCGCCCGCGGGGAACACGTCGTTGGCAGTCGGGCCGAGCCGCTGCACGGCGGCTCATCCCCGCGCCCGCGGGGAACACGCCTTGATGGCCCACCAATAGATGCCGAAGAGCGGCTCATCCCCGCGCCCGCGGGGAACACCACAAGGAGCTGAAGGAGCTGCTCAAGGCCGCCGGCTCATCCCCGCGCCCGCGGGGAACACGACCCGGACAAGCCCGAGCGGGAGATCGGCGCCGGCTCATCCCCGCGCCCGCGGGGAACACGCCCAGGCCGCGGCGAACTCCTCACTCTCCGCCGGCTCATCCCCGCGCCCGCGGGGAACACCAAGGGGCAGCCCATCGGCAACGACGTGAAGGCGGCTCATCCCCGCGCCCGCGGGGAACACCCATCGGCCAGGGTGCGGCGGACGATGCGGGTCGGCTCATCCCCGCGCCCGCGGGGAACACACGGACGGCGGCGGCAACACCATCAGCCCCGGCGGCTCATCCCCGCGCCCGCGGGGAACACCATCCTCTGGGGGTTGGGCGATGCGCCACATGCGGCTCATCCCCGCGCCCGCGGGGAACACATCGGGGCGGTCTTTCGGGGCCGTCCCTGTCACGGCTCATCCCCGCGCCCGCGGGGAACACCACATCAGCCAACGCATGAACATGGAGCGCGGCGGCTCATCCCCGCGCCCGCGGGGAACACAGTGGCCGCCGCCAGCCAGTTGGCCACGAAGGCGGCTCATCCCCGCGCCCGCGGGGAACACGGCTACAGCCAGATCGTGGCCAACTACGTGGGCGGCTCATCCCCGCGCCCGCGGGGAACACAGCGGAATATCCGTAGTGTTGCCGGACTGCACCGGCTCATCCCCGCGCCCGCGGGGAACACCCCTTGTCACCTAGCGTTACCTCTAGGCGGACCGGCTCATCCCCGCGCCCGCGGGGAACACGGCAGGAATACCGCCGTGCCAAGGCTCTCATCCGGCTCATCCCCGCGCCCGCGGGGAACACCGTTGCCGTGCTGCAAGGGGCGGCGTCGTTTGCGGCTCATCCCCGCGCCCGCGGGGAACACGGCATATACCGCAACTGCCTGACTTGCACGCACGGCTCATCCCCGCGCCCGCGGGGAACACTCGCCGCTGTTGAACAGGCTCACTCCCATGACCGGCTCATCCCCGCGCCCGCGGGGAACACGCGGACGCGATCCAGCAGGCCAAGGACTACGGCGGCTCATCCCCGCGCCCGCGGGGAACACTGATTGTGGCCGGGTGAGAGCCGTCGCTGTTCTGGCTCATCCCCGCGCCCGCGGGGAACACTTCTGAGCCGTCGCCGCCGCCGTGCCGTTCAGCGGCTCATCCCCGCGCCCGCGGGGAACACGTGTGCGGGTGCCGCTGCGAACCTGACGCCCGCGGCTCATCCCCGCGCCCGCGGGGAACACGTCCCCCATGATGCCGTTGTCGCAACCCTCGAACGGCTCATCCCCGCGCCCGCGGGGAACACCGCCCTGGCCATCGTTCGGGACAGACTTCGCGCTGGCTCATCCCCGCGCCCGCGGGGAACACGCTCGCAATCACAGCGGCTGCCGTGGGGGTCGCGGCTCATCCCCGCGCCCGCGGGGAACACCGAGTCCATGCCGGACAGCGCCGTGACCGCCCCGGCTCATCCCCGCGCCCGCGGGGAACACGCCGCCAGGTGCGCCGTATGCGATAGCGGCGGCGGCTCATCCCCGCGCCCGCGGGGAACACAATGTCGTAATATCTCGACGGCGGCACACCGCCGGCTCATCCCCGCGCCCGCGGGGAACACGCGGCTGCAAGCGACGTGCGACGCGGCACATGCGGCTCATCCCCGCGCCCGCGGGGAACACTCCGCCTCGATGAACGCCAGCCCATCCGGCAGCGGCTCATCCCCGCGCCCGCGGGGAACACTCAGGACGTAGTGCCCCGCGCCATCCAGGGCGCGGCTCATCCCCGCGCCCGCGGGGAACACATGAGCTTCTTGTCCATCCCCTCCTCCAGCAGCGGCTCATCCCCGCGCCCGCGGGGAACACTCCTCACCATGACGCGCGAAACATGCCCCTGGCGGCTCATCCCCGCGCCCGCGGGGAACACTGCTGACCTACGCCGGGATGCAGAACCAGACGCGGCTCATCCCCGCGCCCGCGGGGAACACATCCGTTGGAGCCGCTTGAGGTGCAAGCGGGCCGGCTCATCCCCGCGCCCGCGGGGAACACTCGGGCTATCGGGCATTATGTGCCTCCCATGCCGGCTCATCCCCGCGCCCGCGGGGAACACGAGGCCCGCCACCTCGGCGCGCCGACGCAGACCGGCTCATCCCCGCGCCCGCGGGGAACACCGGTGGCCGTCTGCGGCGGGCGGGCGGTCATGCGGCTCATCCCCGCGCCCGCGGGGAACACCCCTTCAGCGCCAGGCTGCTGAACAGGTAGGCCGGCTCATCCCCGCGCCCGCGGGGAACACTGCTGACCCGCGGGTCCAGCCTGCACAGCTGACGGCTCATCCCCGCGCCCGCGGGGAACACGTCGCGGTGATGATGGGCCAGCTCGGCATCTCCGGCTCATCCCCGCGCCCGCGGGGAACACTGCCCTAAGATCGGCCAGGGTCTCCGCCAGCTCGGCTCATCCCCGCGCCCGCGGGGAACACTCCACCGGGACCAGCGTGTTCGGCTCCCACAGCGGCTCATCCCCGCGCCCGCGGGGAACACCCGAACGGGTCAAGCCCTACCTCGGCTGATCCCGGCTCATCCCCGCGCCCGCGGGGAACACTCTTCGTGCAAGTGTCTGTTCTCAAACCTCTATTCACATGTCAAACAACCTACCGCCCTTTCCGCCCCTGCGGCCGGGCCAGCGGTGTGCCCGTTTCCGGCTCCTCAGTGAACGCCACCAGGCGGAACCCGTCCAGGTCCACCGGTATCCGGCGGCTCCGCCCGCAGGTGTCGAACTCGAACCCCGCATCGTTCGGCGCCGCCCAGGCAATTACACCGTTGCCGTCCTCAATGTAGGCGCACACCTGCGCCCAGATCATCTCCCGCACCCGGCGGCCATAGGTGCCGACGTAAACTCCTGCCCGCACCTCCAGCAGCCACACCGCGAGCCGCCCGCGCAGGCGCGGCGGCGCATTCTCAACCACGATGACCAGCATCGCCCGACGCCTCCGGCAAGGGGATCGCAACCGGCATCGCCTCTTCGGGGTCGGGTGGCACCGGCAGCCCGCCCGCCGCCAGCACGTCTTCGATGGCTGGGATCAGCTTGGACAAGGTATCCTCCCGCCGGAACGTGTCTCGGCAGCGGCGGCGCACGGCGCTCACCGGACTGCCCAGCGCCGCCCCGTCCAGGGTGTCCCGCCCCTTCTCCACTGCAGCCGCCACCCGGAACGCCTCCGGCACCACCGTCTCGAACTTGAACAGGTCGGCGATGTCGTAAACGAAGCTCTGCGGCTTGCCGCTGTGCAGGAAGCCGATGGCAGGCGCATACCCCGCGGCCAGCACCGCTGCCTCTGTGATGCCGTACAAGGCCGACGTGGCCGCCGACAGGCAGCGGTTGACCGTGTCCGCCCCGGACCAGTCCCGGTGGTCGTAGCGCCGCCCGTCCCAGGTCACGCCGTGGCGCTGCGCCAGCAGGCGATAAGTTTCCCGCACCCGCGCACCCTCGATCCCGCGCAGCTGGTCCACCGAGCGCCGGGCCGGCGGGTCCTCCCCGAAGCGGCGCGCATACATGCGCCGGACCACGCGCAGCCGGGCGTCATCGTCCAATGCCAGCCGGGCCTGATACAGCAGCCGGTCGGACCGTGCGCCGCCGGGCTGACCCGCCGCATACAGCCGCACCCCTGCCTCACCCACCCAGATCAGCAGCGTGCCGGCCCGCGCCGCCAGCGCCACGGCGGTGTGGCTGACGCGGGTGCCAGGCTCCAGCATCAGGCAGGCGATGCCGCCCACCGGGATCACCGTCCGGACCCCGCGCACGTCCACGACGACGAAGGCGCCATCGATGACGTCGAGCTGTCCCTTCTCCAGGAACAGGATTGAGCTGCGCTCCTTGATCGGGATGGGCCGCGGCGGCGGCAGGCCCGGCAACGCGTCCGGCACGGCTACGCCCGGCGGATCAGCATCAGGCCACAGCCGAACGCCCGCGCCCGCCCGAACCCCGACGCGACAGCCGCCAGGAACCGCACGGGGTCGTCCACCGTCAGCAGCCCCGTGAAGTCCAGCCGCCCGAACCGCAGCGCCTCTGCCCTCCTTTCCCGCACGCCGGGATCACGCGGGACGCGGACGGTTTCGTAGCCGTCCACGGCCACTTCATCTGCCGGGGCGAAGCCATGCGCCATCCCCTGGCGCGCCAGCCAGGCCCGCCCGGCAGCCTCCACCGCCCCCAGCCGGGCCTCGGCCCGCTTGCCCTCCGGCAAGGCGTACAGCGCGTCCATCACCACGTCGTGCCGCGTGCCGCGCACCCCCGGTCCGGTCCCGCGCGACACCACGGCGTTCGCCCGCAGCGAGAACGCCAGCCGGTCCCCCGCCGCCAGCACCGGCTCGAACGGCTTGGCCTCCACGTCGAACAGCCCCGCCAAAGGCGTGGGCGGACGGGCGGACAGCGCCATGAAGCGGCCCGGCGCCTCTTCCCGCCACAGGAAATCCCGCGTCCGGTCCGGCGTGTCCGCGAACAGCGCCCAAGCTAGCCGGTGCGCCGCCGCCGCGCGCGGCCCGTTGCCGTCCGGCACCAGCAACCGCGCCAGGGATCCCGCCGCCGCGGTGTCCCGCCGCAGCCGCGCCCGGCTGAGCCACAAGGCGGTCATGTCGCGTCCCCGCTGGCGGACACTGGCAACGCCGGCAGGCTCTCGACCACCTCCTGCCGCAGGTCGAACTGCCACAGTCGCCGGTTCCGCGGCTGGTCGCGCCGGGTCTCGATCCGTCGAGCAAGCGCCGCGTCGGCACCGTCCCAGGGGTCGCGCGCCACGACCGGCGTGCCCGGGGTGTCAGCCCAGCCGCGGAACCGGGCTTCCGGCGCGTCCTTCGGGTCCGTGGCGCGGTGCCGCCGTGCCAGGGCCGTCCCCGGGTCCGGGGCATCGTCCAGGCGCGGCGCCAGCGGCAGGCCCAGTGGGCAGCTTTTCCGGCCCAGGTAGGGCACGAAGCCCGGCGCATTCATGGCTGCGCCGATGTCCGCCAACGTCCAGCGCGGCGCCGGGCCGCGCGCCCACAGCGCCGCCAAGTGCCAAGCTCCGGTGCGGTAGTCGCGCCTGGACAGTATGGTGGAAAGGTCCGGCGCCTGCAGCTCCTCCCGCCGCGTGCCGAAGCGCCGCTTGCCGCGGGTGGGCGGCACCTGGGCTGTGTGGTAGTCCGCCAGCAGCCGGCCCGGCGCATGGCACAGCAGTGCCAGCCCATAGTCCCTGGCCAGCGCGGCCTGCCCGGCGGCGTCCTCCCGCTCCACGCCCAGGCAGGCACCAGCCAGGCCAAGCACGGCGGAGCGCGCCGGGCGGTCCCAGGTCGGACGGCGCTCGCCCACGGCGATGGCGCCGAACGAGGCCATAGGCGCGACCAGCGCGAAGGTTAGGAAGGCGGCCATGCCGCTCAGCCCCGCGCGAAGGCGACGATCTCGGCCAGGCTGCCTCCGTGGCCGACATGCATGATCTTCTCCTCCGTGGATGATGGGCCGTAAGCGTCGTCCAGTGCCTTGCGGAATTTGGCCAGCGCCTCGACCGAGTCTTCCACCAGGTTGGTGCCCTCCACCGGCTTGCTGAACGCGCCGGCCAGGGTGCGCGGCTGGGCGTCGCCACGCTCGGCCAGGACGTACTGCGCGCGGCCATGGGCGGCGTAGCTGTTCTGCTTGCCGCTGGGCGCGCAGGTGGCCGCGGCTTCCGTCAGTGCGCCGATGGCGGTCGCGGCCAGCGCCTCTGCCGCCGCGCCCCCACCCAGGTTCCGCACCAGCAGCGCCCGGTCCACGCACAAGTACAAGTAGAACACGCCGGAGCCGAACGCGGCCTCCCCTAGGAACCCGGCACCGGCATCCTCCGACCGCTGCTTCAGGTCGTCTACGGCGGTATAGTAGTCGTCCTCCACCGTGACGCGGTGTGTGGTGATGGCGTGCGCGACCTGGGTCGCGGCTTCCCGGTTATACGCGGGGTCGTCGGCCAGCATCCGCCCGAACAGGGCGATGTCGGCAGCGGTGTCGGCGGTGCGGAGCAGGCCGGCCTCCTTTGCCACGACCGCCTCGCCGCTGGCGGCGGCGCGCTCGGCCAGGGCCAGGGCCGCCGCGCGCTCCTCCGGCGCGATAAAGGCGAGCTGCTCAATACGGGTGGGGTTGGGATCCTTCTCGTCTTTCAGCTTACCGAACACCCCGGCGACCTGGCGAGCGATGGCCTTGGCGCGGTCCGGGGCGACCTGGCGGTCCAGCAGGTGCTTCTGCACGTCGTCGCCCAGCCGCTGCGTGCGCTGGCCCATGTGCCCGTCGAGCGCGAGCTTGAACGCGTCCGACGTGCGCCAAGCGCGCTTGAGCGCCTGGGAGGATAGCCGCAGCCGCGTGGCGCCGCCGACGACGGCCGTCTTGGGCCGCCCGGTATCGTCCCGGTTCAGGTTGGCAGGCGGGAAGAAGGTCAGCAGATGAAGTTGCAGAAAGCGGCTCATGCGGCGGGGTCCTTGAATGCGACGGCGGATGTCGGGTACATCGGGGGCGGCTGCATTGGGTGCGGGGCCGCGTCAGGCAGGGCTGGCGGCAGCCTGGTGTCTGGTCATGATGGCAGCGGCGGGCCGGGCCTGGCTGGGGCAGCCGCACCAGGCGCAGGTGCGGTCGTGGCAGTCGCGGCGGGCGCAGCGGCGGCGGGCGGCGTAGTGTTCCAATACTCGAATACCCAGCGTGTTCGGCGCGGCGCGGACCAGTGCAGCAGCGCCTCCGCCAAGTCGCGCACCGGCAGCTTGCCGCCGGCCAGGGCCACGAGGCGCCGGAAGGAGATAAGCCGCTCGTCGGGACCGTCCGCCTCCATCAGTCGCCGGAAGCGCAGTGGCCTGAGCAGCGCGGTCTCAGGCGTCTCGATGCTGCCGGGTCCGACCAGGCGGGCGACGGAGGGACCGGGCCTGTCCTCCCGCACGCGCGCCAGCACGGCGGCGGCCAGGCCCACGGTGGGCAGGTCGTCAGGGCTGTCCGCGCCCACGGCCTGGAACAACCGCAGCGCCGCCGGCTCCAGCATGGCCTCGGACACGGCGCCGCACCGGCGCAGGTGGGCCAGGGCGGCGCGGTCCCCTGCGCGGTCGGCGGGGTTCTCGGCGTCCGGGTCGGGCTGCAAGCCGCGCCACCAGGTCAGCGCGTGATAGGCGGCGTCCTTGGAGGGAATCATGGGGCGGGTGCCTTCCGGACTGGCTTGTTGAATGCTGGCGGCTTGGCCTGCACCGGGGGAAGGCTCAGCGCCGCGAACAGCGCCGCCCCGTCCTTGCCGTAGCCGTTCAGCGCCAGGCCCAGGTTCCGCCGCGCCCGCATCAGGCGGCGTATGCCCTCGTCCGAGCGCGGCAGCGTGGCGCCGTCGGCCCCCAGCGGCGCGGCGGCGTCGAACAGGTCCAGCGCCAGGCCGCGCAGCAGGCGCAGCCACCTGGCCGGCTCCTCCCCCGCGTCCTGGTCCGCAGGGCGCGCGGCCTCATCGAGCAGCGCCTGGTGGAACGCGGCCTCGGTCCCGTCCCAAAGCTGCTCCCGCACCGCGGACAGCAGCTCCCAATCCATCTTGACCGCCGCGCCGGCGCCGAACAGCGCATCCCGCACGGCACGGCGCAGCAGGCCAGCCGCCAGGTCGGCGGACCGCACCAACTGCCGAGCCAGCGCGTCCACCTGCGCCCGGGTGTCGTCGTTGAGGATGGCCGGCAGCGGCAGCTCGCTCTCCACGAAGCCGCGGGCCTTCATGTTGTCCATGTCGTAGCCCGCGGCGAGCAGGCGGTCCTGCATATGCCGCGCCGGCCCATCCTTGCCCCAGACATAGGCGGCGCGGCCCGCACGCCAGGCAGTCACCGCGGGCGCAGGAATGCGGAGTGGCCCGGCAAGCTCGTCCGACACCACGAGGCCGAGCCAGTTGCGGTAGCCGATGCCGCCGGGCTGCGGGTGCAGGGGCAGTATCTCGGCCCCGGGCTTGACGCGGTAGCGCGGGGTCAGCGGATGCACGTCGCCCCACTTGTCGTAGTTGGCACCCTGCGGGCGCTGCCGCCAGCTTGGCACCTGCACCCCGTCCGGCGCGCCGGTCAGGCCGCAGGGCACGGCGGGGTCGCACGGCACGAAGTCCAGCCGGACGCGCCGCGGCATCCCCCACCACGCCTGCAACGGGTGCGACGTGCCCGGCGTCACCGTGCGGCCCGTGCCCGAGGTCAGCGTGGGCGCCAGCCACGGAAAGATGCGCGGCAGGTCCGCCGCGCCCGGCACCCGGTCCGGCGGCACGTTGGCCCAGAGCAGGTGCCACAGCGACGGCTCGGCCCCCGGCAGCACGAGGATCGTCATCGGCCCGCCGCCGCGCAGCCCCGTCCGGTTGCCCGCGCCGCCGGCGGGCGCCCAGGATTGGAAGGTGTAGAGCGCGATGGCCGCCGCGGCCCGGCCCAGCGACGCCACCTGGCCGCGGCGCACCAGCAGGTCGGTGTTCTTCTTGACGGTGCTGTCGCCCGGCGCCTCGATCAGCAGGCGCTCGACCGGCTCGACGGCGGACACCAGGTCCTCGCGGTCCTGCATGAAGCGCGGGCCGGGGCCGTCGAGGTCGAAGGCATGGGCCAGCGGCGCAAAGGCCGCGGCAAGCTCCGCCGGGCTGGGCGGCACCTCCCACCACTCCGCCCAGGCGTTGTCGTCCCGCGGCGGGCAGGCGGTTGCCAGCAGGCCCACCAGCAACTCCAGCGTGGCGACGCGGAAGTCGGCGCGGGGCCAGTCCAGGGCGATGACGGGGTTGGTGTCCCAGGCCTCGGTCAGTTGGGCGGGGGCGATGACATCTTGCCGCCCTCCGCCGCGCAGGACGGGAAGCCAGGCATCCGTAACCAAGTTGAGCACGCCATCCTCTCCGCCACAGGACGGCACCGGGCCGACAAGTGACAGGTTGGACAGGCCAAACGATTCGCGTCCAGTAGGAAAATTTGCTACCGCAGCAGCAGCCCCAGCCGCGGGTCGTAGCGCACGGTGGCCTCCGTCCCGGCCCCCGTGAGCGCCCCCAGCGTATAGCCCTCCGGCGCCCGTGTCAGCACTGCCAGCAGCACGTTGGGGCTGTCGCGCTCCCACCGGCCCCACTGCGACCGCGCCGACCTCGCTGCCTCGTCCAGGCCCGGCGGCACCGGGCAGGCCGCGATGCGGTGCGCCGCCACCGTGACATCTGACAGCGCCCAGGCCCGGGCGGGCGTGTCTGCCTCGGCATAGGGCGCCACCTGGCCGTCCCGCGCCACGGCCAGGCGCAACGTGACCTGCGGGCGGTCCTGCAAGCGGGTGGAGGTCTGGGTGTCCGTGTCCCAGGCGCCGTTCTGCCGGGTGTAGCCGCCCGCGAAGTCCAGCACGTTCTGCCGGCCCATCTCCCGCCCGGCCAGGGCCTCGCCTTCGGCCCGTCCGGCCTCTGCCGCCAGGCCCGGCGGAGTGTCGGCGTCGTTCCCGGCCTGCTCCACCAGCGGGCGCATGTCGCCGGGCGTCGAGATGCCGCCTTTTGCGAACACTGCCCGCGCCCCGCGCCAGAGTAGTGCGGGGTCGCGATACACTGCTGCCGTGCCGGGCAGCACCGCCCGTATCCAGTCCGGCGGCGGGTCGTCCACCGGGTCGGGCGACACCACGAGCAGCTCCGGCCCAGGCACCGGGCGGTCAGCCCTTGGGCGCTGATGCCGCCACAGCCGCCCTGCCCGTTGGATCAGCAGGTCCGCCGGCGCCAGGTCGGTGCAAATCAGGTCAAAATCCAAATCGAGGGACTGCTCAATGACCTGGGTTGCCACCAGCACCGTCCTGCGCTCCGCCCCCGTGCTGCTGCGCCCGAAGCAGCGCAGAACCTCCCTCTCGATGCTCAACCGGTCCGCCATGGCGAAGCGGGCGTGGAACACCAGGGGGGTCAGGCCCTCCGCACGCAGGGCGCCTGCCGCGGCCAGGGCGTCGTCCACGGTGTTGCGTATCCAGGCCACGGCGGCGCCGGCCCGGCCTGCCGCGGCCACCCGGGCCAAGGCGTGGTCCGCATCCGGCAGCCGGGTCACGGCCACGCGCCGGGCCAGGCCGTCCCGCAAGGCGCAGGGCTGCTCCTGCACGGCATCGGCGGAGACGAGGGTTGCCAGGGGATACGACCGCCCCGCCAGAATCGCGCCAGGTGCATCCAGCCCAGCGCGGAACGCGTCCACCAGCCGCTGCCGCACGTCATGGGTCAGCGTGGCCGACAGCAGGATGGCCGACCCGCCCAGGGCGGCATGGAAGCGCAGCAGCTCCACCAGCTCGCGCTGCATATACGGGTCGAAGGCGTGGGCCTCGTCCACGATCAGCACCTTCCGCTTCAGCCCTTGCAGCCGCAGCATGGCGTGGCGCACCGGCAGGACGGCGAGGATCGCCTGGTCAATGGTGCCCACGCCGAACTGCGCCAGCAACGCGCGGCGGCGGCCGTCGGCCAGCCATGCCGCGCAATGCGCCTCGGACGGGGTGTCGGCAGGGTCTGTGGCGGTTGGGTCCTGGCTGGCCGCCGGCGATGTCCCGTCCCCGATCATGGCGGCGAAGCGCGGGTCCAGTCCAGCACGCCCATGCGCCAGCACCAGGGACGGCCGGGCATCGTCGGCGAACAGGCCGCGGTAGGCGTCCGACATGCGCCCGAACATGGCGTTGGCCGTCGCCATCGTCGGCAGCGCCAGGAACACGCCGCCCACTTGCCCCGCGGCGAGCAGCCGATGCGCCAGGGTCACCGCGGCCTCGGTCTTGCCGCTGCCGGTCACGTCCTCAATCACCGCCAGCACCGGCCCTGCCGGCAGCCGCACGCCCTCGGCCCAGGCCTGCACCGGGGACGGTGCGGCGATGGCGGGGAACAGGTGCCGGATGCCCCGGAACGGCGATGCCGGGGCAGCGGACAGCCCGGCGAACGCCAGCGCGGCGGCGGCGCGTGGCAAGGCATGGTCGTACAGGTAGGCACGCGGGTCGGCGACGGCTGCAACTGGCACGTAGGGGAACCACTCCTGCCGGGAGCCGATCCAATCGGCAAGGGTGATGGCGCCTGCCAGGTCCCAGCCGAGCTGCGCCGGGCCGTCCGGGGACGGCGGGATGGGCAGCGGCGGCGGGCGGAACACGTCGAGCATGGCGCCCACGAAGCCCTGCGCCGCCCCGGTGCAGGCCGCACATAGGATGCCAGCCGGGATGTGCGCAGCCTCGCCTGCTGCAACGGGGCGGCCATGGTGCCCAGCCAGCGCCTGGAAGACGTGGCCGAGGTCGGACGGCAACCATCCTCTGCTCCCACGCTGGCCCATCGCGCCTCGCTGCCGCGGGGGCAGGACCGGGTCCAGCAGGGTGCCCATGCCGTGCATCAGCAAGCCGTAGCCCAGCAGGTCGTGGCGGGCACCTCCCAGCGGACCCGGCGGCGCCGGGCCGAGCACGCCGCCGGGCCAGTGCTCGACGACGACGGACTGGAACCCGCGTGAGAACTTG
Source organism: uncultured Acetobacteraceae bacterium (assembly GCA_964250755.1). Taxonomy (GTDB): domain Bacteria; phylum Pseudomonadota; class Alphaproteobacteria; order Acetobacterales; family Acetobacteraceae; genus DASWOJ01. The sequence goes on along the minus strand of CAXUHB010000045.1, from coordinate 16,416 downwards.
CCGATGTCATGCAGCGCGGCCAGGAAGCCGAGGGTCTGCCGTGGCAGGGCCGCCCCTGTCGGGCGCGGCAGCAGCATGGAGACTGCGGCAACGTCCAAAGCGTGGGCGGCCACGGGGTGCATGGGTGGGCCGGCGCCGTTGGGCTGCGCCTTTCCCCAGAAGCTTGCCCAAGCCCCGGTCAAACCTGCCCTTTGGAAGCCCTCGTGGGCATACGTGTTGGCGTGGCTGCATGCACGACGAGTGCGGGACTGCAGGGGACCTCGGCCAAGGAGACCCGGAGGCGAGCGCTGACGAGCTCGCAGGCAGCGGGCACCGAAGGATGCGTGATTGCCAGGCGACGAATGGCAACCCTGGTCATGTCACATCCTTGTTTGCCGCCTGCGCCGCAACGTCGGTGATGGAGGCAAGGCGATACGGCGCACAATGGGGGGTCATCACTTTGGACGGCTTGGGCCAGAGGTAGGACCATCTTCCATCCAGGAGACGCTTTCCAGTGCCCTGGCATGCAGGCCCGCGAAGGTCAGCATCCCACCGTGCGGCATGGGACACCCGCTGCCGCCGATTGGGAGAGCCATCCAGAGGTCACGCCCTTTGTATCTCCGATCAATGGTCCAGCGTCTTTTGAGCTGACCCTTGCAGATCATGCATCTGAAACGCCAGCCTGAGCTGGTCCAGACCCTAGCAGGACGGATTAGCCCCGAAGGCTTGCGCAAGATTGCCGCGCATCGCCTCGATGACCCGTGCCCGGTCCCCGGGCGGCAGCTGCCCAATCGGCTCCGCGTCCCCTGCCTCGATCGTGGCGATCTTGGCCGACCGCACCACTGAGGCCGCCGGCAGCCCCGCCGCACGGAGGTCGGAGACGGCTACGTCACCCGGCCAGCCGCGGTGGGCGGCGCTGGTCACCATCAGCACCCAGAGCAGGTCCGGAGCGCCCGGGGCGTCTGGGACGGCCACGACCAGGGCTGGACGGCGCTGCTGCACGGGACGGTTGGTGTAGGGGAACGGGACCTTCACCAGATCCCACACCTCACAGCCCGGCATAGGCCTCGGCGTCGGCAGAGCTGTCCCATTCAGAGAACGTCCTGAACGGATCGTCGGCAGTCTGGTCGGGCTGGGCGCGGGTCAGCACGACCCGGCCCGCCTCGATGGCGTAGGCGATCTCGTCGCCCTCGCGCAGGCGCAGCGCCGCGCGCACCGGCTGCGGGATCGTCGTCTGTGCTTTGCTGGTGAGCTTGCTCGTGATCATGCCAACAGGGTAAGGATTGTCCTTACAATGATCAAGCGTCCCCGCCCCTCCTCGGCTGTGCCCCCTCCTTATCTGCGCTTGAGGTCCTCGATGGCGGCGCCGTATCGCCGGCTTACGTGCAAGCTGGGGCAGGCACGGGTTGGGGTGCCCTGGACTTCTGCACACGCCTTTCCGAACAAGGACGCCCCACCCTGGCGGGAAAATCGAGCATGTGCGGAAAGGAACTCCTTTCTGAACAGCCGTTGCCCGCCTCGCCCCGCCAGGCACGGGCTGAAGGGTCTGGACAGCGAGAGCCATCCTAGCCGGTGCTGGTTGACGGCGCGGCGACATGCGCCTGGGATGTGCCCATGGATCGCGGCATGACACGGGACCGCTGGCTCAGCCTTGGCCTGCAAGAAGATGCACTGCCGGTGTTCGAGGCAGGGAACCTGCAGACCATCGAGGCCGCCGGCAGCGAGGTCGTCGGCATCCCGCGGCACGGCGACGGCCACCATCTGCTCGGCACGGCATCGTCCCGGGAGGAGGCTGTCGTAATCGCCACCATCCTGCGCCTGTTCAGCCCGAACTGACGCGCAGGCCGGGGGCGCTCTACCTGCTCAGGCCTGGGACATACAGCGAACCGTGGACAACACCGGGGATAGATCAGTGGACGTTGCCATGCCGCGGGCTGATATGCCTGGTCCGTTCACTCTTCGCGCTGCTTGCATGACAGCCGATCCCATGCTGCTCGCCAGGCAATGGGGCTGTCCGTCTTCCCATTCGACAATCAACGCGTCCGGCTTGCCGTGCGAGGTCCGGGAAGGGCGGACGGAATGGACGTGGACGGTTGGGCTTGGTTTGCCGGACACTGAACGCACAACCAGCCGCGCTGGGCAACGTGGGTCCAAACTCGGCTGTGTCCGCCAACCCAATCAGCGACCGTCGAACACCGTTTCCACTGTCCAGGCGTCCGGCGCTGACGTCTGTTCCTGATGCAGCGTCCAGTAGCGTTCAGCGATGACGTCAGGGTCAAAAGCTGTGCCGGGCTTCACCGCCCCGGCGATGGTCACGCTGCCGACATGCACGCCGTCAGGCGCCAGCTCCTTGGCAAGCGCGAAGGTGAAGCCGCGCAAGCCCGACTTGCCGGCGGTGAGCGATGAGTTGCCAGCACCGTAGGCCGGATACAGCGCAAGCCCGCCGCCGGTGAACAGGATGGTGCCGCTCCCGGCTGCTTTCATGTCGGGGTAAACGGCCTGGGCGCACACCAGCGCGCCCGTGACACATAGCATGAGGTCACGGCTGAACAGGGCCGGGTCCATCTGCATGGCAGGCACCTCGTGCCAGCTCCCGCCGTTGTAAACCAGCACGGCGGCGGCGCCTTGGCGCTCGCGAATAGTGTCGAACGCCGCGCGTACGGCAGGCACGTCGCACAGGTTCACGGCGTAGCTGTGGGCAGTGCCGCCGAACTGGCGCAACTCCTGCTCCAACGTGGACAACGACCCGGCGTTGCGGGCCAGGAGCGCCAGGTCGAAGCCTTCCCGTGCGAAGCGTCGGGCAATGGCGGCGCCCATGCCGGGCCCGGCAGCAGCGACGATGCAAAGGGGACGGGTTGTCATCCGGGCCTCCTACTTCAGGATCATCGGCGTCAGCACGGGGGCCATCAGCATCTCGAATTCAAGGTTCGTAGCCGAGACGATGTTCTCGATGATCAACCCATCCTGCACACGCGCAACATGGGTTTCGTCGAATAGGATCACCCGGTTGCTCGCCTGCACGCCAAAGAACGCCTTGGCATGGCGCTGCTGCGACTGGAAGCGCGTCACGACGCGGGTGCCATCACCGGAAGCGAACTGGTCCACGATGTGCAGCGGGGCCTCGGCAGGGAAGGCGTCCACGAACGCGGCGACGATGGCTTTGTACTCGTCCCGGCCGTCGATAGGACCTGTGGGCTTCAGGCCGGTGATACCCTGGATGCGCTCATGCGCGGTCTCGTCAGCAGCCGCCAAGTCGCCGCGGCCCAGGAAGTCCTCAATGAAGCGGCGCACCAGGGTTTGGGGATCGGCCATGTTGTCCTCCTTGCGTGACGGGAGGCATTTGGGCCGTATCGAGAGCCGTGCTAATCGCCCAATCCCATACCCGGGATCAACGGGACCGATGAACCTTGCCGCACTCGACCTGAACCTTCTGGTGGCATTCGAGGCCATGCTGGAAGAGCGGAGCGTCACGAAAGCGGCCCGTCGCGTCGGCATGGGGCAACCATCCATGAGTGAAGCCCTGGGCAGGCTTCGGGTGCTATTCCGGGATGAGCTGTTTGTCAGGGCATCCGGGGCGATGCAGCCCACACCCAAGGCGCTTCGGATCGCGCCAGGCGTACAAGCGGCATTGCAGCAGCTGCGGGCGACGCTGGGCGAACAGGTGCCCTTCGACCCCTCCGGCGCGCGGCAAGCCTTCACCATCGCTGCCACCGACTACGCGACACTGGTGTTGCTGCCGGCCGTTGCCGCCCGGTTGCGGGACGAGGCACCGCGGGTGGACATGCACGTGCTGGGCTACGAGAAGAGCGGCGTCGGCGCCATGCTGGCCCGCGGCGAGGTGGACGTGGCGCTCGGGGTCTTCCCGCAACCGCCTGGCGAGGCTGTGTCCGTGCCACTGTTCGAGGAGCGCTTCGTCGGCGTGGCCCGGCGTGGCCACCCCGCGTTGCAAGGGGGTGCGAGCCCGAATGCGGCTGCTTTCGCAGCATTGCCCCATGCCCTTGTCACAATACGGCAAGACCAGTCGGGCGCGTTGGACGAAGCCCTGGCGCGGCTGGGGCTGCGCCGGCGCATTGCCGTCACGCTGCCGCACATGCTGGTGCTGCCCGCGTTGCTCCAAACGAGCGACCTGGTTGCGGCGTTGCCGGAGCGGGTGGCGCGCGGGGTACTCGCCCCGGGGCTGGACATGTTCAAGATCCCGGTAGCGACGCCGGCTTGGTCGGTGGCCATGTTGTGGAACCCAGCAGCCCGGACCGATCAGGCGACAGCTTGGTTGCGGCGCTGCATCCAGGATGCCGCCGCTACGGCTTGAGTGGGGTTGGCGACACTGGATCGCACACAGTCACGCTGGACTATGCATCATCATGGCAACCCACAAAGCCAATCAAGTGCTGAACACCTGATGGCGTCCATCGGTTCAGATGGCCGGTGCAACTCTGCCAAGTGTCCGCCAACCTTCGTTTGCCGGACAGCTACTCGGCGCGGTTTCCGGCAGGCGTGCGACGCCGACGTAACCCTGCTTACGACCGAGTGATGCAGGCGGAAGTCAAGGCAAGCACCTCCTCCGCGGTGTCCACCTTTGCAGGGGCTGCCGCTCGGCCCTGTTCAACGGCAACCATAGGTCTTGCGATCAATGGCTCCATGACTGCCCGCAAATCGGCCTCGTCCGGAGCGCCGGACAAATGCAGCCGCTCCCGGATTATCGGCCAGGCTGCGGACAGGGCGTTGTTCAGCACCTGGACGCCTTCGCTCACCGCCTTGTCGTCCGCTTCGGCGTGCTTGCGGTAGTGCCGGGCCACGGCCTCCCGGTCGCACCCGTGCTCGCGCAGGTCACGGGCAAGCACCACGGCGCGGTCGGTCAGCACGAGCTGCACCGTGACGGTGGTCAGCGTGCCGCACCGGGCGCCATCGGGGCTGGCTTCCACAACGGTGCGAACATCGTAGCCATGGCCGAAGCCCGCTATGTAGAAGCCGAGCGGCGGATGGGCCAGCGCCTGCCCGCTCCGCCGCGCCATCTCCTGGATCTCGGCCAGGGTAAAGGCTTCGGACTCAACCACCTCGCCGTGCAGCGCGGTGACGCCGGACGCGATGCGCGGCGGCTCCGCGCACCTGCCTGCCTCGACCGGGCCAAGCGAAGCGATGAGCACAAGAGCATCTAGCACGGCCCGGCTCCCGCGCTAGAAGCGGGCCTGCCCGGTCTTACCGCCGGGTGCCTTGAGCTGAAGCGTAACCTGCGCGCCCCGCGGCACCGCGGCGGCGGCGGTGCCGGACAGGATGTTGCCGTCACCCGGCGCGAGCTGGACCACCTGCCGGCCTTGGCCGCTGCCGACCAGGGCGGAGCCGCTGTAGCCGGCAGCCGGCACCGGCTTGCCCGCCTCGTCGTACACGTGAACCGTCAGCACCTTGTCGGCGACGACAAGCTCTGCCTCTACGTCAACCACGTCCTGCATGGGTCCGCCGTGCGGCCCCTTGCGGTCAGCACCGTGGCTGTGCCCCTGCGCGAACGCCCCCGACGCCAAGGCAAGGCAGGTGGCTACGGCAATGATGAATGTCCTCATGGTCAATCTCCTGGGTGGCGGTTGATGGGCAGCGCGCATCATTCGGCGGGCGCCCGCTGCGGTTCCGGCACCGTGGTCGCCTCTGGCCGGGCCGGCGCCGAAGCGCGGTGGAAGCGGACGTAGAGCGCCGGCAACACGAACAGCGTCAGCAGCGTGGCGCTTATCAGGCCGCCGATCACCACGGTGGCCAGCGGCTTCTGCACCTCGGCGCCGGTCCCGGTGGCCAGCGCCATCGGCACAAAGCCAAGCGAGGCGACCAGCGCCGTCATCGCCACCGGACGCAGCCGGGTCATGGCGCCCTGGAACACGGCGTCGCGCAGCGCGAGGTGCCCGCGCGCAACGAGGTCGCGGATGGAGCTGATCATCACCAGCCCGTTCAGCACCGCGACGCCGGACAGGGCGATGAAGCCCACCGCGGCCGACACGGAGAACGGCATCCCGCGCAGCCACAGCGCCAGCAGTCCGCCGGACAGCGCCAGCGGCACGCCGCTGAACACCACCAGGGCGTCGCGCACGGAACCGAGCGCGCCGTACAGCAGCACCAGGATCAGCAGAAAGCACGCCGGCACCACCACCTGCAGCCGCGCCCGCGCCGCGGCCAGGTTCTCGAACTGCCCGCCCCAGGTCACGTAGTAGCCCGGCGGGAGTTGCACCCCCGCCGCGACCTTCGCCTGCGCCTCGGCCACCAGGGAGCCGATGTCGCGCCTGCGGGCGTTGGCCTGCACCACGACGCGGCGCTTGCCGTTCTCGCGGCTGATTTGGTTCGGCCCTTCCACCACCCGCAAGCTCGCCACCTGGCGCAGCGGCACAGTCGCGGGCGGCTTGCCGTCCACCGCCGGCAGAGGGACCGGTAGGCTGCGGAGCGCGTCCATGTTGCCGCGCACGGCGTCGGGCAGGCGCACCACGATGGCAAAGCGCCGGTCGCCCTCGAACACCACCCCGGCCTCGCGTCCGCCCACCGCGGCCGATACCACGTCCTGCACGGCGGTGACGCTGAGGCCCCGCCGGGCGATCTCGGCGCGGTCGGCCGTGATCTCCAGGAATGGCAGGCCGCCCGCCTGCTCCACTTTCACGTCGGCCGCACCCTCGATGCCGTTCAGGATGGCGGCGATCTGGCCTGCCGCCTTGAGCATCGGGCCGGTCTCGTCGCCGAACACCTTGACCGCCAGGTCGCCGCGCACGCCGGCCAGCAGCTCGTTGAACCGCATCTGGATGGGCTGGGTGAACTCAAGCGCGTTGCCCGGCAGGCCGGACACCGACGCCTCGATGCGCTTGACCAGCTCATCCTTGGGCAGCTCCGGGTCCGGCCACTCGGCGCGGGGCCGCAGGATGATGAAGGTGTCCGACGCGCTGGGCGGCATCGGGTCGCTCGCCACCTCCGCCGTGCCGGTCTTGGAGTAGATGAACGCCACCTCCTTGAAGGCGGACACCCGCCGCTCTATGGCGGACTGCATGGCCTGGGACTGCGCCAGCGACGTGCTGGGGATGCGCAGCGCCTGCATCGCCAGGTTCTGCTCGTCCAACGTCGGGATGAACTCCTGGCCGAGCCGACCGAACAGGGTGAGGGACGCTGCGAACAGCACCGCGCCCAGGGCGATCACCGGCACCGGTGCGCGCAGCCCGCGGTCCAGCAGCGGCCCGTAGGCCCGCTTCATCATCCGGACCAGCCATACGTCGTGCTCGTTGACCCGGCCGGTGATGGCGATGGCGATCAGCGCCGGCACCAGGGTCAGCGACAGCACGAAGGCGGCCGCCAGGGCGATCATCACCGTCAGCGCCATCGGCACGAACATTTTGCCCTCGACCCCAGTGAAGGTCAGCAGCGGCGCATAAACCAGGATGATGATGGCCTGACCGTATAGCGACGGGCGGATCATCTCCCGCGCGCTGTCCGCCACCGTCTTCAACCGCTCCTCCAGGCCGAGCTTGCGGCCCGCCTCCGCCTGGCGCTCGGCCAGGTGCCGCAGGCTGTTCTCGGCGATGATGACGGCGCCGTCCACGATCAGCCCGAAGTCGAGCGCGCCCAGGCTCATGAGGTTGGCACTGATGCCGCCCTTGAGCATTCCGAAGGCGGTCAGCAGCATGGTCACGGGAATGACCGCCGCGGTGATGAGGGCGGCGCGGAAGTTGCCAAGCAGCAGGAACAGCACGGCGACCACCAGAAGCGCGCCTTCGGCCAGGTTCTTGGCCACCGTCCTCACCGTCGCGTCCACCAGCACGCCGCGGTTCAGCACCGCCTTGGCCTCGATGTCCGGCGGCAGGGTGCGGCCGACCTCCGCCAGCCGGGTCTCGACCGCGGCGGCGACGGTGCGGCTGTTGCCGCCGATCAGCATCAGCGCGGTGCCGACCACGACCTCCTGGCCATTCTCGCTGGCGCTGCCGGTGCGCGGCGCCCGGCCCGTCTCGACCTTGGCCACGTCGCGCATCAGGATCGGCACGCCCTCGCGCGTGGCGACCACCACCTGCGCGATCTCCGCCGCCGACGCCAGGCGGCCCGGAGAGCGCACGACCAGGCCCTCGCCGCCGCGCTCGACGTAGCCGGCACCCATGCTAGCGTTGTTGCGCTCAAGCGCCTCGCCCAAGTCCTTGAAGGTGAGGCCGAGCGCCATCAGGCGTGACGGGTCGGGCTGCAAGACATACTGCTTGGTGTGGCCGCCGATAGCGTCCACCCCGGCCAGTCCGGGCACCGTGCGGAGCTGCGGGCGGATGATCCAGTCCTGCACGGTCCGCAGGTAGGTCGCGCGCTGCGCGTCGTCAGCCAGGCGGTCGCCTTCCGGGGTCAGGTAGCTGCCGTCCGCCTGCCAGCCCGGCGCCCCGTCGCGGACCCTGGCCGGATCCGGCTTGGTGAAGTGGACAGTCCACATCGTGACCTCGCCCAACCCGGTGGACACCGGGCCAAGCCGCGGTTCGGCCCCGGCGGGCATGGCGTCGCGCGCTTCCGTTAGCCGTTCCAGCACCTGCTGGCGGGCAAAGTAGATGTCAGTGGCTTCCGAGAACACCGCCGTCACCTGACTGAAGCCGTTGCGCGACAGGGAGCGGGTGCTTTCCAGCCCGGGGATGCCGGCCAGCGCCGTTTCGATGGGCAGCGTCACCTGCTTCTCGATCTCATAGGGCGACAGGGACGGGGCCAGGGTGTTGATCTGCGCCTGGTTGTTGGTGATGTCCGGCACCGCGTCTATCGGCAGCCGTGCCACCGACCAGCCGCCAACCGCGGCGGCAACGAGGGTCAGCAGCACCACGGCCCAGCGGCGGTGGACCGAGAAGTCGAGGATGCGTCCGATCATGCGCCGCGCTCCCTAGTGGCTGTGGCCGGCTTCGGACTTGCCGAGTTCAGCTCGCAGCACAAAGGCGTTGCCCACCGCGATCTCTATGCCGGCGTCCAGGCCGAAGATCACCTCGTAGGCGTCGGCGTCCTCGCGCCCCAGCGCCACCTCGCGCTTCTCGAAGCCCTCCGGGGTGCGGACGAACACCACCTTCTCCTTCTCCACCTCCTGCACGGCGTCGCGGGGCACCAGGACCTCCACGCGCTGCTCCGCCGTGGCGAGGTGGGCGGTCACGAACGAACCGGGACGCCAGTGGCCGTCTGCGTTGTTGATCTCGGCCACGGCCCGGGCGGACCGGGTTTCGGCGTCGAGCACCGGGCTGAGGAACACGATGGCGCCCTCGCCCTTGGCGTCCGCCTCGCCGGTGGTCGTCACGGCCTGGCCCTGCCGCACCATCGGCAGGTCGCGCGGCGGGATCGTCATCTCGACCCACAGCCTGGACAGGTCGGCGACGGAAAACAGCTCCGCGTCCGCCGCCACCGCGGCCCCCAGCACGGCCGTGCGGGCCGTCACCCGGCCCGCCATGGGCGCGCGCAGCTCAAGCCGCCGCAGCATGGCGGTGGGCTGCCTGGGCAGATCGGCCACCTCGGCGTCAGACAAGCCGAGCGCCGACAGCCTCTGACGAGCAAGATCCACGCGGATGCGGGCCTCCTCCGACGTGGCGCGGGCTTGCAGGAAGTCCTGCTCGGCCGAGATGCGCTGCTTCCACAGGCGCGACTCCCGCGCCAGCGTGGTGCCAGCGAGGCTGGCCGTCCGGCTGGCGGCCAGGAACTCGCCCTTGGCGTCGGCGATCTCGCGGCTCTCGATCACCGCGAGCACGTCACCGGCGGCGACCGTATCGCCCAGGCGCTTGCGGACCTCCGCCACTGTGCCGGCGACCCGGGCCGTCACGCGCGCCAGGCGGTCGGAACTGGCGGCCAGTACGCCGGGCAGGGCGATACGGTTGACCAGCATGCCCCCGGCGACCGGCGCCACCTTGATGCCGGCGGCGGCAACCTGGTCGGCAGTGAGGGCGACTTTGCCCTCCTCCTCGTGCCCGCCCTCGCCACCGCCGTGAGCGTGGCCATGCCCACCCGCGGCCGGGGCCGGCGCGGCAGAGGGGGCCGCCGTGGCAGGGGACGGCGACGGCAGGCCAGCTAGGCGGCGTGCCGTCAAAGGGATGGACGGAACCGCTGCCGCAAGCACCAAACCAACGACGAGCGCGGCGGTAGTCAGACCGATGCGGGCCATCATGAGTTGCCTCCTTCGGCAAGGCCGGCCAGGCGTCCGCGGAGGCGGTCCACCTCCGCGCGGCGGGCATGATACTCGCGCAGCGCGTCGTTGAGCTGAGTGCGCGTGTCGGACAGGGAGCGCTGGGCATCCAGCACCTCCAGGAAGCCGAACTTGCCCTCGGCGAAGCCGCCCGCGGCGAAGCGCGCCGCCTGGTCGGCCGCCGGCAGCGACGTGCGGCGTAGGTTCATCACTGTCCGCCACGTCAGGTCCAGCCGGCGCTCGGCTGCCAGAAGCGACGCGGCCAGCGTCAGCCGGCCCCGCTCGGCCTCCGCCTCGGCGCGGTTCGCCTCGGCTTGGGCACGGACGATGCCGCCCTGGTTGCGGTCGTGGATGGGCAGCGGGATGGACGCCCCCGCCACGAAGGCGGTTTCCCGGCCGGCGTCGAAGCGGCGCACGTAGCCCTGCAGGGTCACGTCCGGGACGGCGTTGGCCCGTTGCAGCGACAAGTCGGCCCGGCGCTGCGCGATGGCAGCCTCAAAGCGAGCCAAGTCTGGGTTGCCGCCCAGCCGGGCCAGCGGGTCCGCAGGCAGGGGCGTGCGTGGTTCGGCACCGATGTCCTCGAACCACGGCTGGCGCGACGGCAGGTTCACCTGCGGCAGGCCGAGCAGGACGGCCAGGCTGCGCGCGGACACCTCCGCCTCCCGGCGCGCGCGCTCCACCGCGATGTCGGCCGTGGCGCGGGCGACCTCGGCCCGGCGCACCTGCAACAGCGGCTCCTTGCCGGCCTCCACGCGCCCACGGGCGACGCGCAGCATCTCTGCCGCCAGCCGCGCGCGCTCCTTCTCGATCTCGACGTTGCGCGCCGCCGCGGTCGCGGCTGCCAGCGCGCCCACCACGTCGCGGGCCAGGTCCAGCCGGGCCGCTTCGTAGTCCAGGGTCGCCACGTCGCCGTTCCGGCCGGCGAGGGCGATGCGCGCCATGCGCTTGCCCCCAAGCTCCAACCGCTGCGACAAACCAAGGGTTGACTCGACCTGCCGGGCGCCGCGGTACTCCCCCCGGCCACCGAATCCGCCGAAGTTCTCGACCACGAGCGACGCCTCGGGGTTGGGGCGCAGGCTGGCCTGCAAGCCGTCGCCCCGCACCGCCTCACGCGACGCCCCCGCACCGCGCAACGCGGGTGACCGGGCCATGGCAGTTACGACGGCTTGCGCCGGGCTGGTGATGGGAACGGGACCTGCCTGGGCAGGGCCTTGTGCCCAAGCGGCTGCGGACGGCGCAAACGCCAGGAGTGCGCCCCAAAGGGCTGAGAGTCGCATGTCGGCACCAAACGTCATGGATTGCGGTCAAGCCGGCCGTGCGCGCGGGCGCCAGGCCGGACTGGAAGGCGGAACCAGACGTTAGGTGCGGGGCGGCTCCGCAGGCGGCGCGGACAGGCCAGGCTGCCATGCCGGCTGCCCCAGAACCTCGAAGCGGCTCAGGGACGATTGGGATGCGGTCGCCCAGATGTATGACCGTGGCGGCGCGGAAACGTGGCCGCCACAGGCGGCGTGGTCCGCAACGGCGGCATCGTCGTCGCTGTCCGCCGGTGTTTGCACGTCGGCGGCGTCCAGGATGCAAGCCGCCAATTCGGAGTGGGCCGTCACCGGAGCGGGGTAGGCCGGCTTTGCCGTGCAGGCCGTGCCCAGGGCGCCAACTATGACCGCAACCGCCAGGACAGCCCACAGCAGGCGCCGGAGTGGAGCCACCAATGTCCGGGACAGGAAGGTGCTCGCGTTCACAGGCGGAACCTGTTGCGGCCCGCGCCGCGCGTCAAGCCGGACAGCCGTGAAATCGCAAGCTGGCCGTGGCCGGGCCGTGAGCGGGATGCCACCCGGACGCGCACCGCCTTCACAGCGCTTCCTCTAGCAACAGCAATGCCAGGAAGCCTAAGAAGAATGCAGCCGTCGCGGCCGGGGTGTCCGGCTGCTCGTGCGCCTCGACCAGCAACTCCTCGGTCACAAGGTAGAGCAGCGCGACCAGCCCGAAGGCGAAGGCCGTGTCGAGCCAGAATTGCGGCAGGGTTGCCACGGGGCCGCCCAGCAGCGCGCCCAACGGCAGCAGCAGGCCGATGGCCCCGGTCGCGGCGACGGCGCGGATCGCGGGCAACTGCTTGCGCAGCGCGACGGCGAGCGTCAGGCCGAGGAACAGGACCTCCAGCGTCAGCGCCACGCCCAGCAACACGCCTTGGCGCGCACCCGCGGCGAAGCCGATGCCCAGCACCAGCCCGTCTACCAGGATGTCCACGCCCGCAGTCGCGGCCAGGCCCACCGGCCCGGCGGCGTGGCGCCCAAGCTGCTTGATGGCCAGCATCGCTGCCACGCCCGCCGTGCCGCCCACCAGGATCGGCACCACCGCACCCGCGTGCTTGAGGCCGGGCAGGACCTCGCCCGCCGCGGCGGCGAACACCACACCCGCAGCCAGGTGCTGCAAGATGCTGGTCAGCGCCGGGCCAGGCCGGCGCACCATCGCCACCGTGGCACCCAGGATCATCGCAGCGACCGGCAAGAGGGCCACGCCGACCGCACCCGTCACGGGCCAGCCCCAGAGACAGCTGGCACGATGCCGCCAACGCTCACGCCGTCGCGCCCGCCGCCGTTGGCAGGGCGGCTGGGTGCGCTGCGGCCCGAGCCGATGGCGTGCCAGCACCGGGTCCGCCCGGCAACGCCGGGGGCTGCCAGCGCAGCAACCGCAGCGCGTTCAGCGTCACCAGCACGGTGGCGCCGGTGTCCGCCAAGATGGCCGGCCACAGCCCGGTGATGCCCAGCAGCGTGGTGACCAGGAACACCAGCTTGAGGCCGACTGCCACGGCGACGTTCGTCTTCACGTTGTGCATCGTCGCCCGCGACAGTGCGACCAGCTCCACCACGCCATAGACCCGCTCGCGCAGCAGGGCAGCGTCCGCCGTTTCCAGCGCGACCGCCGTGCCGCCGCCCATGGCGATGCCGACGCTGGCCGCGGCGAGCGCCGGGGCGTCGTTGATGCCGTCGCCGACCATCGCCACGGGTCCGCCGGCCTTCAGCGCCTCGATCTCCCGCAGCTTCTGCTCCGGCAGCAGCCCGGCGCGCACGTCCATGCCCAGGCCGGCCGCAATGGCCCGGCCGGTGCGCTCGTTGTCGCCGGTCAGCATGACTGAAGCGATGCCCATTGCACGCAGCCCCGTCACCGCCGCCCGCGCGTCATCCCGCGGCTCGTCTCGCAGCGCCAAGACGCCCAACACCTGACCGTCCCGCAGCACCACGACCGCGGTCTTGCCGGCCTCCTCCAGCGCCGTCACCTGCAGCCCAAGCGGGCCGAGGTCGGCGCCGGTCTCGCGAGCATAGCCCGGGCTGCCCACCGCAACCCGCTGCCCGTCCAGTGTCGCCGTCGCCGCCTTGCCCGGCACGGCCGTCGCGTCCTGCGCCGCCAGCGGCTCAATGCCGCGCGCCGCCGCTGCCGCCAGCACCGCGCGCGCCAGGGGGTGTGCGCTGCCGGCCTCGACGGCCGCCGCAGCGTGCAGCAGCTCCGCCTCGTCCACGTCGGAGGCGGGCAGCACGTCCGTCACCACCGGACGGCCCGCGGTCAGCGTGCCGGTCTTGTCGAAGGCGACCGTGCGCGCGCCGCCGATGGTCTCCAGCGCGGCGCCGCCCTTGATGAGCAGACCGCGCCGCGCACCTGCCGACAGGCCCGACGCCATGGACGCCGGGACGGAGATCACCAGCGCGCAGGGGCAGGCGATCAGCAATACGGACAGGCCGCGGTAGATCCAGGTCCACCAGTCCCCGCCCGCGAGCAGCGGCGGCGCCAGGATGACCAGCAGCGCCACGGCCATGGCGCCCGGTGTCCAGTAGCGGCTGAACTGCTCGATGAAGCGCTGCGTCGGCGCGCGGGAGGCCGTGGCCTCCTCGACCATCTTGACGATGCGGCTGATCGTGTTGTCGCTGGCCGCCGCGGTCACGCGGACCCGCAGCAAGGCGGCGGTGTTGACCGAGGCCGCGACCACCGCCTCGCCGGGGCCGCGCGCCACCGGTACGCTCTCGCCCGTGACGGGGCTTTCATCCACAGCGGACTGGCCCTCCAGCACCAGGCCGTCGCACGGGATGCGGTCGCCGGGTCGCACCTGCACCACGTCGCCCACTGCGAGCTTGTCCGCGGGCAGCTCCACCACCACGCCGCCGCGCTCGACGCGCGCCATACGCGGGATCAGGCTGGCCAGCGCCTTGATGCCGGCGCGGGCCTGTCCGGCGGCGGCGTTCTCCAGCAGCTCGCCCACCGCGAACAGCACCACGACGAAGGCCGCCTCCTCTGCCGCGCCGATCACCACGGCGCCGAGCGCGGCCGTCACCATCAGGGTTTCGATGGAAAACGGCGTGCCGGCGCGGGCCAGCGCCAGCGCCCGCCGGCCGAACGGGAACACCGCGGCAAGCGTCGCGGCGAGGTAGATCCAGTACGCCTCCTGCGGGAACACATGCGACAGGGTCCAGGCCGCGGCGACCAAGCCGCCCAGGATGGCAACCAGCCGCGCTTTGCCGGTCCGCCACCACGGCACGCCCGCGCGCTCCTCGGCCTCCTCCGCTTCGCTGTGCGCGTGCATGTGGCCGGCATGGGGGCCGCCCCCGGCGCCGTGCGCGTCATGGCCATCGTCGGCGTGGCCATGCCCCTCGTGGCCGTCCACCGAAGCGGGCTGCGCGGCTGGAAGCCGGGAGGCCTTGTAGCCCAGGGCCATAACCTGGCGCTCCACCGCATCCGGGCCGGCGCCGTCAGGCGCGCGCTGCACGGTCAACCGCTCGGCCATCAGGTTCACCTCGACGCCGCCGATGCCGGGCAGGCGCTCCACCGCGGTCCTGACCTTGGCCACGCAGGACGCGCAGTCCATTCCCCCGACGCGCCAGGCCAGCGTCTCCCCGGTCGTGACAGCGTCTCGTGGTGTGGACGTGTGGTCGGTCATGGCGGCCTCCAAGCTGGTCCACCAAATAATGGAACCTGCAGCCACTTGAGGTTCAAGCCCCGATGCGACACCTTTCGCGCATGGACGCACGGCCCTACAGCATCGGCGACCTCGGCCGCCTGACCCATTGCAAGGTGCAGACGATCCGCTGGTACGAGGAGGTCGGGCTGCTGCCCGCGCCGGCCCGCACCGGGGGCGGGCACCGCACCTACGGCCGGGCGCACCTGGAGCGCCTGGACTTCATCCGCCACGCCCGGGAGTTCGGCTTCACCCTCGACGCAGTGCGGGCGCTGCTGGCACTGTCCGACCACCCGGAGCGGCCCTGCGAGGAGGTCCATGCCCTGGCGAGCGGCCAGCTCGCCGCGGTGGAGGACAAGTTGCGCCGGCTGGAGACGTTGCGGGCCGAGCTGGCCCGCATGACGGACGCCTGCCGCGGCGGCACCGCCGGCGACTGCCGCATCCTGGAAACTCTGGCCGACCACAGCCACGGCCACTGCGCCAGCCCGGACCACGCGGCGGGGGACGCCGCCGGCACCGGGACGGGGTAGCGGGGCCGCCCACGCGGTGCGGGCGACCCTTCGGTTTTTAGCGGGCCTTGCCCATCGCCCGGCACGTCTCGGCGCTGCGGCGGCACGCCTCGGCGCAGCGCTTCATCTGCCCGTCCGGGTCCGGGTGCCCGTCGCACAGCTTGGCACAGGCCTCGCAGATTTCGGCGCACTCGGCGCAGACGTGGGCGTGGTGCGGCGAGCGCCGGGCCATGAAGTCCACGCTGGTGATGGTGATCTGCGCGCAGTCAAGCAGGGCCACGAGGTGGCCGGTTTCGTCGTGGCCTCCCTTGCCGCCGCCGTGCAGAACGTGGGCGGCCGTCTCCGCGCACAGCCGATGTGTTGTCAGGCACGCCTCGATGCAGGCTTGCATATCCATGTGGTGTTCTCCGTCTTGGCCGCCCCTCGCTGGACCGATCCGTCCCGAGACAGCATTTGGGTTTGGTGCCCTTGAGCACCGGGCCGGGGAGGATCGTCCTCGGTCCTGAATAGCCGTGTGGGACTTTTAGTAGCTAGAGCTTCAAGGCCGAAATGCTTCAATGAGCATCACATTTAAGACGGAAGGTGATGCGGCACATGCGCAAGCAGGGGGCACCACTTGGTCAAATGACCGATGACAAAGTGGTATAGCCCACGCCCGGCGGAGTGTCCGTCAGGGTTCGGACACTGGTGGCGAATTCGCCGGCCCAGCCAACGGGTCACCAATCGCGCCCCCCGCCAGACTGAATCTCTCGGTGGGCGCGGGCTGGGCGGATCGCCTTGCCCGTGAACAAATGGACAACCCCGAATTCGCCACCAGTGTCGGTTCGTTTGGCGGGCAACCTCGGCCCTGGCCGCCG
>CAXUHB010000044.1:0-31975 GCA_964250755.1 uncultured Acetobacteraceae bacterium | reverse complement strand
CCGGCTGCCTGCGCCCCATCGGCGACCGGCTGGAGATCGTGACCCTGACCAACCCGGCCGACGTGAAGCCCGGCGGAGAGGTGACGGTGCAGGTGCTGTATAACGGCAAGCCGCTGACGGTCCCGGTCTATGCCACCTACGACGGCTTCTCCGGCGAGGAGAACACCTACGCTTATTACACCGAGGGCCGTCCAGACGGCACCGCGCGCGTCAAGATCACCCAGCCCGGCCTATGGATGATCCGCGCGGAGCAGGCGACCGCCGACCGCACCGCGGACCACGACCGCTACGTCGGCCGCGCCGTGCTGCTGTTCGAGGTCAAGTGAGCCTGAGGGCCTGCTCGGCCGCCGCCCTGCTCGCCGCCGCACTGGCGGCGGGCGGGGCGCACGCCCACGGGGTCGGAGCACGGTCGCTCGGCGGTGCCCAGTCGGGCGCGCAGGCGGTCGAGTTCTACTATGCCTCTGGAGAGCCGATGGCCTACGTCTCGGTGCGCCTGTTCGCGCCCGGGGACAGCACGGTGCCCTATGTGGACGGCCGGGCCGACAAGCTCGGCCGCTTCGCCTTCCTGCCCGACGCGCCCGGCGCCTGGACGGCGCGGGCCGAGGACGAGGAGGGCCACAAGGTCGAGCTGACGGTGCAGGCCGGGGAGGCCGGTGCGGCAGGCGGGTCGCCGGGCGGCATGTACTCGCCTTGGCGCGTGGCGCTTTGGCTTAGCCTGTCCGCCAACCTGCTGGCGGCAGCCACCTGGATGCGCGCCCGCTGGCCCGCGAGGATGCTGCGGGCGGGCAGGCCGGCGCGGGCGGGGACGCGGTAGGGGCTGGCCGGCAGGGATGCCTTGCTCCCTTCCCCCTCTCCCTTCGGGAGAGGGCCGGGGCGAGGGAGGCTGCACGTACCATCCCTGGCTCATGGCAGCCCGGGTCCTCTTGGGCTAGGCTGGTGATTGCGGCTTCCCTCACCCCAACCCTCTCCCGGAGGGAGAGGGAAAAGGCAGCGCCCGTCTTGTTTCAGGCGGTCCCGTTCCGTGCGGGCCTACGAGTCCGGCGCGCCGCTACACCCCTCGCAGCGCCAACCCGCCCACCATCAGGCCGATGGCGGCAATCCAGCTTCCGGCGGCGCGCAGGGTGACGGCCCGCCAGCCCTGGCCAGGCTGCACGAAGGCGGGCTGCACGAAGGCCGCCGCCGCTGCGGCGGTCAGGGTGATGGCGGCGTAGCCTGCCACGGCGAACCCTGCCGCGAACAGCGTCACGTTGGCGTCGGGCGCGACCCCGGCGGCGTTGGCCGCGCCGCGCCAGACCCCTAGCGCCAACGCCAGGGCGCACAGCGCCGGGCCGGGCAGCCGCACCGCCAGGGCCAGCAGCGCGCCCAGTGCCACCATCGCCCCGGCGTCCAGCACCGCCCCGCCCGGCACCCCGGCCTGCAACCCCAGCGCCAGCCCTGCCAGCAGCCCCAGCGGGAACAGCGGCACCAACCAGCGGGCACGCCCGGCCGGTTGCGTGCCCGCCAGCAGGCCCAGCGCAAGCCACAGCAGCACGTCCTCCAGCCCCGTCAACGGATGCAGCGCCCCGGCGTAGAAGTCGCCGAGGCGGGAGGCGACGATGTGCGCCTCTGCCGGGCTGCTGAGCAGCAGGCTGGGCACCAGCAGGAATGCGGCAAGGCGCATCGTCCAGCTCCTCATCAAACCGCCAGCAGCCGGGCCATGCGGCCAAGAAACCAGAAGCTGGCGACGGTGCCGATGGCGTAGGCCGGCAGCGCGTCGCCCCAGCGCGGCAGCGTCGCCCCCAGCCGGCGGTGCGCCCACATCAGCGCCAGCACTGCCAGCACGAAGGCGAGCTGCCCGATCTCCACCCCCACGTTGAAGGACAGCAGCGCCGGGAACAGCAGCGCCCGCTCGATGCCCAGCGCCGACAAGGCGCCCGCGAAGCCGATGCCGTGGACCAGGCCGGAGCCCAGCGCGATGGCCCAGGGATAGCGCGCCGCCAGCCCGGCCCGGCCCCGCTGCACGTTCACGATCTCCACGCCCACGAACACGATGCTCAGCGCGATGGCGGCGTTCAGCGGGCGCTCCGGCACTCCGAACAGGCCGTAGGCGGCGGCGGCGAGCGATATGCTGTGCCCCACCGTGAAGGCGGTGATGGTCCGCACCAGCGCCCAGCCCGCGGGCACGATCCAGATCAGCCCCAGCACGAAAAGCAGGTGATCCGCGCCCAGCAGGATGTGGTCTATGCCGATGTTGACGTAGGTGCCGGCCACCTGCAGCCAGGTCTGCCAGACC
The DNA here is from genome assembly GCA_964250755.1 of uncultured Acetobacteraceae bacterium. Taxonomy (GTDB): domain Bacteria; phylum Pseudomonadota; class Alphaproteobacteria; order Acetobacterales; family Acetobacteraceae; genus DASWOJ01. The sequence goes on along the minus strand of CAXUHB010000044.1, from coordinate 29,703 downwards.
GGGGCACCCGCGCCCAGGATGGAGACGACGGGGGCGGCGGTGGTCAGGGTGTAGCTGCGCGGCTCGCCTCCCAGCGGCACCAGGCGGATCAGCACGGCTGACATGTTGGCGCCCAGGTTCTCGATGGTGACGCGGCCGACCAGGCCCTGCGGCCCGCACTCGACGGCCGGCAACTGCACCCGGCACTGCGGCGGCAGCACAAGCTGCACGCGCGCGGCGCCGATGGTCGGCTCCAGCGTCCAGCCGCCGAGGAAGCTGCCGGGCCGGACCTCCCTGAGCTGCAGCACGCCCATGGACGCTTCGTGCGCCACCGCCGGGGCGGCCAGCAGCAGGAGCGCGGCCAGGGCAAGCAGCCGCATCATGGCTCGACCCGGACGGTGTAGGTGGCGCGCAGGCGCTGCACGGCCTCCCATGCGCGTCGGCGGGTGGAGTCGGTCTGCCAGACCTTCACGATCTCGTCCTGGTTGTCCTCGAACCTTGCGGGGGCGCCGGGGCGGCGGCTGTCGTAGCGGACGAGGTGCCAGCCTTCCTTGCTTTGCAGGACCGACCACTGCTCGAACGGCAGGGCCAGCAGCCCGTCGCGGAAGGCGGCGCCGAACGACGCCTCCAGCGTGCTGATGGGCCGGCCGATGATGGCGCGGGTGGTGCGCTGCAGCTCCGCCGGGTCTTCGCCGGCCTGCACGGCGGCAAGGTGCTTGCGGGCGGTGGCCTCGTCGGTGGGCGGGCTGAAGTAGAAGCTCACGCGGTCAGGCTCGTCGAAGCGGGCGTGGTTCTCGGCGAACCAGGCGCGCAGGACAGGCTCGGTCGCGGCGGGGGCGTCCAGGCCGCTGAAGATCATCAGCTGCAGCTTGTAGGCGACGCGGTCGCGTATGGCGTCGTCGCCCCGGTCCACGCCGAGCAGCTTGCCCTCCCGATACAGGATCTCGCTGGCCACCCAGTTCTCGACCATCGCGTCCAGCTCGGCGTCGGTGGCCGGGCGCTCGCGGTCCTCGTCGAAGTTCTCGCGCATCGCGTCGCGCATGGCGCGGGTGACGGTGATGACGCGCTCGGTGCGGTCTGGCGGATGCAGCAGGGCGTCGGCGCCGAAGATCAGGCCGCCCAGCAGCAGGAAGTGGACCAGCGGTTCGGTCCACAGGCTGCGCCACCCGGCGGCGCCCCGGCGCGGCGCGGCCTGGCCCAGGCTCGCAGGGGACGCAACTGCATCTGAAGGCATGACGTCAGGGGGCAAAGTGGGTCCGTCCGGTTGCGGCTTGGCAGGCTGCGCCTGGCCCGGGGTTCAATGCCGCGGCACGGCCGGGCGTGCCACCCCGCAGCGCCGGCCTTCATCAAACCTTCACGGCTTCGCCCCCGCACGCTCACGGCAGGGATGCTACTCACGCCCCAAGATTTGAGTTCCAGATCGAAATCCGATGGAGACCCCGATGTCGTTGAACCGCGCGTTCCTGTTGTCCGGCGCCGCCACGGCCGCCGCCATCGCCGTCATGGGCGCGTCCGCGCCCGCTGCTGCGCAGAACTGGGTGCCGGCCAAGCCGCTGGCCCGCAGCACGCCCTATGTGGCGGGGGACATGCACAACCACACGACCTGCACGGACGGCTCGGTCTCGACCAGCTACCTGCTCGACCGCTCGCTGGGCGCCGGGACCAACAACGGCGTGCCCAACTTCAATATCGACTGGTTCACGCATGGCAACCACGGCGGCAGCGGCAACCGGGACTGCCGGTTCAGCGACACCAGCGCCAACCTGCCCGGGGACACCACGACCTACTGGACGGACACCCTGGGCCAGACCATCCAGGGCATCACCATCAACCAAATCCTGGGCAACACGCCCAACCCGCCGCCGGCCCGCGCCAACATGTATCGCTGGCAATCCATCCGGGACGTGGAATACCCCATCATCATCGGCAAGTCGCAGCTGTACCGGAAGGTCGTGATCGAGGGCCTGGAGACCATCGTCCCCGGCCATGAGCACACGGACACCGCCGTCATCAACGGCCAGTTCCCCGCCACCGGCACCGGCAGCGCGAGCCGCATGGCGGAGTTCGAGTTCCGCTTCGACCGCAGCGACGCCGACACGCTCGGCCCGGTGGACGCCAGCAACCAGCCGGTCTGGACCGGCAAGAGCTTCAGCAACAACGGCACGGCCGGCCACCAGAAGGCCGTGCAGAGCGTGCAGTGGATGCAGGCCAACGCGCCGCTGACCAGCTACTATGTGCCCACGCACACCGAGCGCGCGGGCGTATTCAGCCCGACCGGCAGCGCCGGCTACAACGTCGAGCACTTCCGCGACTTCAACAACGCCGGCCCGACCGTCGCCTTCGGCATCGAGAGCCCGGGCCACGCCGCGGATCCCGTCCACTCCTACAGCACGGGCGCTGTCGGGGGCGGCACCTTCGGCGGCAGCGGCGTCTATACCGCCAAGATCGGCGGCCTGTGGGACGGGATGCTGGGCGAGGGGCGGAATTACTTCTACTTCCAGTCCTCCGACTGGCACAGCCGCGGCATGTTCGGCGCGCGCGACCGCGCCAGCACCGCCGACTTCATGCCGGGCGAATACTCCAAGCTGTATGTCGCCAACCAGGCCACCTTCCGCGCGCAGAGCGTGATCGACGGGATGCGGTCGGGCAACACCTACTCCACCTCCGGCGGCCTGATCGGACCGGACCTGACCTTCCGTGCCAGCGTCAACGGCGTCGTGAAGGGCATGGGCCAGACGCTGGAGGCCAACCCGGGCGATACCGTGACGGTCGAGTTCCGCGTGACGGTGCCGGCCAGCAACAACAGCCCCTACAGCTTCCCGAACCCGATCCTTGCCAGCGTCAGCGCCCCGCCGCAGCCGCTGAACGCTCCGCTGCTGGACCACGTGGACCTGATCCGCGGCGATGTGACGGGCGTGATCCCGCCGACCGACCCGAACTACGGCGGCGTGAACACCGCGGCGCGGGTTTACAACCCCAGCACGGCGATCCTGAGCACCTTCAATGCCAACAACGCCACCGTCACGCCGCTGGGGAACGGCGCGTCGCGCTTCGAGTTCACGCAGACCATCGTGATGGGCAGCACGCCGTTCTACATCCGCGCCCGCGGCACCAACCTTCCGCCGGCGGTGCCCAACGCGACGGACATCCAGGGCAACCCGCTGTCGGACACGCTGATCGGCAACATCCCCTGCACGGACGCCGGCTGCCCGGCGCATCTGCCGACGGTGAACGGCGTCCGCCGGGTGGACGTGGACGTGGAGGCCTGGTCCAACCTGTGGTTCTACGCCAACCCGATCTTCGTGAAGCCCGCGGGTTCGCCGAAGCTGCTGGTGGAGACCAACGCCGACCTGGCGGCCAGCCTGCGTCCGCAGCTCGCCAACGCCAACTGAGCCAGCCCCCACCACCCTTGACGGAACGGCGGAGCACCGTGCTCCGCCGTTTCCCGTTCGAGGCGGCGCATCATGCCGCCTTCTTGCAGAGGCAGCCCCCATGATGCGCTCCACCGTGGTAAGCTCCACCGTGATATCCGCTGCCCCGATGCGCGCAACCGTGCTCATCGCCGCCCTTCTTGCCGCGCCGCTCGGCTCCGCCCGCGCCGAGGCCGACATCGCGGCCGACACCGCGGCCGACGCCTGCCGCGTTACGGTTGCGGACCTGCGGGTGCGGGCCGCGTTCCTGCCGGCCAACGACCTGTCCCGCTATGTGGCCGAACGGGAACTGGAGAGCGCCCTGCGCGAGCTGATCGCCGGCGACGTGGACGACTGCGAGGGGATGGCGGAGCACGCGGCGCAGGTCATCGAGACCCGCCCCTACGTGCTGCGCCCTGGCGAGGTGCTGGACGGCTACGGCCCCGACGCGCCTGTGCTGATCGGCCCGCCCGCCGCCGCGCCGCGCTGACGCACCCATTGCGCCACTCCAACCGGCCCGCCGCCCGGACTGCCCTCCTGCTGCCGGTGGTCGCCGGGTCCGGCTTCGCGGGTCTGGCCTATGAGGTCGTGTGGACGCGCATGTTCTCCACCGCCTTGGGCACCGAGGCCGCGGCGGTGCTGGGCGTCGTGACCGGGTTCTTTGCCGGGCTGTGCATGGGCGCATTCCTGCTGGACGGGCCGATCCGGCGCAGCCGCAGCCCGCGCCGGGCCTATGCGGTGCTGGAGTGCATCATCGCGGCCTGGGCGGCTGCCGGCGTGTGGCTGCTGCCTGCGGCGGGCCGGGCGCTGCAGGGCCTGCTGGGCGCGGCGCCGACGCCCCTGGCGCTGTGGGCCGCCGGGTTCGTGATGCCTGCGCTGCTGTTGCTGCCCGCGACGGCGGCGATGGGCGGCACGCTGGTCGCCCTGGAGCGCCTGGCCGCGGCCCTGCAGGGCCAGCCGCGGGTGGCGGCGGGCGTGTATGGCGCGAACACGGCCGGGGCGGTCGCGGGGGCGCTGGCCGGGGTGCTGCTGCTCATGCCGATGTTGGGCCTCTCCGGCACGCTGCTGGCGATGGCGGCGGTCAACCTGGCCTGCGCGGCGGGTGCGCTCCTGCTCGGCCCGGCAGCGGACGCCCCGCCAGCACAGGCCGCGCCGGGCGACGCCGGCGGGGCGGGGCTGGGCCTGACCCTGGCCGCGGCGGGGCTGCTCGGCATCCTGTTCGAGGTCGTGGTGGTGCGCTTGGCCGCGCAGGTGCTGCAGGACACGATCCTGACCTTCGCGTTCCTGCTGGCGGCCTACCTGGCGGGGACGGCGGCGGGCGGCCTGCTGTGGCAGCGTGCGCGGGTGCCGCCGGGGCGGCTGGCGCTGACGGGCCTGCTGGCCGGGACGGCAATGGCCTGCCTGGGGACGGCCGTCCTGGTCCGGCTGTTCGGCCCGGCGGCGCTCGACGCCGGGCCAGGGTTCGGCCCCCTGGCCGAACTGGGCGTTGCCGGTGCGCTGTTCCTGCTGCCGACGGCGGCGATGGGCGCCGTGTTCGGCTGCCTTCTGCAAGCGGTCCGGGACCGGCGGGGCACGCTGGGCTGGGCCATAGGCGTCAACAGCGCGGGGGCGCTTCTGGCGCCGTCCCTGGCCTCGCTGGTTGTGGTTCCCGCATTGGGCGCCTGGCCGGCGCTGTTGCTGGCGGCGTTGGGCTATGCCCTGCTGGGCGCATGCTGGGCGGGCGCGCGGCGGCTGGTGCTGCTGCCCGCCCTGCCCGCCGCGGCGGCCGCCGCGCTGTGGCTGCTGCCCGCCGCTCCGCTGGTCCGGGTGCCGCCTGGCGGCACCCTGGCCGAACTGCGCGAGGGCCGGACGGCCACCGCCGCGGTGGTCGAGGGCGGGGATGGCACCCGCTACCTGGAGGTCAACGGCCACTTCCGCATGGGCGGCACGCGCAGCATCCGGTCCGACTGGCGGCAGGCCCACCTGCCGCTCCTGCTGCACCCGGACCCGCGCCGCGCGCTGTTCCTGGGGGTGGGCACCGGGGCCACCCTGGCCGGCGCCGGCGCCCTGCCGCGCGTGTCGGCCCTGGGCGTCGAGCTGACGCCGGAGGTGGTGGAGCTGCTGCCGTGGTTCGCCGAACGCGGGGCGCCCCCGGTGCGGGTGCTGGCCGCCGATGCCCGGCGCTACGTTGCAGCACCGACTGGGCCGTACGACGTGATCGTGGCCGACCTGTTCCATCCGGCGCTGGACGGCACGGGGTCGCTCTACACCGTGGAGCACTTCGCCGCCGTGCGCGCGCGCCTGACCGATGGCGGCGTGTTCTGCCAGTGGCTGCCGCTGTATCAGCTCGATCAGCCGTCGCTGCAGGCGATCCTGCGGTCGTTCCTGGATGTGTATCCCACGGCCACGGCCTGGCTCGCCCACTTCAGCCTGCAGACGCCGATGCTCGCGGTGTGTGGCGGGCCTGGCCTGGCACGGCTGACCCTCGCCGCCCTGGCTGCGCGGCTGAGTGAGCCGGCGGCCCAGGCCGCGCTGCGCCGGACGGGGTTGCGGACGCCGTTGGACATGCTTGGGCTGTTCGCAGGCGGCCCGGCCACGCTGCGGGCCTTCGCTGGGGCTGGACCGCGGAACACGGACGACCGCCCGGTGGTGACGCTGGATGCCCGGCGCAACGTGCGGGCGCTGCAGGCGCCGCCCACCGCCCTGCTGCTGCAGCTTTTGCGGCACTTGTCGCCGGACCCTGCGGACCTGCCCGGAGGACTGGCAGAGGGTGGGCCGGCGGCAGTCAGGCTGGCCGCCTACTGGCGCGCGCGGCTGGTATTCATCGAGGCCGGGGCGGCGTTGCCGGACGGACTGGGCGGGCAGGCCCTGGTGGCTGCCGCGGCGCCGGGACTGCTGGCGGCGGTGCGGATCAGCCCGGACTTCGATGCCGCCTACGATCCGCTGCTCAGCATGGCCAGGGCCTTGGCCGCCGTGGACCGGCCAGCCGCGGCGGCGCTGCTGCGCTCATTGGACGCCGCGGCGCCGGGCCTGCCGGAGGTGGCGGGACTGCTGGCGCGGCTGACGCCCTGACGCATCTGAACGCTCTGTGGGCCGGTCCCAGGATGCTCGTGCGGCAGGAACGCGCACCGCCGTTGCCTTGATGGAATGCGCTCAGGCCGCCCGCCGGCATTGCGCCAACCGGTCAAGCTCCTGACCCGCATCGCGAGCCGCGCAGCAGCGCGGCAGCTTGGCCGCCACAGCTCGGCAGTCCACGCAGCGACATGCTGAGCGAACAGGCCAGGTCTCATGCCGGCAAGTGTGGAGGCCCAAACGACGATGCCCGCGGCAGGCATGCCGCGGGCATCGCATAGGCCGGTCTCGGTTGGTCAGGCGCGGCGGCGGCGGATCAGGCCCAGCACGCCCAGCGAGGACGCGACCAGGGCCAGGCTCATCGGCTCCGGCACGAAGGCGACGTCGGCCAGGAAGCGCACGTTGCCGAAACCGGAGTCCGGCGGCGTTCCGCCCAGCGCGGTGCTGGACAGCAGCGCGCCGGCGAAGCTGTAGGTCAGCAGCGACCCGCCGTTGGTGCCGTCCGAGCTGGCGACGCGGAATGCGTCAGCCGTCGAGTCGTAGGCGATGCCGCTGCCGTTGGCCACGCCGGACAGCAAGCCGGCCTGTGCGACCGCGCCGGTCAGGAAGTAGAGGTCGTAGGTGGCCGACGGATCGGTGCCGTTGCGGTCGGCGATCAGGTAGCTGGTGCCGTTGCGGCTGAAGTACTCCAGGCCGCTCGGGCTGGACACCAGCGGGGACAACTGCACCGGCGCGCGGTCCTGCACGCCTGCGAGCGAGACGTGGTAGGCGAAGCGCCCGCCGCCCTGGTCGGCGGCCCAGAACCCGGACCCGTCATAGGACAGGCTGCCCAGCACGGAGCTGGTGGCGGTGCTGCCGAGGATCGCCCCGGTCGTGAGGTCGAAGCGGCGGATCACGCCGCCGCTGGTCACGCCGTCGGTGAAGGCGGCCGACACGTAGCCGACGTTGCCCACGATCGCGATGCCGCGCGGGTCGATGTCCGACCCCAGGCTGACCTGGCGCAGCGCGGCGCCGTTCAGGCTGAACTGCTCGGCATAGGCCGCGGTCGCAGCGGACTCCACCGCCCAGACGCTTGGCGCGGCGTGGGCGAAGCTGGCCGAGAGGGTCAGGACGGCGGCTGCCGCGATGGATGAAAGCTTCATGGATGATCTCCGCGGAGGAATTCTCATGCCCTTCTACATTGCCGGCCTTCATACAGTGCGACGGGTTTGTGACAGTCCAGAGAAGCTTTCCGACGCCTGGCGCGGCGCGGCTGTGCCGGGGTGCCGCTGTCAGTCCGGCGCCGGCGTCTGCGGATTGACGACCAGGCCGAAGGTGGCGCCGCCCGCGTCCGCCGGGGCCAGCCGTGCGCCGGCGCCCAACGGCGACGGTGCGATTGTGTAGCTGCGCCCCTCGGACTCGACCAGCACGCCATCGGGCCGGATCATCCGGACGAGGTAGCCGGCGACCTGCTCCCCCTCCTCGACCGCCGAAGGCCCGCCCGCCGGCTGCTCGAAGATGGCGGTGCGGTGGGCCGGGCCGATGATGACGCCGCTCAGGCGCGGGAGGCCCGCTGGCGCGTCCTGCGCCCAGGCCGGCAGTGCGGGCAGCAGCGCCAGCAGGCCCAGGCAGCCCAGCGGCGTTCTGCGCATGGCGGCAGCCCCGGGCGGACCGGCGCGGACCGGCGTCACGGCCCGAAGCTCACGGTGTAGCCGTGGCTGTCCAGCCGCTCCGGGATGGCGTTGAACGCCAGGGTGATGCGCTGCCCGCCCGCGTTGCGCGGGACCTCGTGCAGCAGGTAGCTCGGGAACAGCAGCATGTCCCCGGCCTCGATCTCCGGCGTCACCCACTTGCCCGCGTTGAACGGCCCGACCTCCGACGTGCGGGTGCTGTGCCGGAAGGTGAACTCGCCCGATCCCGGGTTGCGGAGGAACACGGTGTTGGCCGAGGGGTGCGAGGCGCTGAGATAGACGATCCCCGACACGAAGCTGTTGGCATGGGCGTGCATGGACTGGCTGCCGCCGGTGTCCAGCACGTTGGTCCACATCTCCTTGATGGCCCAGCGCAGCGGCTCCCCGAACAGCAGCACGCCGAACTCCACCACCTTCGGCCCGGCGACCTGCGCCAGGCGGCGGTAGAGGTCGTTCGCGCCGGGGCTGACCACCTCGGTATGGGACAGCAGGGTGCTGCGGGCGTTCCGCTGGACGTGGGCCGAACGTATCTGGCTCGCGAGCGCGGCGACCAGGCTGGGGTCGAGCAGCCGGCGCGCACGCAGCAGGGGGGTGGGGAACAGCCCCTCGATCTCATCCATGCGCGGCAGTCCGCCTGGTTGCTGTGGGGCCGGATGCTTTGCAGGGTTGGACGCTGCAGGCAACGGAGGCCGTCCCGGGGCCGGCACTTGTCACCGGAACGTCACAGGCCGCGGAACGCCGCAGGATGGGACGCCGGGCCGCTCAACCAACGCTGCCGCGGAGCGTTGCTGCCCCGCGCCCGTTCAGCAATGCGCCGGAAGGAACCGCTATGACGCCCCTGCGCCTGACGACCGCCGTCCTGCTCGCCGTGCTGGCCGCGCCGGCACCGGGCCTGTGCCAGCCGGCACCGGTCTGCGCCAGCCCGGAGGTGCTGGACCAGGTGGCCCGGATCATCGCCGCGACGGGCAGCACGGCCCGGATCGAGCTGGTCGCGGGCGAGCGGGGAGTGGCCGAATTGGCCGGGCTGGGACAGGCGCCAGCCGCGCAGCCGCACACCGTGGCGTGCGCCGTCCGCCTGCTCGACTGGGTGCATGACACCAGCCGCTATGGCCTGGCGCCGCAGCCGCGGGAGCGGACCTACGCCTTCACCGTGCGGCGCGGGCGCAACGCGCTGTTCGTCCAACCCCTCAGCGTCGAGTAGCGGCGCGTTGCGGCGTGGTGGTGCCGGGCACCGGACCGGAAGGCGTTTGGACGGCGGACGGGCTGGCTGGCGTCGGGTTGGCAGGCAGCGGGCGGAACAGCACGGCGGCGGCCTGCATCACCTTGGCCCGGTAGCCCTGGTGCAGCAGCGGAGTGTGGGAGTGGTAGTTGCCGACTGCCTGCATCAGGTCCCCGCCGGCCTCGTCCAGGTAGGTCCGCAGGATCAGGCCGGCCGCGGCGATGTTGTAGCAGGGCCGGTGCAGCAGCTGCTCCCGCACAGCGGCGGCGGGCAGCTTGGAGTAGCGGGACAGGGTCGGCAGCCACAGCGTGTTGATCTGCATGACGCCCAGGTCCTCCGACCCGTCGCGGTTGCGTTGCGCGACGCCGGGACCGCCGCCCTCGACCGCTTGGATGGAGGGCAGCACGCGGGGCGGAAGCGCGTAGATTTGAGCGACAAGCGCCATGCAGGCGAGGTATGGGACCGCCATCAGCCCGGCCCCTCAAGGTGGATGCCCATGCCCGAACCTCTCCGCCGCAGCCCCGCTGCGCACACGCCCGGCACAGTGCTGCCAGAGCCGCAGCCTGGCAAGCCGCAGCCTGGCAAGCCGCCGCCTGATGCCGAGGCCGGGTTCACGCTGCTTGAGATCCTGGTGGTCATAGCGATCCTTGGGCTGCTCATCGGCCTGGTCGCGCCGGCTGCGCTGCGCCAGTTGGGCGGCGCCCGCATTTCGGTGGCCAAGCAGTCCATCGAGCGGCTGTCGTCCGTCCTGGACCTCTATCGCCTGGATGTCGGTGGCTATCCGACGACGGAGCAGGGCCTGGCGGCGCTGAACAGCCGTCCGGCCAGCACGGGCGGGTGGAACGGCCCCTACCTGAAGGGGGACGGCCAGGCGCTGGACCCCTGGGGCCGCCCCTATTTGTATCGCAGCCCCGCCGCCCGTGCCGGGCGCGAGTTCGACCTGTGCTCCCGCGGGCCGAACGCCGCGGCGGACGGGGCGCCGGAGCTGATCTGCAATCCCTGATGCCGGAACTCGGGCTATTCCTCGCCCGCCTCCCAGGCGAGCACCAGCACGGGCGCATCCTTCGCAGCCCGGCCCAGGCGCAGGACCGCGCGCCGCGTGAAGCGCCCGCCGCCGCCTGACGCGCGGGCAGTGACGGCGACGGTGCGCGGCGGGCTGGGCAGGGAGGCGGGCAGCCGGCCGAGGGCGTCCTGCATCGCCCGGCGCACTGGCGCCGCCGCTGCCGCTGGGTCAGGTGCGGTGTCGGTGTAAACCGACAGGTACGGCCGCAGCTTGGCCAGCAGCGCCGGCGTCATGCCCAGCACGGACCCCAGCTCGTCCAAGTCTGCGAACGGCGCGCCCGGCGGCCCATAGTCCAGGCCAGCTGCCCGGTACGGAGCTGCCCTGGCGGCATCCGGGCGTCCTGGGGACGCAGGGGTGCGCCAGTCGGCGATGGCGGCGGCCAGGCGCTCCGCCGCCTGCTGGTCCACGCCGGCAACGCGCAGCAGGGCCTGCAGCAGCGCGGGGTCGGCCAGGTTGGGGTTCAGCTTGCCGCCCTCGTTGTCCACCTGCACGGCGACGGCGGCGGCGCCGATGCGGATCAGGTGCTCACGTCCGTCGGCGTCCCAGGGCGCGGCAGGGTCCAGCAGGTGGAAGGCGGCGGCCTGCACCGCCCCGTCCGCTGCGGCCTCCGCCACCGCCGCGGCGCGCAGGTTCGCGGCAAGCTGCGCCTCCGTGCGGCCGGCGGCCGTGATCTGGGTTGCCAGAAGCGCGAGCAGCACGACGGACCACAGCACGATCAGCAGCGCAAAGCCGCCGTCCCGCGCGCCGCCCCATGCGCCACTTGGGCCTGGCCGGCTCCCGGCGCGGCCGGGCGTCACCGCTCCAGCCGCAGCCCGCGGCGCAGGGGGTTGCCGGGATCGGGCGAGCCGGACGGGCGCAGCCGGCCCAGGTCGTCCGGCACCTTGGCCGCGTTGACGAGCTGGTCCCGCAGGTCCTCCGTCAGCGCGCGGGCGTCGCGCTGGTCGTGGATGACGTGCGGCGTGATCAGCACCAGCAGCTCGGTTCGTCCGCGCTGGTTGTCCTGCCGGCCCGCGAGCAGGCCCAGCAGCGGGATGTCCTTCAGGAACGGGATGCCGGCGTTGTTGCGCGACGACGTGTCCCGGATCAGCCCGGCCAGCCCGATGGTCTGGCCGTCCTGCACGACGACGCGGCTGCTGACGTTGCGCTGCATGAAGGTGGGCGAGTTGATGCCGTTCGTGTTCGCCGTCGGGTCCACGTCGCTGACCTCCTGCGAGATGTCGAGCGTGACCAGGCCGCCGCTGTTCACCCGCGGCGTCACCTCCATGATGACGCCGGTCTCCCGGTAGTCAATGCTGTTGATGACCGGCGCGTTGCTGCTGAGCGCGCTTTGCGAACTGGTCGTGAGGAACGGCACGAGGTTGCCGACCTGCAGCCGCGCCGCCTCGTTGTCCAGCACCAGGACCTGGGGGGACGAGAGCACCTTGACCGTCGTCACGGCCTGCAAGGCGTTCAGCGCGGCGTTGCCGTTGTTGGGACCGCTGAGCACGAAGCCGGGGAAGCCGCTGGCAAAGGCGCCTGCTGCAGCGGTGGCAGGGTTGAAGTTGAGCGCGCCGTTGATGCCGGCCTTGAAGAAGAACTGGGTGCCGTACTGCAGGCTGTCGTTGAGCGTCACCTCTGCGATCGTCGCGTCAATCCGGACCTGCAGCGGCAGGATGTCTATCTTCCGCAGCATGGACACGATGGTGTCCCGCTCCTGCGGGGTCGCATAGACCAGAATGGCGTTGTTCTGGGCATTGGGGATGATCTTGACCGCGTTGGGATCATCGGCGCCGGCGCCGGAGGTGCCGGCTCCCGCAGAGGCCGATGGGTCCAGGCCGCCTAGCAGGGGGTTGGAGGGGTTTTGCGCGGGGTCAACGGCCGGGGCGCTGCCGGCTCCGAGGCCGGCCTGGCTGGCCGCGCCGCCGCTGCCGCTGCCGAGGCCGCCTCCAGTCCCGCCCCCGCCGATCCCGCCGCCCCGGCTGCCGATCCCGCCGCCGCCTGTCCCGCTTCCACCTTCGTTGAAGCCGCTCCGCCGGCTGCCGCGCCCCGGCGCCGTGCCGCCGACGGCGCGGGCGCTGGGCACCGCCGTGACCCGGTTGGGGGTGAACGCCTGCTGCAGCACGTAGGCGATGTCGTTGCTGCGGCTGTTCTGCAGGTAATAGACGTTCCACCCGCGCAGGGTCTGCCGCCGCCCGCGCTCCACCAGCGCATAGACCCGCCGCGCATCCTCGATGTAACGGGGCTGGCCGGACACCAGCAGGACCGCGTTGATCCGCTCCATCGGCACGACGCGCACGACGCCGGCGAGCGAGCCGCCGGGGTTGGTGCGGAACGCGTCGCCCAGGGCCGTCGCGAAGTCCTTGGCGCCGCCGGACGTCACCGGAAACAGCGCGTAGGACTGCCCTGCCAGCAGGTCCACGTCGAAGGCGGCCACCAGGCTTTGCAGGGCCTCCCGGGTCGGCGGGTCTCCGCTGATCAGCAGCACGTTGCGGGCGGGATCGGCGGCTACCTTGCCGCCCGTGCCCACGAACGGCTGCAGCACGCGCGCAAGGTCCTCGGCCGACGCGAAGCGCAGTGCGATGACCGCGCCGCCCGACCCGGCGTCCCCGGCCAGCAGCGGCGACCCGGCAGCGGCTGGCAGCACGCGATACAACCCTCCCGACTGGACCAGGCTGGCGCCGTTCTGCGCCAGCACCGCCTGCAGGGCCGGCAGCACCTGGGACCGTGCCAGCGGCGTCGTGGTGCGGAGCGTTGCGCTGCCGCGCACCGCCGGGTCTATGGTGTAGTTGACGCGCAGGACGGTGCCCAGCACCTGCGCCACGACTTCCCGAATGTCGGTATCGGCGAAGTCCAGCGAGATGTCCCCGCCGCTGGCTCCTGCCCCGCCTCCACTAGCTGCGGCGGGTCCGGACGCGCCAATCACCCGTCCCTGGACGACGGACACCTGCGGGCCGGGCAGCGCGTCGGAAGAGCCGATGGGACCGCTCACCCGGGCGGATGCCACGCCGGACGTGCCGCGCACCGGCGGCAATGCCTCCAGGACTGGAACGGCCTCGCGCTCGCAGCCGGCCAGGGCTGCCGCGAGCAGGCAGGCATACCCGAGCCGGCGACGCATCGGACGCATCCCCGTTGGACCCACGGCTGCAGACTGCGTCATCGCTGGCCGGTCATTGGGTTTGGCTGACCCGGGTGGGCGCTGCGCCGCCGCGCCGGTGCTGCATCCTTGTGCGCAAGGGCTGGTTGCGGAGGCCAGCCTCCAGCCCTCTTCTGCACTGGACGCATGACCATTCACCTCACCCGCCGCGCATGCCTGCTGTCTAGTGGACGAGGCCGAGGAAGGGAATACGGTTCGGGGTGCGGCCAGGTGCGATTCCTGCCGGGCTGGGCCGGTGGGGCACAGGGGATGGCTGCCGATTGAAGGGTTCGCTGCCCTATGGGCGAGATCACGGCAGCGGCCAGCGCTGCAACTGCTGAATGCTGCATGAGCGGGGAAGGCAGGTGTCGGCAGCCTGGGCCCGGCAAGTCGGCCCCAGGCTGCCTCGCGCCAAAGTTAGCGGATGGTGCCGTTCATCCGGTCCGGGAAGAAGCCGCCCCCGGCCGGGATGCCGTTGTAAACGATGCTGAGCACCTCCGAAGACGTGCGGCGGTAGGCCAGCGCGTCGGTATCAACCGGGGCGATGTTGATGGTCAGCCTCTCGGTGGACAGCGCCTCCTCCTTGCCGTTGCCGGCCCGTGCGCGGACGCCAACGATCGCATTCGCCTGGGGCTGGAAGCCCAAGGCGCCGAGCGTGGCCCGGATGGTGCCTGCGTGGTAGGCCTCGACCGCCAGGATGCTGGCCGCGGCGTCCAGGTAGTCCTTGTTCACCAGCAGGCGCGCAGCGCCCGCATAGGCCGTCACGCCGACGTCCTCGAAGATGAACGCGCCGAGCAGGAAGTTCTGTTCGTTCAGGAACGGGTTGAACTGCGTGCCGGCGGGAATCAATCCGGCGGCGACGCCCAGGGCGTTGAAGCTGTTCAGCAGGTCAATGTTCGGAGCGGCGACCGTGTTGGCCCCGAGAACGCGGCGCAGGAACCGAACGTGGTCCACCTCGTCGGTGGTGATCTTCTGGGCATACTGGAAGATGCTCGGCGTCTTGAACTGGACCTGCGAGCCGCCCAGCACGAAGCCCGGCGTGCCCACGCCGGTGCGGTCGCTGGCGGGAAGGCCGGTGCCGAGGAAGGCGCGGATGTAGAACTCAGCTTCCAGGTATTCGAGGTTCAGGGCGAAGTTCAGGATGTCGTTGTCCGTGATGGACTGCGCCTGCGCCGGGCTGGACACCCCGGCGGACACGCCGACGCCCGCCGCCGCGAACACCGCTGCGCCCGCGGCGCCGATCCCGATCCGGTTCATGAGCGAACGGCGGTTCACGCCCTCCGCGGCCAGCTCCGTATCTGGCTGTTCGATGTTATGCTTCATGGCTGGTGTTTCCCCAATAGAGCAGTCGGCGACCCCGCAAGATCAGGCGACGTGGACTGCTCCACCGTCCCCCATGCGGCAATCCCAGGGTTTACGCCCCTGGCTTGGCCTTGGATGCAGGGGCCAACGATGAATCAACATGGATGCGATCACGTCGCGGTGAAGCATAATTGCGACCACGGAGTGCCAGGGAACGGTCCTGCGGCGCGGTTCTGGATCGAGGCACGCACCGCGTGCGCCCTCTATCTTGCGATGCCTGGTGGGGAGGGCGGCGGGGGGAGGCCGCTCAGCAAGGGCTGCGCGCCGGGCGTCTGCGCGATGTCGCCTGCCAGCGCGGGCACAAGCCGGTTGGCGTCCGGGGTCGGCCGCAGGACGCGGGCGCCGCCAGGTGCCAGGATCGTCACCCGCCCTGCCTGGATCGCCTGCACCGTGAAGGCTCCGATCCGCGTCCCCTCCCGGGCCACCACCGGCCTGCCCCCGTCCGCCGGCACGAGGATCGCACTGCGGTCGGCCCCGTTCACGACCACGCCCGCCAGGCGCGGCAAGCCGGCCGGCGCTGCCCCCGGCACGGCGCCCGGCACGGCGGGCGGGCGGCGGCTGCGGCTGAACAGGGGACGCGCCAACGACGTTTCGGCCCATTGCGCCCTGTCCACCGCCGGCAGCGCGGCCGATGCAGGGGCGGGAGGCTGCGGGCCGCGCCCGGGGCTGACGGCAGGCGGAGCCGCCCCGCCCTCCGGCGGCCCGTCGCGCAGCTCCGCGGCGACCACCGCTGCCAGCAGGGCAGCAAGCGCCAGCAGCGCCAGGGTCCGCCTGCTTCCGCCCGTCATGGCCGTTCGACGCCCTGGAAGCTGATCACGGTCAGCGTCGCGTCCATGGGCGGGTCCGCCCCCACGCCAAGGCCCACCAGCGCGCGCAACTGCAGGTCGTCCACCAGCATGTCCGGCTGCGCGTCCCCCAGCGATTGCAGCAGCCGCACCAGCGCCGGCCAGGGCGCCGCCACGGACACCCGCACGGCAATGCGGCGGTAGCGGCCGGCGGGTTCGGCGGGCAGCGCCTCGATGCTGCCCAGCGTCGCCCCGGCACGCGCGGCCATGTCCTGCACCGTCTGCTGCAAGGCGGCCCCGGCAGCGGCGCCGCTGGCCCCGTCCATCAGCGTCGCCCCGGCCGCGCCAGCCGGCGCAGCCTGGGACGCCGCGGCTTGCAGGCCAGGCAGCCCGGCGGCGACCTGCGCCATGCGCCGGGCCAGCGCGCCGCGCTGCGCCAGGGCCTCGGCCCGCTCCGCATACATGTCCAGCAGCGGCGCGGCCACGGCCTGCCACGCTGCTGCGCCCACCAGCAGCAGCAGCGCCGCGGCCAGGGCCTGCCCTGCCCGTCCAGTCGGCAGGGACGCCGCCACCCTACGGCCCCATCCCACGGCCCTGCGCTGCGGCCACCATCACGGCGAGGCCTCGGCCCGGAGCGAGAATGCCTCGGCCCGGCCATCGGCACCGCGGGTCACGGGGGCTGCAAAGGCCGGGTTGCGGAAGCCCGGCTCGGCCTCCAACGCGGCAATCAGCCGGGCGGCGCCGCCGGACTCGCCGGTGACGGACAGCACCCGCCGGCGAAGCGTCAACTCAGTCAGGTGGGTGTCGTCCGGCAGCACCGTGGTCAGGGCGGCCAGGATGCCCAGGGCGTCACCGACGCGGGCGCGCTCGGCCTGCACCACGTCCACCGTCGCGGCGCGGCCCAGGACGGCGCGGCGCAGCGCCTCCGCCTGGTCCACCCGCGGGCGCAGGGCGGCGATGCCGGCCTCGATGCGCGCGGCCTCCTCATGCTGCTGCAGGAAGGGCAGGCCCGCTGCCGCGGCGGCCAGCACGGCGCAGAGCGCCCCGGCCAGGACCGGCCCGCGCCGCGCCCACCAGCCCGGACGGACCTGCGCCAGGGGCAGCCGGCGCCGCGTTCCGTCCGGGGCGCCCGCATCCAGCGCGGACGGGCGCAAGCCGGCGCCTGCCAGCGCGTCCAGCACCGGGGCCAACCGCGCTTTGGGAACCAGCGACACCCGGAGGCGAAGCTGGTTGGCCGCGGGGTCCCGCCGGTCCAGCGCCCAGGACCAGAACAGCTCGGCTGCGGGGAAGGGCGTCAGGCGGTCCATCTCGTAGGTCAGCACCCGCTCCGGGTCCCGCTCGGCCGCCAGGGGCAGGATCACCCGCTGCTCCAGCAGCAGGCCTGGCGGCAGGCGGAGCAGCACCGGGCCGCGCAGCCCGGCCGCCGCAGCGCGCAGGGCGCCGGCGCCGGCTGCGTCGAGCGTGAAGCGCCCCAGGGTGCCGTCCTGCCCGCGGCGCCGGGCCGCAAGCTCCACGACAGGCGGGGCGCCGGGCGTCAGCGCCAGGACGGAAATCACCAGCGCGCGTCCGTCCCGGGCGCCGCCGGGCTGCGGCTCCAACCGGAACAGGGCCAGGAGCTGGGTGCGCCACCAGGCCAGGAATTGGGAGAGCATGTTGGACGTGCGCCTCCCTATGGGAACGGCGCGGTTCTAACGCGGGGCATCCGGCGTGGGAAGTGAACAGTCCCGCATGTACGCCGGCAGCGGCAGCGGCAGCGGACGCGGCCTGCCTGCCCCTCCAGGACTGGCGACGGCGAGGGGGGCGTGGCGCATGACCCCTGTCGAGGCATGGCCGCCATCCGGAGCGCGTCCGAGGCGCGCTGGCCCGGCGTGGCGCGGGGGTCAAGCCGCATGCCTATCCCGGCCTCCCGGGGGCGGGCGGCGGCCTGCTCCCGTCCCCTGGCGCCGCCGAGGCCCGCATTGGAGCCGCCACGATGTCCGGCCAGCGCCGCCGGTCGCCGGCGGGAAAAACCAGGCGCAAGCGGACCAGCGCGGGCAGGGCAGGGGCGTCCCAGGAACGGACCCAGCCCGGCTGCGGCCCGCCCCGCCAATAGGACGCCTCCAGCCGCTCCACGCCCCGCAGCAGCTCGATGTCCACGGGCGGCGTGCGCTGGCCGGGCTGGCGCGGGGACGCGCGCAGGACCAGCCGCCCGCCCTCCGCCAGCAGCACGACCTGCGTCGACCGGGTAGGCAGGACCGCGGCGGCGGGCAGGACCGACGTGAACGCCATGCTGCCGGACGAGCCGCGCAACGGCGGCGGGCCGCCGTTCCGGCCGGGGTCCATGCCCTGGACCAGCCGGATCAGCGCGCGGTCCACCGCATCCAGGTCCCCTGCCGCCCCGACGATGCGTGACTGGGTCCCGGCGGCGAGCAGCCCGTACTGCGTCCCCGCGGACAGCCCGGCGAGGATGAACCCCAGCACCGTCAGCGCGACCAGCACCTCCAGCAGGGTGAAGCCGCCGTCGCGCGGGGTCACGGCCCCTCCAGGGCGGCCTGTCCCAGGCGCTCGGTGTCCAGCGACACCTCCCGCCGCCCGCCGTCCAGCGTCCACGACACGGTGACGCGGACGGAGTAGAGCACCAGGCTCCGCCGGGGCGCATCCGCGCCGCCGGCACCGGCACCGGCGCTGCCGCCGCGCGCGGGCGGCGCCGCGAGCAGGCGGCTGGTCGCGGCCCGCCAGGCGTAGCCGCCGCCATCGTCGCCGCCCTGCTCGCCGGGCACGGGGGCCAGGGTGGCGGCGGCCAGGTGGGACCGGGCGCGGGACAGGGCCTCCTGCGTGTGCGCCGCGACGCGCGACGCCCGCAGGCCGCCGCCGGCACCCTGCATCAGGGCGCCCAGCGCCAGGGCGGCAATGACGAAGGCGACCATGACTTCCAGCAAGGTGAAGCCCCCGTCGCCACGTGCGGCCACCTCCCGCCCGGGTACGGCGCGTGGCTCCTGAGCACGGTCACTGCGCATCGGCATCACGGCGCATCGGCGGACACCCGGCCTGTCAGCCACTCCACGCTGATGCGGACGCGCCGTCCGCCTGCCGCCAACTCGACCCGGCCGCCCGTGCTGCTGCCGTCCGGCAGAAACCCTATGGCGGCCTGGGTCCCGCTGACTCCATTGGCCGCGCCAGCCGCGCCAGCCGCGCCAGCCGCGGCGGCCACGGCCATCGCCACGCCAGGCGGCAGGCTGCGCGGCGGGCGGGCGCCGACCCGCAGGGTGCCTGCGGCGGTGTCGAACACGACGCTGACCGGGGCGTTGCGCGCGATGGCCTCCGTCCGCGCCAGGCGCAAGGCGCCCGACACGGCGTTGCCGGCCAGCCGCATGTCCAGCCCGGCGCTGCGGCTGGGACCCCGGGCGAGCACCAGGCCACCGACCAGCCCCAGGATCACGAGCACGACGAGCATCTCGATCAGCGTGAAGCCTGCCTCCCGCTCTTGGCTCGATGCAGGAACGGGGCGGGGACGCCTTGGCTGCGGCGCGGCCTCCACTGGCCAGGGACGCTCCTTGAGGACTCCCTCGCCCCGGCCCTCCTCCAGAGGAAAAGAGGAAAGAGGCCTACGTTGCGGCAAGGTCGTTCAGCCCCAGCATCGCCAGCAGCAGCGCGGACACGATGGCGGCGATCACCGCGCCCATCACCACCGTGATGGCCGGCACCAGCAGGGACACCAGGCGCTGCACGCCCAGCCGGGTCCGTTCCTCGTGGATGGCGGCGGCGCGCAGGGACATGGGGCCGAGCTGCGCGGTCTCCTCCCCCAGGCGCAGCAGGTGGACGGTGCGCGGCGGGAACAGGCCGGACTCGTCCAGCGGCCCGGCCAGCCCGGCGCCGCCTTTGGCGCTCAGCGCCGCACGGTCCACGGCGGCCACGCCGGCACGGTTGCCGACGGCATCCCGCACGATGGCCAGCGCCGCGACCAGCGGCACCCCGTTGGTCAGCATGGTGCCCAGGGTCCGGGTGAAGCGCGCCGCCATGAACTCCCGCGCCAGGCCGCCCGCGACCGGCAGGCGCAGGATCAGGCGGTCGAACGCCAGCCCCGGGCCAGGCCGCCGCAGCGCCGCGCGCAGGGCCAAGCCGCCCAGCGCCAGCAGCGCCAAGGCGGGCAGCCCGTAGCTGGACACCAGGTTGCCCGCGGCGATCAGCAGCTGCGTCGGACGCGGCAGCGCCGCGCCGTTCTGCTCGAACAAGGGCACGAACTGGGGCAGCACCTGGGTCAGCAGCAGGGCGATGGAGCCGAACGCCGCCGCCAGCAGCAGCCCCGGGTAGATCATGGCGGACTTGACGGTGGAGGCCAGCGCCCGCTCCCCTTCCAGCAGCGCGGCCAGCCGGTCCAGGGTCGGCGCCAGGGTGCCGCCGGCCTCCCCGGCGCGGACCAGGCCCACGTACAGCCTGGGGAACGCCCGCGGATGCGCCGCCAGCGCCGACGCGAGCGACCCGCCGTCCCGCACCGCCGCGCGCAGCGCCGCGACGGTGGCGCGCACCCGCGCGTTGGGCGCGGTCTCCACCAGGAAGCGCAGACTGCGGTCGAGGTCCTGCCCGGCTCCGAGCATGATGGACAGCTCCCGCGTCAGGTCGGCAACCTCCTGCCGGCTCATGCCGCGGCGGCCGATCTCCTGGTTGAGCAGTTCGGCCAGGCCGTTGCGGGCGGGTTCGGCGCGCATCGGGATGCTGCCGGCGCGCTGCAGACGGGCGACGACCTCCGCCTCCGTCGCGGCGTCCATCACGCCGCGCTCGGTCTGGCCCGCGGGATTGATGGCGACATAGCGGAAGCTGGTCATCCCGCTGTCACCGTCAGGCTTCGGCGCGGATGCTGCGGACGACTTCCTCAATGGTCGTGGTGCCGGCCAGGGCGGCGTCCAGCCCGGCGTCGAACATCGTCACCATGCCCGCCGCCACCGCCGCGCGCTCAATCTCCGTGTGCTCGGCGCGGGTGAAGATCAGCCGCTCGATCTCGGGCGTGGGCTGCAGGAACTCGGCGATGGCCTGGCGTCCGCGGAAGCCGGTCTGGCGGCAGTGCGGGCAACCGACGGGGTGGCGCAGCCGGATCGGCGCGCCGGCGGCCCGCGCCTCCAGGCCGAAGCGGCGGACCAGTTCCGGCGGCGCATCCCCCTCGACCGAGCACTCGGGGCACAGGCGGCGCACCAGCCGCTGCGCCAGGATGCCGCGCAGCACGGCGGTCAGCAGGTAGTCCTCCAGCCCCATGTCGCGCAGGCGGCTGATGGTGGCGGCGGCCGAGTTGGTGTGGACGGTGGACAGCACGAGGTGCCCGGTCAGCGCCGCCTGCACGGCGATCTGCGCGGTCTCGATGTCGCGTATCTCGCCGACCATGATGACGTCGGGGTCCTGGCGCAGGATGGAGCGCAGCAGGGTGGCGAAGGTCAGCCCGATGGCGGGCTTGACCTGTATCTGGTTCACGCCCGCCAACTGATACTCGATGGGATCCTCCACCGTCACGACCTTGCGCGCGACGGAGTTGAGGGACAGCAGCCCGGTGTACAGCGTCGTGGTCTTGCCGCTGCCGGTCGGCCCCGTCACCAGCACGATGCCGTTGGGAAGATCCAGCGCTGCGTCCACCTTGGCGATGACGGGGGCGGGCAGGCCCAGCTTGGCGTAGTCGAAGGCGACGGTGCTGCGGTCCAGCACGCGCAGCACCACGGTCTCCCCATACAGGGACGGGATGGTGGACACGCGGAAGTCTATCTCGGTGCCGCGCACGGCCAGCTTGATGCGCCCGTCCTGCGGCAGCCGGCGTTCGGCGATGTCCAGCCGGGCCATGATCTTGATGCGCGACGTGATGGCGGCGGTCAGGTGCGGGGCCGGGCTGTCCGCCTCGTGCAGCACGCCGTCGTAGCGGTAGCGGACGCGCAGGCGGTCCTCGAACGGCTCGATGTGGATGTCGGACGCCTGGGTCTCGACGGCGCGGGCGATGATCTGGTTGACCAGGCGGATCACCGGGGCCTCGCTGGCCATGTCCTTCAGGCGCTCGGCGTCGTCCTCAAGCGGCTCGCCGCCCCGCCCGGCGTCGTCCGGCTCGGGCGCCGGGGCGTCCGAATACAGGCGGTCCATGGCGGCATCCAGCTCGATGGGCACGGCGACCAGCAGGCGGACGGGCTGGCCCGTGGCGGCCGCGATGGCCGCAGGCGTGAACTCGTCCAGCGGGTCCGCCACCGCGACCAGGAGCTGGCCGGCCTCCTCCGCCACCGGCAGCGCGCGGGCGCTGCGGAGGAAGCGGGCGGACAGCTCGTTGGCGTGCAGCGGGGCCGCGGGGTAGCGGCCGGGGCCGGCGACATCCAGGCCGAGCAGCGCGGCGTAGGCGGCAGCCAGGCCGCGCTCCGTCACAAGGCCGAGCTGGATCAGCACCTTGTCCAAGCGGCTGCCGGTCTCGGTTGCGACCCGGCGGGCGCGGTCCACCGTGCGCGCGTCGCAGTGCCCCTCCTGGATCAGAAGGGCGGCGAGCGCCTCGACGGGGTCGGCCGGCGGGCGGATGTCAGTGAGGCTGTCCATGCACGTGATCCCTGCTGGCGCAGCGCCTATATAGGCGGCCTCACCCGGCTGCGGGAGGCTGCGCGTTGGACCTGTTGCCGCTGTTGGCCGCGCCGTTTGCCGGCAGCTTCCTGGGCGTGCTGATCCGCCGGCTGCCGCAGGACCGTCCCTGGATGATGGTGCGCTCGGCTTGCGACGGGTGCGGGGCGCCGCTGCAGGCCCGGGACCTGGTGCCGCTGGCCAGCTACGCCGCGCTGCGCGGACGATGCCGCCGGTGCGGGCGGGCCATCGGGCGGTTCCATCCAGCCGTCGAGTTGGCGGCGATCGCCATCGCCGCATGGGCGGCCTGGGCCGATCCGGACCAGGTCTGGCAGAACTGCCTGCTGGGCTGGGGCTTGCTGGCGCTGGCCTGGATAGACCTGGAGCACATGCGCCTGCCCGACGTGCTGACCTTGCCCTTGATCCCTGCCGGGCTGGCGGCCGCCTGGTGGGCGGACCCGGCGCTTGCAGGCGGCCACGCGCTGGCGGCGGCGGCGGGATACCTGCTGTTCCGCACGGTGGCGTGGACCTACCGGCGCGTCCGCGGCAGGGAGGGGCTGGGACAGGGCGACGCGAAGCTGCTGGCCGTTGCCGGGGCTTGGGTCGGGCTTGAAGCGCTGCCGCATGTGCTGCTCGGCGCGGGGCTGCTGGGGCTGGGCTTCGCCGCCCTGCGGTGGCGTCGGGCTGTGCGCGGCGCCCCGGTCCCGCTCGGGCCGGCACTGGCATTGGCCTTGTGGGTGGTCCGGTTGCACTGCGGCAGATAGGAGCCGGGTGCAGGCCGTTTTGATGCCGTTTGGCTGCTCCCGGCGGCACGCCTGGACGACCCACGCGCCGCCGCCAACGAGCGCGACCGCGTCCGCCGCAGCTTTGGCAGGGACGGCGTGGAGCGCGCTCACGTGCTCCGGCAAATCAACGGGGCGCCTGAACTGACGTTGACCGTGGCACGACCGGCGGCCGAGCTGGACGCGGCCTGGCGCGGGTCCATGCTGACCCTGGCGGCCGGCGGCACGGGCGCGATGGCATTCGGCCTTGCACTCGCGTGCCTGCTTGCCCGCGGCGTGCCCGCGCCGGTCGCACCTGACGGTTTCGGCGGGTGGTAAGCCTCTGGTGAAGCCACCAGCGTTGACGCCTGCCATGCGCCCATCCCGGCCATTGCGTCGGCCTTGTCAGCACTGCGTGTGGACGCCGGAGATCATTGGAATCTGAGCGACGGGCAGCGCCGCTTCTCCGAGTTGCGCCGCGCGATGCCGGTGATCTCGGCCAAGGTGCTGAGCGCGGGGCTGAAGGACCTGGAGGCGCGCGGCGTGCTGTCCCGCACCGTGCTGGCGACGACCCCGCCGAGCGTGGACTACGCCCTGACCGACCTCGGCGGGGAACTTATCCCGGCCATACGGGCCATCGTCGAGGTCGGCTCGAAGCTGAACCTTCGGACGATGGAGAAGGCCGGGAGCTGTGCGGCTTCGGAAGGGCAAGTGGCCGCTTAGGGTAAGCGTCTGTCTGGTCCTGCGCCAGGTCGGGGATGGTGGGGTCGAGGCTCCTGCCGTCCGCGTCGTGGAGGGCGCCGGGGAAGGCCGCCATCATGAGAAGTTCGGGACAGCGCCAGAGAAGCAGGCAAGGGCCGCAAGCAGGTGCGCGACCAGCAGTGCAGCCGCAGGCATCCATGCCCTGCCGACCCAGCACCAGCCGAGATAGCCGCCGTATGCCGGAAGCTGCGCGAGGGCCAGCCCACCGACGAACACGCCAATGTGGTTCTCGGTCAACCGCGTCAGCAGCATCGGAACCGGGAACAGCGCCCGCGCCGCGCTGTAGTGGCCGTGGCCCATGCCGCCCGAGATGATCGCCAGCATCGCTGCGGGATAGATGAGGACAGCGCCTAGGACCATGCCGACGAGAACCGGCACAAGGAGGCGCCAGCCGAGCCGGATGTCACGGTGCGGGGCTGTCCCGTCCGCCGGCATCAGCCAGGCCCGCCTGTAGCCGCATCCAGCGCCTGCAGCAGGGCGTCCCGCACGTCCACTTCCGGTTCCGGCCGGCGGGCCAGGATGAGGACGCCGCGGCCCGCCAGCACGAGCTGCACGGCTTCCTGCATGACGATGACGGAGACCGCGGCAGGCGTGGCATCATCCAGCAGCCACATGTGGGCGACGGGCGCCCCGTCCTGGTTCGTCACCATGAAGCGGTGCGGGAAGGTGGCCAGGTCCGCCCGTTCCAACCGGGGCCGGGGCACGTCCAGGACGTTGCCGTCCGCGTCATGGGTGATGCCGGGGAAGTAGGTCATGCTCGCCCTGCCCGGTCGGGGGGTCATCCGGGCACATAGCCGCCAGAATGGCTCAACCTTATCGGCCCGTTCCTCTCGTTGGAAGCCGTCCGAATTCATCTGTCCTACTTCAGGGGTTCGCCCCAGCTTCCCGTGCAGCCCGCAACCGGGCAAGTTGACAGCGCCCTACAAGCCTTGCCGGACAGCAACCGATGATCCGCCCCATCCTTCTGCTCCTCGTGTTCTCGGCCACGCACGCCCGCGCCGACTCGCCTTTGCCCCCTCCCGGGGACCATGAAGTCCGCTCCCCGAATGGGCGTTGCACGGCCTGGGCTGAGGTGGCATCGGCCCAGGTTAGAGTCATCGGCCGCGCCTCGGGTGGCGAGGTGATCTCGTGGAGCGTTCCGGGCTGGCACCGCGCACTTCTCGTCGGCAATGATTGTCGGCTCCTGGGCGTGGTCTACGCGGGCCAGAACCTGCTCAACCTCGGCGACCGCCAGGCGGCCACACCTGTTCTGACGTTCCACGGCATCGGCGGCATAGTGCGAGTGGTGCGTTTGGGCGATCTCTACCCTGACTTGATGGTGCTTCCACGCACGGCTTCCCATTGGTCGTGGCAGCAGGGGAGCGAGTGGGACGGACGCCGCTGGACGGTGCACACGGTGGACGGCCGTGTCCTGACATTCGCGCCGTGAGGGCGCCTCCGCGCAGGGGGTGCTTGCCGACATGGCGGGCAACAAGGGCGCCGTGACGCTTCCCGCTGCCCTTCGGCTCGTCGGCGGGCTGCTGGCCTCCGCCGCTGCCGCCTCGGCCGCAACCGGGCTGTTCTCGGCCATCGGAACATGGGTTGCCACAAGCGGTCCGGAAGCGTCCATGGGCCTCGTGGTGCTGTTCATGGGTGCAGCCTTGCAGTCCTTCTGGCAGATGACCGTTGGTGCCGCAGTGGCACTCCTCTGCTTCGCGGCAGCCCGGCTGCTGGAGGCCGCCAATTGACCTAAGCAGGATGCGGCGGTCCGGCCGGAGCGGAACGAGGCGTTTCCCGGGTGGCCAGCCATGAATGCGTGGCAGAAGGTGCTGCCAGGGACGTCGTGACCCCGGGAAGCCGCTGCCCCAATCGCGCCAGCCTGGTAGCGTGAGGCGATGCGCCGCCTCGTCCTGCCACGCTTCCCCTGCTCTCAGCCCCAGCGCAGGCTCCAGTCCTCTGCCCGGCCACGCGGGATGGCAGCCCCTTGCGGGAGGTGATGCTGTTCGATGGGCCACCGACGGAGCTGGCGAGCCTCGTCCCGGACTAGCGGGGTCGGCGCACCCTCGTCTGCGGCTATGGCCAAGACGCGCAAAGGATGGAAACCGAGGTGTCGGCCGGGCCCCGCCAATGCGCCTTCACGCGCACGACCAGCTACAAGGTTTCCGGGGCCGTCGAACACGCACGGCGCGTCGATGCGGTCCGACCGGAGTGCTGCGAGGAAGGTCATGGTCTTCCAGTGCCCTTAGCGGGCGGGTTCAACCACAACCCGGGGCAAACCAGACATGGCGAGGGCAACTGTCTCGGCCTCTGGGCTGCTGCTGCATCTGGCGCAAGGCTGACGGCCGGCTCGCCGGGCGTGCCCCGCTCAGCGCAGCGTCCGGAAGCAGCTTGCCACTTCTTGGACGAAGATGTCCGGCTGCTCGAAGGCGGCGAAGTGCCCGCCTCGCTCCGGCTCGTTCCAATGGATGATCCGGCTGAAGTAGCGGTCCGCCCAGGCCCGTGGCGAACGGGTCGTGTCGTGCGGGAAGATGCTGAACCCGATCGGCAGGTCGGTGGCGCGCGCCATGGTCGCGTCCTTCAGGCTCTCCCAATAGAGCCGCGCCGAGGAGGTGGCCGCGTTGGGCAGCCAGTAGAGCATGATGTTGTCCAGCATCTCGTCCCTGGTGAACAGCTGCTCCGGGGTGCCTCCGTTGTCCGTCCAGGCGTGCAGCTTCTCGTAGATCCAGGCCGCCTGGCCGGCGGGGGAGTCGGCCAGGCCGTAGCCGAGCGTCTGCGGCCGGGTGGCCTGCTGCCGGGCGTAAGCGGACTCCACGCTGCCGAAGCGCTTCATGGCGTCCAGCGCGGCCTTCGCATCCGGGGCCGGGTCGGCCTCGTCGCCGGGCTGCGGCGGCAGGGTCAGCATGTTCAGGTGCGCCGCGCGGCAACCCGGCGGCTTCAGGGCGGCGATCACGGACGTTACCGCCGCACCCCAGTCCCCGCCCTGCGCCACCCAGCCGCGGTAGCCAAGGCGCTCCATCAGCTGCACCCAGGCCCGCGCGATCCGGTCCAAGCCCCAGCCAGGGGCGGCCGGCTTGTCGGAGAAGCCGTATCCCGGCAAGGACGGCAGCACGAGATGGAACGCGTCCCGCCGATCCCGGCCATGCGCCGCCGGGTCGGTGAGGGGGCCGATCACCTTGTGGAACTCCATGACCGAGCCGGGCCAGCCGTGGGTCATCAGCATCGGCAGCGCATCCGGCTCGGGCGAGCGGATGTGGAGGAAGTGGATGCCAAGCCCGTCCAGCACCGTGCGGTGCTGGCCCCAGCCGTTCAGCATGGCCTCGCAGCGGCGCCAGTCGTAGCCGTCCCGCCAATGCGCGCACAGGGCCTGCACGCGGGCGAGCGGCGCACCCTGGCTCCAATCGGCGACCGTTTCCGGCTCAGGCCAGCGCGTCCGCGCCAGGCGGGTTCGCAGGTCGTCCAGGTCGGCTTGCGGGATGGCGAGGTGAAACGGCTCGATGGCGTCGGACATGGTCGGCTCCTTCAGGGCGCCGCGGTGGCGGTCTTGGCCGCGATCGGGTTGGTATACTCGCGCCACAAGGCGAGCCGGCCGTCGCGGAGCCGCAGCACGGCAACGTAGCGCTGGCGGAAAAGCGTGTCCGCCTGCTCCAGGTGAACCGTGCCGTCATACTCCAGCACGGTCGTGATCCCGTCCTGCGCCGGATAGGCCGCCAGCAAGCTGAAGTCGGCCAGCCGAATGACGCCGTGCAACTCATCCAGGAAGGCGACGATCGCCGGCTTTCCTTCGAGGCGGCTCGTGCTGCCCGGCGGCACGTAGGGCGTTTCCAGCACGCCGTCTTCGGCGAACAGGTCCATGTAGTCGCGCACGCCGGGCGCCAACTGCGATCCCAGGGCAGCGACCAGAAGATCCTTCACGGCGTCGAGGAACGGGAGCGGCATAACGAAATTCACATTTCACGAACCATTGGCGGCATCCTGCCATGTCACAGGCATGCCGTCTCTGCCCGGGCAGACTCCCTCCGGCAACACGATGCGGGCGGCCCAGCCATCAGGGTTTTCCAGCCGTGGGTCGCGGTCATGGCCGCCGCGATCCCGCCGGAGGTCTACGGGTCCTGCCCGGGGTCCGAGGCTCAGTGCGCAGCAAGGCTCCGACGCAGCCGCGTGATCGCGCCGGGCAGGCCGCGCACCGTCAGCACCCGGCCGGTCTCGTCATACTCTTCGGACAACACCCGCGCGCTTTCGTACACCTCGCCGATCAGCCCCTGTTTCGCATAGGGCAGCACCAGCACATCCTCCACCATCGCCGCCTCGAAGAACGCGATGATGGCGTCCCGTAGCGCGCTCACATCCTCGGGCGCATGGGCGGAGAGCAGGATCGCGTCCGGATGCTTCGCCACCAGGGCGGCGCGCCCGGCGGCATCCACCCGGTCCAGCTTGTTCAGCACCAGGCGGGACGGCACCGCATCCGCCCCGATCTCACGCAGCACGCCACGGCTCACTTCCAATTGCGCCTCATGGGTCGGGTCCGAAGCATCGACCACGAACAGCAGCAGCGAGGCCTCCAGCGCCTCCGCCAGTGTGGAGCGGAACGAGGCGACCAGATCGTGCGGCAGCTGCTTGATGAAGCCGACCGTGTCGGAGACGAGCACGCGGGGCCGGGTCTCCGGCTGCAGGGTGCGGACTGTGGTGTCGAGGGTGGCGAACAGCTTGTCCTCCACCAGAACCTGGCTGCCGGTGAGGGCCCGCATTAGGGAGGACTTGCCCGCGTTGGTGTATCCGACCAGCGCCACCCGCAGCTGGTCCCGCCGGGCGGAGCGGCGCTGGTCGCTGTCGCGCTGCACCGCTTCCAGCTGGTCCCTCAGCTCCGAGAGCCGGTCGCGTATCTTGCGGCGGTCGAGGTCGAGGGTGCTTTCGCCCGCGCCCGGCCCCTGCTGCCGTCCGCCGCCGGCCGAGGACTCCCGCATGCGCGGCGCCACGTACTTCAGGCGCGCCATCTCCACCTGCAGCTTCGCCTCGCGGGTGTTGGCGTGGCGATGGAAGATCTCAACGATCACGCCGGTGCGGTCGAGCACCTGGGCGCCGGTCGCCCGTTCCAGGTTGCGTATCTGGCTGGGCGAGAGCTCGTGGTCCACGATGACGAACTCGGGGGTGCGGGTGGCGTCCGGATCGGGCGCGGCCGGACCAGGGGTCCCGGCCGCGCCTTCGAACCGCTGCCGGGCCTTGGACCTCGGGGGCGCCGCCGTCGAGCCGACCACGCCGGTGCCGCCGGTGAGCGCCGCCAGTTCCGCCAACTTGCCGGTTCCCAGCAACGCCCCGGCGCCGGTGCCATCGCGCTTCTGCGACACCGTGCCCGCCACCTCATAGCCCAGCGTTCTCACCAGGCGTCCCAGCTCCTCAAGGCTGGCTTCGTGCGCGACGTCATCGACCTCCGGCGTCTGGATGCCAACGAGGACGGCGAGTGGGATGGGGGGCTTGGTCTCCATGCCGGCGGTGTAGCACCGATCGGGCCGGGACATGGAGATCGCACCCGCCCTGTGTGGAACACGGCGCTCAGTGACCAGGTGCTCCATCCCCGCCCGCACCGGTCCTGACCGCCGACACTCGGCAAGCACGGCCGGGCGCTCAACGCCGCCTGGACAGGCAAGGGGGCGCGGCCAACGTGCGCTCAGGGGCGGGATGCCTCCGGGAGCGGGCCGTCCGCTTCCAGGCAGACGCTGCGCCCGCCGCGAGCCAACCGCCGCTGCCTGGAGCGCCGCTGCCTGGAGGATGGTCGCTCAAGATGCCTTGGCCCGGCGCGTCGCCCGCGCGCGCTCCAGCGATGCCGTCCTGCGGCGCTCCTCCCGCAGCACCTCGATCGTCGGCTGCCACCAGCCGCGCGCCAGCTCGACCGGGTCCGGCGCCGCCCGTGCGGGCCAGGCCTGGACCAGCTCGGCATGGCTCGGTCTGCGCCAACCCGCCCAGATCAGGGAGGCAGGTCCGATGCTGACGCCGGGGTAGAAGCGGGCGG
>CAXUHB010000043.1:0-32301 GCA_964250755.1 uncultured Acetobacteraceae bacterium | reverse complement strand
CTCATAACCTGAAGGTCACAGGTTCAAATCCTGTCCCCGCAACCCTTGGGAGGAGTGTGCACGGCTGATGATGGAGAAGGCCAAGGCGGTTGAGTAAAGGTTGGTAGATGCCGCTGCTTCCTTGACCTGATGCCGAAGCATCAGCTTCAAGTGCGCCAGGCCTCCTCGTTGTCTCAAACCGACATCTCACCACTGGATACCTGCTTAAACTGCTGTCGTGTTCGGTACAGGTTTCCGAACAGGATAATGCGAATGTTCAGAGTACAAGACCATCAGCGTAATCTAAGTTTCCCCCTCTGATCACAGCCTGTCGAGCGTGCTGCACAATAAACATTTCAACGCTGCGCCATAGGCGATTGTTGTCCAGAAGCAGAGATCAAAGGCACAGCACACCCCCGATAGTGTGCAAGTGCATTGCCAAGTCCTAAGTGGACTGGCTTAGGTGAACGGTAGGCCGGTCTGGCCCGGCTCAGATATCCAGGTCCGAACCACATCTCTACTTGAGACCACAACTGGTTCGTTCCATTTGTGAACCTCCGGTTGCGCCCGTCCCAAATTGCTGGAATACTCTCGTCAACGCCGCTTAAGCGCGCAACGACAAGGGGATGGAATGGACGGCCTAAGCACTCGCGTGACATTGCTGCCGGCAGGTGGTCTTCTCAGCCGCGAGAGGACCGTTGCGAGACCAGGTTTCAACCGTTGGCTCGTGCCTCCTGCTGCCCTGGCAATCCACCTCTGCATCGGCATGGCCTACGGCTTTTCGGTATTCTGGCTCCCGCTGACGCGCGCACTCGGTGTCAGTGCGTCCGTTGCCTGCGCACCGGACACTGGCCTGCTGCAGATGCTCACGACGACGACCTGCGATTGGCGGGTGTCTGATGTCAGCGTCATGTATACTCTGTTCTTCGTGTTCCTTGGGTCGGCTGCGGCAATTTGGGGCGGTTGGCTGGAGTGGGCAGGGCCTCGCAAGGCTGGGCTGGTTGCCGCCCTGTGCTGGTGCGGAGGCTTGCTGTTCTCGGCAGCAGGCGTCTATCTGCACCAGCTCTGGATGTTGTGGCTAGGCTCTGGCGTGATCGGCGGCATTGGACTTGGCTTAGGCTACATCTCGCCAGTGTCCACCCTCATCAAGTGGTTCCCCGACCGGCGCGGCATGGCGACCGGCATGGCCATCATGGGCTTCGGGGGTGGCGCGCTGATCGGCGCACCGCTGGCCGACATCCTGATGAACACTTTCCGTACGACCGCTTCGGTGGGTGTGTGGCAATGCTTTGTCGCCTTAGCGGCGATTTACCTGGTGTTCATGCTCTCCGGCGCATTCGGCTATCGCGTGCCGCCGGCAGGGTGGCAGCCCGAAGGCTGGGAGCCTCCTGTTGCTGCCAACCGGTTGATCACGACCGCCAACGTCCACCTTCGGGACGCACACAAGACACCGCAGTTCTGGTTGATTTGGACGGTCCTGTGCCTCAATGTCTCCGCGGGCATCGGTGTGCTGGGCCTGGCTTCACCGATGCTGCAGGAGATTTTCGGCGGCTCCCTCATTAACCAACCCGGCATCAAGCTCTCCGGCCTCGACCCAGCGCAACGGCAAGGCGTCGCGACCATCGCCGCCGGGTTCGTTGGGCTGCTGTCGTTGTTCAACATCGGCGGGCGGTTCTTCTGGGCGTCGTTCTCCGACAAGATCGGGCGCAGGCTGACCTACGCGACGTTCTTCGCGCTCGGCATCCTGCTGTATGCGTCTTCGCCCTGGGCCGCGCATCAGGGCTACCAAGGCCTGTTCGTGGCCATGATGTGCGTAATCCTGTCCATGTATGGCGGTGGCTTCGCCACTGTGCCGGCTTACCTCGCCGACATGTTCGGCACTGCCTATGTGGGTGCGATCCACGGGCGGCTGCTGACGGCGTGGTCCACGGCCGGCATCATTGGTCCGCTGCTGATTACCCAGGTGCGCGAAGCCCAGAAGGCCGCCGGAGTGCCCGATGCCCTCGTCTATGACCGGACGTTGTATATGCTTGCGGGGCTGCTGGCGGCCGGGTTCCTGGCAAACCTGCTGATCCGGCCTGTGGCAGCGCGCTGGCACATGGCTGCACTGCCAGCCGACGCGGCCGGCCCGGTGCAGGGGACCTCGGCCGGCATCGGCCGCGGCGGCTTCTCAATGCCTGCCCTGCTCGCTTGGGCCTGCGTTGGCGTGCCGCTGCTGTGGGGCGTTTATGTGACGCTCGCCAAAGCGCTCGTGCTGTTCCGCTGACCATGATGCGCATAGCATTTATCGGGCTGGGCAACATGGGCGGGCCGATGGCGGCCAACCTGGTCAAGGCCGGCCACCACGTTGCCGCCTATGACGTATCGGCACAGGCGCTGGAGCAGTTCAGCGCGACAGGGGGCGCCGCGGTCGAATCGGCGGCGGCGGCTTCGGACGGTGCGGAGGTCATCATCACGATGCTTCCTGCAGGCCAGCATGTGCGCGACGTGCTAGCCGGCCCCGGTGGCGTGCTGGCCCGGGCTCCGGCAGGAACGCTGCTGCTGGACTGTTCCACCATAGATGTGGACACTGCCCGCGCATTGGCCGCGGAGGCCCGGCAGCACGGGTGCGACATGCTGGATGCGCCGGTGTCCGGCGGCACCGCCGGGGCAGCGGCAGGCACGCTGACCTTCATGGTCGGTGGCGACCCGGACGCGTTCGCCCGCGCCCGCCCGGTGCTGACTGCGATGGGCAAGACCATTGTGCTGGCCGGGCCGGCAGGAGCAGGGCAGGCTGCCAAGCTTTGCAACAACCTGATCCTGGGCATCACCATGCTCGGCGTGTGCGAGGCATTCGCGCTGGCCGACAAGCTGGGCCTCTCGGCGCAATCCATGTTCGACATCAGCAGCAGGTCGTCCGGCCAGTGCTGGTCGCTGACCAGCTACTGCCCGGTGCCCGGCCCGGTGCCGGGGTCGCCCGCCAACCGGGACTACCAGGCCGGGTTCGCGGCGGCACTGATGCTGAAAGACCTGAGCCTTGCCGTGCAGGCCGCCGATGCGTCCGGGGCGGCTGGAGTTCTGGGAGCCCGCGCGCGCGATGTCTACGCCAAGCTATGCGAGGCGGGATTGGGCGACAAAGACTTCTCGGTCGCAGCGCCGGCGTTGCTTGCCGGGGTAATTGGCCGCTAGACAAGGCAGATGTTGACCGACTCCGCCCTGCTTGGCCTGGTGCCGCCGCATGACCGCTGGCCAGCCCAGGCGGCGCGGGACATGGACCGGGTGCGCCGTGCCTTGGGCAGCCTCTGCCATGCGGTCCACCACGTCGGCTCGACCTCGGTGCCGGGGCTGCATGCCGTTCCGGTGATTGACCTGGTGGCCGAGGTGAACCGGCCTGAGTTGCCGCACGCCGTCCTGCTGCGCCTGATGGCGCACGGCTTCCAATCCCATGCGCCAGAGCCGCACTGCACTCTGCACGTGGTCGAGGATGCCCTGACTGGCGCCCGCCAAGTCGAGTTGCGCTGCTATCCCGCGGGACACGAGCACGTCCAAGTGCTGACGACTTTCTTCGCGCTGATCCGGACGGTGCCAGCCGCGGCGTCGGCATATGACGGCATGAAGCGTGACGCTCGCACCCGGCACGGGGCGGTGTCGCCCGAGTATCACGCGGTCAAGCGGGCCTGGATGCACCGGCATTGCGGCCTTCCCGCATGGCCCGAGCCGTGACTGTCCTATCCACCCTGCTTGATCCCAAGTCCAAATCCGCCCGGGCCAACGCCGCCCACATGGCCGGACTGGTGCAGGACCTGCGCGCCACCGTGGACCGCATCAGGCTGGGCGGCGGCGACAGTGCCCGCGCCCGCCATGCCGGACGCGGCAAGCTGCTGCCGCGGGACCGGGTGCGCCTGCTACTGGACCCCGGCACGCCGTTTCTGGAGCTGTCGCAACTGGCCGCGCACGACTTGTATGGCGGCGATATCCCCGCCGCGGGCATCATCACGGGCATCGGCCGCATCATGGGGCGGGAGTGCGTCGTGGTCGCCAACGACGCCACCGTGAAGGGCGGCACCTACTTTCCCCTGACGGTGAAGAAGCACCTGCGCGCGCAGGAGATCGCGCAGCAGAACCGGCTGCCGTGCCTCTATCTGGTGGACAGCGGCGGCGCCAACCTGCCCAACCAGGACGAGGTCTTCCCGGACCGCGACCATTTCGGCCGGATCTTCTACAACCAGGCCCAGATGTCGGCCGCAGGCATACCGCAGATCGCGGTCGTGATGGGAAGCTGCACGGCAGGCGGTGCCTATGTGCCGGCCATGTCGGACGAAAGCGTCATCGTCCGCAACCAGGGCACCATCTTCCTGGCCGGCCCTCCGCTGGTGAAGGCCGCCACCGGCGAAATCGTGACGGCGGAGGACCTGGGAGGGGGAGATCTGCACAGCCGGGTCAGCGGCGTCGTGGACCACCTGGCAGAAAGTGACGCCCACGCCCTGGGCATCGCCCGGCGGATCGTCGGCACGCTGAACGCCGCCAAGCCCGCAGGCCTGGTCCTGCGCCCGCCGCGGGAGCCTCAGTATCCCGCCGCCGACCTGCACAGCATCGTGCCCACAGACACGCGCGAACCCTATGACGTGCGGGAGCTGATCGCCCGCATCGTGGATGGGTCCGAGCTGGAAGAGTTCAAGCGCCTGTATGGCCCGACCCTCGTGACGGGCTTCGCGCACATCTGGGGCATCCCGGTCGGCATCGTCGCCAACAACGGCATCCTGTTCAGCGAATCCGCCCAGAAAGGCGCGCACTTCATAGAACTGTGCGCCCAGCGCGGTATCCCGCTGATATTCCTGCAGAACATCACCGGCTTCATGGTAGGCCGCAAGTACGAGTCCGGCGGCATCGCCAAGGACGGGGCCAAGATGGTGACGGCGGTTGCCACCGCGAACGTGCCCAAGTTCACCGTCATCGTCGGCGGCAGCTTCGGCGCGGGCAACTACGGCATGTGCGGGCGGGCCTACTCGCCACGCTTCCTGTGGATGTGGCCCAACGCCCGCATTTCCGTCATGGGCGGCGTACAGGCCGCCAGCGTCATGGCGACGCTCCGGCGCGACAACCTCGAAGCTCAGGGGCGCACTTGGTCCGCCGAGGAAGAGGCGGCCTTCAAGGCGCCAATCCAGCAGCAGTACGAGGACCAGGGCAACCCCTACTACGCCAGCGCCCGCCTGTGGGACGATGGCGTGATTGACCCGGCGGACACACGCATGGTCCTGGGCCTCGGCCTGTCCGCCAGCCTGAATGCGCCCATAGAACCAACGCGCTTCGGCGTGTTCCGGATGTAGCCCGCCATGTTCGGCACCATCCTGATCGCCAACCGGGGCGAGATTGCCTGCCGCGTGATCCGCACGGCCCGGCGCATGGGCGTGCGCACGGTCGCGGTTTACTCCGAGGCCGACGCCAGTGCGCGCCACGCCGCCCTGGCTGACGAGGCGCACCTGATCGGTCCGGCCCCGGCACGCGACAGCTACCTGCGCGCGGACCGCATCATCACCGCTGCCCTGACGTCCCGCGCTGAGGCCGTCCACCCCGGCTATGGCTTCCTGAGCGAGAATGCGGAGTTCGCGGAGGCCTGCGCCGCCGCTGGGCTGGTGTTCATCGGACCGCCTGCTGGCGCGATACGCGCGATGGGCAGCAAGTCCGCCGCCAAGTCGCTGATGGCCGGCGCCGGCGTGCCGCTAGTGCCGGGCTATCACGGCGCCGACCAGGACCCGGCACTGCTGCAGGCCCAGGCTGATGGGATCGGCTACCCCGTGCTCATCAAGGCCAGCGCGGGCGGCGGCGGGAAGGGGATGCGGGTCGTGGAGGCCGCCGATGGGTTCGCCGAGGGACTCGCCCTGGCGAAAGGCGAGGCGATGGCCAGCTTCGGCGACGACCAGGTGCTGATCGAGCGCTACCTGACCCGCCCGCGCCACATCGAGATTCAGGTCTTCGCCGACACGCACGGCAACACCGTCAGCCTGTTCGAACGCGACTGCTCCATCCAGCGCCGCCACCAGAAGGTGATCGAGGAAGCGCCGGCTCCCGGCATGGACCCGGCCCGCCGTGCTCGCATGGGGGAGGCTGCCTGCGCCGCTGCCCGGGCCATCGGCTATGTCGGCGCAGGGACGGTGGAGTTCATCACGGAGGCCGGGTCGGACGCCGATGCCTTCTACTTCATGGAGATGAACACCCGTCTGCAAGTGGAGCATCCAGTCACGGAGATGGTCACCGGCCAGGATTTGGTCGAGTGGCAACTCCGCGTCGCCGCCGGGGAGCGCTTGCCATTGCTGCAGGATGAGTTGGGCATCACCGGCCATGCCATCGAGGCGCGGGTCTATGCCGAGGACCCCGGCCGCGACTTCATGCCTGCCGTCGGCACCCTGACCCACCTGCACCAGCCCCGGCCCGGCCGCCACGTCCGGGTGGACACCGGCGTGCGCGAGGGCGACACGATCAGCGTCAACTACGATCCCATGATCGCCAAGCTGATCGTCTGGGACACCGACCGGCCCGCTGCTGTCGCGCGGCTGGGCCGGGCGCTGGCCGAGTATGGGGTCACGGGGTTGCGGACCAACCTGGACCTGCTGCGGGGGATCGCCGGGCATCCGGCCTTTGCCGCTGCTGACCTGGACACCGGGTTCATCGCCCGGCACGGCGCGGAACTGCTGCCAGTGGACCAGGCTGCGCCGGACTTGGCCGTTGCTGCGGTGGTCGCTCGCCTTTTACACGACCAGGCTGGGCCAGGCGTCGGGCATGGCCCGCAGTCTCCGTGGGACCTAACGGGCAACTGGCGCATGAACGGCGACGCCTACCAGGACTTTTTGCTGCGGAACGGGGGCGGCGACCTTGCCATAAGGGCCTACGTCCCAGCAGGCGGCCCGATGCGGCTGGAGTGGTCCGGACATGCCGTGGAGGTGTCGGCCAGCCACCGTCGGGGCAGTGTCAACTTGGTCTGCGGCGGGGTGCAGCGGCGGGTCGTGGTGCTGCGGGACGGTGCCCGCCTGACTGCAATTCTGGACGGGCGGAACCATGCCTGGGACCTTGTTGACCCGCTCGCCCCCCCCGCCGCCGCGCAGGCCGGGGGCGATTCGGTCGTTGCGCCCATGCCGGGCCGGATCATAGACGTGCGCGTTCAGGCCGGCGACGCCGTGCAGCGCGGCGACGTGCTGCTGGTGTTGGAAGCGATGAAGGTCCAGATGCGCCTGACTGCCCCCCGCGACGGCACCATCGCGCGGGTCGGCGCTGCCCAGGGCGACCTGGTGGACGACGGCGCGGTGCTGGCGACCTATGCGGCGGAGCCGTAGTCGGCACCATGCGCCTGGATGCGCTGTCGGACCCGATCTGTCCCTGGTGCTACATCGGGCGGCAGCATATGCGGGCCGCGCTGGCCGAACTGGCAGGGCAGGGGCTGCGGTTCGTGGTGGCCTGGCGGCCGTTCCAGCTCAACCCGGAGATGCCGGAGGGCGGGATGCAGCGGGACGCCTACCGCCTGGCCAAGTTCGGCAGCCTGAACCGCTCGCGCGAGTTGGACGCCCAGGTGGCCGCGGCGGCCCATGCGGCAGGGTTGGTCATCAACCCTGCCGCGATGCGCCGCACGCCCAATACCCTGGCCGCCCACCGGTTGATCCGGTTTGCAGGGCGGGCCGATTGCCAGGACGCGCTGGTTGGCCGCCTGTTCCAGGACTACTTCGTGGAGGGACGCGATATCGGCGACCATGGCGTGCTGGCCGAGGCAGCTACGTTGGTTGGCCTGAACCGCGACGAAGCAGCAGACTACCTGGCCGGGGATGGCGACGCGGCTGATATTCGGGCGGAGGATGCCGCGGTGCGTGCCGCCGGCATCCAGGGTGTGCCAACCTTCGTGCTGGAGGATCGCGTGCTGTTTTCGGGCGCGGTTCCAGCAGCGGCATTCGCGGATGGCCTTGCCCGCGCGAGCAGTGCCCTCACAGCCGGGCAGGCCCGCGGCTTGGCAAGCTGACGGTTTTGTGAGTACGGTCCTCGGCAGGGATAGTAGATGAACGTCCGATGACCGTCCGGCACCCTGCCGCGCCGGAGCGGATGCAAGCGGAGGTGGCAGGCGTATGGCGACACGGGTGCTTGTTACCGGCGGGGCAGGGTTCATTGGTTGCCACCTCGCCCGCGCCCTGTTGAGCCGGGAGTATGAGGTCCGCGTGCTCGACAGCCTGATCGAGCAGGTCCACACCGATGGGGCCGCCCGCGACCCCGTCCTGGACGAGGTGGAGCTGATACGCGCCGACGTGCGCGACCTGGGCCGCGTGTCCGCCGCGCTGGACGGCGTGGACCATGTGATCCACCTGGCCGCCGAAGTCGGCGTGGGTCAGAGCATGTATGCCATTGACCGTTACGTGTCCGTGAACGACGGCGGCACCGCCGTCCTCTTCCAGGCGCTGATTGACC
This sequence comes from uncultured Acetobacteraceae bacterium, assembly GCA_964250755.1. Taxonomy (GTDB): domain Bacteria; phylum Pseudomonadota; class Alphaproteobacteria; order Acetobacterales; family Acetobacteraceae; genus DASWOJ01. Next base: position 23,901 of record CAXUHB010000043.1, on the reverse strand, counting down.
GTCCCGTGGGCCGCGTCGTCGTCGCCAGCAGCATGAGCGTCTACGGCGAGGGGCTGTATCGCACCGCCAGCGGCGAGCGGATGGACGACGTGGTGCGCCCGCCGGGCCGCCCCGGCGGCGGCTGGGACCCGATTGGCCCCGATGGCGGGCCGATGATGCCGCTGGCGACGCCGGAGTGGAAGCGGCCCAACCTCGCCTCGGTCTATGCCCTGACGAAGTACGTGCAGGAGCGGCTGACGCTGACCGTTGCTCCGGCATACGGGATGCAGGGCGTCGCGCTGCGGCTGTTCAATGTCTATGGGCCAGGCCAGGCGCTGTCCAATCCCTACACCGGCGTGCTGGCGATCTTCGCGTCCCGCCTGCTGAACCGCGAGCGTCCGATGGTGTTCGAGGACGGGGAGCAGCGGCGGGACTTCGTGCATGTGGAGGATGTCGCCCGGGCCTTCGTTCTCGCGCTGGAGCATCCGGATGCGCCGGGGCAGGTGTTCAACATCGGCAGCGGCCGGGACGTGAGCGTGCTGGAGACCGGCACGGCTCTGGCGAGGGCGATGGGCGTGCCGCATCTGACGCCGGAGGTCATGGGCAAGGCCCGGGTCGGCGACATCCGGCACTGCTTCGCCGACATCTCGCTCGCGCGCGACGTGCTGGGCTTCCAGCCCCGCCGCGGCTTCGGCGACAGCCTGGGTGAGCTGGCCGAGTGGGTGCGCCAGCAGCAGGCCGAGGACCGCGTGCATGACGCCCGGCGCGAGCTTGAGCAGCGCGGCCTGGTGGCATGACGGACCGCTGCGCCAACGCCCGGCCTGTCCTGGTGACCGGCGGTGCCGGCTTCATCGGCAGCAACCTGGCGGACCGGCTGGCCGGGCAGGGGCACGAGGTCCGGGTGTTCGACGCGCTGGCCCGCCCAGGCGTCGAGGCCAACCTGGCCTGGCTGCGCCGTCGCCATCCCGGGCGCATCCACGCCACCATCGGCGACGTGCGGGACCGCGCGGCGGTGGAGCAGGCGGCCGCCGGGGTGTCCGCCGTCTTCCACATGGCGGCCCAGGTCGCCGTCACCACCAGCCTGGATGACCCGGAGCTGGACTTCGACGTAAACCTGCGCGGCACGCTGTTCCTGCTGGAGGCGCTGCGCCGCCAGCCCGCGCCGCCGCCGATGATCTTCGCCAGCACCAACAAGGTGTATGGCAACTTGGCCGACGTGGCGCTGGAGCGCGACGGCGACGCCTACCTGCCCCAGAATCCGGCGCTGCGTGCCCACGGCATCGGCGAGGACCGTCCGCTCAGCTTCTACACGCCCTATGGCTGCTCCAAGGGGGCGGCGGACCAATACGTTCTGGACTATGCCCGCGGCTTCGGCGTGCCCGCCTGCGTGCTTCGCATGAGCTGCATCTACGGGCCGCGCCAGTTGGGGACCGAGGACCAGGGGTGGCTGGCGCACTTCCTGTATTCCGTGCAGGCCGGGCGCCCCATCAGCATCTTCGGAGATGGGCGGCAGGTGCGGGACGTGCTGTATGTGGACGACGCGGTGGACGCCTACCTGGCGGCCTGGGCACGGATCGGCCAGGTGTCGGGCCAGGCGTTCAACCTGGGCGGCGGGCCTGCGAATGCGGTCACGCTGCTGCAGGTGCTGGCGGAGATCGGGGACATCAGCGGGCACCCTGCGGACCTGCGCTTTTCCGATTGGCGGCCCGGCGACCAGCGCTACTTCGTTGCGGACACCCGCCGGGCCGCCGCGGCACTGGGGCTTGGCCCCGCCGTGCCTTGGCGCGATGGGCTGCGCCGCCTGGCCGGCTGGATCGCGCAGGAGCGCGGCGCTCCGGCCAGCCAGAAGACGGCGGAGCACGCGGCGTGAGGGTCGCGCTGGTCAACCCGCCCTGGACGTTTGAGGGCAGCATATATTTCGGCTGCCGCGAGCCGCACCTGCCGCTGGAGCTGGGCTACGCCCGCGCCATGCTGGAGCGGGACGGGCACGAGGTGCTGCTGCTGGACGGCCATCTGATGGGTCAGTCCCATGCCGAGCTGGCCGGGCAGGTGCGCGCCTTTGCCCCGGCCATGACCGTCGTCACCACCGCGCCGAGCTACCTGTTCTGGCGCTGCGCCCCGCCCGAACTGCGCGTGCCCCGCGCCATGCTGGACGCGCTGGCCGGCGCGGGGGGCCTGACTGTCGCTGTCGGCCCTCATGGCTCCGCCACGCCGGAGACCACGCTGCGGAAGCTGGGAGCCGGCGTGGCCGTGATGGGCGAGTGCGAGGAGGTCGTGGCCGCCCTTGCTAACGGCGGAACGCCTGGCCAGGTGCCCGGCACCGCCGTCGTTGATGACGGCGTGTTGCGTCAGGCGGGCGGTCCGCAAGCCGGGCGGTTCACCGACCTGCCGGCGTTGCGCTGGCCCGATGAGTGGGTGCGCCGGCACCACCACCATCACCACCGCTTCGACCGCCCAGCCCAGGCGCCGGGTGCTGAGGTCGAGGCATCGCGCGGCTGTCCCTACACTTGCAGCTTCTGCGCCAAGATTGACTTCCGCGACAAATACCGCCGCCGCGACCTTGCGCCGATGCTGGCGGAGATAGACGGGCTGATCGCCCAGGGTGCCGAGTATCTATATTTCATCGATGAAATCTTCCTGCCGCAGCGCCCCTTGCTGGAGGCGCTGGTGGACCGTCCGGTCCAGTTCGGCATCCAAACCCGCATAGACCTTTGGAAACCCGACATGCTGGCCCTGCTGGGCGCCGCTGGGTGCGTGTCCATCGAGGCCGGAGTGGAAAGCCTGACCGAGGACGGCCGTGCCGCCCTGGACAAGCGGTGCAAGCTGACAACGGATCAGTTGGCGGAATTACTGGTCCTCGCCCGGCAGCACGTCCCCTTCGTGCAGGCCAACCTGCTGGAGGTGGCGGACGACGACGCCGCGATGGTCACCGCCTGGCGCGACCGCCTGCGGGCGCAGGGCGTGTGGGCGAACGACCCGGTGCCGCTGTATCCCTATCCCAGCTCCCCGGACTACCGCCGCCTGTTCGGCTTGCCGGATGGGGAGGCGTGGGAGCGGGCGCACCGCCACTACCTCGGCCAGTTCTCCGGCTTCTCCGACATCCAAGACGCCCAGCCCCTGCCGTTGCCGGAGCTGGAGCAGGCGTGCCGGACGGCATAGCGGCGCAACTGGTGCAGCGCATTCTCGTGACGACGGACGCCGTGGGCGGGGTGTGGCGCTACGCCCTGGATTTGGCCGGCGGCCTGGCTGACCGCGGCATCGAGACCGTGCTGGCCGTCATGGGTCCGCCAGCCGACGCAGCCCAGCGCACGGAGGCCGGTATGGTGCGCGGCCTTCGGCTGGTGCAGACGGGCTTGCCGCTGGACTGGACCGCGGACGGTCCGGCGGACCTGGCCCGTGCGTCCAGCAGGCTGGCGGCGCTCGCGTCCTTGGCCGGCGCGACCGCCGCGCACCTGCACGCCCCAGCCCTCGTGGGCGTGCAGCCCTGGCCGGTACCGGCGGTGGCCGTCGCGCACTCCTGCGTCGGTACGTGGTGGCGCACGGTCCGGGGCGGCGTGTTGCCCGAGGGCCTGCGCTGGCAAGCCGCTGCCGCCGCGGCCGGGCTGCAGGCCGCGTCCGCGGTTATCGCTCCCACGGCGGCTCATGCCAGGCTGGTGCAGGAGGTGTATGGCCCGGTCCAAATACAGATCGTCCACAACGGCCGTGACCCGGCGGCACTGCCGACCGGCCCGCGTGAGCGGGCCGTGCTGACCGCCGGGCGCTTGTGGGACGAAGGCAAGGGCGTGGCCCGGCTGGACCGTGCCGCCGCCGGGCTGGGCGCACCTGTCCGCGCCGCCGGGCCGGTGCAGGGGCCAACAGGCGGTGCGGCGTCGTTTGCCGACCTGGAACTGCTCGGCCTCTTGGATGCGGCTGGCATGGCGCGCGCCTATGCCGGGGCGACTGTGTTTGCCTCAATGGCCCGGTATGAACCGTTCGGACTGGCGGTGCTGGAAGCGGCGCAGGCCGGCATGGCGCTGGTGCTGTCCGATCTGCCCGGCTTTCGAGAATTGTGGGACGGCGCGGCGATGTTCGTGACGGAAGGGGACGACCTTCCCGCTGCGCTGCGCCGGGCGCTTGACGATCCCGCGCCGCTGGCCGCCGCCGCCCGGCAGCGCGCGATGCGCTACACCGCCGACGCCATGACCCACGCGACCCTTGCTGTCCACCGCGCCGCGGCGCTGGCCTGATGCGCCTCGTTTACTTCACCCACTCGCTGCAATCCTGCTGGAACCACGGCAACGCCCACTTCCTGCGCGGCGTGCTGCGGGACTTGGTGGCGCGCGGACACGACGTGCGCGCGTACGAACCCGCGGACGCTTGGAGCCGGCAGAGCCTGCTGGCGGACGCCGGCCCGGATGGGTTGGCCGCCTGGCACGCCTCCTACCCAGAGCTGTCCAGCATCACGTATGCTCCCGGTGCCGACCTGGCTTCCTTCGTGGACAGCGCCGACGTGGTGATCGTTCATGAATGGAACGAACCCGCCCTGGTCGCCGCCGTCGGGGTGCTGCGCCGGGCGGGCGGGCGCTTTCGACTGCTGTTCCATGACACGCATCACCGCGCCGTCAGCGAACCCGACGCCATGCGCCGCTACGACCTGTCGGCCTACGATGGCGTCCTAGCGTTCGGGGAGGCGCTTTCGGACGTGTATCGCCGGTGGGGCTGGGGCGATCGGGTGTTCACCTGGCATGAGGCCGCCGACACCCGTCTGTTCTATCCGCCCGCCACGGAACAGCCGCGGGACGGCGCGGTCTGGATCGGCAACTGGGGCGATGGCGAGCGCACCGCCGAGTTGGAGGCGTTCCTGTTCGCGCCCACTGCCGCCCTGGGCCTGCCGCTCGATGTCTACGGCGTGCGCTACCCGGACGAGGCCCGTGCCATGCTGGCCCGGCATGGCGCGCACTACCGCGGCTGGCTGCCCAACCCGCGCGCGCCGGAGGTGTTCGCCCGCCACCTGCTGACGGTCCACGTCCCCCGTCGCTTCTATGCCCAGAGCCTGCCGGGCATCCCGACCATACGCGTGTTCGAGGCGCTGGCCTGCGGCATCCCTCTCGTCTCGGCGCCATGGATGGACTCGGAGGGCCTGTTCACTCCGGGGGCGGATTACCTCGTGGCCCGGGACGGCGCGGAGATGACTCGGCACCTGGCGGATTTGCGCGGGGACCCAGGCCGGCGCGCCGGCTTGGCCGCGCATGGCCTAGCCACAATACGGGCGCGGCACACCTGCGCCCATCGCGTGGACGAGCTGCTCGCGATCCTGCAGCGCCTGCCCCAGCCCCAAGCCGCGAGCGCCTGATGCACATCGCCTTCTATGGATCGAGCTTGCTGTCCTCCTACTGGAACGGCGCCGCCACCTACTACCGCGGCCTGCTGGGCGCACTGGCCGGATTGGGCCACACGGTCACGTTCTACGAACCCGACGCCTTCGACCGGCAAAGCCACCGCGACATCGAGCCGCCGGCCTGGGCGCGCTCCGTTGTCTATGCCGCCACCCTGGACGCTTTGCGCGGCGTGCTGGTGGAGGCTGCGGGCGCCGACGTGGTGATGAAGGCCAGCGGCGTCGGCGTGTTCGACGACGAGTTGCTGGCAGGCACCCTGGCCCACGCCAGCCCCAGCGCCGTCACCTGCTTCATGGACGTGGATGCGCCGGCGACCCTGGCCGCCGTGCAGGCCGATCCCGGCAATCCCATGCACGCGGCGCTGCGGCAGCTCGACCTCGTGCTGACCTACGGCGGCGGCCCGCCCGTGGTGGACGCCTACACCCGGCTGGGCGCGCGGCGCTGCGTGCCGATCTACAACGCGCTGGACCCGGCGACCCACCATCCCGTGCCGGCGGACCCGCGCTTCGTTGCCGACCTCGCCTTCCTCGCCAACCGTCTGCCGGACCGGGAGGCGCGGGTGGAGGCATTCTTCCTGGACGCCGCCGCGCGCCTGCCGGGCAGGGCGTTCCTGCTGGGCGGCAACGGCTGGCATGACAAGGCGATGCCGGGCAACGTGCGCGCCATCGGGCACGTCGGCACCGCGGACCACAACGCCTTCAACTGCTCGTCCCACGCCGTGCTGAACGTGGCGCGGGACAGCATGGCGGCGGTTGGATTCAGCCCGGCCACGCGGGTGTTCGAGGCCGCGGGGGCCGGGGCGTGCCTGATTACGGATGCCTGGGAGGGGATCGAGCTATTCCTGCAGCCGGGTACGGAGGTGCTCGTGGCCCGGGACGGTGCGGACGTGGCGGAGCATGTGCACACGCTGACGCCGGACCGCGCCCGCGCCATCGGGGGAGCGGCCCGCGCGCGCATCCTGGCTGGGCATACCTACGCGCAACGGGCGGTGATCTTGGACAAGCTGTTACGGGAGACATTGGCGCAGAAGCGCGCGGCAGCTTGACCATCACTGCCGAGGACAGGCCGGGGCAGGGAAGCCGCCCGCGCCAACCATGCCGCGGGCGGACCCGCGCTTCGCCGGCCCATCGCCGGCAGTTGCTTGATTCCCCTTTCGTCCCCGCTGCGAGGAACGGCGCAGGCTTCAGCTTCCAACCACCTGCTTGTAAAGCTCGGCATACTTGCGGGCCGGGCCGGCCCAGCCGACCTCCGACCGCATGGCGTTGCGCTGCACCTGCGCCCAGTCCGCCGGATGCGCCCACAGCGCTGCGGCGCGGGCCAGCGCCCCTTGCAGCCCGGCCAGCGACACTGGCGAGAAGGTGATACCGGTCGCCACCCCAGCCGCCAGCGCGGCCGGGTTGGCGTCAACCAGCGTGTCCGACAGCCCGCCCACACGCGCCACGACCGGAACTGCGCCGTAGCGCAGCGCCGACATCTGCACCAGCCCGCACGGCTCGAACCGCGAGGGGACCAGCACCGCATCCGACCCGGCCTGGATCGCATGGGCCAACGACTCGTCGAAGCCGGTCACCGCCGCGACCCGGCCTGGATGCGCGGCGGCCGCCGCGCGCAGCCCGGCCTCCAGCCAGCCCTCCCCGGAGCCGAGGACGGCGAGCTGCGCCCCGTGCGCCAGCAGCGCGGGGAGGGCGGCCAGCAGCAGGTCCATGCCCTTCTGCTCCGTCAGGCGGCTGACGACGCCGAACAGGAGCGCCGCCGGGTCAGGGGCAAGGCCCAGGGTGGCTTGCAGCGCCGCCTTGTTGCGCGGACGCCGCCGCAGCCGGGCAACGCTGAACTGGGCTGCGATGTGCGGGTCGGCGGCGGCATCCCAGACCGCGGTGTCCAGGCCATTCAGGATTCCGTGCAGGTCGGCGGCGCGGCTCCGCAGCAGGCCGTCCAGGCCCATGCCGCCCTCCGGCGTCATGATCTCCGCGGCATAGGTCGGCGACACCGTCGTGATCGCGTCGGCCAGGCGCAGCCCGGCTTTCAGGGTGCCGATGCCGCCGTAGAACTCCAGGCCGTCAATGCCCCACGCCGCTTCCGGCAATCCCAGGGTGCCGAACAGCCCCGCCGGGAAGCGGCCCTGGAAGGCCAGGTTGTGGACCGTCATCACCGTGGCGGGCCGGGCGCCGCCGCCGAAGTGCAGGTAGGCCGGCGCCAGCGCCGCCTGCCAGTCGTGCGCGTGGACCACATGCGGCACCCACCCACCCTCGCCGCGGCCCAGCATGGCCCCAACCCGGGACAGCGCCGCGAACCGGGCCAGGTTGTCCGGCCAGTCCGCCCCGTCTGGACTGCTGTAGGGCGATCCCGGGCGGTCATACAGGTGCGGCGCGTCCAGCACGTAAAGTGTCAAGCCCGCCGCTGTGCCGGCCAGCACCCGCGCGGAGCCGCCGAACAGGTCTGGAACATCCAGCACCGGCTTCGACTTCTGCAAGGCCGCGGTCACGGCGGGGTAGCCGGGCAGCAGGCTGCGCATCTCCACGCCCTCATGCGCCAATGCGCCGGGCAGCGCACCAGTCACGTCGGCCAGGCCGCCAGTCTTGACGAGGGGGTAAAGTTCCGAGGTGACGGACAGGACGCGCAAAGTGCTCATACGTTGCGGCATACGTCCGAATGCTGCACTGCCGCAAGACGCAGCCTGAGAGGCGCTTGCATCCTAACGTTAATTAGTTCATATGCTAAATAACTATAGAAGGATGCGACATGCCTTGCACCTCGACTGCGCGCATGATTGCTGGGCCGCATACCTCCGCCGCTCATGGCACCGTGCGTTGGGCACCGGCCAAGTCGTTGTGGACAGGCGGGATGATGCTGGTGGCGCTGCTGCTCGGCCCGGTGTTCGTGACCCCGGGGGCAGTGGCGTTGTTCCTGGTTGCGGCAGGGGTGACGCTATGTGCCGGGCACTCGGTCGGGATGCACCGGCTGCTGGTCCACCGCAGCTTCCAGGCGCGTCCGTGGGTGGAGCGGCTGCTGGTCTATCTCGGCACGCTGGTGGGCATGGCCGGGCCGACGGGCATGGTGGTGCTGCACGACATGCGGGACTGGGCGCAGCGGCAGCCCGAATGCCACGACATGCACGCGAACAGGATGCCAATGCTGCGCGACGCCATGATGCAGATGCACATGCGGCTGCACTTGGATCATCCGCCGCGCTTCGTACCGGGGGCGCTGCTGGCGGACAACCCGTTCCACCAGTGGCTGGACCGCACCTGGATGCTGCAGCAGCTTCCCTGGGCGGCGCTGTTCCTTGCCGTGGGCGGGATGCCGTGGCTGGTGTGGGGGGTGCCGGTGCGGGTGGCGGCGTCCTTGGCGGGGCACTGGCTGGTGGTCCACTTGACGCACCGGAACGGGCCGCAGGGCTGGGTGGTGGATGGCGAGGCCGTGCAGGGACATGACTTGCCTGCCGCGGCCTGGATCACGTTCGGGGAGGCTTGGCACTCCACCCACCATGCCTGGCCGGAGTCGGCGCGGCTGGGGATCGAGCCGGGGCAGGCTGACCCTGGCTGGTGGCTGCTGCTGGGCTTGCGCCGGCTGGGCCTGGTGTGGGGCTTGGCGGAGCCGGCAGCGCTGCGGCCGCGTCCAGGCGTACGCAGGCTTGCCCTGGCCCGGCCTGACCAGTGATCGAATCAGGTCCGCGCACGATGCAGATATGAAGAAAGATGGGACAGCGACCCGGCCGGAGATGGACCATCTTGTTCCGCTCTCTATTTAATCCTACGTCCAGAGCGGTGATGCCGGCCTCATGACGGTGTTCACCGTCATAAGACCGGGTAGGAACCCGCTGCATGATGCCGCGTTCTTCACGGACTTGTGCGGCGCGATGCCGCACCAGAGCGTCTTTCAACAACCGAAGGGATACACCAATGAAGGCCATCATCACCGCGTTTGCTGCTCTGGGCGTTCTAGCCGCTCCAGCCCTGGCGCAAACGGCGCCGCAGCGTCCCGACACTGGCAGCATGGCTTATCCGGCACCGTTGCCGCAAGGCAACCTCGGCACGACCACAGTCGGCCCACAGTCACCTGACACCGGCAACATGGCTTATCCGACGCCGGTGCCGCAGGGCAACGTCGGTGGCGCGGTGACTGGCCCACAGCGTCCCGACACCGGCAGCATGGCCTACCCGACGCCCGTGCCGCAGGGGAACGTCGGCACCACGGTGGTCAAGTAGCCGGCTCCGGCGAAACCCAGCTTCCGGGCATGGTTGAATCTGTGTCCCCGGGCCGCTCTATCCGGCCCGGGGACTCTGCGGGTGGCCTTGACGAGCGACCGGTTGGTCGGCCGGACCGGCCTTCCCTGACAGCGCGGCTTGGGGCGCTTCGCCGCCGGACTGCGTTGACGCGCCATACTCACGATGACAGCGATCCCGCCCGTCCCTTGGTGCGGCTGGTCGTAGAACAGTTGTTCAGCCGCGTCGCCGGCACCACCGCCGTCGAGGGCAACGCCCTTCGACTGCTGCGTGACGGTCCCGAAAACTATGACGCCTGGCTGACCGCCATCGCAGGCGCCCGGCGCTACGTTCACTTCGAGAACTACATCTTCCGTGCCGAACCCATTGGGCACCGATTTGCCGAGGCGTTGATGGCCAAGGCACGTGAGGGCGTGGCAGTGCGCGTGCTGTATGACTGGATGGGTTGCTTCAACCAAGTGCCTTGGGGCTTCTGGCGCCGGATGCGGGCGGCAGGGGTGGACGTGCGATGCTTCAACCCGCCGCGCCTGGACAGCCCGTTCGGCTGGCTGAGCCGCAATCACCGCAAGACCGTGTGCGTGGATGGTGTGGTGGGCTACGTTGCCGGGCTATGCGTGGGGCAGGTTTGGGTCGGGACGCCGGAGCGCGGCATTCCCGCCTGGCGTGACACCGGCATCGAGCTGCGCGGCCCGGCCCTGGCCGACCTGGACAGCGCCTTCGGCCAAAGTTGGGGCGAGGCTGGGGGCAGGCTGCCAGCGGTGGAAGCCGGGGAGGACATACCGGCTTCCGCCGGAACCGTGTCCCTTCGCGTCATCGGCAGCCGGCCCCACACCATGGGCCTTTATCGGCTGGACCAGTTGATCGCGGGCATCGCGAAGCGCTCCCTGTGGTTGACCGATGCCTACTTCGTGGGCACCACCGCCTACGTCCGCACCTTGTGCGACGCCGCGGCGGACGGAGTGGACGTTCGACTGCTGGTGCCCGGCGCGTCCGACATTCCTGTTGCCAAGGCGCTGTCCCGTGCAGGCTACCGGCCGCTGCTGGAGGCCGGCATCCGGGTGTTCGAGTGGAACGGCCCCATGCTGCACGCCAAGACGGCCGTCGCCGACGGGCGCTGGGCGCGAATCGGGTCCAGCAACCTCAACCTCGCGAGCTGGTTGGGAAACTGGGAGCTGGACGTGGCCGTGGAGGACGAAACCTTCGCGGCCGAGATGGAACGGATGTACGAGCAGGACCTGGAAGGGGCCACCGAGATCGTGTTGGACCTCGGGCGCGTTCACTCCATTGGCCGCCGCACGGGCCTGGCCCGTCGGGGCAGCCCGGGGCGGCTCGCCGCCGGCGCTGTGGGCCTGGGCAGCGCTGTCGGCGCGGCCATCACCAACCACCGCGCCCTCGGCCCGGCGGAGTCCACGGTCCTGGCCATCAGCGGCGGTCTGCTGCTGGCGTTGGCGGCGCTGGCCGTCGTGGCACCGCGGTTGCTTACCGTGCCCATAGTCCTGCTCGCGGCCTGGATCGGCGTCACGCTCCTGGTCCGCGCGTGGCGGCTGCCGTCCAACCGGAATCCGCCTGCGGCATGACACCCGTGCCCGCCTCGATTGCCGACAGGAACCTCCGATGCTGCTCCGGCGCAACCGCCCCGTGCCGACCCGCGCGGCCTCGCGCCCGCACCGTGATCCCATGGTGAAGATCGTCAGTTGGAACCTACTGCGCCTGACCGGCGCCAGCCTGGACGATGTGGTGCGGCTGGCAGAGCGCGAGCGTCCGGATCTGCTGCTGATGCAGGAGGCGACGCAGCGCATGGACGAGCTGCCCGACCGCATGGGAGGCACCTATGCCCGCGTGCTGCTGCCGGGCCGGATTCACGGGCTGGCGATGTGGAGTCCGACTCCGCTGCCCCCGCCGGAGGTGATCGTGCTGCCGTCCGGCGCGCTGTTCGAGCGGGTGTGCCAGATCATAGACCTTGGCGCCTTCTCGGTCGCCAACGTCCACCTGTCGCACGGGCAGTTGCTGAACCGGCGGCAGCTGCGCTGCATTGCGCAGGCGCTGCCGCCGCGGGCCGCCGTGCTGGGTGATTACAATCTGGTCGGCCCGGCGCTGCTGCGCGGTTTCCGCGACGTCGGGCCACGGGAATCCACGCACAATTCCATGGACGTGCTGCCGCTTCGGCTGGACCGCTGCCTTGTGCGCGGCTTGATCTGCGTCGAGGCGGCGGCGCTGGTGCGGGAGGCATCGGACCATCGCCCCATCGCAGTGCGTCTGGGCACCGCCGAACAGCGTCTGGCCCGGGCAGCCTGACGCCAGCAACAGGAGGCTTCCATGGATTACCGCAACCTCGGTCGCAGCGGCCTGCGCGTATCGCCCTTGTGCCTTGGCACCATGATGTTCGGCGGTCCGACCGACGCGGCAACGGCGGACCGGATCGTCGGACAGGCCGCCGACGCCGGCGTGAACTTCATTGACACCGCCAACGTCTATGAGGGCGGCGAGTCCGAGCGCATCACGGGCCAGGCCATCGCCGCCCGGCGCGGTTGGTGGGTGCTGGCGACCAAGCTGGCCAACCCTACCGGCCCTGGCCCCAATGACCGCGGCTTGTCCCGCCGCCACGCCTTTGACGCCGTGGACGCCAGCCTGCGCCGCCTGGGGGTGGAAGTGATCGACGTGCTGTACTTGCACAAGGAGGATCACGGCACCCCACTGGAGGAGACGGTCGGCGCAATGGCTGGGCTGGTCGCGGCGGGGAAGATCAGGCATTTCGGCGTGTCAAACCATCGGGCCTGGCGCGTTGCCGAAATCTGCCGGCTGTGCGACCTGGCCGGCATCGGACGGCCGGTGGTCAGCCAGCCCTACTACAACGCCATGAACCGGATGCCGGAGGTGGAGCACCTTCCAGCCTGCGCGCATTTGGGCCTTGGCGTGTTTCCATATTCACCGCTGGCGCGCGGGGTTTTGACAGGCAAGTATCGGCCAGGCGCGGTGCCGGAGTCGGGCACGCGGGCTGGGCGCAACGACAAGCGGATCATGGAAACCGAGTTTCGTGTGGAAAGCCTGGAGATTGCCGCCACCTTGGCCGCCCATGCCCGGGCACAGGGGATTACGCCGGGGCAGTTTGCGTTGGCCTGGGTGCTGAACAACACGCTGATCACCGGCGCGATTGCCGGGCCGCGGACGGAGGAGCAATGGGCCGATTACGTCGGCGCACTTGACTATTGCTTCACGCGGGAAGATGAGGCACTTGTGGATGCGCTGGTCCCGGCGGGCCATCCTTCCACGCCGGGCTACAACGACCCCGCCTACCCCCTTGAGGGACGAGCGCCGCGGGACGCGCCAGGAAGCTGACGCAGCATTACGCAGTTCGTTCGGCTAGCGCCACAAACAGAGCGATGCCAGAGAGACATGCCGGAACAAACCAAGCCAACGCCCACCCTCACCAGCGATACCCAGACGACGGAACTTCAAATGCGGCGCGCCCTCGGCCTGAACGGCCCCGGGCGGCCCGTCACACAGCAGCGCCCCGAACAGGCGCGCGCCCGCCACCGCTTCGTGCAGGATGGCGGGGTCCCGGTGGTGGTGGTCAATCGGAGCGACGACGCGACCGCGCCGTTCAAGTCGCGCATAGGCGAGCTGGAGGCGGCGCTGGATCAGGAACGCGCAACCCACGCAAACACCCGAAAAGCGCTGCATGATGCCCAGCTAGCGGCGCAGGCATTGCAGACCCGACTCGCTCATGCCGAATTGGCAAGCCGGGACGTGATCGAAGCCGAACGGCAGGCCCGTCAGTCCGTGGAGGCCGCACGCCGCGAAGCCGAGGCCCGCGCCGCCGAACTGGAAGCAAAGCAAGCCCGGCGGAAACAACCAGCCCCCGCCCAACCCGAACCTGTCAAATGGTGGCTTCCCAACTACAATTCAAAAAAGTGAATAATGGGTGGCCCACGCCATCTGAAGCTGCACTCCTGCCGGGGTCGTGACGGCCTGCCCGGAAGCCTGATTAAATCAGGCTGGAGCCGCTGGGCTTTGCGGTGCAACGGAGTGTCTGCAGTGCTGATCAGTTTTAGTGGTCGGCAGCTTGGGATAAATCGCGCTTGCTGGACCTGCTGCTCCGTGGGCAGCGCGATCTTCAGCCACTCGCCCTGATGGCGGCTCAGCCCGACAGGGACGTGTGATGGCTGCGGCACCACGTCGTCCGCTGGACGGCCTGCTCGTGCTGTCATTGGAGCAGGCGGTCGCCGCCCCCTACTGCAGTTCCCGCCTGGCAGACTCCGGTGCGCGGGTCATCAAGGTGGAGCGGGCGGAGGGTGACTTCGCCCGTGGCTACGATCGCGCGGTACGCGGCCTGTCCAGCTACTTCGTGTGGCTGAACCGCGGGAAGCAAAGCCTGGTGGCGGATGTCAAGGACCCGGCGGACGCCGCGCTGCTGCACTCCATCTTGGCCCGGGCCGACGTGTTCATCCAGAATCTTGCGCCGGGTGCTGCCGCCCGCGCCGGCTTCGGATCGGGCGCGTTGCGGCGGCTGCATCCCAGGCTGATCACGGTGGACATCTCGGGCTACGGTGCTGGGAATGCATCGGCGGACATGAAGGCGTATGACCTGCTGGTGCAGGCGGAAAGCGGCCTCGCTTCCATCACCGGCCATCCCGCTGGGCCGGGCCGCGTCGGGGTCTCGGTGTGCGACATCGCCTGCGGCATGTCGGCCCATGCGGCGGTGCTGGAAGCGCTGATCGCCCGCGGCATCACTGGCCAGGGCGCGCGCTTGGAAATCAGCCTGTTCGACGGCATGGCGGATTGGATGAATGTGCCGCTGCTGTATTACGAGGGCACCGGCCAGGCGCCGGCGCGGGTCGGTCTGGCGCATCCCTCCATTTGCCCCTACGGCGCGTTCCGTACGGCGGACGGGTCACTGGTGCTGATCTCGATTCAGAACGAACGGGAATGGGCAGGTTTTTGCGCCGTCGTGCTGGGTGATGCGGACCTTCCGGGGCAGGAGGGATATCAGGACAACAGCGCCCGCGTCGCCAACCGCCCCTTGGTGGATGCCCGAGTCGGCGCCGCCATAGCCCGCCTGACCCGGCAGGAGGCGGCGGCCCTGTTCACCGAAGCCGGGACCGCCTACGGCTTCGTCAACGGCGTGGCGGAATTGGGCGGGCATCCCGCGCTGCGCCGGGTCATGCTGGACACGCCGGCTGGCCCGGCCTCAATTATCGCGCCGCCCGCCCTGCGCGACGGTGCCGGCCCGCCCCTTGGCCCGGTGCCCGGCATCGGCCAGCATAGCGCGGCGATCCGGCGGGACTTCGCGTGAACGGGACCGCGCGGCAAGCGCGGCCAGGGAGGAGCAGGCCATGAGGCTGCAAGGCAAGACCACCATCGTCACCGGCGCGGGCGGCGGCTTCGGCGAGGCCATCGCCAAGCGCTATGCAAGGGAGGGTGCCAAGGTCGCCTGCGTGGACCTGCGCGGGGCTGAGGCGGGGCGCGTGGCGAAGGAGATCGGCTCGGCAGCAATCGCCATGACCGCCGACGTGTCCCTGGCCGCGGACGTGGCCCGGGTGGTTGCGGACACCATAGCGCAATTCGGCCCGATGCACGTGCTGGTCAACAACGCTGGCACCACCTACCGCAACCAGCCGCTGCTGGGCGTGGACGAGGACACCTTCGACCGCGTGTTCCAAGTCAACGTGAAGTCCATCTACCACTTCGTGCAGTCCGCCGTGCCAGCCATGCGCGACGCGGGTGGGGGTGTGATCCTGAACGTCGGCTCCACCGCAGGCATCCGCCCGCGGCCCGGCCTGACCTGGTACAACGCCAGCAAGGGCGCGGTGAACCTGATGTCCAAGTCGCTGGCCGTCGAGCTGGCGCCCTGGAACATCCGCGTCAATGCCCTGTGCCCCGTGATGGGCGTGACCGGCCTGCTGGAAGCCTTCATGGGCGTCCCTGACACGCCGGAAAATCGTGCCCGCTTCATCGCGACCATTCCCCTGGGCCGGTTGTGCCAGCCGGAGGACATGGCCAATGCCGCGCTGTGGCTGGCGTCGGACGAGGCGGCCTTCATCACCGGCATCGAGCTGCCGGTTGACGGCGGACGGACGATTTGATCCGGCTTGCCACCCATGTCCGCAAGCCGGCAAGACCCCGTCATTCCGAGCCGCTCCCGCGGCGCGGCGACCCAGCGGCCGAACCCGACCGTGCTGGCCGTCCCCTGTGCCGTGCCGCTGCGCTCCTCGCAATGACGATGGGATTTCAGGCTCTGGGTGGCCGCCACGGATAGGAGAGCATCATGGATGGCATGACCATCGTCACCGACCCCCATTCCGAAATCCGCGAGGGCGTCGCACGCCTATGCGCCTGCTTCCCCGGCGAGTACTGGCGCAAGCTGGACGAAGTGCGCGGCTACCCGACCGAATTCGTGCAGGCGTTGACGCAATCCGGCTACCTCGGCGCGCTGATCCCGGAGGAATACGGCGGCGCCGGCCTGCCGCTGTCTGCGGCGGCGGCCATCCTGGAGGAGGTTCAGCGCCAGGGCTGCAACGGCGGCGCCTGCCACGCGCAGATGTACATCATGGGCACCATCCTGCGCCACGGCAGCCCCGCGCAGAAGGCGGAGTACCTGCCGCGGATCGCGGATGGGTCCTTGCGCCTGCAAGCCTTCGGCGTGACGGAGCCGACCAGCGGCACCGATACCACCGCGCTCCGCACCACGGCCCGGCGGGACGGGGACGAGTGGGTCGTGAATGGCCAGAAGCTGTGGACCAGCCGGGCCGAGCACTCCGACCTCATGCTGCTGCTGGCCCGCACGACGCCGCGGGACCAGGTGGCCAAGAGGACCGATGGCCTGAGCACCTTCATCGTGGACATGCGGACGGCCCAGGGCGGCGCCATCCCCGGCCTGACCATCCGGCCCATCCGCACCATGATGAACCACAATTCCTGCGAGGTGTTCTTCGACGACATGCGCATCCCCGCTGCCAACTTGGTCGGCGAGGAGGGCAGGGGCTTCCGCTACACCCTGTCCGGCATGAACGCCGAGCGCATCTTGATCGCCGCCGAGTGCGTGGGCGACGCCAAGTGGTTCATCGAGAAGGCGTCCGCCTACGCCCGGGACCGGCAGGTGTTCGGGCGGCCCATCGGGCAGAACCAGGGCGTGCAGTTCCCCATCGCCCGCGCCTACGCCAACATGCGCGCCGCCGAGCTGATGGTGCGGGAGGCGCTGCGGCTTTACGAAGCTGGCGCGAACCCGGGCGCCGAGGCCAACATGGCGAAGCTGCTGGCCGCCGACGCTTCGTTCGAGGCGGCGAATGCCTGCGTGCAGACTTTCGGCGGCTTCGGCTTTGCGGAGGAGTACGACGTGGAGCGCAAGTTCCGGGAGACGCGGCTGTATCAGGTGGCGCCGATCAGCACGAACCTGATCCTGTCCTACCTGGCGGAGCACGTGCTGGGGATGCCGCGGTCGTACTAACGCCAGCTGGCCGTTTGGCGATGGAGCGTGGTGCTGCGAGCAGCTGGGATCGCCATGCCGCCAAGCGCCTGCTCCCGATGACGGTGGTCTGGATGGAACGGCGGCGTCACGTAGGGTAGCCTGCTACGGCGATTTTCGCTGCATTGCGCTTGCAGCGTGGCGGTGCCCGGTGGAAGCTGCACGTCGAGCCGGCCGCAACGCCGTGCCGCCGCGGCCTCAGCGGCGCACTGCGGCACGTCCCAGCATCGCCAGACGGCCACAAGGCCGCGCCCATTACGGAGGACGCCCATGACCACCTCAGGCTTATCCAAGCGCACCCTTCTGCAATCCGGACTGGCAGCCGCGCTGGCCACCACCGCGGGCCGGGCATCGACCGCCGACGCGCCCATCGTCATCAAGTTCAGCCATGTCGTCGCTCCTGACACCCCCAAGGGCCGCGGCGCCGAACGGTTCAAGGAGTTGGCGGAGCGCTACACGGAGGGCCGGGTCAAGGTCGAGGTCTATCCAAACTCGCAGCTCTACAAGGACAAGGAGGAGGTTGAGGCGCTGCAGCTTGGCGCGGTGCAGATGCTGTGCCCGTCGCTGTCCAAGTTCGGCCCGCTGGGCGCGCGGGAGTTCGAGGTGTTCGACCTGCCCTACATCTTGCCGGACAAGGCGGCGCTGCGCCGGGTCACGGATGGGGCGCTGGGGGCCAAGCTGTTCCGCAAGCTTGACACCAAGGGCATCACTGGCCTGGCCTACTGGGACAACGGCTTCAAGCTGATGAGCGCCAACAAGCCGCTGCGCGACCCCGCGGACTTCCGCGGCATCAAAATGCGGATCCAGTCCAGCAAGGTGCTGGAGGCGCAGATGAAAGTGCTGGGCGCCTTGCCGCAGGTGCTGCCATTCTCGGACGTGTATCAGGCGATGCAGACCGGCGTGGTGGACGGGGCGGAGAACACGCCGTCCAACATGTTCACGCAGAAGCACCATGAGGTGCAGAAGTGGGCCACGCTGTCCGACCACGGCTACATTGGTTACGCCGTCATCGTGAACAAGAAGTTTTGGGACGGCCTGCCCGGCCCGGTGCGGGACGTGCTGGCGCGGGCGATGACGGAGGCGACCGCCTATGCCAACGAGTCAGCGCAGAAGGACAACGACGACGCCTTGGCCGAGATGCGGCGGAGCGGGCGCATCCAGTTCATCGAGCTGACGCCGGAGCAGAAGGCGGCCTGGCGCAAGGTGCTGGAGCCGGTGCAGGCCGAGATGACCAGCCGTGTTGGCAAGGACACCATCGAGGAGTTCCGGCGGGAGACGGGGGTGATCTGAGGTTGGAGGCCAACAGCCTGCGCCTGCACGAGCGCCGTAGTCCCAACCGTCGTTGCGAGGAGCGCAGCAGCGCGGCAATCCAGAGGCAGACGGTACAGGGCTTGGGGCGCTGGATGATCGCGCCGCAAGGAAGGCTCGCGATGGCGGGCTGTTGATGGCGGCGCCCGTGCCTGCCAGCACAAAACCCCTTCTGCTCCGCATCCTGGACCGGCTGGAGGAGACCGTCATCGCAAGCCTGATGGCCGGCGCGACGCTGCTGATTTTCGCCTCCGTCGTGCAGCGCTTCGCGGCAGGGACGGCGCTGCTCTATCCCATCACCCGGGGCATTGACCTGACCTGGGCGCAGGAGCTGTGCATCTTCATGTTCATCTGGATGGCCAAGTTCGGCGCGGCCTACGGCGTGCGGACCGGCATCCACGTCGGCGTGGACGTGGTCGTGCGGAAGCTGGCGCCGGCCCGGCAGCGCGCGGTGGTGCTGTTCGGCTTGCTGTGCGGCGCCGGGTTCACGGCGGCGGTGGGCACGATGGGCGCCAGCTTCGTCTGGGGCCTGATGGGCACGGACCAGACGACGCCGGACCTGGAGTGGCCAAGCTGGGCCATCTACCTGTGCATCCCGCTTGGCTCCTACCTGATGTGCTTCCGCTTCCTGCAAGTCGCCTGGACCTATGTCCGTGGCGGCGAGCTGCCGCATCACGAGCATCAGGTGGCCGGCGTGGCGGACGAGGCAGACGCACTGGCCTTCGCCAACGAGGCGGAGCGGCGGCCCGTCCGATGAGCGCCGCCATCATCTTCGGCCTGCTGATCGCCCTGATGCTGACGGGGATGCCGATCAGCATCGCTCTGGGCACGACGGTGCTGCTGTTTCTGTTCACGATGACGCAGGTACCCATCGAGAGCGTCGGGCTGAAGCTGTTCACCGGCCTCGACAACTTCTCCATCATGGCAATCCCGTTCTTCATCCTGGCGGGCACCTTCCTGACCCACGGCGGCGTGGCCCGGCGGATGATCCGCTTCACCACCTCCCTCGTCGGGCACTGGCCCGGCGGGCTGGGGCTGGCGGCGGTTGCGGCCAGCGCGCTGTTCGCGGCGGTGTCGGGCAGCAGCGTCGCGACGGTGGTGGCCATCGGCAGCATCATGCTGCCGGCGATGGTGGACCACGGCTATCCCAAGGGCTTCGGCGCCGGGGTCATCACCACGTCGGGCGCGCTGGGCATCCTGGTGCCGCCGTCCGTCATCCTGGTGCTGTATGGCGTGTCCACCAACACCAGCATCGGCGCGTTGTTCATGGCAGGCGTCGTGCCGGGCCTGATGCTGGCGACGCTGCTGGCTGGGCTGACAGGGGTGATCGCCTGGCGCAAGGGCTACCCCCGGATGGCGGCGTCCACCTGGCGGCAGCGGCTCCGGGCATTTCGGGAGTCGTTCTGGGGCCTGGCGCTGATCGGGATCGTGCTGGGCGGCATCTACGGCGGGGTGTTCACGCCGACCGAGGCGGCGGCGGTTGCGGCGGTGTATGCCTTCGTCATCGCGGTGTTCGTGTATCGGGACATGGGGCTGCGCGACGTGCCGCGGGTGCTGCTGAATGCGGCCAACACCAGCGCCATGCTGCTCTACATCATCACCAACGCCGTCCTGTTCTCATTCCTGATGACCAGTGAGAACATCCCGCAGGCGATGGCCGCCTGGATCATCGAGCGGCACTTCGAGCCGTGGGTGTTCCTGCTGGTCATCAACCTGGTGCTGCTGGTGGCCGGCAACGTGATGGAGCCAACCAGCATCCTGCTCATCATGGCGCCGATCCTGTTCCCCATTGCCAAAGGGTTGGGCGTGGACCCCGTGCATCTCGGCGTGCTGATGGCGGTCAACATGGAGGTCGGGCTGTGCCACCCGCCGGTGGGGCTGAACCTGTATGTGGCGTCGGGGATCGCGCGGATGGGCATCACGGAGCTGACGGTGGCGGTGTGGCCGTGGCTGCTGGTGATGCTGGGGTTCCTGGTGCTGGTGACGTATGTGCCCACGATCTCCTTGGCGCTGCCGCGGGCGCTGGGGCTGTAGGTGCGTTGTCCTGCTCCCTCTCCCTTCGGGAGAGGGTTGAGGTGAGGGAGGCGGCAAGGACCTTTGCTGTCCCTGAGCAGCGCGCCTGACTAGGCGGGTTCAGTGCGTGCGGCTTCCCTCACCCCGGCCCTCTCCCGGCGGGATAGGGAGAAGAAAGGGCGCCGACCTGTTCCAAGATCGTCCGCATCTCGTTCCGTCCGGCGTCGCTCAGCGGCGCTTGCGGGGGTAGGGGCGGGCCGACCGGGAAGCCTTGCAGCTCCAGCGCGCCCTTGATGCAGGCGGCCAGCGAGTACTTGGCGAAGGCCTGGTTCACCGCCCACAGCTCCCGCTGCAAGCCCATCGCCGCCGGCCAGTCGCCGGCGCGGGCCAGATCGTACAGCCGGACGCTGGCGTGCGGGACGATGCAGGCCGGGCCGGCCATCCAGCCGACGCCGCCGATCATCATGACGCAGGCCGGGATGTGCGACGACGCGGCGAAAACGCCCATGCGCCCGCCGGTCTCGTTCAGGATGGACAGCAGCCGCCCGGTGTTGGTGCTGGCGTCCTTGATGTAGCGGATGTTCGGCACCTCCGAGAGCCGGGCGATCACCGGCAGGGACAAGTCGGAGCGTTGGAACTGCGGGTTGGTGTAGATCACCACCGGGCCGTCGGTGGCGTCGGCAACGGCACGGAAATAGTCCTCGACCCCGCTGTCGGGAATTGGGAAGTAGGCTTCCAGCACCGCCAGCACGCCGTCGGCCCCGCGGGCCATCACGTCCCGCGCCAGGGCCGCGCCGTCCCGCGTCGCCGTCGCGGCCACGCCTGCGATCACCGGCACGCGCCCGCGCGCCGCCTGCACCACGACCTCCACGATCTCCAGCCGCTGCTCGCGGCCGAGGTAGGCGAACTCCCCGGTGCTGCCCAGCGGCGTCAGGCCGTGGACGCCGGCGCCGATCAGGTGCTCGACCAGATCGGCCAGCACCGCGCGGTTGACCCGGCCCGCATCGTCAAGCGGTGATGGGAGATAGGGGAACACGCCATGCAGGCTGGCAGGAACTGGCATCGCGGGCGCCTTCTAATGCGGGATGTCGGCGGTTCGCCCCCGGACGAATCCGGCATACCATTGGCGTCAACCTGACCTGGGGCCAAATAGTGTCTCAATCTAAAACGTAGCTCCTGGTAGAAGCGGGCATTACATCAAAGAGCGCCAGCCGCGTCCATCCAAATAGTAAGCAAGCGCTTCAAAGGCTTCCGATGCTATATCAAGATGTACCTGGTGGCCGCCTTTAGGATGGCGGCCCCCGATTTCTACTGCACTGACTCCAGGAGCGCAATCGAGAGTTCTCGCGAGGTCAATCACCTCATAGTCCGGGGCGAACTCGCGTTCATCAACTCGGTAAAGGCGTAGATACAGCCGCATTGCCCAACATAGTAGGCGAATGGCGGATGACCGCAATGGTCATAAGCCGACATTCAAACTGAGATACCATATGGGCCCACCAATGCTGTCACTGCACCTTCCGCCCGACCAGGCCACGCTTCCAGGCGCCACCATGGACGAGATCACACGCTGCGAGCGGGAAGCGGGAGTCACGTTTCCCGACGACCTCAAGGCGTTCCTCGGCCATTCAGATGGTTGGAACGGCGAGGTCGGGCTGGGCTACCTCCGCATCTGGGGCACGGACGAGCTTGCGGCAGGCATCACCGGCTATGAACTGGGGGATGACTTGGCTGGGATGTTCCTGATCGGCAGCAATGCCGGGCCAACAGCCTATGGGGTGGACTGGACAGGCGGAGCCGCCTCTTACGTGTCGGTCCCGTTCGCGTCCACCGACCGGGCCGAAGTGCGCATGCTGGGGCGTGGCATTGCGGAGTTCGTGGCCGCCACCGCCATGGGGGAGGGCTGGTAGAATCAACTGCCCGGTTCCGGCATCCCAGATGAATTGTAATGAAACCGTCGCGGCGCAGCCTACGTGCGGGCGGTTAGAACGCTGTAAAGGAACCCCGGACGGAGAACGTGCAGTGTCGCAGGCGACCCTTGACCCAGGCATGACCGCTCCGCGCCGCGGGCCGAACCTGGATGCCAAGCCGCACGCCTCCATCGGCATCGGCTTCGCTGTCGTGCTGCTCGGTGGCCTGGCCTACATGGCCTATAGCGTGCTGCACGACGTGAGCAACGCCGGCGGGCCGGTCATCGCCACAGGCGCCATCATGCTGCTTGGCCTGGCGCTCCTGATCGCGCTGGGGTTCGAGTTCGTCAACGGCTTCCACGACACCGCAAACGCCGTCGCCACCGTCATCTACACCCACAGCCTGCCGGCGCAGGTCGCGGTCATCTGGTCGGGGTTCTTCAACTTCCTGGGCGTGCTGACCTCGTCCGGGGCAGTCGCCTTCACCATCGTCAGCCTGCTGCCGGTGGAGCTGATCCTGCAGGTCGGCAGCGGCGCGGGCTATGCCATGATCTTCGCGCTGCTGATCGCGGCTATTCTTTGGAACCTCGGCACCTGGGCACTCGGCCTGCCGGCCAGCTCGTCGCACACCCTGATCGGTTCGATCATCGGCGTTGGCCTGGCGAACGAGTTGATGAGCCGCGGCTCCGGCGTGTCGGGCGTGGACTGGGGACAGGTGTGGGGCGTTTTCAAGGCGCTGCTGATCAGCCCGGTCGTAGGTTTCGTGGGTGCTGCCCTGCTGCTGCTGGCGATGAAGGCAGTGGTGAAGTCCCGGCAGTTGTATGAGGCGCCGGACGGCAACGCGCCGCCGCCCGCCTGGATACGCGGGCTGCTGATCCTGACCTGCACCGGCGTGTCCTTCGCGCACGGGTCCAATGACGGGCAGAAGGGCATGGGCCTGATCATGCTGATCCTGATCGGCGCGGCACCCACCGCCTACGCGCTCAACCGCGCGCTGCCGGACAGCCACACCCCGGCGTTCATGCAGCACACGCAGCAGGCGCAGGCGGCGTTCACGGCCCACGCAAACGGGATCACCGTGCCTGCCGACCGCGCCCGCACGGTCGTGACCGAGGCCATACGCGACAAGAGCCTGGACAAGCCCGAGGTGTTCGCGGCGCTGAGCAGCCTGGCCGGGGACATGGGCCGCCAGGTGCAGCAGTATGGCGCGGTCGCCCGCGTGCCGGCCGAGGCCGTGCAGAACGTCCGCAACGACATGTATCTTGCGTCCGAGGGCGTGCGTCTGATGGAGAAGGGCGGCGTGAAGTTCGGCGGCGGCGAGGATGCCGCGCTGAAGGCATGGAAGGGCGACCTGGACGCCGGCACCAAGTTCATCCCGCTTTGGGTCAAGATCTCGGTCGCGGTGGCGCTGGGCCTGGGCACCATGATCGGGTGGAAGCGCATCGTGGTGACGGTGGGGGAGAAAATCGGCAAGACGCACCTGACTTACGGCCAGGGCGCCTCGGCCGAGCTGGTTGCCGCCATCACCATCGGCGCGGCGGACGTGTATGGCCTGCCGGTGTCCACGACCCACGTCCTGTCCAGCGGCGTCGCGGGCACGATGGCGGCCAACGGGTCGGGCCTGCAATGGA
>CAXUHB010000042.1:0-32965 GCA_964250755.1 uncultured Acetobacteraceae bacterium | reverse complement strand
CTGCAGCCCTCATGAACCTCAAACTGAAGCTGAAACTTTGTCCCTAGACCCTAGAGCAAGTGACGATGTATTTTGCGCAACGCAGGCCGCACGATCTTGGAAGATTTAAGTGGACGATTGATGCTAAAGACCCACTGCGGGTGACTGCTCAGGAAAAATGGTGGAAGGATACGCTTGGGCCTTTACAGGAGGCTCGTTGTAGACGACAACCATTTCAGCTCGTGAAAGGCCCAGATTTTAACTATAGTTCTTTCGAGAAGGCTTTCATGTTTGAGAAAATGCTTTGGAACCCTGACAAGCCTCGGGAGCCTATAGTTGGATACGACATAAAAGGCATTCTCTCCGACCAAATCACTTTCATCGACTCACGCTTGGACATTATGATACAGTGCGTGGATATACTGGCAAACTTTGCCCGCCGTATTCTCACTGAAAGAACCGATGATCCAATGATAGCTCAATGCCTAGGGCGCCTCCAGATCATACGCTCCCCGACTAAGGGTATGCCGCAAAGTATAAGTATCCTAACGATTACTAGCGACATCACGCGGAGGGGTATCAAACAAGGGCGTCTGATCAATCTTATGTCTCTCGCCGGTCGCTCTATGCTGCGACCTGCGAGGCGACCAAAACCCAGCAGGCTTCCTCGGTAATTAGGATAGTTCTTTCAGCTAGCAATGTACACGGGTCAGTAGGCTGGTTGGTCCCCTCCTCGCTTGACCCTCCACCTCCACCCGCCGATGATCCTTCAACCTTAAGGAGACCCCATCATGAACGTCACTACCACCCCCGCCCAGCGTGCCGGCGTCAGTGATGAGGAGTGGCGCATCCGGTGCGACTTGGCGGCGCTCTACCGGCTGGTCGCGCATCACCGGATGACGGATCTCATCTACACGCACATCAGCGCGCGGCTGCCGGGGCCGGAGAACCACTTCCTCATCAACCAGTATGGCGTGATGTTCCATGAGATGCGGGCGTCCGACCTGGTGCGGATTGACATGGATGGGAACACCGTCGGGGAGTTGTCGGGGGAGCGCCGGGTCAATGCGGCGGGGTTCACGATCCACTCGGCCATCCACATGGCCCGGCATGACCTGATGTGCGTCATCCACACGCACACCGCGGCGGGGATGGCGGTGGCGGCGCAGAAGCATGGGCTGCTACCGATCAGCCAGCACGCGCTGAAGTTCTATGGGCACCTGGGGTATCATGGCTATGAGGGGATCGCGCTGGACCTGGACGAGCGGAAGCGGCTGGTGCGGGACCTTGGGCCGCACAGCGCGATGATCCTGCAGAACCACGGGCTGCTCGCGGCGGGGCGGACGATCCCGGAGGCGTTCAACACAATCTACTACCTGGAGCGGGCGTGCCAGGCGCAGGTGGCGGCGCTGGCGGGCGGGGCGGAGCTGGTGACGCCGCCGGAAGAGGTGCGGCTGCATACGGCGCAGCAGTTCCGGGGGGAGGGGCGGTTGGAGCATTACGAGATGATGTGGGAGTCTTGCTTGCGGCTGGTGGAGGGGGACACGCCTGATTACCGGAGTTGAGGGGGGTAAGCCTCTGTGAGGGCAGTGCTGTTGGGACAGGGCTTGTATGGGGCTGGCGCGGTCCTTGCGGCTTCCCTCACCCCGACCCTCTCCCGGAGGGAGAGGGGGAAGGAGCGGCTTGGTGATTGAGGGGTGGTTTTGACAGAGCCTTTGCTTTGCATTGACGGGCTGCGGACGGTGTTTCCTGGGGCGAAGGGGGACGTGGCGGCGGTGGATGGGGTCAGCCTGTCGGTGGCTCGGGGCAAGACGCTGGGGATTGTGGGAGAGAGCGGGTGCGGGAAGTCCATGCTGTCGTTGTCCATCATGCGGCTGGTGCCGGCGCCGGGGCGGGTGGCGGCGGGGCGGGTGGTGTTCGATGGGCAGGATGTGCTGGGGCTGGATGCGGCGGGGTTGCGGGGGCTGCGCGGCAACCGGATTGCGATGATCTTCCAGGAGCCGATGACGAGCCTGAACCCGGTGTTCACGGTGGGCGACCAGATCATAGAGGCGATGCGGGCGCATGACCGCCGGGCCAGCGGGGCGGAGTTGCGGGCGCGGGCGGCGGCGGCGCTGGACCGGGTGCGGATACCGGCGGCGGCTCGGCGGCTGGACGACTATCCGCATCAGATGAGCGGGGGGATGCGGCAGCGGGTGATGATCGCGATGGCGCTGTCGTGCGGGCCGGATTTGCTGATTGCGGACGAGCCGACGACGGCGCTGGATGTTACGGTTCAGGCGCAGATATTGGATTTGCTGCGGGATTTGCAGGCTCAGAGTGGGATGGCGATCATCCTGATTACACATGATTTGGGCGTGGTGGCGGAGATGGCGGACGAGGTGGCCGTCATGTACGCCGGGCGGGTGGTGGAGAAGGCTCCGGCGACCGCGATTTTCGATGATCCGCAGCATCCTTATACGTTGGGGCTGCTGGGGAGCATTCCTCGGGTGGAGGAGTCTCGGGAGCGTTTGCTGGCCATCGAGGGGGCGGTGCCGGCGCCGTTTGCGTTGCCAAGTGGGTGCCGGTTCAGTCCTCGGTGCGTGTTCCGGGGGGAGCGGTGCTTGGAGGTGGACCCGGGGTTGGTGGCGCTGGGGGTGGGGCATGAGGCCGCGTGCATCCGGGCGCCGGTTGAGGAGTTGGTGGGGTGAAGCCCACCTGGCTCGTGCATCAGCGTTGCGGCGGGCGGTCATGCTTCAGTACATGCTTCAGTATATGAGCGGGCTGGTTGGGGCATACGTCTGGGCTGTCACACACGGGTTCTTACCCGCGTTGATTGGCATAGCGGCTGTTGTGTTCCTGGTCGGGGTCCTGAGCGGGCGACCACTTCACTGGAGGAAGACGGTCGCCCTTTCGTCTTTGGCGGCCACTGTGACTTGGCCGGCGGCTTTTCTTCTGGCCCAGGCTGCCATAGACCCGAATCGCGCCTCGTTTATGATGCAGAGTGTCAGCTATTGGGTGCTTAGTTTGGGCCTAGTAACCTTAGTCATGGCTCCGCTTGCCTTTGTGCAAGTGCTGTTAACGCTGGCATTTATGAAGAAAGGGGTCCAACCCCGTTGGCATCTTGTGACCTTGAGCACCTTCGTGGGGCTCGCATTGAACTTGGCTTTCTCAGACGCATTTCTTGCATCGAACTGGCATTCACCATGATCCCACTCCTGGAAGTTGAAGGTTTGGCTAAACACTATCCGCTTCGCGCCGGGTTGCTGTCGCGGTCTAAAGGGGCGGTTCGGGCGGTGGATGGGGTCTCATTTCGGGTTTTTGCGGGGGAGACGCTGGCGCTGGTGGGAGAGAGCGGGTGTGGGAAGAGCACTACGGCTCGGCTGGCGTTGCGGTTGATCGAGCCTACGGCGGGGGTGGTGCGGTTTGAGGGGCGGGACATTACTGCGCTGCATGGGGGGCCGCTGCGGGCGTTGCGGCGGCGGATGCAGATCGTGTTCCAGGACCCTTATGCGTCGCTGAACCCGCGGATGACGGTGGGGGCGATCCTGGAGGAGCCTCTGGTGGTGCATGGGATCGGCGATGGGGCGGCGCGGCGGGCGCGGGTGGCGGAGCTGCTGGGGCTGGTGGGGTTGGCGCCGTATCATGCCGCCCGGTATCCGCACGAGTTCAGCGGGGGGCAGCGGCAGCGGATCGGGATCGCTCGGGCGCTGGCGGTGGAGCCGGCGCTGGTGGTGCTGGATGAGCCGGTGAGCGCGCTGGATGTTTCCATTCAGGCTCAGGTCGTGAACTTGCTGGGAGATTTGCAGGCTCGTTTGGGGCTGGCCTACCTGTTCATCGCGCATGACTTGGCGGTGGTGAAGCATGTCGCGGACCGGGTGGCGGTGATGTATCTGGGGCGGATCGTGGAGACCGGGCCGAAGGAGCGGGTGTTCGCCAATCCTCGGCATCCCTATACGCGGCTGCTGCTGTCGGCGATTCCTCGGCCTGATCCGCATCGGCGGTTGGCACGGCAGGCGGCGCAGGGGGACCTGCCCAGCCCGGCGAGTGTGCCGGCGGGGTGCCGGTTCCATACTCGGTGTCCGTTCGTGGTGGACCGCTGCCGGGTCGAGGATCCTGCCTTGATGGCTGTGGAGGCCGAGCACTTGTCGGCGTGTCATCGTGCCCAGGAATTGGAGCCTTGGGGGGCGGAGGAGGCGGTGGTGGCGCCGCCGAATGCGGCGCGGCGGCTAGCGCTGTATGCGGCGCGGCGGGCGGCTCAGGCGGAGGGGGTGCAATGATCGCGACGCTGGTGCATCCGCGGATCATGGTGGTGGGCGGCGGGGCGGTGCGGGAGCTGCCGGGGGTGCTGGCGAAGCTCGGGCTGTCGCGGCCGTTGGTGGTGACGGACCCGTATATGGTGAGCAGCGGGCTGGTGCGGCGGTGCCTGGACCCGATGGAGGCGGCGGGGCTGCGTCCGGCGGTGTTCAGCGACACAGTGCCGGAGCCGACGGACGTGGTGATCGAGGCCGGGGCGGCGGTGCTGGCGGCGGGATCGTATGATTGCCTGGTGGGGTTCGGCGGGGGGTCGCCGATTGATACCGCGAAGGCGATGGCGATCCTGGCGGCGGGGCGGGCTGCCGGGGCGGGGCGGCACATGCGGGACTTCAAGGTGCCGGTGCAGGCGGACCTGGCGGCGCTGCCGGTGATCGCGGTGCCGACGACGGCGGGGACGGGGAGCGAGGCGACGCGGTTCACGGTGATCACGGACACGGAGCGCGGGGAGAAGATGCTGATCGCCGGGTTGGCGGCGATGCCGGTGGCGGCGGTGGTGGATTATGAGCTGACGTTCACGGTGCCGCGGCGGATCACGGCGGATACGGGGGTGGATAGCTTGACGCATGCGCTGGAGGCGTATGTGTCCCGGCGGGCGAATGCTTATTCGGATGTGCAGGCATTGGCGGCGATGCGGCTGATCGGGGCGAACCTGCGGACGGCGTATGCGGAGCCGGGGAATGCGGCGGCCCGGGAGGCGATGATGCTGGGGGCGATGCAGGCGGGGATTGCGTTCACGAACAGCAGCGTGGCGCTGGTGCATGGGATGAGCCGGCCGATTGGGGCGCACTTCCATGTGCCGCATGGGCTGAGCAATGCGATGCTGCTGCCGGCGATCACCCGGTTTGGGCTGGAGGCGGCGGAGGGGCGGTATGCGGCGGCGGCTCGGGCCATCGGGTTTGCTGAGGATGCGGATGAGGATGGGGTGGCGGCGGGGAAGCTGGCGAAGGGGTTGGCGGCGCTGAACCGGGAGTTGGATGTGCCGACGCCGGGGGCGTTCGGGATCGGGAAGGCGGAGTGGGATGCTCGGCTGGGGGTGATGGCGGAGCAGGCGCTGGCATCGGGGAGTCCGGGGAACAACCCGCGGGTGCCGACGAAGGAGGAGATCGTGGCGCTGTATAGGGTGGTTTGGTCGGGGAACTCGTGAACCTTGTGCCGCCGCTGCCAGGTGCCCAACGTAGTGGCTCGGAGGGTTGGGCATGAGCGATCTATACGACACTGACGTGGTGGAGTGGTCCGAGCATCAGGCGCAACTCCTGCGCGGCGTTGCCGCCCGGCAGCCCAGCAACGAAGCGCTGGACTGGGACAACATCATCGAGGAAATCGAAGGCGTGGGCCGGAGCCAGGTGCAGTCCGTCGAGAGCCTGCTGATGCAGGCGCTTCTCCACGATCTGAAGGCGGCGGCATGGCCACATTCCTGGAACGTCCCCCATTGGCGGGCTGAGGCCCGCACCTTCCGGCGCGATGCCCGGCGCAGGGCCACGCCATCCATGCGCCAGAAGATCGACATCGCCGGCCTATTCCGGGACGCCCTGGAGGCTTTGCCCGAGACTGTGGACGGGTATCCGCCGTCCAAGACGGGACTGGCCCTCGCTGCCTCGGCGCAGCCGACCACCCTGGACACGGCGCTGACGGATGCATCAGGCGAGGGCATCGCACCCGAGGGTTGAACTGGGCGGACTCAGCTCATGCCCGGTGCTTCCTGAAGCAGGCCTTCCAAGTCCAACCGCCGCGTGAACATCGCAAGCGTCCCATCTGCGGCCCGCGGCCACTCGTCCGCCGGGCGGTCCCAGTACAGCTCTACCCCGTTGCGGTCGGGATCGGTGAGGTAGAGGGCTT
The DNA here is from genome assembly GCA_964250755.1 of uncultured Acetobacteraceae bacterium. Taxonomy (GTDB): domain Bacteria; phylum Pseudomonadota; class Alphaproteobacteria; order Acetobacterales; family Acetobacteraceae; genus DASWOJ01. The sequence goes on along the minus strand of CAXUHB010000042.1, from coordinate 26,854 downwards.
CGCTGACGCCGTGGTCGGAGGCGCCGTCCAGGGGGATGCCGGCGTCCATGAGGCGGCGCAGGGCGTCGGCGAGGTCGGGGCGGGTGGGGTAAAGGATGGCGAGGTGGAACAGGCCGGTGGTGCCGGGTGCGGGCGGGGAGCCGCCGAGGCTCTCCCAGGTGTTCAGGCCGATGTGGTGGTGGTAGCTGCCCGCCGCTATGAAGGCGGCTTGGGTGCCGAAGCGCTGCATGAGGGAGAAGCCGAGGACGCCGACGTAGAAGGCCAGGGCGCGGTCGAGGTCGGCGACCTTGAGGTGGCCGTGGCCAATGCGGGCACCGGCGGCGATGGGGCGGGGCGGGGTGTGCAGGGGCGTCATTGTGCCGGGCATCGCCACGCCTCCGTTCAGGCTTTCTGCTTGTCCGCAGGCTTCGGCACGGCCTGCGTGTCCCGGCGGAGGCGGTTCTCGCCCAGGAGCAGCAGGATGGGAGCGGCGATGAAGATGCTGCTGCTGGTGCCGACGACGATGCCGAACAGCATCATGAGGGCGAAGCCGGAGAGGGAGGGGCCGCCGAACAGGGCGAGGGGCAGGCTGGCGAGGAAGACAGTCATGCTGGTGCCGAGGGTGCGGTTCAGGGTCTCGTTGATGCTGAGGTCAATCAGCTTGCGTAGGGGCATGGTCTTGTACTTGCGGAGGTTCTCGCGCATCCGGTCATAGACGACGACCTTGTCGTTGGTGGAGTAGCCGATGACGGTCAGGATGGCGGCGACCATGACCAGGTCGAACTCGATGCGGGTGATGACGAGGAAGCCGATGGCCTTGGTCACGTCCAGGATGAGTGTGACGACGGCGCCGACGGCGAACTGCCATTCGAAGCGGAACCAGATGTAAACGAGGATCATCAGGAGGCTGATGCCCAGGGCGAGCATTCCGTTCTGGAACAATTCTTCTGATACGGATGCGCCCACGGCGTCGGTGCGGACCAGGCGGGTGCCGGGCTGGGCGGCTTCGAGGGCGCCGCGGACGCGGGAGACGAGGGCTTCGGTGGCGTTCTGGCCGCCTTGGGGGTCCAGGCGGATGCTGACGCTGTCGTCGGCGCCGAAGCGCTGCAGGCCGGCGCCGGGCAGGCCGGCGGCGGTCAGGGCGTCCCGCAGCTTGCCGAAGTCGGCGGGACCGGGGGTGCGGACCTCCATCACGACGCCGCCGCGGAAGTCTATGCCCAGGTGCAGGCCGGGGTGGAAAAACAGGATGACCGAGGCCAGCGACAGGACGGCGGAGGTTGCGAGGCCCAGGAAACGGCCGCGCATGAACTGGATGGTGGTGCCGTCGCGGACCAGGCGGAACAGGGGGCGGATGAACATGGGGGTTACACCGGCAGCAGGGCGGGGCGGCGGGCGACGAACCAGCGCACCATCAGCAGCCGGGCCACGACCGTTGCGGTGAACATGGTGGTGACGATCCCGACGGTGATGGTGACGGCGAAGCCGCGCACGGGTCCGGAGCCGAACACGAACAGCATGACGTGCGCCAGGAAAGCGGTGGCGTTGCTGTCTATGATGGTGCCGTAGGCGCGGCGGAAGCCGGTTTCGAGCGCGTTGATCGGGGTGCGACCGTTCTTGACCTCCTCGCGGATGCGTTCGTTGATGAGGATGTTGGCGTCCACGGCGACGCCCAGGGTCAGCAGGATGCCGGCCATGCCGGGAAGGGTCAGGGTTGCGCCCAGGAGGGACAGGATGGCGATCTGCAGCAGCAGGTTGACCAGGAGGGCCGCATTCGCGAACCAGCCGAAGAGGCCGTAGAACAGCGCCATGTAGGCCATCACGAACAGCAGGCCGACGCCGAGGGCGATGGCGCCGCGCAGGATGCTGTCGGCGCCCAGCTCGGGGCCGACGCTGCGCTCCTCCACGACGGCCAGGGGGGCGGGGAGTGCGCCGGCGGTCAGGAGAGTGGCGAGGTCGCGGGCTTCCTTTTGGGAGAAGCTGCCGCTGATCTCGCCCTTGCCGGCCAGGATGGCGCTGCGGATGACGGGGGCGCTGATGACCTTGTCGTCCAGCACGACGGCGAAGCGGCGTCCGATGTTGGCGCTGCTGACCTCGGCGAAGCGGCGAGTGCCGACACCGTCGAAGGTGAAGAAGATTTTCCAGCCGCCGTTCTGGGTGTCCTGCTCCGCGGTGGCGGAGGTCAGGCTGGCGCCGTCCACCTCGACCCGGCGGCGCACGGGTTCGCGCACGTTGGGCTGCTTGTCCACGGGCAGGAAGTCCACGCCGGGCGGGGGGGCGCCGGCGAGGTTCGCCGTCTCGTCCAGCAGGCGGAAGGTCATGCGGGCGGTGCGGCCGATCAGCTCCTTGATGCGGTTCGGGTCCTCGATCCCCGGAAGCTGGACGACGATGCGGCTGTCGCCCTGCTTGGTGATGACGGGGTCCAGCACGCCGGTCTGATCTATGCGGCGGCGGACGATCTCGATGGACTGGGCCACCGCACGCTCGGCCCGGTCGCGGAGCATGATGGGGGACAGGGACATGGCGACGGCGCCGGATTCGGTGGTGACGTCGTATTCGGCGCCGCCGCCGGTGCGGGCGGCGTCGCGCAGGAGGCGGGCGGCGTCCTCGACCTGCGCGGGGTTGTTGATACGGATCAGGACGCGGTTCTGCGCAGCCTGCACGGCCGGGGGCAGGTTCTGGACCTTGCCGCGCAGGGTGCTGCGGGCGCCGTCGGCCAGGCTTTCGAGCCGCTCCTTGACAACCTGGGCCATGTCCACTTCCAGCAACAGGTAGCTGCCGCCGCGGAGGTCGAGGCCGAGGTGGACCTGGGGCCAGGGCAGCCAGGACGCCGGGGCGGGCAGGAAGTTGGGCAGGCACAGCAGGGTGCCGAGCAGGCAGACGCCGGCGATCAGGGCGATCTTGAGGCGGCTGAAGTAGATCATGGGGGCGGTGAGGTCCGGTTGCGGGGCTGGGCGGGGGTATGCCGACCTGGGCGGGCTGGCGCAAGGGTTGGGGCGGCTTGTCTGGGGCGGCGGGTCTTGGAGAGTGGCGCGGGTGTGCGGATTGAAGGGGATTGCGCCGCGGGTCTCCCTCACCCCGGCCCTCTCCCGGAGGGAAAGGGAGAAGAGGCGCTTTGTTCGTTGGCTTGTCCGGGCTACAGGGAGGGCATGAGTGATGGGCCGCTGCGGATTGGGGTGATCGGGGCGGGGCACTTCGGGCGGTTCCATGCGCTGAAGGTGGCTGGCAGCCGGCGAGCGGTGCTGGCGGGGGTGCATGACCTGGATGGCGCGCGGGCCGCGGCGGTGGGGCGGGAGGCGCGGGGGCCGGCGCTGCCGCTGGAGGGGCTGCTGGCGGCGGCGGATGCGGTGATCATTGCCGCCCCGGCGGACGCGCACCATGCGCTGGCTTGCCAGGCGATGCGCGCCGGGCGGCATGTGCTGGTGGAGAAGCCGCTGGCGGCGACGCTGGCGGAGGCGGATGAGCTGGCGGCGCTGGCGGGCCGGGCCGGGGTGGTGCTGCAAGTGGGGCACCTGCTGCGGTATTCGGCAGAGCACCGGGCCATCTCGGCGCGGATCACGCGGCCGTTGTATATCGAGTGCGCGCGGATCGCGCCGTTCAAGCCGCGGGGGACCGATGTCTCGGTGATCCTGGACCTGATGATCCATGACCTCGACCTCGTGCTGGCGCTGGTGGACAGCCCGATCCGGCATGTGGATGCGCTAGGGGCGGCGGTGTCGAGCGCGCATGAGGACATCGCCAATGCCCGAGTGCGGTTCGAGAACGGGTGCGTGGCGGCCATCACGGCGAGCCGGATTTCCCTCAAGACGGAGCGGCGGATGCGGCTGTTCTCCCAGGAGGGCTACCTGTCCGCCGACTTCGTGGCGCGCAAGCTGGTGATGATCGGGCGGGAGCGGGGGATGCCCCTGCCGGGGACCGGCGGCTTCCGGCGGGAGGAGACGAGCTGGACCGAGGGGGATGCGATGGCGGCGGAGCACGAGGCGTTCGTGGCGTCGTGCCTGGATGGCGCCCCAGTGGTGGTGGACGCCGCGGCGGGGCGGCGGGCGCTGGCGGCGGCGCTGGCGGTGACGGAGGGAATGGCGGAGTCACGCCGCCTGGCGGTCGCGTCCGGCCTGATCCAGGACCTGCAGGACCTCGCGCGCCGCGGCCTCTGACGGCAGGCCCTCGGGTGGGCGCAAGGTGGCCAAAAGAGTACGGAAGCCGGCGCGCTGGGCGTTGGCCTGAGCGGGGTCGCGCAACAGGGCCAGCACGGTCTGGCTCAGCTTTCCGGGGGTGCAATCGGCTTGCAGAAGTTCCGGCACCAGGGCGTGCCCGGCGAGCAGGTTGACCATGGCGACGTGCGGCACCTGGATCATGCGCCGGGCCATGGCGGCGGTGAGGGGGTTGACGCGGTAGGCGACGGCCATCGGCACGCCGGCCAGGGCAAGCTCCAGCGTGGAGGTGCCGGACTTGGTCAGCGCCGCCCCGGCAGCGGCGTAGGCGTCGTGCTTGTCGTCCACGTCCGTCACGATGATGGGCTGCACCGGCCAGGTTGCTGCGGCGGCGCGCACGGCGCCGGCCACGGCGGCGGAAACTGGCAGGACCGGGCGGAGGCCGGGCAGCTCGGCGGCCAGCAAGTCCAGGGTGCGTCCGAACACCGGAAGCAGGCGAGGCGCCTCCGACCTTCGGCTGCCGGGCATCATGACCAGGACGGGCTGGTTTGGTTGAAGGCCGTGGCGGGCGCGGAAGCGGGCGGCGTCGCCCCTGTCCGCACCAGACTCCAGGACGGGATGGCCGACGAAGGTGGCGGGGAGGCCGTGCCTGGCGAACCAGGCGGGTTCGAACGGGAGCAGGCAGAGAAGGCGGTCCCAGAGGCCGGGGTAGCGCTTCACGCGGTGGGCGCGCCAGGCCCAGACCTGGGGGGCGACGAGGTGGACGCGGGGAATGCCGAGGTCGGCCACGTCCTGCAGGACGTGGTGCATGAAGCCTGGGCTGTCCACGGTGACGACCACGTCGGGACGGCGGCGGGCGATGTCGGCCACGGCCTCGGCATGGCGGCGGCGGAGCAGGCGGATGCGGGGCAGGACCTCGATGATGCCCATGACGGAGAGGTCGGTCATGGGGAACAGGCTATCCAGGCCATGCGCCGCCATGCGGGGGCCGCCGACGCCGGCGAAGTGCAGGGCGGGGCGTTGGGCGAGGAGGGCTGCCATGAGGCGTGCGCCCAGGACGTCGCCGCTGGCCTCCCCGGCCATGACGTAGATCAAGGACATGGGGTCAGCGGCACGGGGGCGGATTGCCAAGGCGCATGGCGGGCTGCATAGGGTGCGGCGGGGGCAGGTGCAACATGGCGGACTGGACCGAGGCGCTGGGGATGCTGGCGGGGGTGCTGACGACGGTTGCCTTCGTGCCGCAGGTGCTGCGGACCTGGCGCACCGGCAGCGCGCAGGATTTCAGCCTCAACATGCTGCTGCTGTTCGTGACCGGGGTGGGGCTGTGGCTGGCCTACGGGGTGATGACGCGGTCCACGCCGATGGTTGCGGCGAACACCGCGACGCTGGGCCTGGCGTCGTACATCCTGGCCGTGAAGCTGCGGCGGGGATGACTGGGCCGGCGATGACGGAGCCGGTGCTGCTGCACGTCACGACGGCGGCGGCGTGGGCCGCCGGGCCGCCATCACCGCCTGCGGGTGGCTTCCTGCACCTTTGCACGCCGGCCCAACTGCCGTTGGTGCTGGAGCGGCACTTTGCCGGGCGGGATGGATTGGTGGCGCTTCATCTGGATGCGGCTGAATTGGACGGCGTGCGTTGGGAGAGCAGTGAACCTGGCATGACGCCGTTCCCGCACCTGCATGGGCCGCTGCCGCCGGGCGCAGTCATGGCTGCGGAACCGCTGCCGTTGCATACAGCGCCTCCGCCTTCACCAGCGGCTGGCTGATCTCCTGCAGCGCGCCGCCGCGCGCCGCGCGGTAGAAGCAGGAGCGGCGGCCGGTGTGGCAGGCGACGCCGTGCTGGTCCACCAGGAGGAGCAGGGCGTCACCGTCGCAGTCCACTCGCAGCTCTATCAGACGCTGGGTCTGGCCGGAGGTCTCGCCCTTGCGCCAGAGCGCGCCGCGGCTGCGGCTCCAGTAGCAGACCCGGCCCGTGGCCAGGGTCTCGGCGATGGCCTCCGCGTTCATCCAGGCCAGCATCAGCACCTCCCCGGTGCCGTGCTGCTGCGCGACGGCGGCGACCAGGCCGTCGCCGTTGAAGCGCAGCGCCGCGAGGACGGCGTTGGTCGCTGGTCCGTCAGCCGCCATGCGCGCGCATGACGGCCAGGCCGCGGTCCAGGTCGGCGGTGAGGTCGGCCACGTCCTCCAGCCCGACATGGAAGCGGGCGACGACGCCGGGGAAGACGCCGCTGCCGGCGGTGCGGGTGACGAAGCCGGTGGTGGGGAGGGCCAGGCTCTCGTAGCCGCCCCAGCTTGCGCCGATGCCGAACAGCTCCAGGCTGTCTATGGCGGCGTGGACGGCGGGGGCGGTGTACTCCGGGCGGAACACCACGCCGAACAGGCTGCACGCGCCGGTGAAGTCGCGCTTCCAGAGGTCATGGCCGGGTGCGCCGGGGAGGGCGGGGTGGAGGACCTGCGCGACCTCGGGCCGGGCTGCGAACCACTCGGCGACCTCGATGCCGGACTGCATCTGCTGGCGGAGGCGGACGCCCATGGTGCGGACGCCGCGCAGGGCCAGCCAGCAGTCGTCCGGGCTGGCGTATTGGCCCAGGGCGAGGGAGGCCATGCGCACGCGCTCCCAGTCGTCGTCCGAGTTGGTGGTCATGCTGCCCAGCAGCACGTCGGAGTGGCCGACGACGTACTTGGTCAGGGCCTGGATGGACACGTCCACGCCGTGCTGGAAGGGCTGGAAGAAGTGGATGCCCCAGGTGTTGTCCATCAGCACCTTTGCGCCATGGGCGTGCGCGACCTCGGCCAGGGCGGGGATGTCCTGCATCTCGAAGGTGTGGCTGCCGGGGGATTCAGTATAGACGACCTTGGTGTTGGGCCGCATCAGGGCGGCCAGGCCGGCGGCGTCCACGTTGGGGGGGTAGTAGGTCGTGGTCACGCCCATGCGGGCCAGCATGCCGTCGCAGAAGCCGCGGGCCGGGCCATAGACGCTGTCGGGCATCAGCAGGTGGTCGCCTGCGCCGAGGTAGGCGAGCAGGGGGGTGGTGACGGCGGCGAGGCCGGAGGAGACGATCTGGCAGCGGGTGCCGCCCTCGATCTCGGCCACCACGTCCTCCAGCGCGTGGTGGGTGGGGTTGCCCAGGACGCCGTAGATCAGTGACTGCTCCAGCCGCTTGGCGCCCATCGCCTTGCGGTCGGCGCAGGTGGGGTAGAGGACGGTGGAGCCGCGGACGAGCGGCGGGTTGACGAAGCCGTGGATGCGCGTGCCGGCGCGTCCGGCGTGGGACATACGGGTATTGAAGCCCTGGCGGGTGTTGAAGTCCGGGGCGGCGGCGTGCTGCGCCTTGCCGAGGCTGGATTGGTCGTCGGGCATCACCTGGTCTCCTTCGGGGTGTCGGGCCGGCTGGCCCATTCGGTCCATGATCCGTCGTAAAGCGCGCCCTCCGGCAGGCCGGCGCGGCGCAAGGCGAGCGTGAGGATGGCGGCGGTCACGCCGGTGCCGCAGCTTGTCACGACGGGGCGGATGCCGTCGGCACCGTGCGATGCGAGGATGGCGCGGAGGTGGGCGGCGTCCTGCATGGTGCCGTCGGGGTTGAGCAGGGTGGGGAAGGGCAGGTTGATGCTGCCGGGCATGTGGCCGCTGGGCAGGCCGGGCCGCGGTTCGGGCGCGGTGCCGTCGAAGCGTCCGGCGGCGCGGGCGTCCAGGATCAGCGTACCGGGCGGGGGGGCCAGCATGTCGCCAATGCCGCGGAGGCGGGTGGCGCGGAAGGTGGCCTGGAAAGTGGCGGGCGCGGGCGCCACGGGTGGCCCGGCCTCGGTGGGGTTGCCGTGGCGCAGCCAGGCGGGGAGGCCGCCGTCCAGCACGCAGGCGTCGTCGTGGCCGAACAGGCCCATCATCCACCAGCCGCGCGGGGCGGAGGCGATGCCCTTCTGGTCGTAGAACACGATGCGGCTGGCGTTGAACACGCCCAGCGCGCCCAGCAGCTGTTCGAACCGGCCCGGTGTCGGGACCATGTGCGGCAGGGTCGTGTCCTGGTCGGCGACGGCGTCAATGTCGAAGAAGCGTGCGCCGGGGATGTGGGCGCGGGTGAACTCGGCCAGGCCGTCCTTGCCCTCGTTGGGGAGGTACTTGGTGGCGTCGAAGATGACCAGGTTGGGGTCGTCCAGGTGGGCGGCCAGCCAGTCCGGGGTGACGAGGGGGTCCACTGCTATGCCTCCAGCGCCAGGACGATGCGGCGGTTCTGGCGGCCCTTGTTCTCTATTTTGAGGATGCGGACGGGGCCGACCTCGCCGGTGGTGGCGACGTGGGTGCCGCCGCAGGGCTGGAGGTCCACGGGAGGCTCGGGCGATGCGGGGCCGATGCGGACAAGGCGCAGGCGGCCGGTGCCGCGGGGCGGCTTGACGGAGAGGGTGCGGACCAGGCCGGGGTTGGCGTCCAGCACGGCTTCGTCCACCCATTCCGTCGTGATGGGGTGGTTGGCGGCGACCAGGGTGCTGAAGCCGGCTTCCAGCGCCTCCTTTGCGGGCGGGTCCGGCAGGTCGAAGTCGAGGCGGGATCGGTCGGCGCCGATCTGGCCGCCGGTGACGGCTGCGCCGGGCAGGAGGCTGCACAGGAGGTGCAGGGCGGTGTGCATGCGCATCAGGGCGTGGCGGCGGGGCCAGTCGAGGATGGCCAGGACCTGCGTGCCGGTTGGAGGGAGGGAGGTGGCGGGGGACAGGTGCAGGATGGCGTCGCCTTCGCCCTTCACGGCCTCGGTCACGACGGCTTCGCCGCCCTCCCAGCGCAGGGTGCCGCTGTCGCCGGGCTGGCCGCCGGAACGGGCGTAGAAGGGGGTGCGGTCGAGGACGATGCCGGAGGGGTCGGCACGCAGCACGGTCGCGAGGGCTTCGCGCAGGGTGGAGTCGTCCAGGAACAGGCGCGCGGTCATGCGGCGGCCCACTCGTGGCGCAGCCAGTCGCGCTTGGCGGCGAGCCAGAGCAGGGCGATGGTGGTGACGGAGTTGGGATACTGGCCGGCCAGGGCCGCGGCGATGGCGTCGCCGGCGTGCATCTGGCGGACCTGGATGTCCTCATGCTCCGACCCCAGGCCGCCGTGGCCGGCGACGCCTGGGGCTGGGAGGGGCGCGCGGACGCGGCCGGCGAACATGGTGCAGCGCTCGTCCGAGCCGCCGGGGGTCAGCACGAAGTCGCCGATGGGGGCGAGCAGGTCGGGTTGCAGGCCCATCTCTTCCTGGGACTCGCGGCGGACGGTGGCGGCCGGGTCCTCCCCGGCGTCGCACAGGCCGGCGGGAATTTCTGTCATCACGGGGGAGAGGCCGGCGGCGAGGGCGGGAAGGCGGAACTGCTCGATCAGGACGACCTGGTCGGTCCAGGGATCGTAGGGGAGCATGGCCGCGGCCCGGCCGCGGACGAACAGCTCCCAGGTGCGGACGGGGGATATGGCGCCGTCAAAGCGGCGGTGGCGGAAGCGGATGACGTCCACGGAGAACCGGCCGGACCAGGCGGTGTCGTTGGAGAGGATTTCGACGCCGGGGTGGAGTGGGATGGCGGCCATCCCACGGGTTTAGCGCGATGCGTGGCGACGGGCTACCCCGCCGCCACGCGCCTGCTCCATTCCGCCGTGTAGGCGGTCTGGGCCTTAGCTGAATGTCCCGGCCAGCGCGGCCCTTGGTTGACGGGCCAGGTAGCGCGCCCGCATGGGCTTGAGCAGCGCCAGAGCCAGCACGGCGGTCAGCAGGTCCGCGCCGATGGCGAGGCTGAACACCGGCGTCCAGCTTCCGGCGTAGTCGTGCAGCAGGGAGGCGAGCGGGCCGCCGAAGATTGCGCCGATTCCCTGCGCCATGTAGAGGCAGCCGTAGTTCTTGGTGGCGTGCGCGGCGCCGAAGGTGTCGGTGAGGGTGGAGGGGAACAGCGAGAAGATCTCGCCCCAGCCGAAGAACACGACGCCGGACAGGATGACGAAGAGGACGGGGTTGCCCATGGTGGCGAGCCAGGCGGCCATGGCCAGGCCCTCAAACCCGAAGGCGAGGACCATCGTGTTCTCGCGCCCGATGCGGTCGGAGACCCAGCCGAAGAAGGGCCGGGTGAGGCCGTTGCAGACGCGGTCCACGGTGAGGATGAGGGGGATGGCGGCGAAGCCCCAGATGACGAGCTTGCCGATGCCGAGGTCGTTGGCGAAGGGCACAATCTGGGCGGTGACCATCAGGCCGGAGGTGGACATCATGGTCATCATGGCGAACAGCAGCCAGAACAGCGGCTGGCGCAGCATCGCGGGCGTGTCCACGTCGGCGACGGTGGAGCGCTGCCGGGTTTGGGCCGTCAACGCAGCCGGGGCCGGGCGCAGCCCCAAGGCGGCCACGACGCCCACTGCGCCGAGGATCAGCCCGAAGCGCACCAGCGTCGGGCCGTAGCCGCTGGCCGTCAGGCTGTCGGAGATCGGGAAGTTGGTCAGCACCGCCCCGATGCCATACCCGGCGGCCACGACGCCCACGGCGAAGCCTCGGCGGTCCGGGAACCATCCGACCATCTGCCCGACCACGCCGATGTAAACGATGCCGGTACCCAGCCCGCCCAGCAGGCCGTAGGTGGCATACAAGCCCCAGAGCGAGGTGGCCTGGGCGGCGAGCACCCAGCTCAGCCCGGTCAGCGCCGCGCCCGTGGCGATCAGCAGGCGCGGTCCGAACCGTTCGACGAGCCAGCCTTGGAAGGGGCTGAAGAAGGTCTGCAGCACGATCAGGATGCTGAAGGTGGTCTGGATGGCAGCAGCGGAGGCGCCGAGCGTCGTGCCCAGCGGCTTGGTGAACAGCGTCCAGACATATTGCGGACTGCTGATCGCCATCATGCAGACCAGCCCCAGGCCAAGCTGCACCCAACGTGCGCTGGCAGCGGGCAGGGCGGCCGAGGTTCGCAGGCTCGTGCTCATGAAGTCTCCGGATCGGCGTGGATGGGACGGGTTGCCACATTGGGCCGGCACGGCAATGCAAGTGCGGGGCCAGCCGCCCGGCTCCCCTTGCCGCCGCGCGGCGCGGCGCATAGCGTCCCTGCAGCCAAGGGGGACGGCGATGATCCAGCTACATTCCTACAACACGCCGAACGGACGGAAGATCAGCATTGCCCTTGAGGAGATGGGGCTGCCCTATGCCGTGACGGTGGTGGACATCACCAAGGACCAGCAGTTTGCCCCGGACTTCCTGCGCATCAGCCCGAACAACCGCATCCCGGCCATTGTGGACCCGGACGGACCGGGCGGCGCGCCGCTGTCCGTGTTCGAGTCCGGGGCGATCCTGCTGTATCTTGGGGAGAAGACCGGCCGATTCCTGCCATCCGGCCTGCGGGAGCGCGTTCCGGTGCTGGAGTGGCTGATGTGGCAGATGGGCGGCTTCGGCCCGATGCCTGGGCAGGTGCATCACTTCCTGACGGTGAACGGGGAGGACCAGCGGTATGGGCTGGCCCGCTACACGAAGGAGACCCGGCGCCTGTATGGCGTGCTGGACCGGCGGCTTGCGTTGGTGGAGCACGTGGCCGGGGCGCTGTCGGTGGCGGACTTCGCAATCCTGGGCTGGGTGTGGCGGCATGAGCGGCATCAGGTGGACCTGGCGGACTTCCTGAACGTCCGGCGCTGGTACGAGGCGCTGATGGCGCGGCCCGCTGTGCAGCGCGGGTTTGCGGTTGCGCTGTCCTGATGCGTCTGCGTGTTTGACGGCGGGGTTCGGACGCCCTAAACCCGGCGATGCAAACGACGTGTGACGACCCCGGCGGAGGGGTGGCCGAGTGGCTGAAGGCGTCGGTTTGCTAAACCGAAGTAGGGCGTCAAGCCCTACCGTGAGTTCGAATCTCATCCCCTCCGCCAATTTTCCGAGGCTTGTCAGCCCGATCTCCTGCCCCGCCCGTCCCGTATGCGGCGCCCACGGTTTTGTCATCCTGCCTGGCTGCTTCCGGCCTCCCGCGGCATGGGGCGATGGCTTATGCAGGATTGCCGCGGACCGGGCGGCAGACCTGGAGGCTTCAGCCCGACAACGGCGCGAAGGTGCGGATCAGCATTAGGGGAGGGGCATCTGGCCTCACGTAAACCCATGATACTATTGGTTGATGATGACGACACCGTGCGTGAGACGTCCGCCGACATGCTGCAGGAGCTCGGCTACACCGTGATGCAGGCCGCCAGCGGGCACCAGGCCCTGGACATGCTGGACAGCCAACCCGGATTCGACGTGATGGTCACGGACATACGCATGCCCGGGATGTCGGGTCTGGAGCTGTCCGATGTCGCGGCCGACCGGCACGCCGCGCTCAAGATCATCTTGATCTCCGGTTATTTCCAGCCCCAGGCCATCAACCGCCGCTTTCTGCAGAAGCCGTTCCGCACCTCCGAACTGGATCAGGCAATCAGGGCGGAGATGACGACATAACCGGAGCGTGTTTGACGCGGATGTGAACTGGCGAGAAACCCAGGTCTTACGACATCGTTGCCGATGCTGACATGCACGATGGGACGGACTGTGGACAAAACCCGCAATTGGGCTTCAGCGGCGCCAGCCCCCGTCGTCGCTATTCCAGTGCGGAACGAGGAGGCTTTGATCCCAGCTGCTGTCCAGGCATTGGGCAGCCAGTCCGGTGCGGCTCCCTACGATGTCGTGTTGCTCGTGAACAACACGACGGACGGAACGGCGAGGGTTGCGCGCGCAGCCGCAGCAGGTCTGCCAATCAGGCTCACGGTGGTGGAGCACCAGTTCGCGGTGGCCGAGCAGACTGCGGGCCATGCGCGTCGGTTGGCGATGGAGGTCGCGGCTGGGCTTTCGGGGCCTGGAGGGGTGCTGCTGTGCACAGATGGGGATGGACGGGTCGCGCCTGACTGGCTGGCCCGGAACCTGGCCCACATCCGCGGCGGGGCCGACGCGGTTGCCGGGCGCGCCCTGATGGACTCTGCCGACGCTGCCGCGATCCCCGCGGCGCTGCACGAGGCCGATGCCAGGGAATGCGCATACGGCGCGCTGCTGGACCAGATTGAGAGCCTGGTTGACCCCGACCCAAGCGACCCCTGGCCTCGGCACACCGAGCATTCCGGCGCGAGCATCTGCGTGACCTGGGAGGCGTGGCGGCGTGCCGGAGGCGTGCCGGCGGTCAGCTTGGGAGAGGACCGCGCCTTCTTTCACGCGTTACGGCGCAACGACGCCCGCATTCGCCATGCGCCGGACGTGTCCGTAACGGTATCGGGGCGGATTTCCGGACGCGCGCAGGGCGGCATGGCCGACACGATCCGGCGTCGGCTGGCGGCTCCGGACCTGTTCATTGACGACGCGATGGAGCCGGCCCTGGACCGCGTGCGGCGGTTGCGGCTGCGGGCACGGCTGCGCCACGCGATGCGGGACTCGGCGTTGCTTCCGGACGTTGCCGGGGAGCTTGGGTGGACCACGCGCCGGCTGGCGGAGACGATCCGCGGATTGACCTTTGGAGCCGCGTGGGACGCAGTGCTGCAGGATTGCCCGGCATTGCAGCAGCGCCCGGTGCCGACGGGTGCTTTGGAGCGCGAACTGGGCATCGCCACACGGATACGCGACGGGCTGCTGCGGGCGGCAATGCCGGTTGAGGAATTGGAGGCGGCGGACTGACTCTATCCTAGTTCACGCGCAGAAACGTCTCGAACGGGCGGTCGAATATCCGCAACAGGTTCTCCGGCAAGACGAAGCCTGCGGGATCATCCGCAACAAGGCCGGCATATTGGGAGCGATGGGCCAGGATCGCCTGCTTCTTCGCCGTCATGTCTCCGGAGGTATCCAGGCGTACGCCGGATGGCACCTCTGGCAGGGGAGTGTCGTCCGACAGCGTCCACCCCCAGACGGGGTAGGCCAGATGGCGCAGGCCGAGGCGCCGCGCAACCTGGCAAGCCAAAAGATGCGCGGCTTCGTGGTCGCAGTGCGGGTCGTGCTGCCACGGAGCGAAGAGCGTTGCCACGGCTTCGATGCGGCACAGGGCGGACAGGACGTCCACGGCCTGCTCGAACTCAGGGCCGGCAGTGGGCGCGGCGGTGTCGCGGTGCCGGGCGAAGCGGATGCGGTCCGGTGGCAGGCCCAGCAGGGACACGGCTCGGCGGGCCTCCTGCTCCCGCACCGCGGCGAGCCGGACGGGCGGGTGGGTGCGCGATCCCGGATGGGAGCCGGCGCCGTCCGTAAGCACCACAACGATGGGAGGCTGGCCGGCCCGGCACAGGGCGCGGATCAGGCCGCCGCAGCCCAGGCTTTCGTCGTCGGCGTGCGGGGCGAGAATCAGCGTTGGGCTGCCCTGGGTCAGATCGGCAAGTGTGCAGAAGGGCAGGTCGGCCATAGCGCGCAGGACGGCGCCGGCGGGGACGGTCACGCACCGAGCCGGTGCTGCGCCGCCTCGGTCAGCACGGCGTCCGGGGCGGGCTGGCGCAGGTAGGTGGCGAGGTCGCGCAACAGGCGCTCGATGGGATTGGTGGCCAGGAACGCGCCGAAGCCGATGGAGCGCTGGGCGAGGCGCATGGCGTCGAGGCAGGCGTGTTCGACGGCGATGCGGGCGAGGTTGACGTAGGCGACCTGGTCCATGACGGGCTGCTGGCCGGCTTCGGCGAGGCGGGCGGCGGCTTCGGTCCACAGCCGGGCGGTTTCCTGGGCGATCAGCATGGTGCCGTAGCGGTCCTGCTGCAGCGGGCTGGCATCGTGCCCGCGGCTGCGGAGCTGGGCGCCGACGGCGGCCACGAGGGCGTCCAGGCCGCCCAGCGTGACGGCCATCGTGCGCCAGGCGCCGGTGGAAAGCTGGGGTTCGCGCAGGTAGTCGCCGGGCTGGCCAATGAGGGCGCTGGCGGGCAGGGGCACGCCGTCCAGGCCGACCCAGCCGTTGACGCTTGCGCGCATCCCATGGAGCAGGCCGCGCATGGGGCGCACTTGCTCCGTGCCGTTCAGGCGCAGCAGGGCCATGCGGTCACCATCGGCAGTGCGCACAGTGACCACGGCGCAGGCGACGTGCCCGGCGCCGGAGCATGGCCCCTTGCTGCCGCGCAACGTGCCATCCTGCAGCGTCAACGCGCCGCTGGGCGGGTCGGTGACCCAGACGCCATACAGCCGCCCCGCACGGGCGTCGGCGGCTGCAAGCTCGGATTGGGAGGCCGTGCCGTAGTCCAGGATGAGCTTGAGCGCGTTGACGTGGGCCTCATACAGCCGGCCCACGGCCATGTTGCCGCGGCCAACCCCGCGCAGCACGGCAAACAGCGCATCGGCGCCGTCCAGCTCCGTGCCGGCGCCCCAGCCGCCGGCGGCACGGGGCAGGGGCGCCGTCAGCAGGCCCAAGGTCCGCAGAAGCTGGATGTCTTCGTGCGGAAACGCCTCCTCCCGGTCAAGCTGGGCGGCGCGGTCCTGCATGGCGGGGACCGCCGCGGCGAGGGCGGCAAGGGGGTCGGCATGCAGCGGCTGCGGGGCGTCCAACATGCGCCGTCAACGCAGCCGGCGGGCCGGCGTTGCTGCCGGACGCCCTCGTAGCCATTCCGCCGCTATTCTGCCGCTGCCCCGACCTGGCCGGCCAGGGTCGGCATGCGCCGGCTGCGCCGTGGCATCAGCCAGGATTGCAAGCGGTCCAGGTAGAGATAGACAACCGGCGTCGTGTAGAGCGTCAGCACCTGGCTGAGGATCAGGCCGCCGACCATGGCGAAGCCCAGGGGCTTGCGCAGCTCCGACCCGGCGCCCTCAGCGATCATCAGCGGAAGGCCGCTCAGAAGCGCCGCCATCGTCGTCATCAAGATCGGGCGGAAGCGGAGCAGGCAAGCTTCGCGAATGGCGTCGAATGGCGTGGCGCCCTCCTGCCGTTCCTTGCTGATAGCAAAGTCCACCATCATGATCCCGTTCTTCTTGACGATGCCGATCAGCAGAATGACACCGATCAGGGCGATGACGGACAGGTCGTAGCCGTTCAGCATCAGCATCAGCAACGCGCCCACGCCGGCGGAGGGCAGCGTGGACAGGATGGTGATGGGCAGGATGAAGCTCTCGTACAGGATGCCCAGGATGATGTAGACCGCAATCAGCGCCGCCGCGATCAGGTAGGGCTGGCTGCTGAGGGAGGACTGGAACGCCTGCGCCGTGCCCTGGAAGGTGCCGCGGAGGGTGGTTGGCGTGCCCATGCCGTTCAGCGCGGCGTTGATGGCGTCCACCGCCTGCCCGAGCGCCGCACCTGGCGCCAGGTTGAACGAGATGGTCACCGCCGGAAACTGGCTCTGGTGGCTGATCGCCAGGGGAGCGACGGGGCGGGTGTCCATCTTGACGAAGGTGGACAGAGGGACGGCCGTTCCGTCCCTTCCCTTGACGTACAGCTTGTCCAAGGTGGCGGCATCGCCCTGCATGGCCGGCGGCACCTCCAACACGACCTTGTAGGAGTTGAGCTGCGTGAAGTACTGGGCGACCTGGCGCTGCCCGAAGGCGTCATACAACGTGTCGTCAATCACCTGCGGCTGGATGCCGAACCTGGCGGCGCGGTCCCGGTCTATGGTCAGCGTGGCCGTCGTGCCCGCCACCTGCTGGTCCGTCGCCAGGTCCCTCAGCATGGACAGGCTGCGCATCTTGGCAAGTATCTTGGGCGACCACTCGTAAAGCTCGGTCAGGTCGGCGCTCTGCAGGGTGTACTGATACTGCGTGCGCGCGAGGCGCCCGCCGACGTTGATGTCCTGGGCCGCCTGCAGGAAGACGTTCATGCCCTCTACGGCCTGCAGCTTGCCGCGCAGGCGGGTGATGACGCCCTGGGCGGTCACGTCCCGGTCCTCGAACGGCTTGAGGTTGATCCACATGCGCCCGTTGTTGCCGGTCTGCCCGCCCAACCCGGCGCCGATGCTGGACGACACGGAGTCCACGGCGGGGTCGGCGGACACGATGGCAGCGGCCTGCTGCTGGCGCCGGGCCATTTCCGCAAACGACACGTCCTGCCCGGCCTCGGTCAGGCCGACCAGCACGCCCGTGTCCTGGTTCGGGAAGAAGCCCTTGGGAATTTGCGTGTAGAGGTAGGCCGTGACGCCGAGGGTGGCAAAGAACACCATCAGCGTGACGAATTGAAAGCGCAATGCGATGTCGAGCGTGCGGCGGTAGCCGCCCAGCAGCAGCTCGAAGAACCGCTCGACAATGCGGTAGAGGATGCCGTGCTGCTTCGTCTGGTGCTTCAGGAAGCGGGAGCACATCATGGGCGTGAGCGTCAGCGACACCACTGCCGAGACCATGACGGTCAGCGCCACCGTCATCGCGAACTCGCGGAACAGGCGCCCGACGATCCCGCCCATCAGCAGCAGGGGGATGAAGACGGCGATCAGCGAGAGGCTGATGGAGATGATGGTGAAGCCGATCTCGCCTGCGCCCTTCAGCGCGGCCTCACGCGGGTTCATGCCCTCCTCGATGTGGCGGTAGATGTTCTCCAGCATGACGATGGCGTCGTCCACGACAAAGCCGACCGCGATAGTAAGCGCCATGAGGGTGAGGTTGTTGAGGCTGTAGCCGCACAGGTACATCAGCGCGAACGTGCCGACGAGCGCCAGCGGCACGGTGACGCTCGGGATGACCGTGGCCCACACGTTGCGCAGGAACAGGAAGATCACCATCACGACCAGCGCGATGGACAGGAGCAGGGTGAACTGCACCTCGTGCAGCGACGCGCGGATGGTGACGGTGCGGTCCACGATGGTCTGCACGGTAACAGCAGGCGGGATGGCCGCCTGCAGCTTGGGCATCGCGGCCTTAATGCGCTCCACGGTGTCAATCACGTTGGCGCCGGGCTGCTTGAAGATCAGGAGCTGGATGCCGCGCCTGCCGTTCTGCCAGCCGGCCAGGCGGGCGTTCTCAGGCCCGTCCACGGCACGGCCGATGTCGCGCACCCGCACCGGGGCGCCGTTGCGGTAGGCGAGGACGATGTCGTTGTATTCCGCGGCCTTGGTCAACTGGTCGTTGGCATAGATCGCGAAGGACCGGCGGTCCCCGTCCACGGAGCCTTTTGGCGCGTCCACGGTGGCGGTGACGAGCATCGTCCGCACGTCCTCCAGCGTCATGCCCATCGCGGCCAGGCGGGCGGGGTCCACCTGGACGCGGACGGCGCGCTTCTGCTCGCCGCCGATGCTGACCTGGGACACGCCGCTGATCTGGCTGATCTGCTGGCTGAGGATGCTGTCGGCGAACTCGTTAACCTCAATCAGGGGCAGCGTCTCGGACTGCACGGCAAGGATGAGGATCGGGCTGTCCGCCGGGTTCACCTTGCGGAACAGGGGCGGGTTGGGAAGGTTCTTGGGCAGTTGCCCGCCGGCGTTGTTGATGGCGGCCTGCACGTCCAGCGCCGCGCCGTCTATGTTGCGGTCCAGGTCGAACTGCACGACGACCTGGGTGGAGCCGCCGACGCTGATGCTGGTCATCTGCGCCACGCCGGAGATCTGGGCGAACTGGCGCTCCAGCGGCTGCGCGACGGTGGAGGCCATGGTTTCCGGGCTTGCGCCGGGCAGGGAGGCGGTGACCTGGATGGTCGGGAACTCGACGCGCGGCAGTGGAGCGACGGGCAGCAGCGGGTACGCGGCGATGCCCACAAGCATGATGGCAGCCATCAGAAGCGAGGTCGCGACGGGGCGGTTGATGAAGGGTGTCGAGATGCTCATGGCCTGGTCCTCGTCGGGCGGTGCGGCGGGGGCAAGTGGCGGGGCAAACTAGCTGGCGGTCTTGGCGTCGGTGGCGGCAACACGCGCGCCATTGTTCAGGCGGCTCTGGCCGGCCAGCACGACCTTCTCCGGCCCGGTCAATCCGCTCGTTACGACTGCGACCTGGCCGTCGTCCTGGTCAACCTCAATGGGCTGGACCGCGGCGGTCCCGTCGGGCTTCACCACGTAGACATACATGCCGTTGGCCCCGCGCAGCACCGCGGCGGAGGGCACTGTCAGAACGTCCTTACGGATGTCGAGACGCATGCGCACGTTCACGAACTGGCCAGGCCAGAGGTTGTCGTCCGTGTTGGCGAAGGCCGCCTTCAGCTTGATGGTGCCCGTGGTGGCGTCAATGCTGCTGTCCAGGGTCAGCAGCTCGCCCTCGCTCAGCTTGGTGCGGTCGTCGCCGGCGTAGGCCAGCACCGGCAGCTTGCCCCCGCGGATGGCAGCCTGCACCCGCGGCAGGGTGTCCTGCGGCAGTGTGAACAGGACGGCAATGGGGTGTATCTGCGCGATGGTCACGATCCCCGTCGTGCTGGGGTCGGCCACGCGGATGAAGTTGCCGGCGTCCACCTGGCGCAGCCCGACCCGGCCCTCGATAGGCGACGTGATGCGGGTGAAGCCCAGGTTCAGCTGCGCGGCGGCGATGGACGCGTCGTCCCCACGCACCGCTGCCTCTGCCTGCGCCAGGGCGGCGCGGGTTTGCTCCACCTTCTGGCGCGACGCGACCTGGCTGGAGGCCAGGTCGGCATACCGGGTGACGTCGGCGCGGGCGTTCAGGGCAGCGGCCTCGTCCGAGGCCTTGCGCGCGAGGGCCTGGTCGAGAATGGCCTGGTAGGGGCGCGGGTCCAGTTGGGCGAGGAGGTCGCCGGGCTTGACGGACTGGCCTTCGGTGAACAGCACCTTGTCGAGCGTGCCGTCCACCCGGGCGCGCACGACGACGGACTGGAAGGCTTGGACGGTGCCGATGGAGCGGGTCAGCACGGGGACATCCTGCCGCTGCGGCACGGTCACTGTCACGGGAACGCCTGGCGCCTGCGCGAGCGCAGCCGTGGACAGGAGGGTGGCAAGAGCCGCAGTGCGCAGGAGAAGGGTCGCCATCACCGGCCTTTGGTCAGGGATGACTCATCTATTGCGCTTCGTTCCTGAAATGCCAGTCTTTTGCAGTGGAGAGCGGCACGATTTGTCGCCGGTCCGTCGAATTCCCATCCACTCCCCCTCCGGTCATCCCCGGCCAGCGGTGGCGCCGACGGCGAGGCGGGTCGGTGCGAGGCGGTAGGACTCCAGGCTCCGCCCGGTCGCGGACACCCCGGTCGCGGGCAGCGGGATGATCCGCCCGGCGCCGGCGGCCTGCGCGGAGAAGCTGGCGGCAACGGGCGCGGCGGGCTGCACCGGCAGGGGCGGCGGAAGGCTGGCGGGCGCAGCGGGCCTGGCCCAGACGGCCATGACCTTGCGCCCGTATTCCGCGCCGATGTCCGGGGTGAGCGAGTGGTATCCGGCCACTGCGCCGGGCCATGACCCCGTCTGGGCAAGGAGCCGGAGCAGGAACCGGGCGGCGTAGGCGGCATTGGCGGCGGGGTCGAAAGCTTCCTCCAACGAGGCGAAGGCGTCGGCGTGGTGCATCAGGTTCACCTGCATGCAGCCGACATCTACGGAGCGCACTCCGCGGGCGCGGAGCGCGAGGACGGCGGCGATGGCCTCCGGCTTGGTGGCGTAGTACGATCCCACGCCCTCGGCATTGATGGTCCAGGGATAGGCCGCCACGGTGCCGGACCCGTCCCGCCGCCCGCTCTCGACCACGCCGATGGCCTGCATCAGCCGGTCCGGGACGCCCGACATGCGCTCCGCCATGGCGATGGCGGCGCGGCACTGCGCTGCGGGTGGAGGGGAGGCTTGGAACGTCCCTGCAGGGGACGCCGTAAGTGGGAACACCGGTGCGGGTTGGGGCCAGGGGTAGGGTCGCGGCTGCGCCGCCGCGGGCTGCGCGAGCGCAAGGCCAGAGACTGCGGCGACGGCAAGCAGGTGCATGACGGCCTGCTTGCCACCAATCCGTGAGCAACCTGTTAATCAGCCCCGCAACAGGTCCAGTCCTGCCGCCGCAAGGTCTGCGATGAGCGCCGAGAGACGGGACTGCAGCAGCGGGAAGGCCGGGCTGCGCTCGAATCGGGCTTCGTTCATGTAGAGCGCCCGCGCGACCTCGATCTGGATGGCGTGGACGCCGTCGCGCGGGCGGCCGTAGTGCCGCGTGACGTAGCCTCCGGCGTAGGGGTCGTTGCGGCGGACCTTGTAGCCGAAGCCGGTCAGCACCCGCTCGATCCCGGCCGTGACTGCGGGAGCGCAGGCGGTGCCGTGGGCGTCGCCCAGGACGAAGTCCGGGCCGTCCCGGCCCGGCGCGGCGCCGTAGGCCGGCATGGAATGGCAGTCCACGAGCAGGCAGGCGCCGAACTGACCCCGCGTCGCCGCCAGCAGTCCGGCCAGGGCTTCGTGGTAGGGCATCCAGCAGGTCTGCACGCGGCGCTCGGCGTCGGCGAAGCGCAGCTTGCGGCGGTAGATCGCCTCGCCGGTGGCGACCACCCGGGCGATGGTGCCCAGCCCGGCGCCGACCCGGGCGCTGGTGGTGTTGGTCCAGGGCGGCAGGGCGTCGGCGAACATCGAGGGGTCCAGCTCCCACATCTCGCGATTGGCGTCGCAGTAGGCCCGCGGGAAGATGGCGGCGATGAGGGGCGCACCGAGGTCCGGGGCGCCGCCGAACAGGTCGTCCACGAAGCTGTCCTCGCTGCGGCGCAGCGTGGTGGGGTCGAGCCGGGCGGCGTCCAGGAACTCGGGCGTGTAGTTGCGGCCGGAATGCGGGGACGCGAAGACCAGCGGGGCAGTTTGGCATGCGGGGCGCCGCAGCGTGTAAGGGGGGTCGGGCGGGTCCGGCAGGATCGGGTGCGGCAGGGGCAGGTGGTCCATCACGCCATTCAACCCCCGGTGCGCGCGTCTGTCACCCGGGACCTTGCACGGGCGGGGCGGTTTGCACTATGTCGGGTACCTGGATGGGCGCGTAGCTCAGCGGTAGAGCATCGCCTTGACACGGCGGGGGTCACAGGTTCAATCCCTGTCGCGCCCACCATCCAGTTCCCGCGATAGATGGAGCATCGGGCGTTCGCGTTGCGGCGCTGCCGTCTGGCCGTTTGTCCCGCCTTCGTGCCGGAGGGGGCGTTGTCATCGAACTGACTTAAAACTGCAATCAAGCCGTCGTTGGGGGCGAGTAGGTTGCGCCGCGTCGCAAGAAGGGAAGCCCCCTTGCGGCTGGCGCGGATCGCGCGCCCACCACGGAGGACTCATGAAGCTCACGGTCAAGACGCTGGCGCTCACGCTCGCCGGCTACACGCTGGCTGCCTTGCCGGCAGCGGCGCAGCAGATCACCGGCGCGGGCGCGACGTTCCCGGCCCCGGTCTATGCCAAGTGGGGGGAGGCCGCGAAGGCGGCCATCGGCGTCGAGCTGAACTACCAGGCCATCGGCTCCGGCGGCGGGCAGAACCAGATCACCAACCGCACCGTGGACTTCGGCGCCTCCGACGCGCCGATGGACTCGGCCAAGCTGCAATCCGCCAACCTGCTGCAGTTCCCGATGGTCATGGGTGCCGTGGTGCCGATCGTGAACCTGCCTGGCATTGCGGCAAACCAGGTGAAGCTCACCGGCGAGATGCTGGCCGACATCTACATGGGCAAGATCACGAAGTGGAACGACCCGAAGCTGGTCGAGATGAACCGCGGCGTGACCATGCCGAACCTGGCCATTGCTCCGGTTTACCGGGCTGACGGCAGCGGCACTTCGTTCGTGTTCACGTCCTACCTGTCATCGGCCAGCCCGGACTGGAAGAGCGCAGTGGGCGCCAGCACGAGCGTGAAGTGGCCTGCGGGCGCCGGGGCGCGGGGCAACGACGGCGTGGCCGGAACGGTCAAGAACACCCGCGGCGCCATCGGCTATGTCGAGAACGCCTTTGCCACGCAGAACAGCCTGACGACCACGCAGCTCCGCAACAAGGCCGGCAGCTTCGTGGCGCCGACGGCGGCGGCGTTCCAGGCGGCGGCCTCGGCGGGCAACTGGGGCGGGGCGCAAAACTTCGCCGTGGACCTGATCGACCAGCAGGGTGCAGCGAGCTGGCCCATCGTGTCCGCGACCTTCCTGCTGCTGCCCAAGGACCCGAAGGACGCTGCACGCTCGGCCAACGTGCTGAAGTGGGTGGATTGGGCCTACAGCAACGGAGGCGCCATCGCCACGCAGCTTGAATACATCCCGCTGCCCAAGGCGGTTCAGGACAGCGTGCGCGCGGCGTGGCGCACCTCGGTGATGGCGAACGGCGCGGCAGTGTACAAGTAGGAAACTTTCCAGGCGCTCCGGGACGCTCCCCGGGGCGCCTGGTCCACCTGGAACAGCCGGCTCTGCCCGGCGCCCACCCGATAGGAACCTGCGTTGTCCCACGCCGCAGCCGCACTCCCGCCCGTGCAACGGGCCATTCCAAAGCGCAGCGTTGGCGACGCCGTGTTCGCCGGCTTGGCCCGTGCCTCCGGCATGCTCGTCCTCGTGTTGCTGGGCGCCATCATCGTCACCCTGTTCCTGGGCGGGCTGCCCGCCTTCCAGCAGTTCGGGGCGGGGTTCCTTGGCAACGCCGACTGGGATCCGGTGCAGGACGTGTTCGGCGGCGCCGTGCCCATCTACGGCACGGTCGTCACGTCCATCATCGCCCTGCTGATCGCCGTCCCGCTGGCGTTCGGGATCGCGGTGTTCCTGACGGAGCTTGCGCCGCAGTGGGTGCGGCGGCCGGTCGGCACGGCGGTCGAGCTGCTGGCGGCGGTGCCGTCCATCATCTACGGGATGTGGGGCTTCTTCGTGATCGTCCCCGTCATGGCCGAATACGTTCAGCCCTGGGCCATTGACACCTTGGGCGAGCTGCCCGGCATCGGCCGGCTGTTCGGCGGGCCGGCCTTCGGCACCGGCATCATCACGGCGTCGCTGATCCTGGCCATCATGGTCGTGCCGTTCATTGCGGCCACCATGCGCGACGTGTTCCTGACGGTTCCGCCGGTGTTCAAGGAGTCCGCCTACGGCCTGGGCTGCACGACGTGGGAGGTCATGCGCTCCATCGTGCTGCCCTACACGCGGGTGTCGGTGGTGGGCGGCATCATGCTCGGGCTGGGGCGGGCGCTGGGGGAGACGATGGCGGTCACGTTCGTGATCGGCAATACCAACCGGATCAGCAGCAGCCTGTTCGGGCCGGGCAACACCATCGCGTCCATCGTGGCGCTGGAGTTCGGCGAGGCGACCGGCGGAAGCCTCAAGCTGGCGTCGCTGCTGGCGCTGGGGTTCATCCTGTTCGTCATCTCCTTCATCGTGCTGGCGATCTCACGGATGCTGCTGCGCCCGAGGATGCGGACATGAGCGCGGCGATGGGCGGCCTGACGGGGCGGGCGCTGGACGGCGCGGGGCAGGCGCCGCGGGATGCGGGGGTGGCCCTTCTGCTCGGGCGGCGCCGGCGCCGGTCCGACCGGGTGGTCAAGGTGCTGTGCTGGGGCGCGACCGCCATCGGGCTGCTGTTCCTGGCCTCCATCCTGCTCACCCTATTCCTGCGCGGCCTGGGCGGGCTGCACCTGTCCGTGCTGACCGAGGTTACGAAGCCCGCCGGGTCGAACGGCGGACTGCTGAACGCCATCGTGGGCAGCCTGGTGCAGGCGGCCATCGGGACGCTGATCGGGACGCCCATCGGCCTGATGGTTGGGACCTACCTGTCCGAGTACGCAGCGGGGTCGCGGCTGGGCAACGCGGTGCGGTTCGTGTCGGATGTGCTGCTGTCTGCGCCGAGCATCCTGATCGGCCTATTCGTTTACCAATTCGCGGTGCGTCCGTTCGGCGGCTACTCCGGCTGGGCCGGGTGCATCGCGCTGGCGATCATCGTGATCCCCATCGTGGTCCGCACGACCGAGGACATGCTGCGGCTGATCCCGACGGCGCTTCGCGAGGCTGCGGTGGCGCTGGGCGCCCCGAAGTGGAAGGCCATCGTCTTCGTGTGCTACCGCGCTGCGCTGGACGGGATACTCACCGGCGTGCTGCTGGCCATCGCGCGGGTGGCCGGGGAGACGGCGCCACTGCTGTTCACGTCGCTGGGCAACCTGAACTGGTCCTTGGACATGAGCCAGCCGGTCAGCAGCCTGCCGGTGACGATCTACAACTTTGCGGCGTCTGCCTATGCCGACCAGGTGCAGCTTGCCTGGGTCGGCGCGTTGCTGATTACCGTGGGCGTGCTGACCATCAACATCATCGCGCGGGTCGTCCTGCGGAAGCGGAGCTAAGGCATGGCATCGGAACAGGTCAGCCGGACGGTGGAGTCCCGGGGCGAGACACGGGCAGAGCCGGGGGTTGGGAACACCGCTGGGCACAACATGGGCATGATGCGCGCCACGTCCGCCGCCGAGTTGAACACGGCCCGCATCTCGATGCGGAACCTCGACTTCTACTACGGGACGAACAAGGCGCTGAAGGGCATCGCGCTGGACCTGCCGGCGAAGCAAGTGACGGGGATGATCGGGCCGAGCGGGTGCGGGAAATCCACGCTGCTGCGGGTGCTGAACCGGATGTACGACCTGTATCCCGGCCAGCGCGCGGAAGGGGAGGCGATGATGGACGGCCAGAACATCATTGCACCGGACGTGGACCTGAACGACCTCCGCAGCCGGATCGGGATGGTGTTCCAGAAGCCGACGCCGTTCCCGATGAGCATCTACGACAACATCGCCTTTGGCGTGCGCCTGCACGAGAAGCTGTCCCGCGCCGCGATGGACGAGCGGGTGGAGTGGTCCCTGACCCGCGCCGCCCTGTGGGGCGAGGTGAAGGACCGCCTCACGACCTCGGCAACGGGGCTGTCGGGCGGGCAGCAGCAGCGCCTGTGCATCGCCCGCACCATCGCGGTGCGGCCGGAGGTGATCCTGCTCGACGAGCCGACCAGCGCGCTGGACCCTATCAGCACGCTCAAGATCGAGGAGCTGATCGACGAGCTGAAGCGCGACTTCACCATCGCCATCGTCACCCACAACATGCAGCAGGCCGCTCGCTGCGCCGACCAGGTGGCGTTCTTCTACCTGGGCGAGCTGGTGGAGGTCGGCCCGGCGGCGCAGATGTTTACCGCCCCCAAGCAGAAGCGCACCCAAGAGTACATCACCGGACGGTTCGGATAGGAGGCGCTGCCATGGCGGACACCCAGCACATCGTAAAAAGCTACGGCCAGGAGCTGCAGCGCCTGCGCGGCTTGATGACAGAGATGGGCGGCGTGGTCGAGAACCAGGTGGCGCTGGCCACCCACGCCATACGGACCGGCGACGCCGACGCCGCCACCCGCGCCGTGTCGCTGGACCGGTCGGTGGACGACCTGGAGCGGCAAGGCGAGCAGCTCGTGATCCGGATGCTCGCCCTGCGCCAGCCGATGGCCAGCGACCTGCGGGAGATCGTGTCGGCGCTGAAGATCACCGCGGCGATGGAGCGGATCGGCGACTACGCCAAGAACGTCGCCAAGCGCGGCATCGTGCTGGGCCAGTTCCGGATGCCGTTCAGCATGGCCGGGCTGACCAACATGAGCCGCCTGGTCCAGGAGAACCTGAAGCTGGTGATAGACGCCATCGGCGAGCAGGACGTGCAGAAGGCGCTGCAGGTCTGGCAGTCCGACGAGGCGATTGACGACCTGTACAATTCGATCTTCCGCGAGCTCATCACCTACATGATGGAGGATGCGCGCAACATCACGCCCTGCACGCACCTGCTCTTCATCGCCAAGAACCTGGAGCGCATCGGCGACCACGCCACCAACATCGCGGAAACGCTGCACTACGCCATCACCGGCGAAATGCTGTCGGAGGAGCGGCCCAAGGGCGACAATTCCGCCTATGCCGTGGTCCGGCCGTTCGACGAGCCGGCCAGCGGGCGGGGGCAGGCTTGATGCTGCCCGCCAACGGACTGTCGAAGCCGCTTGTCCTGGTCGTCGAGGACGAGGCGGCGCTGGCCACCATGCTGCGCTACAACCTGGAGAAGCAGGGCT
>CAXUHB010000041.1:0-34241 GCA_964250755.1 uncultured Acetobacteraceae bacterium | reverse complement strand
ATGGACGGGCTGCGGCCCATCGTCGAGTTCATGACCTTCAACTTCGCCATGCAGGCGATTGACCATGTCATCAACTCCGCCGCCAAGACGCTGTATATGTCTGGCGGGCAGATGGGCTGCCCCATCGTATTCCGTGGACCAAACGGCGCGGCCTCCCGCGTCGGCGCGCAGCACAGCCAGGATTACGCGTCCTGGTACGCTCACTGCCCCGGCCTGAAGGTCGTGGCGCCGTGGTCCGCGGCTGACGCCAAGGGGTTGCTGCGTGCCGCCATACGCGACCCGAACCCCGTCATCGTGCTGGAGAACGAGATACTCTACGGCCAAACGTTCGAGTGCCCGACCGACGAGGACTTCGTTTTGCCCATTGGCAAGGCGAAGGTCGAGCGCACCGGCAAGCATGTCACCATCGTCGCCTACAGCATCATGGTTGGCGTCGCGTTGAAGGCGGCCGAGACGTTGGCCGAGCAGGGCGTAGAGGCCGAGGTCATCAACCTCCGCAGCCTGCGCCCGATGGACACGCAAACCATCGTGGACAGCGTCAAGAAGACCAGCCGCCTGGTGACGGTCGAGGAGGGCTGGCCCTATGCCGGCATCGGGGCGGAGATCGCGATGCAGATCGTCGAGCACTGCTTCGACTGGCTGGACGCGCCGCCCGTGCGCGTCACCGGGTTGGACGTGCCACTGCCCTATGCCGCCAATCTGGAGAAGCTGGCCCTGCCGCAGCCGGGCTGGGTCGTGGATGCCGTGAAGAAGATCGTCTAGGGGCGCGCAGATGCCGACGAATATCCTGATGCCGGCGCTGTCGCCGACCATGACCGAGGGCACGCTGGCCCGTTGGCTCAAGAAGGAAGGCGAGCAAATCCGCGCTGGCGACGTGATCGCAGAGATCGAGACGGACAAGGCGACCATGGAGGTCGAGGCCGTTGATGAGGGCGTGCTGAGCAAGATCTTGGTTGCGGACGGCACTGCCGGGGTCAAGGTGAACGACACTATTGCGGTGTTGCTGGCAGACGGGGAGGATGCGGCGGCGCAACCCGCCGCATCGCCATCCATATCGGAGACGCCTAGCAAGCTTGCCCCAGCGGATGCTGACGCGCCCCCGCCGGGCCACGCACCGGTCTCGAAGATGCCGGCAACGATGGCGCCTCCGCAGGCCGCCATGAATGGGCATGCGGCGGCGAACGGGCACGATGCCGGGGAGCGGGTCTTTGCGTCCCCCCTGGCCCGGCGTATGGCGAAACAGGCGGGCATGGACCTGTCCGCCATCAGGGGCACCGGGCCGAACGGGCGCATCGTCCGCGCCGATATCGAGGCGAAGCAGGCCGGCGGCCCTGGACGGCCGGCGGAGCAAACAACTCGCGCGGCTCCGGTTATGCCAGCGGCGGAGCGTGTCGAGGCGCAAGCCGGCGGACGCGAGACGGATGCCGTTCAAGCCACCCCGGTCCAGCAGGTGAAGCCTACTGCTCCCGCCCCGTCCGGCGTTCCGGCGCTACCCAAGGCTGCACCCATCACCGCGTCGCATCAGCTCGTGCCCAACAGCACCATGCGAAAGGTGATCGCCCGGCGGCTGTTGGAGAGCCATCAGCAGGTGCCGAACTTCTTCGTCACCATGGACATTGAGATTGACGCGTTGCTCAAGCTGCGCGCCGACCTCAATGCCCGTGCGCCGAAAGAGGGCAAGGGCGCGTTCAAGCTGTCAGTCAACGACCTCGTCATCAAGGCCGCCGCCGCGGCGCTGCGCCGCGTGCCGAAGATGAACGCCAGCTATACCGACGACGCCACGGTAGTTTACGACGACGTGGACATCAGCGTGGCAGTGTCCATGCCGGACGGGCTGATTACCCCCATCGTCAGGAAGGCCGACCAGAAAGGGCTGGCCACCATCAGCAACGAGATGAAGGACCTTGGCGCCCGGGCCAAGTCCGGCAAGCTGAAGCCGGAGGAGTTCCAGGGCGGCAGCTTCTCGATCAGCAACCTCGGCATGTTCGGGGTGCGTCAGTTCACCGCCATCATCAACCCGCCGCAGGCCGGCATCCTGGCGGTCGGCGCCGGGGAGCAGCGGCCGGTGGTGAAGAACGGTGCGCTTGCCATCGCCACCGTGATGACCTGCACCTTGTCCGTGGACCACCGCGTCGCCGATGGCGCACTGGGGGCGGAGTGGATGCAGGTGTTCAAGAACATCGTCGAGGACCCACTTAGCCTGATGCTGTAGGCCGCATCCTGCCGTTGGCGGTCCGGAGAACAACAATGGAAACCAAGTTCGACCTGATCGTCCTCGGCGGCGGTCCCGGCGGCTACGTCGCGGCTATACGCGCCGCGCAACTCGGCATGAAGGCGGCCGTGGTCGAGCGCGAGCACCTAGGTGGCATCTGCCTCAATTGGGGCTGCATTCCGACCAAGGCGCTGCTGCGCTCCTCCGAGATCAACCACCTGTTGCACAACGTGGGCGAGTTCGGCTTCGCGGTGGACAACATCCGGTTCGACCTGAGTGCGGTGGTGAAGCGGTCCCGCGGCATCGCCAAGCAACTGGCGTCCGGCGTCGGCCATCTGATGAAGAAGAACAAGATTGCGGTGTTCGAGGGGCAGGGGCGCTTGGCCGGCAAGAACACGCTGGCCGTGGCGAAGGACGGCAAGGACGTGGCCACCCTGACCGCGCCGCACATCATCCTGGCCCCCGGCGCCCGCGCCCGGCAACTGCCGGGGCTGGAGGGCGACGGCAAGCTGATCTGGACCTACCGGGAGGCGATGGTGCCGCCCGCCATGCCGAAGTCGCTCCTGGTGATCGGCTCCGGCGCCATTGGCATCGAGTTCGCCAGCTTCTACCGCAACATGGGCGCCGAGGTGACGGTCATTGAGCTGCTCGACCGCATTTTGCCGGCGGAAGATGAGGAGATCAGCGCGTTCGCCCGCAAGGCGTTTGAGAAGCAGGGCATCAAGATACTGACCGAGGCCAAGGTGACGAAGGCCGTCAAGAACGCAGACAGCGTGACGGCTACTATCGAGACCGGCGGCAAGAGCACCGAGATGACTGTGGACCGGGTGATCTCCGCGGTCGGCATCGTCGGCAATGTCGAGGACATCGGGCTGGAGGGCACCGGCGTGAAGGTCGAGCGGAGCCACATCGTGATTGATGAGTACTGCCGCACCGGCGAACCCGGCGTGTATGCCATCGGCGACGTGACCGGCGCTCCCTGGCTGGCGCACAAGGCCAGCCATGAGGGCGTCATCTGCGTCGAGGCTATCGCCCGGCAGAACGACGTGCAGCCCCTGCACGTCGGCAACATCCCGGGCTGCACCTACAGCCGTCCGCAGATCGCCTCGGTCGGCATGACGGAGGCCCGGGCGAAGGCGGCCGGGCATGAGGTCAAGGTCGGGCGCTTCCCCTTCATCGGCAACGGCAAGGCTATTGCCATGGGGGAGCCGGAGGGCATGGTGAAAACCGTGTTCGACGCCAAGACTGGTGAGCTGCTGGGCGCGCACATGATCGGGGCCGAGGTGACGGAGATGATTCAGGGCTATGCCATCGCCCGCACGCTGGAGACGACGGAGTTGGAGTTGATGCACACCGTCTTTCCGCATCCGACGGTCAGCGAGACCATGCACGAATCGGTGCTGGGCGCTTGGGGGCGGGCGATACACTTCTAGTTCGCCCTTGCCGCTCCCTCTCTCTCTGGACAGAGGATCAGGGCAGCGCCGTCCGCTTGCTTGACGCAATCGCGCCGCCCCATCATCTGACGCAAGCGGAAGCAGCCCCGTCCCGCAGGAGTCCTGCATGTCCACGCGCGTCCTGATTGACCACCGCCTCGGCGCGCAGCGCCACCCGGAGAAGGCGAACCGGCCTGACAACCCCATCCAGCGCAAGCCCGACTGGATCAGGGTCCGTGCGCCCAACCACCCCATCTACCATGAAACCCGCGCGCTGATGCGCGAGAACGGGCTGGTCACGGTGTGCGAAGAGGCAGCCTGCCCCAACATCGGCGAGTGCTGGTCCCAGCGCCACGCCACAATGATGATCATGGGCGACACCTGCACCCGGGCATGCAGCTTCTGCAACGTGCGGACGGGCCAGCCGGCCGCCTTGGATGGAAGCGAGCCGGTGCGGGTCGCCGATGCCGTGGCCAAGCTGGGACTGCGCCACGTCGTCATCACTTCGGTGGATCGGGACGACCTGCGTGACGGGGGCGCGGCGCACTTCGCGGAGGTGATACGCGCGACGCGGGCTGCCGCGCCGGGCACGACCATCGAGGTGCTCACCCCCGATTTCCTGCGCAAACCCGGTGGGCTGGAGGTGGTCGCCAACGCCCGTCCGGATGTGTTCAACCACAACCTGGAAACGGTGCCGCGGCTGTATCCCACCATCCGGCCCGGCGCACGCTACTACCAGTCGCTGCGCCTGCTGGACCGTGTGAAGATGGTGGACCCGACGATCTTCACGAAGTCTGGCATGATGCTCGGGCTTGGCGAGAGCCGGGCGGAGGTGCTGCAGGTCATGGACGACTTGCGCGTTGCCGACGTGGACTTCCTGACCTTGGGCCAGTATTTGCAGCCGACCGTAAAACACGCCGCGGTGGACCGCTTCGTGACGCCGGACGAGTTCGCCGAGTTCGCTGGGATGGCCCGGGCCAAAGGCTTCCTGATGGTCAGCGCCACGCCGCTGACGCGCAGTTCCTACCATGCCGATGCCGACTTTGCGCAGTTGCGCGACGCCCGCGCACGGCATGTCGCCGGACAGCATATGGACGGAGTCGCATAGCCGATGCCCACCCATGCCGAGCGCAAGGTGCTGCCCTATACACCGGAGCAGATGTTCGACTTGGTGGCGGATGTCGGCCGGTATCCGGAGTTCCTGCCATGGTGCGCCGGGGCACGGGTGCAGAGCCGAACCGAGGACCTGCTGGTGGCTGACTTGACCATCGGCTTCAAGATGTTCCGTGAGAGCTTCACTAGCCGGGTCAGTCTGGACCGGCCGCGCATGGTGCAGGTAAAGTACGAGAACGGCCCGTTTCGCTACTTGAACAACCAATGGGCGTTCGAGCCGCATCCCAAGGGGTGCGAGGTCAAGTTTTTCGTGGATTTCGAATTCAAGAGCAGGCTTCTGCAGGCCGCCATCGGCGTGGTCTTCAACGAGGCCGTGCGGCTGATGGTTAATTCCTTTCTGAAGCGGGCGCGGGACATCTACGGGCAGCCGCCGGCCACCATCGCCGTCAGCCCTGCCGCCATGCCGGCCAAGGGCTAGGGCCAGTGTACGCGCCGCCGCGCTTCGACACGGCTGTCCCTGTCCGCATCAACCTGTATTCGGACACGCAGACCAAGCCGTCCCGCGCGATGCGGGAAGCGATGCTGGATGCAGAGGTCGGCGATGAGCAGAGCGGGTCCGACCCCACCATCAACCGCCTGTGCGACCGGATGGCGGCGATGCTGGGCAAGCCCGCTGCTATGTTCCTGCCGACCGGGACGATGTGCAACGAGATCGCCATCCTGACGCAGTGCCGCCCGGGCGACGAAATCCTGGCGCACCACACCGCCCACATCAGCGAGGCCGAGGGCGGGGCGCCCTGGGCGCTGGCTGGCGTGCAGGTCAGCCCGTTGCAGGGCGCGAACGGCATGTTCTCCGCGGATGCGCTCGCGGCGGCGGTTCGCCCGGTGTCCCGCTACTCGGCCACGCAGCGCATGGTGGCGGTGGAGCAGACCGCTAACCTGGGCGGCGGCGCTGTCTGGAGCCTTGATGCGCTGGATGCGGTGGCTGACTTGGCCCATGCGCACGGGATGGCGACGCACATGGACGGGGCACGGCTGATGAACGCCGTCGTTGCGTCAGGCGTGCCGGCGGTGGAAATGGCGGCGGGCTACGACACGGTGTGGCTGGACTTCACCAAGGGGCTGGGCGCGCCGCTGGGGGCAGTGCTGGCCGGGTCAACCGAGGTGATTGACGCGGCGTGGCGCTGGAAGCAACGCATGGGCGGGGCGCTGCGGCAGGGTGGCATCTGCGCGGCGGCTTGCCTCCATGCGCTCGACCACAATGTGGACCGGCTGGCAGAGGACCATGCGAACGCCCGCGCGCTGGCCCGTGCATTGGCGCAGGTGCCGGGGCTGGGCGTTGCCATGCCGGAGACCAACCTGGTCTATGTGGACACGCAAGGGACGGGGTTGACGGCGCACGAGGTGGCGGCCCGTGTGCGTGCGAAGGGTGTGCTGGTCTCGGTCATGGGCCGATACCGGATGCGCGCCTGCACGCATCTGGATGTCACCGCGGCAGACATGGATGACGCGGCTGCCATTCTGCGGCAGGCTGTGGCGTCCTGAACCGAGTCGCGGAGAGAACAACCATGATGCGCATGCCCCTCGTTGCTGCGCTGCTTTTGCTGGCCACTCCGGTCCTGGCGCAGTCGGGTGCGCCGGCGCCGGCAGCCTCTGCTCCCAGCACGTCCCGCCCCACTGCCGTACGGCCGGCGCCGGCGCAGCCTATGGCGCCCCGGCACCGCCGCACCCAGCAGGAACGCTTCGACGACGCGAACACCACCCATGACGGCAAGCTGACGCTGGAGCAGGCTCGCGCCGGGCGCATGAACGCCGTAGTGCGGGACTTTGCCGAGATTGACACGGCCCGGCGTGGCTACGTGACCTTTGACGAGATCAAGGCCCACCGCCGGGCGGTGCGGGCCGCAAAACGGGCTGCCAGGGCGAACTAGCGGCGCTCTGCGGGCGGCCCCTGCAGCCTTTCCGGCCGCCGGCGTGAAGTTTAGGACGCCGGCCTAGACGGCTGGGTTTTTGTGGTACGGCCGGGATGTCGGACCGTTTGCATGGATAGCTGACTACGGGCCATGCAGCGCCGGCGTTGCATGGCCCGCAGCCGGGTGACACCAGCAACCCGCGCGGAGCCCGCCAGGCTGAAGCTGACAGCGGATCACAACTCGGCTGCGGCCGCCAGCATTCCCAAAGCGTGACGGACGGCTGCCTGCCGCACGGCCCCGCGTTGGCCTGGAAAGGTGCGGAGTTCCGCACAGGGCGCTCGGCCATGGATTGCCAATCCGAACCAAACTGTGCCGACGGGCTTTTCCAGCGATCCGCCTCCGGGTCCGGCGACCCCTGTCACGGCCACCGCGACCGTGGCCCCCGAGCGATGCAGCGCCCCGGCGGCCATCGCTGCGGCAACCTCGCCGCTGACCGCTCCATGGGCAGCGATCACCACGGGGTCCACACCCAGCATCTCGGATTTGGCAGCGTTGGAGTAGGTCACGAATCCGCGGTCCACCACGTCCGATGATCCCGGCACCTCCGTCAGCGCCGCCGCGATCAGGCCACCCGTGCAGCTCTCGGCGGTTGCGACCATCAGGCCGCGGGCGCGAAGCTGATCCAAGACCTGGGCTGCCAACCTGACCAGATCCGGCGTCATCCGGCCCACCGCGCCAGAGGGTGCGCCTGCACCTCACCCCGCTGCGTGCGATAGATCACGACGTTCTCGATCACACGCTGCACGTAGTTCCGGGTCTCGTTGAAGGGGATCATCTCGATCCAGTCCACCATGTCGGCCCCGTCCGCCAGAGGGTCGCCGTGGGCTGTCAGCCAAGCTTGCACGCGGTGCGGCCCGGCGTTGTAGCCCGCCAGCGCCAGGGGCAAGGCGCCACCGAACTGGTCCAGCAGGCCCCGCAGGTAAGCCGTGCCCAGCCGCATGTTGTAGCCGGGATCCGCGGTCAGGGCTGGAATGCTTGCTGACTCGTTCAGGCGCCGGGCCATGGCGGCGGCGGTGGCCGGCATCAGCTGCATCAGGCCGCGGGCGCCGACAGGGCTGGCAGCCCCGGCGTCGAAGCTGCTCTCCTGCCGTATCAGGCCCAGCGCCACCGCAGGCTCCACCGCGCCGTCCGGCGGCGACACCGGGCGGGGCCAGCCGGCCTCCGCCAGCACGACGCCGTCCCGCCCAGCACGTCGGGCGATGGCGATGGCTTGGTCAGGCAGGCCAAGCTCGGCGGCAAAACGGGCAGCCAGCGCACGTCCTCCGGCTGCCCCGGCCATCTCGTCCAGCCGCAGCAGGAAAGGCTTGGCTCGGCGCGGTTCCCCCCACGCCACCACCAGCACCGCCGCGCGGGCCAGCTCCTGCTGCGCGAACCCGGCGGCATCGTCGCCGCTCCAGGCGGGGTCGCGCAAGGTGGTGATCCGGGCGGCCAGTGCCGCAGCGTCCTCCCCAAGAGCGCAGGCGGCGAGCTGGCCGTAGTAGGTCATCGGCCACGCTGCAGCGGCCAGGTAGGCAGCGCGCGCGCCGTCGGCGTCATTCAGGGCGGCGCGGCTTCGGCCCAGCCAGTACCCCGCGCGTCCTTGGGTAATGGCCGCCGGGGACAGCGCTGCCAATGCGGCGAAATGGCGTGCGGCCATGGCCGGCTGGTCCAGGCGGCGCAGGGCGATCCAGCCTGCCAGGAACTCGGCATCCAGCCGCGCCTCTCCGTCCTGCACGGTGCTGGAGACGAGGGTATAGGCGCCGGCGGCATCGCCGAACCGCAGGAGGCGGCGGGCCAGCTCGTTGCGCTCGGCCCAGAAAGCGGCTCGGCGCCCGGATGGGACGGCCTGCTCGGCGGCAGCGCCCAGGGCGGCCCAGACGCCCGCCGCGTCGCGGTCCAAACCGGCACGGCGATACCAGCGGGCGAGGTCCAGCGCGATGCTGGGATCGGCCCGGGCGGGGGCGGGCAGGGCGGCGACCAGGGCAGGCGCGGCCGGGTCGTCCCGCTTCAGCGCCAGCCGGACCTGGGCAAACGCCTGCTGCGCGGGGTCCAGGCGCATGGCTTGCCGTGCGGCGGGTCCGCCGGGCGCGCCGTTGTCGGCCCAGGCCAGGCGGTCGAAGCGCGCCCACTGGTCGTCCGCGGTCAGAACGCGGCCCCATTGGCGCAGGAACGCTGCCTCGGCCGGGCCGTCCACGCCGCGCACCCAAGCGGCACGAGCCTCGGCCGCCGGGTCGGCCGGACAACGGGCCGCCAGAGAGGGATGGCGGCATGGCCCGGCGGGAGCGTGGATTGCGGAGCTGGCGGCGAGGGCATCCTGCAACCGGCGGTTGAGAAGCTGGGTTTGAGGCCAGCCCGGGTTCTCGTCCAGGAAGGCTGCGATCTCGGCCGCCGTGCCGCCTCCTGGGGCCAGCAATCGGAAATAGCGCACGAGCTTGCGGGCCAACGGGTCGGGCAGTGCCGCCGCTGCCGCCTCCGCCTCCGGCCAGCGGTCGGCGCGCACGGCGGCGAGCACGTCCTGCCCATGGGCGGGAGCGCACCCGAGCAGAAGCAGCAGAAGGGCCGTACGGCGCATTGCGGCACACTATCCCGCCACGGCCTTGCGGCGCATCCCCCATGTGCCTAGTTTCTCCGTCCCCCACCGCCCCGCCTCAAGGAACGCCATGTTCAAGGGATCCTTCGTCGCCCTGGTCACGCCCATGCAGCCGGACGGCGCGGTGGACCTGGATGCGTTCGGCAAGTTCGTGGAGTGGCAGATCGGGCAGGGCACCCACGGGATCGTGCCGGTGGGCACGACGGGGGAAAGCCCGACGCTGACGCACGACGAGCACCGGCAAGTCGTCGAAACCGCCGTGAAGGTGGCTGCCGGCCGAGTGAAGGTGATCGCCGGGGCTGGCTCCAACAGCACGGCAGAGGCCATCGAGTTGACCCGGCACGCCCGCATCGCCGGCGCGGACGCGGCACTGGTGGTGACGCCCTACTACAACAAGCCGACCCAGGAGGGGATGGTGCTGCACTACAGCGCCATCGCCGATGCGGTGGATTTGCCTATCATCATCTATAACATTCCGTCGCGGAGCGTCGTGGACATGACGGCGGACACGATGGGCCGCCTGGCCAAGCACCGGAACATCATCGGCGTGAAGGACTCGACGGCCAACCTGGGGCGTCCGCTGCACACCCGCCGGTCCTGCGGCAAGGATTTCGTGCAGATGTCAGGGGAGGACCATACGGCGCTGGCCTTTCTTGCCGCCGGCGGGCACGGCTGCATCAGCGTGACGGCCAACGTTGCACCCCGGCTGTGCAGCGAGATGCACCAGGCATGGCAGGATGGCCTGACCGACCGCGCCATCGCTATCCAGGACCGGCTCCTGGCGCTGCACGACGCGTTGTTCGTGGAAAGCAGCCCCGGCCCGGTCAAGTACGCGGCCAGCCTGCTCGGCCACGCGAGCGATCACTGCCGCCTGCCGATGGCGCCAGTGGCGGAGGCAACGCGCACCCAGGTCCGCACGGCGATGCAGGCCGCCGGGCTGCTGAACTAGGACGGATGGCGTGGCGGACACCAAGACGAAAAAGAAATCCGGCCTGATCAGCCACGGCATCGCCGCGCAGAACCGCAAAGCGCGCTTCGACTACACAATTAAGCAGACGATGGAGGCCGGCCTGGTGCTGAAAGGGCCGGAGGTGAAGTCCCTCCGGCACGGCCGCGCGACCCTGACGGAGGCCTGGGCTGGGGAGCGTGAGGGAGAGCTGTTCCTGTTCAACTGCTATATCCCGGAATATCAGGCCGGGGTGCTCTCCCGGTTCGAGCCGCGGGCGCCGCGCAAGCTGCTGCTGAAGAAGAAGCAGGTGGGCGAGCTGATCGGCGCCTCGACCCGCGACGGGCTGACGCTGGTGCCGCTGCAGATACACTTCAATGACCGCGGCGTGGCGAAGGTGCTGCTAGGCGTGGGCGAGGGGCGCAAGAAGGCTGACAAGCGCCAGGCGATTGCGGCGCGCGATTGGGCCAGAGACAAGGCTCGGGTGATGCGAGACAAGGGTTAGGCGCTTCTTGTCCCTTTTCCGTCGGGAGAGGGTGGGGATAAGGGAGGCCGCAAGCACCATAGTGGCCTGGCCAGCACTGCTCGCCATTTCTGGACCCTTGGTGCCAGTTGCCTCTCCTACCCCGACCCTCTCCCAGAGGGAGAGGGAGCAGGAAGGCTTGCCCTGCCACTTACCCAGCCTAAATGGCGGCTGTGCCACAAGGAGCGTTCCTATGTCCGTCACACGCCGCGCTGCACTGCTCGGGGCTGCGCTGACCACCATGGCCGCGTCCCCGGCGCCCGGCACCGCCTGGGACTTCGAGTTCCCTTCCATTGACGAGGGCACGCTCCGCTTGGCGGACTTCCGGGGCAAGGTGCTGCTGGTGGTCAACACCGCGTCGTATTGCGGCTTCACCCCGCAATTCAAGCAGCTTGAGGCGGCGCAGCGCGCCCTGTCCCCGCGGGGGTTCACCCTGGTCGGCGTGCCCAGCCAGGATTTCGGCCAGGAGAAGGGCAGCAACGGCGAGGTCAAGGAGTTCTGCGAGGCGACGTTCGGCGTCGATTTCCCAATGGCGGGGATCAGCCGCGTCACCGGTCCCCAGGCCGTGCCGTTCTACCAGTGGGTGCGGGCACAGCGGCGCTGGGAGCCCGGCTGGAACTTCGCCAAGGTGCTAATCGCCCGCAACGGGACCATCGCCGGCACCTTCGCCTCCGGCGACCTGCCGGAGGCCGGCAGCGTCAAAGCGGCCATAGACCGGGAACTAGCGCGGACTGTTTAATAGGGCAACGATCCCTGCCACGACGGCCTGGAACATCGGCGTCGTCAGCAGCCCGGTGTTCGTGTTGTAGCGGGACACGTGGTAGCTGTCCGCCAGCACCAGGCCGCCCGGCAGCGTGTTGAACGCGCCATGCTGGAACTTCACCCGGCTGACCGGGATGCCAAGCGCACGCAGCGCGGCGGAGTGGGCCAGCACGCCTAGAGTGAGCACCACGCGCAGGTTCGGCATGCCGCGCAGTTCCGATTGCAGGAATTGGTTGCATGTCCGCACCTCGGCGGGCGTGGGCAGGTTTGCGGGCGGCACACAGCGCACGGCGTTCACCACGCGAGTCCGCACCAATTCCATCCCGTCATCCGGCCGGGCGTCGAAGCGCCCGGTTGCCAGCCCGTGCAGGATCAGCGTTTCATACAACAGTACGCCAGCATGGTCCCCAGTGAAGGGCCGGCCGGTCCGGTTGGCGCCGCGCACGCCGGGCGCCATGCCCAGGACCAGAAGAGGCGCATCCACCGGTCCCCAGCTTGGCACGGGTCCGTTGAACCAATCGGGGTTGGAAGCCTGGTTGGCCCGGCGGTACTCCATCAGGCGCGGGCAAAGCGGGCAGTCATGCGGCGGTTGCTCGATCATCACGCGACACTAGGGCAGGTTCACACCGGCATGAACTGGCAGCACATCCTGATCGCCATCGGCGCGAACCTGCCGGGTCCGGACGGCCGGACGGCGCTGCAAACCTGCGAGTGGGCCGTGGAGCAACTGGGGACGCTGCCGGGGCTGCGCCTGGACGCGGTGTCGCGCTGGTACGAGTCGGCCCCTGTGCCGGTTTCCGGTCAACCACCCTTCGTCAACGGTGTCGCGTTGCTGTCCGGCAATGCCGATCCGCATGAACTGCTGGCAACACTTCACCAGATCGAGACCGTGGCAAACCGCATCCGCACAGTGCCGAACGCCGCGCGCACCCTCGACCTCGACCTGATCGGCATGGACGGGCTGGTGCTGGATGGCCCGCTGATCCTGCCGCATCCGCGCGCCGCGGACCGTGCCTTCGTGCTGGCGCCGCTGTGCGACGTGGCGCGGGAGTGGCGGCATCCCGTCCTGAACCGAACCGCCGGCGACCTGCTGCCCTATGTGCGGCATCAAGCCATACGCGCATTGCCCTTGCCCGCTGCCGCAGATGCAACTAACTAGAAGACTCAATAGAATTTGCCGGAGGTCGTGACGCATGGCTCGCGTGACCGTTGAAGATTGCGTTCAGAAGGTTCCGAACCGCTTCGAGCTGGTGCTCCTCGCCGCTCAGCGGGCCCGCAACCTGAGCCGCGGCGAGGAGCTGACGGTGGATCGCGACGATGACAAAAACCCTGTCGTCGCCTTGCGCGAGATTGCCGGGGAGACGGTGGAACTGCCCCGGCTGGAGCAGGACCTCATCAAGTCGCTGTCCCGCGCGCCGGAGCCGGAGCCGGCAGACGAGGAGGTGCTGGACCTGATCCCGACCGACCAGAACATCTTCGGCCTGCAGGACGTGTCTGCCGAAGAGGAGGCCGCGGCCATGCCGGTCGAGGAGATGCCGGACGACATCGAGTCAGCCATTGAGGCGGAGTTGGGTGGCCGCCGCCGCTAACCGCCTGCCCCCACGGGCACCGGACGGCATCGCCACTGGCGACCCGTCCGGTCGCGCCGCAAGCCGCCAGCACGACCTGGCCACCAAGGTGCTCGCCTATGATGCCAAGGCCGATGTCTCCGTTCTGGATGCTGCCTACGCCGTCGCCGCCGCGGCGCACGCGCAGCAAACGCGAGAGAACGGCGACCCCTACATCACGCATCCGCTGGCCGTCGCCGACATCCTGGCCGGCTACCGGTTGGATACCGCCACTATCGCGACGGCGCTGCTGCATGACGTGATCGAGGATACCTCCGTCAAGCTGCCAGACTTGGAGCGGCAATTCGGCCCCTCGATCAGCGGCTTGGTGGACGGTGTCACCAAGCTGACCCGGCTGGAGCTGCAGTCCGACCGCACCAAGCAGGCGGAGAACTTCCGCAAGCTGGTCCTTGCCATGAGCAAGGACATACGCGTCCTGCTGGTCAAGCTCGCAGACCGGCTGCACAACATGCGGACCCTGCACTACGTCCAGAAGCCCGACCGCCGGCAGCGTATCGCCCGCGAAACGATGGAGATTTATGCGCCCTTGGCGGAGCGCATCGGCATGGATGCGCTCAAGACCGAACTGCAGACCTTGTCCTTCGCGCAACTGGAGCCGGAAGGCTACGACACGATCCAGGCCCGGCTCAACTTCCTTCGCGGCCAGGGGGCCGACGTGATCGAGGATGTGCGCTGCGAGCTGACCCGCGTCTGCGCCGAGGCCGGGGCTGAACCGGTCGAGGTGACAGGGCGCGAGAAGTCGCCCTACTCGATTTGGGAGAAGATGCAGCGCCGCAACGTGGCGTTCGAGCAGTTGTCGGACATCATGGCCTTCCGCGTCGTCATGCCGTCGCGCGATGCCTGCTACATGGCGCTGGGTGCCGTCCACGCCGCCTATCCCGTGATCGCCGGGCGGTTCAAGGATTACATCAGCACGCCGAAGTCCAACGGCTACCGCAGCCTGCACACGGGCGTGACGCTGCGCGAGCCGCGCAACCAGAAAATCGAGGTGCAGATACGCACCGCCGATATGCACGATGTCGCCGAGAACGGGGTTGCCGCGCACTGGCTGTACAAGCAGCACGACGCATCCAGCAGCGAGCTGCAGCAATTCCGGTGGGTGCAGGACCTGCTGGAAATCCTGGACAACTCCCAGGCGGCCGATGATTTCCTGGAGAACACCAAGCTTGAGTTATATCAGGATCAAGTCTTCTGCTTCACGCCCAAGGGGCAGTTGATCGAGCTGCCGCGGGGCGCCACCAGCATAGACTTCGCCTACGCGGTCCATAGCCAAGTCGGCGACCGTTGCGTCGGCGCCAAGGTGAACGGCCGGCTGCTGCCGCTGCGGCACGAATTGCAAAATGGCGACCAGGTGGAAATCCTGACCGCGCGCGACGGCACGCCGTCCCCGTCCTGGGAGCGGTTCGTGGTTACCGGCAAGGCCCGGGCGCGCATCCGCCGTTGGGTGGCGCAGCAGCAGCGGCAGAACAACCTGGACTCCGGCCGCGCTGCCCTGGCCAAGGCGTTCCGGCAGGAAGGTGTGGACGGGTCGGAGAAGACGCTTGAGGCTGCCCTAAAGGGACTGAAGGCCGCTTCGCTGGACGACTTGTATGTTGCGGTCGGCACGGGCACTACCGGACCGAAGGATGTGGTCCACGCAGCCTATCCGGAGCTGAGGCAGACTCCCCGTGCCCCGCGCATGATGCCCAACCTGCCGCCCAGGGCCGGGCGGGTATCGGCCCGGGACGGTGCGATGCCGATCAGCGGTCTGGTGACGGGCATGGCCGTCCATTACGCAGGCTGCTGCCATCCCGTACCCGGCGACCGCATCGTTGGCATCGTCACTACCGGCAAGGGCGTCACAATCCACGTCAAGGATTGCCAAACGCTGGAAAGCTTTGCCGCCACGCCCGAACGATTCATTGACGTGGGCTGGGATGCGCCGCTTGAGACCAGCCGCGCCACGCACACCGGACGCATCAGCGCCATCGGCACCAATCAGCCCGCAACCCTGGCCAGCATGACCAACGCCGTCGCCAAGCACGACGGGACCGTCACGAACCTCCGGGTCACGAACCGCCAGCAGGACTTCTTCGAGGTGGTTCTGGACGTGGAGGTGCGGGACCTGCGCCACCTGTCCAACGTGATTGCCGGGCTGCGCGGGGCAGGGGGCGTGACGCAGGTGGAGCGGGCGAAGGGATGACCGGCGCGTGATCATCGGCTTGGGATCGGACCTGTGCGACATCCGCCGGGTCGAGCAGGTGCTCGCCCGGCATGGCGAGCGCTTCCTGCAACGGGTCTTCACGCCCATCGAACGTGCCCGGGCGGCGCGGCGCACGCCCTCGCTGCATGCGGGGACCTACGCCAAGCGGTTCGCAGCAAAGGAGGCTTGCTCCAAGGCGTTGGGAACCGGGTTCAGCCGGGGAGTGTTCCATTCCGATATGGGCGTCGTGAACCTGCCGGGCGGCCAGCCGACGATGGCGCTGACGGGGGGCGCTGCTGCACGGCTGCGGGCCATCACCCCTCCGGGCCTGGTGGCGCGGGTGGCGCTGACCGTCACGGACGAGTATCCCTACGCCTTCGCGCAAGTGGTGATCTCGGCGGAGCCGGACGCGGGGCAGGATGAGCCTGCCGCATGGGCGCGTGCTTGACACGCCCTGTCATCAACGGCTTTGTGCCGCCATCTTCCAGACGGATCACCTCCCCTACATGGCGACACCTTCGTCGGGCGGCTTGCTCGAAAACGTCAAGACCATCGTCTATGCGCTGCTGATCGCCCTGGGCATACGCACCGTCGCGTTCGAGCCGTTCAACATTCCGTCCGGCTCCATGATCCCGA
This sequence comes from uncultured Acetobacteraceae bacterium, assembly GCA_964250755.1. Lineage (GTDB taxonomy): Bacteria > Pseudomonadota > Alphaproteobacteria > Acetobacterales > Acetobacteraceae > DASWOJ01. Next base: position 18,264 of record CAXUHB010000041.1, on the reverse strand, counting down.
CCTTGCTGGTGGGCGACTACCTGTTCGTGTCGAAGTATAGCTACGGCTACTCGCGCTTCTCGCTGCCCCTGTCGCCCAACCTGTTCAGCGGGCGCATTCTGGGCCGCCTGCCGGAACGCGGGGATGTCGCGGTGTTCCGGCTGCCGAGCAACACGTCGGTGGACTACATCAAGCGTATCGTCGGCCTGCCGGGCGACCGCATCCAGGTCCGGGCGGGGCAGCTCTACATCAACGGCGCGCAGGTGCCGCGGACCCGGCTTGGGGTATTCACCGCCGTTGACGAGAACGGCAGCTCCGAGGTGGACGCGTTGTATTCCGAAGTGCTGCCGAATGGCCGCACACACCAATTGCTGAAGCGCGGCGATGAGGGGCGGCAAAACAACACCGAAGAGTTCAGGGTGCCGGATGGCTACGTTTTCGCCATGGGCGACAACCGGGACAACTCCGCCGACAGCCGCTTCTCGGCCGGGGAGCGCGGCGTGGGGTATCTGCCCGTCGAGAACTTGGTTGGGCGGGCGGAGTTCATCTTCTTCTCGATAGATGCCACGGCCCCATGGTGGCAGGTATGGCAATGGCCGTTCGAGGTGCGCTGGAGCCGGCTTCTGCACGGCATCTCGTGAGCGATCCCGGTGCCTCGGACCCGGCCGGCATCGCCCAGGGCATCCTTGGACACAGCTTCCACAACCCGGCGCTGCTGCATGAGGCGCTGACCCACCGCTCCGCCGCCCATGGCCGCGCCCGCCCGCTACGGCGCGGCGACCGGCGGGGGGTCGGGTCGAACGAGCGGCTGGAGTTCATCGGCGACCGCGTGCTGGGCCTGCTCGTGGCGGAATGGCTGATTGAGCGCTTTCCGCTGGAGCAGGAGGGCGAACTGGGGCCGCGCCACGCCATGCTGGTGTCGCGCAAAGTGCTGGGGGAGATTGCGGTGGACGCCGGGCTATCGGCGGCGCTGTCCATCGCGCCCAACGAGGCCCGTGCGGGGGTGGCCACCCTGACCAACGTGCTGGCCGATGCGACCGAGGCGCTGATCGGCGCCATGTATCTGGACGCCGGCCTTGATCCGGCCCGGCGCTTCGTCCGCCGCGCCTGGCTGCCGGCCATCGAAGCGCAGCGCCTGCCGCCCAAGGATCCCAAGACCGCATTGCAGGAACGCCTGATGGCACGGGGCCGCCCCCTGCCCATATACAGGCTGGCGCAGCGGACCGGCCCGTCGCACGGGCCGACCTTCACGATTGATGTGGACGCCGAGGGCCAGACCGGCACGGGCACCGCCGGCAGCAAGCAGGCGGCCGAGCGCCTGGCCGCCGCCGACCTGCTGGAGAAGCTGACGAGATGACCGACCCGTCCCCTGGCCCGCGCTGCGGCTTCGCCGCCATTGTCGGGGCGCCCAACGCGGGCAAAAGCACGCTGCTGAATCGCCTGACCGGCGCCAAGCTGTCCATCGTCAGCCCGAAGGCGCAGACGACCCGGTTCCGCGTGCTGGGCATCCTGATGCGGGGCGCAAGCCAGATCCTGCTGGTGGACACGCCGGGCATCTTCCGTCCGCGCCGCAAGCTGGACCGGGCGATGGTCAAGGCCGCTTGGACCGGCGCTGACGACGCAGACCTGACCCTATTGCTGGTGGACGCCAAGACCGGCGCGAACGAGGCCGTGCTGGGCATCGCAGGCCAGTTGGCCGAACGCCGGCGGCGGACCTGGCTGGTGCTGAACAAGATAGACCTGATTGCGCCGCACACCCTGCTGCCGCTGACGGCTGCGCTCAGCGCCGTGCTGCCGGCGGAGGAGACGTTCATGGTCAGCGCCGCCAACGGGGACGGGTTGGACCGGCTGCTGGACGCCCTGGCTGCCGGGGTGCCGGCCGGTCCGCATTTGTATCCCGACGACGACCTGACCGACCTGCCGGACCGCCTGCTGGCGGCGGAGATCGTGCGGGAGCAGGTGTTCCTGCAAATCCAGGAGGAAATCCCCTACGGCTGCACGGTGGAGACGGAGAACTGGCACGACAAGCCGGACGGCTCCGTGCGGGTGGAGGCGACGATCTACGTCAGCCGGCCTGGGCACAAGGCGATCCTGATCGGCGCGGCGGGGGCCAGGATCAAGGAAATCGGGGCGCGTGCGCGCAAGGAGCTGGCCGGGTTGCTGGGCCGGCCCATTCATCTGTTTCTGAACGTGAAGGAGCGGGCAGGGTGGGACGAGGAGGGCGCGCGTCTCCGCGCCATCGGGCTTGATGATCCGGGCTGACTTTCTGCTCCCTCTCCTTCCAGGAGAGGGCCGGAGTGAGGGAGGCCGCATCCACCAGGCTTGCCCTGCGCAGGCGCAATTCTCTGCTTCAAGCCGAGATTGCGCTGCGTGGCCTCCCTCACCCCACCCCTCTCCCGGAAGGAGAGGGAGCGGGCCGGCATTCTCCTAGATGGAGTGGGAAGGGCCGGCCGTTGTGCTTGCGGCCCGGTCGCAGGGCGAGGGCAACGCGGTCGTCACGGTGCTGACGGAGGCGCAAGGCAATCACCGCGGTTTGGCGCGGGGCGGCAATTCGCGGGTGCAGGCGTCCCTGTGGCTCCCGGGCAACCTGGTGCAGGCGCGCTGGGTCGCGCGGCTGCAAGAGCAGCTGGGCAGCCTGACGGCAGAGCTGGTCCATCCCGGCGCGGCGCTGGCGATGGATGACCCGCTGACGCTGGCGATCCTGTCCGCCGCCTGCGCCGTGGCGGAGGGCGCATTGCCCGAGCGGGAGCCGCACCCCCGGGTATTCGGCAGCCTGGTGCAACTGATCGCCAGCCTGTCCCGCGGCGCCGACGCGCTGACCGACTTCGTGCGATGGGAGGCGCTGCTGCTGGCCGACCTGGGCTATGGCATGGACCTGCAGGCGTGCGCCGTCACGGGTGAGACGGCAGGACTGGCCTGGGTGTCGCCGCGGACGGGCCGGGCCGTGTCGGACGATGCCGCGGGGGAATGGCGGGCGAAGCTGCTGCGCCTGCCCGGGTTTCTTGCCGGGGCGAACAGCGCCGGTCCCGAAGACTGGCGCGACGGGCTGAAGCTGACCGGGCACTTTCTGCAGCGCGACGCCTTCGGCCACCATCACCGCCCGGTGCCGCCGGCCCGGCACATGCTGTATGATCGGGTGCTGGCCTTGGCGTCGGCGTAGCTGTTCGCTATATGTTCTGGATCATGCGGGGACGACATGCCTGACGACCTGACCGGCACGATCCAGGACACGAACCTGTCCGAGGCGTTGAGCGAGCGGTATCTCGCCTACGCCCTCAGCACCATCATGTCCCGCAGTCTGCCGGACGTGCGGGACGGGCTGAAGCCGGTGCATCGGCGCCTGGTCTATGCGATGCACCAGCTCAAGCTGGACCCGACCAGCGGCTTCAAAAAATGCGCCCGCGTGGTGGGCGACGTGATGGGCAAGTATCACCCGCACGGCGACCTTTCGATCTATGACGCCTTGGTCCGGCTGGCGCAGGACTTCGCCGCCCGCTATCCGCTGGTCGAAGGGCAGGGCAACTTCGGCAACATAGACGGCGATAACCCCGCCGCCATGCGCTACACGGAGTCGCGCCTGACCGAGGTCGCGCAGATCCTGCTGGCCGGCATAGACGAGGACGCGGTGGACTTCCGCCCGACCTATGACGGGGTGGAGAACGAGCCGACCCTGTTGCCGGGCGCCTTTCCCAACCTGCTGGCCAACGGGGCCGCGGGTATTGCGGTCGGCATGGCCACCAGCATCCCGCCGCATAACGCCGGGGAGGTCTGCACCGCGGCGATCCATCTGATCCAGAACCCGGACGCCACGACGGCCGACCTGCTGGCTCACATGCCCGGCCCGGACTTCCCCACCGGCGGCACGTTGATTGAGGACCGCGCCGCCATCCTGCAAGCCTACGAGACCGGACGCGGCGGTTTCCGCACCCGAGCCAAATGGGAGGTGGAGCGCGGCAAGCATGGCGTCTGGCAGGTCGTCGTGACCGAAATCCCCTACCAAGTTCAGAAGGCCCGGTTGATTGAGGGCATCGCCGAACTGCTGGAGGCCAAGAAGCTTCCGTTCCTGGCCGACGTGCGCGACGAGAGCACGGAGCACGTGCGCCTGGTGCTTGAGCCGAAGTCCCGCGGTGTCGAGCCAGAGGTGCTGATGGAGACCCTGTTCCGCGCGACCGCGCTGGAACAGCGCTTTCCGCTCAACATGAACGTGCTAACGGCGGACCGCACGCCCGTCGTGCTGGGTTTGAGGGGCGTTCTGCGCGCCTGGCTGGACCACCGTCAGGAAGTCCTGGTCCGCCGGTCCCGCCACCGCCGGGCTGCCATCCAGCGCCGGCTGGAGGTGCTGGACGGCTACCTCGCGGTGTTCCTGAACCTGGATGAGGTCATACGCATCATCCGCGAGGAGGACCATCCGAAGCCCGCCCTGATCGCACGCTTCACGCTGACGGACGTGCAGGCGGAAGCGATCCTGAACATGCGCCTGCGCTCCTTGCGCCGCTTGGAAGAGATGGAGATACGCAAGGACCACAAGGCGCTGACGCGTGAGGTTTCGGGGCTGCAGGTGCTGCTGGGCGACCCGCGCCGGCAGTGGAAGGCGATCTCCGCGGAGCTGGGCACGGTGCGCGACCGCTTCGGATCGGGGCCGTTGGGCGATCGCCGGACGGTCATCGGGGTGCCCCCGGCTGCGGTGCTGGTGGACGAGGACTCATTGATCGAGCGCGAGCCGATCACCGCCATACTGTCCGCCAAGGGCTGGATACGGGCGGTGCGCGGGCACCTGGACAGCACGGCCGAGCTGAAGTTCAAGGAAGGAGACAAGCTGCGGCTGCTTGTGCCTTGCCAGACGACGGACCGGCTGTGCCTGATCGGCACCGGCGGGCGGGCGCACATCCTGCGGGCGGGCGACTTGCAGCGCGGGCGCGGCGACGGCCAGGCCATCCGGCTGCTGGCGGAGATGGGCAATGACGACGACGTTGCGGCTCTGTTCGTGCTGCAGCCGGGCTTGCGCTACCTGGTGGCCAGCGACGCCGGGCGCGGCCTGGTGGTGCCAGCGGCGGACCTGATGGCGGAGAAGCGGACGGGCAAGCAGGTGCTGAACCTGAAGCCCGGGGAGTCCGTCCGCGTTTGCGTGCCCGCGGTGGGCGACCACGTCGCCGTGGTCGGTGCCAACCGCAAGCTGCTGGTGTTTCCGCTGGACCAGGTGCCGGAGCTGTCCCGCGGGTCCGGCGTGATGCTGCAGAAGTATGCGGATGGTACCTTGGCGGACGCGAAGGTGTTCCGGCTGGCGGACGGGCTGACCTGGCCGTTGGGTGAGAAGGTGCGGACCCAGACGGACCTAAGGGGCTGGCTGGGCGCGCGCGGCCAGGCCGGTCGGCTGCCGCCAAATGGGTTCCCAAAGTCGGGGATGTTCAGCTAGGGGCTGCTACTGGCTCCCTCTTCCTCCGGAAGAGGGGTAGGGCGAGGGAAGCGGCGAGCACTGACCATCTCCATAGGAGGCCCTGGCTCTTCGCTGGACAACGCTGTGCTGTCGGCCTTCCTCACCCCGGCCGTAAACTGCTTCGCAGTTTGACCCCGGAGGAAGAGGGAGCGGCGTCAATCGCCCGCCAGCCTCGCGCCGCTGAGCGGCGAGGCCAGGCGCATCAGCCCGCCGACGCCAGGTGCGGTGTCCAGGGTAATTATCGCTTCTGCCAGCCGTTCCGTGCGGTCCGCGCCGAGTACCGGGCCGGCCAGGCCGGTGAACTTCGCGCGCAGTTCGGCGTCGGTCAGGAAGTTGTCCGGCTCTCCCTTGGGCACCACGACGAGGCGGCCGTACGTTCGCCCGCCTGCAACGACCGTCAGGCGCCCTGCCATATGGCCCGGTGCGTGGGACTGCACTTCGGCATCCCGCTCGCACCGGATGCGGCCCATCAAGACGTGCAATGCCGGGTCGTGCAGCGCGGCGTAGCTATCCCAACCCATCCCGCCCGTCATCAGCGCCGCCGCGATTACGAACGGGCCGCTGAACTGGCCGTCCACGACCGACTGCGGATGGGATTTCTGCGCGGCCGGCTCTCCGATCAGCCGCATCCCTGCTTCGGGCAGGCCCAGGGTGGCGCTCTCAATTGTACTGGGATCAAGGCCATCCTCCGCCCGCATCGCCAGGGCGGCGTCTATGCCGGCATGGCCATAGCGGCAGGAAGGATACGGCTTCACGGCGGTCTGCATCAGCTCGAACACTGTGCCCAGGTTCTGCGTCGCCCGGTCCGGGATGGGATCAGGTGCGTAGGCGCGCAGGAAGCCATGCGTGCCCTCGATGGCGTCCGCGGCGCCCTTGAAGCCTTCCCGCGCCAGCACCGCCGCCGCCAGGCCGCCCATGCACGCCCACCCCACCTGGAACCGCTTGGTCCAGGCGCCGTTCGCCAGGAATTGCAGGCTCCCTGCGGACTGGCTGAGCGCGATGCCCAGCGCCGACGCCACCCCGTCCGCCTCCAGCCCGAACACCCGCGCCGCCGCCGCCGCAGCACCGAACGCGCCGCAGGTGCTGGTCGGGTGGAAGCCCCGGGCATAGTGGTCCGCCGCCGGCAGCGCGAGCGCGATGCGGCACGTCACCTCATATCCGGCGACGATGCCGGCCAGCACGTCCGCCCCGCTCGCCCCCGTCATCTCCCCCGCGGCCAGCGCCGCAGGGATCACCGGGCAACCCGGATGCAGCGACCCGGCGGCGTGGGTATCGTCGAAGTCCAGGGAGTGCCCAAGCGCGGCGTTCAGGAATGCGGCGCCGGCCGGGGTATAGCGGGCGCAGTCCCCGAACACGGCGTTGCTGCCGGCAGCCACTCCCAGCACCCGGGCAGCGGACAGCAGCGACGGGGTGCTCTCCGCCTCGTGCCGCGCTCGGACGATGTTGCCCACCAAATCCAGCACGAGCAGCTTTGTCCGCCGCACGACCTCGGGCGGCAGGCAATCACGGTCTATTGTCGCGGTGAAGGCCGCAAGGCCGGCGGTTGCGCCCATGACGCTTCTCCCAGGTATTGTTGGCAGCAGGATGGCTCCGATGCCGGCCCGGCTTCAAGCCGATTGCCGCCCCCGTTCACGCTGTGGCACATGGACCCCATGTTGAACCGCCGCAGCCTGATCCTGTCCGCCCCCGCTCTTCTAGCAGCCGGTCCGGCTCGCGCGCAGGACGCCTTTGGCGCGTTCGTCGCCGGGGTGAAGGCGGAAGCGCGTCGGGCCGGCATCCGAGAGGCGACGCTGCAATCCGCCTTCGCAGGCGTGCAACCCAACCCCCGCGTGATCGAGCTGGATCGCAAGCAGCCGGAGTTCACGCTGACCTGGCCGGAATACCGCGCCCGCGTCCTGCCGGGCACCCGCATCCAGGCCGCTCGGGACAACTACGGGCGGGAAAGCGCCCTGCTCGCCCAGGTGCAGCAACGCTTCGGCGTGGACCCCGGCGTGGTCATGGGCATCTGGGGCATCGAGAGCGCGTTCGGCGCCAACAAGGGCAATTACCGGCTGGTCGAGGCGCTCTCGACCCTTGCCTTCGAGGGGCGGCGGGCGGCCTATTTCCGGAGCGAGCTGCTGAACGCCCTCCGCATCCTGGACGCGGGCGACGTGACCGCGGCGCAGATGACCGGCGGCTGGGCCGGGGCGATGGGGCAGCCGCAATTCATGCCCAGCTCCTACCTCAAGCTTGCCGTGGACTTCGACGGGGACGGGCGGCGCGACATCTGGAACAACAAGGCCGACGTGTTCGGCTCCATCGCCAACTACCTGGCCAAGAATGGCTGGCGCTCTGGGGAGCCGTGGGGGCAGGCGGTGCGCGTGCCGCCGGGCATCGCAGGCGGACGGGACAACAGGCGCAGCCTGGGCGAGTGGATGCGCGCGGGCGTGGTGCGCGACGACGGCACCCCATTTACGCGGCCCGAGCCGGTTGGCGCGCTGGTGATCCCGGACGGGATCTCTCCGGGCGACGGCTACATGGTCTATGCCAACTTCGGCGCGATACGCCGCTACAACCCGTCCGACTTCTACGCGCTGGCGGTCGGGCTCCTGGGCGACTCGGCAGTGGTGTGACCCTGCCGCGGCTGATGCTGGCAGGGGTGCTGCTTGCGTCCTGCACGCCGCACAGGCCTGCAGAGATGGCGGGGCCGCGCTATATGGTTGGGCCGGCCTACCGGGCCGGCGGCGTGTGGCGCTATCCGGCGGAGGACTTCCAGCTTGACGCCACGGGCCTGGCCGAGGTGCTACCGGACCGCACGGGACTGACGACGGATGGCGAGGCTTACGATGGCAGCGCGATGGCGGCGGCGCATCCGACGTTGCAGCTTCCTGCAATCATCCGGGTCACGAGCTTGAAAACCGGGCGGCAAATCCTTTTGCGCGTCAACGACCGCGGCCCGGCCAACCCCGGACGGCTCCTCGGCCTGACGCGCGCCGCCGCCCGCCTTCTGGACATTCCGCCGGACGGCATCGGGCAGGTGCGGGTTCAGGTGGAAAGTGAGCCAAGCCAGACGTTGCGCGACGCGCTCAGCACAGGTCCCAAGGCGGTGACCGCAGCCCCGCGCGTGACGGTGACGGCTGAGGCTCTGGCGGCACCGCGCGGCGTCATCCAGTCCCCGCCCACCAGGGCCGTCAGCGCCAGGTCTTCGGCTGCCAGCAAAGCCATGCTTGATGCTGTCCCGGACCGCTTGCCGGGCGCTGTGACGCAGGTCGCGCCTGCGCCGGGCCAGCTGTGGATTAGGGCAGGGGAGTTCGGCCTTCGCGCCTATGCCGACCAAGTCAGCGCCCGCCTGGGCGGCGTCGCGCGGGTGGAAGTTGGACAGGCCGGGCGCGGCCAGGTGTTCCGCGTGCGCGCCGGACCTTACGCTGATGTGCCCGCCGCTGACTCTGCGCTGGACCGTGCGGTGCGTGCGGGAGTAACCGATGCACGCATCGTCGTGGAGTAGGAGCGCGGGGCCATGCTGGATCGTAGAACCCTTCTGGCCGCGGGTGCCACGTTGGCGCCTGGTGCTGCCCTGGCCGCCCCGCCCCGTCGCGGCGGTAGTCGGCATCAGGAGGCAGCCCCCACCGGCACTCCCGCCCAAACGCCGCTGGGTCCGATAGACACCGCGGCCAAGTATGCGCTGATCCTGGACTTCAACACCGGCGCAACCCTGCTGGACAAGGAGGGCGACGCGGCGATGCCGCCGTCGTCCATGACCAAGCTGATGACGGCCTACATCGTTTATGGGCTGCTCAAAGCCGGGCGGTTCAACCTGACGCAAGATCTGCCGGTCAGCGACCGCGCCTGGAAGATGCAGGGCAGCAAGATGTTCGTGCCCCAGGGTGGCTCGGTGAAGGTGGAGGACCTGATCCGCGGCATGATCGTCCAGTCCGGCAACGACGCCTGCGTCGTGCTGGCGGAGGCGGTGGCCGGGTCGGAGGAGGGCTTCGCCGAGCTGATGAACCAGAAGGCCAAGGAGCTGGGCCTGGTCAGCAGCAGCTTCCGCAACAGCACGGGCTGGCCGGATGCCAACCAGCTGATGTCCTGCCGCGACATCGCCACCCTGGCCCGGCGGCTGATCACCGACTTCCCGGAATACTACAAGTACGACAACGAGAAATCGTTCAAGTACAACAACATCGAGCAGCAGAACCGCAACCCTCTGGTGCAGAAGGGCCTCGCGGACGGGTTGAAGACCGGGCACACCGACGCCGGCGGCTACGGCCTGGTGGCCAGCGCGCAGCGGGCCGGGCGCCGGGTGATCGTCGTCGCCAACGGTATGAACAGCATGAAGCAGCGTGCGGAGGAGAGTGAGCGGCTGCTGGAGTGGAGCTTCCGCGAGTTCGAGAATGTCACCCTGTTCACGGCCGGGGACACGGTGGACAACGCCAAGGTCTGGCTGGGCGCCCGCCCCACGGTGCCGCTGGTCGGCGGCAGGGATTTGGTGCTGACCATGCCGCGCCAGTGGCGCAAGAGTGCCAAGATCACGGTCGAATACGCCAACCCCGTGCCCGCCCCGGTCAACCGCGGGGATGAGCTGGGGAAGCTGACGGTATCCGGCCAGGGCGTGCCGGCGATGAACGTGCCGCTGCTGGCCGGCGCCGACGTGCCGCGGCTTGGCGTGCCCGGGCGGGCGATGGCCGTCATGTCGCGCTACATCCTGGGGTCGTAGCCGCCGGGTGTTCATCACACTGGAGGGCGGAGAGGGGGCGGGCAAGAGCACCCAGGCCCGCCGCCTCGTGGCCGCTCTGGACGCTGCCGGCCATCCTGCGCTGCTGACCCGCGAACCCGGCGGGGCACCGGGGGCCGAGGTGCTGCGCGGCCTGCTGTTGTCCGGCGAGCATGACTGGTCGCTGCCTGCGGAAATTCATCTGCACTTTGCGGCACGGGCCGAGCACCTGGCCCGCACGGTGCAGCCCGCTTTGGCGGCGGGCAAGGTGGTCGTGTGCGACCGCTTTGCCGACTCGACCATGGCCTACCAGGGCTTCGGGCTGGGTGCCGACCGGGCGCTGATTGCGGCGCTGACCCAGTTGCTGCCGCGGCGGCCCGACCTGACGCTGGTGATGCAGGTCTTGCCCGCCGTGGCCGCGGCGCGACTGGCGGTCCGGGGCGCGCCTTCGGACAGGTATGAGGCGCTGGATGCCGCGTTCCATGCGCGCGTTGCCGCCGGGTTCATGGCCATTGCGGCGGCGGAGCCGGACCGCTGCGTCGTCCTTGATGCCAACGGGACTGAAGAGGACGTGCAGGTGGCAGCGTGGGCCGCCGTGTCGGCCCTGCTTCCGCATTTCACGTCCTGATGGTTGAGCCGCGTGCCAACCCGGCCCTGATCGGCCATGCCGACGCCGTTGCTGCGATGGATGAAGCCCTTGGCGCAGGCCGGGTGCATCACGCCTGGCTGGTCACCGGGCCAGCCGGCATCGGCAAGGCGACGCTGGCCTACCGATTCGCCCGGCACCTGCTGGCACCGCCTGGCACGGACCCGGACGACCCGGCCTCCCCAGTGTTCCGGCGGATTGCAGTGGCAAGCCATGCGGACCTGCTGACGGTAGAGCGCGCGTGGGACGACAAGCGCAAGCGCGTGCGGGCGGAGATCGTCGTGGACGACGTGCGCGCCGTCGCCGACTTCCTGCGCCTGACCCCGGCCGAGGGCGGCTGGCGCGTGGTGGTGGTGGACGGGGCCGAGCACCTGAACCGCAACGCCGCCAACGCCTTGTTGAAGGTGCTGGAGGAGCCGCCGCCGCGCGCTATCCTGCTGCTGGCCTGCGCCGCGCCGGGGCGGCTGCTGCCGACGATACGCAGCCGCTGCCGCCAGTTGCGCCTGCAGCCGCTGACGGAACAGCAGACGGCCGAGGTCCTGGCCCTGGCGATGCCGGACGCGCCGGCGGATGACAGGGCAGGGCTGGCCGCCCTGGCCGAGGGGTCCCCGGGCCGCGCGGCGGCGCTGGCGGAGGAGGGCGGGCTTGCCGTGGCCAAGCTGGTCGCGGACGTGCTGCGGGAGGTGCCGCGGGTGTCGGCGCTGCGGGCCTACGATGTCGCTGACAAGCTGGCGCGCAACGAGGGCGGCTACTCGACCTTCATGGACCTGTTGCGCGCCGCGGTCAGTGCGGCGGCGCGGGCGGCGGCACGGGGCGGCGGCGACCCGGCGCAACGCCGGCTGGCCGCCACGCGACCCCTGGCCGAATGGGGCGATCTGTGGCAAGCGCTCACGCGCCTGCAAGACGAGACCGAGCGGTTCAACCTGGACAAGCGGCACGCCATCGTCTCGGGATTGGACCTGCTGAACGCCCCCATGCCGAACGCAAGATGAGCCGCTTCTACGTCACAACCCCGATCTATTACGTGAACGGCGCGCCGCACATCGGCCACGCCTACACTGCCGTTGCCGCCGACGTGCTGGCGCGCTGGCACCGGCTGGACGGGCATGAGGTGTTCTTCCTGACCGGCACGGACGATCACGGCCAGAAGGTCGAGAAGGCCGCCCATGACGCCGGGATGGAGCCGCAAGCCTTCGTGGACAGCGTCTCGAAGCAGTTCGAGGCGATGTCTGCGCTGATGGGCGTGTCCAACGACGACTTCATCCGCACGACGGAGGACCGCCACAAGCGCGCCTGCCAGGCGCTGTGGCGCCGGTTGCAGGAGCGGGGCGAGATATATCTTGGCGCCTACGAGGGCTGGTATGCCGTCCGGGACGAGGCGTTTTACGATGAGGGCGAACTGGTCACCCGGGCCGACGGCACCCGCACCGCGCCAAGCGGGGCACCGGTCGAATGGGTGCGGGAGCCGTCATACTTCTTCCGTCTGTCCGCATGGGGTGACCGCCTGCTCGCGCTGTATGAGCGGCATCCGGAGTTCATCCAGCCGGCCAGCCGGCGGAACGAGGTCGCCAGCTTCGTCCGAGGCGGCCTGCGCGACCTCTCGATCAGCCGGACCAGCTTCACTTGGGGCGTGCCGGTGCCGGACGACCCGGCGCACGTCATGTATGTCTGGGTGGACGCGCTGACCAATTACTTGTCTGCCCTGGGCTGGCCGGACGAGGACGCGCCGCGCTGGCCGTTCTGGCCGGCGAACGTCCACCTGGTCGGCAAGGACATCATCCGCTTCCACGCGGTCTATTGGCCGGCCCTGCTGATGGCAGCAGGGCTGCCTGTGCCGCGCACCATTTTCGGCCACGGATGGTGGACTGCTGGCGGCGAGAAGATGAGCAAGTCGCTCGGCAACGCCATAGACGTGGCGGCGCTGGTGGGGCGCTACGGCCTGGACCCCGTGCGCTACTTCCTGTTGCGCGAGGTGCCGTTTGGCGGCGATGGCGACTACAGCGACGCGGCGCTCGTCCGGCGCATGAACGTGGAGCTGGCGAACGACCTGGGCAACCTGGGGCAGCGGACGCTGAGCCAGGTCGCGAAGAACCTGGGCGGCATCCTGCCGGAGCGCGGTTCAGCGACGGCGGAGGACGCCGCGCTGCTGGATGCCGCCGCGGCCTTGCCGGACTTGCTGCGTGGCCACATGGCCCGCCTCGCCTTTGGGGACGCGCTGGAGGATGTTTGGCGGGTTGTGCGCGCCGCCAACGCCTACATAGACCATCAAGCGCCCTGGGCGCTGCGCCGCACCGACCCGGCGCGCATGGCGACGGTGCTTGGCGTGCTGGCGCAGGTGATCCGGGCCGTGGCGACGGTGCTGCAGCCGTTCATGCCGGGCAGCATGTCCCGAATGCTGGACCAGCTTGGGGTGCCCGAGAGCGGGCGGAGCCTGGCGGCGCTGGCGGAACCGGTGTCCGCGGCGGTCGCGCTCCCGGCCCCGCAGGGCGTGTTCCCGCGCTACATCGAGGCGGCGTAGCCGGCCGTGCTGATCGACTCGCACTGCCACCTCGATACGTTCGGGGACGAACTCGACGCCGTGCTGGCGCGTGCTGCGATTGCCGGGGTTGCCGAGGTGGTGACGATCAGCACGCGCCTGGCGCAAGCTCCGGACCTGATCGCCATGGCCCGGCGTCCCGGCGTGTGGTGCACGGTCGGCGTGCATCCGCACAATGCAGGGGAGGGACCGGTGGCCGACGCCGAAACCATCGCCGCCCTTGCGGCGGACCCGCGCGTCATCGGCATTGGCGAGTCCGGGCTGGACTACCACTACGACCTTTCGCCGCGGGACGCGCAGCAGGCGAGCTTCCGCCAGCACATCCGGGCTGCACGCCTGTCTGGTCTGCCGCTGGCAATCCACGCCCGGAACGCCGACGACGACATCGGACGTATTCTCAAGGAGGAATGGGAGACCGGCGGGCCGTATGCGCTGTTGCTGCACTGCTTCAGCTCCGGGCAGGGTTTGCTGGGCGTGGCGCTGGGGCTGGGCGGCTACGTCAGCTTCTCCGGCATGTTAACCTTCCCAAAGTCGTCCGGGCTGCGTGATATGGCCCGGGACGTGCCGGCGGAGCGGCTGCTGGTGGAGACCGATGCGCCGTACCTGGCCCCCGTCCCGCATCGCGGGAAACGTAACGAACCCGCTTGGGTCACCCAGACTGCAGCGGTGCTGGCCGAGGTGCGGGGCATGACCCCGGACGCTGTTGCGGCTCTGACGACTGCGAACTTCCGCCGCCTGTTCCCACGCACGGCGTAGCGGTGCCGCGAGTCACGATCCTGGGATGCGGCGGGTCCGCCGGCGTGCCGCAGCTGGGCGGCGCGGACGGGCGCGGGGACTGGGGCGCCTGCGACCCGGCGGAGCCGCGCAACCGCCGCACCCGGTCCAGCATCGTCATAGAGGGACCTGCAGGCGAGCGGCTGCTGGTGGATACGTCGCCCGACATGCGCCAGCAGCTTCTGAATTGTGCCGTGCCGCGGGTGGACGCGGTCCTCTTCACGCATGCCCATGCCGATCATGTGCTGGGCATAGACGACGTGCGCATCCTGAACCGCATCGCCGGGCGTCCGCTGGACGCCTTTGCGACCGCGCGGACGTTGGAGGAACTGGACAAGCGGTTCGACTACGCCTTCAAGCCCTGGACCTCGCAGCCTTGGTTCTTCCGTCCGGTGCTGGTGCCGCGGGAGGTCACGCCGGGCGGTATGGTGGAGGTCGCTGGTTTGCAGGTGCGGCTGTTCGAGCAGGATCACGGCTATATGCCGACCTTGGGCCTGCGGGTGGGCGGGTTCGGCTACTCGACTGACGTGGCGGTGCTGGACGATGCGGCGTTCGAGGCGCTGGCGGGCGTGGACACCTGGGTCGTGGACTGCTTCCAGCGCAAGGCGCACAAGACGCACGCCAATCTGGATCAAGTGCTGGCATGGTCGGAACGGCTGCAGCCGCGGCGGGTGGTGCTGACGCACATGGGCCACGACGTGGACTGGGGCTGGCTGGCGGACCACCTGCCGCCGCATATCGAGCCGGCGCATGATGGGCTGGTCCTGGAGGTGGCGGGATGATCTGTGCAGCGCCAACCCATTCCCAACCTGCGTGGGCTGCCCGCGATGTTCCATAATATATATTCTACGATAAGTGTTGGCAGGGGTTGGGAGCGTGAGTGACACGGCGCAGGCCCAGGCCGAGCTGGCCCGCCTCCTCCACGTCATGGTCCGCCTGCGCGACCCCGCAACGGGCTGCCCGTGGGACCAGGTGCAGACCTTTGCCACCATCGCCCCTTACACCATTGAGGAGGCTTACGAGGTCGCGGACGCCATCGCCCGCAATGACATGGCGGCGCTGCCAGACGAACTCGGCGACCTTCTGCTCCAAGTTGTCTATCACGCCCGCATTGCCGAGGAAGCCGGTGCGTTCGCCTTCGCGGACGTGGCGCGCGCCATCGCCGACAAGATGGTCCGCCGGCACCCGCTCATCTTTGCGCCCAGTGCCGATGCTCCTGTCGGCGGCTATGAGGCGGTGAAGCAGGCTGAGCGCACAGCCCGGCAGCAATCCGGCGTGCTGGACGGCGTGGCCGCCGGGCTGCCGGCGCTGACGCTGGCCGCCAAGTTGACCAGCCGCGCCGCCCGGGTCGGCTTCGACTGGCCGGACCCGGCTGCGGTCCTGGCAAAGCTGGACGAGGAAGTTGCCGAGCTGCAGGCCGAGTTGCCCGGCGCCGACCCGGCCCGCATTGCGGATGAAATGGGAGACCTGCTGTTTGTCGCCGCCAACCTCGCCCGCAAGCTGGGCGTGGACCCGGAGGCCTGCCTGACTGCTGCCTGCGCCAAATTCAGCCGCCGCTTCCGCTTCGTTGAGGACCGGCTTGCCGACGACGGGTTGGCGCCCGCCGACGCGACTCTTGAGCAGATGGAAGCACAGTGGATCGAGGCGAAGGCAGCGGAGCGGACGCAGGGCTAATTGGCTCGGCAGAGATGCCGGTCCAGGAAGGCCGTGACCACCTGGTCATACTCGGCCGGCGCGTAGGCTTGCAGGTCCACATGACGCGCGCCGGGCACCACCCATAGCTGACGCTCTGCCGTTACGTGGGCCAGCATGTCCTGGGTCTCCGCAAGCGTCGTGTGGTCGTCGTCGGCACCGGTGGCAAGGAGGACAGGCGCCCTCACCTTCCCGATCCGGTCCACTGGACGCAACTCCTGCGGATGAACGCCGAGCACCATGGGCATCAGCAGCTTGAACTGCGGGCTGAGCACGGCGATGGCGACCGGCCCGGCGAGCCCGCCCAGCGCTGCCCGAAGCCGGTCGTCCAGGGCCTGGCCAATGGTGGGATACACGGCCTCCAGCACCAGCGCGTCCACGTCCAGCGCTGACGGGGCGAGCAGCGCCGCAGCACCACCCAAGGAGATGCCGACCGCACCCAGGCGCTTGCCGGGAGCGTGGTCCCGGGCGAAGCGGACCGCTGCGGCGGCGTCCAACCCCTCCAGCTTGCCGAAGGTAATCCGGCGCCCGCTGCTTTCGCCATGCGCCTGGAAGTCGAACAGCAGCACGGCCATACCCCGCGCAGACAGCAGCCGCGCACGCTCGGCCAGTTGCAGGCGGTTGGACCGCACGCCGTGCATCAGCACGACGGCGCCGTGCCCAGGTTGGCCCGACATCCACCAGCCACGCAGCATCGCGCCACTAGTGGATGCAAAAGTAACATCCTGAGCACCTGCCAGTATAGCCGGTGCCGGGCCGATGACGGCCGGCTTGGGTGCGGACAGCAGCAGCCCCGCCAGCACAACGGATAGTGGAAGGCTAGTCGCCGCCAGTGCCGCCAATGCCAGCAGGGCGAGCATCACCCGCCTCCGCGCTAGGCGTTGAATAGCGCGTCCTGCAACGCCAGGCCGCTTTCCCGGTCTGGGGCCAGCACCAGCCCACCAGTGGTCTCCGATGCCCGGTAGGCGCTGCCGTCGAAGCGTTGGGACCAGCCGCCGGCCTCCTGGTGCAGCAGCCAGCCGGCGGCGTGGTCCCAGGGCAGCAGGCGCGCATAAACCGCAAAGTGGCAATGCCCAGCGGCCAGGATGCGATACTGGTGCGCGGCGCAGCGGTAGTCCCATGCGGCGGCCACGCGCGGTAGGTTGGGGCACACAAGCGCTTGCTGGGCCGGAGTCATGTAGCGCCATGACACCGAGCCGGCCATCTGTGCCACGGGTACCGGTGCGGCAACCCGCATCGGCGTGCGGCGCCCAGCGGCATCCTCCATCCAAGCCCCCTCCCCGCGCAGCGCCACCGCGGTGTCGTCGCCGACGGGATCATGGATGATGGCGGCCACGACTTCGCCCTGCCGGGTCGCGGCGGCCATGACGCCGAACAGCGGCAGGCCCGCGCAGAAGTTGGCCGTCCCGTCCACGGGATCAACGATAAAGCACAGGTCCGCATCGGCGATGGCGGCCATGATGCGGGGGTTACGGGTTGCCGCTTCCTCGCCAACGATGGCGCATCCGGGAAACAGGCGGTGCAGGCCGGTGGAAAGCCGCGCCTCCGCCTGCTCGTCGGCGATGCTGACCAGGTCCAAGGGACCGGACTTCGCCGTGATGTCGCCGGGCTGCAAGGCACGGAACCGGGGCATGATCTCGGTCCGGGCCACCGCACGCACGAGTTGCACGATCTCCACGAGGTCGGCTGACGTCACGGCTCCCGCTCAAACCGCGCCCGGTCGGCTGGAAGCATCCGCACCTGGACGTGAATGCCGTCGTCGTCGTCGCGGCGGTCCAGCACCTCGCCATGCTCATACAGCCAGGCAATGCGCGCGCCGTCCGAGGACGGCAGGTGGTAGTCGGCCATCTCCATCGCGGAAGACAGCCGGGCGTCTATGGCGCGCATCAGGTCGGGGAGGCCGTCGCAAGTGATGGCGGACACCGGAACGCAGCCCTCCCGCATCGGCACGTTGGCGATGCCACCCATCAGGTCCGCCTTGTTCAGCACTTCCAGCGTGCGGGATGGCCAAGCTGCGTCCAGGGCACCGTCCTTGACCATACCATCCAGCACGGCGGTCACGTCGGCCCGCTGCGCCATCGTGTCCGGATGCGCCACGTCGCGGACATGCAGGATCACGTCGGCTTCGCTGACCTCTTCCAGCGTGGCGCGGAATGCCTCCACAAGCTCGGTCGGCAGGTCGCTGATGAAGCCCACGGTGTCCGACAGGATCACCCGGCGGCCCGATAGCAGGCGCAGGCCACGCATCGTCGGATCCAGGGTTGCGAACAACTGGTCCTGCGCGTGGACGTCCGAACCGGTGAGCGCGTTGAACAGCGTGGACTTGCCCGCGTTGGTGTAGCCGACGAGCGCCACCACGGGATGCGGCACCCGGGCACGGGCGCTGCGGTGCAGGCCGCGGGTGCGGCGCACGCCCTCCAGGTCTTTTTTCACGCGCACGATACGGTCGCCGATCAGCCGCCGGTCGGCCTCGATCTGCGTCTCGCCGGGGCCGCCCAGGAAGCCGAAGCCGC
>CAXUHB010000040.1:0-35191 GCA_964250755.1 uncultured Acetobacteraceae bacterium | reverse complement strand
GCGAAGCCGCCCCGTGGCCACCTATCCCGGCGAAACTTCGTCCCTAGACCCTAGTCAATATTGAGTTCGAATGGGCAGGACTGCAATTACGTGAGATGCTGCGTGCCGATCTCGATGGCGATGGATGTGAAGACCTACTTGTCTCCCGATACTCGTACGCAACTGAGGGTACGCTCGGCGTCGGCCTTGATCCTGTAGCTCTATCGAGGACTCGACCGAATGTTCTCTTTTCAGAAACCTCAATCATTCCCAGCTCTATAGAGATTGACTGAGCTGTCCACGGCAGGCAGGGAGCTTCCTACAGTGATGTTGGACTTGAGCGGAAACCTCCAAGTATAACTTCTCACGTGGATCGGTTCTTAATCCAGCAGACACCTTAATGCGCCGCCCCCAAGTAGGCCGCCCGGACCGCCGGGTCGTCGCGCAGCTGGGCTGCCGGGCCGCTTGCGGCTAGGCGGCCGTTCTCCATGACGTAGCCGAAGTCGGCGACCTCCAGGGCGGCTGCGGCGAACTGCTCCACCAAGAGCATCGTGATGCGGGCTTCCTTCAGGCGGCCGATGGTGGCGAACACCTCGGACACCAGGCGCGGGGATAGGCCCATCGAGGGTTCGTCCAGCAGCAGCACGTCGGGGTTCAGCATCAGGGCGCGGGCCATGGCGAGCATCTGCTGCTCGCCGCCGGAGAGGGTGCCGGCGAGTTGGGGGCGGCGTTCGGCCAGGCGGGGGAAGAGGGTGAACATGCGGTCGAGGTCGGCGCCTACGTCGCCCTTGGGGCGGCTGCCGGTCAGGCGGGGAAAGGCGCCCATCGTCAGGTTGTCCACGACCGACATGGTGGCGAACACGCGGCGGCCTTCGGGGGAGTGGGCGAGGCCGCGCCGGGTGATGGCGTGGGCGGGCATGCCGGCCACGTCCGTGCCGCCGAGCATGATGCGCCCGGCCTCGGGCCGGATCATGCCGGACAGGGCGCGCAGGGTGGTGGTCTTGCCGGCGCCGTTGCTGCCGATCAGGGTGACGAGTTGCCCGGCCTCGATACGCATGTCCAGGCCGTGCAGCACCTGGACCTTGCCATAGCCGGCGCGGAGACCTTCGACGACGAGCATCTACGCGGCCTCGGCGACGGCGCCGCCCAGGTAGGCGCTGATGACGCGCTCGTCGGCCTGGACCGCTGCCGGGGCGCCCTCGGCGATCTTCTGGCCGAAGTCCAGGACTGTCACGGTGTCGCATAGGGCGGTCACGACATCCATGTGATGCTCGATGAGGATGAGGGTGATGCCGTGGTCGCGCACCTTGCGGACGATGGCGATCAGCTCCTTGATGTCGGGGGCGGTCAGCCCGGCGGCGGGTTCGTCGAGCAGGAGCAGCTTGGGGTCCAGGGCGAGGGCGCGGGCGATCTCCAGCACGCGCTGCTTGCCGTAGGGGAGGTTGCGGGCCTCCTCGTTCGCCAGAGCCTCCAGGCCCACGAAGCGGAGCAGGCTGGCGGCGCGGACCTTGGCGGCGGCGTCCTCCCGCCGGGAGCGGGGGGTGGCGGCGGCGACCTCGGCTAGGGAGCCTTGGTAGGTGTGGTGCAGGCCGACGAGGACGTTCTCGATCAGGGTCAGCTCGCCGAACAGTTGCACGTTCTGGAAGGTGCGGGCGACGCCGGCGGCGGCGATCTCGGGCGGCTTGCGTCCGGCGATGCTGCGGCCCTCCAGCTTGATGTCGCCGGCGGTGGGCACATAGATGCCGGTGAGGACGTTCATCATGGTGCTCTTGCCGGAGCCGTTGGGGCCGATGAGGCCGTGGATGGTGCCGGGCATGACGCGGAGGTCCACTTGGTTCAGGGCCTTCAGGCCGCCGAACTGCATCACGATCTGTTCGACCTCCAGCAGCGGCTTGCCGGCGACCACATTCGGGGCGGCGGCGGACCAGACGTGGGCGTCGTCGCCGTGCGCGTTGATGACGGCGTGGGCCTGGAAGAGGCCAGGGCGGAGGGTGGACAGGGCCTGGCGGACGAAGCCCCAGATGCCGTCGGGCAGGTAATAGACGACGAACAGGATCATGGCGCCGAAGATGGACAGCTTGTAGTCGGTGATCTTGTCGAGCAGCAGGGAGAAGACGAAGAAGGCCATGCATAGGGCGACGGGGACCAGGATGCCGCGGCGGTCCTCGGGCGCGGCGCGGCGCAGCCCGACCGCGCCGGCCACGACGGCGACCGCGGCGATGATGCCGGCGATGATGCGGAACAGCTCGATGTCCGAGAGCAGGGCCGGGAGCATGACGATGATAAGGGCGCCGAGCATGGGGCCGACGCGGCTTTTGCGGCCGCCCAGGGTGACGGCGAGCATGAACTGGATGGCCAGCTCGATCCCGAAGTTGTTGGGGGCGATATACTGCTCGGAGTAGGCGAACAGGACGCCGGCGAGGCCGGCGAGGCCGGCGCTGCAGCCGAAGGCCATGACCTTGTGCTTATAGACGCTGACGCCCATGCAGTCGGAGGCGATGGGGGCGTCGCGCAGCGCCTCGAACGCGCGGCCGTAGCGGCTGGCGATGAGGCGGTTGACCATCAGGATGGTCAGCAGGAGGAACGCCGCGGCGACGAAGTAGAAGTTGAACTCGCGCATGCGGGCGGCGGACATGTCGAAGAAGGGGATGCGGTCGGAGAAGTCGCGGACGTCCACGAAGACCGGCTTCTGCAGGGTGATGCCGAGGGGACCGTTGGTGAGGAACGTCATCTCGTTGATGAGGATCTGCACGATAGTGCCGAAGGCGAGCGTGACCATGGCCAGGTAGGGGCCGGTCACTTGCAGGGCCGGCAGGGCCAGCATGAGGCCGAACAGAGTCGTCACCACCACTGCCACGGGCAGGGCGGCCAACATGCTGACGCCGTAGTGGAAGTTCAGGACGCCGGCGGTGTAGGCGCCGATGCCGAGCAGGGCGGCGTGGCCCAGCGACACCTCACCGGTGTAGCCGAACACCACGTCCAGGCCGAGGAGCAGGATGGAGAAGATGGCGATCAGCACGGCGAGGTGCAGGTAGTAGGGGTTGGTGACCACGAAGGGGAACACGGCCGCCGCCAGGATCAGCAGCACAGACTTCAGGCCGCCGAGCGCCAAGCCGGGCTTGGCGGCTTGCGGCGCGGACAGGATGGGCGTGGCTTGCGGCTCCGCGTGGGACATGGTGGTCAGACCTTCTTGATCGTGCGCTTGCCGAACAGCCCGGATGGCTTGAGCGACAGGACGAGGAGCAGCAGCACCAGGCCGGGCACGTCCTTGTATCCGGTGGAGAGATAGAAGCCGGTCATGGTTTCGGTGATGCCCAGGATCAGGCCGCCGACGATGACGCCCAGGCCGGAGGAGAGGCCGCCGATGATGGCGACGGCGAAGGCCTTGAGGCCCAGCACGGCGCCCATGGTGGCGCCGGTCAGCGTCACGGGGGCCACCAGCACGCCGGCGAAGGCGGCGGTCAGGCTGCTGAGGGCGTAGCTGAAGGTGATGACCTGGCCGGTGTTGATGCCCATGAGGCCCGCGGCGTCGCGGTCGTTGGCGGTGGCGACCACGGCCTTGCCATAGACGCTGCGGCGGTTGAACAGCTCGACCGCCAGCATCAGGGCCAGGGCTCCGACGACGATGACGATCTCCATCGGCAGGATGCGGACGCCGCCGATGTTGATGGGGGCTTCGGGCAAGGGGGACGGGAACTTGAGGTCGTCGCGGCCCCAGACGTTCTCGGCGACATTCTTCAGGATGATGCCGATGGCAATGGTGGCCATGATCCATCCGGATTCGGACTTCATCTTCATGGCGCGGCGGACGCCCAGCCACTCGACCGCGCTGCCCTGGGCCAGGCCGAACAGGAGCACGACGGGCAGCATGGCCCAGTAGCCGATGTAGCTGGCGACGGTGAGGCCGACCAGGGCGCCGATCATCAGGGCCTCGCCCTGGCCGAAGTTGAGGGTCTTGGAGGTGGCGAAGGTCAGTTGGTAGCCGAAGGCGATGACGGCGTAGATCATCCCGACGGCGATGCCGCTGACCAGGAGCTGCATGAAGATCTGCATGGGCGATAGTCCTGGGGCGGTGGTCCTGGGGCGGTGGTCCCGATGGCGCGGTGCGGTGAGGGGGTCTGCGGCGCTTGGGGGGTGGCGCTGCTAGACTTCCCTCACCCCGGCCCTCTCCCGGAGGGAGAGGGGGAAGCGCGAATTACGCCCTGGGCTTGATGCGGACGGCCTTATCGCCGGCCACGTCCTCGTCGTGGGCGGGGACGATCTTGCCGTCCTTGACGATGCCGAAGACGGGGATGTTGGCGCTGATAGCCTCGTGGTCGGTGGGGGTGAAGGGGCGGTCGTAGGTGGTCACCACGCCTTCGACCTTCTCCTGCAGATTCTCCAGGGCTTCGCGTATCTTGCGGCCGTCGGTGCTGCCGGCCTGCTTGATGGCGGCGGCAAGCAGCAGGATGCTGTCGTAGCCCTGTGCGGCGGACACCGGGGAGGGCATGCGGTCTATCTTGTAGGCGGCCTGGTAGGCCTCGATGAACGCGCGGCGCTTGGCGGTGTTGGGCATCTGAATGAAGGTCTGAGGCATGACAGCGCCGTTGCCGTTCTCGCCGGCGGTGTCGAGGAAGCTGCTCATGCTGAGGGTCCAGCTGCCGATCAGCGGCACCTTCCAGCCGAGCTTGGCCTGGCCGTTGGCGATCTGGGCCAGCTCCGGGCCGATGCCATAGGTCAGGATGACGTCGGCGCCTGCTTCCTTGGCCCGCAGGAGCTGGGCCGTCATGTCGGTGTCCTTGATGTTGAACTTCTCGGTGGCGACGGCCTTGACGCCCTTGGCGGCCAGGGCGCGCTCTAGGTCCTCGCGGCCCAGTTGGCCGTAGTTGGTGCTGTCGGCGAGGATGGCGGGCTTCTTGAAGCCGCGGCGGACGATGGCCTCCTCGACGATCATGGGGGCCTGGATGTTGTCGGCGGCGGCGTTGCGGAAGACGTAGTTGAACTTCTCCTTGGGCGCCGTGAACTGCTGGGTGATGACGGTGCCGGTGGCGACGTTGTTGAAGACGGGGATTTCGGCTTCCTGGTAGAAGCGCTGGGAGGCCAGGGCGACACCGGTGTTGGCGTAGCCGACGGTTGCGACCACGCGCTCCTTGTTGATCAGCTCCTGCGCGACCTGGACGCCGACCTCGTTGCGGGCTTCGTCGTCACGCTCGACCACCGCCAACGGGCGGCCCAGGACGCCGCCGGCCTTGTTGATCTCGGCGATGGCGAGCTTCACGCCGTCGCGCATGGAGACGCCCATGCTGGAGGAGCCGCCGGTCATGGGGCCGGTGAGGCCGATCTTGATGGGTGCGCCCGATTGGGCAAGGGCCGGGGCGACAACCCCGGTCACGGCAACGGCGGCGGTGGCAAGCAGGACCTGGCGGCGGTTGAGCATGTGTGGTTTCCCCCTGATCCACGCGCGTGCGGCGCATGGCACCCATTAATTGGATGCGGGCCTATAGCATGATTTGAGGCTAGGAAAAGGTAGGCGATGACAGGCGAATGAACTTTCCAGTGCTGGAGCGGGCGGGCCTGTCCATCCTGCGGCGCGGGCCGTCACTGCCGGGCCGCAACCATACCCTGCCCTGCCGCCTGCTAGCCGGCCCCACGCTGTGGGCAGCGATACCGGGAATGGGGCGGGCCGTGCCGTCAGCTATCCGCCCGGGGGAGCCAGGGGATGCGGGCGATCTCGATCCCCTCGTCGGCCAGGGCCTCGGCCTGCTCGGGCGTGCTTTCGCCGTAGATGCCGCGGGCGTCGGCTTCGCCGCGGTGGATGCGGCGGGCTTCCTGGGCGAAGTCGGGGCCGACGTAGTCGCAGTTGCGCTCGACCTCGGCGCGCATCCGCTGCAGGGCGGCGCGGACCTTGTCGGGGAGGACCGCGCCCTTCTCCGCCGGGGGCTGGGCGGGAGCGGGCGAGGGGGTGGGCAAGTTGGCCGCCGAGCCATCCGCCTTGCCGTCGAAGACGTTGCTGTCCACGACCTTGCCGTCCATGACTTTGCCGTCCATGACCGGGCGGGACTTGGCGATGCGGGGCGCCATCAGGGCGCGGTTCACGCGGGTGTCGCCGCAGGCCGGGCACTCGACCAGGCCGCGTTCCGCTTGGGCGTCGAAGGCGGCGCTGCCGCGGAACCAGCCGTCGAAGGCGTGGCCGGCGCTGCACCGGAGCTGGTAATGGATCATGAGTGCAACATGGCCAGCGCCGCGCGCGGCGCAAGCGCTTGGCGTCCCTGGTCCTGGCGCTCCTGTTCCGGCGTCAGGCTGCCAGCAGCGGGTCCAGGCCGCCGGCGCGGTCGAGCGCCATCAGGTCGTCGCAGCCGCCGATGTGGCGGGCGCCGATGAAGATCTGCGGCACGGTGCTGCGTCCGGAGCGGCGCTCGGATTCCTCGCGTTCGGGGGTGCCGTGGGGGGCGCTGATCTCGCGGTAGGGGGCGCCCTTCTTATCAAGCAGGTTGATGGCGCGGGCGCAGTAGGGGCACCAGGGCTGGGTATAGATCTCGATGGCGGGCACGTTGGTTCTCCGATGATGCTGCAAGGGGTGGGGCGGCGGGGCCGCGGATGCAAGCCTGGCTGCGCCAATGCCGCGGCTCGGGACACGCTTGGGTCAGGCCGTCCTTGGGTCTGGCACGCGGGCCGCGGCCAGGACGTCCACGCGGGCGGCGCCGCCGGCCAGCAGCGCCGCGGCGCAGGCCTCCGCCGTTGCGCCCGAGGTCAGCACGTCGTCCACCAGCAGCACCCGGGCGTCCGCCAGGATGCCGGCGCGGGACGCCCGGACCTGGAAGGCGCCCGCCAGCTCCGCCCGGCGCTGGGCGGCGCTACGCTGGCCCAGCGGCGCCGTCGGACGCACCCGGCGCAGGCCGTCCAGGACGGCGGGCCGGCCGGTGAGGCGGGACAGGGCTTGGGCGAGCAGCGCCGCCTGGTTGTAGCGCCGGGCCAGCAGGCGGCGGCGGTGGAGCGGCACGGGCACCAGCAGGTCCGCGAGGGCCAGCAGCCCGGCGCCGGCCCGGGCCATGTGCGGCGCGAGGGCGCGGGCGGTCTCGATGCGGTCCCCGTACTTGAACGGCATCAGGATGCGCCGGGCCTGGTCGTCGTAGCGCAGGGCGGCGCGGGCGGCGCCCCAGGGGGGCGGGTGCTGGCGGCAGCCTTCGCACACGGCTTGCAGGCCGCCGTGGCCCGCGGCCTCGAACGGCACGCCGCAGGCGTCGCACAGGGGGGCGGTGATGAAGGCGGTGCGGCCGAAGCACCGGAGGCAGAGCTGGCCTGGGGCGCTTACGGGAGCGTCGCAGGTGAGGCAGTGGGGGGGAAGGAGGGCGTCCAGGAGGGTGCGGCCGGCGGTGCGGAGAGCGGATAGGACGCGGGTGGAGGCTGGGGGTTGGGCGGGGGCGGGCATGGTGGAGGGAGGCTAGGGGGTGGGACGCCGCGGGGTCCAGGGGGGCTGCGTTGTCATGGTTCGGCTCCCTTCGGACTTGGGCTGCGGAGTGGGCCGAGGACTGGGTTGGGAAAGCGGCGCGTCCAGGCTTTGGACGTGGAGGGCGCGGTGCTTGCAAAAGATGGCATGGCGCTTGCTGCCTTCCTCACCCCGGGCCTCTCCCGGAGGAAGAGGGGGAAGCAAAGCCTTGGCACTCATCCTTCCCGAAGGCACATAGGCGGCATGACTGATATCACCCCCTTTGACCGCCGGGCTGTGCGGCTGCACCGGGAGCGGGCGGCTGCGTTGGTGGGGCGGGTTGCTCCTGTCCTGCATGACGCTGCCGAGCGGCTGCTGGACCGGCTGGACGACACCACCCGGCGCTTCACGCGGGCGCTGGATGTGGGGGGGCGGGGCGCCGTGGCTCCTCTGCTGCGCGCGCGGGGGGTTGAGGTGGTCAGCTGCGACCTGTCGCCGGCGATGGCGCGGGGCAACGGCGGGGCGCGCGTCGCCGCGGATGAGGAGTGGCTGCCGTTTGCGCCTGGCAGCTTCGACCTCGTGGTGGCGAGCTTGTCGCTGCATTGGGTCAACGACTTGCCTGGCGCGCTGATACAGTTGCGGCAGGCGCTGCAGCCTGATGGGCTGCTGCTGGCCAGCTTTCCCGCCCTGGGCACCTTGCAGGAGCTGCGGACGGCGCTGACGGGGGCGGAGGCTGCGCTGCTGGGGGGTGCGTCGCCGCGGGTGTCGCCGTTTCCGGATTTGCGGGATTTGGCCGGGCTGATGCAGCGGGCCGGGTTCGCGCTGCCGGTGGCGGACGTGGACAGCATCGCCGTGGCCTATGCCAGCCCGCTGGCGCTGCTGCACGATCTGCGCGCCGCAGGGGAGGCGAATGCCGTGGCGCTGCGGGACCGACGCACGCCGCCGCGGGCGCTGTTTCCGGCGGCGTTGTCGGCCTTGCCGCAGGTGGATGGGCGCACGCCGGTGACGCTCCGCATGGCGACCATCACGGGATGGGCGCCCGGGCCGGCGCAGCCGCAGCCGTTGAAGCCCGGCAGCGGACGGGTCAGCCTGGCGGATGCGCTGCGGAACTAGGCGCCGGACTGGACGCCGCGACCCCGGCCAGAGCGCGGAAGAAGCGGTTGACGAACAGGTTGGCGGAGAAGCGGAGCAGCGGGCCACCGGCGTGGACCCAGCGGCCGGAGACCTGTCCTGCATAGGTCCAGGCGACGCTGGTGCGGCCGGGGCGGCGTTCGTGCAGGGTTACTTGCCCGGTGGCCTCCCCTGCCCCGTGCGCGCCGGCGGCGTGGCCGGTCAGGGTGACTGCGCCGGGGCCGTCCAGGCCCAACGCCTCCAGCTCCACGGTGTTGCGGCTTTGCAGGGAGCCCACGCCGAAGGACAGCACGGCGCGGAAGCGGCCGTGGCCCACCTGCTCGACCGTTTGCGCCCCGGGGATCAGGGATTGCAGCACGGCGGGGTCCAGCAGCGCGGCCAGCACGCGGTCTGCGGGCGCCGCCACCATGATGGAGCCTGCGCCGGAGAGCGGGCGGGTGGACACCCGGGTCAGCCCTCCTTGGCGGCGGGCGCCTGGGCGGGGCGGGCGGCCAGGGCGGCGCTCTCCTTCTTGAGGGGGCGGGACACCGGGCAGGCTTCCTGGACGTAGCCGTTGAGGGTGTTGACCAGGTTCTCGCGGACCTGGCTGTAGAACACGAACTGGCCGCGCTTCTCGCTCGTGACCAGGCCCGCCGCCTCCAGGATGGAGAGGTGCTGGGAGATGGAGGGCTTGGACATGCTGAAGCGGGAGGCGATCTCGCCTGCGCTCAGCTCGGTGTGGGCGAGGTAGGCGAGTATCTTGCGCCGGACGGAGGAGGACAGGGCCTCGAAGACACGCTGCATGGATGGGGGCACCGGGACGGGAGTTCGGACTCTATTTAGGCGAGAAGCTAAGGGATTGACAGCCCGGCTTCGGCGTTGTTTAGTTGTGTGCCTAAATATCTAATGGTGAGGGATGCCGATGGCCTGCACTTCGACGGCGCGCATGGTGGCTGGACCCGATGCTTCCGCCACGGAGGGCCGGGTCAGGTGGGCGCCGGGGCGCTCACTGTGGATCGGCGGCATGACGGTGGCTGCGGTGGCGTTGGGGCCGGTGCATGTGACGCCTGGGGCGGTGGTGCTGTTCCTGGGCATGAGCGCCGCGACCTTGTGCCTGGGGCACTCGATTGGGCTGCACCGGATGCTGATCCACGGCGGGGTGCAGGCCGCGCCGTGGACGCGGCGGGTGCTGGCCTACCTGGGCACGCTGGTGGGCATGGCGGGGCCGCTGGGGATGGTGCGGCTGCATGACACGCGGGATTGGGCGCAGCGCCAGGCGGCATGCCACGACCTGCACGCGCACCGCGCCGGGCTGCTGCAGGACGCCTGGTGGCAGATGCACTGCCGGCTGGACCTGGCCCGCCCGCCCCGCTTCGTTCCGGAGCCGGCCTTGGCCGGAGACCGCGTGCTGCGGTGGCTGGAGGCGACCTGGATGCTGCAGCAGCTTCCATGGGCCGTGCTGTTCTATGGGATCGGGGGCCTGCCGTGGCTGGTGTGGGGCGTGCCGGTGCGGGTGGCGGTTTGCGTGACAGGGCACTGGCTGGTGGGGCACGTCACGCACCGGCAGGGGCCGGCGGGCTGGGTGGTGGACGGCGCCGCCGTGCAGGGACACGACCTGCCTGCCGCCGCGCTGATCACCTTCGGAGAGGCCTGGCACGGCAACCACCATGCCTGGCCGGAGTCCGCGCGGCTGGGCCTTGGGCCGGGCCAGCCCGACCCGGGGTGGTGGGTGCTACTGACGATGCGCCGGCTGGGGCTGGCTTGGGACCTAAAGCAGCCGGAGGACCTGCTGCCGCGGGCCGGGCTGTGGCGCACCGGATCAGTTAAAGCGCCGGGTTCATCCCTGGTGACTGGGGACTGACCCGGCGCTGCCGGCGGGCCGGGCCAGCAGCCATCCCGCTGCGAGGCCCAGCGCCGCCCATAGCGCAGCCGTGGCGGCCAGCGAGGCCCACATGAAGCTGCGCGCCAGCGCGGCACCTTCCCCGGCATGGCCGAACGGCGCCTGCGGCGCACCGATCAGGTGCGGCGCCAGCAGCAGCGCGGCGCCTGCCAGCCGCAGCCACGGCGGCCGCGCCATCACCATGAGCCAAAGCCCGGACGCGGTGGCGCAGGCGGCGCCCAGCCACCAAGCCTGGCGCAGCAGCAGGTCCGCCGCCTCCATGCCCGGCGGCTCCGGCGGCAGGCCAAGCGCCGGGGCGGCGGCGAAGGCCAGGAAGCCTGCGGCGCCCCATGCCAGCCCGGCCAGCGGCGTCACCGCCCGCCCGCTCAGGCTGATGGCGCCGACGAGCAGGAACGCGAAGCCGATGCCGAGCAGGAGGTCGGCGCCGAGGGTGTAGGCCGTGCGCTCCAATCCTTCTGCCGGCTCCCACTCCTGGCCGCCTGCCGCATGGTCGTGGGCCACGCCGGCGGCGTGCTGCGCGGCATGTTGGGCGGCGTGCTCCTGGATCTCGGCCAGGACGATCAGGGGCCGGGTGGTGGCCAGCTGTGCCGTGAAGAACACCAGCCCGCCCAGCACGCCGGACAGCAGCGCCGTCACCAGGACGGCGCGCAGGGTCAGTGGCACGGAAAGCCGGCGGCGTGCCGGGCGTCATGCGCGGCGTTGTGGGCCGCGCTGACATGGCTGAACCCGACGCCGAGCACGAAGATGAAGCCCAGGGCCAAGGCGACCAGACCCGGCATCGGGGTGGCCGGGCGCGCAGCGGCAGCCGTGCCGGCAGGTGCAACATGGGCCATGATGGCGCTCCTTGGGATGCTCGCGGATTTTATGCCGGGGCGCGAGGCCCCTGCACATGCGGCGACGGCGATATACCAATGCCTCCGCATCCGCAACGGGCTTGCCTGGCCCGTGTCCCGCGTCCCATGTCCCGCACCGGCCGCGACGAGGCCGCCAGCCCCCGTCCGGCCCGTGCGCCGCTTCACGGCCGGCGCTGGACGATGGGGCCAAGCTGGCTCCTGCGCTGTTGGCCCGTCCGCCCCGGGCGTGGGGCAAAACTTGACGCGGGAGGCGGGCATTGTTGCCGAAGCCGACTGGAGCCAACATGGGTCCGCAACAGCCGCACAGGACCCGCCGCATGATCGTCGTCACCACCGAGAACGTCGCCGGGCACCGCACCGTGCGGAGTTTGGGGCAGTGCTTCGGCATCGTCGTGCGCAGCCGGGGGCTGGGCGGGAACTTCGTCGCCGGGCTGCGCTCCATCATTGGCGGCGAGATCAAGGAATACACGCAGATGCTGGAAGAGGCGCGCAAGCAGGCGCTGGACCGGCTGGTGCAGAACGCGACGGCGATGGGGGGCAACGCGATCCTGATGATGCGCTTCGACGGGTCCGAGATCGCGCAGAGCATGAGCGAGATCGTCGCCTACGGGACGGCGGCGGTGATCGAACCCGTGTGATGACTGTGGCCGTGATCTGGTGCGCCGTGATGGCCGCCCCGGTGCTGGCTTGGCTGATGTTCCGCAACGGCGGCTACAAGCGCCAGCCGGACGCGCGGCCTACTGGCCCCGGCTGGGAGCGGACGGAGGAGCGGTTCGTGGACCCTACCAGCGGGGAGTTGCTGGTGGTGTGGCACTGCGCCCGCACGGGGGAGCGGGCTTATGTGCGGGCGGTTTGACGACGCCTGGCGTACAGCCCTCGCTTCCAGGCGCCCGTCTGCTAAGGCAGTTGTTCAGGGCAGGCTTGCGGACTTGAACGCAGACAGGCCGTGCGCGCTGGCCAGCCGTTCAGGTGCGCGCAGCTCTTAACTGGGCTATGCCCCCACGGAGCCTTGCTGTGCAGCAAGGCGTGCAGCCCGGCGTTGGCGGCGGGCGGGGCGTCCAGGCGATCCACGAACCGCTGGTAGGCTGCGTCGTCCACCGTGAACAAGCGCATGTCGAGCAGGACTTCCTCGGCCCTACGCACGGCG
This sequence comes from uncultured Acetobacteraceae bacterium, assembly GCA_964250755.1. Taxonomy (GTDB): domain Bacteria; phylum Pseudomonadota; class Alphaproteobacteria; order Acetobacterales; family Acetobacteraceae; genus DASWOJ01. The sequence goes on along the minus strand of CAXUHB010000040.1, from coordinate 22,796 downwards.
GTCTCCAGCATGAAGGCCGTGCGGTTGCATTCCAGGGCCTCCGCGGCGGCATCAATGGTGGCGAGCTGGCCCGGCTCGACGCGGATGCTGACCTGGGTGGATCTGGCGGGCCTGGTGCCGCGCGCCTGTGCGAGGGTTTTGCTGAACGGTCGGTCATTGAACCCTCATTGCCGCGGTGCTTGTTGGACGCGGGTTTGTCTGTGCAGCGCATATACGCGGGTGGCGAGGGAGGGGCTGCGTCAGCCTGCCGCACAGTCGTTCAGACGCTCACCCAATCTGATACGCCGCCCTGTGCAGACCTTGGCTGGCCAGGCTCCTGCGTGGGCGGCGGAGTATGCCGGGACGCGATGGGCGGGAGATCAGGACCAGCTTTTGGGCAGCTCGTCGCCGGGGTCGGGGGTGCGGGCGGGGACGCGCGCGAGTATGGCGCGGAGGCCGCCAGGCTCCGCGCCCTCCCCGCGGCGCCGAAAGAACTCTGCCGCCTCCACCGCGCCCACCTTCTGCGCCACCGCCGCGGCGATCCACTGGTTGAGCGACACGCCGTCCTCACCCGCCAGGCGGGCCGCGGCGGCCTCGATGGAGGCTGGCAGCTTGAGGCGGTAAGCCTTGCTCATCGTCCAATCCTTTCCAGCAGCTCGCCCGGCCGCAACAGCGTCAGCCCGAAGCGGGGCGCGGCCAGGGCGAAGTGGGCGACGTTGTGCGTCACCAGCGCATCAGCCTGACCATTCACCGCCGCGTCCAGCACCATCTCGTCGCCGGGGTCGGCAAGCTGCGGACGCCAGGTGAACCGGACCTCGATCGGCTCCACCAGGGTTGCGAGCGCGGCGAGGGCGGCATCCACCTCCGCCAGTGATAAACCCGACGCTTCCCGCTGGCCAGGACGTTTCAGTACGCCCTCGTATTCGATGAACAGCGCGGGCGTGGCAAGCGGCACGAGGCGGCCATCCCCCACCAGGCCGAGCAGCATGTTCGACGCGCCCGACCGGCTGCGGAACGCCGAGACCACGACCGAGCTGTCCAACACGACACGCCTCATAGGGACGGGATGCCACACCAGGGCGGATGTGCTCTGCCTTTATGCAAGCTGCACTTCATTGACTGCCTTGTCGAAGGCCGTCCGACAGGGTGCAGCAGCTTAAAGGCGCATGGTCCGTACTGGAACACGGTTCTGGCCAAAGGGAGGGAGTGCGGCGTAGCCCAAACCCAGAGGTTTGCTCAGCCGCCGGTCAGGCTCATGTGCCGGGCCACGGCCGGGGCGGGGCGGCGGCGGTCTATGATGAAGTCGTGGCCTTTGGGCTTGCGGGTGATGGCGTCCTGGATGGCGGCGTCCAGCGCTGCGTCGTCGGCCCCGGTGCGGAGCACGCCGCGCAGGTCCGCCGCGTCATCCTGGCCCAGGCACATATACAGCGTCCCGGTGCAGGTCAGGCGCACGCGGTTGCAGGATTCGCAGAAGTTGTGGGTCATAGGCGTGATGAAGCCGACGCGCGTGCCAGTTTCCGCCACGTCGAAGTAGCGGGCGGGGCCGCCGGTCTGATAGGCGGTGTCCTGCAGGGTCCAGTCCTGCCGCAGCCGGGCGCGGACCAGGGACAAGGGCAGGTACTGGTCGGTGCGGTCGCCGCCGATGTCGCCCATCGGCATGGTCTCGATCAGGCAGAGGTCGTGGCCGTGCTGGCCGCACCAGGCCAGCATGTCCCCGATCTCGTCCTCGTTCACGCCTTTCAGGGCGACGGCGTTGATCTTGATGTGCAGGCCGGCGGCCTTGGCGGCGGCGATGCCGTCCAGCACCTTGTCCAGCCGGCCCCAGCGGGTGATGGCGGCGAAGCGGGCGGGTTCCAGGGTGTCCAGGCTGACGTTGACGCGGCGCACGCCGGCGGCGGCCAGGGCCTCGGCGTGCTTGGCCAGCTGCGTGCCGTTGGTGGTCAGGGTCAGCTCGGTCAGGCCCCCGCCTGCCACATCGGTCCCGATCCGGGCGCCCAGGCGCTGGAACAGGGTCAGCACGTCCCGGCGCACCAGTGGCTCCCCGCCGGTGATGCGCAGCTTGTGGGTGCCCAGGCGGATGAAGGCGGCGCACAGCCGCTCCAGCTCTTCGAGCGACAGGACCTCCTGCTTGGGCAGGAAGGTCATGTTCTCCGACATGCAATAGACGCAGCGGAGGTCGCAGCGGTCGGTGACGGAGACGCGCAGGTAGGTGATGGCGCGGCCGAACGGATCAATCATGCCTGTAGTGTCGGCGCTGCCGGGGTTGGGTTCAAGCGGGCAGCCGGCCGAACAGGCCTAGCCCGGGGCCGCCGCCGTCTCGAACTCCGCTGGGGACGTAAGCTCCAGCAGCTCCAGGTCGTCGCTGTGGCGCAGCTCCCGGTGGCGGATGCCGGGGGGCTGATAGACGGACGCGCCTGGCTCCAGCCGGACCGTGCCGATGTCCTCGTATTCGAACTCCACCCAGCCGCGCAGGACATAGACGAACTGGAAGCCCAGGGCGTGGGTGTGCCAGGCGGGCTGGGCGTGGCGGCCCGGCACGGCGCGGATGACGTTGGCGCCGAAGCGGCCGCCGGTCGCGCCGGCGATGGCGAGGTCGCGGTAGGCGAAGAAGGGGCGCAATCCCTGGTCGAACGCGGCATCGTCCGCGTGGCGCACGACGGTGCCGGTCATGCTGTGGGTCATGCCGCGGCCCGCACCGTCACGGCGTCCAGCGCCTGGCCGAGGTCGGCCAGGATGTCGTCTATGTGCTCGATGCCGATGGAGAGGCGGACATAGCCGGGGCTGACGCCGGCGGCCATCTGCTCCTCGGCTTCCAGCTGCGAGTGGGTCGTGCTGGCGGGGTGGATGGCCAGGGTGCGGGCGTCGCCGATGTTGGCGACGTGGAGGACCATGCGCAGGCGGTTGATGAAGGCGCGTCCGGCGTCGGCGCCGCCGGCCAGCTCCAGCCCGACCAGGCCGCCGTGGCCGCGCTTCATGTAGCGGGCGGTGCGGGCCGCCATCTCCCCGGTCTGCTTGGAGGGGTGGATGACCCGCGCCACCTCGGGCCGGGCGGACAGGAAGTCCACGACGGCACGGGCGTTGGTGCAATGGCGCTCCATGCGGAGTGCTACGGTCTCGATCCCTTGGAGGACCAGGAAGGCGCTGTGGGGGCTGAGCGCCGGGCCGAGGTCGCGCAGCAGGGTGACGCGGGCCTTCAGGATGTAGGCGATGGGGCCGAGGGGCTTGGCGGCCTCCGTCCACACGGCACCGTGGTAGCTGGGGTCGGGCTGGTGGAGCGCCGGCTGGCGCTCGGGGTGGGCGCTCCAATCGAAGTTGCCGCCGTCCACGATCAGCCCGGCAATGGTGGTGCCGTGGCCGCCCAGGTACTTGGTGGCGGAATAGACCACGACCGCCGCGCCGTGGTCGAAGGGGCGCACCAGCAGCGGGGCGGCGGTGTTGTCCATGATGAGCGGGATGCCGTGGCGCCGGCCGATGGCGGCGACCTCGGCGATTGGGAACACCTGCAGCTTCGGGTTGGGCAGGGTCTCGGCGTAATAGGCGCGGGTGCGGCTGTCGGTCGCGCGCTCGAACGCTTCGGGGTCTGCCGGGTCCACGAAGCGGACCTCGATGCCCTGGTCACGGAAGGTGTTGGCGAACAGGTTCCAGGTGCCGCCGTACAGGTCGGTGGAGCTGACGACGTTGTCGCCGGCGCGGGCGAGGTTCTGGACGGCCAGGGCGGAGGCGGCCTGGCCGGAGGCCACGGCCAGGGCCGCCGCGCCGCCCTCCAATGCCGCGACGCGCTTTTCCAGCACGTCGGCGGTGGGGTTCATGATGCGGGTGTAGATGTTGCCGAGCTGCTTGAGGGCGAACAGGTCGGCGGCGTGCTCCGCGCTTTCGAACTGGAAGCTGGTGGTCTGGTAGATGGGCACGGCGACGGCGCCGGTGGCCGGGTCGCTGCGCCAGCCGGCGTGCAGGGCGAGGGTCTCGGGGTGGGTCGAGCTGGTGTGGGCCATGGGAGGGTCCTCCGGTTTTCGCCCACCGTATGCCGCCTGGCCCCGGTTTTGGAAGCATGAACCGGACCCGGCGTGCCGCGTTGGCCCGGGACACGGAGCACAAGGGGCGCACGGAATGGACATGCAGGGCATCAAGCTGGCGGCGGACGGCATCGAGGCGGCACCGTTCCAGATTCCGGGCGCGACGGGCGAGTTCCGCATCCAGATCCTGAACGAGGACCAGGGGCGCGGCGTCGTGACCACCATCGTCCACCTGCCGGCGGGCGGCGTGATCCCGGCGCACAAGCACCAGGCCGGGTCGGAGATGCATTACGTGCTGGAGGGCGACTTGCAGGACGCCGGGCAGGAGCATGGGCCTGGCGCCTTCCTGACCCATGCCGCCGGGCAGGTGCATGGCCCGCACGAGAGCAAGGGCGGCGCCAAGGTGCTGACGGTGCAGACCTGGCAGAGCAAGGACGGCAGCTTCGACTTCGAGCCGGCCTGACATGGACGGGGCGCCGGGCAGCCTGCCGGAGCTGCCGGCGGGGGCGTTCGCGAAGGCGGACCCCTCGTCCGACACGCAGTTCTATGCGCAGGCGCGGATGGTCAACCACATAGACGACCGCGCCATTGCCGGGCTGACGGCCCTATACCGGGAGGTGCTGCCGGCGGGCGGGCGCATCCTGGACCTGATGAGCAGCTGGGTGAGCCACCTGCCGCCGGAGGCGCGGTATGCCGAGGTGGTTGGGCACGGCATGAACATGCAGGAGTTGCGGGCCAACCCGCGGCTGGACCGCCGCTTCGTGCAGAACCTGAACGAGGACCAGGCGCTGCCGCTGGAGGACGCCAGCATGGATGCGGCGTGCATCTGCGTCGGCATCCAGTATCTGCAGCATCCCGTGGAGGTGCTGCGGGAGGTCGCCCGGGTGCTGAGGCCGGGCGGCCCAGTGGTCGTCAGCTACAGCAACCGCTGCTTTCCCACCAAGGCCGTGGCGATCTGGCAGGCGCTGGAAGGGCCGGACCAGGCCGGGCTGATCGGGCTGTATCTGCGCCGCGCCGGGTTCACGCAGGTGGAGGGGCGGGAGGTCGTGCGCGGCGGGCGGGCGGGCGATCCGCTGTGGGCGGTGATCGGGCGCACCGCCGGGGGCTGACTTCGTTGCCCCGCCGTGGCATCACGCCCCGGCAGCAACGGAGGCGGCGATGACGGGCGGACATGGCGGACACGTCGAGGGCGGGGACAAGCGCACGGCGCTGGTGATTGCGGTGCTGGCCTTGTTCCTGGCCATCGTGGAAACCGGGGCCAAGAGCGCACAGACGACCTCCATCGCCTCCAACGTGGAGGCGGCCAACCTGTGGTCCTTCTTTCAGGCGCGCACGATCCGGCAGACGACGAACAGCGCGGCGATTGACGGGGCGGAGCTGCAGCGGCTGGCCACGACGGACGCCGCGGTGCGGACGGGGATCGAGGCGCAGCAGAAGAAGTGGCGCGACCAGATCGCGGGCTGGGAGAGCAACGGCAAGGATGGGCGCAAGGAGCTGACGGCCAGCGCGAAGTCGGCAGAGGAGCGGCGGGACCGTTCGATGGCGGCCTACCATATGTATGAATACGCCTCGGCGCTGCTACAGGTGGCCATTGTCGTGACATCGGCCAGCATCATCACCAGCACGCCGCTGCTGGTGCTGCTGGGCGTGCTGCTGGCCGCCTGCAGCCTGGGGCTGAGCGCGATCGGCTTCTTCTCGCCGGAGATGTTCGCGCACCACTAGGCGGGCCATGCTGCTGCAACGGCTGCGCTCGGCCAATGTGATCCATCCGCCGCGGTGGCTGGTGGACAACACGGCCTACCTGACGGTCATGGGCAGCCAGTCCTACGGCGTGTCGGGCGATGCGTCGGACGTGGACCTGTATGGCTTCTGTATCCCGCCGAAGGACATGGTGTTCCCGCATTTGGCGGGGGAGATCGCCGGGTTCGGGACGCCGGGGCCGCGGTTCGAGCAGTGGCAGCAGCACCACGTTCCCGCGCCGGACGGGCGGGAGACGACGTATGACCTGCAGGTGTTCGGCATCGTGCGGATGTTCCAGTTGTGCATGGAGTGCAACCCGAACGTCATAGACAGCCTGTTCACGCCTCGGCGCTGCGTCATGCACACGACCCAAGTGGGGGAGATGGTGCGGGACGGGCGCAAGCTGTTTCTGCACAAGGGCGCGTGGCATCGGTTCCGCGGCTACGCCTACGCGCAGATGGGCAAGATCAGGAACAAGGTGAACGCGTCCAACCCGGCGCGGGCGGAGGGCATCGCGCGGCATGGCTACGACGTGAAGTTCGCCTACCACGTCGTGCGGCTGCTGGACGAGGCGGAGCAGATCCTGGTGGAGGGCGACCTGGACTTGGAGCGCAACCGGGAGCAGTTGAAGAGCATACGCCGGGGCGAGTGGACGCTTGACGCGCTGGGCGCGCACTTCGACGCGAAGGAGCGGGCGCTGGAGACGGCCTATGCCAACAGCGCCCTGCCGTCGGGGCCGGACGAGGGGCGGATCAAGGCGCTGCTGCTGGGGTGCCTGGAGGCGCACTTCGGGTCGTTGGGGGAGGCGGTGCGGGTGGATGGCTCGGCGGAGCGGCTGGGGCGGGACATCCGGGACGTGCTGGACCGGCATGGGGTCGGGGCAGGCCGAGACGGCCAGGGAACGGCTGAACTGTCCAGCCGCCGGCGACCTCGCCGTCAGCGCGTCCAATAGCGCGGCCCCGTCCCTGACAGACATGGCAAGACAGGCCTGCCAGGGACGAGGCTCAACCTTTAAGCGACGCTGTTGCCGCTATGCCGCCTTCTGCTTCAGGTAAGCCTGCACGAAGCTGGGGAGGTGGCTGCCGAGCCAGTCGCCCATCTCCTGCTCCTCCTTCATGGACAGCTCCAGCACCGGCACGTCGTCGCTGGCGCCGGCCGCCTGCGCCAGGGCGATCAGCACCTTGTAGGAGCCGATCTCGTAGGCCTTGTAGCCGACGGCGGCGAGGACGTTTTTCAGCACCTCGTCGGACGCAAGCGAATGCACGAACCCGGCGACCGTCGCCACCGTGCCGGTCACGGCCTCCTTGGCCAGGGACTTGCTGGTGCCGTGCTTCTCCATCAGGCGGTCCAGCCGCGCCGCCTGCTCGGTCGAGCGCTCCTTGTCCCGCTGCATCTGCGCGTGCAGGTCGGGATAGGCCGTCATCCGGGGCAACTCGTTCTGGATGGTGCCGATGGCCTGGGTCTCGACGGCGTGCTGGTTGCGCAAGCCCGTCAGGTAAACGTCCATCGTCGCGGTGGATCCACTCATGTTACGCTCCTGTTGAACAGCGGGCCTAACGCCGCCTTGGCGGGTTGGATGCTGGCAGTTGCTTCAAGAAGCATTGTTCTTGCCGTGGAGGCATGTGGCCGCATGCGGCGGGACCGCCATCCGCGGCTTGTCCGCACTCGCGGCGGGCCGGATGTTCAAACCCCGCCCTTGCCAACCGCCCCCCTGGTTCATAGCCTTCCGCCAGTTCGGCAGGGGTCCCCCACGATGTCGTCCACTAGACCTGACGAGGCCGCGCTGGCGGAGCCGCCCCCTGTCATCGCCGCTGCCGACCACGTGGCGCTCGACGGCTTCGACGCCGGGCGGCGCAAGCGCGCGCTGGAGGTTGCGGCGGCCGTCAGCGTCACGGACAGCACCTCGCTGGCCACCTTCGGTGCGGCGCCGCAGCGCAAGCTGAGCGGCTTCCTCGACCAGTTGCTCGCCGGCACCGGCACGAACGAGATCGGGGTGGCGGGCGAGCTGGTGGTGGAGCTGGCCACGAGCCTCAAGCGGCTCGACCTGCCCGGCATGAAGCGGGAGGCGGAGGGGGCCGGGCCGTTCCTCAGCCGGCTGCCGGTGGTGGGGAAGTACTTCTCGATCCTGCGGCGCTTCCGGGCGATGCAGCAGGACGTGCTAACGCACCTAACCGGCATCGAGCGCAAGGCGGAGGTGCATCTGGGCCGGCTGAAGGCGACCAACGCCGGGCTGGACCGGCTGCTGGACGCGACGGAGGACAACCTGCGGAACATGGAGACCTTCATCGCCGGCGGGCAGCAGGCGGCCCTGCGGATGCGGGCAGAGCACGCGGCCTTGCGGGAGGAGGTGCGCGCCAGCCGCGACCCTGTGCGCATGGCCCGGCTGCGCGACATGGCCGAGCAGATCAACGCCTTCGAGACGCGGCTGGTGCGGATGCAGGTCGCCTACACCCGCGGCATCCTGGCCATTCCGCAAATCCGCACGGCGCAGCAGGCCGGGCGGATCGAAATACAGAACACGCTGGACACCGTGCTGTTCGATCTGCCGGACTTCAAGAGCGCCTTGGTGCGGGTGGCGGCGCTGGAGCGGATCGGACGCGCCGCCGACGCCACGGCGGCCCGGCGCAAGATCACGCGCGAATTGCAGGAGATCGGGATCGAGGCGCTGGACGGCGCCTACACGAGGGCGAAGGCGAGCCAGGGCGACATGGCGGACGACGTGGCCAGCCTGGCGCAGGTGTCCGACCGCATGATCGGCATCATCAACCGTGGGCTGGAGATGGACCGCGCCAACCGCGTGAAACGGGACGAGGCGGTGCGGCAGATCGGCGATGTCCGCGCCAAGCTGCTGGACAGCCTGCGCGACCACGCCGACCGCGCCCTGCAAGCCTGACCCGCCCGCCTGCCTGACGATCCGGAGCCATGATGCAGTTCAAGATCGAGAGCTTCCTGAACGCCAACCTTCCCGCGGGCGGCACGCGGGTGGACGTGGTGTTCAGCCTGTCGGCCTTGGGAAGCGGGGATGCCGGGCCGTGGGGGGCACCCAAGCCCCGACGGGTGATCGGGCTGCTGGGGGACCGCTCCGGCTCCATGGCCGGGGAGAAGATGCAGGCGTTAAAGCACGCGCTGCGGGTGGCGGTGGATGCGATGGACGAGGGGACGGAGTTCTTCGTGGTCGCCTTCGACACCGCGGGGCGCATGGTCGTGCCGCTGACCCGCGCCGATGCCGCGGGAAAGCGATACGGCCATCAGGAGGTGCAGCGGCTGGAGGCCGGGGGCGGCACCGCGCTGTCCAAGGCGCTGGGGGTGGCGCGCGGGGTGTTCGCCGGGCAGCCCGGCGCGGTGTGCCAGGCGATCCTGCTGACGGATGGGCAGAACGGGCCGGAGGACGAGAAGCCGCTGGCGCAGGAGCTGCAGGCGTGCGCGGGGCTGTTCCAGGCGCAGTGCCGGGGCGTCGGCACCGACTGGTCGCCGAAGGAGCTGCGGCTGATCGCCGACAAGCTGCTGGGCGCGGCGCAGATGGTGGCCGACCCGGCGGGCCTGGCGGAGGACTTCCGCGCCACCATGGCCGCGGCAATGGCGCTGGGCGCCGCCGACGTGCGGCTGCGGCTGTGGATGCCCAAGAACGCCCGCCTGACCGGCTTCAAGCAGGGCTACCCGACCGAGATCGACCTGCTGTCCAGCCTGCGCCCGGTGGACCAGCGCGCGGTGGACCTGCCGCTGGGCGCCTTCGGGGAGGGCACGCAGGACTACACCGCGGCCTTCACGGTCGTGCCGCTGCCGGTGGGGGAGCAGATGCTGGTCTGCCGTCCCTCCATCATGGTCGGCGACGCCCCTACCCCTGGGGCCAACGTCACCTGCACCTGGACCGACGACGCCGCCCTGTCCGCCCGCATGGATGCCCAGGTCGCGCACTACACTGGCCAGGCGGAGAAGGCGCGGGCGATCCAGGAGGGGCTGGAGGCGATGGAGCGGCGCGACGACGGCACCGCCACCCTGCGCCTGGGCCGCGCCCTGCAACTGGCGCAGCAGTCCGGCGACGAGGAGACGACGCGCCGCCTGCGCCAGGTGGTGGACGTGGTGGACGAGGCCGCCGGCACCGTCCGCCTGCGCCGCGGGGCGGAGAAGGCGGCGGTGATGGACCTGGACGTGGGCAGCACCCGCACTGTGCGCGTGAAGCGGGACTAGCGGCGTGGACCTTCGTTGCCCCCATTGCGGCCAGGCGTCCACGGATGCCGAATACTGCTCGGAGTGCGGCGCGGCGATGGCGCCGCGGGCTGCTGCCCCTGCCGCGCCCTCTGTCGCGCTCCCGGCCGCGCCTGACCCGGTATCCCCGCCGGTGCAGACTGGCGCCGGGGAGGCTTGCCCGGTGTGCGGGGAGCTGCGTCCCGGGCCGCTGGCGCGGTTCTGCGACACCTGCCGCTACGACTTCGTGACGCACCAGCCCTTCGGCGCGGCCCCGGCAGCCGCGCCGCCTGCTGCTCCGTCCCCGGCGGCCCCGCTTCCGGCGGTCCCGGCCCCGGACGCGGCGGGGCCGCCGCCCTCCCCTGCCCCAGCGCCCGCGGCATCCCGCCGGTGGGAGCTGCTGGCCCAGGTGGACCCCAGCCTACGCAAGCCGGAAGACCCCGAGCCGACGGATCGGAGCGAGCGGCTGTTCCCGCTGGACCTGCAGGACCACCTAATCGGACGCCGGTCGGACAGCGCGGACATCCATCCGGAGGTCGTGATCCCCGACCCCGGCATCTCCCGCCGCCACGCCCGCATCCTGCGCGGGGCGGATGGCGGGCTGGCGCTGGTGGACCTTGGCAGCATGAACGGCACCCGGCTGAACGGCGCTGCGGTGGCGCCGAACGTCATCACGCCGCTGGCGGAGGGCGATCAGGTGACGCTCGGCTGCTGGACGCGGCTGCTGGTGCGGGGGCGGTAGGATGGCCGCTGCGCCCCCGCCGGCGCTGCTCGGCCTGGCCGCTGTCCGCCTGGCCAGCGCCCGCCTGGCCAATGCACGGGCGGCGCTGGCCGCGACGCCGGGGCGGATCGTGGGCGGGTTCGCGCTGATCGCGGCGGCCCTGCTGCTGGCGGCGCTGGTGAACCTGGTCGCTGCGTCGTCCGCCCGCCGGGCCATACAGACCATCGGCGCCGATGCCGAGCCGTCCGTGGTGGCGGCGCTCCGCATCGGGGCCACGCTGTCCGCGATGGACGCCGCCGCGGCGTCCGATGCGCTGGAGGGCGGCGTGTCGGCGGCGGGCACGTCCGCGCGGTGGCAAGGGGGCAAGACGGCGCTGGATGCGCTGATGATCGAGGCCAGCCGCAACATCACCTACCCCGCGGAGACCGCGGCGGTTGCGGGCCTGATGCGCTGGGCTGGATGGTATCAAACCGCCTTGGCCGAGGCGCGGGCGGCAGCTGATCCCGCGCGCCCTTTCACCGCCATCCAGCGGATGCAATGGGCGCACCGAGTAGTCGAAGACTTCGCGCTGCCCGAGGTCGCCATCCTCGCCGACGCCAACCGCAAGCCGCTGGAGGATGCATATCGCGCCTACCAGGCGGACGGCGGCGTGGTCGTCAAGTGCGTGTCGCTGGCGCTGGCCATCGCCGCCCTGGTCGGGGTGCAGGTGTTCCTGATGCGGCGGACCGGGCGCGTCCTGAACCTGCCCTTGGCTGCCGCGACACTGGTCTGTGCCGCCCTGCTGGTCGGTGCAGCGATTGCGACGTTGCGCGAGCAGGCCAGCGTCCGCATTGCCAAGGAGGACTGCTACGATAGCCTGAACCCGCTGTTCGACGCCAAGGGCGTCGCCGCGGCGCTGGATGCCGACCTGGCGCTCTGGCTGTTCGATCCTGCAACGCGCGACGCCGCCGCGGCTGCGTCCAATGCCCGCGCCTTGACGCTGGCCGACAAGCCGGGCCAGCCCACCGGCTTCTGGTGGCGGGACGCCGCCGCCGTCCGCGACGTGTCGGAGCGGCTAGAGGCCGCGCAGGGCCACGAGGACCAGCTTCATCCCGGCTTGGCCAAGGACGCCGCCCCGAAGCTCACTGGCCTGCTGGGCAGGGAACTGGGCAACATCACCTTCGGCACGGCAGAGCGCACCCCGGCCAGCGATGCCGTACGCCTGCTTGCGGCCTATCTGAACGTCTCGGACCGGGTGCGGCAGCACGCCTCCCCGAGGCGGCAGGCCTTGACGCCCGCGGAGGCGCAGGACCGCCTCTACGAGAGCCTGCGCGTGCGCCGGACCAGCGCCGCCGCCCTGTATGCCCACCTGACCGCGGCCCTGGACGAGACCATTGCCGTGAACCAGCGGGAGTTCGACCGCGCCATCGCCGAGGCGGGGCGGCTGGCCTGGTGGACGCCGGGGCTGACCTGCGCCGGGCTGGCGCTGGCGGGCCTGCTGGCCGCCGCCGGGCTGTGGCAGCGCCTGCGGGAGTATGCGTGACCGCCGCCCAGCCCTCCCTTGCCCAGGTGGACGCGGCCCTGGATGCCTGGCGCGGGCGCCTGGCCGCCGCCAGCCGCAACGTCGCGGAGCTGAGCGAGCTGCCGGAGTTCCTGGCGTTGAAGGCCGCCGTCCGGGGCGGCGGCGCCGGGGCCGGCGCAGGGACGGGCGCCGCGCGCGCCATCGCCACCGTGGACGAGCTGTGGCAGGGCGTGCTGCTGCTGGGAGAGGCGATCACCCGGGCCGAGGCCGCGCGCGCCGCCGCCACCCGGCTGTGGATGCCCGCCGGCCTGGACCGGGTGATGGCGGTGCTGGATGGGCCGTCCATCACCGTCGCGCTCGGCAGCTCCCCCGTGCTGCACCGGCGCCTGCTGGGCCATGCCGAGGACACCGCCACCATTACCCCTGCGGCGTTGCTGGCGACGATGGAAGGCGCCTTCGACGGGGTGCGGACCCTGCTGGCCCGCATCGGCACCGCCGCGGACGCCGCCGCCGCGCTGCGCGCGCGCTTGCAGGCCGCGGTGGAGGGGCTGGCATCGGAGGGCAGGCCGGAGGCCGCGCCGCTCGCTGCGCGGCTGGCCGGCTGCGCCGCCGCCGATCCCGTCGCGGCGCTGGACGAGTTGGAGGCGCTGCGCCCGGATGTGGACGCTGCCGCTGCGGCGGCGGACGCCGCCCGCGCAGCCCGGGCGCAAGCGGCGGGCGCGCTGGCCGCCGCCCGCGCCCGGCTGGCAGAGGTGGCGGAACTGCGGACCCGGGCGGAGGCTGCGGCGGCGGGGCTGGCGCCTCTGGTGGCCGGTTCCCCCTTGCATGGTCCGGCGGCGGACATGGCGGAACTGCCGGGCTGGCTGGACCGGCTGGGGGCGACGCTGGACGCCGGGCGGACCGGGGCGTTCCGGGCGGGGCTGGCAAGCTGGGAGGCGCTGGCGGGCCGGGTCGGCGCGGGGTGGCAGGCGGTGCTGGACCATGCCGCCGCCAGCGTGGCCCAGCGCGACGACCTGCGCGGGCGCTTCGGCGCGCTGCAGGCCAAGCACCGCGCCCGCCATCCCGGCGCCGACCCGGCGCTGGACGGCATCGCCGCCGAACTGCGCACTGCCCTGCATGGCGGCCCGGCGGACCTCCCCGCCGCGCGCCGGCTGCTGGCGGCGTATGAGGCGGGGCTGGCGCGTCCCCAGGTTTCCGTGAGGTAAGGTGATGGCAGGCACTCCATGCGGCGCACCCGGCTGCGCCGGCGTGATCGAGGACGGGTTCTGCGACACCTGCGGGCGTCCTGCCGATGCGCCGGGCGCGGGGCGTGCCACGTCCGGGGCCTCCACCGCACTGTCATCGGCCACGGCGTCGTCGCGGCAGGTCGCGCGCAGCGGCGGCTACAGCCGGACGGGGCGCGTGACCGGCGCGCGGCGGCCGCAGCCGCCCACAGGGACCATCGGCACCGCAGCGGGCACGGCGGCCACGGGCGTGTCCGGGCGCAGCGCGCGCGGCAGCCGCGGCAGCAGCACGCGCCGCCGGGCGCTGGGAGGCGGGCTGGTGCAGATGCCGGAGCAGCCCTCCGCCGACCCGCTCAGCCTGATCCTGGCCGACCCGCGCGTGCCCGCGGACAAGTGCTTCTGCCCCAACTGCAAGAACAAGGTGAACCCGGACAAGCGGTTCTGCTCGAACTGCGGCGCGGAGTACAGCTTCCGCCCGGCGTTGAAGGCCGGGGACGTGGTGGCTGGGCAGTACGAGGTGCGCGGGCCCATCGCGTTCGGGGGCTTGGGCTGGATCTACCTGGCGATGGACACGGGGTTGAACCGCTGGGTGGTGCTGAAGGGCCTGCTGAACAGCAAGGACGAGGCCGCGGCGGCGGCGGCCATCGCCGAGCGGCAGTTCCTGGCGGCGGTGAAGCACGGCAAGATCGTCGGCATCTACACCTTCGCGACGCATGAGGCCGAATCCTACATCGTCATGGAGTACGTCGGCGGGCGCACGCTGAAGGCGATCCGCAAGGAGCGCGGGCCGCTGCCGCCGACCGAGGCCGTGTCATACATCCTGGGCATCCTGCCGGCCTTCGCCTACCTGCACGCCCAGGGCCTGGTCTATTGCGACTTCAAGCCCGACAACGTCATGCTCGAAGGCGACGACGTGAAGCTGATCGACATGGGCGCGGTGCGCCGGATCGGCGACCCCAGCGGCGACGTTTACGGCACCGTCGGCTACCAGGCGCCCGAGGCCGCGGACGACCCCGTGGCGGCGTCCGACCTGTACACCATCGGGCGCACGCTGGCGGTGCTGCTGATGGACTTCGACAACGCCAACCGCCACGGCCACGACCTGCCGCCGCCGGGCGAGCTGATGCACGTGATCCCGGTTGCCACGCTGGAGGCCGCCGGGTCCGGCGCGCAAGCGGCCCTGCGCGCCGCCCTGCCCGGCGGGGCGCCGCTGCCGGGGTGGCTGGCGTTCGAGCCGGGGCGGCGGGTGTTCACCGGCACGGCGCCGCCGGGGGTGACGGGGCTGGACGTGGTGGTGACGGTCACCCTGCCCGGCGCAGTCCCCGTGCAGATCCCGGTGCGCCTGGGCCTGCCGCTGGCCGACAACGAGAGCCTGTACCGCTTCCTGCTCAAGGCGACGGCGCAGCAGCCCGAGGCCCGCTTCTCCGACGCGGAGGAGATGGCGGCGCAGCTGCTGGGCGTGCTGCGGGAGATGGTGTCGCGCACCGCGCCGCTGCCCGCTGCCGACAGCGCGGTGTTCCTGCGGGAGCGCACCCCCCCGGGCCTGCCGCCCGCCGCGCTGGAGGGCGCGTGGCGCAGGCTGCCCGACCTGCGGCTGGACGGGTCCGACCCCGCGGCGGCGGAGGTGTTCGGCGCCATGGCCGCCGCCGACCCCGCCAGCCGCGCCCTGGCGCTGTCCGCGGCGGGCCGGCGGCGGGCGGACTCCGCCGAGTTGACGCTGCGGGAGGCCGATGCGCGGATCGAGGCCGGGGGCGCCGACCCCGCCGCGGTCATGCGCCTGCTGGACCGCGCCGCCGGGCTGGACCCCGGCGATTGGCGGCCGGACTGGTACTGCGGCAAGATGTATCTTGCGCTGAACCGCACCGACGAGGCCGTCGAGTGCTTCGACCGGGTTTACAGCGAAATCCCTGGGGAACCCGTCCCCAAGCTGGCCCTGGCCCTGGCGCTGGAGGCCGGGGAGCGCGTGGCGGAGGCCGCGGGGCTTTACGACACCGCGGGCCTGGCCGACCCCGGCCTGACCGCTGCCGCCTTCGGCCTGGCGCGCTGCCGCATGGTGTCCCGGGACATCGAGGGCGCGGTGGACGCCCTGGCCCGCGTGCCGGAGGGCACGCTGGTGCGTCCCGACGCCCAGCTTGCCGCGGTGCAGGCCTTGTGCGCGCTGCCTGGCGGCGCCGGCCTGGACCGTGCTTCTGGCCTGCTGATGGGGATGCAGCGCGACGACCTTGCCCGCCACCAGGCCGAGGCCCGGTTGGCGGAGGAGGCTGCGCGGCAGCTTGGGGCGGGCACGCTGCGGCCCGCGCCCGGCGCGACCATCCTGGGCGTGCCCGCCCGTCCCGCGGCGCTGCGCCGCCGGGCGGAGGCCGCATTGCGCGCCTGCGCCCGCTTGGCGCCGGACCGGGCCGCGCGCATCGCCTTCGTGGACCAGGCCAACGCCGTGCGCCCGCGGACCTGGGTGTAGGGCATGAGCGGGGCCGTGCCGCCCCTGGCGCTGCTATGCCCGGCTTGCGGGGCGGCGCATGAGGCGGGAGACCGCTTCTGCGAGGATTGCGGCGCGCGGCTGGGCGGGGCGCCCGCGCTGGCCTGCCCGGGATGCGGCGGCACGAGCTTTGACGCGGACGGCTTCTGCGAGGGCTGCGGCGCACGCGGCAGGGCCGGCACGCCTGCCGGGCTGCATGTGGTGGGCCCCGGCCTGGCGGCTGTGACGGATCCTGGGCGCCGGCACCGCGAGAACCAGGACGCCGTCGAGCTGTCCGGCCCGGCAGAGGGCGGAGCCGGGGTGGTCGCCGTAGTGTGCGACGGTGTGTCCAACTCGCAGACTCCCGCCGCCGCGGCGCTGGTTGCGGCGCAGGCGGCGGCGGCGGCGCTGCGGGGCGTCGGGGCGGGGATGGGAGCGGGGGCGATGCGGGAGGCCATCGTGGCGGCCCATGCCGCCGTGTGCGCCCTGCCGTATGACCGCCAGGCCGACGTGGACCCGCCGGCCTGCACCCTGGTGGCCGCCTGCGTGCAGCGCGAGGGGGAGGGGCTAAGGATACTGCTGGGCTGGCTGGGCGACAGCCGGGCCTACCTGGTGTCCGGCGCCGGCCCGGCGCTGCTGACGCACGACCACTCCTGGGTCAACATGGTGGTGGAGGCCGGCACCATGCCGGCGGCCGAGGCTGCGCGCGACCGCCGCGCCCATGCGCTGGTGCATTGCCTGGGCACTACCGACTTCGCTGGCCCCAGCCCGTGCCCGGAGCCGTCGGTTCGCACGGTGTCCGTGCCGGCAGGGGACCTGGAGCGGCCGGGCTGGCTGGTGCTTTGCACGGATGGGCTGTGGAACTACGCCGACAGCCCCTCTGCCCTGGTGCGGGCCTGCCCGGGCCTGCAGGGGATGGAGGCCGGGGCGGCTTGCGCGGCCCTGCTGCAGCACGCGCTGGCGGGCGGCGGGCATGACAACGTGACGGTTGCGGCGATCCGGCTGGATGCTGGCGCGGCCTGATGCCAGCCGCCGTCTGCTTCGACCCTTACGCGGCAGCATCGTCGCCGCGAGCCGCGCAACGGCGCAGCGCGGGGGGCGTCCGAACAGCCCTTGTGGGCCTCCCTACGCCGCGGCGCAGAGGCGCCCCGCGATGACGGGCGGCTTGCGGGGCGGTCAGAGCATGGGACGGTTGGAATGATGCGCACGGCCTGAACGTGGCATGTCGGTCCCGCCCTGGGCCGGCGCGCCCTGGCGTGGTAGTTGGGCGGCTGCTGGAGGACACCCATGCCTGACACCGCCCTGCCCCGCCTGGACGCCCGCGGCATCCCGCAGTCCGACGATCCCTTCGCGCTGTTCGGCGCCTGGTTCGCGGAGGCCACGCGGTCCGAGGTCAACGATCCCAATGCCATGACCGTCGCAACCTGCACCCCGGACGGCATGCCGTCGGCCCGCATCGTGCTGCTGAAGGACTACGACGCCCAGGGGTTCGTGTTCTACACCAACAAGGAGGGGCGCAAGGGCGGGGAGCTGCGGGCCAATCCGCGCGCCGCCCTGCTGTTCCATTGGAAGACGCTGCAGCGCCAGGTGCGGATCGAGGGCGCGGTGCAGGACGTGACGGATGCGGAGGCCGACGCCTACTACGGCAGCCGCGCCCGGGTCAGCCGTCTGGGCGCCTGGGCGTCCGACCAGTCCCGCCCCCTGCCGTCGCGGGCGGAGCTGGAGCGCCGGGTGGCGGAGTACGACGCCCTCCATCCGGATGACGCCATTCCCCGCCCGCCGCACTGGTCCGGCTTCCGGGTGATTCCTGCCGCCATCGAGTTCTGGCAGGACATGCCCTACCGGCTGCATGACCGCCGGGTTTACACGCGGGCGGGAGACGGATGGACGACGCAGGCGCTGTATCCCTGAGCCGTTCCGCCGCGCGCCGCTTCCTGTCCGCCCTGGCGGTGCGCTAGCCTTCCGCGAACCAGTTCACCAGGAGCGCCCGCCATGCCCATCCGCAAGCTGCTGCTGCCGCTGACCAGCACCGCTGCCGGGGAGGCCGCGCTTACGACGGCGCTGATGGCAGCGCGCACGTGGGACGCGCACCTGACGGCGCTACACGTCCAGGTGGACAGCCGCGACGTGGCGCCGCTGGCAGGCGAAGGCCTATCCGGCGCCATGATCGAGGAAATGATGTCCGCCACCGAGAAGGAGGGCAGCGAGCGGAGCAGCGCCGTGCGCGCCCTGTTCGATCGCTTCGTGGCCCAGCACGGCGTCACCGTCGCCGAGCCGCACCTCGGCGCCGGCGCCACCGCCAACTTCAACAGCGCCACCGGACGGGAGGAGGACCTGGTCGCGCAGCTTGCGCGCCTTGCCGACCTGACCGTGGTGCCGCATCCGGAGGCCGGCAACGACGTGAGCAGCAGCGATGCCCTGCACGCCGTGCTGTTCGACAGCGGGCGGCCGGTGCTGATCGCGCCGCAGGCGGCGCTGCCCACCATCGGCACGCGGGTCTGCGTCGCCTGGAACGGCACGGCCGAGAGCGCCGCCGCCGTGCAGGCCGCGATTCCCTGGATGCAGAAGGCCCAGGCGGTGCGCGTCCTGTCCGCGGACGAGTATCAGCGCCGCGGCCCCGGCGCAGCCGCCCTGGCGCAGTACCTGGACCTGCATGGCATCCGTGTGGAGACCGCTCAGTTCAGGCCCTTGGACCGGGAGGTCGGGCGCGGGCTTCTGACGGCGGCGCGGGAGTTCGGCGCGGACCTGCTGGCGATGGGCGCCTACTCCCACTCCCGCCTGCGTCAGCTCATCCTGGGCGGCGTGACCCGGCACGTGCTGGAGCATGCCGCGATCCCCGTGCTGATGAACCGCTAGCCGTCGGCCGCGCCGCCCCCGGCCACCCCTGGCCGCCGTGGCGCGGCGCGCTGCGTCGTCTTGCGTGAACTTGTCCCGGCTCCGCCGCGTTGACGCCGCGGTCTTGCCCTAGCGGGGATGGCGCAACGGTTCGGAGGATTCGTCAATGCGGATGTTGTTCGTGGCGGCGGCGGTTGGCATGGCGCTCACTGGGCCGGCGATGGCGCAGGGCGGCGACCTCGGGCGGATTCTGCAGGACACCGGCGTCCTGCCGCGGCGGGGGCCAGATCCGCGCGAGCAGGCCGAACGCGACCGAGCCGCCTATGAGCAGGGCCGCCGCGACGAGGAGATGCGCCGCCGCGAGGAGGGCCGCCGCCGCGAGGCCGGACGCGACGGCGACCGGCGCTTCGAGGGCCGGCGGGAGGAGTTCCGGCGCGACGAGGACCGCCGCCGCTTCGAGGACGACCGCCTGCGCGCCGAACAGGACCGCGGCCGTCCGCGGTATTAGGGGCCTTCTTCCTATCCGCTGCGGGTTTGTAACGTGAGGCGGATCAAGGGTTGAAGTAGGGCGTTTTGCAGCGTGCATCGCGGGAACAGGGCCTTGCGCCCTTGGGATCGACGGTGCCCTGCTCCGCAGCCAAGGCCCTCCCACCCTGGCCCTTTTTTGGTGGGAGAAGGGGACAAGACCTCCCTATGGGCCGGGGCGGTTGACCAGACGTTCAATTTCCGCGCGCACCAGACGCTCGACCAGGGGCGGCAGGTGCAGGTCCAGCCATTCCTTCAGCAAGGGGCGCATTTCCTCGCGCACCAGGTCCTCGATGGTGGGGCCGCCGCGGTGGGTGGCCGTCGCGCGTTCCCGCGACAGGGTCCGCAGCAGCGCCGCCACCGACGCGCCTGCCGCCCCGGCCGCGGCGTCGCCCACCAGGGGCGGAGACTCGGGGGCCGGGCCGGGCGCTGCAAGGGGCGTGCGGGCCGGGGCCGGCGGGTCCACGACCAGGGCGGGGCTGCCCGGTGAGGGGACCGGCAGGGACGGCAATGCCACAGGCAGCGGGGGCGCCACCTGCATGGGCGGCAGGCCGGCGAAGGACGGCTCGCGCGACGGGGCAGGCGTGGGCATGGGCGTGGGCGCAGGGGGCGGCGCCTCGGGCGCGGAGGGGACGAGCATCGTCTCATCCAGCACCAGCACACCCGCTGCCGGGTGCGGCGCCTCCTGCACCAGCGCCGACGGCGCGGCCAGCGGCAGGGTAGGCGGGGCAGGCTCGGGTGCAGCCTTCGCCTCGTCCTCGTTCAGTATCTTGCGGATGGATGCCAGGATTTCGTCCATCGAGGGGTCGGCGCCTGGCGTGGGCGGAGCGGGGGGCGGGGGCGTGGCGGGCGGCATGGCCATGCTCTATCGTCCCGGCTGGTTGGTAGCGTAGTCGCCGGTGCCGAACAGCTTTTGGCGCACGGCGTTGTAGTAGGCGGTCTCGTCGTACAGCGGCACGTTCAGGTTCAGGTCGCGCGCCGTCAGCCGGCCGATGGCGGCGGCGACGGAGTAGGAGGCGTTCACGAAGGCCGCCAGGTTCTGCACCAGGGTGACGCGGGAGTTCAGCAGCGCCTGCTCGGCGTTCAGCACGTCCAGCGTGGTGCGGCTGCCGACGATGGCTTCGCGCTGCACGCCCTCCAGCGCGATCTGGTTGGCGCGGATTTGGGCGCGGGTGCTCTCGATGGTGGCGCGGCTGCTGGTCAGCGTCTCCCACGCCTGGGTGGCCTGCTGGACGACTTGGCGGCGCACGTCGTCCACCACCTTGCGCGACTGCTGCTGCTGCTGCCGGGCCTGGCGCACGCGGGAGTACTCGGCGCCGCCCTGATACAACGGGATGGAGGCGTTAAGGATGATGGTGGCCGAGTTGCCCGACACCCCCGAGGTCTGCTGCCCGTCCGTCCGCGCCCCGGCGCCCTGGATGCTGAGCTGCGGCATCAGCGCCGAGAACTGCAGGTCTATGTTGTCGCGCGACGCGGCGTCGTCGAACAGGGCTGCGATGACGTTCGGGTTGTTCTGCGACGCGAGCTGCACCGCCTCCGCCTGATTGCGGACGGGCAGCTTGAGGGGCTGCGGCTCGATCAGCTGCTCCGGCAGCTCGCCGACGAACTGGCGGTAGGTGCCGCGGGCGGTCTGCAGGTTGCCCTCCGCGGTTTGGCGGGTGGCGCGGGCGCCGGCCAGGGCGGCTTCGGCCTGGGCGACGTCGGTGCGGGTGATCTCGCCGACGCGGAAGCGGTCGTTGGTGGCTTGCAGCTGCCGGGCCAGCACCTGCTCGTTGTTGATGTTGAGCTGCAGGACCTGCTGGGTCTGGATGACGTTGACGTAGGCGTTGATGACGTTGGTGAACACCTGCTGCTCGGTGGCGATCAGCCGTCCGCGCTGCGCGAAGACGCGGTTGTCCGCCTGGTTCGTGCTGGCCCGGGTTGCGCCGCCGCGATACAGCGGCTGCGTGAGCGTGACCTGGTTGGTGTTGATCAGGCGGTTGTTGCGGGCCGTCACGGACGCCGTCTGCCCGGTGAGGCCTGCGCGTTCCTGCGTGATGTCCCCGGCGCCGTAGCCAACACCGCTGGCGATGACCACCGTGGGCCGCCAGCCTGCCAGCGCCTGCGGCACGCCCTCGTCCGTGGCACGGAGCTGGGCGCGGGAGGTCTGCAGGGTCGGGTTGTTGGAATAGGCGGCGGACAGCGCGTCCTGCAGCGTCTTGGGCTGCGCCCATGCCGGGACGGCGGCCAGCAACGTCAGCAGGGACGCGGACAGGATCAGGATTCGCATGGGCCTCGGGTCTCCTGTGCGGGGGCCGGGCCGGCGCCCGGGCGGGAGCAGTGTGGCACAGCCGGGCGGGGCGTTCCACCGGGGCGGCCGGCCAGGGGCGGCCGGGAGCCGGCGACCGAAGCCAACGACCGGGGCCGGCGTCAGAACTGGAAGGCGGGGCGGGCGGCGAAGGGGGGCAGCAGCGGCGTGGCGCAATCGAACATGGGCTGCGCGCGGAGCACGCCCGCGGCGCCGCTGTGCTCCGCAAGCACGCCGTGGCCGGCGCCCGCGCGCTCCGCCAGCACCGTCACCAGCCGGCCGCCGTCCCGGCGGACCTGCAGGCCCAAGCTGTCCGGGATGGCGCGCACCGCGCCCTCAATCATCACCACGTCCCACGGTGCGCCGGCCGGCCATCCGTGCGTCAGCGGCCCGGCCTGGATGCGGACGCCCGGGGCCACCGTGGGCAGCACGGCACGGGCCGCCGCCAGCAGCGCCTCGTCCTCCTCCAGCGCGGTCACCTGGCCGCCGCAGGCCGCCAGGATGGCCGCGCCGTAGCCGGGGCCGGCGGCGACCACCAGCACCCGCTCCCCGTCCCGCACGCGGGCGAGCTGGGCCAGGCGGGCGATCACCATCGGCTCCATCAGCGCCCGTCCGCCCGGCAGCTTCACGTCGCCGTCCAGGTAGGCCATCGCGGACAGGTGCGGCGGCAGGAAGCGCTCGCGCGGGAGGCTTCGCATGGCGCGGATGACGCGGGGGTCTATGACCTTGTTGGGGCGGACCTGGCCGTCCACCATGTGGTCGCGGGCCTGGGCGAAGTCCTGGCCTGGATCGGGGGAGGGCTGGTCCATGGCGGTCCTGTGTTCTGGTGCTGCCGCCTTATAGGCGCGGCGCGGGACCGCGGCAAAGCAGGGCGGCGTGCGGCGCCGGACACCGGCGCGGCGCTTGACCAGGCAGGGGCCGTGTCCGATATACCGGGCCTGGGCGCGCGGGGTTCCGTGGCAGAGTGGTGATGCAACGGACTGCAAATCCGTGAATCCCGGTTCGATTCCGGGCGGAACCTCCAGCGCGCATCAGCATGTCCATCGGATGGGGCGGCGTGGCGGGGGACGGCCTGCGGGTGGTCGGACTCGAACCGACATGACCTTGCGGTCGGCAGATTTTGAGTCTGCTGTGTCTACCGTTCCACCACACCCGCACGGCGCACCCGCTATACACGACCCTGCCCTGCGCCGCCAAGCCGGGGCGTGCCGCCGCATGGCGCAAAATCGCGTTTGCGTCCGTCTGGCCACGGGGCTATAGGGGCGTCCCGCCTCCGTTCCCGGATAGCTCAGCTGGTAGAGCAAGCGACTGTTAATCGCTCGGTCGTTGGTT
>CAXUHB010000039.1:0-36137 GCA_964250755.1 uncultured Acetobacteraceae bacterium | reverse complement strand
CGAAGGGGTCAACTTTGGACGCCGGTCGGGGGTCAACATTGGATGCCGATTGACAGTTCCGGGCGTCTTCCGCAAGAGCCGGTGTTGACAAAGAGAGACGCGGGCGTCCACCGGCAAATCCTTCCGGCTGCGCACGGTAGCAGTTCCGCTACATTTGCAACCAAACCTACTTGAAATCCCTGGCTCCCATGCGGCGGCAAGGCGCGGCCCGGCCGACAATCCGGCGCTGGCGGCATGAACCCGCAATCCGCTCGCCTGCCTAACCCCAGCGGCTTGGCATCACAGTCATAATTGATAGCCATTTATCTTGACGTGGCCATATCCACCGGCCATCAAGGCGCGGTCGGGCCAGCGGGCCGGATAGACGGTCAGGACGGGGACACGGCTCATGGCCATCACTGCGGCGCTCACAGACAACGACAGCGTCCCTATCTCGTCGCGCGACCGGGCCGTGGTCCTGGCGGGTCACGACGCCCTCCGGGGATGCGCCATCCTGCACCTGGACGGGTCCGAGCGGCTGCGCGGCCGCACCTGGCCCCGGGAGGTCGCGGTGGATTTCCTGGCAGGCGGCCCGAGGTGCCGCGGCCCGCTTTCCTGGCTGGTAGCCCCTGAGGAGTTCTGGCCGCGGCGGCCGGGGGTGCCGGACGGGGAGGCATTGAACGCGGAACCCGGCCCGGGCCAGGGCGCGCCTGTCGCGCAGGTCGCGCGCGAGCTGGCCGACGCTCTTCGAGGGCACCGGGTCTATGCCGGGCGCCACGCAATCACCGGCCTCTGGACGTGGTCGCTGTTCGCCGCGGCCGGGCTAGGAGCGCCCCCGTTCGAGGTCGAGGACTTCCGAAGCCTAGCCGACTGGGCCGACCCGACGGCGGAGGACGTCGCCGCGGCCGAGCACGCGGCGGAGCGCGTCGCCGGGCTGGCCTGGCGCGCGCCGTGCGAAGCCATCCGGCACGCCGAGTATGCCCGCACCCTGGCCGCCCGCGCCTTGGCCCGCATCCGGCGCGCGGACGGGGCAGCGTCGCCGTGAGCCGCCGCGAACCCGCGCCCGACGCCCGCATGGACCCGTGGTGCGAAGTCGCCCTGGCCGGGGGCGGCACCGTCCTGTTCGGATACGTGGCCGTTCATCCGTGGACGGGTGGCTTGGCCTGGACGCGGAGCTCGTCCGTTCTCTCGCTTGATGCGGCCACGGGCCGGGCGGCGACCCTAAGCGGCCGCCGGTACGCCCTGGGGCGCCGCATCGAAGCGACCGCGGTCCAGCGGGAGGGCTTGGAGGCGTGGGTCGCCTATGACCTGATGGTGGCGCCCGGCGCCGAGGACGCCGACGCGGTGCCGCCGGTCGGCGCGGACCCCTTGCGCGACGCCATGTGGCTGACCGCCTGCAAAATCAGCCGCCACCTCGAGGTACCCATGCCCGGCCGCGCGCATGGCAAGGTCAACGCGTTCCTGACGGAGCACGTTCCCTCCTACATCAGGCTCGGGCACGTACGCCGGGGATGGCGATGAGCGGCGCCATCGCGGAACCCCAGGCGTTCCGCAATGCCTGACGGGCGCACCGTGCCGGGCGACGGGCGCCAGCCGTGCGACGACTGCCTTGAAGAAGGCGAGCGGGTGGGCCGCTTCGTCGTTGTCCGCGACGTCGAGGGCCGCGTCCACGCGCTGGCCGCCGGTTCGGTCGCGGCTGTCTGCGAAACGGACGACGGCGCTCTCCTGATGCTCCCCGGCGGCCGGATGGTCCACGTCCCGCGGCCGCTCAGGGTCGTGCTCGGCTGGCTGGACGGTCGCGGACCGGGCTGACCGTTCCGGGCCGCCCCGGTCGTCCCGATGCGGGTCGGCACCCTGGCGACCGAAGATGCCAGAAGCGGACCACCCTGTCGGCCCCAGGCGTCCGCAATCGCAGTAGGACGCGACTTTCCAGTCGCGTCCCACGAACATACATCTGTCCGTGTCGAGCATAACCCATGCGGGCGACGGCATACTGCTTCGAAGGCATCGATTTGCATTGACGGTCGTGCGGGTGCCGGAGACCCTGGTGATGCGGAATGCACGGCGGGACGGTTTGATGTCCTGCCCTGTATTCTCCTATCGCTTCATCGGGAGAGCCGAGATGTATCATGTTGCATTGGTGCGGGACGCTTCGGAGCCGATCGAACTGGGCGTGGATGTGCCCTCGGATTTCGAGGATCTCTCCGCGCCGTCGCACTGGCTCGACGAGTTGGAGCAGATTCGCGACCTCACGGGCGGCCGGATGGCATGCGGGCGGGTGCTGATGTTCGAGTCGCTGCCGCGCGACGCACGGAAGCACCTCAAGGCGTCGGTGTTTTGGGACGGCCCCGTGGATTTCGGCGAATACCGGATCCGGGTTTCCTGGCCGGATTGCCACGACCTGACGGTACGGGCGCGCTACGAGCCTATGATCCTCTCCGAAAAAGAGAAGACGGTGGGATTGCTCGACTTCCGCCTGAGCGGGACTCCGAGGGGACGAGACATGCTCGCCCACGCCCGCCGGACGCAACCCATGCCGGACGTGGTCGAAAAGGGTCTGCGCCAGGTGCTGGGCGACAATATCGATTTGGCCATGCGACTCGTCGCGGCGCACAGCGTGGGGCTGCCGCTGCCGTCGGCCGAACCCATGCTCAGAGCCGGGCTCGCCTTCGGGATGCTGCCCGCCCGCCGACCGTAGCCGCTCCGGCAGTTGCTCGGGGGCGGCGAGCACTGGAGCGAAGGGCAACGGGTCGCGGAGGTTCCGGGCGCGGGCACGATGGTCCACGGCGACGGATACGGCTGGCGCGCCGTAGCGTTCCTTTGGGCAGGGGGAGGCATGGTGCCCTTCGCGGGCCTGTCGGACCGCGCGCAATCGTCGGCGCGGGACCTCTGGTTCCGCCCCTCTGACGAGGACGCCGACCCCGGGCTGGCACTTCGGTTCGGGGCGGCTTACGACACCATGCATCCGCGCAAGCCGCGCCTGGACGACGACGTCATGTTCGGCGACGACGGACGAGTATCCGGACCGACGCTCGAACAGCTGCTGGCGGAGGTGGGCCAGCCAATGAGGGACAGCCTCCGTCGGGGCCTCGGATTGGCGGCGGGCGAGGATCCGCTCCGGTCACATCAGCGGATCTAGACCCAGGCCGCGCTGGACTGCCGCGGCTGTCGGCGCCCGGGCTGCTCGACACCCGACCCGTGCTGCCGCGCCCCGGGTCGGGATCGGGTGCCCGCGGCGGCGTCCGGCCGATGCGCCGAGGATAGGGACGCCGCCACGTCCGCCGTCAACTCAGCCATCCACGTGCCGCCGACGATGGCCTGCAAACCAAACGGTCGACGAGGTTTATGCCATGATGCCGTCTCGCGAATCGGGGGCATGAGTGACCAAGAAGCCGACGGCAGTGAAGAAGCTTCCCCCGCTCGGCGAACGGTTCGAATTCGTCGGAGAAGATGTCAGGGCGCCGGGCGACCTAGGCGTGCTCCGGGCGCCTGTGGTCGCCGTTTACGACCGTGTGGCCCAGATCGACCGCGGCCTCCGGGTGTGGCGTAAGACCGGCACGCCGATCGACGCGGATCTCCGCAAACTCTGGCTACACGAGATGCGGCAGGTGCGCAGGCTCATGGCGAGCGCTGGCGCCCCTGAGGTAATCGTCGATCTCATCGAGCTGGTCGAGGACGTCGAGGAGTTCGGCATCGTAGTCCAGGACTGCGGGCAGTCGCTCGCGCTGATGCGGTCCAGGGCAGGTCCGAACCACTGGCTGCGGAACCTGCGCGCCGCGCGGGCGCGGGCGCTGCTTTGGGCCAACGTCCGCAGGCTGGCGCGTGCGCTGGGCCTGGTGCATGGACAGGGTCTCATCCACGGTACGCTTTCCGCGAACACGGTCATGACTCATGGTGCGCCGGATGCGGATTTCCGCCTGACCGGGTTCGAATGGAGCCTCTGGTTCGCCGCGCCGGCCAACTTGCCGTCCCATCCGGAGCTGCCCGCGGCCGCGCTTTACAGGCGCCAGGCCTATTCGTTTTCGGCGGACTGGCGCGCACTGGGCGAGCTTGCGGCCGAACTCCTGGGCGTGCGGGCGTCCCCAACCGGAGAGGTGAAGGCGACGAAAGGCGAGGACATGGACCTGTCGACGCCCGAGATCATGCTTCTCCGGCGCCTCGTCCATCCGGGCGCGGCGGAGGCGCTGGACGGTCCGACGGTGACGCGCGCCATCGACGACATCGCCGCGGAAATAGCGCGCTCCGGGGCTGTTCGCGCGGGGACGTTCATCGTCTTGATCCCGGACTCGTGCGGCCTGGCCAAGGCCGCAGCTCAAGCGACGGACAACGCCATCGAGAGCGACCAAAGGAGGCTTCAGCTCGAGTGGGCGGCCGCGGACGTGGCGGCAGGGGCTACCCTGTTCGTTCAGCCGGGAACGCCGGGAATGTCCGATCGGCTGACTCTAGTGACTGATACGATGTCATACGTCCTCAAGGGGTTCACTGAGCCTGGCGGGGAGGCGTCCTGGGACATTGCCTTCTGCGAAAGCGCCTCGCTCCGCGAAACCGAGGTCGTCAGGGGACGGCGCGGCGCCCCGCATGAACTGGTCCAACCGGTCAACTTCGTGCCGAGCCACCGCGAGGCCAGGGAGATGAGGGCGAGGCTGGGCGCCGCCGTCCTGGACTGGAGCGTGTTCGGAGGCCCGGCCCCGGCGGACATGTCGGACGGGCGTCGGGAAGTTCGGCAGGCGCTGACGCTGGTGCAGGCGCTCGAGGCGTTCACGAAGGCTATGGAGATCCTTCCCGTCGAGGTTGTGTCCGCCGACCGCGAGGACGGCCGGAGGGTCGTCACCCTCCGTGCGCGGGAGGACACCCGGGACGCCGTCGCCGTCCCGATTGGCCTCGCCGCGACGGATGCTGCGCTCCGCCGACTGTTCGACGACGACGGGCGCCAGGGCGACGGCAACTGGCTTATCGGGGTCTCGAACAGGCTGGACGGCGGCCGCTCCGCGGATGTCGCGGCGATTTTCCTGGACGTCATCGACGCGCAGGGCACGACCGGATACCGCTTCGAACTGGACGACAACCTGCCGGCCGGGCCGTCGCTCTTCCTGAGAAGCAAACAGGAGCAGGGGACGGGCGCCGTCATCCGTCGGCGGCTTCGGAACATCGCGGCCATGGCGGACCAGCCCGCGGTGGCCGACATGCTGGAGGATCCGTGGCTCATTCGCAGGACCAGTCGCGACATCCTGGCCGAGGACGACTCCTTCCGCGACCTGGATGCCCCCAAGCAGGAGGCCATGCGGCGCATCTGGTCGACGCTTCCGCTGTTCGCGGTCGTAGGCCCGCCCGGTGTCGGCAAGACCCGCCTCGCCCGGGAAGTGGTGGCTCGGCGGTTCCAGGAAGAGCCGTCCGCACGCCTCCTGCTCACGGCGCAGGGACACCACGCCCTCGATCACCTTCAAGGGGAGGTGACGGAGGCGCTCACCGCCATCGGCCGCCCTGACGCCCTGATCGTTCGCACCACGACGGAACGCAGGCTCTCCGAAGCCGACGGCACCCGTATCCGGGACGAGGACGAGCCCGAGTACGACGCCACCCGGGCCAAGGTTTCGGAGATGCTGGCAGCGTTGTCGGGCAGTCCGTTGAGCGCCAGCTTCCCGCCTCCTGTCCGCGCGCGGCTGGCCGCGCATGCCAGAAGCGCGGTCGACGAGGACCGCGATCCCGAGATGCGGCGGTCCTACCAGGCGTCAGCGGATCTCTTGCTGGACGCGGCCAACGTGGTCGTTTCCACGACCAACTCCGCGGCGATCGGCCAGATGGTCGCCGAGCGCGCCAACTTCGACCTCGTCATCGTCGAGGAGGCGGCGAAGGCGACGGGTCCCGAGCTGGTGGGCGCGCTCGGCCTATCCGGCCGGCAGCTTCTGATAGGGGACCACCGCCAGCTGCCGCCTTTCGACGCCGATCGGATGGAGAAGATACTCTCGAACGACGCCCTGGTCCGGAAGGTCATCGCGGGCGCCCCGGACCTGGTGGGCAGCTTCTTCGCGGACGGGGAACTGGCCGAGCTTCAAAGGGCCGTACGCGACGGACCCTCCTTCGAGAAGCTGAAGGGACTGGCGACCCGCATGGTCCAGCCGTTTCGTGCCATTGTCGAGGGGGACGAGCAGCGTGCG
Source organism: uncultured Acetobacteraceae bacterium (assembly GCA_964250755.1). Classification (GTDB taxonomy): domain Bacteria; phylum Pseudomonadota; class Alphaproteobacteria; order Acetobacterales; family Acetobacteraceae; genus DASWOJ01. The sequence goes on along the minus strand of CAXUHB010000039.1, from coordinate 30,003 downwards.
GTTCCGGGAGGCCCGTCGCGGCGGCTGTCATCCATCCTGACGGAGCAGCGCCGCATGAACCCGGCCATCGCCGAGTTGGTCTCGCACGCCTTCTACGAAGGCAAGCTGACCACGTCGGCCGGAACGGCATCGTCCTCGCCGATCGGATGCATGGCCCCGCTTCCGGCATCCCCCTTGGTGGTCGTCGACTTCGAGCATGTCAGCCGGACCGGAAGATCCGCGGCAGCCGAGTTCCGGGTGCGGGGCTTCCACAACCCCGGGGAGGCCCGCGCCGTGTTAGACGTCCTCCGTCTTTTACGTGCGCTGCCAGGCGGGGCCACGCCGACCGTCGCGGTGCTTTCCCCTTACCGGGAGCAGGTGAGCCGCATCCGCGGGTCATTCGAAGCCGCTCGGCGGCAGGGACTTCTTCCGGACTTCGAGAGGTTCAGACCTGTTCGCGACGCGGTCGGATTCTTCGGAACGGTCGACTCCTTCCAAGGTTCGGAAGCGGACGTAGTCGTCATTTCCTTGGTCCGGAACAATCCTAGGACGGGGCGCTCGGGCCTCGGGTTCCTCTCAGACCCGCGGCGGATGAACGTCCTTCTCAGCCGGGCCAAATCGAAACTTGTGCTGGTGGGGAGCATGGACTTCCTACGCGAGGCCGTGCGCGGCGTGGACCCCGGCGGCGAGAAGGGCGACCTCGGCTTCCTCGCAACCATGCTCAAGGTAATCGGGCGGCTGGCGAAGGAGAACTCCGTGGACGGAAACGCACGCGCTGCAGTGATCCGCCCCGAGAGCCTGGAATGCGGCGCGTGAGACGGCCTGTAATCGTCGCGGTGCCGATGAGCGTGATCCACTGCCGGGCTTGGATCGACCACTCCCGGAGCTGGAGCGTCATCGACGAAGCCGTGCTGCTCGCCCTCGCCTTGAAAAAAGGGAGCGACACCGTGGCAACCCTCGTGACCTCGTCCGGCCTCATGCATCAGGTCGTGGTGGCGTCGCTCGCAAGGCTGATGCGGTTCCGGCTGGTCGAGGTTGCGGTTGGCGGAGAAGGCGCCGCGTTCGTCGCGAGCGCCGTCGGCTCCTCCCTCGCGTTGGGCGGAAACCCCCTGCCCCACTTTCCCCAGGAAGTCCTGCAAAGATTCAGCTTCGGCGTCGAGCACGTCACGAATTCCTGCTTCGCCGCGCATGACGCGAGGGTCGTCCGGTCCGGCCAGTTGGAGGAAGACCGGCGTCAGGGAGCCGACGTTCGGATCATGCCCGCGCCCGCGCCGGATGCCGCGGGCATACCCGAAGCCAGCATCGCCCGGATCTACGAACTGATCGAACGCGGCGGGAACCGACGGCTGCTCCGGCTCGCGACCCGGGAGACCGTCGTCATCCGCGACCGCTATATGAGGCTGAGAGTCGCGGGCGGCGCGGTCCGCGACTTCCCGGAGGGAGCCGCCGAGACACTCCGGCGCGGGGTTCTCGCGAGCGCCGGCACCGCAGCGGCGGGCGACCCGCTTGGCGCACCGACCCAGGCCGAAGAGGGCGCGCGCGGAGCCTATGCGCCCGTGCGTTGCGACTTCGATCCCGCCGACATCGTCATAGGTGGGAAAGCGCAGAGCGCCCTGCTGACGGCCGTTGTGGGGAGAGCTGCTTCAAGGCTGGTGATCCACTCGACGTTCCTTGACGCCGACCGCTTCAAGGAATTGGCCGGCCTGCTCAAGAGCGCCGTGGCGAGGGGCGTGACCATCGATCTGCTGTGGGGCACGGGGGAAACCGCCGACAATCACGCGCGCAACGCCGGGGAGGCCGAAAAAATTTCGGACATCGTAAGGGCCGACGCGACCATGCGGGGCCGCGTCACAATGCACATGAGAACGACCGGCTCGCACGCGAAGATGCTTCTCGCCGGTTGCGAAGACGGAAGCTGGCTGGCGGTCGTGAGTTCCTGCAACTGGCTCTCCACAAAGTTCGGCCCCGCCGAGCTGTCCGTCGTCCTGCGCCACCCTCTGGCGGTGGCGGACGCCGTCGATCTCGTGCGCGGGCTGGTAGGCCGCCGCCCCTTGGCCGACGGCTTGGCCGACGAGCTGCGCATCCAGGCCAACGATCTCCACCGAGATGGCCGCGCTGCCCGCGGCGGTGCCGGGACAGCCACGGTAAGCCTGATTGCGGGACAGGCACACGACGCGGCGATGCGCGCGGCCAGTGGCCAGGCGATGCGCCGTCTCCTGATCGGCAGCGCCATGCTGGGTTCCACGGCACGAACCGGGGCACTGATGCCGGGAGAATTCGCCGCCGAGCGCGACGGCGTATCGGTGACGATGCTGTACACGCGGCTGACCGGGCCCATGAAGAAACGCCACGCAAGGGAGCTCGAGCGGGAAGCCGCCACTCGCGCCGTCCGCCTGCTCCAGACGGACAAGGTGCCGCTGCACGGCAAATTCGTCCTCTGGGACGACGACGACGTGATCGTGACCAGCTTGAACTGGGCATCGGCCTCCAGCGACGACGGGTTTCCGGCAAGCGAGATAGGCGTTCACGTGAGCTGCCCCGGTCTGGCGGTCACTGTGGCGGAACAGCTGGAACGCATCTTCCCTGAACTGCTCTCGACCGCGTCGCCGGCCGTGGAGGTCGCACTCCAAACGATCCCTGGCGGGGGTGGGCGCGACATCTAGGCCAACGGCCCGTTGGCGTCGCCGCTGGACGCCATTGAGCAGTGCTGCAGTCGGCCGGAGCTGTCAGGCGGATGCCGGACCCTTCCGCCCCACGGTGAGGGAGGATGGACAGAGCCTCGGCTCGGGCGAACAGCTCGCCGTGCAGAGCGCCTTCGGCAGGCGCGGTTGGACGAACGTGTGGATTATAGGTAGAAGCGGGGGCGACCCATCAAGGATGCGCTCATGGCCGGTTCCGAGCCTTGGTTGTTGGTTCAATGGGAACGCGAAGGCAAGCCCCACACTTTCCTTGTCAGAAGCGTGCGAACCGGCCGGTGCAGGGAGTTCTCGAGCGAGGCGGTGGCGAACGCGGAGATCGTCTACGAGGACAGATTGGACAGGGAAAAGTACAGGCGCTCGTCATCCTCGACGAGGTGGGCCGGGGCACCTCGACCCACGACGGGCTGGCCATAGCGCAGGCGTCCCTTGAGCACCTCCACGACGTCGTGGGCTGCCGGACCCTGTTCGCCACGCACTTCCACGAGCTGTCCGACGCGGCCGAGGCGATGCCGCGTGCCGCATGCATGGCCATGGAGGCCGAGGCGGGGCGGCATGGCGACATCTTCACCTACCGGATCGGCCCCGGACGGGCGGGACGGTCGCACGGTTTGAGGGTGGCGGCCTTGGCCGGGATGCCCGCTGCCGTGATGGCCAGGGCGGCCGTCTTGCTGGCGGGCCACATGGGGGAGAACGCCGACGACCGGTGATATGGGCGGCGCTGGCGCTAGGTCGGCGAACTTACGCTGGCCGTGCGCTCGTGATGTCCGTACATGCCGATCACGAGTGTCTCGATCCAATCTGCCACGGCTGCCACATGCGGGCTGCTCTCGTCCGGGTGCCCGACCAGCCACAATGTGGATCGCCGTGGGGTCTCGACCCCGATCCGCATCGCAAACTGGTGAACAAGCACAGAACGAAGGGGTTCCGAGCCCGCGCTTGTTCACGGACCACTTTCGGCGGGATGCCGCCGAGCCGCGCGGGTCACGCGCTCCGTCCGGTTCGGGACGCCCTCCCCTTTCCGTCGAGCCATCCGAGCACTGAGAGCGTCGGCCCCGGCGCATGCACCCGGCTCAGAATTGCCGCTGTCGCGAGAACGGGAACGGGTCCTCGGCTTGGCACGACCATCCACGTCGCCCGGGGCGTATCCGTCCGGTGGGCACCGCCTGGCATTCTTGAGCTTGGCTGGTGATCTTAGCGGCGTTTGTACGAGCGCTGTTAAGATCGGGGTCGGGTGTTGGGATGGAGATTATCACCGGGGTTGAGCGCCGGCGCCGCTGGCGGCGGGAGGAGAAGCTCCGGATCGTGGCCGAGGTTGAGGAGCCCGGCGCATCGTTCGCGGCCGTGGCGCGGCGGCACGAGGTGAGCCGCGGGTTGCTGTGGAACTGGCGGGCGCAGGTCCGCAGCGGGGCGCTGGCGCCCGAGCCGATGCCGGTGTTCATGCCGGTGCGGATCACGGGCGACACGCCGCCCCTGGGCCACCTTGCACCTGCCCATGCTGCGTCCGCGCTGCCCAGTCCTCGCCCATCCCCTGGTCCGGCGGCGTCCGCCCGGGAGCAGATCGAGATCGCGTTGCCGGACGGCACCTGCATCCGGGTGGGTGCGGATGTCGGCTTGGTGGCGTTGCGCCGTGTGATGGCGGCGGTGCGGCGGTGATCCCGCTGCCCAGCGGCGTGCGGGTCTGGCTGGCGGCAGGGGCCACCGACATGCGCCGCGGCATGAACGGCCTGGCCTTGCAGGTGCAGCAGGCCTTGAGGCGCGACCCGCACGGGGGCGACTTGTACATCTTCAGGGGTCGCAAAGCTGACCTGGTCAAGGTCCTTTGGCACGACGACACCGGCATGTCGCTTTATGCGAAACGGCTGGAACGGGGCCGGTTCGTGTGGCCGCAGGCCAAGGACGGCGTGGTGGCGCTGACCCCTGCGATGCTGTCCATGCTGCTGGAGGGAATTGACTGGAGAAGCCCGCAACGGGCGTGGCGCCCCGGAGCGGCCGGCTGACGCACCCGCCGTAGCTGGCGTCACAACTGGCGTCACAGGGGGTACACAGGCCCGGTCAGGTGTGGTTTGCTCCCATGCGTGACGCCCGCCACCGCCCCAGTCCCGGACGACATCGAGGCCCTCCGCACCGCCCTGGCCGCTGAACAGTTGGCGCGCCGCGAGGCGGAGGCCCGTGCGTCGGGCGCCGAGGCCATGGTGGCCCACCTCAAGCTGCTGATCGCGAAACTCCGCCACGAGCAGTTCGGCGCCTCGTCCGAGCGCGGACGCAAGCTGCTGGACCAGTTGGAGCTGCAGCTCGAGGAGGTGCAGGCCGCCGCGGCCGAGGACGAGGCGGCGCTCAGTCCCGAGATGGAGGGCCTGTCCGCCCGCAAGGCGGTCCGCCGCAGGCCTGTGCGCGGGCCGTTGCCGGCGCACTTGCCGCGCGAGCGCGTGGTCATCCCCGGCCCGACCTCCTGCCCGTGCTGCCAAGGCAAGCTGTCCAAGCTGGGCGAGGACGTGACCGAGACGCTGGAAGTGGTGCCCCGGCACTGGAAGGTAATCCAGACCGTGCGCGAGCGCATGGCGTGCCGGGCGTGCGAGACGATCACGCAGCCGCCGGCGCCGTTCCACCCCATCGCCCGCGGGCGCGCCGGGCCTGAGCTGCTGGCCACCATCCTGGAAGCCAAGTTCGGCCAGCACTTGCCGCTGAACCGGCAGAGCGAGACGTTCGCCCACGAGGGCATCGAGCTGGACGTGTCCACGATGGCGGACTGGGTCGGCGCCTGCACGGCGGCGCTGGCGCCGCTGGTCGCGCTGATCCGGGCGCACGTGCTGGCAGCAGGGCGCATCCACGGCGACGACACCACCGTGCCGGTGCTGGCCCGCGGCAAGACGACGACCGGGAGGCTGTGGGCCTACGTGCGCGACGACCGGCCGTTTGGCGGCCCGGCGCCGCCAGCGGCGCTGTTCCACTACTCGCCGGACCGCCGGGGCGAGCATCCGCAGCGGCACCTGGCCGGATACGTCGGCATCCTGCAGGCCGACGCCTATGCCGGGTTCAACGACCTCTACGACCCCGGGCGCAAGCCGGGGCCGGCCACCAGCGCCGGATGCTGGGCGCATGGCCGACGCAAGCTGTTCGACCTGGCCCAGCTCGCCCGCGCGCCGCTGGCCGCCGAGGCCGTGCGCCGGATCGACGCCATCTTCGACGCCGAGCGCAACATCAACGGCCTGCCAGTCGACCAGCGCCTGGACGTCCGCAAGGAGCGCATCGCGCCACTGGTCGAGGCCCTGGAAGCCTGGATGCGCAAGGAACCCGGCACGATATCACGCCACGCCGACGTGGGCGAGGCGATGGACTACATGCTCAAGCGCTGGAACACGTTCAGCCGGTTCACGACCGACGGGCGTATCTGCTTGACCAACAATGCCGCCGAGCGGGCGCTGCGTGGTGTGGCCCTCGGCCGCCGGGTCTGGATGTTCTGTGGCTCCGACCGCGGCGGCGAGCGCGCCGCGGCCATGTACTCGCTCATCGTCACCGCCAAGCTGAACGACACCGATCCGCGCGCCTGGCTCGCTGACGTCCTGCGCCGCATTGGCGACCACCCGGCATCTAGGTTGTACGAGCTGCTCCCGTGGAACTGGAACGCCCTCGCCAGGGCCAACGCCGCAGCAGCCTGATGATGAGGCTTGATCGCGCGCTCGTCTCCTTGGACGGGTTGTCCATTGGCGACGCGTTCGGCCAGAGCTTTCTCACAGCCGGAGCCGACGCCCTGCCGCTGCTCGGAGAATGTCGGCTGCCCCCGGCACCATGGCTGTTCACCGACGATACGGAGATGTCTCTGTCCGTTGTCTCCGTCCTGAAGAGGCGTGGACGCATCGACCAGGACCAACTCGCGCGCAGCTTTGCGCAGCGCTACAGCTACGACCGGGCGTATGGACCATCAATGCATCGGGTGCTCGCGCGCATCGGGGCGGGCGAGGCATGGGAGGCCGTGACCACCGCTACCTTTGGCGGGCAGGGCTCGTACGGGAACGGTGCGGCCATGCGGGTCGCCCCGCTCGGGGCGTTCTTTGCAGATGACCTGTCCTCCGTCGTTGAACAAGCGGCCCTGTCCGCCGCGGTCACCCACGCCCATCCCGAGGGGATCGCTGGTGCCGTTGCCGTGGCGCTCGCCGCTGCCGAGGCCTGGCGGTCGCGGGAGAACGGGTCGCGCCCCGGGCATGCCGAGTTCATTGGGAGGATCGTCGAGCGGTTACCCCAAAGCGAGGTTCGTTCCAGGCTGGTGCGGGCACAGGCCATGGAGCGCGTGGGGTCCTTGGACTTCCCCGTCTCAGTGCTGGGCAACGGCACCGGACTCTCAGCACAGGACATGGCACCGTTTGCCCTGTGGTGCTGCGGCCAGGCCTTGGACAACTACGAGCAGGCATTGTGGCTGGCCGCCTCCGCCCGGGGTGATAGCGACACAATCTGCGCCATCGTGGGCGGGGTTGTCGCATGCCACGTGAGTGAGTCCGGCATACCCGATCACTGGCGAGCCTGCCGAGAGGCACTGCCCGGCTGGCACATGTAGCCGGATGGGAACGGGCCTGATCCTTTGCGGCACAGTTCCGGACACCGCGGTGCTCACCGGATGGATACCTCGGGGCGGCGGTCACGGCACCCGAGGTTTGATGTCTCGAAAATAAATTTCGCAGGAAACCGGTCCTGAACGATTGCGCTGCGGAAAGCGATTCTTTGGCCATCGGAAACACTCGCCCGCTTTGGCAATTGCGCGCTGTGCCGAGTCCATAAATTCGCCAGCGAACCGCGGCGTAACAAGGAATATCCATTACTGCCCCGTGGCGCCCCGTTCGAAAGGGCAAGGAAAACCGGGTTACTGGCCGAAGGATATACGTGCAACCCGTTCGCAATCATAGGAATCGCATCGATATCGCCGACCAAGGAAAACCGAAGAAGAATATCCTAGTCATCGGAATTCGCCAGCTACACCTCGCAGCCTCGTTTCCCACGCGGGGTTTTCGACGCCGCACCTAACTCCGATGTTGCCTAAATCGCGCGCTGGAGCAGTGGACCTATGGACGGATTAGACTTGTTTCGATTGTTGCTTTCGGTAGCGCATCGCGCCGGACAATGCGGCCGGCTTGTCCGGCTGACGCCCGTCAATCGCGGACCGCTTCCGCCCGGCGGGGACGGGCGACCGGGTAGTCACAGACTACCGGGTCGCCGATGAACCAATGGACGCACCTGGACCTCCGCTGCTGGCGGGAACGGATGGGCTGGACGCAGAAGCAGGCCGCGGAGGCGCTGGGCTTCCATGTCCATGCCTACAAGAAGCTGGAGTACGACGACCGGCGCATCCTGCCCCGGGTCCGCAGGTTCTGCCTGCTCTCGGAGCGCGAGCATGTCCGGGCGCTGCACTCGGTTTCGGCCCAGCACGGGCGGTTGCAGGTCTTCGCCACTCCCGGGCGCGTCGTCTCTCGGATGGAGGCGTTGTCGCAAGACGGCAGGCTGACGACCCCAGTCGGGCATCGGCTCCGTTATCTCTCCATGTTCTCGGGCATCGAGGCGGCGACGGCGGCCCTCGAGCGCATCGGGTCCGGCGCCGTGGCGGTGGCGTACTCGGAAACCGACCCTGCCGCGAACGCGGTGCTCCGTCATCGGTGGCCCGACGTGCCCCGCGTGGGCGACCTGTGCGAATTCGGCTGGAGCGAACTCCGGGGACACGTCGACCTCGTCGTCGGCGGGCCGCCCTGCCAGCCTTACTCCGTGGCGGGCCGCAGGCTCGGGCTTTCAGACCCGCGAGGCAATCTGACCCTGCACATGCTTCGGGCGATCGGCGCGGTCCAGCCCAGGTGGTTCCTGCTTGAAAACGTCCCCGGGCTGCTCAGCGCCAACGGAGGGGACGATTTCGGCGTCCTCGCCGACACCGTGGAAGAGCTCGGGTTCTCGTTCGCCTGGGCGGTGCTGGACGCGGCCGATTTCGGCCTGCCGCAGGTCAGGCGGCGACTCTGGCTCGTTGGCGAGCGTTCTGGAGACGGACGTGGACCTGAGTCGGTTCTGGATATCGCCGCGGGGGCTTGCGGGCCTGCTGTCCAGGGTCTCGAGGCTTGGAAAAGCCCTGCCAGACGTGCTGCTGGAGGCGCTGGAGCCCTGAACGAGGAGGTCGCCGTCGATTGGTCGGATCCCGACGCCTGGGCGGACGCAGGCACGGCGGACGGGTACGGCCAGGAAGTCGGGTCGCGTCGGCTGAGGGCCATGCGCAGGGGGCGTGCACCGCGACAGACATCGGGTATGCCCGGTTCGTCCGACGTGCCCCCGCCCTTCGAAGCCGACCGGTGCATGGCGGACAGGCCGATGGTCTTCGCCGCCAGCATGCGGAACGGGACCCTGAACGACATCGCCCCCACGGTCCTCACGCGTGCGAACAGCCTGAACTCCAACCCCTGCCTGCTGCAGCTCCGCGACGGCAGGCCCGCTCTCAGGCGCTTCACTCCCAGGGAGTGCCTGAGGCTGCAAGGGTTCGACGATGACTGGCTGGACGGCCCGACACTTTCCGGAAAGCCGCTGAGCGACACCGACCGCTACCGACTGGCGGGGAATTCATGGCCGGTGCCGGTGGCGGCCTGGATCCTCGAGAGGTTGTTGGCGTACGACTCGGACCCGGGCCGATGATGAGCCGACGGAGCGGGGCCGCTCCTGCCGCATCCGCGCGGCCTGTCCTGGTTCCGTCCGGTGCGGAAAATCCGGAGCGTGCGGAGACGGCTCCGGTGCAGGCATATGCGTTGGCTGGCGGGCGGGCTTGCGGGGTGGACGGTGCTTCCACGGAGCGCACAAGACGCGGCAGGGCTACCAGGAGAACGAGGATGGCCGTCGAGTATGCCCGCCCCGGCCTGGTCGGCACCCGGACGCCACAGGCCAACACGACCGTCGAGCCGGAGTCCGGCATTCTGTTGCCGCCCGGCGTGTCCGCGGTCGACGCCCGCATGAACAACACCGCGCCGGGGATGGAAGCGCGGCTCGTGGACTGCTTCGACCGGCTTGACGAGTGGGTGGCCGGCTTCACCCGTTTCCGCCGACCAGGTTCAGGCGGCCGAGCGCATCCTTTCCTGCCACTTCGCAAGGTCAGCCTCCGTGCCGAGCGCGACGCGGCAGCCCGTGGCGCCCTGCGACAGGCGGACGGTCCCGCCGCCGCGCGACCTGTGTTCCGCAAGCCAGCGCACGATTTCGGGGCTATCGCGGGTCATGCCCCGGAACTCGACCACCCCGGCGATGTCCTCGACCTTGCGTCTCGTCATGTCATTCCTCCACCAAGCATGTGGTGGGAGCGGCGGAGCCGGGCCGGTCGATTCCGGCGACCCAGCCATGTTGCGCGCCGGTTCCGCCCAGGTCGGGACGGCGCGCCTGGCCGACCGCCACCGATGTGCCCGCCCGAGACTGCTCGCCGGCCCGTTGAAACGACCACCTGAGGTCCGACACACCCCCCATTGCTGCATGGATGCATCCGCGCCTGATGTCGGGCAAACCCCCTCCTCCGACCTATGGCCGAACAGCCGCAAGAACCCGGGCGAGGCTTCCCCCGACCAGGGACAGGGTCTCGGCCCAGGTGAAGATTCCGAAGCGGTCCATCTCGGGCATGCGGCCGCCGCCCGGGAGCGCGATCCAGGACATGCAGGCCAGGGAGGCCGGGACCGGCATCGGGTCGCGCCGCCACTCAAATAGCGCCATATCCTTCGCGCGAAGGTAGGCATGGACCCCGAGCGCGGCAAGCTCGTCCGCCCGCGCCACCAGGCCCGTTTCCTCCCGCAACTCGCGCACCGCGGCATCGATGTGGCTTTCGCCAGGTTCGGCCATCCCTTTCGGGATATCCCACCGCGGGGAACGCGACGCGTGGCCGAGCAGCAGCCTGGCGCCGTCGGTGACCAGGACGCCACATGTCGTCGGCTTCGCCGAGGTGCCGCCCGCTCCCCGGTCAGCCGTCACCGCGCGGCTCCGGGTAACACACGCCCACGACTTCGATCAGCTCGGGTCCGCGCGGCGTTCGCACGCGCACCTCATCGCCCGTGCGCGCGCCCAGCAAAGCGAGCGCCACAGGCGAACCGATGCTGACCTTGCCTTCGACCATGTCCGCCTCGTCCACGCCGACGATGGTGACAGTGATTTCCTCCTCGGCTTCGGTCAGGTAAGTGACTTTAGCTCCGAAGAACACCTGGTCGCGCCGGGTCTGCGCGGCGGGGTCCACGACTTCCGCACGGGCCAGCCGGCGGTCCAGGAAGCGCAGGCGGCGGTCTATCTCGCGCAGGCGGCGCTTGCCTTCCTTGTAATCGGCGTTCTCGCTGCGGTCGCCGTTGCCAGCGGCCCAGGACACGACCTCGACCACCCGGCGCCGTTCCGCCCGGCGCTCGGCGAGCTCCGCCCGCAGGCGCGCGTGACCCTCGGGCGTCATGTAGAATTTGTCCCCGGGCAGCCGTGGCGGGCCGTCCTCCTCGTCGTCGTCCAAAACGCGTTCCTCCACCGCAGCGGGTATCGCATGGGAGAGGGCCGAGCGGCGACCCGCGCCGGGCGACCCGCCCCGTGTGGCGTCCCTCGTTTGCACACAGTCCTACTGGAGCCGGAGCGGGCTAGAGGCGCCAGCCACGGGCTTGCCCGGCGCGGACCGTCCCGCCGTGGCCCACTGTTCCGAAACCGCATGGCCGCCGCGACAGCACCGCATCAACTGGATGGCATCACCGTGGACCAGGCGGCAACGGCGACGGGCGCCGGGCTGCTTGGACCTTTGGCGGCCTGTGAAGCGAGGGGCGAACAGCTTACATCCGTTCCGAACGCCATGCCCCTGCCCGCTCCGTGGTCGAACCAGTGACAAACTCCGCCGCCCCGCCCGGGGCAAGCCCGATGGTTGTTGCCTACGCTGAGGCGCAGGCCGCGGCGCCGGGCCACCTTGTGCTCTACCGCGTCGGCGAGTTCTACGAAGTGCTGGACCAGGACGCCGCAACGGTCTCACGCCTGCTCGGCATCCAGCTGACGCGACGGCCGCAGAGGAACGCAGCCGACATCCCCATGTGCGGCATCCCCGCAGGTTCGGCCGACGCCGCCATGGCCCGGCTCCTCGCTGCCGGGCGCAAGGTCGCCGTGTCCGAGCAGCCCACGGAACCTGGGAGCCAGCGCCCGCTCCGGCTGCTGACGCCCGGCACTTCGGTCAGCGCCGACGTCCTCGCGGCCGACAAGCCGAACAACCTGGCGGTGGCCCACGCCGAAGGGCAGGCGGTCGGCTTCGCATGGATGGACCTGTCCACCGGCGAGGCCGGGACGAGCATGGCGTCGCTCGACGGGTGCGGCGCGGCACTGGCGCGCATCACGCCCGCCGAGGTCCTTGTGTCCAGGTGGCCGGAGGCGTCGGACGCGCTCGCCGTGGCCGTGCGCGGGTCCGGGACGAGGTTCTCCGACCTGCCCCGGGAAGGGCTGACCGGTGCCGAGGCGGACGCCGCCCTCGCCGAAGCCCACGGCAGCGGCCACCGCGACCTGCTGCGGGGCTTCTCCCCTCCCGAGCTGACTGCCTACGCCGCCCTCCTTGCCTACGTGCGCGGCGTCGTCGGGCAGCTTCCGGCCGGGCTGGCCCTCCCGCGGCGGGCTGCGGCGGGCGACACCATGGAAATCGACGGACCCACGCTGCGGGGCCTGGAGGTGCTCACCTCGGCGTCCGGCCGGGACGGGTCGCTGCTGTCGGTCATGGACCGGACCGTGACCGCCCCGGGCGCAAGGCTGCTCGTGCGGCAGCTGTCCGCCCCGCTCACCGACCCGCTGACCATCGGTCGGCGGCTTGCGATGGTGCGCCGCCTTGTCGACGAGCCGGGTCTGCGCGCCGACTGCCGGGACGCGCTCGGCGGCATGCCGGACGTCCTCCGTGCGTGCGGGCGCCTGTCGCTGGGTAAGGCCGGTCCGGCCGACCTCGCTGCGGTCCGCGACGGGCTGGACCGCGCGTCCGCGTTGGCCCGAAGGCTGGCCGCCTCCGCCGACCTACCTCCGGGGCTGCTGACGGCCGGACGCGACCTGTCCGTCGCCGCGGCGGACGCACCCGGGGCGCTTGCCGCGACGCTGCGGCGAGCGCTGGCGCCAAACCCTCCTCCGACAACGAAGGAGTCCGGTTTCATCGCGGACGGTTATTCAAAGCGGCTGGACGCGGCCCGCGCCGACCTGGCCCGGGCGAAAACCGCCGTGGAGGCGTTGCAGGCGCGCTACGTCCGGGACACAGGCATCAAGGCGCTCAGGATCCGGACCAACCTGGTGGTCGGCTACCACGTCGAGGTGCCGTCATCGAGCGCGAAGGCGCTCGGCGTCGGGTTCACGCTGCGCCAGGGCCTGGCCTCGTCCACCCGCTTCAGCACCCCCGAACTGGACACGCTCGCGGCGGCGCTGGAGGACGCCTCCGGCCGGGCCAGCGTCGCCGAGCAGGCCGTCTTCGCGGAGCTGTCGTCAGCCGTTTTGGCACAGCTCCAGGCGTTGACCAAGGTCGCGCACACCGCGGCTGCCCTGGACTTGGTGTCGGGGCTGGCCCAGGCCGCGGCCGAGGGCCACTGGACCGAGCCGGAGGTGGAGGGTGGCACGGGGCTGGACGTCCGGGACGGACGGCACCCGGTGGCTGAGGCGCTTCTGGAGGCCGAAGGCCAGGCCTTCGTCGCCAACGACTGCCGGATGGGCGGCACGAACCGGCTTTGGCTGCTGACCGGCCCCAACATGGCGGGCAAGTCCACCTTTCTGCGGCAGGTCGCCGTCATCGTGCTTATGGCCCAAGTCGGGTCTTTCGTCCCGGCCGCCCGTGCCCGGATCGGGGTGGTGGACAAGCTGTTCAGCCGCATCGGCGCGTCCGACGACCTTGCCGCGGGGCGGAGCACGTTCATGGTGGAAATGCTGGAGACCGCGGCCATCCTGAACCAGGCCACGAGCCGCTCGCTCGTCATCCTCGACGAGGTGGGCCGGGGCACGGCCACCCATGATGGCCTGGCATCGCGCAGGCCTCGCTTGAACACCTGCACGACGTCGTGGGCTGCCGGACCCTGTTCGCCACGCACTTCCACGAACTGGCCGACGCGGCGGACGGGATGCCGCACGCGACGTGCATGGCGATGGAGGCCGAAGCCGGACGGCACGGCGACATCTTCACCTACCGGATCGGCCCCGGACGGGCTGGGCGGTCACACGGCCTGCGCGTGGCGGCCTTGGCCGGGATGCCCGCAGCGGTGCTCGCGAGGGCAGCAATCCTGCTGTCGGAGTACGCAGTGGGTGACGACCCGCACCCATGAGCCGGACCCGGGGTCCAAGCATCTCTCCGCACGCCCGGGGAGGAAGCGGCAACTTGCGACCGGCGCCAGTGGTGCGAGGCGGGTGTCGCGCTGCGGAGGGCGTCCATTCTGCGGCGCGGCAGGAAAGCCCCGGGCCGGGCCGCACATCGGTGGCGGAGGAGCCACCCATGTCCGAACACACCCCCCTCACCCTGCAAGTTTTTTCCGCAGCCCTGGCCGATGTGGTCGGGCGCGCGGCGCCCTCCGTCGTCGCGGTCGCGTCCCACCGCTCGCGGTCCAGCGGCTTCGCCTGGCGCGAGGATCTGGTGGTCACGGCGGACGAGGCGCTCGCCGACGAAGGCGAGGTCACCGTCACGCTGCCCGGCGGCGGGCAGCGCCGCGCAACCGTCGCCGGGCGCGACCCGTCTACCGACGTCGCGCTGCTGCGCATTGAGGGCGGCGGGCTTGCCCCGGCTGCGCTGCATGGCGGCCAGCAGCGCGCCGGGGCGCTGGCCATCGTCGTCGGCGCCGGCGACGCCGGACCGACGGCTGCGCTCGGCATCGTGGGCACCGCCGGCCCGGCATGGCAGTCCATGCGCGGCGGCCGCATCGACGCGCGCATGGAACTGGACCTGCTCCTGCCGCGCGGGGCCGAAGGCGGCTTGGTGCTGGACGCGGCGGGGCAGGCGTTCGGCATGGCGGTGCATGGGCCGCGGCGCCGGGTCCTGGTCATCCCCGCCGCCACCGTGGAGCGCGTCGCCGCAGCGCTGCAGCGGCACGGCCGGGTGCCGCGGGGCTACCTGGGCCTGCGGCTGCAATCCGTGCGTGCGGAGGGCGGCGGCGCGGAGGGCGCGATGGTGATGGGCGTCGATCCTGCGGGGCCAGGCTCCGCCGCGGGCCTGCGCCAGGGCGATGTCATCACCGGCTGGGCCGGGCAGCCCGTGGCTGGCGCCAACGCCTTGCTGCGCGCGCTCGGCCCGGAGAGCGTCGGGCAAGCATTCGCCGTCTTGGCGATGCGCGGCGGCGAGCGGATCGAGCTAACGCTCACGGCAGGCGAACAGCCCGTTTCCTGACCATGGCCGCCCACGGTGATCCAGTGCCGGACAACCCGTTGGTGATTGCCGTCCGGATCGGCGACGCCGCACTGGTGGAGCGGGTAGCGGCCTTGCTCGCCGACGTGCCAGGGCTGCGGCTGGTGCGAGAAGGCGAGCCGGCGGACCTGCTGCTGGCCACGCCCTACGCCGAGGCCACCCCGGATGGCGATGCCGTCAGGGACGGCAACGTCGGCCTGACGGCGCGGGAGACCGAGGTGCTGGCGCTCCTCGCCGAGGGCGCTTCCAACAAGGCAATTGCGCGCCGCCTCGGCATCTCCGTCCACACAGCCAAGTTCCACGTCGGCCAGCTGCTCGACAAGCTTGACGCCCCCGGCCGCACGGGCGCGGTCGCCCACGCGGCGCGGCGCGGCGTCATCCACCTCTGAGGCAGCCATAATCGACCAAGTGGACGAACTGCTCGACCCCGACGAAGCTCCGGCGCCGCCGCACCAGGATCCGCTGGACGCCTGCTCGCGCGCGGCCGCGGGCGTGGCCGAGCGCGTCGGCCCGGCCGTCGTGCAGATTGATAGCCGCGGCGGCGAGCAGAATGGGCGTCGGGGCGGCGCCGGGTCGGGCGTGGTGGTCGCCGGTGACGGCCTGGTGCTTGCCAACAGCCACGTCGTGGCCGGCGCCCGGCAGGTCCGGGTGGCGTTCCCGGACGGGAACCAGGCCGATGCGGAGGTTGACTGCCGCATAGGATATCGCCGGGGTTGTATGATGAACAGCTCCCGGCCCGTGGCTGCCGCCGCGCGGCCCAGGCGCACATGCACGCCGGGGTGTTCCCGGGCAGAGGCTTTCCGTCCACGCCGGAAGCAGGGCGCACCCGGGAGCCGCAAGTGCCCTACGGCCGCCTAGCCCGAGCCGCCAGCCTAACCCGACCGGGCGAGCTTATGCGCGGGGACCACGGCCCATCGCGCGAAACAGCCGGTGCCTGACGCCGGCGACCGTCAGCGCAACCCGATCTATGCCACTTCTCTACCGTCCTACGTTCGCCGCCACGCCTTTGGCAAAGCCGGTCAGCGCGTCCCCGGCGATGACGCCGCCGGCGAACACCTCCATCTCGCCCGCAGCGGCCGCACCCCGGACCTTGGCATAGGCGAGCCGGATGGCGACCCCGGCCAGCACCGCCCAGCCCGCGGCGGGGAACAGGATCAGCATGCCGGTCGCGAACAGCACGCCTAGCTGCCGCTTCGGCCCGCCGGCCAGCTGCAGCAGGGCGCCCGGCACCGCCCAGAGGAAGAGCTGCCACGCAACGCCGGGCGCCGCGCCGGCCTGGATTGTGGTGACATAGACCTTGGCGACCGGTGCCACGAGGCCCGCTGCGAAGTAGCCGGGGTAGGACAGCAGCACCACGACGCCGGCCACGACGAAGGCGAACATGGCGGCGAGATACTGCTGGAACCGCCCGTCCCGCTCGAACGCCGGGTCCGCGCCCAGCCCGCGCAGCATGTGCCCGGCCTTCAGGTCGTAGCCCATGTCGGCGAACGCCGGCCCGGTCGCGGCGGAGAAGCCGACCAGCAGCGCCAGCGCCACCGGCGGGAAGCCCGCCAGCATGCCCAGGATCAGGGTGATGAGAGCCACCGCGAACGCCGGGAACCAGCCGGAGTGCATGGCCGCCAAGCCCACGATCAACTCGTGCACGAGCGCCGCGAAGGCCGCATACAGCACAAAGGCGACCAGCATCGACAGGGACAGGTCAGCCATCAGGCCGCCGCCCGCCGCGATCAGCACGGCGATGCCGACATAGGCCAGCGCGCCCAGGCCCAGCGCCCGCCCGGCGCGTCCGTCTCCCGGCCCCTCCCCCGCCGTGCGCCGCGCCGACATGACCAGCACCACCTGCACCAACGCCACCAGTCCGGCGCCGATCATCAGCCCGTGCGGTATGTATGCCTTGGCGACGTCCCCTCCGGGCAGCAGGCCCGAAAACAGCTGCGGCGAGTAGCCGCGGACCAGCAGCCCCGCCCCGAACATCGCCAGCGCCCACACGTTGCCGATGAACGCCACGCCGAATGCGGACATGGGGATGCCCAGAAAACCCGTGCCGATGATCCCCGCCGCCAGTCCGCCGCCCAGGACGGCCATGCGCTTGCCGCCCTCGTCCCCCGCGCGGATCGCCTCCGCCGCCGCGACGCCGGGCGGCCAGGCGCCTTCGGCCGGGAAGGCACGGGTGCCGAACAGGCCGTAGAGCATCGTCGCATCCACCAGCATCGCCAGCGCCACCCCGCCCAACAACGGCAGCACTAGGTCCCCGCGCCCCATCAGGAAAGGGATGCCGATGGGCAGCAGCAGGCTGTTCGCAGCGCCGAAGGTGGCCGCGGAGATGGCACTCTGCGCCAGGTTCTGCACATGGACCGAGCGGTAGCGCGCGAATGCCCGCACCGGCACCCGAGCCAGCCCCATCGCCACCAGCGCGCCCACGACGGAGGTATTGGCCGTGACCCCGAGCGTCACCAGAAGCTGCATCCCGACGATGGCACCGACGACGCACAGCACGGTCAGCAGGATCAGCGTCGCGGGCTCGAAGATTGTTGGGTGGCGGGTAGCCTGGACGGGGACGGTGGGCGTAAGCGTGTCCATGGCATTACTCCGCAGCACGGGGTTGGGCTGACCCGTAGGCGTCCCGGGCCGCGTCGTCGGTGATCCGTCCATCCTGCAAATCCGCGGCCACGAGGGCGCCGTCGCGCGCCAGCGGGTCGCCGTAACCGGCGCCACCGGCAAACACGATCTCCGCCACCTCGTCCGTGCGGGTCAGAGTCACCAGCTCCCCGGCACCGCAGTCGCGCAGCAGGGTGCCGTCCGGGGTACGCACGCCGGCGAAGGCGCGGGAGCCGGGGTGGCCGTCAGCCAAACCGGGCAGCACGGCCTTGGCGCCTTCCGGGAACAGAGCGGCCAGGGTGGGGAGCCCGTCGTCGTGCAGCTTGCGGAAGCGCACGCGCTGCCCCAACCCGCCGCGCCGCCGCCCGGCGCCGCCGCTGTCCGGGAGGAATGCCTTCTCGACCACTAGTACGGGCACCCTGGCCTCAAACACCTCGATCGCCGTGTTAGCGGCGGAGGTCGGATACAGCAGACCCGATTTGCCGTCCCCGTGCAGACTGGCGCCCTGGCCGCCGCCCATGAACAGATGGTCGGCATACAGGGTGCCCGCGGCGTCCCGGCCCGACACGTTGACCGCGACCGGCAGGCCCGTCGGCGACTGCACCAGCCCCGGCGCCGCTCCGGCCAGCGCGCGGAACACGGCAGGCGCGAGGTACCACCCCGTCCGCGTGCGCGCCGCGACCGCCGCCGGACGGGTGCAGTTCAGGATGGACCCCTCGGGCGCAAGCACGGTGAACGGGCGGTAACACCCGGCGTTGCCGCGCACCCCGGGCGTCAGCATGCACTTGAGCGGATAGGTCGCGTGCGCCGCGGTGTAGTTCATGGTGGAGTTGACGCCGCCCTGCGCCAGTTGCGGCGGCGCGCCCGTGAAGTCCAGTAAGATGCGGTCCCCTGCCACGGTCAGGCGCAGCGGCAGGGTCATCTCCGCGTCGACGGGGCTGAGGGTGACGGCGCTCGTGTACTCCCCGTCGGGCAGGGCCGTGATGGCGGCGCGCATCGCGGCTTCCGCCCGGTCCTGCACGATGGCGGCCAGGGCCTGCAGATCGTCCAGGCCGTATTCGTCCATGAAGGCCAGCAGCCGCTGCGCGCCGATGCGGTTGGCGGACATGAAGGCCTGGATGTCGCCGACGACCTGGCCGGGGTTGCGGACGTTCTCCGCGATGATCGTGAACAGGTCCTCGTTGTCCATGCCCGCGCGGGCCAGCTTCATGGGCGGGATCTGCAGCCCTTCGTCGAAGATCTCGCGCGCGCGCAGGCTGTCCCGGGTGCCGCCGATGTCGGTGACGTGGCCCACCGTGCCGACCAGCGCGACCACCTTCCCTGCGCGGAACACCGGGGAGACCACGGCGATGTCGAACAGGTGCCCGGCGCACAGCCAGGGGTCGTTGGTCACCAGCATGTCGCCGGGCTGCAAGGTGCCGGCGGGGAAGCGCGCCAGCAGCGCCTTCACGGCGCGTGGCAGGGTCAGGTTGAACACCGGCATGGCGCGCGGCGAGTGCGCCAGGGTCTCGCCCTGCGGGTCCAGCAGCTCGCAGGCGAAATCCTGGGACTCCGCGATGATGAGGGAGAAGGCGGTGCGGATGATGGTCAGCCACATCTCGTCCACGACGGTGGTCAGGCGGCTCCACATGATCTCCAGCGCGATCGGATCGGCCTCGATGGCGGCGCGGGCCTGGGCGGGGGTCATGCCGGGCCGTACCAGCGCCATGCTGCTGGCCGCACCTATGGCGAGGCGGAGGTTGCCGGCGGCATCCACCCGCAGCGTGTCGCCAGGGGCGACGACGGTCGTCGCCTCCCGCTCCTCGATGATGGCGGGCCCGGGGATCACGGCGCCTTCCGCCAGGGCGTAGCGGTCATAGACCGGGGTGAGGAGGACGCCGTCGCCGAACCAGGCGGGCCGCTCACCCTTGCGGGCCGCCGTGGCCGAGGCAGCCGCGCCGTCCAGGGTAAGGGTTGGCGCCGGGCCGATGGCGGTGACGCGAAAGTTCACGGCCTCGATCAACGCGCCGGGCTGCAGGGCGGCGTAGCGGGCGGTGTAGGCGGCAGTGAAGGCGGCGGTCAGCCCGTTCAAGTCCAGCGATGCTGGCAGCGGCACCGCGATCTCGTGCATCTGTCCGGCGAGGCGCATGTCGGCGCTGCGCTCCACCTGCACGCCGTCCGCGACGCCGCCGGACGTGAGTTCCGCACGTGCATCCGACTCCAACGCCGCAAGCACGGCCTCGATGGCCGCGGCGTCGAAACCCGGCGCCAGCCGCACCGGCAGGGAGCGGGTCCGGCTGGCCGACAGCGGCGCGGCCAGGAAGCCCAGCGCGGACGCGGCGCCGGATGCCGGGGGCACCACCAGTTCCGCCATGCCCAGGGCGCGCGCCACCTCCGCCGCATGGGCCGGGCCGGCGCCGCCGAAGCCGACCATGGCATAGCGCCGCGGGTCCTTGCCGCGCTCCACCAGATAGACGCGGGCGGCGTCGGCCATGCCCTCGACCACCACTTTGTGGATGCCCCAGGCCGCCTGCTCGATCGACAGGCCCAGAGGCGCCGCGACCCGGGCGATGGCGTCCCGGGCGGCGGCGACTTCCAGCGCCATCGCGCCGCCCAGGAAGAAGCCCGGGTCGTAGTAGCCCAGCACGAGGTTGGCGTCGGTCACCGTCGGCTCGGTCCCGCCGCGCCCGTAGCAGGCCGGACCCGGTGCGGCCCCTGCCGACCGCGGCCCGACCCGCAGCAGGCCCACCTCGTCGATGGCCGCTATGGAGCCGCCGCCGGCGCCGATCTCGATCATGTCCACCGTCGCGGCCTTGATGGGCAGGCCCGACCCCTTCTTGAACCGCTGCTCCCGCCCCGCCTCAAGCATCGGGGCGATCCCGGGGCGCCCGGCCTCGATCAGGCAGGCCTTGGCGGTGGTGCCGCCCATGTCGAAGGCCAACAGGTCCGCGTGCCCGGCCCGTGCGCCCAGCAGCGCCGCCGCCAGCGCGCCGCCGGCCGGGCCGGACTCCAGCAGCCGGATCGGCACGTCGCACGCCGCCGCCGGCGACACCAGGCCGCCCGCCGAGTGCATCAGGCGCAGCCGCCCGACAAAACCCTCCACCCGCAACGCACCCTCCAGCCGACGCAGGTACGTCGCCATCAAGGGCTGCACGTAGGCGTTGGCGCAGGTGGTGACGCAGCGGGCGTATTCGCCGATCTCCGCCACGACCTGCGAGGACAGGGACACGGGGATGCCGGGCAGCTCCGATTGCAGGATCGCGGCGGCCTCGCGCTCATGCCGCGGCTCCCGCCAGGCATGGAGGAAGCAGACCGCCACGGCCGTCACGCCCGCGTCGCGGAATGCTGCGGCGGCGCGGCGCACGCCGTTCGGGTCCAGCGGCGTCACCGTCCGGCCGTCGCGGTCCATGCGTTCCGCCACCTCCAGCCGCAGGCGGCGCGACACCAGTGGCTCGGGATACGTCAGGAACAGGTCGTAGATGTCGTAACGCTGCTCTGTCCCGGCCTCCAGCACGTCGCGGAAGCCGGCGGTGGTCAGCAGGCCCAAGCGTGCGCCCTTGCGCTCGATGACGGCATTTGTCACCAGCGTCGTGCCGTGCACGATGTCTGCCACGTCCGCGAGTGCGGCACCGTGCTCGCGGATGATACGGCACAGGCCGTCCAAGGCGCCTATGGCCGGGTCCTCCGGCGTTGTCAGGAGCTTGTGCAGGCGCAGGGCCGGGGTCGCCGGGTCGGCCAGCACCAAGTCGGTGAAGGTGCCGCCGATGTCGATGCCGATCCGTATGCGGGCGCGCAGCGCGGGCTGAACCATGACGCCTCCTGAGCAGGGCTGGACCGTAGGGCGTCCCGCGACGGGCATGCTATACGGGCGGCCACGTATGCAGGCCGCATGGTCCACCCCCTTTGCGGCGGGCACACCGCAGCGAGTTCTCGCCTGCGGTCCGGGCAGCCCTACTCCGACCGGGCCATGAAGGCCCGGCGGATTAATTCGGCCGGCGACGCGGCGCCCAGCTTGGCCAAAGCTCGAGCGCGGTGGATCTCCACCGTGCGGTGGCTGATGCCGAGCAGGCGTCCGACCGCCTTGTTGCTCTGCCCGTCCAGGGCTGCGGTCAGGACGTCGCGCTCCCGTGGGGTGAGCCGGTCCATCCCGTCCGGGAAGTGCCGCATGGCCGCGCCGGGCTGGACCGCCTCCGGCCGGGCCACCTCATGCGGCGCGGCGCCGTCGGCCAGGTGCAGCCGCATCGCCCCGGCGATGATGCGCCGCGCGGTCACCACCGGGCGCCCGGTCTGCGCCGCGACCTGCCGCGCCATGCCCTCGGTATAGCCGACCGAGTGCATCAGGATCAGCTCGGCACGGTCCAGCCTTGCCGCCGCGCCTGCCAGGCTTTCGGCCCCGCCGGTCGCGTCCACGGCGCGTGCGTTCTGGATCAGCGTGCCGTGGGCGAAGCTGCGGTGCTGCCCGGGCAACGGGTAGATCAGGCCCAGCTCGCAATCGCCCATCACCAGCGCCGCGATCCAGGAGTCCAGGACGCGCTGCCCGTGCACGACGGGCGTGCGGAGCCGGAACGGGGGGAACACGCCCGTCGTGACCAGGACGATGAGGTCGAACCCGGCGCAGTCCAACCGGCGCAGCAACCGCTCCAGCCGCGCCGCGACGAACCCTGCGCCGACGACCACGTGGCTGCCGTCCGCAAGCCGGGTGAACAGGCTACCGTCCCCCGGGCCTGGGCGGTGGCCCGCTATCTCGGCGGCGCGTAGGCCATCCAGGACGCCGAACTGCCGGGAGTGTAAGGCGGAGGCGTCCGCGCCGAGCAGATGCAGCAGCTCGGGCACGATGTCGTCGCGCGGCGCCTGGCCAATGGTTGCGAACGCGATCCTGATAGGCATGGCCGTCAGTATGGCAGGAGGCCTGTGGCGGATGAAGGCTGAGGCGCCGGGCGCACGTGTGGCTCTGCTGGGAGCCGGCCTGTGCCGGGTCGGATCCTGTCGGGATGGGATCCTGGCGGCGAGGACGCAACCGGGCCGGAAGCTGCGCAAGTCGGCCCGGATGCCCGGATCATGGGCGTGTTGCGTTCCGCAGTCGCAGCCCTCGCCACGGCGGCCTGACGGCGCCTTGGTGGCGACGGCCTGGGCCGCACGCCTGCTACACGGCGCCCTCGCTATGCCGTCACCCATGACAAGGTGCCCAACTACGGCGCAGCCTTGAGCAGCGCGACACCTGCCAGTACGAGCGCGACGCCGCCGAGCTTGGCCAACCCGAACCCTTCCCCGAACAGCAGCGTGCCAGCCAGAACGGTGCCGGCGGCGCCGATGCCGGTCCAGGCGGCGTAGGCGGTGCCGACCGGCAAGACCTGGAGCGCGCGGCCCAGCAGCAGTACAAACCCAGCTAGCAGCGCCAGCGACAACAGGCTCCAGCCCAGCCGCGTGTATCCCTCCGCCCGCTTCATCGCGACCGCCCAGCCCACGTCCAGCAGTCCGGCGGCAACCAGGGCCAGCCATGCCATCGCCGGAGACATGGCCCCGCTCACGCCGCAAGCCTGAGCAGGTGGGCGTCATGCCGGACCAGGAAGGCGCGCAACAGCGCCGGGTAGTCCGGCCCGACCGCACCGCGCACGCTGGGCCGTGCCGCCAGGGCCGTCCGCCACGCCCGCAGATTCGGCGTTGCATGGAACACGCCGAGGTCGGCGATGGCGTCGAACGTGTCGAAGTAGCGGAACACTGGTCCGAACGCCGCATCCACCAGGCTGAAGTGTTCGCCCGCGAAGAACGGACCGGCCCCAAGCGCACCCTCCACGCGGGCAAACTTGGCGGCGACAGCCAGGCGCTTGGCCTCGAACACCGCGGCATCCCTTGTCGTCTCCAGCGCATACAGGTCGGACAGGATGGCGGAGCCAAACTCCATCCAGGCCCTGTGCCGGGCGCGCTCCAGCGCGTCCGCCGGGTGCAGGCGCGGGCCGGGCTGGGTGTCCTCGATCCATTCGCAGACGGCGCTGCTCTCGAACAGCACGGCCTCCGCGCCGTCCGGACGGGGCACCCGCAGCAGCGGAACCTTGCCCAGTGGCGAAAGGGCCGTGAACCAGCCCGGCTTCGCGTCCAGGTCTATGCTGTCGCGCCCGAACAGCATGCCTTTCTCGGTCAGTGCGATGGCAGCGCGCTGGACGTAGGGGCACAAGGCGTGGCTGACGAGGGTGAGCCGCGCGGCCGAGGCGGGGCCGGGCATCAGGTCGGGCGTCGAGTTTGTCATGGGGACCGCTCCTTGGGACCGGGGTTCAGCGTATTGCAGCGCGCAGGCCGGCCCGGCCGGGCAGCCCCGGCAGGGGCCGGGACGGATTGAGCGCCAACGCCCCGTCGCCCAGCATCGCCTGCGCGACGCACAGCACGAACAGGTAGGCCGGATACTCCCAGCCGCCGCCTGGGCTGGTGAACACCCAGCCGTTCGGCAGGTGGACGGCAAGCACCGCGCCCAGCAGGACCGGCGACAGGGCCAGCGCCACCCAGCGCGCCTGAACGCCGAGCACCAGCAGCGCGCCGCCCACGGCCTCCGCGGCGAAGGTCGCGTAGGAGAGCCAGCCCGGCAGGCCCGCGCCCTGGAAGAACGCCGCCGTGCCTGGCAGCCCGTAGGTGAGCAGCTTCAGCACGACGCCGTGGGCCAGGAACATGGCGCCGAGGCTGACGCGCAGCAGCGCGACGCCCCAGGCTGCTGCGTCCGGGGTGGTGGCGGCGGGATGATGGGTGTGCATGGAACGGCTCCGTCTGGGTCGGCCCGGCCGGGTTGACCGGGCTGGGCACAAGATAGAAGCTGCCTAGCGCAAGAGGATTTGTGTGTTTGCAAAGAGGGCTTGCAGTGGCGCAAGCGGGGTTGGCCGACTGGAACGACCTGCGCCTGCTGCTGGCGGTGTCGCGCGCCCACGGCCTGACCGGCGCCGCCAAGGCCCTGGGCGTTGACCACTTGACGGTGTTCCGCCGCATGCAAGCCATCGAGGCCCGGCTTGGCGCGCCGGTGTTCGAACGGCTGCCCGGCGGGACCTACGCGCCTGCGGCGGCCAGCGCCCGTATCCTGGCCGCCGCCGAGCGGGTGGAGGACGAGGTGCTCGGACTGAGCCGCGAAGCCGATGGCCGCGACCTGCGCCTGGTCGGGCGGCTGCGCGTCACCTCGTCGGAAACGCTGGCCTACCGGCTGCTGACCCGGCACGTCGCGGCGTTCCGGCGCGCGCACCCCGGCGTCATGGTCGAGCTGGCCGTGGACAACCGTGTGCTCAGCTTGTCCCGGCGTGAGGCGGACGTGGCGCTGCGGCCCATGCGCCCGCGAGAGGGGGACCTGTGGGGCCGCAAGCTGGCCGACGTGGCGTGGGCGGTCTACGGCCTGCGCGCGACGCTCGACGGGGTCGGTCGGCCGGCCTCCCCTGCGGCGCTGGCGGACTGGCCCATGATCGGCTGGGAGGAGGGCGTGGGTGGCATCGCGGCGGCGGATTGGCTGACCCGCACGGTGCCGGCCGCGGCGTTCGTGTTCCGCACCAGCAGCCTGGTCAACCAGCTCGTGGCGGCGCGGGCCGGGCTTGGGCTGGCGGTGCTGCCCTGCTACCTCGGCGACCCCGAGCCGGACCTGGCCCGTGCCCTGCCTGACCCGCTGGCCGACCTGCAGGGCGAGCTGTGGATGGTGACACACACGGACCTGAGGCGAACCGCCCGCGTGCGCGCGTTCTTCGACGTGGTGGCCACCGAGGTCGGCGCGGACCGCACCCTGATCGAGGGAAGGACGGAAGTGGCATAGCGAGATTTGGACTGCCCGTGCGACAGGCCGTGGCCCGCCTGCCCCGCCTTCCGCAGCAGACGGTTCAGGAACGCTGCGGTCTTGGCCCAAGCAGGTCAGGACTCCGTCTTGCCGGCCATCGTGAGGTGGAGGACATGGAGGCCGTCCAGGACCGTCGCCCCGGCTTGGCCGTAGAAGCTCAGCGCGGCGCGGTTCTGCTTCCAGACCTCCAGGTTGATCCCGGTGGCCCCGAGTTTCATGGCGCGT
This sequence comes from uncultured Acetobacteraceae bacterium, assembly GCA_964250755.1. Lineage (GTDB taxonomy): Bacteria > Pseudomonadota > Alphaproteobacteria > Acetobacterales > Acetobacteraceae > DASWOJ01. The sequence goes on along the minus strand of CAXUHB010000039.1, from coordinate 4,388 downwards.
CCCTGGACGGCCCGCAGCAGCGCCTGCCCGGCGCCTTGCCCACGCCGGCTGCGGACCACCGCCAAGTCGGCGACCCAAAGCGACCTCAGGCCCGTGTGCGCCTTGAAGCGGCGGCAGAACAGGACGAAACCGACGACCGTCCCGGCCAGGACCGCGGGGAGGCACTCGCACCAGGGATCGTTCGAAAAGGCAGCCGCCAGCAAGGGGCCGGGATCGTCGCCAGGGTCGGGGTCCCCCACATGGCGCGCGAGTGCGCGGGCCAGGGAGACGATCTCGCGCGCGCGTACGGGGCGCGTGCCGACCTCACCATGATCGGATCGGCGTCAATGGTTATGGCCAGCGCTGCCGCAAGAAGTCCATGACGCTCCGCACCTTGCGCGTCGTGGGCCGGACACTTGGCCTCACGCCGCCGCATCCGGAGGCGGCGCGGCATTAGCCCGCACCCTGCCGGATCGGTCGCAGCCTGCAAAGCCACGCATGGTGGCGGCAGCGGGCCGGGCTGGGGCGCGGGTCGCGGCGTGGTTGCAAATTGTCACTTGTGCCCGGGCGGAGCCGGATCGCAGAAGGCGGCATGACGCATCTGCCCCTGCACCGACGCACCCTGCTGACGGCAGTCGCATCGGCGGCGATGCCGCGGGTTACTGCCGCTGCGCAGGCGCCGGAGCTGCCGTTCATCGTGCTGGGCGACTGGGGGCGCGGAGGCGCGCACGAGCAACGGGCGGTGGGCGTCACCATGGGCCGGGCCGCGTTCGCGTCCGGCAGCCGCTTCACGTTGAACGTGGGCGACAACTTCTACGAGAACGGCGTCAACGGCATCGACGACCCGCAGTGGGCCGACAGCTTCGAGCGCATCTACGACGACCCGGCCTTGTCCACGCCCTGGCACTCGATCCTGGGCAATCACGACTACCGCGGCGACATCGACGCGCAACTGCGCTACCGCGGCAGCGCGCGGTGGCGCATGCCGGCGCGCTACTACGCGCGGACCGAGGCGCTGCCGGACGGCACGCGGGCAGACTTCTTCCACATCGACACGTCGCCGTTCGTGCTGGCCTACAGCGGCACCAAGGTCCGCATCGACGGCGAGGACACCACGGCCCATCTACGCTGGCTGGAGCACGCCCTGGCGGCATCGACCGCGACCTGGCGGATCGTGGTCGGACACCACCCGGTGTACACGACCACCGGGGGCAAGCACGACACGCCGGAGCTGATCGCCCAGGTCAAGCCGCTGCTGGCGCGATACCACGTGCAAGCGTACTTCGGCGGGCACGTGCACAACCTGCAGGAGACGGACGTGGACGGCGTCCGCTACGTCACGTCGGGCGCCGGGTCGAAGCTGGGGCGCGTCAAGGCGGTGGAGCGGGCCGGGTTTGCGATGGAGCGGCACGGGTTCGTGGTAGCGCGGCTGTCGCGGGATGCGTTGCGGCTGCAGTACGTGGACGTGGACGGGCGGACGCTGAGGGAGTCGATCCTGCGACGAACCTAGGAAGCCTGCAGCCGCGCGGCCTCCGAAGGGGCTCAGCCGGTACCGTCGCCGTCCTTGGGCAGCTTCTCAGCCATGCCCAGTAAGGCCTCGCGCCGGTCCATCTCGGCCCATACCTCGGCCGGCTCAATGCCGAGCGCGTACCACAGCACGACCAGGTTGTAGAACAAGTCTACGCTCTCGCCGACGACCGCGGCCCGCTCGCCGCGCACGGCGTCAATGGCGACCTCGGCCGCCTCTTCGACCAGCTTCTGCGCCATCTTGGGCAAGCCCAAGGACAGGAGCTTGGCCGTGCGCGGACTGGGACGCGTGCCCGCGTTGACGGCCTGGACAGCGGCGGTAAGCCGGGCGAGCCGATCGTCCCAGGCGTTGGTGGCAGGCGGTTCCAATGCCGCCGCGCCGCCCCGCCGTCCCCTCGCGTTCTTACCCTTCGCCATCGTATTCGGCGCTCCTGAGGCGGCTCGGCAGCAGCTCGCCGCTTCCTTCCAGCACGGGATAGGCTGCGGCTGCGACCAGGTGCGTGTTGACGCGCTTGAGGTCGCGCAGGATGTTGAGGTGGAGCGCTCTGACCTCCGCCGTCTCGGTCCGGCCCGCACGGGGCTGCTCGAAGTGCGCCTGCGTCGCCCGCGCCTCGATGTCGCGGAACGCCGCCTTCTCGGCCGCCAGCAGGCGTGCGGCGCGGGCGTCCCCGGTCACGAACAGGGCCGCCGCAGCGCGCGTGTTGGCCCTCAGTCGGTCCGTGGCGGCGAGCAGCTCCGTCTGCCTCTCCTCTGGGAAGGCGATGCCGCGCGCGATCTTCTTGGCCGCGTGCGCGAGCAGGTTCCTTTCAACGACGCCGCCGGCGTGCTCCATGTTCAGGGTGAAGGCGATCACCTCCCGTGCCCGCTTGTCGTCGGCTTCCGTCATCGCCTCGGGGTCGAGCGCAGCCAGGTAGGCCTTGATGGCGGTGCCGAGCTTGTCGAGCACGTCGTCCAGCCGCTTGGCTTCCGCGGCACGCTTGCGGTCGCCCCGTTCCAAGGCGCCGCACAGACCCTGGAGCATGGCTTCCAGCACGTCCGCAAGCCGCAGCGCCTCGCGCGCGGCGCCGCCGAGCGCCACGACCGGCGTCCCGCGCGCGGCCGGGTCCAGGTACATCGGCCGCGACGGGTCGGCCAGGTCCACCCGCGCGGGCAGCACGCGCCGCAGCACGGCGGCATACGGCGTGAGCAGCGGCAGGGACACCGCCGCGAGCGCAAGGTTGAACAGGGTGTGGAAGTCGGCCACGGCCCGCGACGCGTCCGGCTCGACTTCAACCATGAACCTTCCGATTGGGTCCAGGAGCGCGAGCGCGACGACGACACCCGCCGCACGGCCGAGCAGGTTCCCGACCGGCACCCGCCTGGCCGTGGGGTCGCTGCCCGCGGCGCCCTCCAGCACAGGGTTGACCGCCGTGCCGAGATTAGCGCCCAGCACGAGGGCGAAGGCGGCGTGCGGCGGCACCACGCCCTTGGCGGCCAGCGACGCGACCAGGAGCACGACGGCGACCGAGGAATGCGCCGCCCAGGTCAGCCCGGCCGCCAGGACCACGTCCAGCACCGGTTCGGTTGCGATAGCCCCTAGCAGCAGGCGCAGGCTCGGGGCGTCCTCAAAGGGCGTGACCAGATCCAGGAGCTGACGCAGCGCCATCAGCATCAGCCCGAGGCCGATCAGCACGCGGCCGAAGTCGCGCGGCCCGGCGCTGGCCCGGCGGAACATGAGGACGCCCAGCAGGACCAGGACGGGTGCGACCTGGGCCACCTCGAAGGATAGCGCCTGGACGATGAGCGTGGTTCCGACGTTGGCGCCCAGCATGGCCGCAAGCGCCGGCACCAGGTCCACGAGACCCCCAGCCGCGAAGCCAGTGACCATCAACCCGGTGGCCGTGCTGCTTTGCAGGACCGCCGTGATGCCCAGCCCGGCCAGGAAGGCTGGGACGCGACGGCGGAGCGCCGTGCCGAGGAAGCCGCGCAACCGGGCGCCGAAGGCGCGCTGCACCCCGGTCTGCACCATGTGGACGCCCCATAGCAGCAGGGCGACGGAACCAGCCAGGTCGAGCAGGGTCAGCGGGAAGGCCATGGCATGGTGGTTAGCATGTTCCGGACCTTCACGAGGCGCGCAGCCGCGGAGCCAGCAGCAGCGCGAGCGGGCAGACGAGCACCGCCGCCGCGGCTGCGGATGCAATGCCCCAGGCCGGCCCGGCAAGGTCGCCGACGAAGCCGTACAAGACGGGCGAGGCGGCGCCGGAGCCGATCGTGCCCGTGTAGAACAGCGCGAAGGCGCGCGCCTCGTGTCCCGGCGATGCCAACTCGGGCACCGTGCCGTAGAGCACGGACGAGGTACCGTTTAGCATCATACCAAGCAGCGGCAGCAGCGCTATCGCCGGGATGAGCGGCAGTGCCAGCACGGCGAGGATGGCAGCCGCCGTGCCGGCCTCCGTTGCGAGCACGATCGGCAGCACCCCGAGGCGGATGCCCAGCAAGCCGCAGGTGAACTTGCCCGCCGCGCCGCCGAGGAAGACGAGGGTGAGCGCGAAACCGACGAGCGGCAGCTCCGCCCCTTTCGCCTTGAGGAGAAACGGCAGGAAGGTGAGGAAGCCCATCCGCACGCCGCTGTCGAGGATGCCGATGGCGAACAGCAGGCCGAAGCCGCCGCGGCCCCTGCCTTTGACCGCCTTCGGCACCGGCTCGCCCGGCCCGCCGATGCACTACAACACCGTGCGCCCACACTCCTCCCTGAGCTACCGGCCGCCCGCGCCGGAGGTCCTGCTGCCGGGCATGCCGATGCCTCCCAGCCGTCCCGGGCCAACCGGGTCACTGCCGCCGCCAGCTGCTGAGGTGACACGGCGGAAGTAGTCCGGGTCTGGTGTTAGTCTTTCGGCGGATTT
>CAXUHB010000038.1:0-36730 GCA_964250755.1 uncultured Acetobacteraceae bacterium | reverse complement strand
CCTCGCGGGATCCTGCTGCTGGTGCCGCTTGCAGCAGGGGCGACCGCGTAGGATGGCCCCCGGTCAGGCCCGGGCGGCTTCCGTGCCGCGCATCGGCTGCTGGTCGTCCCGCGTCCGCGCGGGCGCTGGGTGCGGCGCAGGCCGTGTCGGTGTCCGTCATGCTGTCCTCCCGTTTTGGAGCCGGGAAGCTAAGATTCCTGTCCTAAACAAATCAAGAACATAGTCCTGTCCGGACGTCGCGCTCCGGCGTGTCTCCCTCCTCAGGTTGGAAACAGCCGTGCGGGAGGCCGCCCTGCATCCCGTCGCTCCCCGGACGGCAACGCGGCGGTCCGGCCGCAAGGGCGCTAGAACCCGGACTTCCTGCCCCCGATTGGCCGATGGCCCGGCGGCCCAAGGGCCGTCTCGCAGCAATGTGAGAGGTCCGGGACCGCCGCCCTGTCCCGGCCGTCTTGATCCCGACATGATGTCCGGCATTGACTGCTGCGGGGCAAAGGGGAGACGGATCATGCGCGGGGTGTTGGCGGGATGCTTGGCGGCGGCACTGGCCTTCGGAACCCTGGCCGGGCCGGCGCCCGCCCGGGCTGCGGCGACCGCTTCAGGCGAGGCCATGGATGCGTTCGGCGGCCTGGTCCGGACGGTCCAATACTATGGCTATCCCGGATACGGCTACTACGGCAGGCCCCGATATTACGGCTACCGCCGGTTTTATGGCGGCCCGCGCTTCTACGGCGGCCCGCGCTTCTACGGGCGCGGGCCGGGGTACTACGGTCGGCGTGGCTACTACCGCTGACGTGCGGGGCGGCCCGGCACTGGCCGGGACATCCCGGCGGGCATCGATTTGCTCCTCCGTCAGCACCCCGGCGTCGGGGTGGATCATGTTGCCGCGGAAGTGGTCGAAGGCGGGCTGGGCGAAGATCTCCCGCACCAGGTGGACGTAGGCCCGCATGCCGGCCCAGTCGTCGGGATGGATCATGTAGTTGAACCGTATGCATGGCTTGCCCGCCGGGTCGGCAGAGGCCAGGCGCACGCAGCCACGGCCTCTGGAGCGCATAGGGCCGACGTGCGCCTGGAAGCCACGCCCAACCGCCTTCACCTTGCCGTCGTAGCTGACCGTCAGCAGCAGGAAGTGGTTTTGGATATCCGGGTGTGGCACCCTGGTCTGGCTGCGGATGAAATCGCGGCATTCAAAGTGGTTGGTGGCGCCCAGTCCATCGTGGCGGAGACGTCCGGCGTCAGCGCCACAGTGTTGCTGTAGGCAGGTGAGCCGCCTGCGGCCATCTGGTTCGCCATAGGATAAGGATGTCTTGGCATGCTCGGCGTGTGGCGCCGTCCATGTTTATCCTACTACGCCGCGCTGGCCAGGGGCGGCGCCAGAGCCGGGCGGTGCAGGCGCAGGAAGCTGATGTCGTGCCGGGTGGTGCCATCCTCTGTCGCCAGGTCGGCCAGGACCTCGCCGACGACGCTGCAGAACTTGTAGCCATGGCCGCTGCATGGGGACGCCAGCACCACCTGCTTGTGGGCGGGATGGTGGTCGAGGACGAAGTGCTCGTCCGGCGTATTGGTGAACATGCAGGCCCGCAGCGCCATGGTGGGGCCGCTGCCATCGGGGAAATAACGCTCCCCGAACTGCCGCAGCAGCGCCTCGTCCGCCGCATCCGGCTCCCGCAACAGGGTGCCGGGCGCCCCGGTCTCCCCCTGGTGGTGGTAGCGGCCGAACTTGAAGCCAGGCACCTCATAAACGGGCAGGCCGTAGTAGCGGCCCTCTTCCACCTGCAGGTTGAACACCGGGAAGCGGTCCGGCCCGAACCACTCGGGCCGGTGCGGCTGCAGCCAGGCCAGCACCTGGCGCTCGGCCAAGGCGACGCCGGCCAGGGGTGCGGCCATCTCCCCCATCCAGGCTCCAGCCACCAGCACCAGGCGGGCAGCTTGGTAGCGGCCCTTGGAGGTCGTGACGGTGACGCCCTCGCCGCCCGGGTGCGCCTCCCAGCCCAGCACCGGCTCACGCGCACGGACCACCGCGCCATGCAATTGCGCCAAGGCGACATGGGCGACCACCGCGCGCTCGCTGGCGACCAGGCCGCCTTCGGGCTGGAACACGGCGCGATGCGCAGCGGGCAGGCGGTAGCCGGGAAAGCGGGCGTTGACCTCCCCACCCGTCAGCACCTCGTGCGGCAGGCCGTGCAGCCGGGCCGACGCCAGCGCACCCTGGAACAGCCCGTCATCCTCTGGCCCGGCGTCCACCGACCCCGTGATGACCAGCAGTTCCTGCCCGCTGGCGGCCTCTGCCTCCCGCCACAGCTCATAGGCACGGCGCAGCAGGGGAACATAGGCGGGGTCCTCGTAATAGGGCAGGCGGATGATCCGGCTGATGCCATGCGACGAACCCATGGCGTGCGGGATGTCGTAGCGTTCCAGCACCAGAACCCGCTGGCCGCGCCGGGCCAACTGCCACGCGGTGGCACTTCCCATGCCGCCCGCGCCCACCACGATCACGTCATACGTCATCCAGGGTCTTTCCTTTTTGCGAACATGCGACCGAGGCTGGAACAGAAGCTTCTCGAATGCTTCGGATCAGGTCTTCCGAGATCGCAGATAGCCGACCAGAGTGAATACCAGCCAAAAAACTTGTGTGACGAACGCTGCGAGGTTGAAGCTCCAGATCAAGGAGAAGATCACGGCCACTCCGCCGAGAGCGTTCAGGATGGTGTATCCGACATCTGCCAGCCCCAACTTGCCGGTCTGCAATCCAGCATAAGCCCCGACGTAGAGTGCGACGCCCACCAGGCCCACGGCATCCGGCACCGTCACTGCTTGTCCCGGATCACCGCTGGCGAACCCAGCGGGTCAACCGCAGCCGTCAGCCGGCCCAGGTCTTGACCGTCTCCGGGTTGGCCTGCACCCAGGCGGCGGCGGTCTTGGCCGGGTCGGTGCCGGCGGCCTGGTTCTGCATCATCACGGCCTGCTCGTCCTCCAAGGACAGCTTGAACCGGCTGAGCACCGCATAGACGTCTGGCATGTCCGCCTTCAGGCCCTTGCGTGCGACGGTGTTCACCGTCTCCTCCCCGCCGAGCGACCCCTTCGGATCGGCCAGGTACTTCAGCTTGTAGGCCGCGAACATCCAATGGGGCGTCCAGGCCGTCACGACGATGGGCTGCTTGCGGGTGATGGCATCCTTCAGCGCGCCGACCATCGTCGCGTCGCTGCCCTCGACCAGCGTGATGTTGCCGAGGTCGTAGTCCTTGATCGCCTTCTCCGACGCGCGCATCAGCCCGGCGCCGGGATCTATGCCGATCACCTTGTTCTCGACCATGCCGCCCTGCGCCTTGAGGTCGGCGATGGACGTGAGCGGCGAGTAGTCCGGCGTCGCCCAGCCCAGCCGCGCGCCCGTCACGTTGGGGCCGACCAGGTCCACCTGGTCCTTCAGTTTGCTGTAGTAGGCGGCGTGGGTGCCGGGCAGCCAGGCGGCGACCATGCAATCGGCATCGCCGGATGCCACGGCCTGCCACATCGCGGCGCCCGACACCGGGGTCATGGTTACCTCGTGCCCCATGCCCTTCAGCACCGTGGCCAAGATGTTGGTGGCCACCACCGCATCCGACCATTCAACGTAGGCGATCCGCACCGGCCCCATGCCAGCGGCCCGGGCGGCGTTGCGGGCTGCGAGCGGGGCGACCGCCAGGGCGGCAGTGCCGAGAAGGATGGTTCTACGGTTCATGTCATGGCTCCTATGGCGGGGTTCAGGCAGGTTGGGCACGGCGGGACATGGCCTGGGTCACGCGGTCCAAGATCACCGCCAGCACGGCGATGGCGATGCCGGCCTGGAAGCCGCGCCCGGCCTCCAGCCGCTGGATGGCGCTCCAGACCTCGCGGCCCAGGCCGCCGGCGCCGATCATGGCGGCGATCACGACCATCGACAGCGCCAGCATGATGGTCTGGTTGACGCCGGCCATGATGGTCGGCAACGCCTGCGGCAGTTGCACCTTCACCAGCTTCTGCCAGGGCGTGCAGCCGAAGGCGTCGGCAGCCTCCGTCAGCTCGTGCGGCACCTGCAGGATGCCCAGCGCCGTCAGGCGTATGGTGGGCGGTGCGGCGAAAATGATGGTGGCGAAGCACGCCGACACCGCGCCCAACCCGAAAAACGGGATCGCCGGGATCAGGTAAACGAAGCTCGGCATCGTCTGCATCACGTCCATGCAGGGCGACACCACCTTCCACGTCCGCCTGTTCAGCGCCGCGACGATGCCCAGCGGCAGCCCGATCAGCACCGCTGCGGTGGTGGAGAACACCACCAGCACCAAGGTTGCCACCATCGGCGCCCACAGCCCCAGGTTCCACAGGAACAGCAGCCCGGCTACCGTCAGCAGCCCCAGCCGCCACCCCGCCGCGCGCCAGGCCAGCAACCCGGCCACCAGGATGAACAGCGCCGGCGGCACGGATTGCAGCGCCCCCGTCAGCCCGCCGACCCAGCCGGACACGACTCGGCTGAGCACCCGCGTCGCACCGGAGCCGTAGGCGGTCAGCCACTCAAGGGCACTGTCGCATAGGTCGTCGAGCGGGAAGCGGGGGATACCAAGGTCCATGCAGGCTCCTCCTTGGGCTGGTGCCGCCGGGCCAGGGCGGATAAGGCGGCAGTGCGCCACAGCACGCCGGCATGGCACCCGGCGGCGTCCACCACCGGCACGCCGTCGGCGCTGGCCAGCAGGGGCAGGGCGTCGCGCAAAGTCATGTCGGTCTGCAAGGCGGCGCGCTGGTCCGGCGGCGGCCCGGCGGCGCGGTCCATCAGCGTGCCGACCCGCAGCACGCCGGACACGTCGATATGCTCCACGAACCGCTCGACATAGGGCGTGGCGGGCGCGGCCAGGATGCTTTCGGCCGTGCCGTCCTGCACGATGGCGCCGTCCATCATCAGCGCGATACGGCCGCCCAGGGCGATGGCCTCGTCCAGGTCGTGGCTGACGAACACGATTGTCTTCCTCAGGCGCTGCTGCAGCGCGACCAGCTCCTGCTGCATGTCCCGCCGGATCAGGGGGTCCAGGGCGCTGAACGCCTCGTCCATCAACAGGATGCTGGCGTCTGCCGCCAGCGCCCGCGCCAGGCCCGCGCGTTGCTTCATGCCGCCGGACAGCTGGCCGAGCCGCTTGTCCTCCCAGCCCGCCAGGCCCACCAGGTCCAGGGCGGCCTCCGCCGACCGGCGCCGGGCGGCGCGGGCGACGCCCTGCACCTCCAGCCCGAACTCCACGTTCTCCAGCACGGTGCGGTGCGGGAACAGGGCAAAGTGCTGGAACACCATGCCGAAGGTGCGGCGCCGGAACTCCCGCAGCTCCCGCGTGCCCATCGCCATCACCTCCTGCCCGGCCACCCGGATGCTGCCGCGGGACGGCGTCACCAGGCGGTTCAGGCAGCGCAGCAGCGTGCTCTTCCCGCTGCCGGACAGGCCCATGACGACGACGAGCTCGCCCTCGTCCACGCGCAGGCCCACGTCGTTCAGGGCGATCACGGTCCCGGTGCGGTCCAGGATGGCGGCGCGGCTCTCGCCGGCACGCATCATGGCCAGCGCGTCCTGCTCGCGTGCGCCGAACACGCAGCTCACGCCCTCGGCCAGGATCATCGGTGCTGCGGTCAGCGTGGTGCCCCCTCAACGATCCATGAAGGCTAGCACCCACGCCGGGCGGCATGGAAAGCCGTTTTTGCGGCGCAGCATAGGCATGGCGGAAAACGTGCAGCCGGTGCCGGTTTTCCGTTAGCGCGGGGCCGCGGCGCGCGCGATGCTTCCCCCCATGCACCACACCCTGCCCAGCCTCCTGCTCCACCGGCAGCCCGGCCACTCGCTGGACGCCGCGTTCTACGCCAGCGAGGCCGTGTTCCGCGCCGACATGGACCTGATCTTCGGCCGCCACTGGATCTTCATCGGGCAGGAGCCGGACGTGCCCGACCCCGGCGACGTCATGGCCATCCGCATCGGCGACGCGCCCATCCTGGTCCTGCGCGACGAGGGCGGCCGGGTGCGCGCCTTCCACAACGTCTGCCGCCACCGCGGCGCGCAGCTGGTGCCGGACGGCAAGGGGCAGGTCGGCAACCTGGTGTGCCGCTACCACACCTGGACCTACGGCCTGGACGGTGCCTTGCTGTTCGCCGACCACATGGGGGAGGAGTTCGACCCGGGCTGCCGCGGCCTGCGCCCGGTGGCCCTGCGCTCCGTCGCCGGGCTGCTGTTCGTGTGCCTGGCGGCGGACCCGCCGGACGACATCGCGGCCATGGCGGCGGACATGGAGCCGTACCTGCTCCCGCACGGGCTGCGCGACGCCAAGGTGGCGCGGCAGGTGGACCTGGTGGAGCGTGGCAACTGGAAGCTGACGATGGAGAACAACCGCGAGTGCTACCACTGCGCGGCCAACCACCCGGAGCTGACGGTGCCGCTGTTCGCCTACGGCTTCGGTTACGCGCCGGGGTCGCTGGACGAGGGGGAGCTGGCGCAGGCCGCGAGGTATGACGGGATGGTGGAGGATCTGCATGCGCGCTGGGAGGGCGCCGGGCTGCCGTCGCAGCGCATCGAGCACCTGAAGGGCCGGCCCACCGGCTACCGCACGGAACGGCTGCCGCTGGACCAGGCCGGGGAGAGCCACACGCGGGACACCCGCGCGGCGTGCCGGGTGCTGCTGGGCGGGTTGCGGGACGCGCGGCTGGGCGGGCTGACGTTCTGGACGCAGCCAAACTCCTGGCACCACTTCATGGCCGACCACGCCGTGACGTTCTGCGTGCTGCCGCTGGGACCGGACCGGACGCTGCTGCGGACGACGTGGCTGGTCCACAAGGACGCCGTGGAGGGCGTGGACTACGACCCGGCGAACCTGGTCGCGGTGTGGGAGGCGACCAACCGCCAGGATGCGGCGCTGGTGGAGATCACCCAGGCCGGCGTCGTCAGCCCGGCCTACGAGCCCGGGCCGTACTCGCCCCACACGGAAGGGTTGGTGGAGGACTTCTGCCAATGGTACGTGGAGCGCATGGGCGCGGGGCTGCGCGGCTGATGCAGCCGCTGCCTCCGGCTTGGGATTCGGAGCGGGATGAGGTGCTGACCTGCGTCGCGGTGCGGGCGGAGACGCATGACGTGTCCACCTTCGTGTTCGCGCCGGTGAAGCCGCGGCTGTTCCGGTTCCTGCCGGGGCAGTTCATGACGTTTGAGCTGGACGGTGCCGGCGTGCAGCGCAGCTACACCATTGCCTCGCCGCCCACCCGGCCCTGGCGGATCGAGGTGACGGCGAAGCGTTCGCCGGGCGGCGCCGGGTCGGGGTGGCTGCATGGGGCGATGCGGCCCGGCGTGCAGGTGCGGGCGGCTGGGCCGATGGGGGAGTTCGTGCTGCCGCCAGGGGATGGCGGGCGCTACCTGTTCCTGTCCGCGGGCAGCGGCATCACACCGCTGATGAGCATGGCGCGCACGCTGCATGACCTGGGCAGCGACGCCAACGTGCTGTTCCTGCACAGCGCCCGTACCCCGGCGGACCTGCTGTTCCCGCAAGAGCTTGGGGTGATGTCCCGCCGGCGGGGCTTCCGCTCCGTCAGCATCGTGGAGGATGATGCGCCCGGTGCCCGTTGGGACGGGCTGCGCGGGCGGCTGTCCCCGGCGATGCTGGCGCTATTGGCGCCGGACCTGCTGGAGCGCGACGTGTTCTGCTGCGGCCCGGCACCCTACATGGCCGGGGTGCGGGCCATGCTGGATGCTGCGGGGTTTGACCGGGCGCGCTATCGGGAGGAAAGCTTCAGCTTCGGGAATGGGGCGGACTTCCTTCTCCCTCTTGCCCCGGGAGAGGGCCGGGGTGAGGGGGTCTTGGCCGTAGAGCATCGCACTTCCGTTGCAGGGTCCTTTGCTGGTGAGGGTCGCGCTGGCCCGCCCTCTCGTTCCGACCCTCTCCCGAAGGGAGGGGCGGAAGGAAGTGACCTGATTCAAGCCACCTTCACCATCCACTTCGCCCGCCAGGACCGTGGCATCGCCTGCCCGTCCGGCACCAGCGTGCTGGCCGCCGCCCGCGCCGCTGGCATCCGGCTGCCGGCGGCGTGCGGCAAGGGGGTGTGCGGCACCTGCAAAAGTCGCGTGCTGTCCGGCACCGTCGAGATGCGCCACGGTGGCGGCATCCGGCAGCGGGAGATCGATGGCGGCATGGCACTGCTGTGCTGCGCCCGCCCGACCAGCGATCTGGTCGTGGACCGGTAGGCGCGCATGGACCTTGGGACCCTGCACCGCCTGGCGTTCCTGACCCTGCCCAACTACTCGATGATCGCCTGCGCCAACGGGATCGAGGTGCTGCGCATGGCCAACCGCCTGAGCAGCCAGGCTGCTTATGTGTGGGAGGTCGTGACCCCTGATGGCATCCCCGCCGTGGCCAGCAACGGCCTGGCCCTGCATCCCACCACGCCCCTGGCGCGCATGGCCCGCCCCGACCTGCTGTTCGTGTGTGGCGGCGTTGATGTGCGGGAGGCCGTGGACGCCCACGTCACCGCCGCGCTGCGCCGCCTGGCGCGGGAAGGCGTCGCGCTCGGCAGCCTGTGCACCGGCGCCTTTGCTTTGGCGCAGGCCGGGCTGCTGCGCGGACGCCGCTGCGCCATCCACTGGGAGAACCTGCCGCCCATCGAGGAGGAGTTCCGGGAGGTGGAGTTCGTCGGCGACCTGTATGCCGTGGACCGGGACCGCGTGACCTGCACCGGCGGCGTGGCACCGCTCAGCCTGATGCTGGCGATGGTGGAGGCGCGGCTTGGCCCCGCCCTGTCCGCCGCCGTCGCGGCGCAGTTCCTGGTGGACCGCGTGCGCGCGGGGACGGAGCGTCAGCGCGACCCGGCAGGTCCCGCAGCACCTGGCAAGCTGGGCGACGCGCTGCGCATCATGGAAAGCACCATCGAGACGCCGATGCACGCCGCCGCCGTCGCCCGCAGCGTCGGCCTGTCGCCCCGGCAGTTGGAGCGGCTGTTCCGCCAGCACCTCGGCCAGACGCCGGCTGCCTATGCCGCCGGGCTGCGGCTGGACCGGGCGCGCATCCTGTTGCGGGAGACGGCGATGCCCGTCACCGCCGTGGGCACCGCCTGCGGCTACGCCACGCCATCCCGGTTCAGCGCCGCCTACCGCGGGCGCTTCGGCCGGCCCCCCAACCACGACCGGCGCCAGCGCGCCGCAGCAGGAGCGCGTGATGCATATCAGCCCCACCCCGCCTAACCCCGCTGCCGCCAGCCGCGATCCCTTGATGCAGCCCTACCAGTTGCGCCACCTGACGCTCCGCAACCGGATCATGAGCACCTCGCACGAGCCGTCCTATTCCGAGGATGGCATGCCGAAGGACCGATACCGGCTGTATCATGTCGAGAAGGCCAAGGGTGGCATGGCGCTGACCATGACCGCCGGGTCCGCGGTGGTGTCGCCGGACAGCCCGCCGGTGTTCGGCAACCTGCTGGCCTACAAGGACGAGATCGTACCCTGGCTGCGCCGCCTGTCCGACGAGTGTCACGAGCACGGCTCGGCGGTGATGATCCAGCTAACGCACCTCGGCCGCCGCACCGCCTGGAACAAGGCGGACTGGCTGCCGATCCTGGCGCCGTCTCGCGTGCGGGAGGCGGCGCACCGCGGCTTTCCCAAGGCGGCGGAGGCCTGGGACTTGGACCGCATCGTGCGAGACTACGCCGCCGCGGCGCAGCGGATGCAGGCAGCCGGGCTGGATGGGTTCGAGATCGATGCCTACGGCCACCTGCCCGACCAGTTCTGGTCCCCCGCCACCAACCAGCGGAACGACGAGCACGGCGGCAGCCTGGACAACCGGATGCGCTTCTCCGTCCGCGTGCTGCAAGCCATGCGGGACGCGGTGGGTCCTGACTTCCTGATCGGCGTGCGGATGGTGGCGGACGAGGACTGGGACATCGGCCTGTCGCGGGAGGACGGGATCGAGATCGCCCGGCGCTTCGCCGGCGGCGGCATCGTCGATTTCCTGAACATCGTGCGCGGCCACATGGACACCGACAACGCCTTGTCCCACGTCATCCCGATCCATGGGATGGGCACGGCGCAGCACCTGGACTTTGCCGGGGAGGTCCGAGCGGCGACGCGCTTTCCGACCTTCCATGCCGCCCGCATCAACGATGTGGCCACGGCCCGGCATGCCATTGCGGAGGGCAAGCTGGACATGGTCGGCATGACCCGCGCCCACATCGCCGAGCCGCACATCGCCCGCAAGGTGCTGTCCGGGCAAGAGGAGCGCATCCGCCCCTGCGTCGGCGCGACCTACTGCCTGGACCGTATCTATGAGGGCAACGAGGCCCTGTGCGTCCACAACGCCGCCACGGGACGGGAAGCGTCGATGCCGCACGACATCCCGCGCGCCGCCGGCCCGGCCCGGCACATCGTCGTTATCGGTGCCGGTCCGGCTGGGCTGGAGGCCGCGCGGGTGTCCGCCGAGCGCGGCCACCGCGTGACGGTGCTGGAAGCCACCGAGCGCGCCGGCGGCCAAATCCTGCTGGCCGCGCGCACCCCGCGCCGGCGGGAGCTGATCGGCATCGTGGACTGGCGCGTGTCCGAGCTGGCGCGGATGGGCGCGGCGCTGCGGTTCAACACCTACGCCGCCGCGGAGGACGTGCTGGCGCTGGAGCCGGATGCGGTGTTCGTCGCCACCGGCGGCGTGCCGGACACGGAGGTGCTGCAGGAGGGCAACGACCTGGTCGTTTCAAGTTGGGACGTGGTCGGCGGCGGCACTCCACTGTCCGGCCGGGTGCTGGTCTATGACGACAACGGCGCCCATCCCGGCATGCAGGCCGCGGAGGTGCTGACGGAGGCCGGCGCCGAGGTGGAGCTGGTGACGCCCGAGCGCATGGTGGCGCCGGAGATTGGCGGGCTGAACCATGCCGCCTATGCCCGCATCTTCCGCCGCCGGGGCGTGCGGGTGACGGTCAATACCCGGCTGCTGTCAGTGCGCCGCAACGGCAACGCCCTGGTGGCGGTTCTAGGCAGCGACTACGGCACGGAAACGGAGGAGCGGCAGGTGGACCACGTGGTGGTCGAGCACGGGACACTGCCGCTGGACGAACTCTACGAGGCCTTGAAGCCGGCCTCCCGCAACGGCGGTGAGGTGGACCACGCGGCGCTGCTAGGCGGGCAAGCGCAGGACGTGGTGCGGAACGTGGAGGGGCGTTACCAATTGTTCCGCATCGGCGATGCGGTAGCCAGCCGCAACATACACGCGGCGGTGTTCGATGCGCTGCGGCTGGCTAAGGATATTTGAGGCTTGTTGCTGCCATCCATGCAGAACACTTCCCAGGTCTGTCGCGGCCCCGCATGGTCAGGACATTCGAGGCGCCCGAGGCTGGCCTCGTGCTCGGCAGCGGCATTGTCGGAAAATCGGTGCTGGAGGCGATCTGGCTGGCATGGCTACCGCGCTAAGTTCAGCTGTCGCTACGGGGATCGACGGCCTGCGTGATGCCGGAGTGGGGTCGTTGCAGCACGGAGTCCGCTACGTGCAGGAGCGCCTCGCCAGAACCGCCGACCTTTCGGCGCTCTAGCCCGTTCAGCCGCACGCCGTGACAGCCTCTGTCAGCATGTTCAGCAGCGCCCGGGCGAAGGCACACATGTTGGCGGCACGGTTCGCGCTGCCTGTCCGCAGGGTGCCGACCCGTTCGATTGGACCGCTGACCGCGACGCAGGTGTAGCCGGCCGGGTCACCGTAGCGGTTCCCGCCGGGTCCGGCGGCCCCAGTTTCGGCGATGCCCCAGGTCGTGCCAAGCCTTGCACGGATCGTGCGGGCCAGCAGGGCGGCATACGGCTCGGACGACGGCCGCAGGCCCGCCATCTCCGCTCCAGCGATGCCCAGCAGGGCGGTCCGGGCGGTCCCGGTGTAAACGACCGCGCCGCCCTGGAAATACGCGCTGGCGCCGGGCACCGCGAGTAGGGCCGCCGACACCAGCCCGCCCGACGACGACTCCGACACCGCCATAGTCTCGCCCCGAGCCCTCAGCAACGCGCCGAGCCGCTCGGCAAGGGGCAGCAAGTCCTGCATTCCGCGTCCTCCAGCCGTGCTACACCAGACCCTGCCAGGGGTGCAGCCGCAAGCGCCTGCGCCCCATATCCGGCCCGGCATCTCGGGAGCGCACGGCATGGCACGCATCTTCATCACCGGCTCCTCCGACGGCTTGGGCCGCATGGCCGCGCAATCGCTGGTTGCGGACGGGCACGCGGTGGTCCTGCACGCCCGCAGCGCGGACCGCGGCAGGGAGGCGATGGCCGCCGTGCCCGGCGCGTCAGCCGTCCTGTCAGCCGACTTCGCCAGCCTCGCCCAGACCCGGCGGCTGGCCGAGGCGGCCAACGCGCTCGGGACGTTTGACGCCGTGATCCACAATGCCGCCATCGGCTTTCGCGAGCGGCGGCGCATGCTGACGGAGGATGGCCTGCCGCACGTGTTCGCCATCAACACACTCGCGCCCTACATCCTCACCGCCCTGATCCGCCCGCCGGGCCGGCTGGTCTATGTCAGCTCCGAGCTGCACCGGCGGGGCCACGCAGGGTTGGACGACCTGCTCTGGGAGCGCCGGGCCTGGCGGGGCAACCAGGCGTACTCCGACACCAAGCTGCACGACGTGTTGCTGGCCTTTGCCGTCGCGCGCCGGTGGCCCGGCGTCCGCTCCAACGCGCTGGAGCCGGGCTGGGTGCCCACCAAGATGGGCGGCGCGCACGCGACGGGCGACCTGGACGCAGCGCACCGCACCCAGGCGTGGCTGGCAGTGTCGGACGATGCCGAAGCGGCAGTGACGGGCGGCTACTTCTTCCACAAGCAGCCACGCATGCCGAGCGGAGCGACGCTGGACACGGGCCTGCAGGACGGGCTGCTGGCCGAGTGCGCGCGGCTGTCCGGGGTGCCGTTCCCCGAGGGGCCAGGCTGAGGCGGGCACAAAGCCGGGACGGAGTGGGGCGGCGCACCAGCCCAAGAGCCGCAAGTTGGGGCGTTCCAGAGGCGGTTGATGGACCAGCCCAGCCCCTATGTGTGTAGATGGCGTGCGTCGATACACATGGGTGGTTTGATGCGCACGAACATAGACATCGACGATGACCTGATCGCGGAGGCGATGGCGGCCACAGGTCTGGCAACGAAAAAGGCGACCGTCGAGGAGGCGCTCCGGCGCCTGGACGCGCTGGCGGACATGGCCGGGCTTGGCTGGGATGGTGACCTTGACGCGATGCGTGAGGGACGGATGCCTGATTCACAACCGTGATCGTGGTGGACAGCTCGGTATGGATCGGCAACTTGCGCGGCACCGGTAGCGAGGCGGTTCACAAGCTGAATGTCTATGCCGAGACAGAGGCTGACTATACCTCGACGGCCGGCTACTACGCCTGGCGGTCGCGGCCAGACAGCAAGCGCGCCGTCGAGGACAGGGCCTTGCTTGATGACATACGCCAGGCGCATGCCGACAGCGGCGGCCGTCACGGCAGCCCGCGCGTCCACGCCGCCTTGCGGGCATACGGGAGGCAGGTTGGCCGCGGGCGCATCGAGCGCCTGATGCGCCGCCATGGCGTGCGCGGCCTCGTTGCCCAGCGCCGGCGGGTGCAGACGACCGACAGCCGCCACGCCCTTCCAGTTGTCCCGAACCTGCTGGACCGCAAGTTCTCCGAAACCAGCAGGCCAAACCAGGTTTGGCTGGCAGACCTGACCTACATACCCACAGGCGAGGGCTGCTCTATATGGCTGCCATCATGGACCTGCACACGCGCAAGATCATTGGCTGGAGCATGCGCGACCATCTCAGGGCCGAGCTGGCGACCTCAGCACTGCTGATGGCCACCCAGCGCCAGCGGCCCGGCGCCGACCTGACCCATCATTCGGACAGAGGCATCCAATATGCATGCGGCGACTATCAGGCGGCGCTGACAAAGGCAGGCATCATCCCGTCGATGAGCCGGCGGGCCAACCCGCTGGACAACGCGCCGATGGAGAGCTTCTTACACACCAAACGTAGCATAACCCGTCCACGAAAACCGTGGAGGATCAGCCCGGCACCTGCACCCGCAACTCCGTGCCGCGCTCGGCCCAGGCATGGGCCAGGTAGGGGTGGGTCAGCGCCGCGCTCTCGTCAGCATACAGCAAGGCGATGTCGCCCGTATCAGCCTGGGCCTGGCGGAGCGCCAGCCGCATGCCCATGCGGTCCACCGCGTCACGAACCTGGCGCCCGCTCAAGGAGTGTCGGGGTCGCCGCCAACTGAACTCTCTTTTTCCAGCAGCACGCTCAAGCGTCCCGCTGAGATGCTCGCGCCCATCTGCCGCTCGACCTCGGCGCGCGGCCGCGGCAGGGTCCAGTTGGTCCGGCCCTCCACGGGCTGGCGCAACAGCAGGCTCGCCACCGCAAGCGCCCGCTCTCCCTTGGCCGCGGACGGGCCTGCCGCCAGCGTGGACCGCAGCGCGTCCATACCGCGCTCGCTGAACCACCTCGCCAGTGCCGCACCGCCTCCGGCGTGACGCCAAACGCCTCGGCCACCTCCAGGCTGGTCCAGCCGTGCAAAGTCAGCAGGATCGCCCGCGCACGGTCCGCCTCGCCGCGAACGTCAGAGCGTGACAGCGCACGCAACTCCGCCTCCTGCTCCCCGTCGCGACCAAAGGAGACCTACCCGCCCTGACAACCACCCAGCCTACCTCAACAATGGCCAGACATTGCCAAGCGTGTGACAGGCCAGGGAAGCCTGGTTAGACAAAACTTATCTCGACGCCAGCGTCCAAGGCCTACATGCTCGCCATGTCCTCATTCCGGATAAACTGCTACGCGTGGCACACCGCTTATAAGGATGCATCGCTCTTGCGAACGGCCGCAACCAGGCAGCGTGAGTGCTTTTCTGGCGTTGGGTCTTACTTATTAGACGCACGTTAAGCGGTGCATTGAGGGCAGTCTCAGGCGTATGGTAGGGTAATCCCACGCGAGTTCAGCGGCCACAATAATTGATGTACTTACCTTTGAAAGGCTTCAGAGATGACCGGATCAGTAGTTGGCGATCCCATTGAAAATGGGTGCGCTCCTGACCGGGCTACAGCGCCAGCACTGCTAGCGCTCCTCGCCTGTCAGCTTACGGAAGCCACGCAGCCGGACGGCAGCCTTGACCGGAACGTTCTGATGAGCATTCTGACCGAGTGGAATGCACGCACGCTTGCCGCTAGCGATATTCAAACGGCCCAGTTCGGGGCTGTGCTGAAGAACATGGCTCAAGGAGTCTGCCTTTTTGACGGCGAGCAACGCCTTCTCGTATGCAATGCCCAATATGCTGAAATATATGGGCTACAGGCTGAGGATATCCAGCCCGGCACCACGTTGCGGGACATCGTAGAACAAAGGCAGCGGGTCCAAACGACGCCCGCCATGCAATCGACCGAGTATCTGCGATGGCGGGACGATGTGGGGCAAAGCCAGAAGCCGCACACCAGTGTCGTCGAATTGCAGGATCGGCGCACGATCGCGATACGTCATCAGCCGATGCCGGACGGTGGATGGGTGGCAACGCACGAGGATATCACCGACCGCCTTGAGACCGAACGGCGGCTGGGCTACTTGGCCCATCATGACGCCGTGACCGGCCTGCCCAACCGAACCAGCTTGGCAGAGCAGCTCAACGAGGCTCTCAGACGCACGTCCCCGGCGACGCCCTGTGCAGTGTTGTCGCTTAGCCTAGATGGCTTCCGGGCTGTGAACGACACGCTTGGCCGCCAGGTTGGCGATGAGTTGCTGCGCACTATGGCTGGCCGGCTGCGGCAACGCCTGGATCATACTGAACTGCTGGGTTTGCAAGGAGCAAACGAGTTCGTCATCGTCCAATGCGGGACTAAGCAACCGGATGGGGCAATCCGCCTTGCCGAGGTTTTGCTGGAGCTGATCAGCGAGCCCACCACGATCGAAGGGCATCAAGTCGTGGTCAAGCCTAGCATCGGGATTGCGATGGCGTTCACGGCTGGGCAGGACGCTGACAAGCTGATCAAGAACGCCAACATCGCGATGCACTGGGCCAAGACGGATAGTTGTGGTTATTTCCGCCTGTTCGAGCCGGAGATGGACGATGTCGTGCAGACACGGCGCCGGCTGGAGATTGATCTTCGCGACGCGGTCAGCCGCATGGAATTCCAGATACACTATCAGCCGCAATTTGACCTCCAAGCGGGGGTTGTATCAGGTTTTGAGGCATTGTTGCGCTGGAATCATCCAGTGCGTGGCTCCGTTCTGCCTGCCGGATTCATTCCATTGGCAGAAGAAGTCGGACTGATTAGCCGGATCGGCCAATGGGTTCTGGAGCAGGCATGCACTCAAGCGGCGTCTTGGCCTGACCACACGGGTGTGGCGGTCAACGTCTCAGCCGTCCAGTTGAAGGACAGCACGCTGCCCAGCATCGTCGCCGCCGCCCTGCGCAGCAGCGGGCTGGCTCCTTCCCGCTTGGAGTTGGAGATCACTGAAACCTGCATGGTAGAGAACGCCGGCACTGCCGTGGCGCTTCTCAGCGAGATACGTGCCACCGGGGTGCGCATCGCGATGGATGATTTTGGCACGGGATACTCGTCCCTGAGCTCCCTGCCCACGCTGCCATTCGACAAGATCAAGATCGACCGTTCCTTCATATCGAAACTGGGAACAGGTCCTGCCCATACCTCCATGGTCCGCGCCATCGTCGATCTGTGCGCCAGCCTGGGTGTGGCCTGCATCGCAGAGGGAGTGGAAACCAGGGAGCAGCTTGCCATGCTGCACGACGAGGGCTGCACCGAGGTTCAGGGCTTCCTGCTCGGGCGCCCAGGTCCAGCGCAGGACGTTCCCGGCGTGCTGCATGCATTTGCCTTGAACCAGCGGGACTGGATTCAGGACGTCTTGTCTGTCAATTCCAGCGTTGCAGTGCCGGTCAGGCCTGACGTCCCTAACATCTCGTTTGCCCATATCGTGCAAAGCGTGAACGACGTCATCATCGTGACCAACGCGGACCTTGTTTCCCCCGGGCCAACGATTCTCTACGTGAACTCGGCCTTCACCCGGCTGACAGGCTTCGAGGCGCACGAGGCAGTTGGTCGGTCGCCTCGCATCCTGCAGGGGCCTGGCACAGACCGCGACGTGCTAAATAAGATTGCCGCGGGTTTGAGGGCTGGGCAGGAGGTGCAGCAGAAGGTGCTGAACTATGCCAAGTGCGGCGCGCCATACTGGCTGGATCTGCGGATCGTGCCTTTGCGGGACGATGCGGGCAAGATCACTCAGTTCGTGGCAATCGAGCGGGACGTGACGCTCGATAAGCGTCGCTTGGACGAGTTGGAGTATGTCGCCGACCGCGACACGCTGACGGGGATTCCGAACCGTCGTGCGTTGATGCGCACCATGGATGCCGAGCTGCAGGCCTCGCGGTTGCGCGGCGGGACCGGGCCTTGTCTGGCCTATATTGACGTCGATCACTTCAAAAGACTCAACGACGAGTTCGGGCATGCGACGGGCGATGCGGTGCTGTTCGGAGTCGCAGACCGGCTAGCCGAGAACGTGCGACGCATGGACATGGTTGGCCGCATCGGGGGCGAGGAGTTTGCGGCATGGATGCCCGGGATCACCCTGAGCGAAGCTACGGCAATTGCTGAGCGGCTGCGTTGGGCCATCGCTGCCGAGCCATTTGACACACCTGCTGGACCATTGCGGGTCACCATCAGCATCGGCGTGTGCGAGGCGGGGCGGAACCAGCATAGCCTGGACGACATGATGGACCGGGCAGATCATGCTATGTACGTAGCGAAGCAGCAAGGCCGCGACAGGGTGGCAACGGCCTTGGTGTAGCCGAGGGATTGTCGAGTCAGGACGCGGGCATTGTCACGCCAACTGGGCGGCGCTGACATCGATCCCCAGGCGGCGCTGGCGCGGTGCTCAGTGTCTGTCCGCGATCAGCTTGAGCGTTTTTGGGGTATTGTTGTGGATCGGCGCCCGTGCGTGACTCCCACGAAACATGTCGGGTCAACAACTTACCGCGTCGATCGGCGTCCGGATCCCACGCCGATCCACACGTGACTGCGGCAAAGGCGAACGGCGCCGAGGTGGTCGCACGCATGAATGCGATGCCGACTGACGACGACTGCTACGGCACGCTGCGCATCCGTGCCGACGGCCGGGCGCTGCATCCGGCCTATCTGTTCCAGGTCAAGGCACCGGCTGAGAGCACGGGTCCATGGGACCTCTACAAGCTGCTCCCCACCACGTCAGGCGAGGACGCGGCGCCGCCCATCGAGAGCTGCAAGCTGACGGGGTAACCTGTCCCCATGCTTACTCCCCGACGCTTGTCCGCGGGGGCCTGTGCTGCTGGCCTGGGCGCAGCTTCCTTTCTGCCGACACCGGGCCATCGAGCGGCGCCCCGACCGAGACCCCTGGCTAGGACACCGGTGAGCCGAGGTGCCGGCGGAACCTGTTCTTCAGGAACACGCCGTCGCGCGGCGGCAGCGCCCGCTCCACGTGCCCGTTGCCGATCCGCACCGCTGCGAAGCGGGGTCCGCCCGTCACCAGACCCAGCCAGGGCTGACAGGCTACCAGCCCTGGCTCATCCACCACGTCCCGCACGTCGGGAATGCCGCAGGCCGCCGCGACCTGGTCAAGCCGCACGCCCAGACCGGAGTGGCTGACCTGCATCCCGGTTTCTCCGTAGTAGCCATTGTCCAGCACGACAATAGTCAGGTTGCCCGGCCTCGCGACGGCGACTGTCATCAGTGCGCCTGCGCCCATCAGTTGTTCACCATCCCCCGTCACCACCACGACCGGCCGCGAGGGCTGCGCCAAAGCCAGGCCCAGGCCGGCCATCGCCGCCCCGCCCATCGCGCCCCACAGGTAGAAGATGCCGTCCCGGTCACCCGCATCAAACACGTCGTAGGCCGGCGACCCCAGCCCGGTGACGATTAGCAGGTCTGCCCGGCCGGCGAGGAGGGTCTTGACCGCTGCGCGGCGGTCCAGCGTTCCGTAAGAGGCTGCCATCACTTGCCTTCTAGCCATTGCTTGCGGCCCAGCATGCGCTGCGACACCAGCACGGCCACCTGCTGGTCAGCGTCATAGGCGAGCGCCGCCGCGGCGGACACGACCTCCGCCGCCTCCTCCGGCCGGTCCAGGCGCAGGACGGTCACGCCCATCGCGCGAAGCACCGCCGGGGTGGCCTGGCCCATCGGGATCTGCCACGGGTTGAACTCCGCCCACTCGCCGCGCATCGTCACCAGGGTCAGGAACGGGAAGCGGCATGTCGTCATCAGCGACAGCATGTTGACGCAGTTGCCGACGCCGCTTGATTGCATCAGCAGCACCGCCCGCGCGCCGCCGAGCCATGCGCCGGCTGCGAGCGCAACTCCCTCCTCCTCGGTCGTGAGCACGACGGTACGCACGCTGACGTCGGCATGCATGAGCTGGATCAGGCGGGAGTGCCCGGCATCCGGCACGTAAGCGGCCTGGGTGACGTCGGCCTGGCGGAGGGCATGGAAGACGTCGAGCGGCCAATCGGGCGCAAGGGCGCCTTGGGCGTCTTGAGGGACAACATCCATCGGGTTCCTCCGATTCGCCTCCCATAAGGGGCAGGGCTGCACGGGCGTATGCTGCCAGGGTTGCCCAGGGTGCGCATCCCGAAACTGGGCGTGCCGCGACTGGTCGCAGAGGGCGGCGGCCGATGCTGGCCTTTCCCGCCATGACAGACCAGGATGACCGTAGGACGAAGGGGCACAGCGAAGGCCCGCATAGGCGTCAGAACGCGAAGCCAGGGAGCAGGCGCATGGAGATGGTCGGGTTCATCGGGTTGGGCCGCATGGGGCGGCCCATGGCGTCGAACCTGTGCCGCAAGGGCTTCCGCCTCGTCGTGAACGACATTGACCCCGCGGCCGTGCAGGAACTTGAGGCATTGCAGGCGCGCGGTGCCGCAAGCGTGGCCGAGGTCGCGTCGCAGTCGGACGTCGTCGTGACGATGCTGCCGAACTCGGCGGTGGTGCGCGACGTCGTCGGCCGCGCAGACGGGGTCCTTGCGAACCTGAAGCCCGGCACGGTCATCATGGACATGAGCACGGTGTCGCCAGAAACCTCGGACGAGCTTGCCGCTGCGGCGCAGGCGCGGGGCATCGGCTTCGTGGACGCCCCGGTGGGGCGGCTTGCAAGCCATGCCGACCGCGGAGAGTCGCTGTTCATGGTCGGCGGGTCCCCGGAGGACTTCGACCGGGTCAGGCCGCTGCTCGACGGGATGGGGTCCACAGTCTTCCATTGCGGCCCAGCCGGGTCCGGCACGCGCACAAAGCTCGTGAACAACTACCTTGCCGTCACCTCGTGCCAACTGAATGCGGAAGCCCTGGCCTTGTCTCAGCGTTTCGGCCTCGACCTGGAACGGACGCTGGACGTGCTCTACGGCACGACGGCCGTCAACGGGCAGCTCAAGATTGCCTGGCCGGCCAAGGTGCTCAGAGGCGACATCGCGCCGGGCTTTACGATCGACCTGGCCCACAAAGACCTGAGCCTGATCCTGGAGGCTGCCAACGCTGCCAAGGTGCCGATGCCGGTCCTGGCAACGGCACGGGAAGCGTTCTCCGTCGCCCGCGCCCGCGGGTTCGGCGACAAGGATTTCTCGGCGATGGTGGACGTGCTCTGCGACCTCGCCGGGATCGAGGCGCCGCGCCTGAGGAATTGAGGGATACCGCCCGCCGCATGGCGCGTGGCAGGCTGACGGAACAACAGCGGCCGTGAAGCCGCGGGGACAAGGGGAAGCGCCATGCAGGTTTCACGACGGGCTGCCTTGGCTGGCGTGGCCGCACTCGCGGCATCAGCGGCGCCAGGGTCACGGGCGCAAGGGCGGGCGATCAAGATCGGCGTCCTGTCCGACTTTTCGGGCATCTACGTTGACCTGCTCGGGCCGGGCGGCGTCGCCTGCGTGCAGCAGGCTGTCCAGGATTTCGGGCCGACACAGCGTGGTTTCGATGTGGAGGTCGTATACGCAGACCATCAGAACAAGCCGGATGTCGGCTCCGCCATCGCGCGAAACTGGTACGACGCGGACGGAGTGGACATGATCATCGGCCTGCCGAACTCATCGGTGGCGCTCGCCACGGCCTCTGTCACGCGGGAGCGGAACAAGGCGTGCATCGGCGCGGCGGTGACGACGATGGACTTCACCGGCGCCCAGTGCACGCCCAACACCGTCAATTGGACCTACGACGCCTACATGCTGGCCAAGGCGACAGGGACGGAGACGGTGGCGGCCGGAGGCAAGCGCTGGTACTTCATCACCACGGACAACGCGTTCGGCAACTCAATCCAGGCTGAAACTGCGGTGTTCGTTCAGGGCGCGGGCGGCGCGGTGGTGGGCAACTCCAAGTACCCGATCGGCTCCACCGACTACTCGTCGTATCTGCTCGCGGCACAGGGCAGCGGCGCGGACGTGCTCTGCCTCGCACTGGGCGGCGCCGACATGGTGAACTGCCTGAAGCAGGCCAGCGAGTTCGGCTTGCGCCGGCGGATGCGGATCACCGCGCCAGTGATGTTCCTGAACGACATACAGGCGCTGGGA
Organism: uncultured Acetobacteraceae bacterium; assembly: GCA_964250755.1. GTDB lineage: Bacteria > Pseudomonadota > Alphaproteobacteria > Acetobacterales > Acetobacteraceae > DASWOJ01. The sequence continues at coordinate 15,210 of CAXUHB010000038.1, read as the reverse complement.
CTGCCGCTGACGCAGGGGCTGCTGCACACGAACAGCTTCTACTGGGACGCCAATGAGCGCAGCCGGGCCTTCACCAAACGCGTCTTGCCGCGGATGCAGGGCGTGTATCCCGGTATGGTCCATGCAGGCTGCTACGCCGGGACGATGCACTACTTGAAGGCCGTGGCCGACCTGGGCGTCGTTGCGGCGAAAGCAAGCGGAGCCGCTGCCGTTGCGCGCATGAAGGCCATGCCAGTGGATGACGACGCCTTCGGCACCTTGTCGGTCCGGCAGGACGGCCGAGCGCTCGTGCCGGCATTCCTGCTGAAGGTGAAGTCGCCCGAGGAAAGCAAGGGACCGTGGGATTACTGCAGCATCGTGGCGCAGGTCGCCGGCCCTGATGCGGCCAAGCCGCTCGGGCAGGCCGGATGCCCGCTCGTCAAGGCGTAAGGGAGCGGGAACGCCTCTTGGCTTTGCAGCAGGTAAGCACATGGTGAGGGAAGGGGAAGGGCTGCTCCTTGGGGTCTGGGGAGCAAGCGAACGGAAAACTGAAGATGCCGTTGAAAAACTCGGTTGCGGGCGCGGCGCGGGCGGTCCGGTCGTTTCCGTAGCCTGCTTTCGACCTGTGGCGATGGTAGCTGGACGGACCTAGCCGTCCTTGTCGCGCTCCGCGGCCCTCACCCGAGGGCTGCCGCTTCCTCCTGGTGGCCCATGGCGCGGGTGGTCAGCCTCGCGAGCCGCCTCAGGTTCTGCGCGGCGGCCGCAAGGTGGAACTCCTCGGCCGCTCCCTGCAGCCCGCGCAGCCGCAGGCGCCTGATGCCGAGCTGCTGCTTGAGGTGCGCTGTGGATCGGCGCCCGTGCGTGACCCCTATGAAACATGTCAGGCCGATTGCTTACCGCTTCAATCGGCGTCCGGATCCCACGCCGATCTACAGACCAGCAATGTCCAGTCCCGTCAACGCGCTAGACGCCCGTCGTGAAAGCTCCTGCCGGGGGACGTCATCCATTGGAAGAAGGCCATGGCATGCATCACCCGCGCCTAGTCCACGACGGCTGCGGCATCCAGCAAGGTCCGGATCCGCTCGCAGGCGTCCGCGTATTTGGCCTGCCGCACGACGGCCATGGTGCGGGGCCGGGGGAGGTCTATGTCGAGCACCTCCCGGACCCGGCCCGGACGCGGCGTCATGACGACGACCTGGTCGGCCAGGAGCACGGCCTCACCGATGCTATGGGTGATCAGCAGAACCGTCTTTCCGGTCGCCAGCCAGATGCGTTGCAACTCGAAGTTCATCGTCTCGCGCGTGAGTGCGTCGAGCGCCCCGAATGGTTCGTCCATCAGCAGCAGGCCAGGATCATGGACCAGGGCGCGACAGATCGCCACGCGCTGCTGCATTCCGCCTGACAGCTCGCGGGGGCGCCTGTCCTCGAACCCGGCCAGGCCAGCAAGCGCGAGCAGTTCCGCCACCCGTGTCCGCGGGACGGAGCGGGCAGACGGAAGAATGTCGAGCGGCAGCTCCACATTGCGGCGGACGCTCCGCCATGGCAGCAGCACGGGCGACTGGAACACGATGCCGGTGCGTCCGTCGGGTCCAAGCACCGGCGACCCGCCGACCTCCACCGTTCCGGTGCTGGGCAGTAGCAGCCCGGCGACCAGGCGCAGCAGCGTGCTTTTGCCGCAGCCGCTGGCGCCGACGACGGCCACGAACTGACCGGCGGACACTTCCAGCGTCACATCTGATAACGCCTCGATGCGGCCTGGACCTTTCGGCCCGAAACCGCGGGAAACGCTCCATAACGCGATTCCGGGTGCGGTCGCCACGCCGTCAGGTCTGCTCTGGCAGGTAGGCGTTCGTCCACAGCTCCGACGCGGGAAGGATGCGCGACAGCCCGCCGTAACGCGACAGCAAGCCTTGCATCTCCGCCCAGTCCGCGTCAGCCATGAAGCCGAAAGCCTTGCCCCTCGTGGCCTCCGTCTCCAACAGGGCAAACGTCAGGTCCAACTGGCGCCGCAGCACGTCCCGGTTGCGTGCCTGCTCCGGCATGGCCGTCACGATGGCATCAACAGCCCGGGCCGGGTCGGTGCGGCAAGCCGCGTATGCCTCTCCCGTCGCGCGTATGAAGGCGCGGGCTGCCTCACCATTGGCTGCCAGCCAGGCGCGGTTGGCGACTAGGCCGTTGTTCATGAGGCTTACGCCGAACTCGCTGAAACGGAACGTCGCGAGCTTGGCCCCCTGGGCCTCAAGCTGCGCCGGCTGCACGTTGACGCTGACAGGGATGGCGTCGGCCCGGCGCTGCAGGAACACGGCGTTCTTGGCTCCAGTGGCCGGGTTCAGGACGCCTACCTTCGCGGGGTCCACGGCGTTCTGCTTGAGCAGCGCTGGCATCATCTGCGCCGTGCTCTCGTTCGGCGCATAAGCGACGACCTTGCCTTCCAGTTCTTTCGGCGATCCGACGGCCGCGTCCGCGTGGCTGACCATGACCATGTTGTTTGAGATGACCCGGGCGACCGCAGTCAGGGGTATGCCGCCGGCGACGGCCAGCGCCGTGCTGCCGAAATCGACGAAGCCCATCGGGTCGGCACCCTGCCCCACCAGGCGGGCGATGGTAGCTGATCCCTGGCCTTCCCCGATCGCGACTTCCAGCCCGGCGCGCTCATACAGCTTGTTGGCCACGCCGAGGAAGAACGGCGCGTGGCTGCCGTAAATCGTCCAGTCGAGACGGAAGGACAGGCGCGTGGCAGCGTTGGCGCGCCGGGCAAGGAAGGGCGTGGCCAGAGACGCGGCGAGGACGCTTCGGCGGGAGAGGGGCATCAGGGAGCTCCGTTCATGGTGAGGCGGACAGGTCGTTCAGGTCTTGGCTTTGGTGCCACGGGATCGCCAGTCGCTCGGCCCCTTCGACGGCGTAGTAGAGCGCGAGGCCGACGACGGTCAGCGCGGCGAGCACCGCGAACAGCAGCGTGGTGTCGAGGTTGGCATTGGCCTGCAGGAGCAGGTAACCGAGTCCCTGCGTGGCGCCGACCCACTCGGCAATCACCGCACCCACCACGGAGAAGGCCACGGCTACCTTCAAACCCGCGAACAGGCTGGGTAGGGCCAGCGGCAGCCGGAAATGCCAGAGCGTGCCCCACCAGCCCGCCCGCAGCGAACGGGCGAGCTCGATCACCTCACGCTCCGCCGAGCGGAGCCCGACAACCGTGCCGATCACCACGGGGAAGAAGGCGACAAGGAAGGTCACCACCAGCTTCGGTCCGAAACCCAGCCCGAACCAGACGACCACCAGGGGCGCCAGGGCGATCTTGGGGAAGGTTTGGCTCAGCACCAGCCACGGCATCAGCGCGCGGTCGGCGGCGCGGGAGGACACAACCAGCAAGGCCAGCGCAACGCCGAGCACGGCGGAAAGGGCGAAGCCGCCCACGGCCTCGCCCGTCGTGACCATCGTGTGGCGCGCGAGGAACGCAGCGTCCTCGCCGATGCGGGCCAGCACGGCGCTGGGCAGCGGCAGCAGGTAGGCCGGGACGTGGAACGCCAGCACCGCCCCATACCAGGCCACGAGCACGGCTGCCGCCGTTCCGGCCGGCCAAAGCACGGCAGCGATGCGGCCGGACACCGATCCACTCATCCCTTCACCATCAACTGGCGCGGGAAATCGGCAAAGCACTCGGCGCCTTGCTCCGTCACGGCGAAGGTCTCGCTGATCACCAGCCCGTAGTCGTCGAGCCAGAGTGCCGGGATGCAGTGGAACGTCATACCGGTTTCCATGACGGTGCGGTCGTTGCGGCGCAGGCTGGCCGTCAGTTCGCCCCAGGTCGGCGGATAGCCGATCCCGACTGGGTAACCGATACGGCTGTCCTTTTCGATGCCATGGCGGCGGATGACCGTTTCCCACTCCTCCGCGACCTCGCCGCAGGTAACGCCGGGCATCACACGCGCGAGCGCCGCCTGTAGTCCCTCGGCAATGACGCTGCACAGGTCCCGCATCTTTGCCGGCACCGGCCCGAGCTTGATGCATCGCGACAGCGGGGAATGGTAGCGATGCCTGACGCCGCCCATCTCGATATAGAACAGGCTATCGGGCCGCAGCGGCTCATCCGTCCAGGACAGGTGCGGCGCGGCGCACATCTCGTCCACCATGGCGTTGGGCGGCTTGCAAGGGAACGTGCCGCCGAACCCGGGCAGGCCGGCCGTGGTGACCCGATATACCTCCGCCATGACGTCGCACTGGCGCACGCCCGGTGCTGCGGCGTCGAAGGCAGCCTGTTGCGCCGCGGCCGCGATCTGCCCGGCCTCGCGCATGAAGCCCAGTTCGGCCTCTGACTTCACCATGCGGCAGCGGTTCACGAGGAGAAAGGCGTCGGCGAACCGGGCGTCGGGCAAGCCGTGGCGCAGCAGTGCGTCCCACTTGGCGGTGTAGTAGTAGTCGTCGGTTTCGACCCCTACCGTGCCGACGTGCCAACCGCGCCGGGTCAGTTCCTCCGTCAGGAACTGCATCGGGTGCAAATCGGCCGAGCCGACGTAAGCGTCGGGATAGGGCAACACATTCGCAGGCGCCAGGAACGCCGTGAAGCGGGCGCCAGCCGCATCCATCTTGCGGCCGATCCAGAGCGGCTCTTCCGTGTCCAACCGCACGACGACTGCCTGTGGGGTGTAGTACGACTGGCCATCATATCCGGTGAGCCAGAACTGGTTCGCCGGGGACGCCACGATCAGGGTATCCATGCCCCGCGCCAGCATTACCGCCTTGACCCGTCCGATGCGGGCCAGGAACTCGTCACGCTTGAACAGCACCATCAGTCTGACCTCGTTACCTGCGCCGGCATCGGGCCGGCTCTCAGTCCAGCGTGGACCCGCTGGCTTGCAATATCGAGGGCATCGCACTCGCCCGCGCCCGCGCTCGCCTGCCGCGTCGTCTCTCTGCCCAGCCATATGCATCAACGGTGCCAGACGCAGCGGCGTCCTGCTGCTTCTCCGGTGTGGTCAGGTGATGCTACCATGTGGCCAGCACGTTCAACGCCACTACCAGAGCGTTCAAACAAGCCAACCTCGATGGCATCTGCGGAGACGCCTATAGGACTACCTGGGCACTTCAAGGCGGGGGTGTTTTTCCCCATGTCCTGCCTGGTTTTGGCGAGCTGCGGTGAGAGCGACGTGCGGGGTGGTTTGGTACGCAAACGCTTGCAGCAGCTTGTGCCGAATTCTCGGGGGGTCCTACTTCGGTGCTGATTCAAAGTTGACTACATCCCAGCGTCGCCAGGCCGAGATCCTGGCTCTGGCGCGTGAAGCCGGTCGGGTTGGGGTGGACGACCTGTCCGTCCGGTTCGCCGTCACGCCGCAAACCATTCGACGCGACCTGGGCGATCTGTGCATGCAGCGCGTGCTCACTCGCGTGCACGGCGGCGCCATCGTTGCTTCCGGCGCGCAGAACCTTGCTTACGAGGCGCGCCGCCTGGTGTCCCAGCCGCACAAGCGCCTGATTGGTGAGGCGGCCGCCCAGCTGGTCGCCCCGAACTCCTCCCTGTTCCTGACCATAGGCACGACGACGGAGGAGGTCGCGCGGGCGCTGGGCGGCCATGCCGGGCTTCTGGTGGTCACGAACAACCTGCATGTCGCGGCCGAGCTGCACCGGCAGCACGGGATCGAGGTCGTCGTGGCCGGCGGCGTCGTGCGCCGGGCCGATGGCGGCATCGTTGGCGCAGCGACGGTGGACATGCTCAGCGGCTTCCGCGTGGACACCGCAGTGATCGGCACCTCCGCCATAGACGGCGACGGGACGTTGCTGGATTTCGACCTGCGGGAGGTCCGCGTCATGCGCGCCGTGATCGGCCATGCCCGGCGCGTCATGCTAGTGGCCGACAGCAGCAAGTTCGCCCGCAGCGCCCCGGTCCAAGTGGCGCACCTGTCCGAGGTCGATATCCTTGTTACCGACCGGCTTGGCCCGGCTGCGGCCGAGTTGTGCCGTCTGCACGACGTCCAGGTGATCGAGGCCGGAGGCCCAACAGAGCCGGAGGACTGAGGTCCGACGCCATAACAGCTTGCAGTTCGCACGACGCGATCATAGGCTCGGGCCCGAACAAAGCGAACGCGTAAACGAACATGCGTTTCTGGGAGGCTCCGTGCCGAAGGACGACATCTACGACCTTCTGGTGATCGGCGGCGGCATCAACGGCTGCGGGATCGCCCGTGATGCCGCTGGGCGCGGCTGGTCGGTGCTGCTGGCCGAAGCGGCGGACCTGGGCGGCGGCACGTCGTCGGCGTCCACCAAGCTGATCCACGGCGGCCTGCGCTACCTGGAGCACCGCGAGTTCCGCCTGGTGCGGGAAGCCCTGCAGGAGCGGGAGGTGATCTGGCGCATGGCGCCGCACATCGTCTGGCCGCTGCGCTTCGTGCTGCCGCACGGGCACGGCAAGGGCCAGCGCCCGGCCTGGCTGCTGCGGCTGGGCCTGTTCCTGTATGACCACCTGGGCGGACGCCGCCTGCTGCCGCCCACGCGCACCCTCCGCCTCGACCGGGACCCAGCCGGCGCACCGTTGAAGCCGGGCTTCCGCTGGGGGTTCGAGTACTCGGACTGCTGGGTGGAGGACAGCCGCATGGTCGTGCTGAACGCCCAGGACGCGGCGGCGCACGGGGCGCGGGTGCTGACCCGCACCCGCGTGACGGCAGCCGTGCGCGACGGGGATGCGTGGCTGGCCACGTTGCAGGACGGCGACGGGCACTCCCACACCGTCCAGGCCCGCGCCGTGGTGAACGCGGCGGGTCCGTGGGTGGCCGACGTGCTGTCCAACGTCCTGCGGTCCAACGCGCCGGCTGCCGTGCGCCTGGTCCAGGGCAGCCACGTCGTCACGCGGCGCCTGTATGACCACGGCCGCTGCTACATCTTCCAGAACGCGGACGGTCGCATCTTCTTCGCCATCCCGTACGAGACGGATTTCACCTTGGTCGGCACCACTGACCACGACTACACCGGCGATCCCGCCAAGGTCCATGCGACAGAGGATGAGGTCGCCTATATCTGCCGGGCCGCGTCCGAATACTTTATCGAGCCGGTGACGCCGGCGGATGTGGTCTGGTCCTATTCCGGCGTGCGTCCGCTGTATGACGACGGCGCCACGGCCGCGCAGGAGGCGACGCGGGATTACGTCTTGAAGTTGAACGCCCCCGCCGGCGCGCCGGCCAGCCTGTCCGTGTTCGGCGGCAAGATCACCACCTACCGTCGGCTGGCCGAGGCGGCACTGGCCCACCTGGCGCCGCATCTGCCGGCACCAGGTGGGTTGCCGGCGGGCTGGACCGCCACGGCTGCCCTGCCGGGCGGCGACTTCCCGCCTGATGGCTATGCCGACCAGGTTGCTGCCCTGCGCGCCCGGGCGCCGTTCCTGCCCGATGCGCTGGCCCGGCGCCTGGTGCGCGCCTATGGCACCCGGGCCGCGCAGGTCGTCGGCGGCGCCACCAGCCTGGCGGACATGGGCGTGGACCATGGCGCCGGGCTGACCGGGGCGGAGGTGGCCTACCTGCAACGGCACGAGTGGGCACGGACTGCCGAGGACGTGGCATGGCGCCGGTCCAAGCTTGGCTTGAAGATGACGGCCGAACAGATTGCGGCGCTGGACCAGGCCATGGCGCAGGGGCAGCACGCCCCGCAGGGCCGGGCACTGGCATGAGCCTGGTGCTGGATGGCATCAGCCTGGGCGCCCCCGGCGCACCCATCCTGACCGACGTTTCGGTGCAGTTCGAGCGCGGGTCGCTCAACGTGCTGCTCGGGCCGACCTTGTCGGGCAAGACGTCCCTGATGCGGGTGATGGCCGGGTTGGATCGTCCTTCCAGCGGGCATGTGCTGATGGACGGCGCCGACGTCACGGGGATGCCGGTGCGCCGCCGGTCCGTGGCCATGGTGTACCAACAGTTCGTCAACTACCCGACCCTGTCGGTTTACGAGAACATCGCCTCCCCCCTGCGCGTTGCCGGGCTGCCGCGCCGGGAGATCGAGGCGCGGGTCCAGGAGGCCGCCCGGCTGCTGCGGCTGGTGCCTTTGCTGCGCCGCACGCCCGCACAGTTGTCGGGCGGGCAGCAGCAGCGCACCGCCATTGCCCGCGCCTTGGTGAAGCGCGCCGCCCTTGTCCTGCTCGACGAGCCGCTGGCCAACCTCGATTACAAGCTGCGGGAGGAGCTGCGGGAGGAGTTGCCCGCCCTGTTCGCCCGTACTGGCGCCATCCTGGTCTATGCTACGACCGAGCCGATGGAGGCGCTGTTGCTGGGCGGGCGCACCACGACCTTGTGGCAGGGCCGCACCACCGCCAGCGGCCCGGCGGCTGAAACCTACCGCAACCCGCCCAACCTGCCCGCCGCCCGTGTGTTCAGCGACCCGCCGCTGAACGAGCTGCCGGTGGAGGCACGCGGCGGCCAGTTGCACCTGCCGGACGGCCAGGCGCTGCCGGGACTGCCCGGCTTGCCGGACGGGTCCTGGCGCCTGGGCTTCCGGGCGGAGCACCTCCAGGTCGGCCGCCCCCCGCCGGGGTCGCTGGGGCTGGCGGGCCGGGTGAACGTGACGGAGATCGCCGGGTCCGAAAGCTATGTCCATGTGGATATGGGAGTGGCGACCTGGGTGGCGTTGCTGCGCGGCGTCACGGACCTGCCCCCGGGGGAGGCGGTGCAGGTCCATGTGGACCCGCGCTGCATCATGGCGTTCGACGTTGATGGCCGGCGCGCCATGCTGGCGCAGCCGATGCCCAGCCGGGTGGTGGCCTGATGGCGCGCATCACCCTGGACGGCATCGGCCATGCCTATGGGCCGCGGCCCAGCAGCGCGGCGGATTACGCCCTGCAACCGCTGAACCTCGTGTGGGAGCAGGGCCTGGCCTATGCGTTGCTGGGGCCGAGCGGCTGCGGCAAGACGACGCTGCTGAACATCATCTCGGGCCTGGTGCAGCCCTCGCACGGGCGCCTGTTGTTCGACGGCACGGACGTGACGCACCTGCCGACCGAGCGGCGGAACATCGCCCAGGTGTTCCAGTTCCCGGTGATCTACGACACCATGACGGTGGCTGGGAACCTGGCCTTCCCGCTGCGGAACCGCGGCATGGACCGGGTTGGGATCACGGCGCAGGTGGCGCGGACGGCGGCGATGCTGGGGCTGACGGAAGTGCTGGACCGCCCGGCCCGCAACCTGTCGGCAGATGCGAAGCAGAAGATATCGCTCGGCCGTGGCCTGGTGCGGCAGGACGTGGCGGCGGTGCTGTTCGACGAGCCGCTGACCGTCATCGACCCCGGCCTGAAATGGGAGCTGCGGTCCAAGCTGAAGGCGGTGCACCGCGCGCTGGACCTGCTGATGATCTACGTGACCCACGACCAGACGGAGGCGCTGACCTTCGCCGACCAGGTGGTGGTGATGGAGGGCGGGCAGGTCCTGCAGGTCGGCACGCCGGCGGAGCTGTTCGAGCGCCCGGACCATACCTTCGTCGGCCATTTCATCGGCTCGCCCGGCATGAACCTGCTGCCGGCGTCGGTTTCGGGCATGGAGGCGCAGGTGGATGGGCACGCCTTGCCGCTGGCCGGGCGGTATGCGCCGCTCGGGGCCGGGCGGGTCGAGGTCGGCGTGCGGCCGGACTTTGTGGCGCTGACGAATGGGCCGGGCCTGCCGGTGCAGGTGGACCGCATTGATGACCTGGGCCGCGTGCGCCTAGCCCGCGTGCGGCTGGGCGGGCACCGCATGGTTGCAACGGTGCCGCCGAGTGCAATGCTGGATGGAGGGGAGGCACGCATGCAGATCGACCCGGCGCGCATCCACGTCTATGCCGACAGCCGCCGGGTGGCCCCGCTGTGAAGCCATACGACAACCGCGCCTGGCTGCTGGTGTTGCCGGTGTTCGCCGTCGTGCTGTTCTCCGCGGTGCTGCCGCTGATGACGGTAGTGAACTATTCGGTGCAGGACAGCTTCGGCAACAACCAGTTCTTCTGGAACGGCATGGGCTGGTTCCGTGAGCTGCTGGACCCGGCCAGCGAGTTGGGCGGACGGTTCCTGGCTGCGCTGGGCCGCAACCTCGTGTTCTCCACCACCATCCTGGCCATTGAGGTGCCGCTGGGGATCCTGGTGTCCCTGTGCATGCCCCGGCGCGGCTGGCGGCTGGCCGTGGTGATGGTGGTGATGGCGCTGCCCCTGCTGGTGCCGTGGAACGTGGTCGGCACGATCTGGCAGGTGTTCGCCCGCGCCGACATCGGCTTGTTCGGCGCGGCGGTGAACGGGCTGGGAATTGACTACAACTACGCCGGCAACGCCACCGCGGCCTGGTTCACGGTCATCATCATGGACGTGTGGCACTGGACGTCGCTGATCGCGCTGCTGTGCTATGCCGGGCTGCGGGCGATACCGGACGCGTACTATCAGGCGGCACGCATTGATGGCGCCGGGCGCTGGGCGGTGTTCCGCAACATCGAGTTGCCGAAGCTGAAGCGCGTGCTGGTGATTGGCGTGCTGCTGCGCTTCATCGACAGCTTCATGATCTACACCGAACCCTTCGTCGTGACCGGCGGCGGGCCCGGCAACGCCACGACCTTCCTGTCCATTGACCTGGTGAAGCTCGCGCTGGGCCAGTTCGACCTGGGCAAGGCCGCGGCCATGAGCCTGGTCTACAACATGATGACTCTGCTGGTCTGCTGGGTGTTCTTCACCGCCATGACGCAGCTTGATGCGGCGCGGGACCGGGTGGAATGACCGCGCGCCGCCTCATCCTGGCCACCTACCTGCTGGCGCTCAGCCTGCCGATCTACTGGCTGGTCAACATGAGCTTCAAGACCAATGCGGAGATCACCGCCGGGGTGTCGCTGTGGCCGCATGCGCCGACGCTGGCCAACTACGTCCGCATCTTCACCGATCCGTCCTGGTACATGGGCTACGTCAATTCGCTGACATACGTCGCCATCAACACCGTGCTGTCGCTGGCCTGCGCCCTGCCGGCGGCTTATGCGTTCAGCCGCTATCGGTTCCTGGGCGACAAGCACCTGTTCTTCTGGCTGCTGTCCAACCGCATGGCGCCGCCGGCGGTGTTCGCGCTGCCGTTCTTCAACCTGTATTCCGCGGTGGGGCTGTTCGACACGCCCTGGGCCATCGCGCTGGCACATTGCCTGTTCAACGTGCCGCTGGCGGTCTGGATATTGGAAGGCTTCATGTCCGCCGTCCCGCGTGAGATCGACGAGACCGCGGAAATCGACGGCTACAGCTTCCCACGCTTTTTCATCCGCATCTTCGTGCCGCTGATCGCCAACGGCATCGGGGTCGCGGCCTTCTTCTGCTTCATGTTCAGCTGGGTGGAGCTGCTCCTGGCGCGCACGCTGACGACGGTGAACGCCAAGCCCATTGCGGCGATCATGACGCGCACCATCTCGGCCGCCGGCATGGACTGGGGGCTGCTCGCCGCCGCCGGGGTGCTGACGCTGCTGCCCGGCGCGCTCGTGATCTGGTTCGTCCGCAACCATATCGCCAAGGGCTTCGCCCTTGGTCGCGTGTAGCATGGGCGGCTTCGCCCTGGGGCGGGTGTGATGCCTGACTTCGCCTGGATGGCCTGGACCTGGCAGACCGCCGTGTTCTTCGTGCTGCTTGCAGTGGTGCTCGGCATGATGACGGCGCTGGCTGCGCGCCGTCAGGAAGTGCCGCGCATCGGCATCCTGCGCTTTCCGACCACGCGCGGCGACCGCCTATTCGTTACGCTGCTGGGGGCGGCGTTCATCCATATCCTGTGGCTCGGCCTGGTCGGCGGCGACCTGTGGCCGGCCGGGGCGATTTCAGTCCTGTTCGGAGCGGCGATGTTCCGCTGGGCTTAGCAACGGCTGTCCCGCATGGTGCGGGTGCAGAAGGGGAGGACAACGAACGTGAAACGTCGTGATCTACTGGCCGGGTCCGCTGCGGCGGCCCTGCTTCTGGGCACCCGCCGCTCCTACGGGCAGGGCATGGATGCCGCCCGCAAGTGGGTGGACAACGAATTCCAGCCATCCACGCTGACCAAGGATCAGCAGATGGCCGAGATGGAATGGTTCATGACTGCGGCGAAGCCGTTCGCGGGCATGGAGATCAGCACCGTGTCGGAAACGCTGACGGTGCATGAGTATGAGTCCCGCACGCTGGCGCAGGCTTTCTCCGAGATCACTGGCATCAAGGTCAAGCACGACGTTATCCAGGAGGGCGACGTTGTCGAGAAGATACAGACCGAGATGCAGTCCGGCCGCAAGCTGTACGACATCTGGGTTAACGACAGCGACTTCATCGGCACCCACAGCCGCTACAACCAGACGGTTCCGCTGTCCGACTTCATGGCTGGAGAGGGCAAAGCCGTCACCAACCCGGGCCTCGATCTGCCGGACTTCATCGGCCTGTCGTTCACAACCGGGCCGGACAAAAAGCTGTATCAGCTGCCCACCCAGCAGTTCGCGAACCTCTATTGGTTCCGGCATGACTGGTTCCAGCGCCCGGCCATCCGGTCTGCCTTCAAGGCCAAGTACGGCTACGACCTGGGCGTTCCCGTCAATTGGTCGGCCTACGAGGATATCGCCGAGTTCTTCACCAACGAGGTGAAGGAGATAGATGGCGTCCGCGTCTATGGCCACATGGACTATGGCAAGAAAGACCCCTCGCTCGGCTGGCGCTTCACCGACGCCTGGCTGTCCATGGCGGGCAACGGCGACAAGGGCTTGCCCAACGGCCTGCCCGTTGATGAATGGGGCATTCGCATGGAGGGATGCCGGCCCGTCGGCTCCGACATTGCCCGGGGCGGCGACGTGAACGGCCCGGCGGCCGTCTATGCCGTGACCAAGTATCTGGAGTGGCTGAAGAAGTATGCCCCGCCGCAAGCACCGGGCATGACCTTCAGCGAAAGCGGCCCGGTGCCGGCGCAGGGCAACGTGGCGCAGCAGATCTTCTGGTACACCGCCTTCACTGCCGACATGGTGAAGCCCGGCCTGGCGGTGATGAATGCGGACGGCACGCCCAAGTGGCGCATGGCGCCGTCACCCAAGGGCAGCTACTGGAAGGAGGGCATGAAGCTCGGCTACCAGGACGTGGGGTCCTGGACGATGCTGAAGTCCTCGCCGCTCGACCGCCGCAGCGCGGGGTGGCTGTATGCCCAGTTCTGCGTGTCCAAGTCCGTCAGCCTGAAGAAGAGCCATGTCGGCCTGACGTTCATCCGCGAAAGCGACATCTGGCACCAGTCCTTCTCCGACCGGGCGCCGCAGCTGGGCGGGCTGATCGAGTTCTACCGCAGCCCGGCTCGGGAGCAGTGGACCCCCACCGGCAACAACGTGCCGGACTATCCGCGCCTGGCGCAGCTGTGGTGGCAGAACATCGGCGACGCCGCGGCAGGCACCAAAACACCGCAGCAGGCGATGGACGCGCTGGCGCAGGCGCAGGACAGCGTTATGGAACGGCTGGAACGCGCCAACGTGCAGGGCGCCTGCGGCCCGAAGCTGAACCCGCGCACCTCGGCCGAGGAATGGTACAAGAAGGCCGAGGCCAACGGCACCCTGGCGCCCCAGCGCAAGCTGGCCAACGAGAAGCCGCAGGGCCAGACCGTTGACTACGATGCGCTCATCAAGAGCTGGCCCGCGACCCCGCCCAAGCGGTCCTGACCGGCCGCCGGCCCCACCCCCGCGCGGGTGGGGCCGGACCCTTCCTGCATGGACACTGCATGACCGGCTGCATCCTTGCCCTGGACCAGGGCACCTCGTCGTCCCGCGCCATCCTGTATGGGCCGGACCTGCGCCCCCTGGCGCAGGCGTCCGAGGAGTTCACCCAGCACTTCCCACGGCCCGGCTGGGTGGAGCACGACCCGGAGGACCTGTGGCGGACCACCCTGTCCACGGCGCGCGAGGCGTTGCGCCGGGCCGGGATGGGGGCGCACGAGGTCGCCGCCATCGGCATCGCCAACCAGCGTGAAACCACCCTGCTGTGGGACCGCATCACCGGGCGCCCGGTCCATCCCGCCATCGTCTGGCAGGACCGCCGCACCGCCACGGCCTGCACGGCGCTGGAGGCCGCCGGACATGGCGCCCTGGTGCAGGCGCGGACGGGGCTGCGGCTGGCCCCCTACTTCTCGGCCACCAAGCTGGCCTGGCTGCTGGATGAGGTGCCGGGCGCGCGGGATGCGGCCGTGGCCGGGCGGCTGGCCTTCGGCACGGTGGACACCTGGTTGCTGTGGCGCCTGACGGGCGGCGCCGTCCACGCCACCGACGCCACCAACGCCTCCCGCACCCTGCTGCTGGACCTCCACACCGGCGCGTGGGACCCGGCGATGCTCGACCTGTTCCGCATCCCTGCCGCCGTGCTGCCGGAGGTGCGGGACACGGCGGGCCTGTTCGGCACGGCAGACCCCGCGCACCTGGGCGCCGCACTCCCCGTGCGGGCGATGGTGGGCGACCAACAGGCGGCGCTGGCCGGGCAGGGCTGCTTCCGGCCGGGCATGGTGAAGGCAACGTATGGCACGGGCTGCTTCGCCCTGCTGCACACCGGGGAACGCGCCGTGCCGTCCCACCACAGGTTGCTGACCACCATCGCGCTGCAACGCGGGGGCCAGCGGACCTATGCGCTGGAAGGCTCGATCTTCGTCGCCGGGGCCGCCGTGCAGTGGCTGCGCGACGGGCTGGGGCTGATCGGCCAGGCGGCGGAGGCCGGACCGCTGGCGGCGCGGGCCGACCCGGCGCAGGACGTGTTTCTGGTCCCCGCCTTCGTCGGGCTGGGGGCGCCGCATTGGGACCCGGCGGCCCAGGGCATCTTGACCGGGCTGACCCGCAACACCGGCCCGGCCGAGCTGGCGCGAGCGGCGCTGGAGTGCGTCGCGTTCCAGACCGCGGACCTGATGGACGCCATGCACCTGGATGGTGCGGACGTGCCGGCGGACGTGCTGCGCGTGGATGGCGGCATGAGCGCGTCGGACTGGACGATGCAGTGCCTGGCTGGCACCCTGGACCGCCCTGTCGAGCGCCCGCACGGGCTGGAGACGACGGCGCTGGGCGCAGCCTACCTGGCCGGGCTGGACGCAGGGCTATGCCCGGAGCCAGACGAGTTCGCCCGAGGCTGGCAGGCGGAGCGGCGGTTCATGCCGCACGGGGACGCCGCGGAACGCACCCGCCGCCGCGCTGGCTGGGCAGACGCCGTGCGTCGGTCGCGCGGGCTATGATCCACCCGGGTCCGGCCAGCGGTAGCCCGAGAGGACGTTGAGGTCCTTGTGGCGGCTCTGCTCCTGCATCTTCCACACCGACGCA
>CAXUHB010000037.1:0-37752 GCA_964250755.1 uncultured Acetobacteraceae bacterium | reverse complement strand
CCGTTGGTCATCAGCAGGATGCGGTCGGCCAGCAGGATCGCCTCGTCCACGTCATGCGTGATCATGAACGCCGTCTGCTGCCCGCCCGCCACCAGCCGCAGCACCTCGTCCTGCAAGGTGCCACGCGTCAGAGCGTCCAAGGCGCTGAACGGCTCGTCCATCAGCAGCAGCGCCGGGCTGGTCGCCAGGGCGCGGGCGATCCCGACCCGCTGCTTCATGCCGCCCGACAGCTCCGCTGGCTTGCGCCCCGCCGCGTCGCCCAAGCCGACAAGGTCCAGCACCTCCCGCGCCCGCTCCTGCACCCGCGCCTTCGTCCAGTCCCGGTGCCGGCTCCGTACCGCGAACGCCACGTTGCCCTGCGCCGTCAGCCACGGCAGCAGCGCGTGGGACTGGAACACCACGGCCCGGTCCAGCGCCGGCCCGCTGACCTCCCGCCCATCCATCACGATTACCCCGGCATCCGGTGCCTCCAGCCCCGCCAGGATGTTCAGGATCGTCGTCTTGCCGCAGCCGGAGTGCCCGATCAGCGCGACGAACTCCCCGCGCTCCACCCCGAACCACACGTCCCGGAACACCGGCCGGCCGCCATAGCGGCGCGCGATGCCCTCAATGCTTAGCCAAGGCCGGGCCACGCTGCTACTCCCGCCAACTGATGCGCCGGGCCGCCAGGCCCAGCAACTGGTCCAGCGCCATGCCCACCAGCCCGATCAGCAGAATGGCTACCACGATGTCGCTGATGTTCAGGTTGTTCCACTGGTTCCACACGAAGTAGCCGATCCCCGTGCCGCCCACGAGCATCTCGGCGGCCACGATCACCAGCCAGGCGATGCCGATGCTGATCCGCGCGCCCGTCATGATGGTCGGCGCCGCCGCCGGCAGGATCACCGTGAACGCCGTGCGCCACGGCCCCGCCTCCAAGGTGCGGGCCACGTTCAGCCACTCCCGCCGCACGGACGCCACGCCGAACGCCGTGTTCAGCAGCATCGGCCAGATCGCGCAGATGAAGATGACGAAGATCGCCGACACGCCGCTGTCCTTGATGGTGTAGAGCGCCAGCGGCATCCAAGCGAGCGGGCTGACCGGCCGCAGCACTTGGATGATCGGGTCCAGCGCCCCGTTCAGCACCGGCGACATGCCGATCAGGAACCCCAGAGGGATCGCCAGCAGCGCCGCCAGCCCGAACCCGAGCGTGACCCGCATCAGCGACCACGCAAGCTGGTTCCCCAGCCCCTGGTCGTTGGTCCCCCGCACATAGAACGGATCCTTGAGGTGGTGCCACGCCCGTGCCGCAATGTCGGACGGACGCGGCATCGGCGTCTGCTGCCCCTGCTGCGCCGCGGCGCCGAGCAGCTTGGCATACTCCGGGTCCATCGCCGGCCCGGTTGCGGCGGACGGCGTGGCCGCGACCTGCCACGCCCCCAGGAACAGCGCCAGGATCAGAGCCAGCAACAGGCTGGACCGAAGGCGTAACGGCAAAGTGGTCGTCATTGCGAGGAGCGAAGCGACGCGGCAACCCAAGGACCATCAGGACCACGGGCAGGTTCATGCAGCCCCTGGACTGGCACGCCGCAAGCGGCTCGCAGTGACGGCTTTTGCGGAAGCATCAAGTCCGCCGGATCGCAAAGGAGTTCACATACCCCTCCGGGTCCGCCGGGTCGAACGTCTTCCCCATCACCGTGTGGGACCGGTAGGCGCTTCCCGGCACCGTCAGCCCTAAATCCTTCATCCGCGCCCCGGCGTCCGTCGCCAGGTAAACCTGTTCCGCCACGTCCCGCCATTGCAGGTCGCCCTTCACCTGACCCCAACGCTTCATCTGCGTCATGATCCACAGCGCCATGCTTTGGTATGGGAACGGCTCGAAGCTCACCCGGTCCGGCACGCGCTTCACCCCGCCCAGCCCGTCGGCATAGGTCCCGGTCAGCGCCTGCTCCACCACCGTCTCCGGCTGGTTCAGGTAATTCTGCGCCGCGATGACGCCCGCGATCTCCTTCCGGTTCTCCGCCTTGTTGGCGTGCGCTGTCGCCTCGATCACCGAGCGCAGCAGGGCCTGGTAGGTGTTCGGCGCCTCCGTCACCATCCGCCGCGGCACCGCGAAGGCGCAGCACGGGTGCCCGTCCCACAGCTCCCGCGTCAGCAGGTGGATGAAGCCCACCCCGTCATATACCGCGCGCTGGTTGAACGGGTCCGGCCCCAGGAACCCGTCAATGTTCTCAGCACGCAGGTTGGCCACCATTTCCGGCGGCGGCACCGACCGGATTTGCACGTCCTTGTCCGGGTCCAGCCCGGCCTCCGCCAGGTAATACCGCAGCAGGTAGTTGTGCATCGAGTAGTCGAAAGGCACCGCCAGCTTGAACCCGCGCCAGTCCTTCGGATCCCGCTTGTCCTTGTGCTTGTTGGCCAGCGTGATCGCCTGGCCGTTGACGTTCTCGATGGCCGCCACGCTCCACGGGATCGGGTTCGACCCGGCGCCCATGCTGATCGCCAGCGGCATCGGGGACAGCATGTGCGCCGCGTCGTACTCCCCGTTCAGCGACTTGTCCCGGATCACCGCCCAGCCCGCCGTCCGCACGACCTCCACGTTCAGCCCGTTGCGCCCATAGAAGCCCATCGGCGCCGCCATGATGATCGGCGTGGCGCAGGTGATGGCGATGAAGCCGACCTTCAGATCCTTCTTCTCCGGCACGCCAGCCGTCTGCGCCCCCGCTGGTTGCGCCAGAACCTCCTGCGCCCGCAGGATCGGGAAGGCCCGGTCCAGGGCGGCCGCAACCGCGCCGGCGCCCACCAATCCAACGATCCGCCGCCGTCCGGCGTCCCCGCCGAATGCCGCCCGTTCAACCGCCACCCGGACCGCAGCAGCCCCAAGGTCCTCCGGCGCATCCCCGTCGCAACGGAGCGCCCCGGCGCAGCATCCGCAGCCGGAGACATGTCGAACAGGAAGGACGCGCATAGAGGAGCACCGGTAAGGACGTGATGCCCTCCCAAGGCAAGTCCCATGCCACCGGCCGCGGCGCGCCCGCGAGAGGACTGACCAGTCTGTAGCCTAATAAATAGGCACATGGCCCAGCAATGACGCTGCTTGTCACAAAGCTTGTCTGGCGCTTTCCCAAGCCGACGGGCTAGGCTGCAAACCGCAACGAAGGATCAGTCCGTGAAGGCACCCATCGCCCTTCCGCTCAAGCCCGGCTGGGTCGGGGAGTTCCAGGCCTTCGTCATGCGCGGCAATGTGGTGGACCTGGCCATTGGCATCATCATCGGCGCCGCCTTCACCTCCATCGTGAACAGCCTGGTCAAGGATCTGTTCACCCCCGTCCTGGGCCTGGCGCTGGGCGGCATGGACTTCACCAACCTGTTCGTCACTCTGAAGGGCACCAGTCAGCCGACCCTGGACGCCGCGCAGAAGGCCGGGGCCGTCACCCTCAACATCGGCCTGTTCCCCAATGCCGTGATCTTCTTCCTCGTCGTCAGCTTCGCCATCTTCTGGGTCGTGAAGGCCCTCAGCCGCTTCAAGGCCAAGGAGGACGAGGCCCCCGCCGCCCTGTCCACCACCGAGCAAACCCTGATCGAGATTCGCGACCTGCTCCGCGCCGCCCCCGGGATTTGAGGACCACCCCATGCGCCACCTTCTGCGTCTGTTCGCCCTCGCCCTGTTTCTGGCCGTTGCCTCCGGCCCGGCTCGGGCAGAGGAGTTCCAGCCCCCCGGCCTGTCCAATGACAGCGAGGCCTACGCCGCCGCCCTGCGCGCCCGCAGCCCCGCCGGCCTGACCCCCCAAGCCGCCCGCCAGGCCGAGCAGCGCGCCGCCGACGCGCAGCGCCGCAATGACTGGGCTGCCGTCGCCGTCGCCCTCGAAGCCCGCCTGTCCGGCGCCGACGCCACCAGTGACCGCTGGCTGGCCCTTGCCCGCGCCCAGCTCCGCCGCGTGCCGCCCGACGCGCCCCGCGCCGCCCAGGCCGCCTGGCAAGCCTTCACCTCCGCCGATGCCGGTGCCGGGGAGATCCCCGCCCTCCTCGTGATTGCCGAGGCCATGCGCGTCGCCGAACGTCCCGAAATCGCCATCCAGGCGCTGGAGGCCGTGCTGGAGCGCGCCCCTGGCGATGCCGGCTACCAGCGGCAGCTCACCGACGCCCGCCGCGCCGCTGGCATCCAGGTCCGCCGCGTCCGGACAGAGGTGGAGGCCGATCCCCCCACCGCCTGCATCGAGTTCACGACCGCCCCCGTCCGCCGCAATGACTTCGTGCCGGCCGATTGGGTCCGCCTGCAGCCCGCCCAGCCCGGCGCAGCCATCACGCGGGAGGGCGACGCCATCTGCATCGCCGGTCTCCGCCTGGGCGCCACCACCCAGGTCACGCTGCGCGCCGGCATGCCCGGCGAGGACGGGTTGGCCCTGAACAAGGACGCCGTGCTGCAGGTCGTGATGGCCAATCGCGCCCCGCGCGTCATCTTCGACAGCCGCCTGTTCCTGCTCCCACGCGGCCAGGCCCCGCGCGTCAGCCTCGCCACCGTCAACCTCTCGACCGTCAAGCTGCGCGTCCTGCGCCTCGCCGAGCGCAACCTGGTCCCCTTCACCCGCGACACGAAGCTGGGCGAATCCATCGAGCGCTACGCTTTCAGCAGTCAGGAGGACAACGGCAAGATCGTCTGGGAAGGCAAGGCCGACATCCCCAAGATGCTGGTCAACCAGGTCGTCCGCACCGCCCTGCCGCTGCCGGACGTGTTCACGGACGCCGGCGCCTACCTCGTCTACGTCACGCCAGGCGACGGCACGCCGGACTACTCCGCTGGCGCCGCCCAGGTCGTGATCCGCACTGACCTGGCGCCGACGGTCTGGCGGGGCTCGGACGGGCTGACGGTGCAGGTCCGCAGCTTCGCCGACGCGCTGCCGCGCCCGGGCGTGACGCTCAGCCTGATGGCCCGCAGCAATGACGTGCTGGCCGTCGCCACGGCCGACGCCCAGGGCGTCGCGCGCTTTCCCGCCCCGCTGCTGCGCGGCACCGGGTCGCAAGCGCCCCAGGCCATTCACGGGGTGCTGGCCGGAGACTTTGTCGCCCTGGACCTGACCTCCGCCGCCTTCGACCTGTCCGACCGCGGCGTGGAGGGCGCAGCCCATCCCGGCCCGCTGGACGCCTTCGCCTGGACCGACCGCGGCATCTACCGCCCTGGTGAGACCGTCCAGTTCATGGCCCTCCTGCGCGACGCCGCCGGCCAAGCCGCCGACGTTCCCGCCCACGTCCGCATCAAGCGTCCCAACGGCCAAACCTTCCTGGACACCGTCCCGCCGCGCGGGGCCGAGGCCGCGATCCACCTCCCCGTCACCCTGTCAGCCTCCGCACCCGCCGGCACCTGGACCGTGGAGCTGCTGGCCGACCCGGCGCTGCCCCCCGTCGGCAAGGCCAGCTTCCGCGTGGACGCCTTCGTGCCCGACCGCATGGCGGTGGAGGCCGCGCCGGCCGGCGACATCGTGCCGGGCCAGCCCTATCCCCTGCCGGTGACGGCCCGCTTCCTGTATGGCGCCCCCGCCGCGGGCCTGACGGGCAAGGCCACCCTGCGCCTGGTCCCCGACCCCAATCCGCCGTCCGCCTTGGCCGGCTTCCGCGTTGGCGTGGAAGGCGAGGAGTTCGCGCCGGACTCCCAGGATATCGAGATGGCGGACACCGACGCCGGGGGCCGTACCACGGTGCCCATTCTGGTCAAGAAGGCGCCGGACAGCACCCGTCCCGTCCGGGCCGAGCTGGACGTGTCGGTGGACGACCCCTCCGGCCGCGCCGCCCACGCCCATGCCAGCATCCCCGTGCGCCCCGCCACCGCCCTGATCGGCATCAAGCCCGCCTTCGACGGCGCAGTGGACGCCGACACCGAGGCCGCGTTCGAGGTTGCGGCGGTGTCGCCCGCCGGCACCCGCATCGCCGTCCCGGCCCGGCTGCGCCTGATCCGCCAGCGCCCGGACTGGCGCATGGTCGTCCGCGGCTCCCTCGCCCGCTACGAAACCGTCTATAAGGACGAGGTGATCGAGGCGTCGGACGTCCAGGTCCCCGCCGACGGCACCTTCCGCTACGCCAAGCGCCTGCCGTTCGGCAGCTACCGGCTGGAGGTCTCCGAGCGCGGCGGCCTCGCCATCAGCAGCGTCCGCTTCCGCTCGGGCTGGGTCGCCAGCAGCAGCCCGGACACG
Source organism: uncultured Acetobacteraceae bacterium (assembly GCA_964250755.1). Classification (GTDB taxonomy): domain Bacteria; phylum Pseudomonadota; class Alphaproteobacteria; order Acetobacterales; family Acetobacteraceae; genus DASWOJ01. The sequence continues at coordinate 31,588 of CAXUHB010000037.1, read as the reverse complement.
CCGGACAAGGTGGACGTGTCCACCGACAAGCGCAGCTACCCGCCGGGCGCAACGGCGCGCATCCATGTCGTGTCGCCCTTCGCGGGCCACGCAACGGTGCTGGCCCTGACGGACCGGGTCCACGACATGCGCCAGGTGGACATCGCCCAGGGCGGCACCGACCTGGACGTGCCCGTGGACGCGGCCTGGGGTCCCGGCGCTTACGTGGCCGTCCACGTCTATCAGGCCGGCGACGGCACCCGGCCCACCCGGGCCATCGGACTGGCCTGGGTCGGCATTGACCCGGCCGGACGCACCCTGCCGCTGACCATCGCCGCCCCCGAAAAGGCCGCCCCCCGCGCCAAGGCGACCGTCCCGGTGCGCACTGCCCCGGGCGCCTGGGTCAGCGTGGCCACGGTGGACGAGGGCATCCTCCGCCTCACCGGCTTCGCTTCTCCCGACCCGGTCTCCCACTTCCTGGGCCGCCGCCGGCTGGGCCTGGACATACGCGACGATTGGGGGCGCCTGATCCCCCCCGCAGAGGGCGACGCCACCACGCTGCGCCAAGGCGGCGACGACGGCAGCGCGGCGCTTCCCGAAATCCCGCAGAAGATCGTGGCCCTGTTCACCCCGCCGGTGCAGGCCGGGCCGGACGGCGTGGCCCAGGTCGCGCTGGACCTGCCCGACTTCAACGGCCAGGTCCGCCTGATGGCGGTGGCTTGGCAGGGCAACAGGGTCGGGTCAGCCGCCGTGGGCATGTACGTCCGCGACCCCCTGATCGCCGAACCCTTGCTGCCCCGCTTCCTGGCCCCAGGCGACGAGGCCCGCATGGCCGTCCTGTTCAACAACCTGGACCTGCCGGCAGGGGAGGTCGTGGCCGTCGTCTCCGTCCAAGGCCCGCTGGCCCTGGTCGGCGACGCCCGCCTCTCCGCCACCCTGGCTCCTGGCGCGCAGGTCGTGCGCACGGCCGTCATCCGCGGCACCGGCGCCGGCCGCGGCGTGATCCGCCTGGCCGTCACCGGCCCCGGCGGCTTCACCGTCCAGCGGGAGGCCGCCATTCTCGTCCGCCCCGCCCGCCCGCTTCTGACGGTGATGGCCGGCGGGGAGCTTGCGCCCGGCGCGGAGCTGCGCGTGGCCCCCGCCTTGGACCGCATGGTCCCCGGCACCGGCACCGCCCGCGTCAGCTTCGGCGGCCCCGTGCGCTACGACCCCGCCGCGCTGGTCAAGGCGTTGGACGCCTACCCCCTGATGTGCCTGGAGCAGGCAGCCAGCAAGGGCTTGCCCCTGGCCGTCCTGTCCGACGGCCTGGCCGGCGGCCCAGACCGTGCCGAGCGCCTGCAGGCCTCCATCGCCAGCGTGCTGGACCGCCAACGCTACGATGGCGGTTTCGGCCTCTGGACCGCGAGCAGCGAGGCGGAGGGCTGGCTGTCCGCCTACGCCATGGAGTTCCTGCTCCGCGCCCGCACCGCCGGGGCGACGGTGCCCGACAGCGCCATCGCGGACGCCCAGAAGTTCATGGTGGAGGGCATCGCCGACGACCCCTCCAAGCCCGAGGACCTCGCGGCCCAAGCCTACCGCCTGTATGTCCTGGCCTTGTCCGGCCAGCCCCGCGCCGGCGCAAACCGCCTCCTGGCCGAAAAGCTGGACAAGCTGCCCACCCCACTGTCCCGCGCCCAGTTGGGCGCAGCCCTGGCCCTGTCCAACGACCGTCCCCGGGCCGAGGCCGCCTTCGCCGCCGCGCTGGACGCCCCAGCCCGGCGCGACTGGTACGAGGACCGCGGCAGCGCCCTGCGCGACCAGGCCGCCGTCGCCGTGCTGCTGAAGGAAAGCGGCCTGCTGCCCGGCCGCCTGCCGGCCCTGCTGGCCGCCATGCCCGGCGCCGACCTGAAGCCCGCGCTGCTCAGCACGCAGGAGCAAGCCTGGGCCGCCGCCGCCGCAGGCGTCCTGGGCCGCGACGGCCGCCCCGCCCGCGTGTCGGTGGACGGCACGGCGCTGCCCGTGGCCGCCGCAGCCACCGCGCCGCTCACCGGCCCGGCCACGCTGCGCAACCTCGACGACCGCCCGGTCTGGCAGTCCGTCTCCACCATCGGCATCCCGGCGGAGCCGCAGCCCGCCGCCCGCGCCGGGATGCGCGTCAGCCGCAAGCTGTTCACCACGGCGGGCGACACGCTGGACCTGGACAACCTCCGCCAGAACACGGTCTTCGTCCTGTTGGTCGAAGGCCGGGCCGACGACGGCCAGCCCCACCACGCCCAGATGATCCAGGGCCTGCCCGCCGGCTGGGAGGTCGTCGGCCAGATGCCGTCCGGCAAGGTCCCCGGCATGTCCTGGCTGGGCGAGCTGTCCAGCACCGAGGCCCAACCCGCCGCCGACGACCGCTTCGCCGCCGTCCTGGCCCTGACCCCCGACGCCCCCGGCTTCCGCATCGCCGTCCGCCTGCGCGCCGTCACCCCCGGCAGCTTCGAGTGGCCCGGCGCGTCCCTGTCCGACATGTATCGCCCCGGCGTCTTCGCCCAGCAGAACACCACGAGGATCAAAGTCCAGGCCGCGGAGTAGAGGATGGCTGCGCTTCTCCCTCTCCCTCCGGGAGAGGGCCGGGGTGAGGGAAGCCGCCAGGACCAAGGTTGGCTCATGCGGGCACATGCGCTGGCCCTCAGTTGGAAAGGCCCGAGCGGACGGCCTCCCTCACCCCGACCCTTTCCCGGAGGGAGAGGGAGAAGGAAGCTCGCCCTCCTCCTGCTCGCCGCCCTAGCACTTCCCGCCGCAGCCTGGACTGCAGACCGCCTCCTCCCCCCCAACCTCTCCCGCCTGGATGCCATCGGCACCGAAGTCCTGGACCGCAACAGCCGCCTCATCGCCCTCCTCCCCGCCCCGGGCGGCATCTGGCGCTTCCGCACCACGACCGCCGACGTGTCCCGCCCCTTCCTCGACCTTCTGATCCAGACCGAGGACCGCCGGTTCTGGTCCCACCCCGGCGTGGACCCCCTGGCCCTGGCCCGCGCCACCGTCCAGTGGGCACGCGCCGGCCGCGTCGTCTCCGGCGGCTCCACCCTCTCCATGCAGGCCGCCCGCCTGCTGGAGCCGCGCCCCCGCACCCTACGCTCCAAGCTGATCGAGGCCGCACGCGCCCTCCAGCTCGAATGGCGCTACGGCAAGCAGGGCGTCCTCGGCATCTGGCTGACCCTGGCCCCCTACGGCGGCAACCTCGAAGGCGTCCGCGCCGGGGCGCGCGCCTGGTTCGGCACCAATGCCGCCGCACTCGATCCGGCGCAAGCTGCCCTCCTCGTCGCCCTCCCGCGCCGGCCCGAGGGCCTGCGCCCCGACCGCCACCCCGCCGCTGCCGAGCGCGTCCGCAACCGCGTGCTGGCCGAAGCCGCCGGCGTACCGGTCCCGCCCGCGCGCATCCCGTTTCCCCGCCACGCCGCCCAGGCCGTAGCGGGCCTAGGCCCCGGCCCGATCTTGAAGACGACCCTGGACCTCCCCTTGCAGGCCGCCCTGGAGCGCCTGGCGTCGGAACGCCTGGACGGCATGCCCGAACGCGCCTCCGTTGCCATCCTGGTCGCCGACGGCGCCACGCGCGAGGTCCGCGCCATCGTCTCCGGACGCTGGGGCGACGAGGCCCGGTCCGGTGCCGTGGACCTGACCCGCGCCGTCCGCTCCCCCGGCTCCGCCCTCAAGCCCTTCCTGTATGCCCAAGCCTTCGCCGCCGGCGTCGCCCGCCCGGACGGACGCCTGCTGGACCTGCCCCGCCACTTCGGCGCCTACGCCCCCGAGAACTTCGACCATGCCCACGCCGGGTCCGTCACCGCCGCCGAGGCCCTGCGCCGCTCCCTGAACCTCCCCGCCGTGGCGTTGCTGGATCAGGTCGGCCCGCTCCGCTTCGCCGAGGCCCTGCGCGCCCAGGGCGCCAAACCCCGCCTGCCCGCAGGTTCTGACCCTTCCCTGTCCCTGGCCTTAGGCGGCGCCGGGCTGACGATGCGGGAGGTCGCCGGCCTGTATGCCGGCCTGGTCGCGCCGGGCTACGGCCCCGTGCATCTGCTGCCGGGTGCCCGGGCAGGGCAGGGGGGCCTGCCGGAGTCGTCCCGCCTGGTCGCCGACATCCTGACCCAGCCCTTCCCCACCGGCGGCCCGGCAGGCGTCGGCTGGAAGACCGGAACAAGCTGGGGCGGGCGCGACGCCTGGGCCTTCGGCTTCGACGCCCGCCAGGTCGCGGCCGTCTGGGTCGGACGCCCCGACGGCACCCCGCTCCCCGGCGCAACCGGACGCGCCCTGGCCCTGCCCTTGCTGGGCCGCGTCTTCGACCTCCTTCCCCCCGCCCCGCGCACGCCGCCCCCACCTGCCGCCCGGGTGGCGGCCGGGGAGGCCGGCCCCACCCTGCGCCTTCTGTTCCCGCCCCCCGACGCTGTGCTGCAAGGCGACGGCCCCGTCCTGCTCCGCGCCATGGGCGGCCGCCGCCCCCTGACCTTCCTGGTGGACGGCACCCCCCTGCCCACCGTGCCCGCCCAGCGCCAGGCAAGCTGGCTGCCGGGCGGCCCGGGGTTCTACGCGATCACGGTGCTGGACGCGGACGGGGCGAGCGCACGGGTGCCGGTAAGGGTGCGGTAGATATCAAGCCCCACACCCCTCCGCCCTAAGCAACCCCACCACCTCCCCCTCCTCCACATCCCCGCTCGTGAACGCCCCCCCAATCCCCCGCACCAGCACAAACCGCAGCGCCCCATCCCGCGTCTTCTTGTCCCGCCGCATGTGCCCCACCAGCCGCCCCGCCGAGAACCGGCGGTTCAGCATCCCCAGCTCCCCCGGCAGCCCCACCGCCTCCAGGTGCGCCGTCACCCGCGCTGCATCCTCCACCTCGCACAGCCCCAGCCGGGCCGACAGCCGGAACGCCAGCCCTAGCCCGACCGCGACGGCCTCCCCGTGCAGCAGCCCCCCGCCATACCCGACCTCCGCCTCCAGCGCGTGCCCGAAGGTGTGCCCCAGGTTCAGCAGCGCCCGCCCGTCGTTCGGCGCCTCCTCCCGCTCGTCGTCCCCCACCACTGCGGCCTTGAAGGCGCAGGCCCGCAGCACCGCCTCCGCCTGCAGCGCCGGGTCGCCGCTGGTCAAGGCCGCCCCATGCGCCTCGCACCAGTCGAAGAACGCGGCATCCCCGATCAGCCCGGCCTTCACGATCTCCGCATACCCCGCCCGCAACTCCCGCACCGGCAAGGTCCCCAGCACCCCCGTGTCCGCCAGCACCATCCGCGGCTGATGGAACGCCCCCACCAGGTTCTTGCCATGCACCGTGTTGATGCCGGTCTTGCCCCCCACGCTGCTGTCCACCTGGGCCAGCAAGGTCGTCGGCACCTGCACGAACGGCAGCCCCCGCATCACCGTCGCCGCCGCAAACCCGGCCAGGTCCCCCACCACGCCCCCGCCGAGCGCGATCACCGTCGTCCGCCGCTCCACCCCCGCATCCAGCAGCGCCGCCACCACCCGGGCATACCCGTCCATGCTCTTGGACGCCTCTCCCGGAGCCACCACGACGGACGAGGCCTGGATGCCCGTCTGCCCCAGCCCGTCCAGCAGCGCCGGCAGGTGCAGCGCCGCCACCGTCTCGTCCGTCACCACCACCGCGCGCTTCTGCGGGATCACCGGCGCCAGCAGCGCCCCGGCGCGCGCCAGCAAGCCGTCCCCCACCACCACGTCATAGGCCGTGCTGGACAGCGCCACATGCAGCCGCCGCGCCGGCCGCCAGTCGCGCAGCGCCTGCAGGACCTTGGCGGTCGTGTGATCCGGCGGCTCGTCCCCGCAATCCACCACCACGTCCGATTCGGCATAGACGGGATGCCGCACGTCCATCAGCCGGGCCAGCGTGTCGGCCGCATTCCCATCGGCCAGCAACGGCCGGTGGCTCCGCCCTGCAACCCGGCGCACCAGGGTCGGCAGCTTGCAGCGCAGCCAGACCGAAACCCCCTCCCGCCGGATGGTCGCCCGCGTCTCCGCATCCATGAACGCGCCGCCGCCGGTCGCCAGCACCAGCGGGTCCCCGGCCAGCAGCCGCCGGATCACCCGCCGCTCCCCGTCCCGGAAGTCCTTCTCCCCATACCGCCGGAAGATCTCCGGCACGCTGCACCCGGCGGCCAGCTCGATCTCCGCATCCGCATCCCGGAACGGCAGCCCCATCCGCGCCGCCATGCGCCGCCCGATGCTGGTCTTGCCCGCCCCCATCAGCCCCACCAGCACCACGCTGCGCCCGGCCAGGCCCGGCGGCAGCTCCGGCGCAACAGCAGGGGCCAACGAGGCCGGGGCAAGGGCAGTGTTGCGCGTCATGGGCCGGAAGGTTAGCACACGCCCGATGGAACGGGCCAAGGGTGGCGGCGCATGAGCCGGGTTATGCTGATCGTCGTCGTCGCCGCGCTGCTGCTGGTCGTGGGCGGCGGCCTGATCCTGGGCATGTTCCCGCCGGGACCCAAGACCGAGCAGGTCCAGCGCGTCCTGCCCAACGACCGCTTCGCCCCGCGGTAGCCCGTGCCGGGCTTCCCCCAGACCATGCCGATGGCAGGGCGCAGTTTGAGGCAGCGCCGCTCCAGTTCCCTCTCCCTCCGGGAGAGGATTAGGGTGACGGAAACCACCAGCGCCGCCCCGTCCAAAGCCAGCGCGTCCACAAGCCAACGCAAATACGCGCGGCCTCCCTCACCCCGACCCTCTCCCGGAGGGAGAGGGAGCAGCCAGCACCCCAGCCCTGCCCATCGCGCCTAGATGGACCGCCACATCGAAGCCTTCCTCGAAATGCTCGCCGCCGAGCGCGGCGCGGCGCGCAACACCATCGAGGCCTACCGCGCCGACCTCCAAGCCTTCGCCGCCCACGCCGCCGGAGCAGGGCAGGGGCCGTCCACCGCCACCGAACCCACCCTGCACGCCTACATGGCCGCCCTGCACGGCGCAGTCTCCGCCCGCACCGCCGCCCGCCGCCTGTCCTCCCTCCGCGGCTTCTGCCGCTTCCTCGTCGCCAACGGCGTCCGCCCGGACGATCCCAGCCATCTGCTCGACACCCCCCGCCTCCCCGCCAGCCTCCCCCGCAACCTCACCGAGGCCGAGGTCGACGCCCTCCTCGCCGCCGCGCGCGCCAAGCCCGGCACCCCCGGCCTCCTCGCCCACGCCGCCCTCGAAACCCTCTACTGCACCGGCCTCCGCGTCTCCGAACTCCTGTCCCTCCCACGGACCGCCCTGGGCCTACGCTCCGAGATGCTGATCGTCCGCGGCAAGGGCGCCAAGGAGCGCATGGTCCTGCTCTCCAACGCCGCCAAGACAGCCGCCGCCAAGCTGACCGACGCCACCCCCAAGTCCCCCTGGCTGTTCCCGGGCCGCAATCCCCGTCACGCCATGACCCGACAGGGCTTCGCCGTCACCCTGAAAGGCATCGCCCTGGACGCCGGCCTGGACCCCGCCCGCGTCAGCCCGCACGTCCTGCGCCACAGCTTCGCCAGCCACATGCTGGCCCGCGGCGCGGACCTTCGCAGCCTGCAGCTGCTTCTCGGCCACGCCGACATCGCCACCACGCAGATCTACACCCACGTCCTGGCGGAACGCCTGCAGGAGCTGGTCGCCCTGCACCATCCCCTGGCGAAACCATTCCCGCCGGGCTAAGCCCCCGCGATGCGCCACTTCCTGGACTTCGAGAAACCCGTCGCAGACCTGGAAAGCAAGATCGAGGACCTGCGCCGCGTCGCCCAGCCCGGCGGCATAGACATAGACGCCGAAGTCGCCGCCCTGGAGGAAAAGGCCGACGACCAGCTCCGCCAGACCTACGCCAGCCTCACCCCCTGGCAGAAGTGCCAGGTCGCCCGCCACCCCGGGCGCCCCCACGCCCTGGACTACATCCGCGCCCTCATCACCGAGTTCACGCCCCTCGCCGGGGACCGCGCCTTCGCCGACGACGCCGCCGTGGTCGGCGGCCTCGGCCGCTTCCACGGACGCTCCGTCGTGGTCCTGGGGACCGAGCGCGGGTCGGACACCGAAACCCGCGTCCAGCACAACTTCGGCATGGCCCGGCCCGAAGGCTACCGCAAGGCCCGCCGCCTGATCGAGCTGGCCGGACGCTTCCGCCTCCCCCTGCTCACCTTCGTGGACACCGCCGGCGCCTTCCCCGGCATAGACGCCGAGGCCCGCGGCCAGGCCGAGGCCATCGCCCGCAGCATCGAAGCCTGCCTGGACGCCCCCGTCCCCATCGTCGCCACCATCATCGGGGAGGGCGGCTCCGGTGGCGCCATCGCCCTGGCCGCCGGCGACCGCGTGCTGATGCTGGAGCACTCGGTCTATTCCGTCATCTCCCCCGAAGGCTGCGCCAGCATCCTCTGGCGCGACGCCGCCCAGGCCAGCGTCGCCGCCGAGGCCCTGCGCCTGACCGCCACCGACCTGCACGCCCTGCACATCGTGGACACCGTAGTGCCCGAACCCGTGGGCGGCGCCCACCGGAACCCCGCTGCCGCCATCGCCGCCGTCGGCGCCGCCGTCCAGGACGCCCTGGCCCCGCTGCTCTCCCTGGACCCCGCAGCCCTGCTCGCCCGCCGCCGCGACAAGTTCCTCGCCATGGGCCGCGACCTCCCAGCGTGAGGGCGCCCGGAAGCCCCCTCGGTCCCGCCGCCGGACGGCACCCGCTCCGCCCGCACGTCATGGCCCCTCCCGGAACATCCGTCATTGCGAGAAGCGAAGCGATGCGGCAATCCAGGGACCGCCAGCGCCGGCACGCCCACCAGACCGCCGTCCCGTCACCGCCCCTCACACCGGAGTGCCGCATCCATGCGCCGCCGGGCCACGAGGAACACCCCCCTGCATGACCCCGCCCGACGCCCTGCCCGAGACACCCGCGGAAGGCGCCACCCTCGATCCCACCCCCTCCGACACCCGCGGCCTGTTCTTCCGCGTCTTCCCCTCGATCTGCCTGCCCATGTTCCTCGCCGCCGTGGACGGCACCATCGTCGCCACCGCCCTCCCGCAGATCGCCGCCACCCTCGGCGACGTCGAGCGCGTGGGCTGGGTCGTCGTCGCCTATCTCATGGCCACCACCATCGCCGCCCCGGTCTATGGCCGCCTCGGCGACGCGCTCGGCCGCAAGCGCCTGCTGTTCGTCGCCCTGGCCCTGTTCATCGCCGCCTCCGTCGCCTGCGCCCTCGCTCCGTCGCTGCTCTGGCTCATCGCCGCCCGCATCGCCCAGGGCGCCGGCGGCGGCGGCCTGATGACCCTGTCCCAGGCTCTCGTCGGCGAGACCGTCCCCCCGCGGGAGCGCGTGCGCTACCAGGGCTACCTCGCCTCCATCTTCATGGTCTCCTCCACTGTCGGCCCGGTCGCCGGGGGATGGCTGACCCAGCACTTCGGCTGGCCCTGGGTGTTCCTGGTCAACGTGCCCCTGGGCGCCCTGGCTGCCGTGCTGGCCTTGCGCTTGCCCGCCCGCGTCGGCCCGATGTCCCGCGTCCGCTTCGACTGGATTGGCCTGACCCTCTTCACCGGCTTCGTCGCCCCGCTGCTCCTGGCGCTGGAGCAGGCCCAGCGCATCTCCCTCGCCGCGCTGCCCGGCATCGCCGCCCTGGTCGCCCTGGCTGCCGCCTCCCTCGTCCTGCTGCTCCGGCAGGAGCGCCGGACGGCCTCTCCCCTCATTCCCGTCAACCTGCTGCGCCAGCCCGCAATCTGGCGGGCGGACGCACTGGCGGCCTGCGTCGGCGCCACCATCGTCGGCGCGGTCACCTTCATGCCGATTTACTTGGGCGTCGTGCGCGGTGCCGGGCCGGGGCAGGTCGGCCTGCTGCTGCTGCCCCTGACGGTGGGCATCGCCATCGGCGCACTGCTGACCGGACGGGCCGTGGCGCGCACCGGCCGGACGGCGGTTTACCCGTCCTATGGCCTGGCCATCGTGACCGCCTGCTGGCTGCTGCTGGCGCTGGGCGCGGGCTGGGTGCCCCTGGGCTGGTTGCCCGTGGTGTTCCTGCTGATGTCGCTGACCCTGGGCACCGCCATGCCCATTGTGCAGGTGACGGTCCAGATCGCGGCCGGCACCGCCAACCTCGGCGCCGCCTCCGCCTCGGTCCAGTTCAGCCGCTCCATCGGTGCCGCGCTGGGCACGGCGACCGTGGGGGCGGTGCTGTTCGCCGTCCTGGCCTCGCATGACGCCGCCGTGGCCAACGTGTTCGCCGAACTGGTCCAGCGCGGGCCGGACCTGCTGGACCATCTGCCCGCGGCGCAGCGGGCGGTCGTGGCCACCGAGATCGCGGGCGCCTTCCGCGCGGCGTTCCTGGTCATCGCCGCCTTCAGCGCGACGGGCCTGGTCCTGGCTTGGTCGCTGCCGCTGCGCCGCTTGTAGGTGCCGGCCGCATCAGCCCGGCGGCCTCGCCCCTGGCTGGCGTCTGGTCCGGACCCGTTATAACCTTCGCGGACGAAGGAGAACGGACCGCATGAAGCCCCTTGCGCTCGCACTCGCCGTCATGGCTGCCTCGGCTCAGGTGCTCCCGGCCAGGGCGGCCCCGCAATCCTGCCCGCCGCTGGGCGCCATCCCCAACTACCTGCCGCAGGAAGCCCGGGTGCGGGCCTGGGAGCCCCTGGCATTCGTCCGGAGGACGGGCGTCGGCGACGAAACCGAGGAACGGACCTACTACGGCCGCACTTGCCAAATCTCCTACCAGCTCAAGGACGGCGCCGACCCCCTGTCCAACCTCGAAATCCAGTCCAACTACCGCCGGCAACTAGAGGGCATGGGCGCCGTGCTGCAGGATCAGGGCGGACGCGACACCTACGCCGTGCTGGACAAGGACGGCGCCCAGACCTGGTTCCGCACCTACAGCTCGGAAACTTCCATTGAGCTGACGGTGCTGCAGGTGGCCGCGCCGAAGCCGTCCCTGCTGCCCCCCTCCGGAAGCGACTATCGTCTGCTGGGCCACATGCCGGGCTTCGCCGCGCAGAAGCCCGTAGTCCGCAACTTCGACCAGATGACCCTCTCCGTCATCGGCGACGATGGCGAGAAGGAGATCACCGTGCAGGGCCGGACCTTTGCCGTGTCCTACCAGCATGATGGCAAGGCCCTGCCGCCCTCGGACGCCGAGACCCAGTGGAACTACCGCGAGGCGCTGCGCGCCCTGGGTGCCGAGGTGATGGCGGTCGCCCCCCGCGACACCACGGCCCGGCTGCTGCGGGACGGCCAAGTCATCTGGCTCCGCGTCTTCTCGTCGGAAACGTCCATCGAGGTCTATGCCGTGGAGGAAAAGCCGTTCGAGCCCTCCATCAAGCCGGCCCAAGCTCCCCTGCAAACCGCCTTGGCCGCAACCGGCCGCGTTGCGCTCTACGTGAACTTCGACTTCGACCGCGCAACCCTGCGGCCCGAGGCCGCACCGGTCGTGGCCCAGGTCGCCGCAATGCTGAAAGCCGACCCCAAGCTGCGCCTGTCGGTCGAGGGCCACACGGACGCCCTGGGCACCGCCGAGCGCAACCGCACCCTGTCCGCCGAACGCGCCGCCGCCTTCGCCGCCGCCGTGGCCGCGCAAGGGATCGAACCCAGCCGCCTGACCAGCACCGGCTTCGGCCCCGACAAGCCCGCCGCCACCAACGACACCAGCGAAGGCCGCGCCCGGAACCGCCGCGTGGAGCTGGTGCGGATGTAGCCCGCGCTGCCCGCCTGCTCCGCCCCCACCCGCTTCGCGCCTACTCCGCCCAAGTCCGATACGTCCGCCGCGCCGGCCTAACCTCCAGCACCCGGTGCCGCGCCGTCTCAACCACCAGCACCCGCGGGTCGCCCGCCGGCGCGCGCGGGTCCGCGCACACCCCGGCAGGCTCCCCGCCCTCCGGCAGGCACACCCGGTCCCGGCACGTAAACCCGTCATCCCAGTCCGACACCGTCCGCTCCCACAAATCCACCAGCCGCACCCGGTTGTTGTAGCTGTCCGCCACCAGCAGCGCCTGCTCCCCCAGCATCGCCACCCCCAGCGGATGCTGGAACCGCGCCTGCTCCAGCGCCCCATTCTGCGCCCCGAACTCGAACAGCCCGGCCCCGGCCAGCGTCGAAACCTCCATCGTGTCCAAGTCCAGCAGCCGCACGGCGCTGGTCTCGCTGTCCGCAAAGAACAGCCGCGCCCCGTCCAGCGCCAGCCCGCTCGGCTGCGCCAGCATCGCCTCGGCCGCCGGCCCGTCCTGCAGGTGCTCCACCCCCGTCCCAGCCAACCGCTCCACGACGCCCGCCGCTGGGTCCAGCGCGCCCAACTGGTGCGTCCCCGCATTGGCGAACAGCACGCCCCCGCCGAACGGCACCAGGTCCCAGGGCGACGCCAGCGCCGTCTCCAGCGCTGCTCCGGCCTCCCCCAGCACCCCGCCCCGCAGCCCGGTGCCGGCAACGGTCGAGACCTCCCCCGTCGCCAACTCCACGCGCCGGATCAGGTGGTTGCCCGTGTCCGCCACCCAGATCGCCTCCGCATCCGCCGCCACCCCCTGCGGATCGCGGAAGCAAGCCCGCAACGCCGACCCGTCCTGCGCCCCGGCCACCCCGCTGCCGATCCGCGCCACCACCGTCCCCGCATCGTCCAGCAGCACCACCTGATGGTGCCCGGCATCCGCCAGCACCCAGCATGCCGCGTCCCGCGCCCGCCCGGGGATGGGCCTGATCTTGCCGGGATACCGGAACCGCGTGGGCAGGGCAGGGGGCACCGCCAGCAACTCCAGCTCCGCCGGCTGCATGTCGCCCAGCCCAGCCGCGGCCTTCACCATGCGCCGCAGCGTCCCCACCAGCGCCGCCCCATCCGGCTCCCCGCTCGCCTGCCCCAGCACGTAGCCGTTGGGGTCCACGAACACGAGCGTCGGCCACGCCCGCACGGCATACTGGTCCCATAGATGCCGCTCGGGGTCATGCAGCACGGGATGCGTGATCCCCAGCCGCGCCACCGCGTCCCGCGCCGTGTCCGGCTCCTTCTCGTGCGGAAACTTGGGCGAATGCACGCCGATCACCACGACATCCCGCGGAAACGCCGCCTCCACCCGCGCCAGCGCCGGCAGCACGTGCAGGCAGTTGACGCAGCACCCCGTCCAGAAATCCAGCACCACGATCCGCCCGCGCAGCCCCGCCAGGGTCAGCGGCGCCGGCGTGTTGATCCACACGCCGCCCGGCGCCTGCAGCTCCGGCGCCCGGACCGCCATGCTACTGCTCCGCCACCCTACTGCGCCGCCGCCTTGCGCTCCGCGGCTTCCTCGGCGCTCGACACGCCCCCATGCGCCGCGGACCACGCCACCGGGTTCTCCAGGAACCGCCTTACCTCCGCCAACGCCGGCTCGGCGAAGTAAGGCCGGTCCCGGCACGCCTCCAGCACGTCCCACCAGGTGCAAAGGTGGTGCAGGGTGATGTCCATCGCCGCCAGCTTCTGGAAGCTGCCGGGGAACACCCCGTAGAAGAACACCACGAACGCATGGTTCACCAGCGCCCCGGCATCCCGCAGCGCCTGCGCGAACTGTATCTTGCTCGCCCCGTCCGTCGTCAGGTCCTCGACCAGCAGGGTCCGCAGCCCCTCCGGCACGTCGCCCTCGATCAGCGCGTTGCGCCCGAATCCCTTGGGTTTCTTCCGCACGTACGCCATCGGCGCCAGCATCCGGTCGGCGATCCACGCCGCGAACGGGATGCCCGCCGTCTCCCCGCCCGCCACGCACTCGATGCTCTCATAGCCCACGTGCCGCCCGATCTTCTCCGCCGCCAGCTCGCAGATCTTCACCCGAGCGCGCGGGAAGTAGATGATCTTGCGGCAGTCAATATAGACCGGCGACTTCCAGCCGGACGTGAAGGTGTAGGGCTCCTCGGGCCGGAAGTTGACCGCCTTGATCTCCAGCAGGATGCGCGCCGTCGTCAGCGCCGCGTCGCGGTCCCAGTCCGTCATGTGCTCGCCCGCCATAGCCCCACCCCATCTCAGCCCCGCCGTTCCTAGACCGCCGGGCCAAGGGCGTCCATTCTGCCAGGCCCACTCTGCCGGACCAGGAGGACCGTCCATGCAACGCACCTACAAGATCGCCTCGATCCCCGGCGACGGCATCGGCCAGGAGACCACGCCGGAGGGCCTGCGCGTCCTGCATGCCGCCGCCGCCCGCTTCGGCTTCGTCCTGCAAGTCCAGGAATACGATTGGTCCTGCCAGCGCTACGCCCAAACCGGAGCCATGATGCCCGCGGACGGCCTGGATCAGCTCCGCGCCCACGACTCTATCTTCCTCGGCGCCGTCGGCTGGCCCGGCGTCCCCGACCACGTCTCGCTCTGGGGCCTGCTGATCCCCATACGCCGCGGCTTCGACCAGTATGCCAACGTCCGCCCCTGCCGCCTCATGCCCGGCGCCCGCACCCCCCTCGCCAACCGCACCGAAGCCGACATCAACTTCATCGTCGTGCGCGAGAACACCGAGGGCGAATACAGCAGCCTCGGCGGCCGCCTGTTCGAGGGCACGGAACGCGAGTTCGCCACCCAGCAATCCGTCTTCACCCGCCACGGCACCGACCGCATCCTGCGCTACGCCTTCGAGCTGGCCCAAACCCGCCCCCGCCGCAAGCTGACCTCCGCCACCAAGTCCAACGGCATCACCATCACGATGCCCTATTGGGACGAGCGCTTTGCCGCCATTGGCGCGTCCTATCCGGACGTGGCGACGGACCAGTTCCACATAGACATCCTCTGTGCCCACTTCGTGCAGCACCCCGACTGGTTCGACGTGGTGGTCGGCAGCAACCTGTTCGGCGACATCCTCTCCGACCTCGGCCCCGCCGTTGCCGGCAGCATCGGCATCGCCCCCAGCGCCAACATCAACCCGGAGCGCCTGCACCCCAGCATGTTCGAGCCTGTCCACGGCTCCGCCCCCGACATCGCCGGCCAGGGCGTGTGCAATCCCATCGGCCAGGTCTGGTCAGGTGCCATGATGCTGGACCATCTGGGCGAGACCCAGGCCGCGGCAGCCATCGTGTCCGCCATCGAAACCCTCCTCCGCGACGGCGGCCCCCGCACCCGCGACATGGGCGGCCAGGCCGGCACCAAGGAGGTCGGTCAGGCGCTGGCGGCCCTGGTGTCTGCCGCATAATCGGCGGGCCCGAACGTCCCATCCGGCCCCAGAACCTCCAGCACCCCGGAGTGTATCGCGAACCACGCCCCATGCAGCTGCAGCGTGCCCGCCCCCACCCGCTCCGCGATCCAGGGAAATGTCATCAGGTTGTCCAGCGACAGCTTGATCCCCTCCCGCTCCAGGCACCGCTGCTGCGCCTCCGGCGTGTCGCACAGCAGCGCGCGGGCGCGGGCCGGGGCGGCAATGCCCATCCAGGTCGTGATGAAGTCATGCCCCGGCTTCGCCGCCCCGCGCAGCAGCACATCAATCCCGCCGCACCCCCCATGCCCCAGCACGATCAGGTTCGGCACCTCCAGCACCCGCACCCCGAATTCCAGCGCCGCGCTGGTCCCGTGGTAGGCCGCATCCGGCGCGTAGGGCGGCACCAGGTTCGCCACGTTCCGCACCGTCAGCAACTGCCCCGGCGCCGCGTCGAAGATCGCCGACGGGTCCACCCGGCTATCCACGCAGGCCACCACCAGCGCACGGGGATGCTGCCCCTCCGCCGCCAACGCCTCGAACAGCCGCCGCCGCTCCGGCCAGCTCTCCCGCCGGAACCGGCGGTAGCCCTCGATCAACCGTTCCATGTCGTCCCCCTGCTGCAGCCTGGGCCGCAGCGTCGCTTGCGCCCCGCCGGGCCGCCCCCTACATTGCGGTGGCGCCACGGGCGCAGCGCAACGTGGGGTTCCAAGTGGTCCGTGACGCCAGCAGCCAGGCCAGCACGATTGCCCGCCGGTGCGAACGCGCCGTGGTAACGGCTTACCGCGAGCTGCGCGTCCATGGCAACGCCGACCCTGACGCCTTCCGCGCCTGCACCACCCTCTACCGCATCCACCACCCCGAAGCCTCCCTGAACGAGGCCCGGCGCCTGGTGGCCGAGTGGATAGACCACCATGTCGTCCGCGAAAAGGCTGGCCCGACGCCGGGCTGCGAGTGTCCCTAGGCAGCTAGGGCCGTTCCCGCCCCGGTCCCACTCGCCAGTTGCGACCAGCCAGGCCCTATCGCGCCACAGGCCCGCATCCCGACCGTGACCTGGGTGGGGCGCAAGTGGCCGGTGGCAACGGGGTGCAGCGCGGGTTCGCGGACGGTGGGCATCGGGGCGGCTTCCTGAGGATGGGAGCCGCTTATGTCATCCCCCTTGCCCAAAGCACCGCCGCCCGCGCCAGCGCGTCTATCGTGTCCACCACCGGCACATCCAAGGTTGGCCCGGCCGCAATGCCGAGCGGTATCTCCGTGCAGCCCAGCACCACCGCCCGCGCGCCCCGCCGTGCCAGCATCCCCGCCGCCTCCGCCAGCGGCGCATACGCCTCTGCCACCCTGTTCGCCTTCACCAGCGCAATCGCCGGCGTGACCAGCGCCGCCATCACCGCCGAATCCGGCGCTATGCACTCCCAGCCCAGCGCCCCCAAGCGGTCCTGATACAGCCGCATCTCCAGCGTCGCCGCCGTCCCCAGCACCCCCACCAATCCCCGCGGTATCCCCTGCCGCCGCAGGTCCTCCGCCGCCGCGTCCACGATGTGCAGGATGGGCAGCGCCGTCGCCCCCCGCATCCCCTCGATCCACCCGTGCGCCGTGTTGCACGGGATCGCCACCGCTCCGCACCCTGCGGCCTGCAACCCCCGCAGCCCCCGCACCAGCGCCGGCAGCGGGTCCGGCCCCGTCCCCGCCCGCGCCGCACCCCGGTCCGGCACCCGGGGATCCGACCACAGCACCGCCGGCACATGGTCCTGGTCCCGCTCCGCTGGGGTCAGCAGCGTCAGCCGCAGCATGAACTGCGCGCTCGCCAGCGGCCCCATGCCGCCCAGCACGCCCAGCACACGGTCGGACACGCGCTCCCCCATGCTGATGCTACCCTGGCGGCGGCGCAGCCGCCTGGTGCGCCCGCCCCGACCCGTTCAGCCCCCGCCGTCCCCGGGCCTGCGCCGGCCCAACCGCCGCCGCTTGCACAGCCGCCGCCGCCTGCACCGCAGCCGCCGCAGGCACGGCCCCCGCGGGCACGGCCGCAAACTCCTGCACATGCCGCTCGAACATCACCGCAACCGACTCCTCATCTCCCATGGCCTCGACGTACCGCAGCCCCGCCGCAATGCGCGAGGCCCGCGCCACCTCGTCCGACAGCGCCGCGATGATGGTTTCCGCCAAACCCACCTCCGTCGTGTCCGCCAGGAACGGCACCTCCATCCCGTCGAAGTTGACCCCAGCCCCGGGCAGGTTCAGGTCCACCAGCGCCGTGCCGCAGGCCGCCATCTCGTAAGCCACCATGCTTGGGTTCGTCGGCGACAGGCAGACCCCCACCGTCGTCGTCCGGTACAGCTCCCCCAGCGCCGGCTCCGACGTGATCAGCCCGTGATTCACGAAGTCGAACGGCACCGGCGGATACCGGTCCTCCCCATAGAACCCGATCTGCACGTCCCGCAGCCGCCGCGCCACCAGGTGCAGGGCGCCCACGGCCAAGTCGAACGCCCGCCGCTCCTGCGACGGTCGTGCGAACAGCAGCACGCTCCGCCCTTTGCGGACCTGCCGCGCCGCCGGATAGTACGCCTGCCGGTTGATCGGAAACCGGATGACGGCCGACTCCAGCCCAAGGTCCCGCCGCAGCTTCTCCGCGATCCAGGCGCCGAAGCAGATCAGGTGGAACCCGAACCCGTAAGTGGCCTGCGCCTTCAGGTAGCCGCTGCCCACCGCCATGAACATCGGCTCGAAGTCCTGCACGAAATACACCGCCCGCGCCGGGTCGGGGCAGTGCCGCCGCACGGCATAGGCCGTTTCCCAGGCCGTCGCGACCAGGAAGTCATGCGGCCCCACCGTGCCGTTGTAGCGGAACACCGGCCCGGCGAAGGCATAGTAGTGCCGCTGGATCGCCGCCCGGCTCTCCGCACCCGATGCGGCGCCCATCACGTGCAGCGACACCGCATGACCGAACCGCTCCAAGTCGTGGCAGATGCGCAGCACTTTCCGCAGCCCGCCCGACCCGACCGTGATGGCCGGCAGGACGAACCCGATCCGCAGCGGGCTGCCGGGCGGGCGCGGCGCCGCCCGGCCCCGCGCCGCGTCTGGCGGGGGCGCATGTTCGGCAAGCCCCGCCGCGGCCATGAAGGCCGCCGCCGCGCTCCGGGCGGCATACCGGTCCAGCGTGCGCGCCCGGGCCGTCTCGTTCACCGTCCGCCGCAGGCTGGCATCCTCCACCAGCGCGCCGAGGGCCGTCCGCCAGTCGCGCGGCGTGCTGGCCAGGAACCCAGTTTGCCCGTCCGTGATGGCACCCCGGAACGGCCCCGTCGCGCTGGCCACCACCGTGCACCCTGCCAGCACGCCCTCGAAGTACTTCAGCTCGCTCTTCGCCTCGCAATATGGGTTGTCCAGCTCCAGCGGCGCGATCACCACGTCGCAACCAGCCATGTCCCGCAGCATGTCGGCGTAGGGCATGATCCCCGCCCGTTCCACCTGCCGGGCCACCGCGCCGAAGCCGGCATACTCGCCCAGGTCCAGTTCGCCCACGACCCGCAGCCGCGCGTTCGGGTGGGCGTGCAGCACCTCCAGCACCGCACCCGCCGCCGCGCCGAAGTCGGCCTGGTGCGTCCGCGTGCCCGCATAGTAGCCGATCCGCACCATCCGCGGGTCGCGCGGCACCTCCCGGTAGTCCACCGCCGCCACCCGCCGCGACAGCGAGTTCACGACGACATGCGTGTTCGGGTTCACCGCCAGCGCCGCCCGCCGCAGCGCATCCGTCGGCACCGTCGCGAAGTCCGCCTGCTTCAGGAACGCCCGGTAGTGCAGCATCCCGACCTGGTATCCCTCGATCGCGAGCTGGTCGAGTTCCCGCAGCCCGTCTATGTACGGCATGACGGCCGGGTCGAACGCCAGGTCGTCCATGTCGAACCCAATTCGCGCTCCGGCCCGGCGGGCCGCCGCCGCGGCCCGGGCATACACTCCAGTGTGCGGACACCGCACGAATTGCACGACCGTCGCGCGATACGACCCGTCCTCCACCCGCCACAGCTCGTCCTCGGTCAGCGTGCAGCAGTCGTAGCCCAGCACCAGCAGCTCTTCGGACAGGTTCGTGACGCGGTAGCGCGTGGTGTGCGAGTCCGGCAGCCCGTCCACGAAGATCACATCCCCCGTCCAGGCATCCGGCCGGAACCGGATCCCGGCGTCCGCCACCAGGAACCGCCGGATTTCCGGACGCAGCGCATGGTGCTCCACCAGGTATCCCAGCACGGACGGCGGCGGGAACGATGGCGGCAGAATGTCCAGGTCGAACGCCGTATGCGCTACGCCGACGCCCCGCAGCGGCGCGCAACGCGTCCCGTCCACGACCGGATGCACCTCGACGACATGCGCCCCCGGCTCCAGCTTGCAGGCGGCGGTGTAGAACCGGAACCCCTTCGCGCCTTCGAACCCTGCCTGCACCGCGTCCGGCCGCGCCAGCTCCGCCTCCTGCATCAGCACGGGCGTGCCGTCCACCACCAGCGCCAGCGTCACCGGCTCCTCGTGGTCCACCCACCCCTCGATGAAACGGGCGTTGACCTGCTCCACGTGCCCAGTCAGGTCCATGTTGGCCTCCTAGCGATGAATGTGATGAGAGGATGGCGCAACGGCGTGCTTGCCCAACAACAGCCGCGGCGCTCACGCATCGGCCGGCTCGGCAAGCTGAATGGTGCTCTGTGCGGGGGCGCCTGCCGCCATGCGCACCCTCCCGCTCGCAGCCCGGAACCGCTCGTGCATATCCAGGCAATCCGTTGCCAGCTCCACGTCGATTCGGCTCGCGAATGCATGGGTCTCGCGTGCCCGGCGCCGCGCGGGCGCCATCTGGACGGCCCCGCCGAACACCGGCCGCAGCTTGCGCTCCAACGCGCCGCCGAGGTCGAACAGGTCCGCATAGTCCACGATGGCGCAGGCCGGGTCATCCAGCAGCCCGCGCCCCGCCAACGCCGCATGGAGCGCCAGCCAGCTCAGCGCCACCACGGATGCCGCATCCGCCCGGGGGTCGAACCGGCCGCCGTACTTCTCCATCAGCCGGTCCGTCTCCGCCCAGCACTCCAGCTCCACGCCCACGTCGCGCAGCCGCGTCCAGCGGTAATTGTGGACCAGTTGATAGGCAACCGAGGCCAGCGAGTCCCGGAACTCCATCAGGAACGACGGCACGACCTCCAGCGGATTCCGGATCACGAACACGGCGCGCGACCCGGGAATGCCCGCCATGATCTCCCGGAACCGGAGGGATTCCGTGATCGGCTTCAGCAAGCACCCGTCCGCCGACGCCGCGACCAGCGCCGCAACCTCCGCCGCCGGGCGCAGCCGGAAGTTGGCGAAGGCGCTGGGATGGTCCTCGTTCAGCACGTCGCAGCCGATGCTGCCGGCCAGCGTGTCCAGCAGGATGTTGGTCCCGGACCGCTGGTGGCCGAACACGAACAGGGCAGGCATCCCCAGCCGGCGCAGCGTCGGCGGCGGGCCGCCGGCCTCCGCAGCGGCGCAGGCCTGGGTGGGGGCTGCCGGCACGGCCGCCGCCTGCTTGCGGAAGCAGAAGCTCAGGAAGTCGTTGTCCTCGTCCCGCTGCATCAGGATCGGCGCGCACCCCAGCGCGAAGGCCAGGTGAAACAGGGAGCTTTCGTTGTGGAACAGGAAATGCTCGTCGAACACGTAGTCCTCCCGCAACAGGGGCACCTGCCCGATGACCAGCCCGCCGACGGGCATCCGGTCCAGAAAGGGGCGCAGCACCGGCAGCGGGGCGTTCAGGTGTTCCAGGACGTGCCAGAGCGCCGCGACCGAGACCGTCGGCGCGTCCAGGTCGCCGAAGCCGTCATGCCGCAGAAAGCGCAGGTTCGTCGGGCAGCCGAACTGCCGGGTGACGTTGCGGGCAGCGGTCAGGTCAATGTCGAGGCCCACCACCTCGTCGAACACCCCGGCTGCGGCCCGGGACAGGAAACCCTCTCCGACCCCCAGTTCCACGAACAGCTCGGTCTCCCCCATGAACTTTCTGAACTCGCCAAGCGTGCCCCGCGCCACTTGCATCCGGCGCTCGAACTCCTCGGGGGTATAGTGCCGCGTGTACCACTCGCCCGTCGCGGCAGCCTGCGCAGCAAGGTTGCAGGACGCGTCCAGGTCCCACGCTCGGCCATCCGCAACGACCGTGCAGCGGCGGCAGCGATACATCCTGTGCGCGTGCTTGGGGCGGTCGAACACCCTGGCCAGATCGAAGCCATGGGCGCCGCACACCGGGCAGGGGGCGTAATCAGGTTGCATCCGAACTCCTTGCATGTCTCAAAACGTTAACCGGGCATTGTTGGAAGTGGAAGTCAGGAATGTTGGCTAACTGCCACCACCCGCGGTCGTCGCTGGCCTGTTCTGTAGGTCAACGTTAGGCTGGGCGCATTGGCCCGGCACGGCCCTGGCCGCACCACGGGACATGTCCGTGGACCCGTATCTCGGGCGTTGTCAGGACAGGGGCGCCCATATCCGCCGCAAGGTCGGCAGCCGGCTGCTGGAAGGATGAACCCCCATGCGCCATATCCGCACCATGTCCCTGCTCGGCACCCTGTTCGTCTCTGCCTGCTCCGTCGTCGGCATCCGCACCGGCACGGAGGAGCCGCGCTACGACATGGTCGAGCAGGTCGGCCCCGCCGAGGTGCGCGCCTACGCTCCCCGCCTCGCCGCCGAGACCACTGTGCCCGGCACCGCCGAGGCCGCCCGCGGCGAAGGCTTCCGCCGTCTTGCCGGCTACATCTTCGGCGGCAACGCCGGTGGCTCCCGTATCGAAATGACCGCCCCCGTCGCCCAGGCCCCCGTGACGCAGGCCGGCCCCGGCGCGGGCCAGCAGATCGCCATGACCGCCCCGGTCGTGCAGGAGCCTGCAGGCGCGGCCGGCTGGTCCATACGCTTCTTCTTGCCTGCCGACCTGGCGTCGCCTCCGGCTCCGCGCGACGCCAGGGTCACCATCGTGACTGTGCCAGCCCAAACCTTCGCGGTGCTGCGCTTCTCCGGCATCGCCAGCGAAGGTGCCGTGGCCGCCCAGCGCACCCGCCTTCAGGCGCTGCTGGCCCCCGCGGGATGGGAACCGGCCGGCCCTCCCGTGACCTGGTTCTACGACCCGCCCTGGACACTCCTGCCGCTTCGCCGCAACGAGGTCGCGGTGCCGGTCACGCGCCGGACCCCCTGACGGCGCCAACATCGGAATGGGCTGTGCTGGTCAGCCTGTCCGGCTTGCCCGGTGCCGGCACGACCAGCCGGCAGGACCACTGGCAGGATCACCCTGGCCGCGGCCTGTGCCAGGCATCGGCGCCATGCACCTGCGGACGGACGCCATCGAACCGCCCCGCGCCCCATCTGCCGGGCCGGCGCCACGGCCTGACGCCTCGCTGCCAGCGCCGTGGCGGAGGACAACTTGCGGCCCGGGAACGTCGTCACCACAGACTGTGTGAACTTCCTGGCCAGCACCCGCCCAGCCCAGCGTGCCTCTCAGTTCGACTGAGGATACCCCCGCGCCAGCCGCTGCTGCCGCAGCCAAGCCATCGATAGCCGCCATGGCCCCACAGGCCGGTGCCCCCGCGCGCGCATGGCCGCCCCCAGCGCGAACAGCGTCCGGTGGCTGGCGAACACCGCCCCGAACGCCGCCCGAAGCCCCAGCCGCGGGTCCCAGGCGTGGATCGCCTCCGCCCCGGCTCCATTCACCTCGATGACGGTGAACCGTCCTGCCCGCAGCGCGGCGACCGAGCTTGCCCGCACGTCCAGCCGCCCCGCACGCAGGCCCATCCCGGCGGCAATGGCCAGGACGGCGTCCTGCAAGGCCAGCGTCGCAAGCTGCGCCGCATCCTCGTAGCGCGCCCCGGCCCGCAAGCTGGCCACGGTCGTCAAGGCCACGGCCTCCCCAGAGTCCAGGATGCGCGCGGGATCGTAGCCCGCCAAGGCGGACGCCGGCAGGCGCGGGTCGGCGGCAGCCAGTTCGGCCAGGGTCCGCCGCCCGTCGCCCCGCACCGCCGGAGCATGGCGCAGAGTGATCCCCGACAAGGCCGTCCTGTCATCTTCCGAGTCTGGCCAGCGCCGCACCATCAGCCCGGCCTCGACCGGCCCGGGATGCCAGGCCTGCAGCAGGAACGTGCCGCCGGACGGAAAGGCGGCCTGGTAGGCCCGCAACGCGCCGGCATCGTTGACCCGCCGCACACCGTATCCGCACCACCCCCGGTCCGGCTTCGCCACCAGCGGGAACCGCAGCCCGGCCGCGCGCCGCACCGCCTCCGCCTCCACGCCCGGCGCCACCGCCGCGGTCGCGGCAACGAAGCCCTGCAGGGCAGGGGGGATCAGGGCCAGGCACTCCATCTTGCCCTCTCCGGCCAACCCTCCGGTCGGGATGCCGGGGTTGGCGGCGCTGGGCAGCGTCAGGCTGCGGTGCCGCACCGCCAGCAGCATCCAGTGCGCCACCAGCGGCACGCACAGCAGCCATTTCGGCAGGCGCTCGATAGGGGACAACGGCATTGGCAAGGGTTGCGCCAGCCCGGAAGCGCCGGGCGGCCCGGACGCGCGCAACGGGCGAATCAGTGACATGCGGCAGCAAACGCCGGACGCCCAATCCCGGTTTCGCCAGCACGTGGACGGACAGCCTACCCCGCCACGCCCCCGAACACCGCCCGAAGCACCCCGAACAGCGCCCCGCCCACCAGGAACCCCACCAGCGTCCCGTTCACCCGCACGAACTGCAGGTCCTTGCCCACCCGCAACTCCAGCTTGTCCGTGATGTAGTCCCCATCCCACCCCGCCACCACGTCCCCGATGAACGTCGCCAACTGCGCCTGCGCCGTCGGCAGCAAGGTCGCCGCCACCCCCTCCGCCGCCGCCTGCAGCCGCGCCCGCGCCGCGGCGTCCGCCGCCAGGAACCCGCCCAGGTTCCCCAGCGACGCCTCGATCACCGCCAGCGTGTGCCCGCCGGGCCGCCGCGCATCGGCCTCCAGCGCCAGCCGCATCCGGGACCACACATCCCATAGCCAAGCCTGCACCGTCTCGTGCGCCACGACCCGGCGCACCGCCCGCCCGATCTCCGCCGCCCGCTCGGGATCGGCCTCCATCCGGTCAATCTCACGCCGCGCCCACTCGTCGAAGGCGTCGCGTATGCTGCTGCCGTCCGGACCGACGCGGTCCAGCTCCTCCCGCAGCACCAGCATCACCCGCGCCGCCACCTGCG
Source organism: uncultured Acetobacteraceae bacterium (assembly GCA_964250755.1). Classification (GTDB taxonomy): domain Bacteria; phylum Pseudomonadota; class Alphaproteobacteria; order Acetobacterales; family Acetobacteraceae; genus DASWOJ01. Next base: position 7,365 of record CAXUHB010000037.1, on the reverse strand, counting down.
CGCCCAGCGCCCAGCCCACCAGCCGTCCGCCCTGCGCCCGCACCTTGTCCTGGATGAAGCTCTCCAGCACCTCCTGCCGGCTGTCCAGCAGGGTCCGCAGCTCCCCCAGCAGGAACCCCAGCGCCTCCTGGTGCCGCCCGCCGTCCACCAGGGTCCGCAGCATCCGCGCTACGATCCGACCGGCGCCCGGCCCGCCCACCAGCCGTGGAACGATCCGCGCCATCGTCCGCCGCGCCCGCCCGTCCTCCACCGTTGCCAGCACCCGCGGCAGCATCTCCGCCAGCGCCACCGCCGCCGGACGCGCCGCGGCGGGATCGGACAGGAACCGCGCCACGATCCCCGGCAGGTCCAGCCGCCCCAGCACGCGCCGCACCTCCTCCGGGGTGAACACATGCCCGGCCATGAACCGCCCCAGCGACCGCCCCAGCCGCTCCTTCTGCTTGGGGATGATCGCGGTATGAGGGATCGGGATGCCCAACGGATGCCGGAACAGCGCCGTCACCGCGAACCAGTCCGCGATCCCCCCCACGAACCCCGCCTTGGACGCGGCCTGCAGCAGTTCCACCCAAGGCGCAGGCGGCAGCGCATACGACACCAGGATCAACCCGGCCATCAGCACCAGCAGCCCCGTCGCGAACGCCTTGTGCCGCCGCAGGGCACGGCGGAGCGGCTGATCGGGATCGAACGTCTGGCTATCGGGCATGGCCCGGCCCTTAGCACACCCCACCTGCCCGGTCAGGGTCATTCAAAGCACGCCGCACCTGACCAGGCCCACTTGCGGCCATACGCAAAGGTCCCGCAGAAGGCTGCATAGCCGCCATTGCAGCCGCCCAGCGCGTATTCTTTGGACGTCCCGCTGTCCCGGTCGCCCCGCCTTCCCCGCCGCATCCGCGGCAGCTACCCTAACGCCATGACCGATTTCATACTCCTGCACGGCGCCTTCCACGGCGGCTGGTGCTGGCCCCGTGTCGCCGAACCCCTCCGCGCCGCCGGCCACCGCGTCTTCACCCCGACCCAGACCGGTCTGGGCGACCGCGCCCACCTCCTCCACGCCGGCATCACCCTCGACACCTTCACCCAGGACCTCGTCGCCGTCCTGGAAACCGAGGAGCTGACCAGGGCCGTCCTCGTCGGCCACAGCTTCGGCGGCTGCGCCATCACCGGCGCCGCCGACCGCGTGCCCGCCCGCATCCGCCAACTGATCTACCTCGACAGCGCCATCCCCCGCGACGGCCGCACCACCCTGGAGCTGGGCACGCCGGACGCCGCTGCCACGCGACGCCGCCTGGCCGAGCAAACCGGCCGCGTCTCCGTCGCCCCGCCCGATCCGTCCGAATACGCCGTCCCCCCTGGCCCCGACGCCGATTGGCTGCGCCGCCGCATGACCCCGCACCCCTTCGGCACCATGGCTTCCCCGCTGCATCTGTCGGCCCCGCCGGGCAACGGCCTGCCCCGCACCTACGTCGCCTGCACCGGCCCGGAATATGCGCCGCTCGCGGGCCACCGGGCCTGGGTCCGCGCCCAGCCCGGCTGGGCCTGGCGCGGCCTTGCCGCCGGCCATGACGCCATGGTCACCGCCCCCGCCCTGCTCACGGACCTCTTGCTGGATCTGACCCAATGAGCACCGCGACGGACGCCACCCGCACCGCCTCTGTCCACCCCCGCATCTCCGCCGCCCGCCAGGCCCTGCTGGCTGCCCCGCTCACCGCCCCCGGCGCCCCCACCGCCGTCTTCGACTTCGACAAGACCCTGACCATACGCGACACTTTCCTGCCCTGGCTCACCGTCCTGCGCGGACGCCGCCGCACCCTGGCCGCCGGCCTTGCCTCCCTCCGCGCCGGCCTGCCCGGCGTCTCCCGCGGCGGCTCCGCCCGGGACGCCACCAAGGCCGCGATGGCCCGCCGCCTGCTGACCGGCATCCCCATCGCCCAGGCCCAAGCCGCCGCCCGCCGCCTGACCCCCCACGTCCTCTGGTGCGACCCCGTCTGCGACCGCCTGCGCGAGCACCTCCATCTCGGCCACGCCGTCCTCGTCGCCACCGGCTCCTGCCGCCTCGCCGTTGCCGAGATGGTCGCCCAGCACTTCGGCTCCGACGCCCCCCTGCAGGTCATCGGCACCGAACTGGAGGAAGCCTCCGGCACCCTCACCGGACGCCTGGAGGGCGGCAACTGCATCGCCGAGAACAAGGCCGCCCGCGTCCGCACCTGGCTCGACGCCGCCGGCCAGCAAGGCGGCTGGGGCTACGGCAACCCCCCCTGGGACCTCCCCATGCTCTCCCTGATGCAGCACCGCGTCATGCTCTAGCCCCCGCACCCGGAGCGCCCCCATGAACCAAACCATCGGCATCACCCGTCTGGCTCCGGAACCCCGCCTTTCCGGCACAGTCATCCACAACACGACGGTTTACCTCGCCGGCCAGGTCCCCGACGACACCTCCGGAGACGCCGAGGCCCAGACCGCCGACGTGCTGCGCCAAATTGACGCCCTTCTGGCCCAAGCCGGCACCACCAAGGCCCACCTCCTGACGGTGCAGGTCTTCCTGGCCGACATGGCCGACTACCCCGCCATGAACCGCGCCTGGGACGCCTGGCTCGACCCCCGCCACAAGCCTGCCCGCCTCACCGTCCAAGCCGGCCTCGCCAACCCCGCCTGGCGCGTCGAGATCACCGGCATCGCCGCCCTCCCGCCCGTCCTTCCCCGCCCCGGCGGCTCCAACGAGGGAACGTGGACTTAACGCCAGTTGTCCCGTCCACCCCCAGGTGCGACAACCGCCGCCTCTGGAGACCCCCATGCGCCCCCTCATCCTAGCCCTGGCCCTCATGCTCGCAGCCCCCGCCGCCCAAGCCCAGCGCTGGGTCACAAGCTGGACCGCCTCCGCCCAAGGCCCATACCCCTCCGGCAACGCCACCGCCCAGCCCGACCTCCGCTTCGCCCTCCCGTCGCCCGAGGCCGGGGCCAGCAACCAGACCTTCCGCCTCATCATCAAGCCGGAGCTGTGGGGCAGCCGGATGCGCCTCCGCTTCAGCAACGCCTTCGGCACCAAGCCCGTCACCTTCGACGGCGCCTTCCTCGGCCTGCAAACGTCAGGCGCCACCCTGATGCCCCAAAGCAACCGCCCCGTCCTCTTCGCCGGCAAGAAGGCCGTCACCGTCCCCCCCGGCGGCCAAGCCTGGTCCGACCCCGTCTTCCTCCCCTACGCCGGCAATCCCCTCGCCCCCGAGCTGGTCGGACGCAAGCTCGCCGCCAGCTTCCACGTCGTCGGCGAGTCCGGCCCCGTCACCTGGCACGCCAAGGCCCTGCAAACCAGCTACATCGCCCCGCCCGGCGCCGGCGCCCTCGGCGAGCTGGAGGACGACAGCGCCTTCCCCAACAGCACCACCTCCTGGTTCTTCCTCGACGCGCTCGACGTGCAATCCCCCGACGCCAAGCTCGTCGTCTGCTTCGGCGACAGCATCACCGACGGCACTGCCAGCACCCTGAACGGCGACGACCGCTGGCCCGACGTCCTCGCCCGCCGCCTCCGCACAGCCGGCCTCGCGATGAGCGTCGTGAACGCCGGCATCGGCGGCAACCAGGTTGCCGGCCCCGCCGACTACACCCCCGCCAAGCCCTTCCCCGGCGGCCCCAGCGCCACAAGCCGCCTGGAGCGCGACGTGCTCACCCTCTCCGGCGTCACCCACGTCATCTGGATGGAGGGCGTCAACGACTTCAGCACCAACGGCAACGCCACCCTGGACCAGGTGCGCGACGCCATGAAGGCCGGCGTCGCCCGCCTCCGCGCCAAGCTCCCCGGCGTCCGCGTTATCGGTGCCACCCTGACCGGCATCGCCGGCACTACCAGCGAAGCTCACAAGCCCCCCGACGTGGACCAGCGCCGCCGCGCCCTGAACGATTTCATCCGCAACAATGGCGGCCTCTTCGACGGCGTGGTGGACTTCGACGCTGCCACCGCCGACCCCGCCACCGGCGGCCTACGCCCCGAGTTCATCCCCAACAGCACCACCGGCACCCCCGGCGACGGCCTCCACCCCAACCGCGCCGGCTACCTCGCCATGGGCCAGGCCGTGGACCTCCGCCTGCTGACCGCAGGCGCCCCAGCCGCACCCACGCCCCGCCCCAAGCCCCGCCCCCGTCCCAAGCCCGCGGAACCTGCCGCGGACGCAGCCGGAGACGCGACGAACTAGCCGTCCAGCGTCATGGCGGTTCTTTGACCCAGGGAAGGTCGCCCAGACAAAGGCTGGCCGTGTCCGGTCCGCGTTGCAGTCCGGCCTAATCCGCAGCGCGTTGTATCAAGTCGAACACCTCACGCGGCCTCTCGATGACAACAAACTTCGGCGTGGCGTCAAGCGCGGTGTCGGCGTTCATGCTGACCCTCCCGCGTGAGGATCTCACGGGCTGGCCGAACCGGATCGTCCCGCGTCCGTCCTTCCGCTCCACCAGGCTCAAATCCGGCAACCGGTCCAGGCTCATGGCCGTAAACCGGCTCGTGGATTTCCGGTGCAGCATCAGCACCCGGCGGCTGGTCACGGCATAGTAGGTGTCCCGCCGCACCCGCGCATCATGCACGAACCTGCCCGCGATCAGATACAACCCAATCAGCACGAACGGGATGCCCCACAGCCGAAAGAAGATCGGCGCTCCTTGGACCGTAACCAGCACCTCCCAAAGGATCGCAAACCCGCCCCACATGACGCTGAACGGGATCAAGAATGCATCGCTGGGATGAAACAGCACGCCCTGGCCCGGCTGTCCCGACCAAAGGACAACCTCGCCCTCCAAAAGCCGGTCCTTGAACACATACGCATCCACGCTCGTCGCCTCTGTCACAAGCCACTCCCGCGCCGGCCGGTCCCGTTCAATGCACTCGCGCAATCACAGGCGTGCGCCAACGAAAGCAAGCCACTTCCTGCTCCCTCTCCCTCCGGGAGAGGGCCGGGGTGAGGGAGGCAACCGGCGCCGACCCCGGACCAGTCAGGGTGCCCACCCGGCCCAGCGTCCAAAAGAGGACAAACAAGCGTCAGCCCCACAACACCCGCGACAACCCCGGACCAAACACGTTTCCACCTTGACCCAGCCCAACCCCAAGTGCGTCCTATTCCCCATGCCCCAAGACGCCCAAACTCCCCGCACCGAAACCCGAACCGACACCATCCCCTCCGACCTGCTCCCCCGCATGGCCGCCACCCTCGGCGTCCCCACCCCCGACACGCTCCCCCCCGGCTGGCACTGGACCCTCTTCCAGGACTGGCCCGTCCCCGCCGACGTCGGCCCCGACGGCCATCCCCGCCGCGGCGGCTTCCTCCCCGCCCTCCACGACCTCCCCCGCCGCATGTGGGCCGGCGGAGACATCCAGATCCTCGGCCCCCTCCGACCCGGCGACGCCGTCACCCGCACCACCACCATCCGCGCCGTCCAGGACAAGCAGGGCGCCACCGGCCGCCTCGTCTTCGTCACCCTGGACCACCTCATCACCGGCCCCCGCGGCCCCGCCATCCAGGAGCGCCAGGACCTCGTTTACCGCACCGCCGACGCCCCCGCCGTCAAGCCCGCCGACCCCGCCCCGCCCGCGCCCCCCGGCCCCGAGCGCACCGTCTACCCCAACCCCGTCCTGCTCTTCCGCTACTCCGCCCTTACCGGCAACGGCCACCGCATCCACTACGACGCCGATTACGTCCGCGCCCAGGAAGGCTACCCCGGCCTGATCGTCCATGGCCCCCTGCAAGCCACCTGGATGGCCGCCATGCCCGGCGTCCCCCTGTCCCGCTTCACCTTCCGCGGCCGCCGCCCCGCCTTCGCCAACGCCCCCCTCCGCATCCAAGCCTGGCAGACCGGCCCCGCCTGGCACATGCGGACCCTGGACCCCTCCGGCGCCCTCTGCATGGAGGGCGAAGCCCATGCCGCCTGACCACCCTGCACACCAGCCGCAGAACGAACCCGCCACCCAGCCCGGCCCCGCCACCCCACCATGATCTTCCTGACCGAGCCTGAGCCGCCCCGAGCCACCCCGCTCCCCGTCGCCCCCGGCATCGCCCGCATCGTCGCCCCTAACCCCGGCGCAATGACCTACTGGGGCACCAACACCTACCTGATCGAGCAGCCCGGCGGCGGGCATCTGGTCGTGGACCCCGGCCCGGACGACGCCACCCACCGCGCCGCCATCCTGGCCGCCGGCCCCGTCACCCGCATCATCCTGACCCACACCCACCCAGACCACCTGGACGGCCTCCCCGCCCTGCGTGCTGCCACCAGCGCCCCGGTCTCCGGCTGGCATCAGCCCGAGGTGCCCACCGCCTGGGACCAGCCCTTGCACGACGGGGACGCCGCCGCCGGCTGGGACGCCCTGCACACGCCGGGCCACGCCCCCGACCACCTCTGCTTCGCCGGCCCCAACGAGGTCCTGCTCAGCGCCGACACCGTCATGGGCTGGAGCACCAGCACCGTCGCCCCCGGCGGCATGGCCAGCTACTTCGCCACCCTCCGCCGCCTGCTGGCTCGCGACGACCGCCTCCTCCTCCCCGGCCACGGCCCCCCCATCCCCAACCCCCGCCCCTTCATCCAATCCCTGCTCGACCACCGCCTGGACCGGGAGTCCGCCATCCTCGCCGCCCTCACCCCCCACCCCCGAACCTCCCGCGCCATCACCGCAGACCTTTACAGCGATGTGGACCCCCGCCTGTTGCGCGCGGCCGAACGCAACGTGATCGCCCACCTGGACAAGCTGCGCGGGGAGGGCAGGGCGCGGGACGTGCTGGGGGGATGGGCAGCTACGCCATGACGAATGCAGAGAAGGACGATGCGGGTGAGGAGCTGACCTACTGGGTCAGCTTGCAAGTGCGCCACCCCGCCCTGCATCCCTCGGCCATCACTGCCGCCCTTGGGATGGAGCCGAAGCGATTTTGGTTCGTCGGCGAGCCAAGGACGACGCCCAAAGGAACGCCTCTCCAGGGCCGCTGGAAGGACTCGTATTGGATAATGTCCGAGAAGGTCACTGGACACCGGTTCTTCTTCGAGCAGGTCGTCAGCCTGATACGGCGGCTTGAGTTGTCGAAGGAGTTCATATCCGAGTTTATGGCGACCGGCGGCGTGATGTGCCTGAACGTGGGCTTGTCTGGCTCCCCGAACATCGGAGATGTCTTGCGCTCGGCTGACCTGCGGCGCTTATGCGACCTCGGAGTTGATCTCGGGATCGAGGTGTTCCCATAAGACAGCGTAGGGCGGGAAAGCGCAGCGCCTCCCGCCAAGTCGTGGCAGAGCAAGGGTGCGTCATATCGCCCCCGGCTCCCTATTTTGAAAGGGCCGCACATGGAAGAGTTAGGGTCTAGGGACAAAGTTTCAGCTTCAGTTTGAGGTTCATGAGGGCTGCAG
>CAXUHB010000036.1:0-40074 GCA_964250755.1 uncultured Acetobacteraceae bacterium | reverse complement strand
TGAAGGATGCCGGATGCATCGAACGCCACGTCAACTCCGGTGCGGTAGGCGTGGCTACCGGACGCCGCGTCCCACGCCACCGCGAAGCGTGCACCGCGGACGAGCGTGACCCCGGCGCCGTCATGCCCCACTCCGTCTCCCGATGTGCCGCCCTGGCCTACGATCATCCCTTGGTCCCCTCCAAAGTCCGGCTGCCGCTACCCGCCCGCCAGATAGCGCCAGGCCGAAAGCGCGTGCGTGCGGACGACATGCAGGAACTCCTCGACGTCAACGCCCTCGTCCGGGCCGCCCATCCCTGCCGGGGACGGGCCATAGACGTAGGACGGCACGCCGCGGCGCCGCCAGAACCGCGCATCCGTCCCGCCCAGCGACACGATGGGTGGCGGACGGAAGCCCAGCAACCCCTGCACGCTGTCCTGGATGATGCCCACCATCGGATGCGCCGGGTCGGAGAAAGTCGGGTCCACGGCGGCATAGGGCGGCGCTTCGATGGACACGCCGGGGAAGCGTCCGGCGATCTCTGCCACCATCGCCCGCATCCCGTCCTGTGTGGTGCCTACCGGCAGCCGGATGTCGGCGGTGAAGCTGCAATCGCCCGGCAGCATGTTGACCGCGACCCCGCCCTCGATCCGCCCGATGTTGAGCGTCGCGCGCCCGGCGACGTCAGTCGCCCCGGCGCCCAACCCGCGCTCGATGGCCGCGGTCACGTTCGGCTGGCCCAGCAGGGCAGACACCGCCTCCGGCAGCACGGCGCGCACCCCCTCCACCTCCGCCAACGCGACGATCAGCGCAGCCGCCGTCCGTGTCGCGCTTGCGGACAGGTGGGGATAGGCCCCGTGCCCGCCCGGGGTATGGATACGGATGGTCATCCAGCACATCGCCTTCTCGGCGAAGCGCAGGGTGTGGATGGAAGACGGCTCAGCGTTCAGAAGGCAGTCGCCCAGCACGTCGGCGGCCAGGTGCTCCGTCAGGTAGTCGGCGCCCCAGCGCCCGCCGGTCTCCTCGTCGGACACGACGGTCAGGGTCAGGCGGCCCGGGAGGTCCCCGATCAGCCGCGCGAGATACAGGTAGGTGAACAGGGACGCCGTGGTGCCGGCCTTCATGTCCACCGTGCCGCGGCCCCAGACCCGCCCGCTGTCGAGGTCCCCGCCCAGCGGGTCCCGCGTCCAGCGCGCCCGGTCGCCGATGGGGAACACGTCCAGGTGGCCGTTCAGCACGAGGTGCCGGCCCGGCGCCGGGCCGGTGACGCTGGCCACCAGGTTCGGCTTGTCCGCGTGCGGCGCCACGGTCCGGAACGGCAGCCCCGCCGATGCCAGCAGCCCCGCCAATAGGTCCGCGCCGCGCCGCGTGTCGCCGGGCGGGTTGCAGGTATCTATGCGCGTGAAGTCCTGCAGGAAGCCGACCAGGCGGTCCCGGTCCTGCCCGATCCAGCCCAGCAAGGTCTCGGCGGACATCAGGCCCCCATCAGGTCAGGCGCCGTAGCGCGGTGGACGGTGGCGCCGCCGCGCACAACGGCGCGCACGGGGCTGTAGGCGATGCGGTAGGGCAGCTCCGCCGGGTGCTCCAAGTCCCACAGTACCAGGTCGGCGCGCTTGCCGGGCGCAAAGGTACCGCGGTCCCCCAGCAGCCCCAGCGCCCGCGCGCCCTCCCGCGTGAAGCCGGCCACTGCCTCCTCAGCCGTGATGCGGAACAGGGTGCAAGCCAGATTCATGATCGCAGTCGGCATCAGGCACGGGGAGCTGGACGGGTTGTTGTTGGTTGCCAGCGCCAGCCGCACGCCATGCTGGCGAAAGAGCGCCACGGGCGGTTTCTGTACCTCGAACAGGGTGTAGTTCGCGCCGGGCAGTAGCAGCGCCACGGTCCCCGCAGCGGCCATGGCCTTCACGCCGGCCTCGTCCACGTACTCGACATGTGCCGCGGACAGCGCGCCGTGCCGGGCGGCCAGGGCGGCGGCACCGGCCATGGAGTACTGGTCGGCGTGCAGCGTGACCGGCTTGCCGTGCGCCGCGGCGGCATCGAACATCCTGCTGGTCTGGGCGTGGGTGAAACCCCGGAAGGCCGGCGTGTCGCAGTAGGCGTCCACCAGGTCCACCAGCCCCTCCGCCACCGCCGCCGGCAGCACCGTGCCGCACAGGAAGGCGACGTAGCCGTCCGCATCCCCCTCGTACTCCGGCGGCACGCCATGCGCGCCCATGAAGGTGCAGACGATGCCGACCGGCAGGCGGCGGCCCAGCTCCCGCGACACGCGCAGCAGCCGCAACTCGGTCTCCAGGTCCAGGCCGTAGCCGGACTTGCTCTCCAGCGTGGTGACGCCGTTGGCGATCAGGGCGGACACGCGCGGGGCCGACTGGCGCAGCAGGCCCGCCTCGTCCGTGGCGCGCGTGGTCAGCATGGTGCCGCGCACGCCGCCCTGCACGCGGGCCAGGTCGTCGCGGGTTGCCCCGGCCAGGCGCAGCTCCCAGTCGCCCCGGCGCTCCCCGGCGTGGACGACATGGGTGTGCGGGTCGCACAGCCCTGGCGTGAGCAGCATCCCGCCGCAATCCACGACCTCCTTCGCCTCACGGTGCGGCAGGTCCGCGGCGGCGCCCACCCAGGCGATCCGGCGATCCCGCGCCGCCACGGCACCGGCGCCGATCAGGCCGAAGGGCGCGCCGCCCTCCTCCATCGTAGCCACGGCCGCATTGATCCAAAGCTGGTCCCACATGGGCGATCCCTTCAAGCCAGCGGCAGGGTCAGCGGGGCGATCTCATCCGCCGTCCGTGCCAGGAAGTCGTGCTCCGGCACGCGGCCCATCATGCGCGCCTGCGCCTCCTCCAGGCGGGCCAACGCGCCGGCATGGTCCAGCGTCAGCACGCGCCCGTCCTTCACCACGGGGTTGCCGTCCACGAACACTTCGCGCACCGCGCGGTCGGCGGCGTGGAATACCAGGCTTCGCAACGGGTCGCGGGCCGGCGCCATCCAGGGCTGCTGCAGGTCCACCAGCACCAGGTCCGCCCGGCAGCCCGGCGCAAGCCGCCCGATGTCGTCACGCAGCAGCGCCCGCGCACCGCCCACCGTCGCGGCGTGAAACACGTCCGCCAGGCTCGTGCCGTCCACGTCGCCGGTCGTCGTCTTGCACAGGGTCAGCGCCCAGCGCATCTCCTCGATCATGTTCTGCGGCGTGGTGTCGGTGCCGATGCCGACGTTGACCCCGGCCCGGCGGTAGCGCCCGAAATCCTCCAACACCGCGCCGTAGCGCGCAAACGGCAGCGGGCAGTGCGCGACCGATGCGCCGCCGCCGGCCACCAGCGCCAGGTCCCGCCGGCTGCGCAGGTGCAGCCAGGAGTGGTCGTCAATGAAGATGCAGTGCGCGAGCGTCATCGCCGGGTGCAGCAGCCCGAGGTCCGCGGCATACTGCACCGGCGTCACGCCATGCCGGGCCATGATCTCCAGCACCTCGGTCACGGACTGCGCGATGTGCGTGGTGATCGGCAGGCCGCGCTCCAGCGCCGCCGCGTTGGCGTCCCGCAGCAGGGCGGGAGTGCAGGTCTCGATCTGGGCGGGGAACACCACGCCGCCGAGCCGGCCCGAGGGGTGGGCGCGGGCCTGCTCGATCAGCGCCAGGGCGTCGGCGAACTCCCGCTTGCCTGCAGCCTCGTCCCAATCGAACGCCAACACCGTGGCGCTCTGCATCCGCCAGCGCGCGGAGGCGAACCAGGGCGCCAGGAACCCGCGCAGCCCACTGCGCGCCATGAGGTCAAGCCAACCGGGATAGGGGCGGGACAGGTCGGACAGGGTGGTCGCACCCGATAGCAGCACCTCGCAATAGGCGACCTCCGCGGCGGCAAGCTGCCCTTCCCGGTCGGACCGGAACGCGCAGGAGCGCTCGTATAACCCGGTCATGAACATGGCACGCGATCCGTGTTCCTCCCGGATGCCGCGGTAGGCCGGCTCGGTCGAAGGATGGCTGTGCAGGTCCACGAGGCCGGGCATAACCATGCGGTGGCGCCCATCGATCACCGTGGCCGCCGGCCCGGCATAGGTCCCGCCGACATGCAGCAGCCGGCCCCCGGCAAAGGCGACGTCGCCACCGCGCCGGTAGACGTGCCGGTCGCCATCCCAGGCGACGATCCAGCCGCAGTCGCGGATGACCGTGGTGTCCATGGCTTGCTCCATCAGAGCGGGCATTGCGGCAGGCCGTCGGTGCCGGTGCCGACGTGGTGGCAGGCGGCCAGCCGGCCGGTGGCGCCCTTGGGTTCCAGCGGCGGGCGCTCCCGCCGGCACAGGTCCGTCACCGCAGGGCAGCGGGTGTGGAAGGCGCACCCGGCCGGGGGCCGCAGCGCGCTGGGCAGGTCGCCCTGCAGCACCATTCGCCCGCCCCGCGGCGCGTCGGGGTCGGGGTCCGGGACGGCCGAGATCAGCGCCTTGGCATAGGGATGCAGCGGGCGCCCCCAGAACTCCGCGCCGTCCGCCAACTCGACGATCCGCCCGAGGTACATCACCGCCACGCGTTGCGCGAGGTGCGCGACGACCGACAGGTCGTGGCTGATGAACAGCAGGGACAGCCCCAGCTCCGCCTGGAGGCCCGCCAGCAGGTTGACCACCTGTGCCTGCACCGACACGTCCAGCGCGCTCACCGGCTCGTCGCAGATCAGCACCTGCGGCTCCAGCGCTAGGGCGCGGGCGATGCCGATCCGCTGCCGTTGCCCGCCCGAGAACTCGTGCGGCAGGCGCCCCGCCGACTCCGGGCGCAGCCCCACGCGGGCGAGCAGGGCGGCCACCCGCTCCCGCCGGTCGGCCTTGCCGCCGATGCCGTGCACCGAGAGCGGCTCCATTACGATCTGCCCGGCCGTGCGCCGGGGATTGAGGCTCGCGTAGGGGTCCTGGAAGATCATCTGCATCGCCCGGCGGTGCGGGCGCAGCGCGGTGCGGGACAGGTGGGTGATGTCCGTCCCGCCAAGCAGGATGCGCCCGGCGGTGGGCTGCACGAGGCGCATCGCGGTTCGGCCCAGGGTGGACTTGCCGCAGCCGCTCTCCCCGACCAGGCCCAGCGTCTCTCCCCGGTGCAGCGCCAGGGACACGCCCGTCACGGCCTGGACGGTGCCCTGCGGAACCACGTAGTGCTTGGACAGCCCGTCCAACTCCAGCACCGGACGGCCATCCCGGTGACGGTCCTGGTTGCAGGCTTGCCCGCTGGCCCGTCCTGCCTGCTGGTCCGCCGCTCCGTCGGCGGCGGTTGGCTTGGTGCCGGCCCGCCACGGCATGCCGCCTCCGTCCCGGGTGTCCGCGGGCGACGCAGCCACAGGGTCTCCGGGTGCCTCGTGCGCGCCCCAGGAACGCCCGCCCGGCGCGCCGCCTGCCATGGACGCGGGCAAGGCGCCCGTCATGCCGCAGCCCTGCGAAGGGACGGCGGGCACGCGGCGACGTGTCCCGGGCCAACGTCCAGCAGTGGCGGAGCCTCCACCGTGCAGGCAGGCTCCGCCATGCGGCAGCGGGGCGCGAAGGCGCAGCCCGGCGGCATGGCGGTCAACGCGGGCACCATCCCCGGTATCTCCCGCAAAGGCGTGTTGCCCGTCCCACCCCGGTGCGGCAGCCGCGGCGTCGCGGCCAGCATCCCCTGAGTGTAGGGGTGGCGCGGCGCGCGCAGCACATCCCGGGTCGGTCCCTGCTCGGCCACGCGCCCGGCGTACATGACCACCACGCGGTCCGCCATGTCCGCGACGACGCCCAGGTTGTGCGTGATCAGCAGCAGCGCCATGCCGGTGCGCGCCTGCACGCCGCGCAGCAGGTCCAGGATGCCGGCCTGGATCGTCACGTCCAGCGCCGTCGTCGGCTCGTCGGCAACCAGCAGGCGGGGGCCGCAGGCCAGCGCCATCGCGATCACCACGCGCTGGCGCATGCCGCCGGACAGCCGATGCGGATATTCGTCCAGGTGCCGGGCGGCATCCGGGATGCGAACCATGTCCAGCAGCGCCGCAGCCTGGTTGCGCGCCGCCACCCGGGTGATGGGCCGGTGTAGGCGTATGGCCTCGGCAAGCTGGGCGCCGACCGTCAGCACAGGGTTCAGCGCGGTCATCGGCTCCTGGAACACCATCCCGATATCGCCGCCGCGCAGCCGCCGCAGCTCGGGCAGCGGCATGGTGGTCAGTTCCCGCCCGTCGAAGCGTATGCTGCCGCCTTCCAGCCGGGCGGGCGGGCTGGGCAGCAGGCGCAGGATGGACAGCGCCGTCACCGACTTGCCGCAGCCGCTTTCGCCCACCAGCGCAACCGTCTCCCCGGCGCCGACGCCGAACGACACGCCGTCCACCGCCGCGCCGGTGCCGGCCTCTGTCCGGAAGGCGACGCGCAGGTCTTGGACTTGCAGCAACATCGTCACCTGTTCCGCAACCGGGGGTTCAGGGCGTCGTTCAGCCCCTCCCCGATGAGGTTCAGCGCCAGGACCGTCACCAGGATCGCGACGCCGGGGATGGCGGTCAGGTACCAGTTGGTCCGCAGCATCTCCCGGCCCGAGGCGATGATGGTGCCCCACGACATGACGTTGGGATCGCCCAGGCCCAGGAAGGCCAGAGAGGACTCCGTGAGGATTGCGGTCGCCACGCCGATGGAGGTCGTGACGATGACCGGCGCCAGGGTGTTGGGCAGCATCTGCGTCACCATGATCCGTGGGCCGCCCATCCCGATGGCGTGGCAGGACTGCACGAAATCGCGGTCGCGCAGCGCCAGGAACTCTGCCCGCACCAGCCGCGCCACCGTGGGCCAGGACACCAGCGCGATCGCCAGGACCACGACCGGGACCGAGGGCACCAGCAAGGTCACGACGACGATGGTGAAGATGAAAGGCGGGATGGTCTGGAACGCCTCGGTCACGCGCATCAGCACGTCGTCCACCCAATCGCCGTAGTAGCCTGCGAGCGCGCCGACCGCGATGCCGATGCCGGCGGACGCGGCCGTCGCGGCAAGCCCGATCAGCAGCGACACCCGGGCACCGTGGAAGATGCCGGCCGCCAGGTCCCGCCCCAGCGCATCGGAGCCGAGGGGGTACTCCGGGTTCTCGCCGGGCCATTGCAGCGGCATGGTCACCATGGACCAAGGGTCCTCCGGGAACAGCAGCGGCGCCGTGGCCGCCATACCCACCACCGCCAGCAGCAACAGCACGCCCAGCGGCGTCGTCCAGCGCCCCAGGAATGCACGCAGGAACAGCCGCACGCCCCTCACGTCGGCAACTCGATGCGCGGGTCGATCACGGTGTACAGCAGGTCCACGGCGATGTTGACCAGGATGACCAGCAGGGAGCTGGCGACCAGGATGCCCATGAGCAGGTTGAAGTCGCGCTGGAACACGGCCTCGTAGGCGAGGCGGCCCAGGCCGGGCCAGGCGAACACCGTCTCCACCAGCACCGCACCGCCCAGGACCGAGCCGACCTGCAAGCCCGTCACCGTCACGATCGGCAGCAGCGCGTTGCGCAGCACGTGCCGCGTGGCGATCCGGCCCTCGCCCAGTCCCTTCGCGCGGGCGGTCCGGACCCAGTCGGCGCCGTAGGCTTCCAGCATGGACGCGCGCATCAGCCGGGTGGCGATGGCGACATAGAACAGCGACAGCGCCGCCGCGGGCATGACGGCATGGCGCGCCACGTCCCAGGCTGCCGCCAGCCCGGCGTGCGCCGCCGACAGGTCGGTCATGCCCCCGGTCGGCAGCCACTGGAGGCGCACGCCGAACAGCACGATCATCATCAGGCCGATCCAGAACGTCGGCGTCGCGTAGCAGAGCAGCGCCAGCACGGAGATTATGCCGTCCACCGGGCGCCCCACGTTGCGCGCCGCCACCACCCCGAGCGCAACGCCCACCAGGAAGGCCAGCGTCAGGCTGACCGCCATCAGCAGCAGCGTCGCGGGCAGCCGTCCCAGGATCAGCGCGGCCACCGGCACGCCGTAGCGCGGGGAAAAGCCGAGGTCGAAACGCAACGTGTTCAGCACGTAGCGGCCCAACTGCACCGGCAGCGGCTGGTCCAGGCCGTAACGCTCACGCAGCGCAGCGAGGTACTCCGGCGTGGCGGACCCGGCCTCCCCGGCCAGCACGTCGGCGGCGTCACCGGGCGCGGCGTGCAGGACGGTGAAGTTGATGACCAGGATCAGCAGCACCGTCGGGACGGCTTGCGCTAGGCGACGCAGCAGGAAGCGCCCCATCCTCCTCGCCTGCATCGGGCTACTGCCGCACGGTCAGGCCTCGATCCATGCCTGCGCCATGGACCCGTAGGCGCCGTCCGGCCCGATGGTGTGGTCATGGACCCGGCGGTTGTACACGGTGGTGAACGCCATCTCGAACAGGTTGAGGATCGGCAGGTCGCGCTGGATCACCCGTTGCGCCTCCGCAAACTGGGCGCGGCGCTTCGCCGGGTCGGCCTCGACCAGCGCCTCCTCCCACAGCTTGTCCAGCGCCGGGTCGGCGTAGCCGGAGGCGTTAGCGAAGGCGACGCCGGGCCGGATGTTCGGGCCGTAATACAGCCGCTGCACCCCGGCCGAGGGGTCGGGCAACATGAAAAGGAAGTTCTGGGTGATGCCGAAGTCGTACTCGGTATAGACCCGGCGCAGGAACGTCCCCAGGTCGGACGCACGGATCTCCACCTCGATCCCGACGCGCGACAGCGACTGCTTGAGATACTCCGCGACGCGGGAGAACTCCGGGCTGGGGATCAGCTCGTGCGTCAGCTTAAACCGCATGTTGCCCGCGCCGCGCTTGAACCCGGCCTCGTCCAGCAACCGGTTCGCGGCTGCCACGTCGAAGGGGTATTGCGCCGCGCCGTCAGCCAGGTACCAAGGCGAGGTGGACGTCATCGGCCCCGTCGCGGGCTTGCCGTAGCCGTGGTTGATGTTGGCGAGGATGAAGCGCCGGTCCAGCGCGTGCATCACCGCCTGCCGCACACGTGCGTCCTTTAGGTAGGGGTTGCGGGTGTTCACCTCCATCAGGTGCATGGGGGCGAACATGTCGTAGCCCCGGGTCTCCACCGCGATCCCGGGCAGGGCGGCGACGCGCTTGAGGTCGGACAGAGGGATCGGGTTCACGAAGCCCAGCAGGACCTCCCCGGTTTCGAACGCGGCGGCGCGGCCGCCTGCGTCGGGGATGAAGCGGATCAGCACTTGGTCCAAATAGGGGCGGCCGGGCTGCCAGTAGTGCGGGTTGCGGGTCATGCGGACGAACTGTCCGCGCTGCCACTCGCCGAACACGAAGGGACCGGTGCCGACAGGGGCGTTGTTGGCCGGGTTGGCGCGGATGTCGGTGCCCTCATACAGGTGGCGCGGCACCACCTGCGCCTCCCAAGCCCCCAGCATGGACATCAGGAACGGCACCGGGCGCGACATGCGGAACACGACGGTCGCCTCGTCGGGCGTGTCTATCCCGGCCAGCGCCCCCCAGGTCACGGCGCTGCGCGGATGCAGCTTGCTCCAGATCTCGCGGGCGGAGAACGCGACGTCCCCGGCGCCGAACGGCTTGCCGTCGTGCCAGACCACGCCCGGGCGCAACTTGAAGGTGTAGGTCAGCGCGTCCGGACTGATGGTCCAGCTTTCCGCCAGCAACGGCACGGGCTGCTGCTTGTCGTCGTAGGACACCAGCCCTTCCAGGATCTTGGCCGAGATCAGGCCGATGTAGGTGGACGAGTTGAAGGCGGAGCACAGCATCGGCGGCTCCGTCGTCTGCACGATCGTCAGCACGCCGCCAGGCCGTGGCGTCCCTTGTGCAGCGGCACGCCTTGGGACGGTCAGCGGTGCGGTGGCAACGGCCAGCGCGCCGGCCATGGCGGTGCGGCGCGTGACGGCGGGGCCGGGTGCGTCAGCGGGCATGGCTACTCCTGAGGAGGGTCTGGGCCGAAGGTTGGCTCAGGGCGAAGTGCGCCCCGGTCGGTTGCCGGTCACGCCCGTTGATCGGCAGCATGTCCTGCGGACAGGCAGAGAACGCCACGACCAGGTCCATCTCGGCGCGCATCCGGATGGCGCCGCCGGGCCGCGGCGTGGGCGCGTCGAAGGACAGCTTGCCCGCCCCGTCCCACGGGATGTTCATGAACAGGTTAAGGGGCGACGGGGTTAAAGACACGGCTAGGTCCAGCGCGGCGAGCGCCTGGGCTAGGTTATCGGTGCAGTTGTCGTGGTGCCCGGCGGCACCGAGTTGCGCGTAGCGGTAACGGTCGCACGCGGCGATCAGCGTGTCGTGGACGCCGCCCGACGTATCCTCCAGCACCGTCAGCACCGGCCGCCGCCGGTTCGAGACTAGGGTGTCGCCGGGTTGCGGCCGCAAGTGCAGGGTGGCGGCGCGCGAGTGCTCCATGGACATGAACTCGCCGAGGTCCGCCTGCGAGAAGGCCCAGGTGTCCACAACCTGCTCGCCATAGGTGTTTATCACCGTGACATCCTGCCCGGCGGCGACCCGCACCGCCACGCCGCGGCGCGCGGGGATCGGTATGGGACCCATACCCGCCGGCGCCGGGCCGCTCATGCCTTCTGCAATCCCCAGAACAGCGGCAGGCCACGCAGCACGCCCGTGACCTCCTTGCGCGTCGCGGTCGGGATCAGGTACTCGCCGAGCGGCAGGTAGGGCACGTCCTGGAACGCCTGCTCCTGAATTTTTGCGGCGATGGCCTGCTGCGCCGCCAGGTTCGGGGCGCGCAGCCACTCCTCCCGCAGCGCCTCCAGCGGCGGGCTGCTGCACCAGCCGAACCAGCCCGCCGCGCCGTTGGCCCGCAGGCCCAAGTGGGTCGCGGGCGTGAACTGGTCCAGGCCGAAGAAGCTGGTGAAGAAGACACTCCAGCCGCCCTTCTCCACCGGCTCCTTGCTGGCGCGGCGCTGGATCACGCTGCCCCAGTCCGTCGCCTGCACGTCCACGTTCATGCCCGCGCGTTTCAGCATGTCCGCGCCCACCAGGCCCAGCGCGTTCAGCGCCGGCAGGTCGGTGGCGACCATCACCACCGTGCGCTCCCCGTTGTAGCCGGCGGCGGCCAGGTCGGCCTTCACCTTCGCCATGTCGCGCCGGCCGGTCAGCGCCGCCATCCCCGCGCCGCTCGCCATCGTGGAGGTGGACGGGAAGTAGCCCGTGCCGGCCTTCCACAACTCGCGCTCCGCACCCGCGACGGCTTCCATGAACTCGGCCTGGTCCACTGCGCCCAGCAGCGCCCGGCGGATGGCGGCGTTGTTGAACGGCGGGTTCAGGTGGTTGAAGCGCATCATCGCCGGCGCCCCGGTGGGGTCCAGGTCGAACACCTGGATAGCGGCGTTGCGGCGCAACGTCGGCACCAGGTCCAGCGCCGGTTCCTGCCACCAGTCCACCTGGCCCGCCTGCAGAGCCGCGGCGGCCGTGGATGCATCGGCGATCACCGTCCACTCCACCCGGTCCACGTGCGCGACCTTGGGGCCGGCGGTCCAGTCGGCGGTACCGCCGGGCCGGGGCACGTAGCCATCGAACCGGGCATAGACCGTGCGGGCGCCGGGCACGCGCTCGTCGGCCAGGTAGCGGAACGGGCCGCTGCCGACCGCCTCGGTGATAACGCCGAAGGGGTCGGTTAGCGCGATGCGCTCCGGCATCATCGGGCACATGTTGCTCGCCACCTTGCCCAGCGCGGCGGGCAGCAGCGGAAACGGGCGCTTGAGCCGGAACTGGATCACGGTGTCGCCGTCCGCCGAGAGCTCGTCGGTGGCCGTCATCAGCGCCTGGCCGAACGCGTCCCGCTTGCCCCAGCGCGCGATGCTGGCCACGCAATCCCGGGACAGCACCGGCGTGCCGTCATGGAAGCGCAAGCCGTCGCGCAGCGTCAGCCGCCACAGCAGCCCGTCGGCGCCGGTGGTGACGCCACCCACCATCTGCGGTTGGGGCGCGAAGCTGCTGTCCTGCCCGAACAGCGTGTCGAACACCGCAAACCCGTGGTTGCGCGTGATGTAGGCGCTGTTCGCCACGGGATCGAGCAGCGGCAGGTCCACCTGCGGGACAAAGCGCAGCGTGCGCGCATCCTGCGACCTGGCGATGCGCGGCATCGCCAGGACGGCCGTGCCGGCCGTTGCCGCAAGAAATCCGCGTCGGTTCATGGTGCCGCTCCCCGCTGTGGCCGATGGTGCGCCAGGCCCGGTGCAAAATCCAAGCCGCAACTTTCGGGGCCTCTGGTCCCCGCGCGTTCACGGCACGGCATGGCTGAACCTACAGGACGGCGTGGACGTCTATCTCCATCAGCAGCTCCGGCGCGGCCAGGCCCTTCACGACCAGTTCGGTGCTCGCGGCCGGGGCATCCGCGAAGGCGGGTTCGACGGCAGCCAGCACCGGGGCGAGGTGGGCGCGGTCGGTCACGTACGTGACCAGGCGCACCGCGTGCGAAAGCTCGGCCCCGGCGTCGGCCAGCAACGCATGCACGTTCAGGATGGCCTGCCGCGCCTGCGCCCCGGCGTCGTTCAGGCCCACGAAGCCGCCATCCAGCGCCAGGCCGGTCTGGCCGCGCAGGTAGATGCGCCGGCCCGCCCGCACGGCCATGCAGAACTCCATCACGAACGCCTGCCGATGCAGCCCGTACGGCGCATCGGTGGAGCGGTAGCGCCGGAACCGCTCATGCGGGCCGCCCCGCACCACGTGTGCGTCCAACTGGAACAGCGCGTCCGGGTCCGGCAGCCCGGCCACGATCAGCCCGGTCGAGACCGGGAACACCCCCGCCAGCCGCCGCCCCAGCACGGCGTAAACCGCCTGCCGGTAGGCCCGGTCGGTGATCTGCATGGTGAACTTGCAGACGTCGCCGGGCACCGCGCCGGCGTCGGCCAGCATCGCCTGCAGCCGGCCGAACACCGCCTCCGCCTGCACCGCCGCGGCCTCCGGCGAGTGCCCGTGCCGCCGCACGGCCTCCGCCGCATCCGGGTCGGCCAGCCCGGGCAAGTACAGTTCGTCCCCGCTGGCCGCTCCAGGGCCGGTCATTCCGCGGGGATGACCGCATCTATGTCGATCTCCACCAACATCTCGGGCGTCGCCAGGCCGTTGACGATCAGGCCGGTGCCGACCGGCGCGATGCTCCCCAGGTGGCGCCCGATCACGGCATAGACCGGCTCCCGCCAGGCCCGGTCGGTGATGTAGGTCGTGATCTTGCAGATGTGCTCCATGCGGCTGCCGGCCTCCTCCAGCAGCACGCGCACGTTCCGCATGGCCTGGTCCGCCTGGGCCGCCGCGTCACCCAGCCCGGTGAAGCCGCCGTCGAGCGTGAAGCCGGTCTGCCCGCGCAGGAAGACGTGGTTCCCTGCCCGCACCGCCATGCACATCTCGTTGGCGACGGTCTGCTCCTTGTAGAACATCGAGGTGTTGAACCGCCGAAACCGTTGATGCGCCATCACGCCACTCCGTCCCGCCCGATCGCCGCGATCAGCCCGGCGAACAGCTTGCCGCGCGGCACGATGCTGTCCAGCTCCACCCGCTCCCGCCGGCTGCAAGTGTCGTGGCAGACCGGCCCCAGCCCATCCAGCGTCGGGATGCCCAGCGCCGCCGCGAAGCTGCCGTCGGAGCCGCCGGGCGACACCACCTCTCCCACCGGGATGGACAGCTCCGCACACAGGCGCTCCGCCATCGCATACAGCCGCCGCGTGCCGGGGCCGGTCGGGAAGGGCGGGCGGTAGAACCCGCCTTCCGCCGTGATCCGCACCCGAGGGTCGGCGGGCGGCACGGCGGCGATGCCGTGCGCTTCGGCCACCAGCCAGTCTGCGCCTGCCGAGGTCGCGGCGCGCAGGTCCAGGTGCAACTCGGCATGGGCGGGGACGACCTGCCGGGCGTCGCCGCCGCGCAGGATGCCGACCGAGGCACCGACCCCGCGAGACCCGTCCGTCAGCGCCTCAAGCGGGCCGACCAGTGCCGCCAAGGCGGAGATGGCCGATGCCCCTTGGGCGCGGGCGGAGCCGACATGGGCCGTGACGCCCGCGGCCCGCACATACAGTGCCCCGACCGCGCCGCGGCCAACCACCAAGCCGCCGCCGGGACGGCATGGTTCCAGCGTCAGGCAGGCATCCGCCTGGCGGGCGTGGGCCTCGATCCAGGCGCGGCTGCCGGGGCTGCCGATCTCCTCGTCCGGGACGATCAGCACCGTGATGGCGCCGATGCCGAGCGGCGGCGCGGCGGCGACATGACGGAGGGCGTGCAGCGCCATGGCGACGTTCACCTTCATGTCGCCGACGCCCGGCCCGGTCAGGAAAGCGCCGTCGTTGCCGTATCCCCAGCCCACGGCGGTGCCGTCCGGCCACACCGTGTCGGCGTGTCCCAACACCAGCACCCGCCGCCCCGGCCCGAACACCCGCGTCGCCGTCACCTGGTCCGCGCGGCTCGGCAGCGGCGTCATCGTCACCGCAAACCCGCTGCCGCGCAGGTGCCCGGCGAACAACTCGGCAACTGCCTGCACGCCGGCGGTGCAGTAGGTGCCGCTGTCGATGGCGACGGCCTGCGCCGTCATCGCCAGGATCGCAGGCAGGTCTTCGTCGAGCGGGATCATACCAACGGCCCCATGCTATGGCCGTCCGCGCCGGCCCATGCCAGGACGTGCCACAGGTTCAGAAACAGTCAAAGCGTGAGGCCGTCGGCATCATGCAGCGCCTTTCGTGACTTGTCCCAAGTCGCTTGCAGGAATATGGCAGCGCACCCCGTGCCCCGGACCCAGGCTGTGCCACGGCGGGATCTGCTCCGCGCAAACCGGGCCGAGACGGCGGTGGCAGCGGAGCGCGAAGCGGCAGCCCGGCCCGGCCTGCACCGCGCCGGGCTCGCCGTGCAGTCGCAGGCGGCTGGCCGCCTGGCCGATGACCGGCACGGCGGACAGCAGCGCCTCGGTGTAGGGATGGAACGGCGGGCGCAGCACGGCGGCAGTGGGGCCAGCCTCCATCAGCGTGCCGCCATACATCACCGCAACCCGGTCCGCGATGTGTGCGATCACGCCGATGTCGTGGCTGATGAACAGCAGCGCCAGGCCCAGCGACGCCCGCAACTCCGCCAGCAGGTTCAGCACCGCCGCCTGCACCGACACGTCCAGCGCCGACACCGCCTCGTCGCACACCACGAAGTCCGGCCGCCCCGCGAGCGCCCGCGCAATGCCGACCCGCTGCTTCTCCCCGCCCGAGAGCTGGTGCGGGTAGCGTCCGGCATAGGACGGGTCCAGCCGGACCAGGCGCAACAGCCGCGCCACGTCTTCGCGCGCCGCGGAGCCGCGGGCCAGGCCGAAATGGTGCAGCGGCCGCAGCAGGATGGCCTCGACCGTCTGGCGCGGGTTCAGCGCGGTGTCGGGGTTCTGCAGCACGATGGCAGCCCGGCGGCGGAACGCCAGCGGCGGGTCGTCCGGCACGTCCGCATCCCCGAACCGCAGCGTGCCGGCGTCGGCCCGCAACAGGCGCAGCAGCAGCCGGCCCAGCGTGCTCTTGCCGCTGCCGCTCTCGCCGACCAGGCCCAGGACCTCGCCGGGTGCCACCGTCAGGGACACGCCGTCAACCGCCTGCACCGGGCCGAAGCGGCGGCTAATCCCCTCAGCCTGCAGCAGGACGCCGGCACGGGGCAGGTGCGGCGGCAGCGGCGACGGCGCGGGCCAGCCCTGGCCGGCCGTTGCCCCTGCCCGCCAGCACCGCACGGCGTGACCCGCGACGGCCCGCGCCTGCGGCGCCCTGGCGTCTAGTGCCTGCGGCGTCTTGGCATCCAACGCCTCCGGCACATCGGTATCCAGCGCCTCCGGCATCTTGGCAGCCAGCGCCTCCGGCGCCACGCAGGCAGCCAGCGCCTGCGGCGCCTCGCACCCCGACGCGGCAAAGGCGCAACGCGGGCGGAAGTTGCAGCCGGGGTCGGGCGCCCGCGGGTCCGGCAGGCCGCCCGGGATAGGCGCCAGGGGGCCAGTCGCGCCAGGCCGCGGCACCGCCGCCAGCAGCCCGCGCGCATAGGGATGGCGCGGTGCGCGCAGCACGGCGGAGACCGGCCCATCCTCCACCACCCGCCCGGCATACAGCACGGCCGCGCGGTCGCACAGCCGGTCCACGATGCCCAGGTTGTGGCTGACCAGCAGCAGCGACAGCCCGCGCCGCACCCGCAGCGCGGCAAGCAGGTCCAGGATGCCGGCCTCGACCGTGACATCCAGCGCCGTCGTCGGCTCGTCCAGCAGCAGCATCTGCGGGCGGGCTGCCAGTGCCATCGCGATGGCCACGCGCTGCTTCATCCCGCCGGAAAGCTGATGCGGGTAGGCATCCAGCAGCGCCGCCGGGCGCGGCAGCCCGGCTTCGGCCAGCAACGCGCCAGCCTCCGCCCGCGCCGCCGTGGCAGGTAACCCGGCATGGACCCGCAGGGGTTCGGCCACCTGCATGCCCACGCTCAGCGCCGGATTGAGGGCGGAGGCCGGGTCCTGGAACACCACCGCCAGCCGCCGCCCGCGCAAGGCCGCGGCCTGCGCCATCAGGTCCGCGCCGCCGAACGCCATCCGCCGCGCTCGCACCGTCGCGGTTCCCAGCAAGCCCAGCAGCGCCAGCACGACGGTGCTCTTGCCGGACCCTGACTCGCCGACCAGCGCCAGCGCGCCGCCGGGTTCGACCGCCAGGTCCACGTCCTGCAGGGCATGGACCGGGCCGCGCGCCGAGGGAAACGCAACGGACAAGCCTTGCACGTCCAGCAAGGGTCCGGGCAGCGCGGGTCCAGGCAACGGCGTTTCAGGCATGGGCCGGGTCCAGCCGGGCGCGCAGCCCCTCGCCCACCAGGTTGACCGTCACCAGCAGCACGCACAGGCACAGGCCCGGCGCCAGGCCGATCCAGGGCGCCTGGTCCAGGAACCCCCGGCTTTCCGCGATCATCAGCCCCCACTCGCTGGCCGGCGGCTGCGGGCCAAGGCCCAGGAAGGACAGCGCCGACCCCAGCAGGATGGCGAACGTGACGCGCAGCCCGCACTCGACGATGATCGGCGGCCAGGCGTTGGGCAGGATCTCGCGCACCAGAATGGACGCCGCCCCTTCGCCCCGGGCGCGGGCGGCCTCCACGAAGTCCTCCTGCAACAGGCCGAGCGCCACGGCGCGCACCAGGCGCAGCATGATCGGCACATAGACGATGCCCACGGCCAGCACGGTCTTGCCCAGACTGGGCGGGGTCACCGCCAGGATGAGCAGGCCGAGCAGCACAGGCGGCAGCGACAGCGCCAAGTCGGCTGCGCGCAGCACCAGCGTACCGCCCCAGCCCCGGCTGAACGCGGCATACAGCCCCAGCGGCACCCCGGCCGCCACGCTGACCGCCATCGCGCCGAAGCCGATCAGCAGCGACAGGTGCGCCCCGGCCAGCACGCGGGACAGCACGTCCCGTCCGAACTCGTCGGTCCCGAACGGGTGCAGCAGGCTGGGTACGGCGAAGCGCATCCGGACCGCAAAGGCCGTGGGATCGTACGGCGTCACGAAGGCGCCCAATGCCGCAGCTAGGGCCAGCAGCGCGAGCAGCGCGACCCCGGGCCAAAAGGCCCTCATGCCGATCCGCCCCGTCCGTCATCGCGAGTTGCGCCAGCGGCTCGGCAACCCGGAAGCCACCAGCACGGTCCTTGCGGCTCCTGGACTGCCGCAGCGCCGCGCGCCGCGCGCCGACAGGGAAGCAGGACGGCCCTCACGCCGCGGCGGCCAGGCGGATGCGCGGGTTCAGCGCGGCATAGGCCAGGTCGGCAACCAGGTTCGCCAGCGCATAGATCGCCGTCAGCACCAGCATCCCCGCCTGCAGCAGCGGCAGGTCGTGGCGCTCGATGGCGAAGACCAGCAGGCGGCCCAGGCCAGGGTAGGCGAACACCGTTTCCGTCACAACGACGCCGCCGATCAGCAGGCCGAAGTCAATCGCCAGGATCGTGATGGCCGGCAGCATGGCGTTGGGCGCGGCGTGCCGCCACAGCACCCGCCGTCCGCTCAGGCCCTTGGCCCGGGCCATCAGCACGTAGCGGCTCCGCAATGCCTCCAGCATGGCCGCGCGGGTCAGGCGGGAGACGTGGGCGATCAGGCCCAGCGCCAGCACCAGGACCGGCAGCACCAGGTGCGCCGCCCAAGCCCCGGCGCCGTCCGACAGCGGCGCATAGCCCGTGGCCGGCAGCCAGCGCAGCCCGGAGGCAAAGACCAGGATGAACAGGATGGCCCAAAAGAACTCGGGGATGGCGATGAACAGCAGTTGCGCCACCCCCATCAGGTGGTCCGATGCCCGCCCGGCCCGCACGGCACCCAACACGCCCAGACCGATGCCGCCGAACGTCACCAGCGCGAAGGCCAGCCCGGCCAGCACCGCCGACCGCCCCAGCGCATCCAGGATCACCGGCCCGGCCGGGCGGTCCATGCTGAGCGACTGCCCGAGGTCCCCGTGCAGCACCCCGCCCAGCCAGCGTCCGTATTGCAGCCACAGCGGGTCGTTCAGGCCCAGCCTCGCCTCCAAGGCCGCGAGCGCCGACGGCGTCGCGAACTCGCCGAGGATCGTATAGGCCACGTTGCCCGGCAGGATGTGGACGATGCCGAAGATCAGCACGCTCGCCGCCGCCACCACGGCCACGACACCCAACAGCCGCCGGAGGATGTAGCCTGTCATGGCGTAGCGGGGTGCGTGCCGAGGACGTGCCGGGGGCGTGCCAGGCCGGGCGTCAGGACATCGCCGCCTGACGCAGGTCGAACCAGCGCATCGGATGCGTCTTCACGCCCGTCACCCCGACGTGGTAGGCGCAGGCGAAGTTGACGGCGTAGGCGAACAGCCCCGGCGGGTCGGCCAGCACCGCCGCCTGCATGGCCTGGTAATGCTCCCTTTGCGCCGCGGCGTCGCCGGACAGGCGGGCGGCCAGCAGCGCCTCGTCCACCGCCTTGTTGTTGTAGTGCCACAGCTTGGCGTTCCAGCTTCCCGTGCTGTGCAGGAAGGGGAAGGTGCTGGTGTCTATGGTCGGCCGGGCAAAGTAGCCGTCAATGTACAGCGCCGCCTTGCCCGACACCTCCGCATCGAAGCTGCTGAACGGCACGCGCTGCACTTGCAGGTCGAAGCCGCCGGGCTTGGCAAGCTGCTGCAAGGCGACGCCCAGACGCTCCCGCACCGCGCGGCCGACCGGCACGATGATCGGCACGCGCACGCCGTTCGGGTGACCGGCCTGGGCTAGCAGCTTGCGCGCGCCCGCCGGGTCCGCGGCGGGGACCTGCAGGCTGCTGGCATAGAAGGCGTGCGTCGGCGGGATCGGGCTGATGGTGGGAACGCCCTGGCCGAACAGCACGGTTTCCACCAAGTCCGCCTTGTCCACCGCCATCTGGAACGCCAGCCGCACTCGCGGGTCGTCGAACGGCGCGGTATTGTTGTTCATGATCGCGGCGTCCCACGACCCGCTGGACACGCTTTCCACCCGCAGCCCGGCACGGCCTTGCAGGGTCTTCACCTGGTCCAGCGGCAGGTCCCAGACCACGTCGAGGTCGCCGGATTGCAGCGCCGCCAGCTTGGCGCTCATCTCCGGGATGATGCGCAGCTCGACGCCGCCCAGACGGGGCATCCCCGGCTCGAAGTAGGCGTCGTGCTTGGCCAGCACCACCCGGTCCCCGGGCGTGTAGGACACGAAGCGGAACGGGCCGGTGCCGATGGGGGCGGTGGGCAGTTGCGCGACCTTGCCCGCAGGCACGATCTTGACCTGGCGGTCCGACAGGATACCCGCGAAGCCGCCGTAGGGCGAGCTGAGCGTGAACACGACCGTACTGGCGTCCGGCGCCTCCACGGACGCCACCATCTCGTAGTTGCTGCGGGACGGGGCGGCGGTCGCCGGGTCGAGCAGCCGGCGGAACAGCGCCACCACGTCGGCGGAGGTCATGGTCGTGCCGTCGTGGAACGTCACGCCCTGGCGCAGGTGGAAGGTCCAGGTCTTAAGGTCCGGCGAGAACTCCCAGCGTTCCGCCAGGTCGGGCTGGATCGTCAGGTCCTCGGCCATGCGGGTCAGGCCGTTGAAGACCAGGTTGTCGTAGATGTACTCGTCGCCGATGGTGGTCATCAACGGGTCCAGGCGGGACAGGGAGCTGCTGATGCCGATCCGCAGCACGTTGCCCGCGGCGTGGGCAGTCCGGAGCGCCGGGAGGGCGAGGGCGGCGCCGGTGAGTGCCGCGCGGCGTGTGATCTGCATGGCATGCTCCTGGTCTGGATGGGCGGTGCCGCGCCCGGTGCTATGTGCCGTTCCACGGTCGGGCCGGCGGGACAGGGTGCCGGACCGGCAGCCAGGCCTGGCGCCAGGTGCCCGTGGTCACGCTATGCGGGATGCAGGCGATGTGCCAGCCGTGCGTGCGCCGCCGCGGAAAGCGCCGGCCCGCGTCATGGCGCCCAGCAGATTGACGATCAGCCGGCCGGCGGTGATGCAGGTCAGGCAGTTCACGTCCGTGCCCGGCGTGATCTCGACCACGTCCAGGCCGACCACATGCCCTTTCCGCACCAGGCCGTGCAGCAACGCGCGGGCCTGCACGAAGCTGACGCCGCCGGGACACGGTGCGGCGACGCCGGGGGCGCAGGACGGGTCCATGCCATCCATGTCTATGGTGACGTAGTAGCGCCCGCCGTCGGCGATGCCGTCCAGCACCGCAGCCATCCCCCTGTCATGCAGCTCGTAGGCGGTTACCAAGTCCGCGCCGTAGGCCCGGGCAGCCGCGGCCTCCTCCGGCCGGGCGCTGCCGGTGGCGCGCAGGCCGATCTGGTGGATGGCGCCGACATGCGCCATCTCGGATGCCCGGCGGATCGGGCTGGACAATCCATCGCGCACGCCGGCCACCTCGTCCCGCCAATCTATGTGCTGGTCTATCTGCACCAGCGTCAGTGGCGGCCCGCCATCGGCCGTGATGCCGTCGTAGGCGCGCAGCACAGGGATCGGCACAGCGTGGTCGCCGCCCAGCACGACCGGCAGCGCCCCGGCGGCCAGGATGCGGCGCACCGCCTCCTCCGCCCGCGCGACATGGGCGGTGGGGACGGCGACATCCGCGGCCACGTCGCCGCAATCCACGGCACGCACGGGCTGTCCGTCGTACAAGGGGCCGCCCAGGTCGAAGTCGTATCGCTCGATGCCGCGCAGGATGCGGTCGGTCGCAGCACGCATCGCCGCCGGGGCGCGGGACTGGTCTGGGACCTGCTCGGCGAAGCCGTAGCCGCTGCCGTACGGCACGCCCAGGAAGGCGATGTCGGCGCCGTGCAGGTCCATGCCGAAATCCGGCTCGCTGTACAAGAAGGTCGCATGGCCCCGAACGGGCGGGATGGTCATGGGCGTCATCCGGCAACTCCTGGTTTTCTGTCTGGCGCAGCCTGCCACCGTTGCCGTGGGGCCACCCGCACCAGAACAGCCGGCGTTCCGTGCAGCGACGCTCGCCGCCAGGCTTCAAGCACGCCGTGGTCCGCTCACGACGACAGGAAGCGGTCGAGGCAGCCGGCGACCTCGCCGGGCACCACCACATGGGCGTTGTGGCCGCCGTAAGGCAGCAGGCGCAACGTGGCGCCCGGGATCAGGGCCGCCAGTTCCTCCGAGCAATGCGGCGGCGTGCTGGCGTCGTCGTCGAGCCCGAGCACCAGGGTCGGCGCCGTGATGCGCGGCAGCGACGACCGGCGTTCATGCGCCAGGCAGGCATCCATCCGGCGCAGCATCGTGGGCGTCCCCACGAAATCCGCGAGCAGGCGCGGCAGACCCGCCTGCAATGCCGCGTCGTTGTCGCGTATCCAGCGCGGCGGGTAGATGCCGATCGGCCCGGTGCGCAGGAAGTACTCGGCCCCCAACACCTGAAGGGCTTCACGCCGCGCGGTCATCACCCGCGCGAAATACGGGTCGTGGCCGGGCCAACTGGCGTAAATGACCAGGCGCGCGACCCGGTCCGGATGGTCGGCGGCAATCGCCTGTGCCACCGCGCCGCCCAGCGAGTGGCCGACCAGGTGCGCCCGCGCCAGGCCGAGCCGGTCCATCAGGCCGAGCACGTCCCCTGCGATCTGGTCCACCGAGTAGTCGCCGTCCCAAGCACCGCTGCCGCCCAGGCCGCGATGGTCGTGCGTGATCACGCGGAGCCGGGGCGCCAGGGCATCGGCCACTGCACGCCACGGGGCGGCCAGGCCATTCAGCCCGGAAATGAGCAGGACGGGATCGCCCGCGCCAACCTCCCCGGCGCCAACCTTCCCCCCGCCAACCTCCCCATAGTGCAGCCGTCCCCAGTCCAGTTCCACGTCAGGCATGATGCGTCACCTTTCCAGTTCTCACCGCGGCAGTGCCGCACGGGCTTCCGGCAGGTTCCAGATGCGCTCGATGGCCGCGGCCCCGGCAGCGCAGATCGCCTGCTCGTCCCCGCCCACCAGCCGCCCGGCATCCACCAGCAGGCGCCCGTCCACGAAGACCTGCGCGATGTCGGCCCGGTTCGCCAGCGCGATCAGCCCCCGCCGCGGGTCCGACAGCGGCTGCAGCTGCGGGTGGGTCAGGTCCACGACGGTCAGGTCTGCCGTGGCGCCCGGAGCGATGCGGCCCAAGTCCGGACGCCCCACCGCCGCCGCCACCGTTCCCGTGACCGCCTCGATCAGCTCCGGCGCGGTGGCGGCATCCGCCCGGCCCGCGGCGATCTTCGAGATCATCGAGGCCGCGTTCAGCTCGCCCAGCAGGTCCATGTTGTAGCCGTCCGTCCCCACCACCGTCCGCACTCCCTGCCCGGCGAAGCGGCCGTACGCCGCCACGGTCCCGGTGCGGGCGAAGACGCGCGGGCAGTTCAGTACCGTCGCCCCGCGCGCCGCCATCAGCCGCAAGTCCGCATCGGTGCTGGCGATGCAATGCGCCGCCAGCAGGTCCGGCGCCAGCAGGCCGAGCCAGTCGAGATACTCCGCCGGGGTGCGCCCACCATGGCGCATCCCGATGGTCTCGACCTCCTGCCGGCTCTGCGCCAGGTGGGTGGTGATCGGCACGTCCAGCGCCCGCGCCCGTGCGGCGCAAGCGCGCAGCAGGTCCGGGCCGCAGGTGTCGGTGGCGTGGGGACTCATGGCCAGGCGGATTCGGCCCTCCACCGCGCCGTGCCACCGGCCGTGAAGCGCGTCCCAGGTGTCCAGGTCGGCCTGGCCGTCATCGCCGGCATAGCGCACGGTCCCGTCCGGCCCGGCCTGTGCGTCCGAGGTCGAGAACAGGTAGGGCGCCCCGTAGAACCGCAGCCCCATCTCCGCGGCTGCGTCGAACATCTCTGGGATGCCGTTCCGGAACGGCTCCATGACGGTGGTGGCGCCACCTGTCAGCAGTTGCAGGATGCCCAGCCGCGCAATGTCCAGCCGCTCGGACGGCGAGAGTATCTCGATGCCTCGCTTCGTGAGGGGCAGCAGCACCGTATAGACGATGCTTCCGCCGTTCGTGCGCCCGTTGCCGTCCTCGGTATGGGTGCGGGCCACGGCCTCGCTGAAGCAGTGGTTGTGCAGGTTCATCAAGCCCGGCAGCACGAAGTGGCCCGGGCGGTCGAACACCTGGTCCGCCCGGGGGCGCGCCGGGGTGACGGCGGCAATGCGGTTGCCCTCCAGCAGCACCCAATGGTCGCGGAGCACATCCTGGGCCGCATGGCCATGCCCATCGCCCCGGGCAAGAACGTAGCTGCCGAAGATTGCGGTGGTGGTCACGCTACCCGCTTGCGCCAACGGACGGCGGTGTCATCCGGGCACCTGGCGCACGCCGACGCCATGCACGTCCCGTCGCCCTGCCCGCGCCTTTCACCGTGCCGCCGCCTCGTGCCGGAGGAAATTGGCCGTGATCGCCTCGCCGGTGGCAATCCACACATCCGGGCAGGACCGGGCGTAGGTCAGGAACTCCCGCAGCAGGCGCAGGCGCATCGGGCGCCCGGAGCATTGCGGGTGCAGCACCGTGGTGACCATCGCGCCCCAGTCGCGCGTCTCGTCCAGCTCGTCCTTCCAGATGGACAGCACGTGCTCCCTGGGGAAGATCGGGCGCGGGCTGAACCGCGCGGACAGGCCGTGCATCCAGTCGTCGTAGCTTGCGGTGACCGGCAGCTCGACCGTGCCCGGCGAGCCGTCCGCCAGGACATGGCGATACGGCCTGACATCGTCGCGGAACGAGCTCGTGTAGGTGATCCCGCGCTGAACGAGGCCCACGCGCAGCGCCTCGCTGAATTCCCCGAACGGCGCGCGGTAGCCAGTGGGCACGACGCCCAGGCGGCGCTTCAAGGCATCGAAGCCGCGGTCAAGCTCCTCATGGATCCGCGGGTCGTGCGGGTCGGGCAGCAGGTGGTGATACCCGTGGTGCCCTATTTCGTGCCCGGCGCGCAGGATCGCCTCGCACATCGCCGGGTGGGCGTCCGCGGACCAGCCCGTGATGAAAAACGTCGCCTTGAGGCCAAGCTGGTCCAGCAGCTCCAGCAGCTTGGGCGTTCCGACCCGCGCCTCGAAGCCGCCGAAGCTCATGGTCACCAGGCGCTCGGCATGGGCCGGGTCCTTGCTGGTCCAGGCGCTTTCCGCATCCACGTCGAAGGACAGGAACATCGCCGAGGTCCAGGGGGCAGGCCAGGGATACTCCGGTGCGGGGGGCGCCGCGTTGGCCGGGGTCAGCGGGATGCCAGCAAGGGCCTTACCGTCCAGCATTGACCGTTGCCTGCTCCACGCCGTTGCCATCCAGCCGATGCATGGGAGACAGGCCCGTGCAGGCGCCGTCCACGAGCCGCAGCGGCCG
This sequence comes from uncultured Acetobacteraceae bacterium, assembly GCA_964250755.1. Taxonomy (GTDB): domain Bacteria; phylum Pseudomonadota; class Alphaproteobacteria; order Acetobacterales; family Acetobacteraceae; genus DASWOJ01. The sequence goes on along the minus strand of CAXUHB010000036.1, from coordinate 15,452 downwards.
GGGTAGCGATACGGCCTCAGACACTTTTGCCAGACGTGCAGGACAGCACCGCGTCATCACCCGACCACCATTGAAAGACATGCCTGACGCCAAGCTTTGCACGGCGTGCCGCCGATAGTGAAATGCAAGCGCGATTAAGCGCCAAACCGGGGCCCCGCTGAAACCCGGCCTGCCGCGTCGGGCATACGCCGTGTGCGCCTCAGGAGTGGGATCCCGGCTGGCGCCTGCCGGACCCTGCCTGCCCGCCCCTCCCTGACATTCGATCACCACGTTACCCCTATCCTCGGCAGGGATCGCGGTCCGGGGCTGGTTCAGAATCCAGGGCGAGACCGGTGCTGTCCGCACGGCGGCTATCGTAGCCCCGCGTCGTTCGCCCGGTACCAGGCGATCGTCGCCGCGACGTACAGGCTCTGCATCCCGTGCAGCGGGATGGGCTGCACCCGTGTGGCCGGCAGCGGCAGGGCGTCCCCGGTCAGCATGTGCCGGGCCAGGGCGGCGCCCATCGCGGATTGCAGCCCGACGCCGCGGCCCATGCAGCCGATGTCCACCAGCAGCCCCGGCTCCGGCTCGTGCAGGTGCGGCAGGAAGTCGCGCGTGACGGCGACGCGTCCGCACCAGCGGTGGGCGATGGGCGTCCCCGCCACCTGCGGGAACATCTTGGACACCACGCGCTCCAGGTGCGCCCAGTCGCCGGGTCCCGTAGGCTCCCGGAACGGGCCGCGGCCGCCCATCAGCAGCCGGCCCTGATGGTCCAGCCGGAAGTAGAGCAGCAGCTTGCGCGTGTCCGACGACACGTGTCCGTTGGGCAGGATGGACCGGCGGACGTTGCCGCCCAGCGGCGCCGTTGCGACCTGGAACGAGTTGACCGCGATCACCGACCGCCGCAGTCCCGGCACCAGGTCTCCGGTGTAGCCGTTGGTGCAGACCAGCACCCGGTCGGCGCGCACGGACGGCCCGCCTGCGGTGCGGACCAGGAAGCGCCGGTCCTGCCGGGTGATCTCCGCCGCCCGCGTCTGGCCGTGGATGGCGGCTCCCGCTGCCAATGCCGCCCGGGCCAGCCCGCGGGCATAGGCGAGCGGCTGGATGCCGCCGCCGCGCCGGTCCACCCAGCCGCCCAGGTAGGACCCGGTGCCCAGCTCCGCCTCGGCGTCCCGCCGGTCCAGCACGGCCACGTCGGCGCCGCGCCGCGCCCACTGCGCGGCCCGCGCTTCGGCTTCGCGCATCCCGGCCGCGGTGTGGGCGCCCTGGATCCAGCCGGATCGTGTGTGCGGCACATCGAGGCCCAGGCGCCGGATCAGGCCGAACACCACGTCCGCGGTGCCGCCCGCGAACTGCACCAGCCGTTCCCCGGCGTCCCCGGGCAGCAGCGCCGCCAGCTTGTCCGGGTCGTATTTCAGCCCGGGAATGACCTGGCCGCCGTTGCGGCCCGACCCGCCCCAGCCCGGCTCGTGCGCCTCCAGCAGCACCACGCGGGTGCCGGCCTCCGCCAGGTGCAGCGCCGCGGACAGGCCGCAGAAGCCGCCGCCAATGATGCACACGTCGGCCTGGGCATCCGCGGCCAGGGCCGGCGTGTCCGGCGCGGGCGGCGCCGTGGCGGCCCAGAGCGACGGGGCGAGCGGGAAGGGTTCGGCCATCACGGCGCCTCCGGCTGGAACGGGTTGAGGACGCGGCGCAGGAAATCCTGCGTGCGGGGGTGCTGGGGTGCGCCGAGCACGTCGCGCGCCGGGCCGTGCTCGACGATCAGCCCGCCGTCAATGAACAGCACGCGGTCCGCCACCTCCCGCGCGAAGGCCATCTCGTGCGTCACCACCACCATCGTCATGCCGTCGTCGGCGAGCGAGCGCATGACGCGCAGCACGTCGCCCACCAGCTCGGGATCGAGGGCCGAGGTCGGCTCGTCGAACAGGATTGCCTTGGGCCGCATCGCCAGCGCGCGTGCGATGGCGACGCGCTGCTGCTGCCCGCCGGACAACTGCGCGGGGTAGGCGCCCTCCCGCCCGGCCAGGCCCACGCGGGCCAGCAGCGCCCGCCCATGATCCCGCGCCGCCGGCGCGGCTTCCCGGAGGACATGGATCGGCCCCTCCGTCACGTTCTCCAGCGCGGTCCGGTGGGGGAACAGGTTGAACCGCTGGAACACCATCGAGACCGCGGTCCGCACGGCCCGTATCGAGCTGTGCGCGGGGTCCACGCGCTGCCCGGCGATCGTGATGGTGCCGGCATCGTGCCTTTCCAGGCCGTTCACGCAGCGCAGCAGGGTGGACTTGCCCGAGCCGGACGGCCCTATGATGCACACCACCTCCCCGGCGTCCACCCGCGCGGTCATGCCGCGCAGCACCTCGTTGGCGCCGAACCGCTTGTGGACGTCTGTCAGTTCGATCACCGCGGCGCCGCCCGCCGCTCCAGCCGCCGCACCACCAGGATCAGCGGCAGGCTCATGCACAGGTACAGCAGCGCCACCAGGCTGAAGACCGCCGTGTTCTTGAAGGTGGAGCTGGCGATCAGCTTGCCCTGCAACGCCAGCTCGGCCACCGTGATGGTGGACGCCTGCGAGCTGTCCTTCAGCATCATCACGCACACGTTGCCGAAGCCCGGCAGCGCCACGCGTAGGGCCTGCGGCAGGATCACCCGGCGCATGGACAGGCCCCATCCCATGCCGATGGACGCCGCCGCCTCCCGCTGGCCGGCGTCCACCGCCTCGATGGCGGCGCGGAAGTTCTCGGACTGGTAGGCGGAGTAGGCGAGGCCCAGCCCGATCACCGCGGCCTGCACGGCGCTGAGCGAGACGCCCAGGTCGGGCATGACGAAATAGACGTAGAACAGGATGACGATGATCGGCACGCCGCGGATCAGGTTGACCAGCACCACGCTGATCCGCGCCAGCCACGCCACGCCGGACACCCGCATCAGAACCCAGGCCAGGCCCAAGACGGTGGACAGGGCCAGCGATCCCAGCGTGACCAGCACCGTCAGCCACACCCCTTGCAGCAGGATTGGCAGGAACTCCCGCGCGTCGGCCAGGAACCCTGTCATGCCGGAGCGGCTACAGCCCCCACTTGGTCAGGATGGCCTGCAGGCGCCCGTCCCCGCGCATCCGCTCCAGGGTGGCGTTGATCTTCGCCAGCAGCTCCGGCTCGTCCTTGCGGACGGCGATGCCGATGGAGCCGACGACCATCGGCTTGTAGGACCGCACCAAGCGCAGGCCGGGGTAGTTCCCCTGGCCGATGGCGTAGGCGACGATGGGGAAGTCCGCGAAGCCGCCCTGCAGCCGCCCTGCCGCCACGTCCCGGAGGATGTCGGGCGAGGTGTCATAGACCTTCACGTCGGTGAACACGCCCAGCTTCTTGAGCGGCTCGACATAGGCCGTGCCGACCTGCGCGCCGACCGTGCCGCCGGCCAGCTCCTTCGCGTCCAGGATGTCCCGCTTGTCCGCGGCGGGCACCACCAGCCCCTCCCCGTAGGTATAGACCGGCGTGCTGAAGTCCATGACCTGCTGGCGCACCGGCGTGATGAGCATCGCGGCCGAGACCACGTCCAGCTTGCCCGTCGTCAGCGCCGGCACGAGGGTCGAGAACTGCATGGGCTGCACCTCGACCGGCAGCCCGTTCTCCTGCCCGATGGCGGTGATGAGGTCCACCATCATGCCCTGGATGGTGTTGCTTTTGGTGTCCAGGAAGGTGAACGGCATCCCGGTGGGCGTCGCGCCGATCCGCAGCGCCTGCTGCGCCTGGGCCGGCGGGGCGCCGGACAGGACGGCGGACAGCAGCGCACCGAGCGCGAGGGCTTTCAGCTTCATGTCGCATCTCCATGCCGGCGAACCCGGCAGCAGGAACAATCGGTCATGCCTTGGCCAGCGCGCAACCGCTTTCGCCCAAGCGCCGGACCGCCAGGTCTGACAGGCCACGGGCCACCGACACCTTCCGCTCTGCGGGGACGTTCAGCCACCTTTGCACAACGGGAACCGTGACCGGACCGGGATGGCACGTCCCAGCACGGCGGCCCGCCAGGGGGTGCGCCCCACCTGGGCCACGGCGGCAAGGACCGGGTCGGTGAACGCGAGGTCTATCCCGCGCGAAGCACGGCGTGGTCCCGGCGGCGGCACGCGTGATGACGGGACGGGCCAGCGCAGCCGCTCCGGTTCCGGTCAAGGCGCTGCGGCGGCGCATGCGTCTACCGCGGGGTGCAGCGGCCGGCCGCATTCCCGTCACCGCCGGCGCGCCAGCATGCGCCGCTCCATGCGCGCCGTAAGCCGCGCGAATGGCCACAGCAGCACGAAGAACATCACGGCGGCGGCCGTCAGCGGCGTCGGGTCGTAGGTCTGCTCCTGCGCGACCCGGGCCGAGCGCAGCAGCTCCGGCAAGGCGACCATCGCAGCGACCGAGGTCGCCTTCACCAACTCCAGCGCGTTGCTGGTCAGCGGCGCCAGCACAGACTGCACGGCTTGCGGCAGCACGACCAGGCGCAACCCCTGCAACCGCGTCAGGCCGAGCGCCCGCAACGCGTCGTCCTGCCCGGACGGCACGCCGGCGATCCCCGCGCGCAGGATCTCGCCGAAGTAGCCGGCGTTGTTCAGCACCAGCGCCAGCACCGCCGCACCGAAGTTGGGCAGCCGCAGCCCAAGGAAGGGCAGGCCGTAGAAGATCAGGATCAGCAGCACCAGCACGGGAAAGGAGCGCAGCACGTCGATCAGGGCCACGATGGCGCCGCTCAGCCCACGCAGCCGCAGGCTCCACGCCCCCGCCAGCAACAGCCCGGCGGCAAAGGCCAATGGAAGCGCCACCACCGCCAGCAACAGTGTCAGTTCCAAGCCTTGGCGCAGCAGCGGCCATGCCTGGACCAGGGACGCGGGGTTGGCGAAGTTGTCCAGGAACTCCGCCATCGGCTCACGCCGGGCCGTATCGCCGTTCCAGCCGCCGGCTGAGGACGACCAGCGGCAGGAACAAGACCAGGTAGAGCCCGGCCGCCAGCAGCAGCGGCGACGGGTTGGCCAGCATGGACGTGGCCGCCTGCGCCTCCCCCAGCAGCTCCGGCAGGCTGATGGCGGTGCCCAGCGCGGTGCCCTTCACGATGGCGATGGAGCGGTTGGTCAGGAGCGGCGTCGCCAGCCGGACCGCCTGCGGCAGCACGACCCCCCGCATCGTCCGTCCCCACCCCAGCCCCAGCGCCCGTGCGGCGTCCCACTGACCCGCGGGAACCGCCAGGATCGCGGCCCGGAATGCTTCCGCGGCGAACGCCGACAGCACCGCCCCCAATCCCAGGGTCGTGGCCAGGAACGGTCCGATCCGCACCCCGGCATAGGGCAGCGCGAAGTAGGCGAACACCAGCACCACCAGCTGGGGCAACGTGCGGAACAGGTCCACCCAGGCGGTGATCGCCCAGTTCAGCACCCACCGGTCCAGGCTCCGCAGCAGCGCCAGCGCGAAGCCCAGCCCCAACCCCAGCAGCACCGTCGCCGCCGCGACCTCGATCGTCACCAGGAAACCAGCGAACACCGCCGGCCAGGAACGGGCCAGCACACCAACATTGGCGAACGTGTCGAGCAGCCGGTCCAAGCGGGCGCTAGACCGTGTTCGGTGCGGATAGGCGCACCGGACACGGTCTAGCCTTTGTTTCTACGAGCATCTTTGTCGAGACGTGTACACGTTTGATCCGATGATGCTCTAGCCGCAGGCCGGTTCGTGCGGCGTCGGATCGTGGCCGGGCAGGCCGGGCGGACCGTAGCCGGGGTACTGCGTCTCGATCGCCGTGCCCGGCGGCGGCGCCGCGCCGTACCACTTGCGATACATCGCGGCCAGCGTCCCGTCCCGTTTCATGCAGGTCAGCACGTCGTCCACCCGGTTGCGGTAGGCCGTGTCCTCCTTGCGGAACGCCAGCCCGAAGTTGCGTCCGTTCAGATCCTGGAAGCCGACCTTGACCCGCGGGTTGCGACTGGCGGCATAGACCACGGTCGGCACCTCGTTCAGCGCGGTGAAGGCCCGCCCCGTCAACACCGCCTGCACGCTATCGGGGAACGTCTCGTAGCGCTGGATCTCGAAGCCCATCGCCTCCGCGTTCGCCGTCGCCCACGTGTCGGAGATGGTGCCACGGTTGACCGCCAACGCCTTGCCGCGCAGGTCGCCGAACCCCTGCATCGCCTCGTTCGCCTTGACCAAGAAGCCGTTGCCAGTGGCAAAGAACGGCTGCGTGTAGAGCATCCGCTCCGCCCGCTCGGCGGTGATGTTCAACGGGTTGACCGTGAACTCGATGCGCTTGGCAAACAGGGCCGCGAACAGGTTGGAGAAGTTGACGTCCGACACCTCCACCCCCGGGCGGTGCAGGCGCCGGGCCAACTCGGTGGCCAGGTCCATGCCGAAGCCCTCCGGTCCCCCGGCGCCGCGCACCATCCACGGCGCCACGCCGAAGTCGGAACCGAGCACGAGCGGCTTGTCCGCCGGGTGGTCGGCGTCCTGCGCCCGTGCGCCCGGCGCAAGCTGCAACGCCAGCGCCGCGGCCAGGACCGTGCGCCGCATGAAGTGGGCCATCATCCCTGTTCCTTTGAACGTGTTGCGGAGAAGCTGGCAGCGGGATGGACGTCCATCCAGTGCCGCGCGATGTCGAGGCGCCGGGTGGTCCAGATGCCGTCCTGCGCCGCCGCCCAGTCCAGGAAGCGCTCCACCCCGGCGGCCCGGCTGGGATGCCCGGCGAGGCGCAGGTGCAAGCCCACGGACATCATCTTGGGTGCCCGCGCACCCTCCCGCAGCAGCATCTCCGCGGCGTCGCGCAGCACCTCGAAGAACTGGCCGGCCGTCGCCACGCCGCCGCGCACGAACTTGGCGTCGTTGTTGGTCAGGCCGTACGGCACGACCAAGTGCGGCGTCCCGGCCACCTGCGTCCAGTACGGCAGCTCGTCGTTGTAGGCGTCGGAGTCGTACAGGAAGCCGCCGTGCTCCACGAGCAGCCGGCGCGTGTTCACGCCGGGGCCGTAGCGGCAATACCAGCCCAGGGGTGCCGTCCCGAGCAGCGCCTTAAGGGACCGGGTGGCATCCGCGATCTCCTGCCGCTCCAGCGTCTCGTCCATGCCGGCGTGGTGCACCCAGCGGCGCCCGTGGCAGCACACGTCGAAGCCTGCGTCCCGGATCGCCTGGACCGCGGGCGGATTGCGCTCCAGGGCCACGGCGCAGCCGAAGATGGTGGCGGGCATGGAGCGGTCCCGCAGCAGCCGCATCAGGCGCCAGAAGCCGACGCGGCTGCCGTACTCGAACATGCTCTCCGCCGCCAGGTCGCGCCCGGGCGGTCCGCCGCCGCCGTCGGTCAGCCCAGTCTCGGTCACACCATCGCCGTCCGCATAGGACAGCTCGGACCCTTCCTCGAAGTTGAGCACGATGTTGAGCGCCAGGCGGGCACCGCCGGGCCATTGCGGGTCGGGCGGATGGGGGCCGTAGCCGATGAAGTCGCGCCCGGGGTGATCCGTCATGCCGTCACCAGGAACGGTACGACGGGGCGGAACTCGTCATCGTCGGGGTGGCCGGCATCGGACATCAGCACCAGGAACTCCGCCGGGGCATCCAACACGGCCAGGCTGCCATGCCAGGTGCCGGGACGATAGCAGACGCCGATGCCGGGGCCGGCCAGGAAAGCGAGTGCACGGGCCGGGTCGGGGCCGCCGCCGGAAGCACCCGGGGCCACCAGGACCAGCCAGCGCCCGGCGTGCATCGGCACGAAGCTCTGCGCGGCATGGAGGTGCCGCTCCATGCGCTCCACCCGCAACGGCAGGTGCTGCGCTGCCGTCACCCTGCTGATCCACAGCGCCGGGCGGGGCGACGCGGCGGTGGCCTGCAAGGCGCCGGGAAACCCCGTCCGCCGGTCCGTTCCGCGATGTGCCAGCACGTCGCCAAATGGCGCAAACCCGTCCGGGCACAACTGGCGCGCGGCCACGCGGGGCAGCGTACCGTCCTGGTGCGCCGTCATGCCGCTTCCAGCAGGCCGGCCTGCCGCGCCAGCAGCAACATGGCCTCCATCATCATGTGCGCACACAGGTGCGCCGCCATGCCGCCCACATCCTGCGGCGGGCTGACCGTATTGAAGTCGGCGGCGACGATGTGCAGCCCGGTCAGCGTCCGCATCAGCTCGATGCCCTCCCGCGCCGAAAGCCCGCCCCAGGTCGGCGTGCAGACGCCTGGCGCCACGGACGGATCGAACACGTCCATATCCCAGCACAGGTACACCGGCCGTCCCGCCGCCGTGTCCCGGAACTCCGCCATGGCCTGCGCGAAACCGCGGCGCAGCATGTCCTCCGCCGTGACCACCCGGAAGCCCAGGCTCCGCGCATGGTTCATTACGCCGGGCCGGTACACAAACCCGCGCACCCCGACGTGCCAAGAGCTGGCAGCGTCCACCCACCCCTCCTCCGCCGCAAGAGTGAACTGGGTGGAGGCATTCAGCCGGTCATCGGGCGTGTAGGGGTAGGCGTCGGTGTGGCTGTCCACATGTAGCGCCACCATGCCGGGATGGCGCCGCCCAGCGGCACGCATCAGCGGCAACGACACCGATCCGTCTCCCCCGATGCCCACCGGAACCGCCCCGAGATCCAGGATGCGCCCGGCCGCCGCCTCGATCCGCGGAAAGGCGTCGTCTATCCGGCCCGGCGTCAGCGCCACGTCGCCGCAGTCCACCACGCGCATGAGGTCCAGCACGTCCACATCCGCAAGCATGGGGTGGTAGCGCCGGATCAGCCGGGATTCATGCCGCACCGCCGCCGGGCCGTCCCGCGCGCCGACGCGGTGGGCGTGCGTGCCGCAGTCGAACGGCACGCCAAGCACCGCGGCCCGGCAGCCCGGCTCCGGCAGCCCCGCCGGCACGCCCATGAAGGTCCGCGGCGGGTGGAACAAGCCCTCGGTCACGGTACGTCCCCTCGCAGCAGGTCGAAGGCGGTCAAGGCGTGGACGCGCGCCACCTGGTCCAGCTCGGCCACGTCCACCCACTCGTCTGGCCCGCCCATGCCGTGGGGCGCGGGGCCATAGACGACGGCGGGGATGCCCGCCATGCGGAACCAGCGCGCGTCCGAGGCGCCGACGCGCATGTTGACCGCGACGTCCCCGCCCGTGACCTCCCGCGCCGCGGCGGCGCAGGTGCGGACCAGGACGGTGCCGGGATCGGTGTGGTTTGGCTCGAACCGGCGAATGATGCGGTGGCTGACACCGGGCACATCCAGGGCGCGGGCGAGGGCCGCTGCGGCGTCCTCCGCCGTGACGCCCACCGGCAGCCGGACGTCCAGGCCGGCGCGGGCCAGGTCAGGGACAAGATTAGTCGAGGTGCCGCCCTCGACCCGTCCTATGTTCACCGTCACCCGTCCGAGCACGTCGCCCTCCCCAGCGCCGGCCAGCGGCTCCGAGACGGCGCGCGACGCCGCGATGGCGGCCCGCACCGCATCCGGCGCGGCCACGGGCAGGCCCCGCACCGCCTGCAACCCGGCCAAGGCCGCCAACAGCCGCTCCACTGCGTTCTCGCCCAGATGCACGTGGGCGCCGTGCGCCGCGCGGCCCCGGACCTCGACCTCCACCCACAGGAACCCCTTCTCGCCGAAGCGCAGCACATGCGGGGAGCCCGCGTCGCCGAGGATGGCGGCGTCCCCGGAGGCGTGGGGCACATGGTCCATCAGCCACTTGGTGCCGGCCGGCCCCATGCTCTCCTCGTCCCCGGCCAGGGTCAGCACGGCCTCCCCGCGCCAGTGCGCGCCCTGGGCGGCGAGGGCGGCGAGGGCGGCGATGCTGGCGGCGATGCCGCCCTTCATGTCGGCGCTGCCGCGTCCGTAGATGCGCCCGTCCCGCATCTCGCCTGCCGGGTCTGCGGTCCAGCCCGCGGCGTCGCCGACAGGATAGGTGTCCAGGTGCCCATTGAACACGACCCGCTTCCCCGGTCCCCGCCCCGCCCCGGCTCCATGAATGCGCGCGACCAGGTTGGTGACCCCGCCGGGACCGGGATGGAGCGTGACCTCAGCACCCCGCACCGAGGTGCGGATGATCCCAGCGGCGACGTCGGCCACCACCTGGGTGCTGCCGGGCGGATTGGGCGACGCCGCCCGGACCAGCGCGAGGGTCCAGCGCGCGACCTGGCCCTGGCCGGGCGCCCCGACCAGGGCGCGCGGGTCAGCGCCGGGCAAGGCGGCGCTCCCACAGACGGACGCCCTGGGACAGCGGCCAGCAGATCAGGAAGTAGATCACCGCGATGAACGAGAAGATCTCCAATGGCCGGAAGGTGCTGGATGACAGCTCCATCCCTCGCCGCGTGACCTCGCCGACCGATATCACCGCCGCCAGGGACGAGTACTTGATAAGCTGCACGAAGTTCGCGGCCAGCGGCGGCAGCACGGTGCGGATCGCCTGCGGCGCGACGATGCGGGCAAAGGCCTGGACCGGCGACAGCCCCAACACCTGCGCTGCCTCCCTGTGCCCGGCAGGCACAGCCTGGATGCCAGCGCGGAACACCTCCGCAATGAAGGCGGAAGAATAGATGGACAGGCCGATGATGCAGGCCGTCAGCGCGTCCATCCTGATGTCCAGCAGGATCGGCAGCACGTAATAGACCCACAGCAGCTGCACCAGGATCGGCGTGTTGCGGATCAGCTCGCCAAAGCCGGTCGCCGCCGCCCGCAGCGGCCAGGCGCGGGAAGCGGACATGGAGGCGATCAAAAGCCCGCCCAGCGTGGCGGCGACCAGCGTCAGCGCCGAGATCAGCAGGGTCATCCCAACCCCGGACAGCAGGAAGTCGAGGTTGGCCGGGATGACGTCCCAGCGGAACCGGTAGCCGCCCACGGCCCCGCGCCCGCGCTACGGCGCCACGATGGGGCCAAGTCCGTGCCGGGCCGCCGCCGCGGCCAAGCGCCCGTCCAGCTTGATCGTGTCCACCCACAGGTTGACGTAGTTCAGCCAGACCTGGTCACCCTGCGGCACGACGTAGGCGTAGGGCGTCACCGCCAGCTTCTCCGGCGGCAGCAGGAACTTGGTGCCCTCGAACTCCTTGGTCATCCGCAGCGCGCTGGGGAAGTCGGTCATGATGACGTCGGCCCGGCGCGACATCAGTTCGGCCTGGCTGGTCGCCGGCGGGGCGACGGGCGTCAGCGTGGCATTCTTCAGATAGGCGCGCATGAACGGCTCGATGTAGCTGCCCAGGGTGACGGCGACGTTCACGCCCTTCTTGTCGATGTCGGCCCAATCCTTGATCGCGCCGCCATCGCGCAGCACGGCATAGACGTTGGTCACGAGGTAGGGGTGGCTGAACTCGACGGCCTGCGCCCGCTTCATCGTGGCGCCGACGCCGAACATGCCGATCTCGCACTTGTTGGCCTGCAAGTCGGCGATGAAGGTGCCAAAGCTGGTTTCGACGACCTCCAGCTTGACGCCCATGTCCCGCGCCAACTCCTTCGAGAGGTCGGCGTCGATGCCGACCAGCTCCCCGGTCTTCGGGTCGCGCATGGAGATGGAGTAGTAGAGCGGCCACATGCACACCCGAAGCACCCCGGCTTTGGTAATCCGGTACAGACGTGAGTCCGCCTGCTGCGCGAACGCCTCGCCCATCAATCCAACGCACAAGGCCACACCAGCCAGGCCCGCCAACAAGAGCTTCCGCATGGACCGCACCCTCTAATCCTCGAAATGCGCCAGGAAGCGCCTGGCCCGCTCCGTCCCGGCCGCCGCGAAGAAGCGGGCGGGTTCGCCCTCCTCCACGACCATGCCGCCGTCCATGAACACCACGCGGCTGGCGACCCGGCGGGCAAATCCCATCTCGTGCGTCACCACCATCATCGTCATGCCCTCTGCCGCCAGGTCCCGCATCACCAGCAGCACCTCCCGCCGCAACTCGGGATCGAGCGCGCTGGTCGGCTCGTCGAACAGCAGCACGGCCGGGTTCATGGCCAGGGCGCGGGCGATGGCGACGCGCTGCTGCTGGCCGCCCGACAGCCGGGCCGGGTAGGCGTCCCGCTTGTCCGACATGCCGACCTTGGCCAGCAGCCGCTCGGCGTCGGCGACGGCCTGGTCGCGCGGGGTGGCGCGGGCACGCATCGGCGCCTCGATCACGTTGGCCAGCACAGTCATGTGCGGCCAAAGGTTGAACTGCTGGAACACCATGCCGATCTCGGCCCGCACCGCGTGGGCGGCCTGGCGCACGGCGGCGTCCGAGCGCGGCTGGGACACGACCCGTCCGCGCATAGTGACGCGGCCTGCCGCCGGCTGCTCCAGCAACGCCAGGCAGCGCAGCAGCGTCGTCTTGCCGGAGCCGCTCGGCCCGATCACGCACACGACCTCCCGCTCCTGAAGCGCAAGGTCCACCTGGGACAGCACGGTGTGGACACCAAAGGTCTTGCCCAAACCCTCCGCTGCCAAAATGCTATGTACGGGTGCATGCATAACTACAACTACTAGCAAGCGTGATGCCAGAGCGGCAAGCGTGCTGGCAGGGTGAGCATGATACCGAAAAACCAGTGGTGCCGGGCACCGCCACAGGCTCGAATCCGCTCGCTTCGACGCCGCCTTGCAAGTGCGACCGCCGGATATATAACTGCCGGTGATGGATGTCCGGCAAGTCGAGATCTTCAGCGCCATCATGGAGCGCGGCTCCCTAACGGAGGCCGCACGGTCACTCGGTATTACACAGCCGGCGGTCAGCGGCGCCTTGCAGCGGCTGGAGCGGCACGTCGGTTTCGCCCTGTTCCGGCGCGATGGCCGCCAGGTCGTGCCCACGGCGGAGGCAGAGCTGCTGCACATGGAAGCAACACGCGTCCTGGCTGGCATCGCCATGCTGGACGACGTGGTGGCCGACATAGCCGCGGCGCGGCGCGGCCACCTGACCCTGGGCAGCAACCCCGGCCCGGGCATCGCCTGGCTTCCCCGCGTCGCCGCCGCCTTCCGCGCCGGGCGGCCGGACGTGACCGTGCGCTTCCTGACCCGCAGCTCGCGGGAGGTGCGGTCCCTCGTAGCGGCGCAGGCCATCGACCTGGGGATCGCCGAGCCGCCGTTCGACCGCGCCGACACCGTGCTGCGGCGCTACCGTTTCCCGACCGTGGCGGTGATGGCAACGGGGCACCCCCTATGCGAGCAGCCGGAGGTCACGCCGGCGCTGCTGGACGGGCGCGACTTCATCGCCATGCTGCCCATCCACAGCACGGTGCCCGCCATCGCCCGCGCCTTCGAGGCCGCAGGCGCCGAGTGCCGCGTCGTCGCCGAATGCGAGTACTTTGCGACCGCGGTCAACCTTGCCCGGCACGGGACCGGGGTCTGCCTCGTGGACCCGTTCAGCGCCGCGGAGGCCGGGCCTGGAGTGGTGGTGCGCCCTTTCGCCCCTGCCATCACCTATGAGCTTGGGCTGCTCGGCCCGGCCCGGGGCAGCCCCTCCCTATTGGCAGCCGAGTTCGCCGCAGCCGTTGACCGCCACCTGGCACCATACCTTCAAGGAAGCCAGATATGACATTAAGCCCTGCCCTGCCCGACGAAGTGATCGCCCGCCTGCTGCGTGATCCCGTGCTGCCCCAACAATTCGCAGCGATCTGCGACACCGGCGGGCGGCGGGCCGGCACCCCGTCTGAGCGTGCGGCGCTCGACCTAGTCCGCAGAATGGGCCGGGATGCCACGGGACAGGCCGCACAGGTTCTGCCGGCGCCCTACGACGGCTGGGAAGCGACCCATGCGGCGCTGCACCTCTTGGAGGACGGGGGCCGCATCCCCCTGCCCTGCCTGCCCCTGCTGCGGTCGGCCCCTACCCCGCCCGGCGGCATCGAGGCCGAGGTGGTTCCGGTGGGGCGCGGCACGCCGGAGGAGTTCGCGGCGCTGGACCGGGAATTGCGCGGGCGGTTCGCCTTGGTCCGGCACGAGTACATGTTCGCGGCGGGCCACATCCATCGGCGGCGGAAATACGCGGCGGCGCTGGCGGCCGGAGCGGCAGGTTTCCTGATCGCCGGGCCGTTGCCCGCCGCGGCCGTCGCCGGGTCGTCCGGGCGCCGGCGGGAGGCGGGCATCCCCGCCTTCGGCATCACCCCGGAGGCCGCAGCCCGGCTGTCCCCAGTCAACACCCCTGCCCGGCTACATGCCGGACTGCTGACGCGGGAGTTCGCTGTCGAGACGGAGACGCTGTTGTTCGACCTGCCGGGACGGGAGGTCGGGTGGGTGGTGCTGAGCGCCCACGTGGACGGGCACGACCCGGCGGAGAGCGCCATGGACAACGCGTCCGGCGTCGCCGTGGCGCTGGCCGTCGCCCGCGCCCTGGCGCCGCACGCCGCCGGGTTCCGCCGCGGACTGCGGCTGGCGCTGTTCAGCGCGGAAGAGTGGGCGCTGACCGGGTCACGGGCCTATGTGGAGGGGCTGACACCCGCCGAGCGGGACGGGATCGCCCTGAACGTCAACCTGGACTCCGTGGCGGGCGCGGCCGGGCTGACCGCGCTTTGCAGCGGCTTTCCGGCGCTGGGCGCGTGGGTGCGCCAGGTCTCGGCGGCATCCGGGTTGCCAGCCGGGGTTCACCTGCCGCCGATGGAGAACTCGGACCACGCCAACTTCGCCGCGCACGGCATCCCGGCGTTGCGGCTGGTAGCCGGCTTCGACGAGCCCACCTCCAACCTGCGGCATGTGCTGACGGCAGCGGACACCCGGGACAAGGTCGGCGAGGGCGAGCTGCGCCTGGCAGCCATGTCCGCGGCGGCGCTAACCTGGGCGGCGCTGACCGCGCCGAGCTGCGAGATGGTTGGCCTGCGCCGCATCCGCAGGTCCGCATGATCCGGTATGAACGGTTCGTTGCTGCCGCCTGCCCCGCCAGGGTGGCGCCGACGCTGACCGGCCAAGTCCGCCATTGCGCTGAAGGCCTGCATGGTCGCTGCCGCGTCCGGAGCCGCTCACGGAAGGGTGCCGTCACGAACACCGCGCCCACGGCCTGATAGCCGGTGCCGAGGTGTTCGCGTAGGGGCGCACCGACCGCGCGGCAGTCTAGTCGTGTTGTTCCAGCCCGCGGAGGGGAACCTGCCGCTGGGCGAGGGCGCTCGCGCATACCGACGTCGTTCGGAACAGGCCTGCCGCCTGGCAGGTCAGCTTGCCGTCCCCGGCCGACACGACCCTGCCGATCACGATGCCGACCAGGGCATAGGTCATGCTCACCTTTACCCCGTGATGACCTAGGCAGCGGCCGAGGGCGCGACGGGGTGCCGCAGCATGGGCTCCTCCCTGCCACCCGTGATCCGCGCCGTGTGGACGTGCGGCGGATTGCCCTCCTGCACGCCGGCGCAGGGACTCAGGAAGATTGCGAAGAACGCAATGGCAGCCAACAGCCCTGACAGAACGTTGGACCAACGGACGTTGCGCGGGGTGGCGAGCCGCCCCTCTTCGGGGGAGGCGGACCGGTGACCGACGACACGGTGGAGTTCAGCGCGACGCAGCAGGGTGCAGGTGACGGCGCGCCCGGGGCGACGGCGGCGTTCCCGTATGACCGCATGACCGTGG
>CAXUHB010000035.1:0-41346 GCA_964250755.1 uncultured Acetobacteraceae bacterium | reverse complement strand
TGAAGGATGCCGGATGCATCGAACGCCACGTCAACTCCGGTGCGGTAGGCGTGGCCGCCCGCGCCGGGGTCCCATGCCACGGCGAAGCGCGCGTTGCGCACCAGCGTGACGCCTGCCGCGGCCTGGGCCGTGTTCCCCGTTGCGCTCATCCTGCCCCCCATTGCTGCACCGTGCCTGCTCCTAGCTACCCGACCGGCAGCGCCAGGCCGAGATCGCGTGGGTGCGCACGACGTGCAGGAACTCGTCCACCTTCACGCCCTCGTCCGGGCCGCCCAGGCCCTCCGGGGACGGGCCGTAAACGTAGGCCGGCACCCGCGGCGGCGGCCGGAAGCCCAGCAGGCCGTCAACGTTGTCCTGGATGATGCCGACCATGGGGTGCGCGGGGTCGGACCAGGTGGGATCCACCGCCGCATGGGGCGGCGCCCCGATGGACGCCCCTGGGACCAGACGGCGCAGGGCGTGCAGGGCCACGACGACGTTCGCCTTCATGCCGCCGACGCCGGGGCCGGTCAGGAACGTGCCGTCGTTGCGGAACGGCCAGTCCGCGGCGGTGCCTGCGGGCCAGACGGTGTCGGCACGGCCCAGCACCAGGATGCGCCGCCCGCTGCCGAACGCCCGGCGGGCCGTGAGCTGGTCCCCGCGCCCAGGCAAGGGCGTGCGCTCCACCGCGAAGCCGCTGCCCGCCAGGTGGGCGGCCCACATGCCGATGACCTCCTGCACGCCCGGGACGTGGTAGGTGCCGCTGTCCACGCCCACCGCCGCCTCAGTCATCGCGAGAATGGAGGGCAGGTCGTCGGCAAGCCGGATCATGGCGGGGCTTCCAGGGCGGGGCTTCCAGGATTGGGAGGTCAGGCGTTGCAACGCCGGAGGCGGGAGCGTAGCGCAGAACCGGCCTTGGTCCGAGCGGGCGCACCGGCGGCGTGCCGCAGACCGGGCCGATGCGGCCGTGCCCGTCCCAACCCGGCCCGGACGGGCTTGCGCCCTGCAGAGCAGATTGCCGGCGGCGGTGCCGGTCAGTTGCAGGGCGGCAAGGCAGGGTGGCCCGGCGGCGGCACGGGACGGACATCCACGCCCAGGCGCCCCGGCTCGCCACAAGGGCCGCCCCCGCCCCGCTGCGCGGCTCCACACGCCGCATCGCGCGATGACCACCCGGTCGGACAGGCTGATCGC
Organism: uncultured Acetobacteraceae bacterium; assembly: GCA_964250755.1. Taxonomy (GTDB): domain Bacteria; phylum Pseudomonadota; class Alphaproteobacteria; order Acetobacterales; family Acetobacteraceae; genus DASWOJ01. The sequence continues at coordinate 40,176 of CAXUHB010000035.1, read as the reverse complement.
CTCCTCCAGGTCGTGGGTGATGAGCAGCACGGACGTGCAGTCCGCGGCCTACAGCTCCAGCAGCTCATCCTCCATGAGCACGCGGGTCTGCACGTCGAGCGCTCTGCACGTCGAGCGCGCTGAACGGCTCGTCCGTCAGGATGATCTTGGGGTCCACGATCATCGTCTGCGCCAGGGCCACGCGCTTGCGCATCCCGCCCGATATCTGGTGCGGCAGGCGGTAGCCGTGCCCGGCCAGGCCGACGCGCGCCAGCCAGTCGTTGCCGTGCGCCCGCGCCTCCGCCGGGCGGACGCCCCGGCGTTCCAGCCCGGTCGTCACGTTGCGGAGCGCCGTGCGCCAGGGCAGCAGCGCGTCCGACTGGAACAGGGAACACTTCGAGGCACTGAAGAACAGGGGCAGGGCAACGAACCCGTTCGAGGGATGACCTCAAACCCGTGCCGAGGGGAGACGCTGGCGGGCTGGCGCTGCCGCCGCCCAGGATGCCAGGTCCGCAGCCGCACGGGCGCGGATGCCGGCAAGCCGGGCATGCAAAGTTGCGGCTCAGCCGGCTGGCGGCGCGTCCGGGACGGACAGGAACGCCTCGACGACGTGCTGCAGCATCTTGTGGCCGCGGCTGACGATCACCGAGTGGGCCGCGCCCTTGATGACCGACAATTGGCGGTCGCCGTTGGGCAGGCGGGCGAAGAAGGCTTGCAGATCCTCAAGCGTCGAGATGCCATCGTATTCACCCTTGACCAGCAGCACCGGGCAGGTGACGCGGGCGGGGTCAACGAGGGGCAGGTTGGCGGTCATGTCCAGGTAGGTGCCGGTGGGAACGGTGTCGCCGTTGACGATTTTCTTCTCCACGAAGGCCCGCACGACCTCGGGGTCGGTGGTGCCGGGCCGGTCCCGGGTGAAGATGCTCTCCAGCATGGCGCGGTCGCGGGGGCGGCGGTTGTGGGTGCGGTAGTAGTCCGTCTGCTCGGCCCGCTTGGCGAGCGTCGGGGAGCCCGCGCCGGTGTAGGTGAAGGCGCACAGCACCAGGCGGCCCACCCGGTCTGGATGCCCCGCCGCAAACGCCGCGGCGCGTATGGCGCCCGACGACTCGCCCAGCAGGTGCGCCGTGGCCTGGCCGGTCTCCGCGCGTATGAGGTCCGTGGCCGCCACGAGGTCCTGCACGCCGCTGGCGATGTCGGAGTTGCCGCTGGTCCGGCTGGAGCGGCCATAGCCCTCGTGGTCCAGCGCCCACACGTCGTAGCCCAGGCGGGCGAACACGTTCATGAGCGAGTATTCGCCGTGCCCCGGAACCGACAGGTCGAAGCTGGCGAGCGCCGCTGGCGAGGAGCCGTGGACCAGAAGCAGGACCGGACGGGGCGCGTCGCCCGGGGCTGGCGCGCCAAGGCGCTTGCGATACGTCGCCAGGCGTATGTCCTCGCCCCCGCTGACGCCGCGCTTTGTGGCCCAGTAGCTGGCGGACCACAGGCCCGGCGGCGCCTCGGGTGGAGGAAGGTCGGCGGCGCCGCCAGACAGGAGGGCGGCGCCTGCCAGCGCCGCCGCGTTGAGCAAGTCCCTGCGGCCGGGCTGGGACGCTGCTGCCATGATCGTCTCCTGCATGTCTTTGCAGCCAAGCGTAGCAGCGCCCGGGAGGCGGCGGTAGGGATCCACGTCCGTTTTCGACGGGCGGGTGCAGGCGCGCAGCATGGCTTGAAGGGCCGCCAGGATGCAGCTGGGCAGCCCTGTGCGGAGCGGGGCTGACCGTGGCGCTGTGCGGCGCCCTGCCAGGCCGCGCATTTGGGCCGCTTCCGCCGTTTCAGCGGCCAGCGCCGCGGCCAACGCATCCGCGTCCTGCCTCGCCGCGCCCCGGCCTGCCCTGCCTTGCGCCATCCCGGCAATGAAAGCGCGTGCTGCCCGTCCGCGGCCAGGCATGCCATCCAGTTCACCGGAGGGGCATGTCCTGCTGGATGGCCAGCAGTGCCGGGATCAGCAGTGCCGGGCCATCATCCAGCAAGCCGCGCAGGCGACTGGCCAGGTTGGCCGGCCCCGATCCATTCAACTCGGTTGCCGGCCTGTCTTCGGCGACAGCTTCCGCACCCGGCAGCCGGTGCTGGGCATGGTGGCGGAGCAAGCGCCCTGCATCGTGTCGCTCGCAGTGGGCGGGCTGCTGGTCGGGGTCGTGCTGGGCGTGCCGCTCGGGCTGGCGGCAGGGCTGCGCCCGAACGGCTGGGTGGATGCCGGCGTGATGGCGGCGGCGCTGGCCGGGCTGTCGCTGCCGGGGTTCTGGGTGGGCATGGTGCTGATCCAGGTGTTCGCGACGGGCCTGGGCTGGGTGCCGGTGTTCGGCACCGGGCTGGCCGCGCTGATCCCGCCCAGCATCAGCGTCGGCCTGTACCTGTCGGGCAGCCTGGCCCGGCTCGTGCGCGCCAGCGTGATCGAGGCGGCGGCGCAGGACTACGTCCGCACCGCCCATGCCAAGGACCTGTCCCGCGTCCGCGTGGTGCTGCGCCACATCGGGCGGAACGCCGCCATCCCGCCCATGACCCTGCTGGGCACGCAGTTCGCCCCGCTGATCGGCGGCGCCGTCGTGACCGAGCGCATTTTCGCCCGCCCCGGCCTGGGCGCCATGCTGGTCGAGGCCGTGCTGACCAAGGACTACCCGGTCGTGCAGGGCATCGTCGTCCTGCTGACCGGGGCCTACATCGTCACCAACCTGCTGGCTGACGTGCTGGCAGGCGTCCTGGACCCGCGGATCGCCGCGTGACCCAAGCTGCATCCCGAAACGCCCTGATCCGCAAGGACGTGACCCGCACGTCCGTGATCCGCCGGGTGCTGGGCGCACCCGGCGCGCAGGTCGGCGCGGCCCTGCTGGCGATGCTGGTGCTGGCGGCTGCGTTCGCGCCGCTGCTGGCGCCCCATGACTGGAACGAAACACGGGTCTGCGCCCGCCTGGCGGCGCCGTCCGCAACCCATCCCTTCGGCTGCGACCTGTACGGGCGGGACCTGTTCTCCCGCGTGCTGTACGGCTCCCGGTATCCGCTGCTCGTCGGGGCGGGCACGGTGGCGATCAGCCTGGTGTTCGGCGGCACGTTCGGCATGGCGTCCGCCCTGGCCGGCGGACGAGCCGATGCCGCAGGGGTGCGGGCCAGTGACGTGCTGCTGGGCTTCCCGCCCATCGTCATGGCGATCCTGGTCATGGCGATCCTGGTCGTAGCGGTCCTAGTCGTGGCGGTATTCCCTGAGGACGCGGCGGTGCCGTGGTGAACCCGGGGCGCTGCGCCCCGGCCTTGCGCCGCGGCCCGCCCCGGACGAACCTGGGCAGATCGCAACGCCGCCCGCGCGGCCGGACGCGGAGGGCGCCATGCGGCTGGCCGAGATGAACTGGATGCAGGTCGAGCGCTACCTGCAGGACGATGACCGGTGCGTGGTGCCGCTCGGCAGCACGGAGCAGCACGCGCAGCTCAGCCTCTCGGTGGACAGCATCCTGAGCGAGCGGGTCGCGTCGGAGGCCGCCCAGCCCCTGGGCGTGCCGGTGTTCCCGGTGCTCGCCTACGGGGTGACGCCCTACTTCCAGGCCTACCCGGGCACGGTCAGCCTGCGGGTGGACACCTACCTGCGCGTCGTCCGCGACATCCTGGACGGGCTGGCGCGGACCGGGTTCCGCCGCATCCTGCTGTGCAACGGCCACGGCGGCAACGCGCCGGCGGCCAGCCTGGCGCCCGAATGGATGGCGGACCATCCGGGCTGCCGCGTGCGGGTCCACAACTGGTGGAACGCCCCCCGGACCTGGAAGAAGGTGCAGGACACCGACACGGTCGCGTCCCATGCCTCGTGGATGGAGAACTTCCCGTGGACCCGGCTGCCCAACCTGCGCGGGCCGGAGAGGGCCAAGCCCCCGGCCGACCTTGACCGGCTGCGCCTGCTGCCCCCGGACGAGGTGCGCCGCACCCTGGGCGACGGCAACTACGGCGGCGCCTATCAGCGCAGCGACGAGGAGATGCTCGCAATCTGGCAGGTCGCGGTTGACGAGACCCGGTCCCTGATCGAGGGACCTTGGGACTGATGCCAATGGCCGAGTTTGCTCAGCCAATGGCCGAGTTTGCTGACCGGTGTTGTCGCCCATCGCACGTCATTGCGAGGAGCGTAGCGGCGCGGCAATCTAGGGGCCGCAAGGACGGTGTTGGCGGCCCCTGGATTGCCGCGCCGCAAGGGCGGCTCGCAATGACGGGTCGCAATGACGGGTCAACGAACTCGGCCGGCGGATGATGCAGAAGGGGCGGTTGCCAAGCCGCAAGGGCGGCCCGCACCAATGGTCACTTGCGCAGGAACCGAAGCAGCGGGCCACCGGCGTCAGGCAGGGTCGCCGGCCAGGTGGCACGCGGCCGGCCAGGTGGCCGCCCCCTGCGTGATCCGCGGGGCCAATGCTGGCACGTCCGTGGCGCATCGGGCCACGGCCACCGGGCAGCGCGGATGGAACGGGCATCCCGGCGGCGGCGCGATGGCGTTCGGCAGCTCCCCCCGCACCGCAGCGCCCCGCCGCCGGGCGCCCGGCACGACATGCGGGACCGCCTGCATGAGCGCCTGCGTGTAGGGATGCAGCGGCGCGTCGAACAGCGCCTCGGTCGGGCCGGCTTCGACGATGCGGCCCAGGTACATCACCGCCGTCCGGTGGGCGATGTGGCGGACCAGGCGCAGGTCGTGGGTGATGAACACCAGCGCCAGCCCAAGCCGGCCCTGCAGCTCCAGGAACAGGTTGACGACCTGCGCCTGCACCGACACGTCCAGCGCCGAAACCGGCTCGTCGGCGATGATGAGCGCCGGTTCCACCGCGAGCGCGCGCGCAATCCCGATCCGCTGCCGCTGCCCGCCGGAGAACTCGTGCGGGTAGCGGCCCGCGGCGTCGGCCGGCAGGTGAACGAGGTCGAGCAGCGCGCGCACGCGGCCCGGCACCTCGTCCCGCGGCACCACGCGATGCACCGCCAGCACCTCCGCCAGGGCAGCGCCGATCCGCAGGCGCGGGTTCAGGGACCCCTGTGGGTCCTGGAACACCATCTGCACCTGGCGGTTGTAGGCGCGGCGGGCCGGGCCGGCCAACGCCAGGGCGTCCTCCCCCCTCAGCCGGATCGCGCCGCTGTCGGGTTCGTGCAGGCGAACCAGGCACCGGGCCAAGGTGGACTTGCCGCAGCCGGACTCGCCGACGATGCCCAGGGTCTCGCCGCTGTGCACGGCAAGGCTGACGCCGTCCAGCGCCTGCAGCACCGGGGCGGGCCGTCCGCGCAGCCAATCGAGCGCGGGGCGCCGCAGCGGGAACCGCTTGGACAGGCCGGACGCCTCCAGCAATGGCGCGGTCAGGGCATCACCCCCTGTGCGGCAACCCGGTCCGACGCCCAGCACGCCGCCTGGTGCGCCGCCGCCACCTCCGCCAGGAGCGGCGCCGTGGTCCGGCACCGCTCCTCCACGAAGCCGCAGCGCGGGGCGAAGGCGCAGCCGGGGATGGCCTGGTCCAGCCGGGGCGGCTGCCCGGGGATGGTTGCCAGCGGCTGCCCGGCCAGGCCGGCGCCGGGCATGGAGCGGAGCAGCGCCGCCGTGTAGGCGTGGCGCGGCTGCGCGAACAGCGCCGCGGCAGGCCCGGCCTCCACCACGCGGCCGGCATACATCACGCACACCCGGCTGCACGTCTCCGCCACGACGCCCAGGTCATGCGTGACCAGGACCATCGCCATCCCAAGCTCCCCCGCCAGCCGCAGCAGCAGTTGCAGCACTTGGTCCTGGATCGTCACGTCCAGCGCCGTCGTCGGCTCGTCGGCCAGCAGCAGCATCGGCTGCGGCGCGAGCGCAATGGCGATCATCGCGCGCTGCCGCATCCCGCCGGAGAACTCGTGCGGGTAGCTGCGCAGCCGCTGCGGCCCGGCGGCGATGCCCACCAGGTCCAGCAGCTCCAGCGCGCGGGCGCGGCGCGCGCGGGCGTCCAGCGTGCCGTGGGCCGCAAGGCTCTCGTCAATCTGCTGTCCGATGGTCAGCACGGGGTTCAGCGCCGCCATCGGCTCCTGGAAGATCATCGCGATCTCCCGCCCGCGGACCGCGCGCAGCGTCGCCTCCGGCAGGGCCAGCAGGTCCCGGCCCCGCCAGAGGACCCGCCCGGCCACCGCCGCGCCGTGCAGCAGGCGGCTGACGGCCCGGAGGGTCACGCTCTTGCCCGAGCCGCTCTCGCCCACCAGCCCCACCACCTCCCCGGCACCGACGCTGATCCCGGCGCCGTCCACGGCGCGCACCGGGCCGCGCGGGGTGGCGAAGGTGACCTGAAGCCCCTCGACGGACAGCAACGGGGCTGGCAAAGGCTGAGTGGACAAGGGCGGTGCGGGCGTCACCGCCGCACGTCCAGCAGGCTGGCCATGCCGTCCCCGACCAGGCTGAAGCCGATGCCGGCCAGCACGATGGCAAAGCCCGGGAACACCGCGACCCACCAGGCCTGGGTGAACAGGTTCTTGCCGTCGGCGATCAGCACGCCCCACTCGGCCGCAGGCGGCTGGGCGCCGAGGCCGAGGTAGCCCAGACTCGACCCCAGCAGGATCGCCAGCGCCATGTCGGTCATCCAATAGACCAGGACCGGCCCGGCCGCGTTCGGCAGGACGTGGCGCAGCAGGATGCGCGCCTGGCCGTATCCCAGGACCTTGCAGGCGGACACGTAGTCCTGTCCGCGCAGCACCCGCACCTCTGCGCGGATGAGCCGGGCATAGAACACCCAGCCGACGACGGTGACGGCGACGTACATGTTGCCCAGCCCCGGCCCCAGCACGGCCACGATGGCGATCACCAGGACCAGGAACGGAAATGTCACCACCAGGTCCACCAGCCGCCCGAACACGGCGTCCGCGACGCCGCCGTAGTAGCCGACCAGCAGGCCCACCCCGGTGCCGATCACCAGCGGCCCGATGGTCGCGAACACGGCGATCTCCAGGTCAATGGCCGCGGCCGCGATGGTGCGGGACAGGATGTCCCGGCCGAACTGGTCGGTGCCGAACGGGTGCGCCGCTCCCGGCGGCTGCAGCAGCGCGTTGAAGTCGAACGCCAGCGGGTCATAGGGCGCCACCACCCCAGGCAGCACGGCGCACAGCAGCAGCGCCAGCAGGATGGCGCCGCCCGCCAGCATCGGCGGCGGCACGCGGCCCGTCACCGCGCCACCCGGGGATCGAGCCACATCTGCACGAGGTCCGTGGCCAGGAACGCGAGCGAGACGATCACGGCCAGCACCAGCGTCAGCGCCTGGATCACGGGGTAGTCGCGCGCGAAGATGCTGTCCACCATCAGCCGGCCCACGCCGGGCACGGCGAAGACGCTCTCGGTGATGACGGCGCCGCCCAGCAGCGTGCCCGCGTGCAGTCCCACCAGCGTCACGGTGGACAGCATCGCGTTGCGCAGGACGTGGCGCAGCAGCACGACGCGGCGCGGCAAGCCCTTGGAGCGGGCGAAGTCCACGAACTCCGCCGTCAGCACCTGCAGGATCGCCGCCCGCAGGTTCCGCATGATGACGGCGGAGAAGCTGAGCGCGAGCGTGAGCGCCGGCAGCAGCAGGTGGTGCAGGTGGCTGGCCAGGCCCGTCCCGTATCCGCCCACCGGGAACCAACGCAGCCCCGCCGCGAACACCGTCAGCAGCACCAGCCCGACATAGAACACCGGCGACGACAGGCCCACCTGGAACACGGCGCGGATGAGGTAGTCCGGCCAGCGCCCGGCCTGCACCGCCGCAACGAAGGCCAGCGGCACGGCGATGCCGGCCGCCAGCACAGTCGCCAGCCCCGCCAGCATCAGCGTCGCGGGCAGCCGCTCCAGGATGACGGACGCGACCGGGACGCGCATGGCGGTGGAGGTGCCGAAGTCCCCATGCAGGACGTTCCTGGCGAACACCAGGAACTGCGTGGTGACCGGCTCGTCCAGGCCCATGGCCCCGCGCAGCCGGGCCACGGCCTCGTCGGTGGCGCGGTCCCCCAGCATGGCGCTGACGGGGTCGCCGGGCAGCAGGCGGGCCAGCACGAAGACCACCACGCCGATGGCCAGGAACGTCGGCACGATCTGCAGCAGCCGCGCGGCGGCCAGCCCGGCCCGGTTCACGCGTGCGGCCCGGCCTGGCCGCCCCTCCTGGGCCTACCTGTCCACGTAGGCGGCCTCGAACAGATTGTTGCCCAGCGGTATCTGCACGAAGCCCTGCGCCTGCTTGCGGAAGGCGACGGGGTAGGGTGTCTCGTACAGGAACACGATCGGCGCCGCGGCGGCGTAGCGGTCCTGGATCTCCTTGTACTGCACGGTGCGCGCCGCCAGGTTAATCTCCTGCTGCGACGCGGTGAACAGCGCGTCCACCCGCTCGTCCCGCCATTGCGAGTGCAGCGAGTGGATGTTCGGGTAGTAGGCGGCATAGGACGTGAACTGGCTGGGGTCCGAGATGTCGTTGGTCCAGATCGAGGTGCGCATCGCGAAGTCCTCCGCCCGGTAGCGGGCGGTGCGGGTGGCGTTGTCCACCTGCTCGATCCGCAGCTTCACGCCGACCTGGCCCCACATCTGCTGCGTGATGGCCAGGTTGTTCGCCTCGTCCGCGTTGCCGGACAGGGACAGGATCGAGGTCTCAAACCCGTTGGGGAACCCGGCTTCCGCCAGCAGCGCGCGGGCCTTGGCCGGGTCGTACTTGTACAGGTCCTGGCCCTGGAACAGCGGCGTCGTGGAGGGCAGGTAGGAGCGCATCGGCTTGCCCAAGCCGAGCGTGGTGATGCCGATGACCGCATCCTTGTTGACGGCGTAGTTCAGCGCCTGGCGCACGCGCGGGTCCGCCATCGGGTTGGGCTTGCCGTCCTTGTAGGAGGGGCCGCAGAACATCGTCAGGTAGGTCACGCGCGTGGACGGCCACAGCTCCATGCGAAGCGCCGGGTCGGCTTGCAGCTCCTTGACGCGGGTGAGGGGCACGAACTCCGTGCCATCCACCTCTCCGGCCCTCAGCTTCAGCAGGCGGGTCGCGTCGTCGGGGATGACCTGGAACTCCAGCTCATCGAGGTAGGGCAGCGGCTTGCCGTCGTCGGCGGCCTTCCAGTAGTGCGGGTTCCGCCGCAGCGTCATGGACACGCCGCGCTGCCAGGATGCCAGGACGAACGGGCCGGTGCCGACGGGATGCTCCGCGAACGCCTTGGCCTTGTCCTCGGGCGTGGCGCCCGGCGCGGCCTCGAACAGCTTCTGCGGCAGGATGGCCGCGTTGAACGTCGCCAGCGCCGGGATGATGGTCGGGTCCGGGTGCTTCAGCGTCAGCGTGACCGCGTCGCCCGCCGCCTCGACCCGCTCGATGGAGGCGAGCGACCCGGACCATGCCCCGGCCTTCGGGTCGCGGGCGCGGTCCAGCGACCAGGTGACGTCGCTGGCCATGAGCGGGGAGCCGTCGGCGAACCTCACGCCCTGCCGCAGCGTCAGCGTGACGGCCTTGCCGTCGGCGGAGACCTGCCAGGCCGTGGCGAGGCCGGGCTGGACGCCAAGGCCGTCCCGCGTGGGAGCGAGCAGCGTGTCATACAGGTTGGTCAGCACCCAGATGTCCACGTTGGCGTCGTTGAGCACGGGGTCCAGGAACAGGGAGTCGGCGTAGCGCGCATAGACCATCTTGCCGCCGCGGGTGGCGGCGTCCGCGGGGGCTGGACCCAGCAGCCCGCCCGCCAGCAGGGCCGCGGCGCCAGCCTTCAAGAACATGCGTCGCATGGCGGCTCCTATGTGTGGGTATGTGGGACGGTAGGTTTGCGTCCGGGCCAAAGTCAACGCCGCCATTGTGAAAGGGACTGCCCGCACCCGGCTTCCACTGCCCGCGAGGGCGTGGTTGCATCCAGCAGCCCGCCCCGCCGCTGCCGAACCTCGACCCGGACCGACCCCCGCCAGGATGCGCCCATTCCGCAGCACCGACATCCCCGCCCTGCTCACCTGGTTCCAAACGCCGGCCGAGCTGGCCCAGTGGGGCGGCACCAGGCGCAGGTTCCCGCTGGACGAGGCGCAGGTGGCATCCTGCCTGGCCGAGACGGCGGGTGTGCGGCCTGCCCGGCGGATGTGGGCCTTGGACCGGCACGGCGCCCTTGCCGCCACCGCCAGCGTGCTGATGGACTGGGATCAGGGGACCGCCCTGCTCTCGATGGTCGGCGTGGCGCCGCAGGTGCGGGGGCAGGGCATCGCCGCTCCCTTCGTCGGGCAGGTCGCCGCGTCCGTGTTCCAGGACCCGGGGTTCGAGCGGCTGGAGCTGAACGTCTATGCCTTCAACGCCGCCGCGATCCGGGTCTATGAGGCGGTGGGCTTCGTGCGGGAGGGGGTGCGGCGGTCGCTGGCCAAGGTGGGCGGGGAGCGGTGGGATGCCGTCCACTACGCCATGCTGCGGGCCGACCACGCCCGTTGCAGTGGACGGGACGCATCGGAAGGGTAGCCGCGCCGCCGGTCCCGGCTGATACTCGGGCCGGTTGGCATCATAGGGGAGCACGACGCATGACGGCCCGCCCGCACACCCCCGCGGCGCACACGGCATGACCCGGAGCCGCATCCTCGTCTGGGGCGCGGGCGCCATCGGCGGCACGGTCGGTGCCTATCTCGTGCGGGCCGGGCACGACGTGACGTTCGTGGACATCGTGCCGGAGCATGTCGCCGCCATCCGCGGCCCGGGCCTGCACATCCACGGACCCGTCGAGGACTTCACCATCCAGGCCCCGGCCCTGCTGCCGGCGGAGGTGTCCGGCGTCTGGGACCGGGTGTTCCTGTGCGTGAAGGCGCACCACACCGTGGAGGCGTGCCGCGCCCTGCTGCCGCATTTGGCCGCGGACGGCTACGTGCTGTCGCTGCAGAATGGCCTGTGCGAGACGCTGATCGCGGGGGCCGTCGGGCCGGGGCGCACGATGGGCGCCTTCGTGAACTTCGGCGCGGACTGGATGGGGCCGGGCAGCATCCTGTTCGGCAACCGCGGCGCAGTGGTGCTGGGCGAGATCAGCGGCGCCATGACGCCCCGGCTGGCGGCGTTGCACGCGCTGATGCAGGCGTTCGAGCCAGAGGCCATCGCCACGCCCGACATCTGGTCCTACCTGTGGGGCAAGCTGGGCTATGGGGCGATGCTGTTCGCGCAGGCGCTGGGCGACGCCTCCATCGCCGACTGCCTGGCCCGTCCGGAGCTGCTGCCGGCCTGGCGCGCGCTGGGCGGCGAGGCCGTGGCCGTGGCGCTGGCGGAGGGCGTGGCCCCCCGCGGCTTCAACGGCTTCGACCCCGCTGCCTTCCGCCCCGGCGCAACCGAGGCGCAGGCGCGGGCCAGCGTGGACGCGATGGTCGCCTTCAACCGGCCCAGCGCCAAGACCCATTCCGGCGTGTGGCGGGACCTTGCGATACGCAAGCGGCAAACGGAGGTGGATGTGCAGATCGCGCCTATCGTGGACGCCGGCGCCCGCCACGGCCTGCCCTGCCCGGCAATCCGCAAGCTGGTCGCGATGATCCACGAGGTCGAGCAGGGGCGCCGCGTCCAATCCGACGCCAACCTGCTGGAGTTGCTGCCATGAACCTGCGGTTTGACGGGCAAGTGGTGGCGGTCAGCGGCGCGGGGCACGGGCTGGGCCGGGCCATCGCGGAGGCGTTCGCCGGGCTGGGCGCCCGGGTGTTCGGCTGCGCCCCCGATGAGTCGCCCAACAAATCGCAGGTGGGGGGCGTGGCGATGGCGCAGGTGGACTTGGCCAGCCGCGCCGCGGGCGCAGCCTGGATCGCAGAGGTCGAGCAGGCAGCGGGCGCCCCCATTGGCGTGCTGGTCAACAACGCCGGCGGCGTGGCGGGCCAGGTGTTCCAGCCGGTTGAGGAGGTTGCGGACGACGACTGGGACCGGGTGCTGGCCGTGAACCTGGGCGCGGCGTTCGCGCTCTGCCGCGCGGCTGCGCCGGGCATGAAGCGGGCCGGGCAGGGGCGGATCGTCAACATCTCGTCCGGCGCGGGCCTGCAGGCGTCGCTGACGGGCATCCAGGCCTATGCCAGCGCCAAGCACGCGGTGGTGGGCCTGACCCGGCAGTTGGCGCACGAGCTGGGTCCGCATGGGATCACCGTGAACAGCGTGGCCCCCGGCCTAATCCCCAGCAACCCCGCCAGCGCGGCGCAGTGGGCGGGCTACGGCCCGGCCCGTCAGGCCGCGATGCTTGACGCCATCGCGCTGCGCCGGCTGGGCACGCCGCAGGACATTGCCAATGCCGTGCTGTTCTTCGCAAGCCCGCTGGCCAGCTTCGTCAACGGCCAGGTGCTGCAGGTGGACGGCGGAAGGTAGCCGCCAGCGGCACCTGCGCCATGCAGGCCGCCGATGGCCTGAGGCACCCTGATAACGAGGCCGGGCGGCGGTAGCGCGATTGTGGAGACAGTTGGAAGGGGTCGGTTCGGCGCGCAGTGACGTTCGAGCCGGGGACGGCCCGGAACAGCGCGGCAATGACCCGGCCGCGGTAGGCCGTCGGGAACCAGTAGGTGAAATAGAGGAGACCCCGGGGAAGAACCCGGCCTCGGCAACGCCCAGCAGGAAGCGCAGCACGAGGAAGCCGGTGGCGCCCTGCACGAAGGCCATCATGGCGGCCATGACGCCCCAGGTGACCATGATGCGCGCGATCCAGCGTCGCGCACCGACCTACTCCAGCAGCAGGTTGCTTGGCACCTCGAACAGGAAGTAGCCAGGGAAGAAGATGCCTGCGCCCCAGCCGCAGACGTAGGCGGCCAGCCCAAGGTCGCGCGTCATGCCGAACGCGGCGAAGCTGACGTTCGTGCGGCCGATGTAGGCCACGAAGTGGATGACGACGATCAGGGGCAACAGCCGCCAGGCCACTTTCTTGACCATGCGGTGCTCGATTTCACCGATTTCAGACATGACGGTCCTCCCTTCCCATGCCCGCCCTGCGGGCCGCGGCGCGTTGGGCGCCCTCGTTCTTGGCCGGCACCTGAAGGCGGACGCGGCTGTGGTCCCACCTCCGGCCGTTCAGCGCCCGGTGCGCTTTCGCCAAGCCGCGAAGTCGGTCAGCGTCCCCTCGTCCGTCGCGGGATACAGGCCCAGGATGGACCGGCCGCCGCGCACCTGCTCGGTCACGAAGTCCTCGAAGGCGGTCATCTCCTTGGCATCGTCGGCCAGCTCGTCCGCGAGGTGGGCGGGCAAGATGATGACCCCGTCCGCGTCGCCCACCACCACATCGCCAGGGAACACCGGCGCATCGCCGCAGCCGATGGGGCCGTTGATCTCGATGGCCTGGTGCAGCGTCAGGTTGGCCGGAGCGCTCGGTCGGCTGTGGTAGGCCGGAAAGCCCAGGGACGCGATCTCGGCGCTGTCGCGGAAGCCGCCGTCGGTGACGACCCCGGCCACGCCGCGGATCATCAGGCGCGTGACCAGGATGCCGCCGGCGGACGCGGCACGGGCGTCCTTGCGGCTGTCCATCACCATGACGGCGCCAGGTGGGCACTCCTCGACCGCGCGGCGCTGCGGGTGGCCGCGGTCGCGGAAGGCGTCAAGGGGGTTCAGGTCCTCCCGCGCGGGCATGTAGCGGAGGGTGAACGCCTCGCCGACCATGCTCTCCTTGACTGGGCCGAGGGGGTGGACGTTCTGGATGAACTGCTGGCGCAGGCCGCGCTTGTAGAGGGCGGTCGCAAGCGTCGGGGTGCTGATCCGCTTCAGCTTCTCGCGGGTTTCGGGCTTGAGGGTCACGTCCGTTTCCTCTTCCTGTTCTGTGAACTCAGTAGATCGCCGGCTCCGGAACCTGCGCGCCGAACCCGGTCGCGCGAAAGTCGAAGTCGCAGGCCTCGTTGGCTTGCCGGATGTGCCGGGAGAACATCCAGCCGGAGCCGCACCGCTCGAAGTCGTCCAGCCCAATGTCCTGGCCTGCGCGGCGGACCATGGCGATCAGGTGGATGATGGCGTTGGTGGAGCAGTCCATGGCCATGGCGACCGCGACCGCGTTCTCGAACGCCTGGTGCGTCTGGATGCGGCTTGGCGTCAGGTCCTCCCACACCATCCCGACAATGCGGCGCCCGCAGGCCGCGGCCAGGCGGATGTGGCCGGCGTCGGCCGCAGGGACGGAGGAGGCCCCCGACAGGCTCATGCCCACGGCTTCGGCAATGGCTGTCATGGTGGAAGCCGTGCCCATGGTCATGCAGGCGCCGTAGGAGCGGGCGATGCCGGAGCCGTCCGACTTGCACACGATGTCGTTCGGCGAGTTGAGGCCCTTGCCCTCGAAGCCGTCAATCAGGACGGTGATGGTGCCGTCGTGCCCGGTGCGGGTCGCGCGGAGGGTCAGGTGCTCGCAGGTCACAAGGCGGCCCTGGCGGTCGCGCGTGTTGCCGTTGGAGTGGTTGGACGGCTTGCGGAACACGCCAAGCTCGCCCGTCTCCTCGTCCCACCTCATCAGGCGGTTGTTCGACACGTCGCTGAACATGAGCGTCCGGAAGGCGCCGAACCAGGCGGGACCCTCGGCCCAGCGCAGCCCGGTCGCCACGCGCTCCACCGCGGTCAGGCCGAGGCGATTCTTCTCGAAGCTGGGATCGGCGATCTCCCCCGCGGCGTCGGGATAGCGCATGGCCGGCTGGAACTCGGCCGCGTTCGCGCCGCGCATGGACGCGGCGACCGCCGTCGCCCGTGTTGCCACGAGCATGTCCTGCCTATTCATCGACACTGGGGTCCTCCGCCGGCATTGGCGCCGTTGCGTCGGGACGGTAGGAGAAGGGTCATTGCAGGTCCAAGCCAGACTGGGCATCAATCAATACCCAAACCGCATCGAATGCGAGGGTGGGTGCTGCCCACCGTCCTACTCACCGGTCACACTGATACCCGGCACACCAGTGGGCGATAGCTCACACTGCTGGAGCGCAGAGCCTCGTGATTGTGAGACCCGCAACCGACGGGAGGAGCCAAACTGCTGAGCTGCCATCCCTCCAACGCTGGGCTGTGAGCGCACTGCGGGCGACCAGCTGAGGCGGTCGCTTGCATCAGGCGGCCATCGAGAAGGCGCGTTCGAGGGGTTGCACGGCGGTCGGCTGAGGCTCATGTTGCACTGCACAATAAGAAGCTGGAGGGCGTCCTCTCCCACCACGGCCGCAAACCGGCTCACATCAAGGACAGCAACCATGAGCGCTTTTGAAACCGTCGGAGCCACCCAACTTCTTGCCTTCGAGGGACAGCGCCAGATCGCCTCTGCTCTGGCTTCCGCGTTGCGGGCCGTCATGCACAAGGCTGGGCAAGTCCTGGTGCGCCACTCAGCCGGAACGCTGCTGCCATAAATCGCTGCTGCTATAAAGCATTGCCTCGGAGCCGTTCTCCAATAACGGATGCGGGCTTCAGATCGGGTCGGGCCAACCTCAGCATCCTGTCCGGTGGCAGGCTTCCGTCCGGCGCGCCGAGGTGTCCTGTCTGACTGACACCTTCATGCGCTCAGCCCCTTGCCGGTGCGGCAGCGCCGGGGGGCGTGACGGCGGCACTTGGCAGGTGCGGCAGCGGGCAGGCCTGGTTCGGCGGCTTTCGCGCGAACCCGCCCTGACTGCCGTTGGCCACGCGTCATGCCCGCAGCGCCGACGTCGGCGCGTGCTGCGGCGGACGCGCAGACGCTCCGGATCGACGTTGTCGAGGCTGACGCCATCCCTGAACATGACGCCATACCTGAACATCATGTGCAGCCGGGTCGCGCGGGCCAGCGTCCCCGCCGGCATCTGCGCCAGGCTGACGCCGATGCCCTCTGCACCCGGCGGCGCCACGACAAGGCGGACGCTGGCCCTGCAGCGCCGGAGGCCCGTGCCTGCTTCATGCATCGGCTCCGTCAGGGCCGCTGCGAGCATGGCGGCAGGTGAGCGCGGCTGCTCTCCCGCTTGTCCCGGCACGGTGCAGGGGCCAAACTGCTTGGAAATCGCGGCCGGACCAAACCGGGGGCATGGGGAGAGTGGCAGCATGATGAAGCGGCGCGGCCTGCTGGGCGGGGCGGCGGCCTTGGCGGCGGCGGGACCGGTGCGGGCGCAGGCCAAGACGAGCATCAAGGTCACCCGCCAGCCTTCCATCATCTACATGCCGACATTCATCATGGAGGCGATGGGGCTGATCGAGGCCCATGCCGCCAAGCTGGGCACGTCCGGCCTGAAGGTGGAGTGGGTGACGTTCAACGGCGGGGGCGCCGCCACCGACGCGCTGCTGGCCGACGCGGTGGACATGGTGAACACCGGCGTCGGCAACATGCTGCTGCTGTGGGATCGCACGCGCGGCCGGGTGAAAGGCATCGTTGCCACCTGCGCCGAGCCGCTGATGCTCGTCACGCGGGAGCCGCGCATCAAGACACTGGCCGACTTCGGCCCGGCGGACCGCATCGCCGTGCCGACGGTCAGGGTTTCGACCCAGGCGATCATGCTGTCCATCGCCGCGGTCGGCATGTTCGGCCGGGACCAGGCGGGGCACTTCGATCCCATGACGGTGCAGCTCGGCCATCCCGATGCGGTGTCGGCGCTGCTGAACCCGAACGGCGAGGTGAACAGCCACTTCTCCGCCCCGCCCTTCTTCGCGGAGGAGCTGCGGCGCGTGCCGGGCTGCCACGTCGTGACCGACTCCAACCAGATCCTTGGCGAGCCGTTCTCCCAGGCGGTGCTGTTCACCACGACCCGCTTCGCCGAAGCCAACCCCGCATCCGTCCAGGCCGCCAAAGCCGCCGTGGCGGACGCCGTGGGCCTGATCCGCAGCGATCCGGCAGAGGCCGTCCGCATCTACCGCAAGGCGTCCGGCGACCCGATGCCGGCCGAAGCCCTGATGGCGGTGCTGCAGATGCCGGGCATGTCGGATTTCTACGACAATCCCCAGGGCACCATGCGGTTTGCCGCGCACCTATTTCAAACCGGCGTGCTCAAGACGGAGCCGCGGAGCTGGAAGGACTACTTCCTCCCAGCCGCCCACGACCTCAGCGGGACGTAGGCGCGCGCCTACGCCGCCTGGGTGACGAACTTGATGTTCAGGTAGGCCTCGATCGCCTCCGACCCGCCTTCCGAGCCGTAGCCGCTGTCCCGCACGCCGCCGAACGGCACCTCGGGCAGGGCCAGGCCCATGTGGTTGATCGTCATCATCCCGACCTCCACGGAGGCCGCCAGCGCCGAGGCAATCTTTCCGGAATGGGTGAAGGCATAGGACGCCAGGCCGTAGGGCAGGCGGTTGGCCTCTTGGATCAGGTCATCCATTCCCTTGAAGGACGACACGGCGGCCAGCGGGCCGAACGGCTCCTCGTTCATCACCCGCATGTCGGCATTGACGCCGGTCAGCACCGTCGGTTCGAAGAAGTTGCCCTTGTTGCCGATGCGCTTGCCGCCCGTGCGGACCTCCGCCCCCCTTTGCACGGCGTCGCCGATCAGCTCCTCCATCGCCGTGACCCGGCGCGCGTTGGCAAGCGGTCCCATCTGCGTGCCCGCCTCAAGCCCGTCGCCCACTTTGATGCCTTGGGCGAGGGTGGTGAAGCGGTCCACGAACTGCTCGTAGGCCGCCTCCTGGACCAGGAACCGCGTCGGGCTGACGCAGACCTGGCCGGCGTTGCGGAACTTGGCCGCGGCGAGTTGCTTGGCGGCCCCGTCCACGTCGGCGTCGGCGAACACGATTGCGGGGGCGTGGCCGCCCAGCTCCATCGTGGCCCGCTTCATGTGCAGCCCGGCCATCGCCGCGAGCTGCTTGCCGACCGGCGTGGACCCGGTGAACGAAATCTTGCGGATCGCCGGATGCGGGATCAGGTAGCCGCTGATTTCCGACGGCGTGCCGAACACGAGCTGCACCACGCCGGGCGGCAGCCCGGCGTCCACGTAGCAGCGGATCAACTCGGCACAGGACGCCGGGGTTTCTTCCGGCCCTTTGACGATGATGCTGCACCCGGCGGCCAGCGCGATGGCGGTCTTGCGGTTGGCCTGGTTGATCGGAAAGTTCCACGGCGCGAAGGCGGCCACCGGCCCTACAGGTTCACGCAGGCTGAGTTGGTATACGCCCTCCGCCCGCGCCGGGATGACCCGGCCATAGGTGCGGCGCGCTTCTTCCGCGAACCAGTCGATGATGTCCGCGCCGGCCAGCGTTTCCATCCGCGCCTCCGCCAGCGGCTTGCCTTGCTCCAGCGTCATCAGCCGCGCAATGCCGTCCGCCCGTTCCCGCAACAGGTCGGCGGCCCGGCGCATGACCTTGCTGCGGTCGAAGGCCGACACCTTGCGCCAGGCCGCGAATCCGCGGACCGTCGCGTCCAGCGCGCGGTCCAGATCAGGAATGCCGGCATGGGCCAGCAGGCCGTTCACCTCGCCGGTTGCGGGGTTCAGCACCTCCAGCGTGCGGCCGGAGGCGGCGACGGTCCACTGACCGTCAATGTGGAGTTGGACGTCCGGATACATTGGTTGGGTTCCCATGGCGTTTGCCGGACCCTATGCCCCGCAGCCAGCCGGGTCGAGTAAGCAAAGAGGCGGTCAGGGAAGGTGTCCAGCACCGTCCAACCCACAGACCTGGGACTGACCACCGAACCAGGTCGATTCCAGGATTAGCTTGGCCCAGGCATGCAGGCTTGGCGGCCGCTCGAAAAGCGATTACCCGTGGGGGCTGGCCGCGGTCCTGCAGACTGGCCAAGGCCTTGCAGAAAGGAAGACGAGATTGCCGGATGCCCATGTCCCGCCTGCGCCCGCCACGGCGCCGGGACGCCCAGCCGCGCTGCGCGCATTGCTGGTGCGCCCCGGCCTAGACTTCCTGATGGAGGCGCACAACGGCTTGTCGGCCAAGATCGCCGAGGAGGCGGGTTTCGCGGGCATCTGGGCCAGCGGGCTGACCATCTCCGCCGCGCTCGGCCTGCGCGACAGCAACGAGGCGAGCTGGACGCAGGTGCTGGACGTGCTGGAATACATGGCGGACTCCACCCACCTGCCCATCCTGGTGGACGGGGACACCGGCTACGGCAACTTCAACAACGTCCGGCGGCTCGTCCGCAAGCTGTGCCAGCGCGGCATCGCCGGCGTGTGCATTGAGGATAAGCTGTTTCCCAAAACCAATTCCTTCCTGGGTGAAGCGCAGCCCTTGGCGGACGTGGCGGAGTTCTGCGGCCGGTTGCGCGCCGCCAAGGACGCGCAAACCGAAGCCCAGTTCAGCCTAGTGGCGCGCGTCGAGGCTCTCATCAGCGGCTGGAGCATGGACGAGGCCTTGCGCCGGGCCGAAGCGTACCACGCGGCGGGCGCGGATGCCGTGCTGATCCATTCCAAGAAGGCCGACGCCGGGGAGATCACCGGCTTCATGCGCCGCTGGGACGGGCGCTGCCCCGTGGTGATCGTGCCCACCATGTATCACGCGACGCCGACGCAGGTGTTCCGCCGAGCCGGCGTGTCCGTGGCGATCTGGGCCAACCACCTGCTGCGCGCCAGCATCACCGCCATGGAGCAGACCGCCCGGCGCATCGCGCAGGACGAGGCGCTGCACGAGGTTGAGGGCCGCATCGCCTCCGTGAACGACGTGTTCCGCCTGACGGCCAACCAGGAACTGGAGGACGCCCAGCGCCGCTACCTGCCGGAGTCCGCGCCCGCCCGCGCCGTGGTGCTCGCCGCCGGCAAGGGCGCGCTGGGCGACGATGGGCCGGTCGCCATGCTGGACATACGCGGCCAGCCCTTGCTGCGCCGGTTGTCCGACACCTTGCGCGCGTGCGGCGTGGCGGAGGTGACGGTCGTGCGCGGCTGGCGGGCGGAGGCCGTGGCGCTGCCGGGCGTGCGGACGGTGGACAACCCGCGATGGGCGGATACGGGGGAGGCGGCATCGCTGTCCTGCGCCGCCGACCGGCTGCGGGGTGAAAGCGTGGTGGTGTACGGCGATGTCCTGTTCCGCCGGCACATCCTGGACGGGATGCGCGCAGCCGATGCGGACCTGGTGATCGCCGTGGACGCCAGCATCGGCATCGGCACCCGCAAGCCGAACCCGCGCGACCTGGTGCGGGCCAGCCGGCCCTATGCGCCCGAAGACCTGGACGACGCCCCGGCGCTGCTGGAAGGGATCGGCGGCGTAGGCGCGGGCGAGGCGCACGGCGAATGGATCGGCCTGCTGCGCGCCACGGCCCGGGGCAGCGCCATCCTGCGGGAGGAGCTGGCGGCGATGGCTGCGGAGGGCGCGCTGGATGGGGCCGACATGCCGGCGCTGCTGGCACGTCTTGCCGCCCGCGCGCCGGTGGCCGTGCATTGGGTGGCGGGCCATTGGCTGGACGTGGACACGATGCGCGACCTGGCCGACGCGCGCAATTTCGGCTAGGCCGGGCTGCATGATCGAGGCCGACGCCTTCCTGGATGCTGCCGCGGCGCGCGGCACCGGGTTCTACGCCGGCGTGCCGTGCAGCTACCTGACGCCGCTGATCAACCGCGTGGCCAGCCGGCGCGGCGTGCCCTACGTGGGCGCGGCCTCCGAAGGGGAGGCGGTGGCGGTGGCTGCAGGGGCCTGGCTGGGCGGCCGGGGTGCGGCGGTGATGATGCAGAACAGCGGCCTGGGCAACGCCGTCAACCCGCTCACCTCCCTCAACCACCCGTTCCGCATTCCGGCGCTGCTGATCGTGACCTGGCGCGGGGAGCCGGGCCGCAAGGACGAGCCGCAGCACGCCCTGATGGGCCGCATCACCGGCGGCTTGCTCCGCACCATGGAGGTGCCGCAGGGCGTGTTCCCCGAAGCGGACGCGGAGATCGCCCCGGCGCTGGACGCCGCCGCCGACGCCATGTCGCAAGGGCGGCCCTATGCCCTGGTGATGCGCGAAGGCAGCGTGCGGGAGTGCGGCCTGGACGAGCCGGAGCGGACTCTGCCGCCACCGGGCCGCTTCACCGATCTGCGCGCCCACGACGTCCGCCCGGCCCGTGCGGCCGTGCTGGAACGCTTGCTGGCCGGCTTGCCGCCGGACGCCGCCGTGGTGGCCACGACCGGGAAGTGCGGGCGGGAGCTGTTCACGCTGGGAGACCGCGAGCAGCACTTGTACCAGGTCGGCTCCATGGGCTGCGCCGCCGGCATGGGGCTGGGCGTCGTCTTGGCCACGGGGCGGCGCACGGTTGTGCTGGATGGGGACGGGGCGGCACTGATGAAGCTTGGCACCCTAGCCACGATCGGCGCGCAGCAGCCTGGCGGCCTGCTGCACATCCTGCTGGACAACGGCGTTCACGACAGCACCGGCGGCCAGGCCACGGCGTCCCCGGGCGTGGACTTCCCCGCTGTGGCCCTGGCCTGCGGCTACCGCGCGGCCTGGGCGTGCGACGACCTGTCGGGTTTCGACGCGGCGCTGCGCGATGCGTTGGCCGTGCCTGGCCCGGCGCTGATCCATGTCCGCATCACCCCAGGCAGCCTGTCCGCCCTCGGCCGTCCAACGATCGCCCCGCATGAGGTGGCGCAGCGGTTCCGGGCCTTCCTGGCGCGGTCCTCGGGCGGGGCGTGACTGTTCCGTTGCAGGCGCGCCTGCACGGGGCGGCGTCACCCCGCCGCGGCTTGGCCTCCGTGCCGCATGAACGCGCCGATGGCCGCCAGCGTCCGGCGCAAGTCGGCTTCGGTGATGGCGCCGATGCAGCCGACCCGGAAGCTCGGCTCCCGCGTCAGCTTGCCGGGGTACAGCACGATGCCTTGCGCGTGCAGGGCGCGGTACAACGCATCGAAGCTGAACGGCGGGCCGGGGTCGCGCACCGTCAGGATCACCGGCCCTTGCAGCGCGGGCGGCAGGTAGGTTTGGAACCCCAGGGCGTGCAGCCCTTCCATCAGCAGGGCGCAATGCCGGGCGTAGCGCGCGCCGCGGGCGGCCGCACCCCCTTCCGCGTCCAGCCCGTCCAGCGCGGCATCCAGCGCAGCCAGCACATGCGTGGGCGGGGTGAAGCGCCATTGCCCCGTGTCCTCAAAGCCACGCCATTGGGCGTGCAGGTCCAGGCTGGTACCCGGGCTGTTGCCGGCCATGGCCGCCAGGTGCGTCGTTTCCGCCACCACGAAGGCCAGGCCCGGCACCCCTTCCAGGCACTTGTTGGCAGATGCCATCACGGCGCTGCATGGTCCATCCGCGAGGCTGACCGGCACGGCGCCGAAGCTGCTCATGGCGTCCAGCAGCAGCCGGCGCCCGGCGGAGGCGACCACGGCGGACACGGGCCGCAAGGGATTGAGCAAGCCGCTCGTGGTCTCCAGATGCACCAGCAGCACATCTGTCACGGCCGGGTCGTCGTCCAGCGCCGCGGCGACGGCGAGGGGGTCCACCGCCTGGTCCTCGGCGAATTCCAGCACGGAAACCGCCCGGCCCATGCGCGCCGCCATCTCCGCGGCCCGGCGTCCGTAAGCGCCGTTCACCAGCACCAGCAGCTTTCCCCCTCGCGGCACCAGCGTGCCGATGGCGGCCTCCACTGCGAAGGTCCCGGCACCTTGCAGCGGTATGGCGGCGTGCGTGCGTCCGCCTCCCGCCAATCCGGCCAGGCGGCGGCGCACCCGCGCCGTGAGCGCGATGAAGTCTTCGTCGCGCGACCCCCAGTCGCGGTTCATGGCCGCGCGGGTGGCGGGGGCGGTGGTCAACGGTCCCGGGGTCAGCAGGAGCATGGGAAGGATGCGTGCGTTGCTGGCATGGCCCGTCATAGCATCGCCCAGAGCGCTGCATGAAATGGGGGGCCGCATGAAATGGGGCGCAGCCATCGGCACGGCTGCGGGCCTGCTGCTGGCGGCTTGGCTGCTGGCCAGCAATGAGACGGGGCAGGTGGTGGCGCTGCTGCGCCAGGCCGGCTGGGGCGTGGTGCCGGTGGTGGCGTTCCATGCCGTGCAAATCCTGTTTTCCGCTTTGGCGTGGCGGGCCATCGCCGGGCCGGGCCGGCCGCAGCCGGGCTTGGGCGGCTACATGGTGCTGCGCTGGATCCGGGAAGGCGTGAACAACCTGCTGCCTGTCGCCCAGATCGGGGGCGAGGTGGTGGCGGCCCGGCTGCTGCGCCGCAGGGGCGTGCCGCTGACGGCCGCGGTGGCCGGGTGCGTAGGCGACCTGACGATGGAGATGCTGACCCAGGTTTTGTTCACCCTGGCCGGCCTGGCCCTGCTGGCGCTGCTGGTGGGAGATCACGGCATGGGCGGCTACGTGCTGGGCGGCGCCGGGCTGGCGGCGCTGGGGGCGGCGGGCTTCATCGCGGCGCAATGGTACGGCCTGGCCGGCTGGATCGAGCGCGGGATCATGCGCGTGTCCGCCCGGTTCGGCTGGGCGCCGCTGGGCAACGTGGGCAACGTGGACGAAGCCTTGCGCGCCATCTACCGCGCGCCGCGCCGCCTGGCCCGGGCCTGCGCGCACCACAGCGTGTCCTGGGTGCTGGGTGGGATCGAGGTGTGCCTGGCGCTGCACGTGCTGGGCACGGACGTGGACTTCGGCACCGGCCTGGTGATCGAGGCCTTGGGCCAGGCGCTGAAGGCCGCCGGATTCGCCGTGCCGGGCGCCATCGGCGTGGCGGAGGGCGGCTACGTTGTCGTCTGCCACCTGTTCGGGTTGTCGCCGGAGCTTGCCATCGCGCTTGGCCTGGTCAAGCGCCTGCGCGAGGTTCTGCTGGGCGTCCCTGCCCTGGTTGCCTGGCGGCTCCAGGAAGCCCGGCGCATCCCCACCGAAAGCACCGCCGCATGAGCCACGACACCTGGACCCACCTGCTGGCGCGCCGTGCCGTCCGCCCCTTGCTGGGCACGCGCCTTACGCCCAACCACCTGACCACCGGCCGGCTGCTGACAGGGGTGGCGGCCTGCGGCTGCATCGCCCTGGGCACCCCGGCCGGCCTGGGGTGGGGTGGGGCCTTGTGGCTGTTGTCCGCCTTCCTGGACCGCGCTGATGGCGAGCTGGCGCGGATCGGCAACATGATGAGCGCCGCCGGCCACCGCTACGACTTCATCGTGGACAACCTGGTGAACGCCTTGTTCTTCGTGGCGGCTGGGTTCGCGGTGCGGGGGGGATGGCTGGGCGCGTGGGCTGTGCCGCTGGGCCTGGTGGCCGGGGCCGCGATCTACACGGTCGGCATCTGGTCCGAGATGCTGGAGCAGCGCAGCCCGCCCGGAACGAAGGCCTATTCCGGGGCGATGGGCTTTGATCCCGACGACGCGCTGTATCTGATGGGGCCGCTGGCGTGGCTGGGCTGGCTGTCCCCCATCGTGCTGGGTGCCAGCATCGGGGCGACGGCGATGATGGTGCTGACGGGCCTGCGCCTGCGCCGGCTGACGCGGGCCTAGCCCGCATGCACGGCGTTCTTGCGCGCTTGGCGGCCGGCTGCGTGCGGCGGGCCGGGCTGGCGGCGGCGGCGGCGCTGCTGCTGGCGGCCGGGTCCGCTTGGCTCGCGTCGGCGCGGCTGGGCGTGTCCACTGATACGGGCGGGCTGTTCTCGGCGTCTCTGCCCTGGCGGCAGCGCGGGCTGGAACTGCAGCGCGCGTTTCCCCAGAACGAGGATCTGCTGGTTGCAGTGGTTGACGGCAAGACGCCGGAGGAGGCGGAGGCGACGGCCGCCGCCTTGGCTGCTGCCTTGCAAGGGGATGCGCGGCACTTCCAGGAGGTGCGCCGCCCCGATGCCTTCCCCTACCTGGAGCGCAACGGGCTGCTGTTCCTGGACCTGGCGCCGCTGTCCGCGCTGCTGGACCAGACGGTGGACGCCCAGCCCTTCCTGGGCCAGCTTGCCGCCGATCCCAGCTTGCGCGGGCTGCTGGGCGCCTTGTCGCTGATCGCGGAGGGCGTCAAGGCCGGGCAGGCCAACCTCCAGCCGTTCGAGCCGTCCCTGAAGGGCTTCCATGCCGCCTTGTCGGAGGCTGCGGCGGGCCGTGCCCAGCCCCTATCCTGGCAGCGGCTGCTGGCGGGGCCAGCGGCCGACCTGGCCGGCGCATATCGCTTCGTGCTGATCAAGCCGCATCTCGATTACGGCGAGCTGCAGCCGGGCGGCGCCGCGACCCAGGTGGTGCGGGACGCCGCGGCGAGGCTGGCGTTCGTGCAAGCCGGCCGCGCCCGCGTGCGCCTGACCGGGTCGGTGGCGCTGGAGGACGAGGAGTTCGCCACCATCGCCGAGGGCGCCCTGGCTGGGCTGGCAGGCAGCATCGTGCTGCTGGGAGTATTGCTTTGGCTGGCCGTGCGGTCCTGGCGGTTGATCGCGCCGGTGCTGCTGGTGCTGGGGCTGGGGCTGGCGCTGACCACCGGCTTTGCGTCGCTGGCCGTGGGCACGCTGAACCTGGTGTCGGTGGCGTTCGCCGTGCTGTTCGTCGGCATCGCCGTGGACTTCGGCATCCAGTTCGCCGTGCGCTTCCGCGACGAGGCGCGCCATGCTCCGGATGTCCCGGCGGCGCTGGCGGCGACGGCGGGCCGGGCCGGGCCGCAGATCCTGGTGGCGGCATTGGCGAGCGCGGCCGGGTTCCTGGCCTTTACGCCTGCCAGCTTCGTGGGCGTGGCGCAGCTGGGGTTGATCGCAGGAGCGGGGATGCTGATCGCCTTCGCCTGCACGATGACGGTGCTGCCGGCGCTGGTGGCCTTGTTCCGCCCGCCCCAGGGCACCGCGGACGCCGGGCTGGCCTGGCTGACGCCGCTTGACGCGGCCCTGGCCCGGCATTGCCGGCCGGTGCTGGCCGCCTTCGGGGCGCTGGGCCTGGCCGGGCTGCTCCTGCTGCCCCGCCTTGCCTTCGACGGCGACCCGCTGAACACCAAGAATCAGGCCACCGAGGCCGTGCGCACCCTGCGCGACCTGATCGAGGACCCCGTCGCCAACCCCTACACGGCGGAGGTGCTGGCGCCGGACGTGCAAACCGCGGCAGCCCTGGCGGAGCGCCTGGGAAAGCTGCCGCTGGTGGACAGCGTCATCACGGCGCAAAGCTACGTGCCCGCGGATCAACCGGCCAAGCTGCCCCTGATCGCCGACGCGGCCAGCCTGCTCGGCCCCAGCCTGCTCGCCCCCAGCCTGGCAGCCCGGTCCCCGCAAGCGCGCCCCACGGGGGAGGAGTTGCGCGCGGCGGCGCAGGATGCTGCGGCGGCGCTGGGGGCCGTGCAGGACCGCATCCCGCCCGGCAGCGCCCTGGCCGCCATTGCGGACGACCTGCGTGCGCTGGCCGCGGCGCCCGATCCAGTGCTCCGCGCCGCGGACGCGGCGCTGACCCGGTTCCTGCCGTTGCAACTCGGCCGGCTGTCCCAGGCGCTCGCCGCGGAGGAAACGACGCTGGCCGACGTGCCGCCGGAGATCCTGCGCGACTGGGTGCTGGCGGACGGGCGGGCGAAGCTGCAAGTGGTGCCCAAGCGCGGGGCGATGAGCAGCGAAGGGTTGCACCGCTTCGTGTCCGAAGTCCGCACGGTGGCGCCGGGGGCGGCAGGGTCCGCCGTGACCATCACGGAGTCGGCCGATGCCGTGGTGGGGGCATTCCGCATGGCGGCCGGGCTGGCGCTGGCGGCCATCACCATGATCCTGGTTGTTGCGCTGCGCCGGGTTGAGGACGTGCTGATGGTGCTGGCGCCGCTGCTGCTGTCGTCCTTGCTGACGGTGCTGGCCGCCGCGCTGCTGCCCTTGCAGCTCAACTTTGCCAACGTCATCGCCTTGCCGCTGCTGCTGGGGGTGGGCGTGTCGTTCAACGTCTATTTCGTGATGAACTGGCGGGCCGGGCTTGCGAACCCTCTGGCCTCGCCCACGGCGCGGGCAGTGGTGTTCTCCGCGCTCACCACCGGCACGGCCTTCGGCTCGCTTGCCTTGTCGGCCCACCCCGGCACGGCGTCCATGGGCCGGCTGCTGCTGCTCAGCCTGGGATGCACCCTGCTGACGACGCTGCTGTTCGTGCCCGCCTTGCTGGCGCAGGCAGGCCCGCCTCGACGTATCTAACGGCGCGCCGGCCGGCGTGCCGCCATTTGTCGCCCATCATTCACGGTATGGCCACATTCCGGCGGTTGCGTTATGGGTGGAAGATGGAAAGTTCACCCCAGGCCGTCATCCTTGCGGCTGGCGTTGGCCGGCGGTTGAACGGCAGCGCCGGGCCGCGGCCCAAGGCGTTGCTGTCCTTCGGCGGGCAAACCCTCCTGGCCCGGCACATCGCCGCCCTGCGCGCCTGCGGCGTTGCGGACGTGACCGTGGTGGTGGGGTTCGAGGCCGGGCAAATCGAGGCCGCGGCGGCCGGGGAACCGGGCGTGCGGCTGCTGCCGAACCGGGATTACCGGGAGGGCAGCGTGGTGTCCCTGTGGGCAGCGCGCGACGTGCTGCGGGCCGGGCGCCCCGTGGTGCTGATGGATGCCGACGTGCTGTACGATGCCCGGCTGCTGGGCCGCCTGATGGCCAGCGTCCATCCCAACGCCCTGCTGCTCGACCGCGACATCGAGCCGGGGGACGAGCCGGTCAAGCTATGCATCCGCGACGGCGGGATCGTGGACTTCCACAAGCGCCCGCAGGCGCGGCACGACTGGCACGGGGAAAGCGTGGGCTTCTTCCGCTTCACGCCGGACGCCGCGGCGGACCTGGCCGCACGCTGCGAAGATTACGTCGCGGGCGGACGACGCGCCCTGGAATATGAGGAGCCGATCCGAGACATGATGCAATCCGCCCCGCCCGGCCTGTTCGGCTTTGAGGACATCACCGGCCTGCCCTGGACCGAGATTGACTTTCCCGAGGACGTGGCCAAAGCCAATACCCTGCTGCCCCGGCTGGCGGCGTGATGGACGGCCTGATGAACGGCGCCGCACGGCCCGCAGCCGGCAGCATGTCCGGCCCCAGCCTGGCGGACATCGCGGCCATGGACCGCGACGGCTACTTGGTGGTGCGCGGCTTCTTCGGCGCGGACGAGGTGCGGAACCTGCTGGCCTGGACGGACGAGATCACCGCAGCGCCGGAGGTGCCGGGCCGGCACATGGTTTACTATGAGAACAGCCTGATGGAGCCGGACCGCCGCGTGGTGCAGCGGATCGAGAACTTCTGCCGGTTTCACGGGGGGTTCGATGACATCGTGCGCCGCGGCCGTTTGCTGGACTGGACAGCGGCGCTGATGGACAACCCGGCCGTGCTGTTCAAGGATAAGGTCAACTTCAAGATGCCCGGCGCCGACGGCTTCAAGGCGCACCAGGATCAGCAGGCCGGCTGGACCAAGTATGCCCCCATTTTCATCACCGCGCTGGTGACGCTCGACCCCGCGACGGTGGAGAACGGCTGCCTGGAGATGGTGCCGGGCCGGCACAAGGAGGGCCTGATCGGCGAGGAATGGAACCCGCTGAGCGAGGACGGGCTGGACCTGGTTCCGGTGCCGACTGCGCCGGGCGACGTGATCTTCTTCGACAGCTTCGCCCCCCATGCGTCCAAGCCGAACCTGACGGCGCACCCGCGGCGCATCTTGTACCTCACCTACAACGAGGCCCGGCACGGCGACCACCGGGCCGGTTACTTCGCCGATAAGCGCGCCGCTTTCCCGCCGGACATCGAGCGGACGGGGGACAAGGTGTACGCCTTCCGGGTGTGACGCTGGCGGGTTTGGCCGTAGGCAGGGGCATGCTGACCCAGCCGGGCACGACCAGGAAACGCCAAAGCGCATCGGCGGCCGACTTCCTGGCGCGCAGAGCATTTTCTTTCCGCAGCCTCTCCGCCTCCAGCTCCACCCGGACGCGGATCAGCGCCGCGGCGGTGATCGTCGGCGTCCGCACGTCCCGCCGCAGCACGGCATCGCGCTGCAGGCCCGGCACCTCGTCATAGATCGCAACGTCCACGGACCTGCTCCCCTTCGCGGGACGGCACCATGCCCCGGCCTGCGCCACGGCTCTAGGCTAACGTTCCTACGCAAGATGATTCCTGACGACGCCGGCCCCCACTCCAGCACCGCAAGGGCAGCGGACGCCGGGCCAAGCCGCTTATCCCTTCCTTAAACCTCACCCCCCACCCTCCCGCCACATCCCAGGAGGGGGTTCATGGCGGCCAGGAAGAAGGGCGACAAACCCACCATCGTCATCCGCAAGGAGGAGGTGGTGGAGGGCGGGCACCACGGCGGCGCGTGGAAGGTCGCCTATGCCGACTTCGTCACCGCCATGATGGCCTTCTTCCTGCTGATGTGGCTGCTGAACGCCACGACGGAGGAGCAGCGGCGCGGCCTGGCCGACTACTTCAGCCCCAACAACGTCATGGCCCGCACCACATCCGGCTTCGGCCAGCCCTTCGGCGGCAGCACCCCCAACATTGACGGCTCGCTGGCCAGCAGCAAGGGCGCGGTCCAGGTCGTGCTCGCCCCCCCGCACCCCGTCATAGACACCGATGAGGACGCGGGCGACATCCCCGCCCAGGACTCCCCCAAGCTGACCAGCGGCAAGGCCCTGCAGCCCACCGCGCGGGAAGGCGGCACTGCCGCCGCCCTGCGCGCGCCCCCGCCGGACGCCGCCGACCCCCAGGCCGATCCCGTCCCCTTGGGCCGCCCCGACTTGCAAGGCCGCGCCGACGCTTCCGGCCCGGCGCAATCCACCGCCAGCGCCCAAACCGACATCCTGACCGAAGCCCGCGCCGCCGCGGAGCGTGCGGAGGCCGAACGGCAGGAGCGTCAAGCCCTGGAGCGCGCCGCCCAGGCCATCCAGGACGCCGTACGCACCGACCCGGCGCTCGCCCCCATCGCCGACCAGCTCAAGGTCGAGATCACGCCCGAGGGCCTCCGCATCCAGGTGCTGGACGCCGACAAGCAGCCGATGTTCGCCACGGGATCATCTGCGCTCAACGACCGCGCCCGGGCGCTGCTGGCCAAGGTGGCGCCGGTGCTGCTGCGCCTGCCAGAGGGCGTGAGCATCGCCGGGCACACGGACGCCCAGCCCTACCGCCCCCAGCTTCGTCAAGGCGCGGACCGCAGCAACTGGGACCTGTCCGCCGACCGCGCCAACGCCACCCGCCGCCTGCTGAGCGACGCCGGCCTGCCCGAATCCCGCATCCGCGCCGTGGCCGGCCACGCCGACCGGGAGCCGCTGCTGCCCGCAGACCCCCTGGCCGCCGCCAACCGCCGCGTTGCTATCACCGTCCTGCGCGACCTGCCGCTGCGTCCTGCGGCGCCCGCACGCCCTCAGCCCGGACGGTAGCAGCACCCCCATGCTGACCATCGGCGGCCTGGTCTTTCTGCTGCTGTGCGTCTTCGGCAGCTACATGCTCGCCGGCGGCCACATGGAGCCGCTGATCGAGGCCATGCCGTTCGAACTGCTGACCATCGGCGGCGCCGCCATCGGCACCTTCCTGATGGGCAACTCCCTGCACGACGTGAAGCACACGCTGGGCGGCTTCAAGAAGATCCTGAAGGGCGCGGCGTTCCGGAAGTCCCACTACGTGGACCTGCTCAGCCTCATGTTCTTCTTCACCCGCCTGGCCAGCAGCAAGGGCGCCATGGCGCTGGAGCCGCATATCGAGAAGCCCGAGGTCAGCACGGCCTTCCAGAAGTTCCCGGACATCCTCGCCAACCACCACGCCACCGCAATGATTTGCGACTACCTGCGCATGCTCGGCATGAACGCCGACGACCCGCACCAGATCGAGGACCTGATGGGCCGCGAGCTGAAGAAGACCCTGCACGAGGAGCTGCACGCCCCGCACGCCCTGCAAACGATGGCCGACGGCCTGCCCGCCCTGGGCATCGTCGCCGCCGTGCTGGGCGTCATCAAGACGATGGCCCACATCAGCGAGCCGCCGGCCGTGCTGGGCGCGATGATCGGCGGCGCGCTGGTCGGCACCTTCCTGGGCGTGCTGCTGGCCTACGGCATGGCCGGCCCCTTCGCGGCCCGGCTGAAAGGCGTGGTCGAGGAGGAGAGCAAGTATTTCGAGGTCATCCGCGCCGTCCTGGTCGCCCACCTGCACGGCAACGCCCCCCAGGTCAGCGTGGAGACCGGACGCAAGATGGCCCCCAACCAGCACATGCCGAGCTTCCAGGAGGTCGAGACGGCCGTGCAGTCGCTGCAGATTGCGTAGGGCGGGGCGCAAGCGGCACAGGGAGGCTCTGCTCCCTCTCCCTCCGGGAGAGGGCCGGGGTGAGGGAAACGGCACGCGCCACGCTGCTTGAGCGAGGACCACCTCACCAGAGGGCCAAGGCCAGTCCGTGCAGCCTCCCTCGCCCCAACTCTCTCCCGGAGGGAGAGGAAGCAGCCCCTACGCCACCCGCACCCGAACTGTCCCCACCCCCTCCACCATCCCCTCCAGCACATCCCCTCGCACGCAGGCCGCCACCCCCTCCGGCGTCCCCGTGAAGATCAGGTCCCCGGCTTCCAGCCGCACCAGGCGGGACAGGTAGGCGATGGTCTCCGGCACGCTCCAGATCAGCAGCGACAAGTCGCTCGACTGACGCACCGCGCCGTTCACGCGCAGCTCGATCCGCCCCCGCCCTGGGTCCACCCCCGCCGCCGGCACCATCTCCCCAATGGGCGCGGAGTGGTCGAACCCCTTGCCCATGTCCCAGGGCCGCCCGAGCTTCTTGGCCTCCCCCTGCAGGTCCCGCCGCGTCATGTCCAGCCCGGCGGCGTAGCCCCATACGTGCCCCAGCGCATCCGCCTCCGCGATGTCCGCCCCGCCGGATCGCAGGGCCACGACCAGCTCCATCTCGTGATGCAGGTCGGAGGTCATCGGCGGATACGGCATGTCCGCGCCGCCCGTCACCAGCGCATCCGCCGGCTTCATGAAGAAGAACGGCGCCTCCCGGTCGGGGTCGTGCCCCATCTCCCGCGCATGGGCGGCGTAGTTGCGCCCGACGCAGTAGATGCGGCGGACCGGGAAGCTGCCGCCCCCGCGCACGGGCACGGCGGCAGGGGTGGGCGGGGCGATGACGTGGCCGGAGGAGGCGGGGCCGGGTGACGCGGGGCCGGTGGCGGACATGGGGCGAAATCCTGATGTTCTGGTCCACCCGACCCTAGACCCGCGCACCGTTGTAAAAAAGAGGTCGCCAACCCGTGTGCCATCCGCTATCCGCGAAGCAGGGGACAGGGAACGTCACATGGTTGACACGGGTTGGGCTGACACGGGCTGGTCTGACGCGGGCAGGGCATCGCCGCGGCGCACGCGGCGCGCCGCCGGAGGGCTGCACAATGGATGACGTCTATGGTGCCCGCCCCGCGCCCGCCCCGGCCCTCGCGCCGCGCCAGCCCTGGTACAAGGTGCTGTACATCCAGGTCCTGATCGCCATCGCGCTCGGCATTCTGCTCGGCTACGTCGCGCCCGAGACGGCGAAGTCCATGAAGTGGCTCGGCGACGCCTTCATCGCCCTCATCAAAATGATGATCGCGCCCGTCATCTT
The DNA here is from genome assembly GCA_964250755.1 of uncultured Acetobacteraceae bacterium. Lineage (GTDB taxonomy): Bacteria > Pseudomonadota > Alphaproteobacteria > Acetobacterales > Acetobacteraceae > DASWOJ01. Next base: position 8,011 of record CAXUHB010000035.1, on the reverse strand, counting down.
CTGCACCATCGTCCACGGCATCGCCTCCATGGGCGACCTCAAGAAGGTCGGACGCGTCGGCCTCAAGGCCCTGCTCTACTTCGAGGTCGTCTCGACCTTCGCTCTCGTGATCGGCATCGTGGTGGCCGAGGTCGTGAAGCCCGGTGCAGGCTTCGGCGCCAACGCCAAGACGCTCGACCCCGCCGCCGTCGCCACCTACGCCAACGCCGCCGCCAAGGACAGCACGGTAGCCCACATCCTGGGCCTGATCCCGCGCAGCTTCTTCGACGCCTTCGCCAACGGCGACCTGCTGCAGGTGCTGCTGATCTCCATCCTGACCGGCGTCGTCATCAGCGGCCTGGGGGAGCGCGCCAAGGGCGCCGCCAACGCCATAGACACCGCCGGCAAGGTGTTCTTCGGCATCATCGGCCTGGTCGTGAAGCTGGCACCCATCGGCGCCTTCGGCGCGATGGCGTTCACCATCGGGCAGTACGGCCTGGGCAAGCTGGGCAACCTGGCCGGGCTGATCGGCACGTTCTACCTGACCAGCCTGCTGTTCGTGCTGCTGGTGCTGGGCGGCATCGCGCGCATGGCCGGCTTCTCGATCATCCGCTTCATCGCCTACATCAAGGACGAGCTGCTGATCGTCCTCGGCACGTCCTCGTCCGAAACGGTGCTGCCGCAGATGATGCTCAAGATGGAGCGGTTGGGCGCCAGCAAGCCCGTGGTCGGCCTGGTGATCCCCACCGGCTACAGCTTCAACCTGGACGGCACCAACATCTACATGACGCTGACGACGCTGTTCCTGGCCCAGGCCGTGGGCGTGGACCTCAGCTTCGGCCAGTACGTCACCATCCTGCTGGTGGCGATGCTGACCAGCAAGGGCGCATCGGGTGTCACCGGCGCGGGGTTCATCACCCTGGCGGCGACCCTGGCCGCCATCCCCGACAACCCCGTGCCGGTCGCGGCCATGACGCTGGTGCTGGGCATAGACAAGTTCATGAGCGAGTGCCGGGCACTGACCAACCTGGTCGGCAACGGCGTGGCCACCATCGTCGTCAGCGCCTGGGAGGGCGAGCTGGACCGCGACATGCTGCGCTCCGCCCTGGCCCGTCCAGTGGACGTGGCGGCGCTGGTGGAGGCGCAGCCGCTGGATCGGGCGCTCTAGCGGCCCGTCCCGGCGCCGCGCAGGGCTGGGGGCCGTTGCTGCCGTCCGACCTCAGCGGCGGCATCGAGTCCATTGCCCATGTCGTCCAGGTCGCGCTGACGCCCGTGTTCCTGCTGTCGGGCATCGGCACGCTGCTGGGCATGTTCAACCTGCGCCAGAACCACATCGCCGACCGCACCGAGCACCTGGCCGAACTCGCGGACGCCGAGCAGGACGAGGGTAAGCTGCTCCTGCTGCAGGCCCACCTCGCCCGGCTGTACAGGCGCCGGGTGGCGCTGGATGCCGCGGTCCTGCTGGGCGCGGTCGGCGGCGCCTGCACCTGCGGCGCGGCCTTCGTGTTGTTCCTGGGCGGCCTGCGCAACGCCGAGGTTGCCACCGCACTGGTCTTGCTGTTCGGCGCCGCGCTCGCCTGCACGGTCGGCGCGCTGACGGCCTTCCTGGCGGACGGCGTCCTGGCCTGGCACGGCTTGCAGCGGGAAGGCCCGATGCCGCGGTCGAAGCTGGGCTGACGGCGGCCCAGGCGGCCTGGCTCACCTGCGGGCGCACGCCCGGCCCGGCGCGGGCCGCAGGCGGGATCAGGAGGCAGAAGCTGGGGCCGGCGCCGCCCCGCGGCACGCCGCCCCACCACGGGCACATGGCAGGACCCTTGGACTGCCTCTGGCGCTGGACCAAGGAGGCATCCCGGCGGCGCCCGGTCCTGGCAAGTGCCTGATCCCCGGGAAGGAACGCCGCGGGACCAGCCGAAGGTTTGCGCGGATTGGACGTGGCGTCCCCCCGCAGCGTCCCCCCCGCACGTCGCTCACCCCAGCCTGCGCCCATCCATTCGCCGGAACGCTACCACCAAGTTGTCCGCCGGCATCCCCACCACCTCGGGCGGCCCAAACCCCGCCCCCGCCGCCAACGCCGCCACATCCTCTAGCCCACGCACCCCCCAAGCCGGGTTCCGCGCCCGCAGGTCCGCGTCGAACGCCGCGTTGCCCGGCCCCGTGTGCCGCCCTCCACGCATGAACGGCCCATACAGCGCCAGCGCCCCACCCGCCGGCAGCACCCGCCCCGCCCCGGCCACCAGCCCCGCCGCCGCCGCCCAGGGCGCGATGTGGATCATGTTGATGCACAGCACCGCATCCGCCGCCGCCGGCCACTCCGCCGCCGTGGCATCCAGCGCCAGCGCCCGCCGCACGTTGGGCAGCCCGCCGCACCAGGCATCTATGCTCGCCAGCGCGTCCGGGTCCGGGTCGGTCGGCTGGAACGCCAGGCCGGGCAGCGCCGCCGCCAGGTGCGCGCAATGCTCCCCTGTTCCGCTGGCCACCTCCAGCACCAGCCCGGATGCGGGCAGACGGCCCCGCAACGCGTCCAGGATCGGCCCGCGGTTGCGCGCCGCGCTGGGGGAGGACCGCCTGGCATCCGCATCACCAACCATCCGCAAACCTTGTGCGCCGCCCCTGCCGGGTGTCAAACCGCCGGCATGACCCATCACCTCGCCATCCACGGCGGCGCCGGCACCATCCCCCTTGCGCGCATGGCGCCCGGCGAACTCGACGCGCATCACGCCGGCCTCCGCGCGGCCCTGCTGGCCGGGCATCGCATCCTGGCCGCCGGCGGCCCGGCGCTGGACGCCGTGGCCGCCGCCGTCGTGGCGCTGGAGGATGATCCCCTGTTCAACGCCGGGCGCGGCGCCGTGTTTACCCGCGCCGGCGTGCAGGAGATGGACGCCGCCATCATGGATGGCGCCAGCCTCCGCATTGGCGCTGTCGCCGGCATCCGCGGCCCGCGCAACCCCGTGCTGGCCGCGCGAGCCGTCATGGAGCAGTCCCCGCATGTCCTGATGGCCGGCGACGGCGCGCTGGCCTTCCTGCGCGCCCAAGGCATCGCGTTCGAGGACGACGCCTACTTCCGCACGGACCGACGCTGGGACGCGCTGCAGCGCATGTTGGCCGGTCCAGACAAGGTTCGCGACGACGCCGACCGCCACGGCACCGTGGGCGCGGTGGCGTGCGACGCCGCAGGCAACCTGGCTGCCGCCACCAGCACCGGCGGCATGACCGGCAAGCTGCCCGGACGCATCGGCGACACCCCCATCCCCGGCGCGGGCACCTGGGCCGACGGCGCCGTCGCCCTGTCCGCCACCGGCCACGGCGAGAGTTTTATTCGTATCGCCGCGGGCCACGAGTTGTCTGCCCGGATGCGCCTTGCGGGGGAGGGCCTGGACGCCGCCTCCGACGCGGTCATGGCGGCGCTGCAGGGGGTGGGCGGCGACGGCGGCTTCGTCGCGATGGACCGCACCGGCCATGTCGCCATGCCCTTCAACAGCGCCGGCATGTATCGCGGGCGCATCGGCGCCGATGGCACCGCGCATACCGGCATCCACCGGGACGCCTTGCTCGCCCATGCGTAGTGCTTGAAGCGCCGGGACGGACTCGCTAACGAACAGCGGTCAGCACGGAGAAGCACGATGGGCTACAGGGTCGCGGTTGTCGGCGCAACGGGTGCGGTCGGGCGCGAGATCCTGAAGACCCTGGCCGAGCGGGACTTCCCGGTCACCGAAGCGGTTGCGCTCGCCTCCCCGCGCAGCGCCGGGCAGCAGATCAGCTTTGGCGACAAGACGGTGCTGACGGTCAAGAACCTGGAGACGTTCGACTTCAAGGGCTGGGACATCGCGCTGTTCAGCCCCGGCGCCGCCGTGTCCGCCATACACGCCCCGCGCGCCGCCGCCGCAGGCTGCCTGGTGATAGACAACACCAGCCAGTTCCGCATGGATGCCGACGTGCCGCTGGTGGTGCCGGAGGTGAACCCGCAGGCCCTGGCCCGCATCCCGCGCGGCATCGTCGCCAACCCCAACTGCTCCACCATCCAGATGGTGGTCGCGCTGAAGCCGCTGCACGACGAGTTCCGCATCAAGCGCGTGGTGGTCAGCACCTACCAGTCCGTGTCCGGCGCGGGCAAGGACGGCATGGACGAGCTGTGGGCGCAGTCCCGCGCCATGTACGTGAACGACCCGCCGACCGTGCAGGAGTTCACGAAGCAGATCGCCTTCAACTGCATCCCGCACATAGACAAGTTCATGGACGACGGCTCCACCAAGGAGGAGTGGAAGATGGCGGTCGAGACCCGCAAGATCATGGGCGCCGACATCGCCGTACACGCCACCTGCGTCCGCGTCCCCGTCTTCATCGGCCACAGCGAGGCCGTCACCGTCGAGTTCGAGCTGCCGGTGACGGCCGGCGAGGCCCGCGCCGCCCTGCGTGATGCCCCGGGCGTTGTGGTGATGGATACGCGGGAGGACGGCGGCTACATCACCCCGCAGGAATGCGCCGGGGAGGACGCGGTGTTCGTCAGCCGCATCCGCAAGGACCCGACCGTGCCGCACGGCCTGTCGTTCTGGTGCGTGTCCGACAACCTCCGCAAGGGCGCGGCGCTGAACGCCGTGCAGATCGCGGAGTGCGTGGTGGCGCAGAAGCTGCTGCTGCGCGCGGCGTAGTGCGGCGCGCGGCGTAGCCCCACCCCGATGCCGGCGCCCTGGCTGTGGCTGGCCGCCGCCGGGGTGTTCGAGGTCGCGTGGGTCGTGCTGCTGAAGCAGTCCGACGGCTTCACCCGGCTGGGCTGGAGCGGCGCGACGGTGACGGCGATGGCGTGCAGCTTCTGGTGCATGTCCCAGGCCCTGCGCGTGCTGCCGATGGGCACGGTCTATGCGGTTTGGACCGGCATCGGCGCCGCGGGCGGCCTGGCCTGGGGCATCCTGATGGAGGGCGAGCCGGCGGGGCTGGTGCGGATCGGGTGCGTGGGGCTGATCCTGGCGGGGGTGGCGGGGTTGAAGCTGGGGTAGGGGCGTCCAGCATCATCCGCTTGGCACTGCCAAGACGCCCCGCCCACCGGCCAGCGTTGCGCCGCCGTGCCCCCGTTGCTTAGAGTGCCCCCATGAACGTCGTCCTGCACGAGCCTTGGACGGTTGAACGCTTCCTCCAGTGGGAGGACGCGCAGGAAGGGCGGCACGAGTTTGATGGCACGCAGGTCATCGCCATGACGGGCGGCAGCCGCAATCACCAGCGTATCGTCTTCAACCTGACCCGCGCGCTGGACGACATGCTTGATCCCCAACGCTTCGACGTGGTGCAGGAGATGCGCGTCAACACCGGCGCGCAGGTCCGCTACCCCGACCTGTCCGTGGTCGCCGGGCGCATCCCTGGCAGGACCAAGACCATCCGTGATGCCTTGGTGCTGTTCGAGGTCCTGTCCGACGAGACCGCGGCAACCGACCAGGGGCAGAAGCGGTCGGACTACGCGCGCCTGCCGGGCCTGCGCCGCTACGTGCTGCTGGAGCAGGACCGCATGGCCGCAACCGTGCTGGTGCGGACGGGCGAGGGCTGGACGGAGACGCCAGCCGGCGCGGTCTTGGACTTGCCCGAGCTGGGCATCGCAGTGCCGCTGGCATCGGCCTACCGCGGCGTGCAGTTCGGGTAAGCCCTGCTGAGGCCGGCCATCCCGGAGAAGCATGTGGCCGCGTTCCGTGAAGCCCAGCTCCTCATGAAGTCCGGTGCCCGGAATATTCAGACGAGCAGCCACATGCCCCGCAGGCCGCGCCGCCCGCCTTGCTGTCCCGCGCATTCGAGCGTATAATTTGCTCAAAGGAGCAATTCAATGCGCCACTCCAAGTCGGTCACCCGAAAACCCGCCCCACCCGCCGACCTCCCCTGCCTCGGCATTTTCCGTGCCTCCCCCGTCGAGCGCATCGCCATGATCCGCGGCGGGGTCCAGGCTGCGGACGCAAAGCGCCTGCTGGACCACCTGGCCCTCGGACAGGGTGCCGGCCTGAAGGCGCTGAGCCTGTCCACGGCCACCATCAACAAGAAGGCGAAGCAGAACCAAGCCCTCTCGCCCAGCGAAAGCGAGCGCGTGATCGGCTGCGCCAAGCTGGTCGGGCAGGTGGAGGCCATGGTCCGGGAGTCCGGCGAGGCCGCGGGCTTCGACGCCGCCGCATGGATGGCGCGTTGGATGACCGAACCCCTTCCGGCCTTCGGCGGCGTGCGCCCGATTGACCTGATGGACACCATGGAGGGGCAGGGCCTGGTCTCGGCAGCCCTCGCGAAGGTGCAAAGCGGCGCCTACGCTTGAGCCGCACGGTTTGGCGGATTGCTGCGGACACGCCGGCCTACCAGGCCGACGACCTATCCGGGGCCGGGGCGAAGGCAACCGGGGGACGCTGGAACGAGGTCGGCGTGCCCATCCTTTATGCCTCGGAAACCCGCGCCCTGGCCTGCCTGGAAACCGTGGTGCATCTCAACGCCGGCGGCTTGCCCCTCAACCGCTACCTTGTCGCCTTGGCCATTCCGGACGGCCTCTGGGCCAGCGCCCAACGGGAGGGTTCCGGCAGCGTTGGGGTCGGATGGGATGCCGAACCCGCCGGCATGGTCAGCATCGCGTTCGGGACGGCCTGGGTCCGCTCGGGACGGTCCGCGCTGCTTCTGGTGCCATCGGTGGTCGTGCCGGAGGAGGCCAACGTGCTTATCAACCCGGCCCATCCCGGCAGCCTGGCGATCACGGCCACCAAGGTGCGCAAGTGGTTGTACGACCCGCGGCTGACCAAAGCGCCGTCCTAGCTGGCGGAGCCAGCCCAGTCCTTGGCTGTCCCATCCATGCTGCACTGCATTGCAGTCTCGTTGACCCCGCCCACCTCTCCTTATACCAAAGCTGGACCACGCACCGGAGCCTCGATCCCCCATGAAAGATGTCCGCGACGCCCTGATGATCGGGCATGACAGCGACGGGCAACTGGTCCGGCGTCCGCTGTCGCCGCACCTGCAGATCTATACGCCGCAGCTCACCAGCATCCTGTCCATCATGAACCGCGTGACCGGCATCGCCCTCTCGGTCGGCACCTTGATGATGGTGTGGTGGCTGGTCGCGGCGGCGCAGGGGCCGGCATCCTACGCCACGGTCAGCGGCTTCATGCGCTCGCCCATCGGGCTGTTCGTGCTGTTCGGCTGGACGGCGGCGCTGTTCTACCACTTCTTCGGCGGCATCCGGCACCTGACCTGGGACGCCGGCTACGGGTACGACCTGCCGCAGACCCATGCGTCCGGCTGGGCCACCGTGATCGCCACCGTCGTCAGCACCATCCTGGTCTGGGCGGCGGCGCTTTGGATGCTGAGGAGCTAGCCGCCATGCGTGAGAAGATGGCCATCGAGGTGATGCGCTCCCAACTCGGGCGGGCGCGCGGAACGGGTGCTGCCGGGTCGGGCGTCCATCATTGGTATGCCGAGCGGATCACGAGCATCGCGCTCGTGCCGCTGACGCTGTGGTTCATCTTCGCGGTGCTGCGGCTGGTGGGCGCCCCGCAGGAGGCGGTGGTCGAGTGGGCCGGGCATCCCGTCAACGCCACCCTGCTGCTGGCGCTGGTCGCGATCACCTTCCATCACATGCAGCTGGGATTGCAAGTGGTCTATGAGGACTACATCAATGCCAAGTGGCTGATGAACATATGCATCCTCGGCACCAAGGCCGCAGCCCTGCTTTTGGGCCTGCTGGCGTCGGTCGCGGTGCTGAAAATGGCGCTGGCCTGACTATATTTGACTGGTCATTCCGGGCGCCTCCGCGCCCTTGCAAGGCGATGTAAATGAACGCGATCTCCATGCCGTCCGCCCGCGCCTACACCTTCGTGGACCACACGTACGACGTGGTCGTGGTGGGGGCGGGCGGCGCCGGGCTGCGGGCCACGCTGGGCATGGGTGCCGCCGGGCTGCGCACTGCCTGCCTGACCAAGGTGTTCCCGACCCGCAGCCACACCGTCGCCGCCCAGGGTGGCATCGGCGCGGCGCTGGGCAACATGGGCGAGGACGACTGGCGCTGGCACATGTACGACACCGTGAA
>CAXUHB010000034.1:0-42732 GCA_964250755.1 uncultured Acetobacteraceae bacterium | reverse complement strand
GCGCCTTGTCGCCGTCGCGCAGCTCCACCGCCTCGTGCGCGCCGGTGCTGGCGCCGCTGGGCACGATGGCGCGGCCCAGGGCGCCGCTGTCCAGGACCGCCTCGACCTCCACTGTCGGGTTGCCCCGGCTGTCCAGGACTTCACGGGCGATCAGGTCGGCGATGGCGCTCATCAGGACGGAGTTCCCTTGGTTGTTGGGACCAGGCGAGGCTTCATGAAGTCGTCCAGGGCGCGCAGCCCAGCAATCAGCGCCGGCATCTCGCGCAACGGGATCATGTTGGGTCCGTCGCTCGGCGCCCGGTCGGGATCGGGATGCGTTTCAATGAACAGCGCCGCGACGCCTACGGCCAACGCGGCCCGCGCCAGCACCGGCGCGAACTCCCGCTCCCCCCCGGACGACCCGCCCCGCCCGCTGGGCTGCTGGACCGAGTGCGTGGCGTCGAACACGACCGGATAGCCCGTGCGCGCCATGACTGGCAGGCTGCGGAAATCCGTCACCAGCGTGTTGTAGCCGAAGCTGACCCCGCGTTCCGTCAACAGGATGCTCTCGTTGCCGGTGTCGGCGATCTTGGCGGCGACGTTGGCCATGTCCCAGGGCGCCAGGAACTGGCCCTTCTTCACGTTGATCGCACGCCCGGTCTCGCCCGCTGCCAGCAACAGATCGGTCTGCCGGCATAGGAAAGCCGGGATTTGCAGGATGTCCACGGCCTCTGCCGCTGGGTCGCATTGGTCGGCGGAATGCACGTCGGTCAGCACGGGAATGCGGAACCGCTCGCGCACCGCGGCCAGGATGCTCAGGCCGCGTATGATGCCGACGCCGCGTGCCGCTCCGCCGCTGGTGCGGTTGGCCTTGTCGTAGCTGGACTTGTAGATCAGCGGCACGCCAGCCGACCGGGCGATGGCGGTCAGCGCATCCGCCATCTCGAAGGCATGTGCCTCCGACTCGATCTGGCAGGGGCCGGCGATCAGCACGAGCGGCCGGTCGTTGCCGATCTCCACGTCCCGAACCCGGACTGTGCGGTTCTCCGGCAGCGCGTCAGACAAGGCGGGACTGCTTGACGGCCGCGCCGATGAACCCGGCGAACAGCGGATGCGGCGCCAGCGGCTTGGACTTCAGCTCCGGGTGATACTGCACGCCGATGAACCACGGATGGTCCGGACGCTCGACGATCTCCGGCAGGATGCCGTCGGGCGACATGCCGGAGAAGCGCAGCCCGTGAGACTCGATGCCTTCTCGGTAATGCACGTTCACCTCCCAGCGGTGGCGGTGGCGCTCCTGGATGCGGGTGGTCCCATAAACCGCGCTGGCCAGCGAGTCCGGCGCAAGCTCTGCCGGGTAGGCGCCCAGCCGCATGGTGCCTCCAAGGTTGCCGCCGGCCTCCCGCCGCTCCATCTCATTGCCGCGCGCCCACTCCGTCAGCAGCCCGACGACGGGGTTGCCGCAAGGGCCGAACTCGGTGCTGCTGGCGTCGGGCAGGCCAAGCTGGTTCCGCGCGCACTCGATGACCGCCATCTGCATCCCGAAGCAGATGCCCAGGAACGGCACCCGGCGCTCCCGTGCGAATTGCACGGCAGCGATCTTGCCCTCGGTCCCCCGCTCTCCGAAGCCGCCGGGCACCAGGATGCCGTGAACGCCCTCCAACCGGGTCACGGCGTTCGGCTGCTCGAACACTTGGCTGTCCACCCAATCGAGGTGGACGCGCACCCGGTTCTGGATGCCGCCATGCGCCAGGGCCTCCGCCAGGCTCTTATAGCTGTCGAGCAGGTTGGTGTATTTGCCGACGACGGCGATCCGCACCTCGCCTTCTGGAGCGCGGACCAGGTCCACGATGCGCTGCCAGGGACGCAAGTCCGGCTCCTCATGGAAGGGCAGACCGAAGTGGCGCAGCACTTCGCGGTCCATGCCCTCCTGGTGGTAGCTGATCGGCACGGCGTAGATGGTGTCCACGTCCAATGCGCCGATCACCGCCTGCGGGCGGACGTTGCAGAAGCTGGCGATCTTGCGGCGCTCGGCATCCGGGATTTGCCGGTCGCAGCGGCACAGCAGCATCTGCGGCTGAATGCCGACGTTCTGCAGCTCCTTCACCGAATGCTGCGTCGGCTTGGTTTTCAGCTCTCCGGCGGACCGGATGTATGGCACCAGCGTCAGGTGGACGAACATCGTCTGCGCCGGGCCAAGCTCGTTGCCGAGCTGCCGGATCGCCTCCAGGAACGGCAGGCTCTCGATATCGCCGACCGTGCCGCCGATCTCGATGAGCGCGAAGTCGAGACCCTCGGTGTCCCGGGTGATCGCCTCCTTGATGGCGTCGGTGATGTGCGGGATGACCTGGACGGTAGCACCAAGGTAGTCCCCGCGCCGCTCCTTGGCGATCACGTCGGAGTAGATGCGCCCGGTGGTCGCGTTGTCCGCCTGCGTCGCGTGGACGCCGGTGAAGCGCTCATAATGGCCCAGGTCCAGGTCGGTCTCGGCTCCGTCGTCGGTCACGAAGACCTCGCCGTGCTGGTAGGGGCTCATCGTGCCGGGATCCACGTTCAGGTAGGGATCCAGCTTCCGCAGCCGTACGCCGTAGCCGCGGGCCTGCAGCAGCGCGCCAAGGGCCGCGGATGCAATGCCCTTCCCAAGAGAGGAGACCACGCCGCCGGTGATGAATACGAACCGCGTCATGGGCGGCCCTGATACACTGGAAGCGGCCCCCGGCAACACCCCGGGCGCGGCATCCCTGCCCGGCGCGGCACCGATGGGGGTTGGCTGGGTGCGACTTGGCAGGGCGCTAGTTGGTCGGAACCGCGGGCGCCCGGGGCGCAGCCGGGGCCGTGTCGGCCGCAGGCGCCGGGGCCGGCACGGCTGGCGCGCTGGCCGGCGGCGGCGCGTCCAGCAGCGACGGCCGCCCGTGCCCGACCGCACCGCGGTTCAGCAACGCCAGCGTCAGCGACAGCACGAAGAACGCCGTGCCCAGTATGGCCGTCGTCCGTGTGAGCAGGTTGGTCGTGCCCCGCCCCGACATGAAGCCGCCCATGCCCTGGGACGTGCCGATGCCCAGGCCTCCACCTTCGCTGCGCTGGATCAGCACGACGCCGATCAAGGCAAGCGTCACGAACAGGTGGACGATGAGCAGGGCAGTCGTCATGGTGTGGAGTTCCCAAAGGCAGGCGCGTCATACCCGGCTCGGCCTTCCGTGGGAAGCTAAGCAAACCTTTGGACGCCGGCGCAGGGATGAACGCTCCAACGGGCCTCGGCGGATTGGCACGGCCGGAGGCCATACGAGCGGCAACCCGTTCGAGCCTGCTCAGGCCGCCCGGACGGCCGCCCGGGCGATGCCCAGGAAGTCCGCCGCCACAAGGCTGGCGCCCCCAACCAGCGCCCCGCCCACCTCCTGGGTGCCCAGCAGCGCCGCGGCGTTGTCCGGCTTCACCGAACCGCCGTACAAGATGCGGATGGACGCGCCGCCCTCGCCCAGGCCGGACGCAAGCTGCCGCCGGATGTGCGCGTGCATGGCCGCGACATCCGCCTCTGTCGGCACCCGTCCCGTCCCGATGGCCCAGATCGGCTCGTAGGCCACCACGCCCGCAAAGCCCGGCGGCAGGCTGCCGGACACTTGCGCGCCAACGACGGTGCGGGCCTGTCCGGCCTCCCTCTGGTCCCCGCTCTCGCCCACGCAGACGATGGGGGTTAGCCCGGCCTCCGCCGCCGCCGCCGCCTTGCGCCGGACGATGGCGTCGGTCTCGCCATGCGCCAGCCGCCGCTCCGAGTGGCCCAGGATCACCCACGTCGCGCCGGCATCCCGCAGCATCGTGGGCGAGATGTCCCCGGTGTGCGCCCCGCGTCCAACGTCGTGGCAATTCTGTCCCCCGACCATCACCGGGCTGCCCGCCAGGATCGCGGCGACCTCCGCCAGCACGGTGGCAGGCGGACAGATCAGCAGGTCGCAGCCAGGCACGCCGCCGCGCAGGGCCGATGCAAGTGCAGCCGCATCGGCGCGAAGGCCGTTCATTTTCCAGTTCCCGGCGATCAGCGGCGTCATTCCAGCGTCCCACTTCCGTTGTTGCCGCTCTTATAGCCGTGCAGGCGCGGGTGGGAACGGGGGCGCGGCTGGCGCAAGCCGGGCGTCATCCCTATGGTGCCGCCGCTGATTGGGACCTGACCGATGCTCGCCATGTTTCGCCGCTTCCTGAACACCTGGGCCGCCCGGGCGTTCTTCATTGTGCTGCTTGCATCCTTTGGGCTGTGGGGCGTGTCTGGCGTCGTGCAGGACATCACGGTGGACCACGCCGTGGCCCAGGTCGGCAGCCGCCGCATCGAGCCCAACGAGTTCCAGGCCCAGTATCAGCGCGCTCTGGACCAGGTGTCGCGCATGCTGGGCGGCCGGACCCAGCCCACCCCGGCCATGAGCCGTATGGTCGCCGGGCAGGCGCTGGACCGCATGGTGCAGGATGCCGCCCTGGACGAGCAGGCCGCCCAGATGGGGGTGGCTGTTCCGCCCGATGAGGTGCGCCGGGCGGTGTTCGACGTTCCCGGGTTCAAGGGTCCGTCCGGCAGCTTCGACCGCGCCAAGTTCAACGCCGTCATGCGCGACAACAACCTGACCGAGCCGCGCTACCTGGACGGTGTTCGGGGCGCACTGGCCAGGCAGCAGTTGCTAGAAGCCGTGGCGGCCGGCGCCGGCGTCCCAGACGTCCTGACCCGCGCTGTGTTCGCCCTGCAACGGGAGACGCGGGTTGCCGAGTATATCGAGCTGTCGTTCGACGCCGCGCCGGAGCCGTCAACGCCGACGGCGGAGGATCTGCAGCGCCAGTACGACAACAACCTGCCCCTCTACAGCGCCGCCGAGTTCCGCCGCATCAAGGCGGTCGTGCTGTCGCCGGAGACGGTCGCCCGCGCCACCGACGTGACCGACGCCGAGGTCCAGGCCTACTGGGACGCGCACCAGTCGGAGCTGTCGGTGCCGGAGAAGCGCTCGGTCCGCATCGCAGTAACCCCTGACGAGGATAAGGCCCGCACCCTGGCCGCGGCCTGGAGCGGCGGCGTGTCTTGGGACGAGGTGCAGAAACAGGCGCAGCCCGCTGGCTCCGCGATTGTCCTGGACGACGCAGCCGCCGCCGAAATCCCCTCGCCCGAGCTTGCGGCAGCCGTGTTCGCCGCGGCGCCGGACGTAGTGGCCGGACCTGTGAAGTCGGCGCTGGGCTACCAGGTGTTCCAGGTCACGAAGGTGACGCCGGGGAGCAACGCGACGCTGGCCGACGCCGCCCCGGGCATACGCGAGAAGATCGCGCGGGAGCGCGCGTTGGATGGCATCTATGGCCGGGTCAACCTGCTGGAGGACGCCGTCGCCGCCAGCCCGACCCTGGATGAGATACCGGCAGACATCGGCGCCGCTGCGCTCGCGGGCAGCCTTGATGTGCAGGGCAACACGCCGGAGGGTGGGCCTGCCCCGATCCCTGGCACCCCGGCGCAGCGCCAAGCCGTCATCACTGCCGCCTTCGCCCTGAACAAAGGCGAGCCGCCCCGGTTGAACGAAGGACCGGACGGCAGCTACTTCGCTGTGGTGGTGGAGGACATGACCCCGTCCGCCCCTAGGCCGTATGCCGAGGTGGAAGCCCAGGTGCGGGAGGACTGGTTGCGTGCTGCCCGGCGCAAATCGCAGGAGGGCGCAGCGGCCAAGCTACTTACCGCGGTCCAGGCCGGCGGCAGCCTGGACGACGCGGCGGCCGTTGCCGGGATGCGCGTGCAGCGGACGCCGCCGCTGTCCCGTGGCGCCCCGCCTCCGGGCACCGCGCCAGGGCTGTCGGAGGCGGCCTTCCGCCTCAAGCTGCACGAGGTCACGATGGTGGAGACGCCGGATGCATTCCTGGTCGTGGACCCTGCCGAGATCACCGTTCCTGACCTGGCGGCAGACCCCCTGGGCGCCGGCCAGATCAGGCGCCAGCTGACTGGCAGCCTGGGCCAGGATCTGCAAACCCTTTACGCCAACGCGGTTCGCATCCGGTTGCGTCCAACCGTGAACCAGCGCGTGCTGGACGGCATCGTCCAGCCGCCATCCTGATCTCAGACCTGAGCACGCCGCCATGAATGCCATCCCGCCCACCGAGGCCCTGTTTCGTGCGAGTTACGAGGCCGGACGCGGCACCTTGGTATGGACCACCGGAGTCGCCGACCTGGAAACCCCGGTCGCCGCCTTCCTCAAGCTGGCGCATGGACGTCCCAACTCGTTCCTGCTGGAAAGCATCGAGGGTGGGTCGGCCCGCAGCCGCTACTCGATCATCGGCTGGGAGCCCGACCTGATCTGGCGGTGCCGCGGTGGAAAGGCGGAGCTGAACCGCCACGCCCGCTCCGCCCCACATGCCTTCGTGCCGGATGCGCGCCCCGCGCTGGACAGCCTGCGCGCCCTGATCCAGGAGGCGCAGCTCGACCTTCCCGACCACCTGCCGCCGATGCTGGGCGGGCTGGTCGGCTACCTCGGCTACGACATGGTGCGCCTGATGGAGCGCCTGCCGGACAAGAACGCCGACGCCATCGGCCTGCCCGAAGCCGTCCTGATCCGCCCCACCGTGTTCGCCGTCTTCGACAACGTGAAGGACGAGTTGACCCTCGCCGCCCCGATCTACCCGCAGCCCGGCCTGTCCGCCCAGGCCGCCTGGGACCAGGCCCAGGCCGCCCTGGCCCAGGCCGACGCCGCACTGACACGCCCCCTGCCCCACGCCGCCCCGCCCGTGGCCCTGCCGCCGCAGCCGGAGCCGCAGTCCAACCTGACCAAAGCCGAGTTCATGGCGATGGTGGACTGCATGAAGGAGTACATCGCCGCCGGCGACGCCTTCCAGGTCGTGCCCAGCCAGCGCTTCACCGTGCCTTTCGCCCTGCCGCCCTTCGCCCTGTATCGGGCGCTGCGCCGCATCAACCCTGCGCCGTTCCTATTCTTCCTGGATTTCGGCGGCTTCGCCGTCGTCGGCAGCAGCCCGGAAGTGCTGGTGCGCCTGCGCGACGGCATGGTGCTGCTCCGCCCCCTGGCCGGCACGCGCCCCCGCGGCGCCACGCCGGAGCAGGACCGGCAGTTGGAGGCGGACTTGCTGTCCGACCCCAAGGAGCGGGCGGAGCACCTGATGCTGCTCGACCTCGGCCGCAACGATGTAGGCCGGGTGTCGGAGTTGGGCAGCGTGCGCGTGACCGAGAGCTTTGCCGTCGAGCGGTTCAGCCACGTCATGCACATGTCCTCCACTGTGGAGGGCAAGCTGCGCCCCGGTCTGGACGCCCTGGACGCGCTGATCGGTGGCTTCCCCGCCGGCACCCTGACCGGGGCGCCCAAGATACGTGCAATGGAGATCATCGAGGAACTGGAGCCGACCCGGCGCGGCATCTATGCCGGCTGCATCGGCTACTTCGCCGCCAACGGCACCATGGACACCTGCATCGGCCTTCGCACTGCCATCGTGAAGGACGGCACCATGCACGTGCAGGCCGGCGGCGGCGTCGTCGCCGACAGCACCGCCGAGGGTGAGTGGGAGGAAACCAGACAGAAGTCCCGCGCCCTGTTCCGTGCCGCCGAGGAAGCCGTGCGCTTCGCGGCCCTGAAAGCCTGATCCCATGATCCTGCTGATAGACAACTACGACAGCTTCACCTTCAACCTCGTTCATTTCCTGGGAGACCTGGGCGTGGAATGCCAGGTCGTCCGCAACGACGCCTGGACGGTGCAGCAGGCGATGGACAGCGCACCGGAGGCCGTCGTGCTGTCCCCCGGCCCCTGCACGCCGAACGAGGCCGGGATTTGCTGCGACCTGATCCGGGCCGCAGCCGGGCGCATCCCGGTGCTGGGCGTGTGCCTGGGCCATCAGGCCATCGGCCAGGTGTTCGGCGGCGACGTGATCCGCGCATCGGTGCCCATGCACGGCAAGGTCAGCCCGGTGCGGCACGACGGGACCGACGTGTTCGCCGGTCTGCCCAGCCCCTTCCAGGCCACCCGCTACCACAGCCTGGTCGTGGATGCTGCAACCCTGCCGGATACCTTGCAGCCGACGGCTTGGACCGCGGACGGCACCATCATGGGCCTGCGGCACCGGACACTTCCCCTGTTCGGCGTCCAGTTCCATCCCGAGAGCATTGCATCCGAGCATGGCCACGACATCCTGGCCAACTTCCTCGCTATTGCCCGCGGCGCAAACGCACCCGCCCGCGCGGCCTAGCATGTCCAGCCTGAAGCCGGTCCTCGCGCGCCTTGCCGACGGTGCGGCGCTGTCCGCCGACGAGGCAGAGGCGGCGTTTGGCCTCATCATGTCCGGCGAGGCCACGCCAGCGCAGATTGCCGGGCTGCTGATGGCGATGCGGGTCCGTGGCGAGACCGTGCCGGAGCTGACCGGCGCTGTCCGCGCCATGCGCGCCCGCATGGCGGTCGTCGCAGCGCCGCCGGATGCCTTGGACGTGTGCGGCACCGGCGGCGATGGCGGCGGCACCCTGAACGTGTCCACTGCCGTCACATTCGTCCTGGCCGGCTGCGGCGTGACCGTCGCCAAGCACGGCAACCGCAACCTGTCATCCTTGACCGGCGGCGCCGACGTACTGACGGCGCTGGGCGTGAACGTGGACGTGCCGCTCGACCGCCTGCCGTCCGTGCTGCGGGAGGCCGGCTGCGCCTTCCTGTTCGCTCCCCGGCACCACGCCGCCTTGCGCCATGCTGCCGGGCCGCGGGTGGAGTTGGGAACGCGCACGATCTTCAATCTTCTGGGACCGCTTGCCAACCCGGCGCAGGTGCGGCGGCAGTTGACGGGCGTGTATGATCCCAAGTGGTTGCTGCCGATGGCGGAGACGCTGCATCAGCTTGGCACAACCCGCGCCTGGCTTGTGCATGGCATGGGACTTGACGAACTGACTGTTGCCGGCGACAGCCACGTCGTCGAGTTGCGTGACGGCGCCACGCGGGCGTTCTCCGTGTCGGCCAAGGACGCCGGCCTCCAACTCTCGCCCTTATCTGCAATCCGGGGCGGTGACCCCGCAATGAACGCCGCGGCGCTTCAAGCGTTGTTGACCGGGCAGCCCGGCGCTTATCGTGACACCGTGCTGCTGAATGCTGCCGCAGGGCTGATCGTGGCCGGGCGGGCAGACGACCTGCGGCATGGCGCCTTCCTTGCCGCCGCGTCGGTTGACGCGGGCCATGCCCTTGCTGCACTGGACACGCTGCGCCGGGCAACCGCCTAGCTTTGTTGGAGCCCCCGATGGATGCCGCCCTGCCCGACGCCCTGGCGCAAATCTGTGCCGACACCTTGGCCGAGGTTGCCCGGCGGCAGGCCGCGCTGCCGCTGGCCACTCTGGCCAGCCGCCTCAACACGCGTCGCAAGCCCACCCGCGGCTTTGGGCACGCCTTGAAGCACGCCGTGGGCGCTGGACGCTATGGGCTGATCGCAGAGATCAAGCGGGCCTCGCCGTCCGCTGGCGTGATCCGGAAGGATTTCGACGCGGCGGCCCTGGCCCAGACCTACGCGGCTGCGGGGGCGACCTGCCTGTCCGTCCTGACCGACAAACCCTATTTCCAGGGTGACGACGACGATCTGCGCGCCGCGCGCGCCGCCGTGGAGCTTCCAGCTCTTCGTAAGGACTTCATGCTGGAGCCATGGCAAATCTACGAAAGCCGCGCCTTGGGCGCCGATTGCGTCCTGCTCATCCTCGCGGCCCTGACGGATACGAGGGCACGGGAGTTGGAGGAGTTGGCCCGGGCGCTGGATATGGACGTGCTGGCCGAGGTGCATGACCGCCGGGAGCTGGACCGCGCCTTGGGGCTGGAAACACAGTTGATCGGCATAAACAATCGTAATCTCAGGACGTTGAAAACCGACCTGGCGACGACGGAGGAGCTTGCGCCGCATGTTCCGTCCGACCGTTTCCTGGTAGCCGAAAGTGGGATACGCAGTCATGCCGACGTGCTGCGCCTGCACCAGGCTGGGGCATCCTGCTTTCTGGTAGGTGAAAGTCTGCTGCGCCAGCCCGATGTCGGCGCCGCGACCAGATCTTTGCTGGGGGAAGCAGCATGAGCGGCCTGACCCACTTCGACCCGCAAGGTCAGGCCGTGATGGTGGACGTGTCCGCCAAGCCGGAGACGGACCGCATCGCTACGGCCCGCGCGACGGTGCTGATGCAACCCGCAACCTTGGCGCTGGTGCTCTCCGGCCAGGCCAAGAAGGGTGACGTCCTGGGCGTCGCACGGCTGGCCGGCATCATGGCCTCCAAACGCACCGCCGACCTGATACCGCTCTGCCATCCCCTGCCGATCTCCGCTGTGACGCTAGAGCTGGGGCCGTCCGACGGGGGCATCGGGATCGAGGTGTCCGCGACCGTCCGCACCACCGGCCGCACTGGTGTAGAGATGGAGGCGCTGACTGCCGCCGGTATCGCGGCGCTCACGGTTTACGACATGTGCAAGGCCGTGGACCGCGGAATGCGGATTGATGGTTTGCGGGTGGTCCACAAGGACGGCGGCAAGTCCGGCGCATTCCAGCAGGACTGATCCGGTGCTGTCGGTCGAAGAGGCGCGCGCCCGCGTCATCGCCCCGCTCCGCCCGACCGCGGCCGAGGTCGTCGCACTGTCCGCCGCCTGGGGCCGCGTGACGGCGGCGCCGCTGCTGGCCCGCACCACCGCTCCATCCGCTGACATTTCCGCCATGGATGGCTACGCGCTCCGCGCAGGCGACGGCCGGGTCGGGAGCATCCTGTGCGTTGTTGGCGAAGCGCCTGCCGGCCACCCCTTCATCGGCACGGTCGGCGCGGGCGAGTCCGTCCGGCTCTACACCGGCAGCGTCATCCCGGCAGGCGCGGACAGCGTGGTAGTGCAGGAGGACGTGCAGGCCGGCGCCGGGCAGATTACCCTTGGCGTGGACGCCGTAGCCGGGCGGCACATCCGCCTCTGCGGCCAGGACTTCCGCGCCGGCGAGCAACTTGTCGCACCCGGAACCCGGCTGGGACCGCGCGCGGTTGGGCTGGCCGCCGCCGGCAACCATCCCTGGGTGGCGGTGCATCGGCGCCCTCAGGTGGCTATCCTCGCCACCGGCGACGAGATCAGCTTGCCCGGTGAGCCGATGGAGCCGGGCGGTGTCGTCAGTTCCAACGCGCACGCCCTGGCCGCGCTGGTGCGGGCAGCGGGTGGCCTACCCATTGTGCTGCCCATCGCCCGGGACACCCGCGCTGCCGTAGCTGAGGCCGTTGCCGAACTGGCGGGGGTGGACATGCTGGTCACGACCGGCGGCGCCAGCGTCGGCGACTACGACCTGGTCCAGCAGGGCCTCGGCCCCGGGTTCGCGCTCGACTTCTGGCGCATTGCCATGCGCCCGGGCAAGCCGCTGCTTTCGGGGAGGCTTGGATCAACCCCGGTTCTCGGCATCCCTGGCAATCCCGTGTCGGCGCTGGTCTGCGGCCTGCTGTTCCTGTGGCCTGCCCTGGCACGGCTGTCCGGCCTTTCCGGCGCGCCGCTCCCGGCAACGCCGATGCCGCTTCTGTCGCCATTGCACGCGAACGACCAGCGCGAGGACTACGTGCGCTGCGCGGTTCGGCCCGGTCCCGGCGAAGCAGATCACGTCGAGGCGTTCTCGCGCCAGGACTCCTCCATGATGCGCGTCATGGCCCAAGCGGACGGTCTTATCATCCGTCCGCCCCATGCTCCCGCTGCACCGGCCGGGACGATCGTGCCCGTGCTACGGCTGGACCACCTGGGCCTGTAGTACGAGGTGGTTGACGCCGCCAGGCGAACCAATATAGAACAGCAGTGGTTGCCGGTTTGTTCCTAGACGCCGCCGATTCGCCGGGGCGCCAGGCCAGGCACGCGAGAACGTAACGGCCATGTTGACGCGCAAGCAGCACGAGTTGCTGATCTTCATAGACAAGCACCTGAAGGCCACCGGCTTCTCTCCGAGCTTCGAGGAGATGAAGGAAGCTCTGCAGCTCCGTTCCAAGTCAGGCATACACCGCCTGATTTCCGCCCTGGAGGAGCGTGGCTTCCTTCGTCGCCGCCATCACCGCGCCCGCGCGCTGGAGGTGGTTCGCATCCCGAACGAAGCGATGACCCTGCATGACGCCGCGCCGGACATGGCCGAAGCGGAGGCGCCCGCGTTCGCCCCCAACGTCATCCGTGGAGACTTCTCCGGCCGCCTGCCCGGCGTGCGCGCCGCCAACGACGCCGCGGCCGTCCAGCTTCCCTTGTATGGCCGCATCGCAGCGGGTTTGCCGATTGAGGCATTGCGCGACGCCGGAGCGCACATTGAAGTGCCGGTCGCGCTGCTTGGTAGTGGCGAGCACTACGCGCTTGAGGTCGCCGGCGACTCGATGATCGAGGCCGGCATCCTGGACGGCGACACCGTCGTGATCCGCAAGGGCGACATGGCCGACAACGGCCAGATCATCGTCGCCCTAATAGACGACGCCGAGGTGACGCTGAAGCGCCTTCGCCGCCGCGGCAATTCCGTTGCGCTGGAGCCGGCAAACAAGCGGCATGAAATCCGCATCTTCCCGGCCGACCGCGTCAAGGTGCAGGGCCGGCTGGTGGCGCTGCTGCGGAAGTTTTAGCGGCTACTCGTCAGCGGGGGCTGGCAGGTCGTCCGCTGCGGCCATCGGCAGATCCGGCGCGCGTTGCCGCGGTGTCGGCAGCGGTGGCACCCATGGCCGCGTACCGCGGTGCGCGCGGTCGGACAGGATGCGCGGGCCGTCCGGCGTCATCCAGACGGCATGGGCGCCGTCCCGCCAGACGCTGAACCGGTCCAGGTAGGGCACGCCGACCGGGCACTCGCCGCGCGCCGGTTCGGCGGACACGAGCAGTCTGACGCCGGTGCAGTCCGTCGCGCGCGCGAAGTCCCGCAGCACCAGCACCCCGCCGGACTGCAGCCAGCAGGACGCGGCGTCGCAGGATGCGGGCGGCCCGTCGGCCAGCGGGCGAAGCGGTCCCGCCGCCAAGTGGTCCCGCCAGGCATCGCGCACAAACTTCGGGGCACCCGATTTCGCTTGCAGCCAATAACCTCCGTCGCGGAACGCGATCAGCCGGGCGTCATTGGATATCAGCAGGTCCGGTGCCGGAGCGGCCAGCGGCGACATCAGCCCTGCCGCGATCACCGGCACGCCCAGCAGCCTGGACCGTGACCGCCACAGCCCCAGCCAGGCGATCCCCAGGCTGAACACCGCTAGACCCCATCCGGGCATCGGCGCCACCGGCAGCGTCGCCGCCGGCCACGACGCGACCGTGCGTCCGATCCAGAGAATTGCCTCAATCCCCCAACTCATCGGGACCAGCGCCAAGCGCTCCAACCCGAACGGCATCAGCGCCAGCGCGGCCAGCCCCACCGGCATGACCCAGAATGCGCAGAGCGGCACGGCGAACAGGTTGGCCACGATGAAGTAGGCTTGGACATGCCCGAAGTGATACGCCCCGTAGGGTGCCGATGCCGTTCCAGCCAGCAAGCTGGTCAATGTCAGCGCCGCCGCATGGGACAGCACCCGCAGACGCAAGCTGTCGCCGTGCAGCCGCGCCAGCAGCGGCCGCATCGCCTCGTAGCCCGAGATAAGCGCCAGCACCGCAGCGAAGCTCATCTGGAAGCTGACGCCCGCAACCTCATTGGGCGCGATCACGATGATGGCCGCCGCCGCTAGCGTCAGCCCGCGCAGCGACAGTGCCCGGCGGCCCATGACGATCCCCAGCGTGACCAGGCACGCCATGGCGAAGCTGCGCATGATCGGCACGTGCGCCCCTGTCAGCAGCAGGTAGGCCGCCCCTGCGGTCAGCGCGGCAATGCCCGCGATGGCCTTGGTCGGCCAGTGCAGCGCCGTGCGCTCCACCGCAGCCAATCCCAGCCGCGTCGCTCCCATGAACAGCCCGATGACGATCCCGATGTGCAGCCCCGCCACCGCGAGCAAGTGCGCCAGGCCGGAGTCGCGGAACGCCTCCCGGTCCGGCTGCGGGATCGCCAGCGTCGTCCCGGTCAGCAGCGTGCTGCCGATGGCTCCCTGTGGACCCGGCAAGCCCTGCACCATCCGCCGGGCAATGCCATCCCGCAGCCCCTGCAGCGTTGCCGCCGCCCCGGACGGCGCAGCCCGCTCCAGCATCACCGCTGGGTTCAGCGCATAGCCGGACGCGCCCAGGCCGGAGAAGTAGGCGTCCCGCTGCAAGTCCCATGCGCCGGGATAGGCCGGCGATGACGGCGGGCGGATCAGGCTGCGGACCTGGATGCGGTCTCCTGCCGCAATGTCCAAGGTGTCGCCCCGCCTCAGCCGGACCCGCACCATGCGGACCATCGGCGGCTGCGCCGGGTCTGCGACGGCGCCGGACAGGGTGATACGCCGCCCTTCCGGGAGGATGTCCACGGCCCGGACGGTGCCGGTCAGGACGGCGGCCTTGACGGGAATGGCCTCGGTGGGCAGCGCACGCCGGGCCTGCATCTGGGCGGACAGGAACCCGGCTGAAGCAGCCATGAGCATCAACCCCGACGCGCGGCACACGGAATGCCGCCATCCCAGGACGCAGGCCGCCAATGACCCTCCGAGAGCAGCCGCGCCCACCCAGGCCGCCGGCTCCATCGCCAGCGCGAAATAGGCGGCGACGCCGGCCATCCCCGCCACGGCAAGCCACGGAACGAAGCGCCCCCGCTCCGCATCAACCCAGGCGTGGAACAACGGCGCCGCCCGCGGCAGCCGGAACCGAAGCATGACCGCCCCCGCGGCGGTGATGGCGTGCTGCACGGCGCCTCCTGCCTGCGACGCTAGACCGCCTGGCCCCTTCACGCCACCGCCGGGCGTGTTATGCAGCCGGCCATGCCGAACGACCTCCCCGTCCGCACCCGCTTCGCTCCCAGCCCGACTGGCCAGCTCCACATCGGCGGCGCGCGCACCGCCCTGTTCAACTACCTGTTCAGCCGCCACCATGGCGGCCAGTTCCTGCTCCGTATCGAGGACACCGACAAGGAACGCAGCACCGCAGCTAACACTCAGGTGATCCTGGACGCCTTGGCCTGGCTGGACCTGCACCCGGACGAGCCGCCGGTGTTCCAGTCCGCCCGCCAAGCCCGCCATGCCGAGGTCGCACATGCCATGCTGGCCGCCGGCCGCGCCTACCGCTGCTACACGAGCGCCGACGAGCTGCGCGAGATGCGGGAGCGTGCGACGGCCGAGGGCCGCCCCCCCCGCTACGACGGCCGGTGGCGCGACCGCGACCCAGCAGAGGCCCCGCCCGGTGTCGCCCCTGTCATTCGCCTGCGGGCACCGCAGGACGGCGAAACCGTGGTGGACGACCTGGTGCAGGGCACAGTCCGCGTCGCCAACAGCGAACTGGATGACATGATCATCCTCCGCAGCGACGGCACGCCGACCTATCTGCACGCCGTGGTGGTGGACGACCACGACATGGGCATCACCCATGTCATCCGCGGCGACGACCACATGACCAACACGTTCCGCCAGATACAGGTCTATCAGGCGATGGGCTGGGACCTCCCCCGCTTCGCCCACCTGCCCCTGATTCACGGTCCGGACGGCGGAAAGCTCTCCAAGCGGCACGGTGCCAGCAGCGTCCTGGACTTCCAGCAGCAAGGCATCCTCCCCGAGGCCATGTGCAACGTGCTGCTCCGCCTGGGCTGGGGCCACGGCGACGCCGAGGTGCTGGACCGCGACGGGATGATCCGCCTGTTCGACCTGGACGGCGTCGGCAAATCCGCCGCCCGCCTGGACCCGGCCAAGGTGGCCAACCTCAATTACGTCTGGTTGCGCCAAGCCGATGACGGCCGGCTGGTCCAGGACGTGGTTGGCCGCCTTCAGTCCCAGGGGCTTGCCGTGGACCCCAGTGCCCTCGCCCGCATACGCAGCCTGATGCCGAGCCTGAAAGAGCGTGCCAAGACCTTGGTGGAACTTGCTGACACAGCTGCATTCCTGGCGAAGCCGACTCCCCTCAGCTTTGAGCCGAAGGCGCTGGCCCAACTGACGCCTGAGGCGAAGGCATCCCTCGCGCCTTTGGCTGCGGTCCTGTCCGCGACCGACTTCACCGCCCCCGCCCTGGATGCCGCCTTGCGCGCCCACGCCGAGGCATCCGGCCGCAAGCTGGGCCAGGTCGCCCAGCCCCTGCGCGCCGCCCTGACCGGCAGCACGACCAGCCCGCCCATAGACCTGACCCTCGCCGCCCTGGGCCGCGAGGAGTCGCTGGCCCGCATCGCCCAAGCCGCCGCCTGATGCGCTACCCGCACCGTCACCTGCTTAAGATCGAAGGCCTGTATCCGCCTGAGATCGCAGCATTGCTGGATCTGGCGGAAAGCTACGTGCTGCTCAACCGCTCCGGCAAGACGCAGCGGGACCTGCTGCGCGGGCGCACCCTCATTAACCTGTTCTACGAGGACAGCACCCGCACCCGCACCAGCTTCGAGCTGGCCGGCAAGCGGCTGGGCGCCGACGTCATCAACATGAGCGTCAGCACCAGCAGCGTGAACAAGGGTGAGACGCTGCTCGACACCGCCTCCACCCTCAACGCCATGCGCTGCGACCTGCTGGTGGTGCGGCATGACCAGTCCGGGGCGCCGAACCTGCTGGCGCAGAAGGTCACCAGCGCCGTCATCAACGCTGGGGACGGGACGCACGAGCATCCCACGCAGGCGCTGCTGGACGCCCTGACTCTGCGCCGCCGCCGCGGCACGTTGGAAGGTTTGCAGGTCGCGATCTGCGGCGACGTGCTGCATAGCCGGGTCGCGCGGTCCAACATCCACCTGCTGACGACGATGGGCGGCCGCGTGCGCGTCATCGGCCCCCCGACCCTGATCCCGGCGGAGGCCGCGGCACTTGGCGTCGAGGTGTTCCACGACATGGACGCCGGGCTGCAAGGCGTTGATGTCGTGATGATGCTGCGGCTGCAGAAGGAGCGCATGTCCCGCGGCCTCGTACCAAGCGCCCGCGAATATTTCCGCTTCTTCGGCCTGGATGCCGCCCGCCTGTCCCGCGCCAAGCCGGACGTGCTGGTGATGCATCCCGGCCCCATGAACCGTGGTGTCGAGATAGACAGCGCCGTCGCCGACGACCCCCTGCACAGCGTCATCGGCGAGCAGGTGGAGATGGGCGTCGCCGTCCGCATGGCCGTGCTTGATGTGCTGTCCCGCGGAGGCCGTACCAATGCGTGATCTGCTGCTGGCGGGTGCGCGGCTGATGGACCCCGCCAGCGGTCTGGATCAGCATGGCGACTTGCTAGTACGAGACGGCGTCATCGCCGACCTCGGCCCCGCCCTGGGCCGCCCGGATGGTGCGGACTTGGTCGAGTGCGACGGCGCCATCCTGTGTCCCGGCCTGGTTGATATGCGCGCTGCCTTGGGCGAGCCGGGCTACGAATACCGCGAAACCATCAAGTCCGCCGCCCGCGCCGCCGCCAGCAGCGGCATCACGACCCTCGCCGCCCTGCCCGACAGCCTTCCCGCCATAGACGACCCGGCGCTGGTCCGCCTGCTGCGGGCCCGGGGCGACGAGACCGGCAGCCTGACCATTCTGCCCTATGGCGCCGTGACGCGCGGCTGCCGGGGAGAGGAGATGGCGGAAATCGGCCTGCTGCGCGAAGCCGGCGCGGTCGCCTTCACCGACGGCCAGCGCGCGGTCGGCGACGCGCGCATGATGCGTCTGGCGCTGTCCTACGCCCGCGGGTTCGGCGCCCTGGTCGTGCAGCATCCAGAGGACCCCGCCCTGTCCCACGGCGGCGCGGCAACGGAGGGCGCGCAGGCCACACGGCTCGGCCTGCCTGGCATCCCAGCCGCCGCGGAGGCGATCATGGTTGCCCGCGACATCCGTCTGGCGGTGCTGACCGGCGGTGCCATCCACTTCGCCCATGTCTCAACGGCGGAAGCGCTGGAGCTGATCCGCCGGGCCAAGCACGCGGGCCTGCCCGTGACGTGCGACACCGCACCGCCCTACTTCGACCTGAACGAGACCGCCATCGGAGACTACCGCACCTACGCCAAGCTGTCCCCGCCGCTGCGCCCGGAGGCCGACCGGCTGGCGGTCTGCGCGGCGCTGGCGGACGGCACGGTGGATGCGGTTGCGTCCGACCATCAGCCGCGCGACGCGGACGACAAGCGCCTGCCCTTCGCCCTGGCCACCCCGGGCGGATCGGGGTTGGCAACTCTGCTTGGGGTGACGCTGGCGCAGGTGCATGGCAACGGCCTGCCATTAATGCAGGCATTGGACCTGGTCACGGCCCGGCCCGCACGGCTGCTGGGCGCGGCGGCGGGACGGCTGGCAAAGGGCGCGGCGGCCGACCTCTGCCTGTTCGACTTGGAGCGAGCCTGGAAGGTCGAGGCCGGGATGCTGCCCGGCAAGGCGCCGAACACGCCCTTCGACGGCCGGGCGCTGGAAGGGCGCGTAGTCGGGACTTGGAAGGCCGGACGGCGGGTATTCGGATGACGCCTGCCCACCTCCGGGTGCCATTGCGAGGAGCGCAGCGCCACGGCGATCCAAGGGCCGCTAGGACAATTCTTGTCTTCCGTGTCCCAAAGGGAGCTAAGCCCCGTGCGAATTGCCTGAGCAAGCATCGGGGGGGCGGCCCTTGATCGGCAGTTTGACCTGGCAATCCAGCCTGCTTGCCCTGGTGGGCGGCTACCTGCTCGGCTCCATTCCCTTCGGCTACCTGCTCAGCCGTGCCGCGGGCCTGGGCGACATACGCAGCATCGGGTCGGGCAACATCGGTGCCACGAATGTGCTGCGGACCGGGCGCAAGGACCTCGCCGCCGCAACGCTGCTGCTGGATGGCGGCAAGGGCACAGCAGCGGTGCTGCTGGGGGCCTACTTCGGCGGCGCGATGGCAGGGCTGGCTGCAGGCGTTGCCGCCGTGGCCGGGCATTGCACCTCCGTCTGGATGCGCGGCAACGGCGGCAAGGGCGTGGCGACCGCGCTCGGCATGATCCTGGGCGCGGCCTGGCCCGTCGGTATGGGCACCTGCGCGGTGTGGCTGGCTTCAGCCGGGCTGACCCGGCGGTCATCCGCCGCCTCCCTGGCCGCCTTCGCAGCCGCACCCGTCCTGATGCTGCTATGGACCGGACTTAATCCGGCGCTGGCCGTCGGGGTCGTCTCCCTGATCGTCTTCGTCCGGCATGAAGGCAACATACGCCGCCTCCTGGCCGGGACCGAACCCCGCATCGGCCAGGGCAAGTGACGCCTACTGAGTCTCTGGATCGCCTGCGCCTGGCGCGCACGGACGGGGTCGGGCCGGTCACCTACCGCCGCCTGCTCCGCCGTTACGCCACGGCTGCGGAGGCGCTGGACGCGTTGCCCGCCCTGGCCCAAGCCGGCGGCAAGAAGGAGTCGCCTTTCGTGCCGCCCCTGTCCCACGCCAAGCGGGAAATGGACAAGCTGGCCAAGCTGGGCGGGCGCATGGTGTTCCTGGACGGCCCGGGCTACCCGCCCGCGCTTGCCGCCTTCGACCCGGCACCGCCGCTTCTGTCCGTCATCGGCAACGCCGCGCTGCTGCTGGACCGAGCCGTTGCGCTCGTTGGCGCACGCAACGCCTCCGTCAACGGCCAGCGCATGGCCGAAATCCTGTCTGCCGACCTTGCCTTGGCCGGGCTGGTCGTGGTGTCCGGCATGGCCCGCGGCATAGACGCCGCCGCGCATGAGGGCGCGGTCCGCACAGGACGCACGGTCGCCGCCGTGGCAGGCGGCGTGGACGTGGTATATCCGCCGGAGAACGCCGACCTGCAGCGCCGGGTTGGAGAGGGCGGCGCAATCGTCGCCGAGGCGCCGCTGGGCACCGCTCCCCAGGCCCGGCATTTCCCCCGCCGCAACCGCGTCATCGCCGGGCTGTCCCTGGGCGTGGTGGTGATCGAGGCTGCGCCGCGCTCCGGCAGCCTCATCACCGCGCAGATTGCGCTGGACGAGGGCCGGACGGTGTTCGCCGTGCCTGGCTCCCCGTTGGACCCGCGCTGCCGCGGCTCGAACAACCTGTTGCGGGAAGGCGCCATCCTAACCGAAAGCGCGGCGGACGTGACAGCGCACCTGCCCCAGCAAGCGGTGCCCACGGCGCTGCCGGGGTTTGCCGAGGATGCCATGCCCTACGACGCGCCATTGGACATCGCGGCGGCGGTGGCCAAGGTTGCGGCGCTACTCAGCCCCACGCCGACGCCGGTTGACGCCCTGGTCCGGCGCTGCCAGTTGTCGGTCCATGCGGTCCAGGCGGCGCTGATGGCCTTGGAACTGAACCACCGCGTCCAAATGTTGCCGGGCAACCAAGTATCCCTGATCGGCTAATGGGGCAGCCCGTCCGCGCGCCCCGATAAGGACCCCATGACCGACGTCATCGTCGTCGAATCGCCCGCCAAGGCCAAGACCATCAACAAGTATCTTGGCGGCGGCTACACTGTTCTCGCCAGCTTCGGCCACGTCCGCGACCTTCCGCCGAAGGACGGCAGCGTGCGTCCGGAGGAGGGCTTCGCCATGGACTGGGCCGCCGACGACCGCGGCGACCGCCAGGTCTCGGCCATCGCCAAGGCGCTGAAGGGTGCGGACACGCTGTATCTCGCCACCGACCCCGACCGGGAGGGGGAGGCCATAAGCTGGCACGTCCGCGCCATGCTGGAGGAAAAGCGGGCGCTGCGCGGCGTCCAGGTCCATCGCATCACCTTTAATGAGATCACGAAGTCCGCCGTCCAGTATGCCATCGCCCACCCGCGCCAACTCGACCAGCCGCTGATCGAGGCCTACCTGGCCCGCCGCGCCCTGGACTACCTGGTCGGGTTCACCCTATCCCCCGTCCTGTGGCGCAAGCTGCCCGGCAGCAAGAGCGCCGGCCGCGTCCAGTCCGTCGCACTCCGCATCATCTGCGAGCGCGAGGCCGAGATCGAGGTCTTCAAGCCCCGCGAGTACTGGACGGTCGAGGGACACTTCCGCACCCCCGCCGGCGCCCCGTTCACTGCACGGCTGACCCACCTGGACGGCAAGCGCCTGGACCAGTTCGACCTGAACACCGCAGACCTGGCCCACCGCGCTCGGGACGCCGTGCAGGCCGACGCCTTCACGGTCGCGACCGTCGAGCGCAAGCGCGTCAAGCGCCACCCGCCGCCGCCCTTCACCACTAGCACCTTGCAGCAGGAGGCCAGCCGCAAGCTCGGCATGGGCGCCCAGGCCACCATGCGCTGCGCCCAGCAGCTGTATGAGGGCATCGAGCTGGACGGCGAGACCACGGGCCTCATCACCTACATGCGGACCGATGGCGTGCAGATGGCCCGGGAGGCCATGATGGCCATACGCGGTCACGTTGGCGACACTTTCGGCGCCAACTACGTTCCCGCCGCGCCGCGCGAATACACCAGCAAGGCCAAGAACGCCCAGGAAGCGCACGAGGCCATCCGGCCCACCGACGTCTCCCGCACCCCCGACAGCGTGGCCCGGCGGCTCAGCCCGGAGCAGGCCCGCCTCTACGAACTCGTCTGGAAGCGCGCCGTCGCCTCCCAGATGCAGTCGGCTGAGCTGGACCAGGTCGCCGTGGACGTGGCCGGTGCCCGCACCCGGCTGCGCGCCAACGGCTCCATTGTCGCCTTCGACGGCTTCCTGAAGCTGTATCGGGAGGACGTTGACGACGCGCCGGACGCCAGCGCCCCCGACGAGTCCCGGATGCTGCCGCCGATGAAGGAGCGTGACCCGCTGACGCTCGGCAAGGTGCAGGCCGACCAGCACTTCACCCAGCCGCCGCCGCGCTACTCCGAGGCCAGCCTGGTCAAGCGCATGGAGGAGCTGGGCATCGGTCGCCCCTCCACCTAC
Organism: uncultured Acetobacteraceae bacterium; assembly: GCA_964250755.1. GTDB lineage: Bacteria > Pseudomonadota > Alphaproteobacteria > Acetobacterales > Acetobacteraceae > DASWOJ01. The sequence continues at coordinate 21,010 of CAXUHB010000034.1, read as the reverse complement.
GCCAGCATCCTGACGGTCCTGCGCGACCGCAGCTACGTCCGCATGGAGAACAAGCGCTTCGTGCCGGAGGATCGCGGCCGGCTGGTGACGGCCTTCCTGACCAGCTTCTTCGAACGCTATGTGGACACCGGCTTCACGGCGGGCCTGGAGGAGCAGCTCGACGACATCAGCGGCGGCCGGGTGGACTGGCGCGCGGTGATGCAGGCGTTCTGGGACCAGTTCTCGAAGGCCGTCGAGCAGACGCGCGATCTCAAGATCTCCGACGTGATTGACGCGCTGGACCTGGACTTGGGCCAACACTTCTTCCCGGCCCGGGCGGACGGCGGCGACCCCCGGCTGTGCCCGGCCTGCCACGCGGGCCGCCTCGGCCTGCGGCTGGGCCGCCACGGCAGCTTCATCGGCTGCGCCAACTACCCGGAATGCAAATACACCCGTCCTCTCGCGATAGACGGCGGAGACGATGCCGGGGAGACGCTGAAGGAGGGCCGGCGCGACCTGGGCCACGACCCCAAGACCGGCGAGGCCATCACCGTCCGCCGCGGCCCCTACGGCCTGTATGTGCAGCAGGGCGAGCCGAACCCGGACGACAAGAAGAGCAAGCCCCGCCGCACCTCCCTGCCCAAGGGCGTCGAGGGCGATACCCTGACCCTGGAGCAGGCGCTCGGCCTGCTGTCCTTGCCCCGCATCGTCGGGATGCATCCCGAGCGCAAGGAGGAGATCGAAGCCGGGCTGGGCCGCTTCGGGCCATACGTCCGCATGGGCGCAATCTATGGATCCCTGGACGCCGACGACGACGTGCTGGCCGTCGGGCTGAACCGCGCCGTGGACGTGCTGGCCAAGAAGCTGGACAGCGTGCGCTCGCTCGGGCCGCATCCCAAGGACGGGGAGCCGGTGACGGTCCGCAAGGGACGCTTCGGCCCCTATGCGCAGCACGGCCAGCGCGTCGCCACCCTGCCGCGGGAGGCGGCGATGGCCGACGTGACCTTGGAGGAGATGGTCGCCCTGCTGGCCGAAAAGGGAAAGGTCCTGGTCAAGGCCGGCCAGAAGGGGAAGAAGGCTCCTGCCAAGAGAGCGGCCGCCAAGACGGCCAGAGACAGCGCTGGTGCGCCGCCGGGGCCGACGACGGCAGCACCGAAAAAGGCCGCGGCCAAGAAGCCTGTCGCGAAACGGGCCGCAAAGAGGCCGGCTGCCAAGGCGGTGCCGAAGCGTGCCGCCGCGAAGCCGGCCAAGGCACCGGCCGGCTAGGGGTGGCGCGCCCGCCTTCCCCTGGCCTGCCCAGCTGCGATGCTGTCCGGCGCTTCATTCAATCCGCCAAGGGCCGGGTCGGAAAGCGCGAAGTTTCCAGGGAATTCGGCATAGGCCCCGAACTGCGGAGCGAATTGCGCGCTCTGTTGTCGGACCTCGCCAAGGAGGGCGCCATCGCACCAGCCGGACATCGCCGCTTCACCCCCCCGGGCCGGGACACCGACGCCATCATCGTCCGCATCACCGGCACCGACCCGGACGGCGACGCACTCGCCCGCCCTGTGGACTGGACCGGCGACGGCCCGCCGCCGTTGGTGCTGATGGCGCCGGAGCGCCGCGGCCAGCCCGCCCTGGCACCGGGCGAGAAGGTGCTGGCCCGTATCAGCCTCATCGGCAACGGCAAGTGGGAGGGCCGCACCCTCAAGCGCCTATCCGAGGAACCCGGCCGTATCCTGGGCGTGTTCCGCGCCCCGGGCCGCCTGGTGCCGACCGACCGCCGGGCGAAGGCAGAGTGGCGCATCCCCCCCGGCGAGGACGCTGGCGCCGAGACCGACGAGATCGTCCTGGCCGAACCCCTGCCCGGCGGCACCCATGGCTTGAAGCCCGCCCGCATCGTCGAACGCCTGGGCCGCATGGGCGACGCCCGCGCCGTCAGCCTGATCTGCATCCATGCTCACGGCATCCCGCAGGAGTTCTCACCGGAGGCCCTGGCCGCTGCCGTCCGCGCCCGGGCGGTCCCGCTGGGCAAGCGCACGGACCTGCGCGACACGCCGCTGGTGACGATAGACGGGGAGGATGCGCGGGACTTCGACGATGCCGTCTTTGCCGAACAGGACGGCACGGGCTTTCGCCTGATCGTCGCCATCGCCGACGTGGCCCACTACGTCCGGCCCCGCTCGCCGCTGGACAACGCCGCGTGGACCCGCGGCAACAGCGTCTATTTCCCCGACCGCGTCGTGCCCATGCTGCCGGAGAAGCTGTCCAATGGATGGTGCAGCCTGCGTCCCGACGAGGAGCGCGGCTGCCTGTTCGTCGAGATGCAGGTGGACGCTGCCGGACGCAAGACCGCCCATCGCTTCGGCCGCGGCCTGATGCGGAGCGCAGCGCGGCTGACCTACAACCAGGTGCAGGACGCACACGATGCCGGGGACAGCCTGGGCCTGCCGGATGTCATCCCGCCGCTTTATGCCGCGTTCCGCGCCCTGCTCTCCGCCCGCCAGGCCCGCGGCACGCTCGACCTCGACCTGCCCGAGCGCAAGGTGGTACTGGAGGCGGGCAAGGTGGTGTCCGTCGCCCCCCGCCCGCGCCTGGACAGCCACCGGCTGATCGAGGAGTTTATGGTGCTGGCCAACGTGGCCGCCGCCGAGGAACTGGAGCGGCTGCGCCAGCCCTGCATGTACCGGGTCCATGCTCCGCCGTCCGAAGAGAAGCTGGAGACGCTCCGCACCTTCCTGCATGGCCTCGGCATCTCCCTCGTGCCCGGCAACGACCTGCACCCGCGCGACCTGGACCGCGTGCTGCAGAAGGTTGCAGGAACCGAGCAGGCGCCGCTGGTCAACGAGGTCATCCTACGCAGCCAGTCGCAGGCGGCCTACAACCCCGACAACATCGGCCACTTCGGCCTGGCCCTGCCGCGCTACGCTCACTTCACCAGCCCGATCCGCCGCTATGCCGACCTTCTGGTCCACCGCGCGCTGATCCTTGGCCTCAAGCTCGGCCTTGGCGGGCTGGAGCCGGAGGAAGTCGGGCGCTTGCCGGATACGGCGGAGCACATCAGCGCGACCGAGCGCCGGGCTGCCCTAGCGGAGCGGGAGGCGATTGACCGCTACCTGTCCGCCTACATGGCCGACAAGGTCGGCACGACGTTCGCTGCCCGCATCAGCGGCGTGCAACGGTTCGGCCTCTTTGTCACCCTGGCGGACTCCGGCGCCAGCGGCCTCGTGCCGATGTCCGGGCTGGGCGACGACTACTGGCTGCATGACGAGGCCACGCAGTCCTTGCATGGGCGCCGCACCCGGATGTCCTACCACCTGGCGCAAGATGTCGAGGTCCGGTTGCAGGAGGCGACGCCGCTGACGGGGGGCCTGGTGTTCAGCATGGTTCAGCATGCCCAAACAGGATCGGACTTGGCGCCAGGCCGCCCCACGGGCCAGCGCGGCATCGGGGAGAAGCGCACCCGCCGTAAATGAGGCGGCTGTTGCTGCATCGCGTTGAAGCCGCGTGGAAGCAGCCACGCAACAGCCGGGCTTGACCAGGACGGCCGCGGTGAGCATGTTCCCGCCCTTGCCGGCGACCGTCGGCGCGAAGCAGGAACACCCTCATGGCTAAGAACAACACCGTCCAGATCCGGTTGGTGTCCACTGCGGACACTGGCTACTTCTACGTCACCAAGAAAAATGCCCGCACGACGACGGGCAAGCTGGAATTGAAGAAGTACGACCCGGTTGCCCGCAAGCACGTGCCGTTCAAGGAAGCGAAGATTAAGTAGCTTGTATGCGGCGCCGCAACGCGCCGCAGACTGCTGCCTAGCAAAGGTCGCTTCGCACTGCGCGTCCTGCCGGCCACCTCTCGGCATTGCCATGCAGTGTCGGGCCTATGAAGGAACTTGCGACAGACCACCCCACTTGCGGGGCGGCATGCGCTGGGCCAGCGTCCGAATCCATGATGCACTCTGACGCTTCGCCTACCTCAGCCGCCATCGAAGCGGCGATCCTGCACCTGACTTCGTCGCACGGGCCTGAGCGATCTTTCTGCCCCAGTGATGTCGCGCGTCTGTTGCTGCCGGAAGCCGGGGCGCGCTGGCAGCGGCTGCTCAAGCCGGTGCGTGACGCCGCGTGCCGCCTGGCCCAAGCCGGGCAGTTGGACATTTTGCGGAAGGGACGGCCGGTTGCACCAGTCGCGATAAGGGGCGTCATCCGGCTGCGACAGCCGCAAAACAGGGGTGACGCATGATGGGCGGCCTTCGCCAAGTTATTGGGGAGGCATGGCGGCTGTCTGCGCCATACTATCGCCAGTCCGAGGAACGCTGGGCCGCACGCGGCATGTTGGCCGCGATCATCATCCTGAACCTGACCTTGGTGGGCGGCGACGTCCTGCTGAACAGTTGGCGCGGCTTCTTCTACAACAGCTTGCAGGAGAAGGACTGGACCAGTTTCATCAGCCTCCTCCTGACCTGGAAGGCAAGCGACGACGGCTTCATGCCCGGCTTCGTGCCGATCGTGTCGGTCATCGTCCTTATCGCGATCTACAGCACATACCTCACGCAGATATTGCAGATACGGTGGCGCCGCTGGATGGTCGGCCGCATGACCGCCGGCTACCTGGCCGGACGCGCCTACTACACGATGGGCATCACCGGCCATGCCGAGGCGGACAACCCCGACCAGCGCATCGCCGACGACACCGCCTTATTTGTGGACAAGACGCTGAACCTTGGCCTGGACCTGCTGTCCAACGTCGTCAGCTTCGTCAGCTTCGCCGCGATCCTTTGGAGCCTGTCCAGCACGCTCCAAGTGATGGGCCTCGAAATTCCCGGCATCCTGCTGTGGACCACGCTGCTCTACGCGGCCATCGGCACCTGGCTGACGCACCTGGTCGGACGGCGGCTGGTCGGTCTGGAGTTTAACCAGCAACGCGCCGAAGCTAACTTCCGCTACGCCCTAGTCCGCTTGCGCGAGAACACTGAGGGCGTGGCCCTGAGCGGCGGCGAGGTGCAGGAGCGCGCCCACTTGGACCAGCGCTTCGGCGGCGTGTTCAGCAATTGGGTGCTGCTCAGCAAGCGCAAGAAGCTGGTCAACAGCTTGGTCCAGGGCTACGCACAGGCTGCCGTCATCTTCCCGTTCGTCATTGCCGCGCCGCAGTACTTCGCGACGGCCATGAAGCTCGGCGACCTGATGCGGATCGTTGGGGCGTTCAGCCAGGTGCAGAACTCGGTCTCGTGGTTCGTCAACCAGTATCAGTCTCTCGCGACCTGGCGGGCCACGGTCACGCGCCTGACCGGGTTCGAGGACGCGATCAGGGCGGCGCACGCTGCAGAGGTGTCCGGGCTGCACGCCGCGCCGGGCCGCGAGCCTAAGGTGGAGAACGCGACGGTGCGGCTGCCCAACGGCGACGTGCTGATCGAGGCAGCTGAGATCACCTTTCCTGCCGGCCGCTCGACAGTCATCACCGGGCGGTCTGGCAGCGGCAAGTCCACGCTGTTCCGCGTTCTCGCCGGTATTTGGCCGTTCGGCACCGGGCTGGTGCGTCAGCCCGAGGGGGTGCGCCTGTTCCTGCCGCAGCGTCCCTACATCCCGCTCGGCACCCTGCGCGGCGCCCTCTGCTACCCTGCCCCGGCCAGCCAGTTCTCGGATGCGGACGTGCGCGCTGCCCTGGACGACACGGGCCTCGCCCATCTCGCTGCCGAGCTGGATAGGGACGAGAACTGGGCGCAGCGCCTGTCTGGCGGCGAGCAGCAGCGCCTCTCCATCGCCCGTGCGCTGCTGGCACGTCCGGATTGGCTGTTCATGGACGAGGCCACAGCCAGCTTGGACCCTGAGGCGGAGTCGGAGCTTTACGCGATGCTTCGCCGCAAGCTGCCCGGCACGACCCTCATCTCCATCGCCCACCGTCCCGCAGTCGCGGCCTTCCACGACGAAACCCGGGTCTTCCGCCGCCGCCCCGGACAGCCCGGCACGCTGGAGCCGGCCCGCGACACCGAGCTGACTGCTCCCTCCTCCTCCGGGAGAGGGTTGGGGTGAGGGGGGCAACCCGCACCAACTTGCAACGTGCAGGACACAGCAGGCCGCCTTTGCTTCCAGATTTCCGAAGCGCGCCCACAGCGCCAAAGCTCCCCGCCTACCCCTGCTGCCGCACGATCCCCAGCACCGCCTCGCCATAGCGCGACAGCTTGGATCCGCCGACGCCCTTGATCTCTCCAAGATCGTCCATGCCACCGGGCCGGGCCGCCGCGATCTCCCGCAGCACGCTGTCATGGAAGATCACGTAGGGCGGCACGGCTTGCGTCTTCGCCTCCCCTGCCCGCCACGCCCGTAGCGCGTCGAACAGAGGATCGTCGCCAGGCACGGTTGGCGTACCCACCCCAGCGCGGTCTCGCCTGGCCCGGCTACGCGCCGGGGCTGCGGCAGGCTCCGCCTCCTCCCGCAGCATCACTTTGGCCTCGTTGCGCAGGATCGGCCGGGCCTGTTCCGCCACCAGGGCCAGGGTCGCATACTCCCCGGGGTCCGTCTGCACTGCCCCGCGCGCGATCAGCTGCCGAATCACCCCGCGCCAGAACCCCGGTCCCCGGTCCGCGCCGATGCCGTACGTGGGCAGCGCATCATGGCCGTGCTTTGCGATCATCGGCGTCTCCTGCCCGCGCAGCACCGACACGATGTGCGCCGCCCCGAACCGCTGGCCCGTGCGGTAGATGGCCGAAAGCACCTTCTGCGCCGCCACAGTCCCATCGAACAGCGCCACCGGAGACAGGCAGTTGTCGCAATGGCCGCACTGCCGGCCCAGGTCCTCGCCGAAGCACGCCAGCAAGGAGGCCGTACGGCACGCCGTCGTCTCCGTCAGAGAAATCATGGTTTCCAGCCGCTCGCGCATGACGCGCTGCTGCGCCTCGGGCGCATTGGACTGCGCCAGCCAGTGCCGGGCGCGGGCGATGTCCTCGCCGCCATACAGCAGCAGCGTATCCGCCCGGTCGCCGTCGCGCCCGGACCGCCCGATCTGCTGATAATATGCCTCCGGGCTGTCCGGCATGTCCAGATGCACAACGAAGCGCACATCGGGCCGGTCAATGCCCATGCCAAAGGCGATGGTCGCCGCCATCACCACAGGCTCCCCGCTGCGGAACCGAGTCAGCGCCACCCGCTTCTCCATTGCCGACAGCCCCGCATGGAACGGCATCGCCAGCACGCCCTCGGTCTTCAGTCGCGTGGCCACGCGCTCGGTCTTGGCGCGGCTGTTGCAATAGACGATCCCGGCCTCGTTCTGATGGCGGCGGATGAAGTCCAGCAGCTCCGCCGTCTCCCCCACCTTGGCCTGCGCGGCAATGTGCAGGTTGGGCCGGTGGAAGCTGGCGGAGAACACCTCCGCATCGTTCATGCCAAGAGCCTGCAGGATATCGCCACGGGTGCGCGGGTCGGCGGTGGCGGTCAGGGCGATGCGCGGGACGCCGGGAAATATATGGCCCAGCCGCGCGAGGCCGCGATACTCCGGACGGAACTCGTGCCCCCAGGCCGACACGCAGTGCGCCTCGTCAATGGCGATCAGCGACACCTCAAGCCGGCTGAGCCGTTCGAGCGTGCTGTCCATCAGCAGCCGCTCCGGCGAGACATACAGCAGGTCCAGCCGCCCGCCATCCAGGTCACGCCCGATCTCACGCGCTTCGTCCGGGTCCACCTCGGAGTGCAGCGCGCCCGCCGCGACGCCAAGCTGCCGCAGCGCGGCGACCTGGTCGTCCATCAACGCGATTAGCGGCGACACGACGATGGCCGTGCCGGGGCGGCACAGGGCTGGCACCTGAAAGCACAGGCTCTTGCCCCCGCCTGTCGGCATGAGCACAAGTGCGTCGCCTCCGGCCATAACCCGCGCGACCGAGGCTTCCTGCAAGCCGCGGAAGGCAGGAAAGCCGAACACCTTGTGCAGCACGTCCCTTGGCGACGGCAGGCCGTCGCCCACGCTATGATCCCGGCTGCCGCGCCGACCGTCGTCAGGCAACGCAGTATCCGGTCAAGCGATCACCGCAGCTCGATCTCAACCCGCCGGCTTTCCACGCCGGGATCGCCGCCCTGGGCGCCCTTGGGCTGCAGGACGATGCGGCCGGCCGGAACACCACCGGCCACCAGCGCGTCCCGCACGACTTGCGCCCGCAGTTGGGTGAGGGTCGCATTCGCCTGCGTCGAGCCGCGGGAGTCCGCGTAGCCGAGCACGTAAACCTGCCGTGACGGGTCAGCCAATGCCGCTTTAGCCGCATCAGCGACGAGCCGGGCGGCATCGCCGTCCAGGTTGGCCGAGAACGGGGTGTAGAACACCAGGAAGCTCGGCCCCGGCGGGCCGGACCGCACCGCGCAGCCCCCGGCGGCAAGCGCCAGCACCAGCGCGGCAGCAGGAAAGGCCAGGCGAGGTCGAGGCAGCTTGAGCGTCGGCATGAAGGCGTTCTCCTGTTGGCGCATTCGACTTTCCTAGTTGCCCACGGGGGTCCTGCCCCGTCAATGCGCACTGGCGCACCCGCCGCACCCGGCCCGGCACCTATGCGGCTGCCGCCACGGCCCGCCCGGCGGACAGCCGGTAGATGCGGTCCACACGCTCCACCCCAACAAGCCGATGCACGATCAGGATGACAGTCCGGCCCGGTGCCGTGTCGTTGAGCGTGGACAGGAACGCGCGCTCTGTTTCCGCGTCCAAGCCGGCAGCAGGCTCGTCCAGGATCAGCACCGGCGCGTCCGACAGCAGCGTGCGGGCCAGGACCAGGCGCCGGGTCTGCCCGCCCGACAAGGGTGCGCCGCCCTGCCCGACCCAAGCGTCCAGCCCGCCCGGCAGGGCGCGCACGAAGTCCGCAGCCTGAGCCTGTTCCAGCGCCGTCCATAGCTCGGCGTCCTGGGCAGTGGCCTTGGCCAGCAGCAGGTTCGCCCGCACGGTGTCATTGAACAGGTGCGTGGCCTGTCCCAACCAGGCCATGCGCGCACGCACCAGATACGCCGGTAGCGCAGCAAGGTCCGTGCCGCCCAGCAGGATGCGGCCGTCCTGCGGTGCGGCGACCTTGAGCAGCAGCGCGGCCAAGGTTGATTTGCCGGAGCCGGACGGACCAAGCACCGCCACCCGGCTGCCGGCCGGGATGTCAAGCGACAATCCATCAAGCACGGGCAAACGTTCCGGCTGCCACCGGAAGCTCACGGCCTGGAACCGGATTGCGGTGCCGGACGGCATCGCCTCCGGATGCGCCGGATCCGCCACCGGGGCCGGCGCATCCACGATCTCCGTCACCCGTTCCGCTGCGGCTGCGGCAAGGCCGGCCAGGGCGCCGGCGCGCGGCAGGCCCGCCGCAAGCTCGAATGACGCTACGGTCACGAACACCGCCATCGCGGCGCCCCAACCCGGAACCGCAAGCAGCAGCACGGCCAGCAGCGCCGCGGATGCGCACAGGCTCGCGCCCGCTTGCGCCAGCGACGCGATGCGCGCGGCGGAGCGCTGCGCCTGGAACAGCGCGGCTTCCCGAGCCTGAACGGCCGCCAGCATCCGACCTTCTGCGCCGTAGGCGCGCACCTCCCGCAGCCCGTCAAAGGTGTCCAGAGCTGCCGTGCGCAGGCCGGCGCTGGCCAGGGCAAGCCGCATGCCGTTCCGCCGTGATCCTGCCGCCGCGGCGAAGGGCAGCGCCAGCCCGGCTACGAGGAACAGGCCGCACACCGCCAGCAGCACGGCCATGCCGGATGGTGCAACCGCCCAAGCCAGGATCGGCAGCGCCAGCAGGGCAACTGCCCCGGGCACCAAGATGCGGAGATACAGTCCGTCGAGTGCCTCGACATCGCCAACGATGCGGGACAGCGCATCCCCCGACCGCAGCAGCCCAAGCCCGCCGGATGACCTCGCCGCCAGGCCGCGGAACAGCCACACCCGCAGGGCCGACAGGGCGCGGAATGTCGCGGCATGGGTAGCCAGGCGCTCCCCGTACCGGAGAACCACTCGGGATGCTCCCAGAGCGCGCAATGCCGGCAGCAGCGCCAGGCCACCCAAGGCTGCTGTGGACGGGCCGAACGCGACCGACGCGGACGCCGCGGACAACGCCAGCCCGGCCCCGGCCGACGTCGCTGCAACCGCGGCCCCGGCGAGCAGCATCCCACGCTGCCCGCCCCACAGCGACACGATCCGCAGCAGCCCCGTTGCGCGGCGCCCCGTCACGCCGCGCCCCGGACCGCACGCGCCTGCCCACCTTGCAGCAGCAGGCGCCGCCCGGCGAAGGCATGGGCCGCGGCCGAGTGGCTGGCCAGGATCACGGTGCGCCCGATGGCCAGTCGGCGCAGGCTATCCAAAACGTCGGCTTCCGTAGCCGGGTCCAGGTGCGCCGTCGGCTCATCCAGCAGCAGCAACGGCGCGTTGCGGACGAAGGCCCGCGCTATGGCGACCCGCTGCGTCTGGCCGCCGGAAAGGCCATAACCGCCCTCCCCGACCTGAGTGTCCAACCCCATCGGCAAAGCATCGGCGAACTGGCGGACGCGTGCGGCCTCAGCTGCAGCTTCGACCTCCGCATCCGTTGCGTCCTCCCGTCCGAAGCGTATGTTGTCGCGGATCGTGCCCGCGAAGATGACGGGGTTCTGCCCTATCCATGCGGTCATGCGGCACAACGCCGCCGGCACGACGCTCGCGACGTCGGCGCCGTTGATGGTGATGCGCCCGGCGTCCGGACGAACGAAGCCGAGCAGCAGTTCCAGCACGGTGGACTTCCCGGCACCGGACGGCCCGATCAGCACCACCGTCTCCCCCGCAGGCACCCGGAACGTGAGGTCCTCCAGCACGGTCCCCCGGGTAGCGTCCCAGGCGAAGCGCACCCCCTCGAATGCTACCGAGACCCCGGCCGCCGCAACCGTGCGCATGGCTGGCGCAGGCCGGTCAGCCGCCGGCGCGAACTGCAGGCTGGCCAGGTCGGCGGCGGCAGAGCCGGCTTGCAGCCTGTCCTGGTAAACCGCTGCAAAAACGCGCAGCGGCGCAAAGAACTCGGTCGCCAGCAGCAGGACGAACACCGCCCCTGCCGGGCGCAGGGCGCCTCCCTGCCAAGCCGCAGCATACCGGGCCGCCAGCACGACCAACGCCCCAGCCGCCGCAAGGTCGAGAACGGCGGATGACAGGAACGCCACGCGCAACACGCGCATCGTGCGTCCGGCCAGCTCCCTCGCTGCGTCCTGCAAGTGCCGGGCCTCATCCCTGGTGCGGCCGGCAAGCACGATGGTGGCAATGCCGCGCACCCGATCGAGAAAGCGAGCCTGCAGCCGGTCCATCGCGGCGAACTGCCGCTGCGACGCCGCCGCCGCGCCTAGCCCAGCCAGGGCCATGCCCACAGGGACCAGCAGCCCGGCCCCCAGCAGGACGGCGGCGGCCCAAGGATCGGCCCATGCAGCGGCGGCCAGCACTGCCGCGGGGCCGATCACTGCCAAGGTCGCGGCAGGCAGCCATCGCGCAAAGAAGCCGTCCAAGGCTTCGATGCGGTCCACCGCCAACGATGCGAGCGCACCCGGAAGGCGCCGGCGCAGAATATCCGGTCCGGCCGTCAGCAGCCCGACCAGCAGCCCCGACCGAAGCCGCCGCCGCGCTGCCGCGCCTGCGGCAAAGCCCGCATCGTCTGCCAGCACTCCAAGCGCCGCCCGCAGCAGGGCAAAAGCGGCGAAGCCCGCCCCCCACGGCGCGGAGCCGCCCGCCCCTTCAAGGAGGCGCGACAGCATCATTCCAACGCACCAAGCCTGGCCGATGCCGGCCAAGATGCCAGCAAGCCCGAACCAAACGGCGGGCCACGCAGCATGACGGCCCTCCGCCGACTGGGCCGTCATCCACGTCCGGCCGTTCTCCGGCGCCGGCGCGTCAGCGCCGGCTGCGAGACCTGATGCGTGCCGGGCAGTCTCCATCAGGCCGCAGCGAGCGCCCGGCGGGCCGTTGCTGCCAACCATCCGGCGGCAGCGGGCAGGATGTCGTCATTGAAGTCAAAACCGGGGTTGTGCAGCTCCCGTCCCTCCTCGGCAGGTCCGTTGCCGATCCACGCAAACGCGCCCGGCAATTCCTGCAGATACCAGCCGAAATCCTCGCTTGCCATGCTGGGCGGCAGGTCCAACGTGACAGGCAAGCCGGCGTCGCGCGCCGCCGCTGCCGCCAGGCTGGCCTCCGCCGGCCCGTTGACCGTGGCTGCCACGCCAGTGTGGATTTCGACGTCTATGCCGACACCGAACGCAGCCGCGACGCCTGCCGCCGCACGCCGGACCGATGCTGCAACGAGATCCGCTACCTGCGGCTGGTGCGTCCGGAACGTGCCTGTCAGCGTGGCCATCCCGGATATCTGGTTGCTCGCAGTGCCGGCCAACATTGTGCAGAGGGAAAGCACGGCCGAGTCGGCCGGGTCCACCGTCCTGCTGACGACGGATTGCAGCGCAACAACGAGGTGGGCTGCGGCCAGCAGGGGGTCGCGCGTCAGATGCGGCATCCCGGCGTGGCCCGCATGCCCATGCACAACCAGTCGTATGCGGCTGCCGGCAGCCATGACCGGTCCATGATGCACCGCGACCGTGCCGGCCTGAAGCCCCGGCCAGTTATGATATCCGAAGATGCTCTGCATGGGGAAGCGCCGCAGCAGGCCATCGGCAAGCATCGCCCGCGCCCCGCCGTATCCCTCCTCGGCCGGCTGAAATACGAACTGAACGGTACCCGTCCAGCCCGGGTCCTCCAGCAGCAGCGCAGCAGCACCCAGTAGGCTCGCCATATGGCCGTCATGGCCGCAGGCGTGCATCACGCCGGAGGTTGCCGAAGCCCAAGGCAAACCCGTCGTCTCCAGAAGCGGCAGCGCATCCATGTCGGCCCGTAGCCCAACCGAACCAGCCCCGCCGCGGCTCAGTGTTGCAACGACACCATGTCCGCCAACCCCGGACGCGAACGGGATGCCGAGTTCCTGCAGCTTGCCGCATATGAAATCGGCCGTTTCGGCCTCGTGCAACGACAACTCGGGATGTGCGTGCAGGTGGCGTCGCCAGGATGCGAGTCGGTTGGTCAGGTCGGCGTGCATGCGACGCTCCAATGGGCGGAGTAACGATGTGCCGTGTGCCGCTGGGTTCCGCAAGGCCACGCCTGGCATCTGATCAGGTGCAGATGCATGCTGTGGCAGCGCCGCCGGGCTGACACCGACGAGGCCGGGACAGCCGTGCTCCGGGCCAGCCTGGCCGGCCAATCAGCTCAGACTGTCGGTCGGACCGCCGCGGCGCCCAGGACCGGGCTGGCGACGCGATCCTTTCTGAGCGGCAACTTGACGATGTACTGCGTCCCCGCACCCTCGCGGACGTCCAGGGTAGCTCCCAACTGCTTCGAAAAGCCGCGGATGAGTTGAAGCCCGATGCCGTCGCGGGTTCCAGCTTCGGTCTCGACGCGTCCGGCCGGAATGCCAATCCCATCGTCCCGCACGTCCAATTCGGCGGTCTCGCCAGTGCTGCTCAGCCGTATCCAGACATTGCCGGAGCGTCCGGCGGGAAACGCATACTTGACGGCGTTGCTGACCGCCTCCGTCACAATCAACGCCAGCGGCACAGCCTGGTCGCTGGACATCATCAGCTCCGGCGCATCTATGTGCAGATGAAGCCGCTTGCCGGGCGTTTCACCCATGGCCTGGAACAGCTGCCCGCATAGCTCCGCCAGGAATTCGCGCATGTCTATCGTATGCACCTCACCATGGGCATACAGGTGGCGGTGCAGGGTCGCGAGGGCACGCACCCTGTCGCGTGCGGATTGAAACTCCGCCCGGGCCTCGGGCAATCGGATCCGGCTCGCTTGCAGATTGAGCAGGCTGGCGACGATCTGCAGGTTATTTTTCACGCGGTGGTGGATTTCCTGCATGGACAGCTCTTGGGCCACTGCCGCCGCGCGCAGGCGGCTTTGCTGGCGTTCAAGCGCCAGCGTCGCGCGTTTAAAAGAGATGGCTAGGCGCCGCAGGTCACGGTGCGATCCATGAAATCGCCGGATGTCAAAGGGCGCGCCAGCCCGCCAATTGTCCATGGCCCGGCCCAGCCGCCACAGATGCGGATTGAGCGACAAGGACGTGCCCGCTGCAACGATGGCAAGTCCCAAGCCCGCACAAGCCAACGACACGACTGGCGAAGCCCGAGAGCCGACCAGAGCAGCGATAGTTGAGGGCAGGATCGCCATGCCATACAAGGCAATCAGGCGGACTGTCAGGGACCGCCGCCCAGCACGAGCCAGCCGAGCGGCCGACGCGGGTAGGTCATCCCACGTTTTTGCCCAGGGTCCCACGACCTGTCCTACTTTTCGCGGTGATCCTCAATCAACTTCAGCAACTCGTCCGGTAGCGGCTCGCGGGATATCTCATCGAACAGCTTGTGAAGGCCCTGGTTCAGCCAAGCATCAAATGCCTTCTCTCCAGGACGCACGGTTTTCGTGCCCTTCTCCGTCAGCTTTGGCGTGCGTTCGGTCATATGGTGGATTTGCAAACCTGCTGAATCCTGCCGCACGCCTCCCTGAGCGTTTGGGATCGGCGTGCAGACAAGACAGAGAACCCGCGGTGGCTACGCTCCAGCCTCGGCAACTGCCTGCGCCGCAACAACCTCGACCAGGCGCGTGACCCGGCTGGACACGCGCGGGGCCGACCTTTCTTCGCCCAACAACCAGGCTTCAAGCTGGCGGCGCGCACGGAACACCCGGCTCTTGGCCGTACCCACCGCGCAACCCGTTGCTTCGGCAAGTGCCTCGTAGCTCATGCCATGGACGACAACCATGACCAGGGCCTCCCGCTGGTCGGCCGGCAAGCGGGTCATCGCCTTGCCCAACTCCTTGAGCGCAAGCCGATCCTCATGAGGAGCCTCGGACGCGAAGGCGGACTGGGGAACATCGTCAATGTCGGTGGTGTCGCGACGCTTCCGCAAATTGGAGATGAACCGGTTGCGAAGGATGCGATGCATCCAAGCAGCGAAGTTGGTGCCGGGAATGAAGCTGTTGCTGGCGGACAACGCATTGCAAACGGCATCCTGCACCAAGTCCTCCGCAGCGGACCGGTTCCGCGTCAGGGCAAGCGCCTGGATGCGGAGCTTGGGAAGAATGCGTATGACCTGATCGTGGAACGTGCTGCTCATCGGGGCGCCTCGTGTCATCATATCAGGGCAATGACGCAGCGGGGGCCGAGTTGCATCGGCGCGATCACGTAGCCGCGATCAGAAGCGCAGCACTTGGGCAGCGCTAGCCAGCCCCGACCACCTCGGCTGCAGCGAGCCGGGACAGTGCGGAGCGCGCCCGCGACAGGCGGGCCTTCATTGTGCCGACCGGCACTCCGCAAATCGCCGCAGCCTCCTCATGCGTCAGTTCCTGGGCGCCAACCAGGATCAGCGCTTCCCGCAGCAGCGGCGGCAAACGCCAGATCAGCACCTGCAGCTCGTGCAATTCGGCCCGTGCCACTTGCGGCGGCCCCTCGCCTTCCTCCCCGGCGAAGCGGGCGTCCAGCGCCGCCGCCTCGCGCTTGCGCCGCCTGGCCTGCTCATAGAACTGGTTGCGGAGTATCGTGAACAGCCAGGCCTTGAGGTTGGTGCCCGGCTCGAACTGGTGCATGGCGGCCAGAGCGCGGACAACCGTGTCCTGCACCACGTCGTCAGCCATCGTCCGGTCGCGCGCCAGAAACCGCGCGAAGCCGCGGAGATCGGGCAACAGCGCCGTGATCTCGCGCCGCAGGTCGCCGTCAGCCATCGTCCGTGTTCCCCTCGCGCGCCCCGCATGGTAGGGCATGGCCTGTTAGCACGCCGTTGCGCCCGGCGGGCATGTCTGGCATCTCGGCCCTTGTCAGCCGGCCTTCCGGCCCGGCCGGCCCGGCGTGGCGCCCACGGCATACGGCCCATACGCCCCTGTGCAAGAAAAGGAAGCCGAATGACCAGCCTGCGCCGCGAAGACCTCATACGCGCGCTCCCCTACGCCCGCCGCTACGCCCGCGCCCTGACCGGCAGCCAGCCCCGCGGCGACACGATGGTCGCCGACAGCCTGCGCGACGTGCTGTCGGACGGCGCTGCCGACGGTGAGGCCCGGGCGGCTCTCTACCGCTCCATCACCCGCCGCTACGACGGGCTGACCACGCTCCACATGCCCGCGCTGGCAGGCGGGCTGTCGGCCCTGCAACGGAAGCTCTTGCTGCTGACCTCCCTGGAGGAGCTTCCGGTGGAGGCCGCGGCGCAAGTGCTGGACCTTCCGGTTGAGGAAGCAGCGGCGCAGGCTGCTGAGGCGCGGGACCACCTGCGTGCTGGCGCCGCGACCGATGTTCTCATCATCGAGGACGAGCCGATCATCGCGATGGACATCGAGGAGCTCGTGCTCAACTGCGGCCACCGTGTCGTCGGAATGGCCACGACCGAGGCCGAGGCGGTCGAGCTGGCGGAGAAGCACAAGCCAGGCCTGATCCTTGCCGACATCAACCTTGGCATCGGCGGCGATGGTACTAGCGCGGTGGCGCGGATCATGAAGCACCACTACGCCCCGGTCATCTTCGTCACTGCCTACCCCGAGCGGCTTCTGACCGGCGAGGATCTGGAGCCGGCCTTCGTCATCACTAAGCCGTTCGAGCCGCTTACCCTTGCCATCGCCACCTACCAGGCCGTCACCGGCGGTGTCCGGTTGGAGTAGAGGCCGTCAGCGGTTGCCGGGACCGCGCGCGTGCAAGCCGGCGCATTTACATGCTGCATTGCGAAACTTCGCTGTCCGCCTGGCGCTTGATGTTCCGGTGCCCGGCTGAGCCGGTCTGCAACGGCGACGGGGGATGCATCGTTGGTAGCTAAGATGGAAGGCAGCCAAGAGATGCTGCGCATCGCCAGCCTAAATGCGGCTGCTCCCGTCTTGGAGGTCCTCGACCGGGCTGCAAGCGCCGGTTTCGGCACGGTGCTGGCGCCGTTTGCCGGGTTGAGTCCCCTCCGTGCCCTTGCGGCCGCCGCCCGTGCGCGCGGGATGTCCGTGCTGGCGGACCTGAGGCTTGACCGCGTGGATGTGGACCGGGTGGGACCAGCCTTGGGGGTGTTCAGCGCCGTCCCCGCACCATCGCTGGATCCACGGCTGGCGCCCGCGGCACCCGTGGCCTTGGTCCCTGCGCTTGATGGCCCCGCAGATGTGCAGGCGTTTGCAGAGTGGATCGGACGCGAGGTCGCCGGGGCGGCTAGCGCGGGCGCGGCTGGGGTCCGGCTTGTCGGCCTGTCCAGCCTGTCGCGCATCCAGGTGCCCGGCCTGCTTGCGGCAGTGCGCCGGCTGCAGCCCGCGGCGGTGCTGTTCGCATGGACCCATGGCCTATCCTGGGACGTTTTGCAGGCGATCCCGCCCGGCGCCGTGGACCTTGTTGCGGCGCGGCTTTCCCCGTCGGACGGCGAGGCCAGCCGGCTTTGGCAGGAACTAATTCTGCTGCGCCGCATCGCTCCCGTCATCGCCGAGGCATCGGCGAGCAGCGGCGCGCACGCGGCGGTGGCGGCCATGCTGGCGGACGGATGGCTGGCGCCTGCACCGGACGCTGATGGCCTGGAAAATGCCGAACTCGGCGCCAAGGCGCTCAACCGGCTTCGGGCCGACGCAGGTTTTGGATGCGGTCCCGCCCGTCGGATCAGCAGCCCATCCGCCCCAATCCTGGCCTTGCTGCGCACCGACACCCCCGATCCGCGCACAGCGAGCCATGGCACCCTCGTGCTGGTGAACCAGACGGCGCACCCCGCTTCCGCCGCAGGTTCTCAACTCCTGCCCGAGACCGGCGCGGTCCTGGGCGTCTTCAAGCCGCTGCATCCTGCTGGCGGCCCCACCTTGGACCCTGGGACCGTGCTGACCCTGCAGCCCGGCGAGTGCCGACTGCTGGCCGCGGGAGCGCTGCCCCCAGTGAGGTCTGCCGGGGTGTCCAGCCAAAGCGTCCTGCACAGCGCCCGGGCGCCCCGCCTGGCAATCGAGGCGCCTACGCCCTGCGTGGACGGCGGACGTTTTCCCGCACGGCGCACGGTAGGCACGTTGGTCGAGGTGCAAGCCGACATCATCGGCGATGGACACGACAAGCTGGCCGCCGCCCTGCGCTGGAAAGCGCCCGGCGGTGAGTGGCAGGAAGCGCGCATGTCGCTGATCAACAATGACCGCTGGACCGCCAGTTTCCCGCTGCAGCGCCTGGGCGTGCATCATTACGAGATACATGCCTGGCGGGACGCCTTCACGACCTACACGGACGAGTTGTTCAAGAAGCACAAGGCCGGCGTTCCCATCACTCTGGAACTGCAGGAGGGCGCGTCGCTGATCGCCGCCGCGGCCGCGCGCGACACCCCTGCCAGGGCCGGCCTGGCCAAGGCCGCGGCGGCGCTGGCCAAGTCGGACCCGGACGCGCAACGGGAAGCATTGCTGTCCCCCGCCGTTGCCGTCCTGATGGCCACGGCGGACGACCGCCCCCACTCCGCTGCCTTCGGGCCGGTGCCGGTCCAGGCCGAGCGCGCCGGTGCCGGATACGCCAGTTGGTATGAGGTGTTCCCGCGGTCGCTAAGCGACGATCCCGACCGGCACGGCACGCTTCGTGACGTGGAACGGCACCTGCCCCGCATCGCGGCGATGGGCTTCGACGTGCTCTACTTCCCACCGATCCACCCCATCGGCCGCATCAACCGGAAGGGTCGCAACAACACGCTGACGCCTGCCCCGGACGACCCGGGCAGCCCGTACGCTATTGGTTCCAGCGACGGCGGGCACGATGCCCTGCATCCGGAACTCGGCACGCTGGAGGATTTCCAGCACCTGCGCGCCGCTGCACTGGATCACGGGCTGGAACTGGCGATGGACTTCGCCATCCAGTGCTCTCCGGACCACCCCTGGCTCAAGCAGCACAAGGATTGGTTCACCTGGCGCCCGGACGGCACGATCCGCTACGCCGAAAACCCGCCGAAGAGATACGAAGACATTGTCAACGTGGACTTCTACGCTCCCGGCGCGGTGCCCGGCTTGTGGCTGGAGCTTTGCAACGTGGTCCTGCACTGGGCCGGCGAAGGCGTCAGGCTGTTCCGGGTGGACAACCCCCATACCAAGCCGCTGCCGTTTTGGGAGTGGATGATCGCCGAGGTGCAGGCCCAGTATCCTGACACTGTGTTCCTGGCCGAAGCCTTCACCCGCCCGAAGGTGATGTATCGTCTTGCCAAGTGCGGCTTCTCGCAGTCCTACACCTATTTTACCTGGCGCGAGGCGAAGTGGGAGTTCGAGCAATATCTGACGGAGCTGACCGCCGGACCGGCGGCCGAGTTCTTCCGCCCCCACTTCTTCGTCAACACGCCAGACATCAACCCGGTATACCTGCAAGGAGCCGGCCGCGGCGCCTACCTTGTCCGCGCCGCTCTGGCCGCGACCCTCTCGGGGCTATGGGGCGTGTACAACGGCTTCGAGTTGTGCGAGGGCACGCCGGTGCCGGGCAAGGAGGAGTATCTCGACAGCGAGAAGTATCAACTCCGGGCCTGGGACTGGGACCGGCCCGGCAACATCGTGGCCGAGATCACCCAACTCAACGCCATCCGTCGGGATAACCCTGCGTTGCACAGCCACCTAGGAGTCACCTTCCTGCCGGCGAGCGGCGACAACGTACTATTTTTCGAGAAGGCGACCTTAGACCGGGCCAACATCGTGCTGGTCGCCATCAGCATGGACGCGGGCGCGCCGCAAAGTGCCGATCTGACAGTGCCCAGTGCGGACGCGGTGGACCTGCTGACCGGCCAACCCGCGCGTTGGGCCGACCGCGTCCAGCGCGTCACGTTGCCGCCCGACCGTCCCTACGCCATTTGGCGCCTCCCCGGCGGCCAGTGACCCAATTCGACCGGCGCTCCCAGCAGGATCTCATGAACGACAGCCGCACCGACCAACACGCCACCGCCATCCCGCGCACCGAGGACCCGTTGTGGTACAAGGACGCCGTCATCTACCAGATACACATCAAGTCGTTCTTTGACTCGAACAACGATGGCGTGGGCGACTTCCCCGGCCTGATGCAGAAACTGGACTACATCTCGGAACTCGGCGTGACCGCCGTTTGGATGCTGCCCTTCTATCCCTCGCCCCGGCGGGACGATGGTTACGACATCGCAGAATACACCGGCGTCCACGCCGACTATGGTGATATGGACGACGTACGCCGCTTCATCGCCGCAGCGCACGAGCGTGGGCTGAAGGTCATCACCGAACTCGTCATCAACCATACCTCGGACCAGCACGCCTGGTTCCAGGCCGCGCGCCGCGCTCCGCCGGGCAGCCCAGAGCGCGAACGCTACGTCTGGTCCGACACCGATGAGAAGTACGGCGGCACCCGGATTATTTTCCTTGACACCGAGACCAGCAACTGGACTTGGGATCCCGTCGCCAACGCCTACTACTGGCACCGTTTCTACTCGCACCAGCCCGACCTCAACTTCGACAACCCGGCAGTCCTTGAGGACGTGCTGGGCATCATGCGCTTCTGGCTGGACCTGGGCGTAGACGGCCTGCGCCTGGACGCCGTGCCCTACTTGATCGAGCGCGACGGCACCAACAACGAGAACCTGCCGGAAACCCACGACATCCTCAAGCTGATCCGCGCCGAGCTGGACCGCGTCGCCCCCGGTCGGATGCTGCTGGCCGAGGCCAACCAGTGGCCGGAGGACGCGCAGCAATACTTCGGAACCGGGGACGAATGCCACATGTCGTTCCACTTCCCGCTGATGCCGCGCATGTACATGGCCATCGCGCGGGAGGATCGCTTCCCGATTACCGACATCATGCGCCAGACGCCTGCGATACCGGCCAACTGCCAGTGGGCGGTGTTCCTGCGCAACCACGACGAACTGACGTTGGAGATGGTCACCTCCGGGGAGCGCGACTACCTCTGGAACACCTACGCCGCCGACAAGCGCGCGCGCATCAACCTGGGCATCCGTCGTCGGCTGGCGCCGCTGCTGGAGCGCGACCGCCGTCGGATCGAACTGATGAACGGCCTGCTGCTGTCCATGCCGGGCACGCCCGTTATCTACTACGGCGACGAGATCGGCATGGGCGACAACATCTTCCTGGGCGACCGGGACGGCGTCCGCAC
>CAXUHB010000033.1:0-44719 GCA_964250755.1 uncultured Acetobacteraceae bacterium | reverse complement strand
CGCTGGGCAACATGGGCGAGGACGACTGGCGCTGGCACATGTACGACACCGTGAAAGGGTCGGACTGGCTCGGCGACCAGGATGCCATCGAGTACATGTGCCGCGAGGCGATCCCGGCCGTTTATGAGCTGGAACACTACGGCGTGCCCTTCAGCCGGACCGAGGACGGGCGCATCTACCAGCGTCCGTTCGGCGGCCACATGAAGGAGTACGGCAAGACTCCGGCCATGCGCGCCTGCGCCGCCGCCGACCGCACCGGCCACGCCATCCTGCACACGCTGTATCAGCAGAGCCTGAAGCACGAGGTCGAGTTCTTCGTGGAGTATATCGCCCTCGACCTCATCATGGACGAGGAGGGCGCCTGCCGCGGCGTGACCGCCTGGTGCCTGGAGGACGGGTCCATGCACCGTTTCCGCGCCCAGACTGTCGTGCTGGCCACCGGCGGCTACGGCCGCGCCTACTTCTCCTGCACCTCGGCGCACACCTGCACCGGCGACGGCAACGGCATGGCCATACGCGCCGGCATTCCCATGCAGGACATGGAGTTCGTGCAGTTTCACCCGACCGGCATCTACGGCTCCGGCTGCCTCATCACCGAGGGGTCGCGCGGCGAGGGCGGGTATCTCACGAACTCGGAGGGTGAGCGCTTCATGGAGCGCTACGCCCCAACGGCGAAGGACCTGGCCAGCCGCGATGTGGTCAGCCGCTCCATGACGCTGGAGATCAATGCCGGGCGCGGCGTCGGCCCCAACAAGGACCACATCCACCTGCACCTGGAGCACCTGGGCGCCGACCTGCTGCACGAGCGCCTGCCCGGCATCAGCGAGACCGCCAAGGTCTTCGCTGGCGTGGACGTGACCAAGGAGCCAATCCCCGTCCTGCCCACCGTCCACTACAACATGGGCGGCATCCCGACCAACTACCGCACTGAGGTCCTACGTCCGACCGCCAAGGACCCGGACGCCGTGGTGCCCGGCTTGATGGCCGTGGGCGAGGCCGCCTGCGTGTCCGTCCACGGCGCCAACCGCCTGGGCACCAACTCGCTGCTCGACCTCGTGGTGTTCGGACGCGCCGCGGCGCACCGCGCCGGCGAGATCCTGAAGCCCGGCGCAAGCCAGGCCCCGCTGCCGGCCCGCGCCGGCGAGGCGTCGCTGGACCGCTTCGATGCCGCGCGCAACGCCCAGGGCGGCACCAAGGTCTCGGCCATGCGGTTCGAGCTGCAGAAGGTCATGCAGTCTCATGCCGCAGTCTACCGCAACAGCGAGAGCCTGAAGGAGGGCGTGTCGAAGATGAAGGGCCTCTGGTCCGGCATGGCCGACATGAGCGTCAGCGACCGCAGCCTGGTCTGGAACACCGACTTGCTGGAGGCCCTGGAGTTCGACAACCTGATGGGCAACGCCATGACTACGATGGTGTCCGCCGAGAACCGGCACGAGAGCCGCGGCGCCCACGCCCACGACGACTTCCCCGACCGCGACGACGGCGAGTGGATGAAGCACACCCTGGCCTGGTGCGACACGCAGGGCGACGTGAAGCTGGGCTACCGCGAGGTGAAGATGCAGACCCTGACCAACGAGGTCAGCGTCTTCCCGCCCAAGAAGCGCGTCTACTGATCCCATGAGGCGCGCCTGATACCGGGTGCGTCTCAGCCTGACTTCCATGAGCAACCGCCCGCTATGGGCCTGCTCCAGACCGCAAGGTTGACAAGACATGGCCGTTTTCACGCTGCCCAAGAACAGCAAGATCGGGCAGGGCAAGACCTACAAGGCGGCGCCCGGCGCCACCCGGGTCAAGCAGTTCAAGATCTACCGCTGGAACTCCGATGACGGGCAGAACCCGCATTTGGACACCTACGAGCTCGACATGGACAAGGTCGGGCCGATGGTGCTGGACGCCTTGATCTACATCAAGAACGAGGTGGACCCGACCCTCACCTTCCGCCGGTCGTGCCGCGAGGGCATCTGCGGCTCCTGCTCCATGAACATAGACGGCGGCAACACGCTGGCCTGTCTCAAGGCGCATGAGGAGATTGACGGCGCCGTCCGCATCTACCCACTGCCGCACATGGCCGTGGTGAAGGACCTGGTGCCCGACCTGTCCCAGGCCTACGCGCAGCTCCGCAGCATCGAGCCGTGGCTGAAGTCCGACACCCCCCCGCCGCCGGATGCCGAGCGCCGGCAGAGCAAGGAGGAGCGCAGCAAGCTCGACGGCATGTGGGAGTGCATCCTGTGCTTCTGCTGCACCACGTCCTGCCCCAGCTACTGGTGGAACGGCGACCGCTACCTCGGCCCGGCAACCCTCCTGCAAGCCTACCGCTGGATCGCTGACAGCCGCGACGAGGCCACCGGCGACCGCCTGGACGCGCTGGAGGACCCCTACAAGCTCTACCGCTGCCACACGATCATGAACTGCACCCAGACCTGCCCCAAGGGCCTGAACCCCGCCAAGGCCATCGGCGAAATCAAGCAGCTGCTGGTGGACCGCAAGGGCTGACGCGCGCGGAGGCATAGTGGTCTGCAAGCGCCGGCCATCCTAATGGGTGGACCGGCGCTTTTCTCGACAGAACGGACGCTGCCCGCTCCCTCTCCTTCCGGGAGAGGGTTGGGGTAGGGGAAGCCGCAAGCACCGGCCGCCACATTTGCCGGGCCAGCACATTCCACAACTAAGGGCCGCGCACGCTGCTTCCCTCACCCCAGCCCTCTCCCAGAGGGAGAAGGCGCAGGCCACCTCTTGGAACCGGAACGCATGGCCTTCAACGGCAACCTCGACACTCCCCGCGGACGTGCCGCTGCCTGGGCCGATAGCCTGCTGGTGGACCATGCCGTGTTCCGCTCGGTCTGGACCAACCTCGCGGAGGTCGTGCCCGGCAAGCTCTACCGCTCCAACCACCCCACCCCGGGCCACTTGGCCGCGGCCGCCCGGCGCTACGGCCTGAAAACCCTGGTCAACCTGCGCGGCCACCGCAAATGCGGCTCGGACGCCCTCTCGCGGGAGGCCGCGCAGCGCCTCGGCCTGCACCACGTGGACATGGCGTTCGAAAGCCGCGGCGCCCCGCACCGCGACCGCATCCTCCGCTTCGCTGACATCTACGAGGGGCTGCACACCCCGGCGCTGATGCACTGCAAGTCCGGTGCCGACCGCGCCGGGCTGGCGTCCGGCCTGGCCATCATGTTCGAGGGCGGGCGGGCCGCCGACGCCCTGCAGCACCTGTCCTGGCGGTTCGGCCACTGGAGCCGCGCCCGCACCGGCGTCCTGGATGCCTTCTTCGTCCGCTACGCCGCCGAAGCCGAGGGCCGCCTGCCGTTCCTGGAGTGGGTGCGGACCGAGTACGACGAGCATCGCCTGAAGCGCGACTTCGTGGCCGGCAGCCTGTCCAGCTTCATCACCGACAAGGTGCTGCGGCGGGAGTAGCGCCGGCGACGCGCACGGCAGCAAGGCTCACCCCATGCCTGGCGCGCACTCGCCGGATCCTCTGCGACCGTGGGCCGCGTAGGGCGGAAAAGCGGAGCGCCTTCCGCCAATGGCCACCCGCCGGTCCCGCCCTGCGCCGGAAGGCGCTACGCCTCCCCCCTCCCTACCGTCATGCCGGCTTCCACCATGGAAGCAATCCGAACCACCGCGCCCCGGGTGGCACCTACCCACGCTTGAGCCGGAGCCGGTGACAGCAGGCGACGTTCGCAACTCCGATGCGGGACTGGCGCCCTGATTGGGGCAAGTCAGCCAGGTGCCGGCGATGGCGGCTGTGCATGGCACGGCTCGCACGCCTGCGATCCGAGCAGCGGGCGCCAGGACGGGTGCCGCGTGCGTCAACATGGAGGAGGTCCGGGCCATACGGCATCGGCACCCCGACGCAGCAGCCCGGCACGGGACAAAGCCCGTTCATGCCACACCCCAAGGGGCCTAGCCACCGCCTGCCCTAGAAGCTGGTGGACATCCGTCAAGGCAGGAACGCAGCACGGCAGAACCATAGGACCACCAGGGAGAGCCAAGCATGGCCCCGCTGCGGCGTGGCCATGCTGCACGGCACGAGTGACACCCTCCCACGACTGTCCAATAATTTATTCTACAGGTCGTCATTTTTTGTTTGCAACCGTCTCATGTTGTTTGATATGAGTTCGAAAGGATGCAAGGAGGTAATCATGCCGGTACGGTGCAAGTCTCAGGTTTCCAAGTTCGCGTTCGGTGCAACCTTGGCGGCAGCGCTGCTGGTGGCTGCCGCGTCGGTGCAGGCCGCACCGATCACCGGCCTGTCGCTGCTCATCGATGAAAGCGGCAGCATCAACGCCGACAATTTCAAGCTGCAGAAGAAGGGCTACATCGACGCTCTGACGGCCGTGCTGCCGACAGACGGCAGCGTCGCCCTGGAGGTCATAACCTTCGGCACCAAAGGCTCAGTTGTTGCCCTTAATAAGCTGTTCCCCCTGCAGACCATCACGCCTGACGCCAAGAGCGCGCTGCTTGTGGCACTGAACAACGACACGCAAACCGGGGGCGCAACCCCGACCGCCCAGGCCATCCTGGCAGCGCAAACCGACCTTCTCGGCGCAGCCTTCGCAAGCCTGACACGGCGCATCATTGACGTGTCCACCGACGGCTTCAGCAACGTGGGCAGCATCTCGGAAACCCAAGCGGCGACCACCGCCGTCACTGCCGGCATAAACCAGGTGAACGTGCTCTGCATCGGCAACGTTGCGAACTGCAAGTTCAACCAGGGTATCGGCTCCTTCGACCTCCCAGCTACCTTCGACACCTTCAAGACCACGCTGACCACGAAGCTGCAGCGGGAGCTTGCCGTGCCGGAGCCGGTGAGCATGGCTCTGCTCGGCACGGGGCTGCTCGGGTTGGGCATGATGCGCCGGCGGCGCGCCTGAAGCGGTCCGCAGCCAGGTCCGGCCTGCAAACAGCCGGACCTGACGCCGCGGATGCTGACCTTCGCTGAAAGCTGACCCGGCGTTCTCATCAGGAAGCGGCCCGGCCAGCGGACGTCTCCGGCGCACTGCGGGTGCGGGTCGGGCGGGTGGCCTGGCTCTCCCGTTTCTGGGTCCGGCCAAGCTGTTCCGGAGCCTGAAGCTGCCGTTGACCTGCCCCCTTGGCAGCCTACCGCCCCGGCACCGCGGCAGGGGTGGCCATTCCCGGCAGCGTCAGCATCGGCACGGTCCCGCCGCCCAGCATCGTGGCGGGCAACGTGCCCGACCACCGCCGGGCCGCCTCATACTCCACCACCCGCGGGTTGGCTGCCACCGACGCGCCGATCTTCTCCAGCGCCGCCGCCTGCGCCTGGCCGTTCAGGGTCGTCGCCTGTGCATCGCCCTCGGCCTTCAGCACCGTCGCCTCCCGTTCCGCCCGCGCCCGGGTCACGGCGGCCCGCGCTTCGCCCTCGGCCCGGGTGTTGGCGGCGATGGCCTGAGCCTCCGCTGCCACCTTCGTCTGCTCGCCTTCGTAGCGGATGCGGGCCACCGTGTTCTCCGCCTGCAAGGCGTCGTTCTTGGCCCGCACCGCCGCCTCGACCGACTGCGTGAAGGCGGCGCTGTACTCGATCCGGCTGAGCTGCAGATCCACGATCTCCAGCCCGAAGGTGGCGCCCACCGCCTCCTGGATCGAACGCCGCACCTCGTTGGCGATGGCCTCCCGCTCGGCACTGATGGTCACGGTGTTGCGCCGCGCGAACACACGCAGCGCCCGATCCGCCACGATGGGCCGAAGGTTCGCATCAATATCCACGTTGCCGCTGCGGCCCACGCCGTACAGCAGCCGGAACACCGCATCCGTCGGCACCCGGTAGCTCAGCCCGATGCCGATGCGGACGGCCTGGTTGTCAATCGTATAGACGCTGAGGTCCCCGGCCTGGAACTGCGTCAGGCTGACCTGCAGGTGGTCCACGCTGTCCACCGGCGCCTTGAAGTGCAGCCCCGGCCCAACCGGCGCCGTGCTGGTCACAACGCCGAACCGCCGCACCCCGGCCATCTCCGTCGGCTGCACCACGTAGTAGCAGCTCGACGCCAGCAGCAGCGCCGCCACCGCCGCGCCGCCCAGCAGCGCCAGCCGCCCCGCTCCGCGCGGAGCACGAGAGAACGGCGAAGCAAGCATAAAGGTGTCGCCCATGATTGAACCTCCGTTACGGGATAAGGTTCAATCCAGGGCTGGTGCTATGGGCGCAGACCCCTACGCCGCGCGGGTCAGCCGCTTCAGGAACGCCGTGACCCGGTGCCGCCGCATCTCGTAGCGCGCCTTGTCATCCGTCGTCATCCAGTTGAGCTGCACGACGTAGCGCCGGCCCACGAACTGCTTGTGCCCGTGCCAGGTGGTCGGCCCGTTCGGGAACACGAGCAGGGTGCCGTTCACCGGCGGCACCTCCACCGCGTAATCCTCCAGGTCGTCCGGCCGGCGCAGCAGCCGCAGGCAGCCGTCCTGCCGCGCCCAGTCCGCCGTGTCGGGATTGAGATACAGCAGCACCGTCACCCGCTTGGCCAGGCTGTCGCAGTGGATGCGCCCGTCCTTCTCGCGGGATGCGCCGCGCAGCGTCACCATCACCGGCGCATCCTGCAGGTCCAGCCCGAACTTCCCGGCAACGGCGGCCCGGAAGCGCGGCCCCTCCATCTCCTTGATGAGAGCATCGGCGGCGGAGCCAAGCCGCAGCCCCTCGGTCGGGAACGACCCGCCCTTGCTCAGCGCCGGTAACCCGGCCACAACCTCGGACAGCGGCCCAGGCGGCACGAAGTTGCGGACCACGACATGCGTGAAGGGATCGTTGGAAACGGGCGTTGCGGCCAGGCCGGCATAATCAAGCTCGATCATGACGCCGTTTTATCCGTCTGCCGCGCCCGACTCAACGGCGGCGTGCAGCGGGTCAGGTGCGCGGGATGCGGGCGTTCCGCAGGACGCCGGTTGTGGACAGGAACTGTGCGCAGCGAAGCTGCCCATCGCAGCACGGCGCAGGCTCCGACGTGACGGCCACGCGCTGCAACCCAGGCTTGGCGCAGGTGAAGAGCTGCTTGGTGATCTGGGTCTGGAACTCGACCGCGCCTGCCGGTAGGCAGGATGCCATCAGGATCGCCGCCGCCAGGACCGTCTTCATCTCGCGCCTTCCCCTCGTATCGCAACCCTCTGACAAACCAACGCCGCAATCCAGTGCTAGGTTACATCCTCCCGATTCAGTGATGGCCGCAGCTGGGGCTTGACCGGACAGGAACATGCTCGCACGGACCAACATGCTGGAATCGCACGCGGCCCCCGTGGCGCCCCAAGCCGGCGGCCCGCTGGTCGCCTACCGCCGCCTGCTGGCCGCCGGCGCCCTGACCACCGACCCTGCCCAGGCCGTCGCGGCGGAGCGGCTGCAAGGCTTGTGGTCCCGCCTGCGCGGTTACGATCCCGCAGTCCATGACCACTCGGCGCCCCAGCGCCGCGGCCTGTTCGGGCGCATGCTGCATCGCGCCCCGCGGGACGACATCCCGGACAGCTTCCCGCATGGCCTCTACCTCGTCGGCGACGTGGGCCGCGGCAAGTCCATGCTGATGGACCTGTTCTACGACGCCGCGGACGTACCCCGGAAGCGCCGGGTTCACTTCCACGAGTTCATGCAGGACGTGCATCGCCGCATCTACGCCTGGCGCCGCACCCCGCACCGCCTGGCCGACCCCGGCCACGACGACCCAATCCCGCCTTTGGCCGACGCCCTGGCTGCCGAGGCGGCGCTGCTGTGCTTCGACGAGTTCCAGATCACCGACATCGCAGACGCCACCATCCTGGGCCGCCTGTTCCGCGGCCTGTTCGCCCGCGGCGTCGTGGTGGTCGCCACCAGCAACACCAAGCCGGATGACCTGTTCGCAGGGCAGCCTGGGCGCGACGCCTTCCTGCCCACAATCGCGCTGCTGAAGGAGCACCTGGACCTGCTGGTGCTGGACGGCGCGCGCGACTGGCGGCGCCAGCGGCTGCGCGGCAAGCCCACCTGGATCGTCCCTGCCGACCGCCGCGCCGACGTCCTGCTGGACGAGGCGTTCGCCGACCTGACCGGCGGCGCCCGCGCCGGGACGGAGCGCCTGGTGGTCATGGGCCGCATCGTCCCGGTCCCGGTGGCGGCGGCCAACGTCGCGCGCTTCGACTTCGACGCGCTGTGCGGCACCCCGCTGGGCGCCGGGGACTACCTGGCGCTAGCCACGCATTACCACGCCCTGGTGCTGGACGGCGTGCCCCGTCTGTCCCCGGACAACTACGACCTGGCCCGGCGCTTCATCGTCCTGGTGGACGCGCTGTACGACCACCGCGTCAAGCTGGTGGCATCCGCCGCCGACGTGCCGGACCGCCTCTATACCCGCGGCGAGAACGCCCAGGCGTTCCAGCGCACCGCCTCCCGCCTGGACGAGATGCAGAGCGCCGAGTACCTGGCCCTGCCGCACCTGACATGAGGCGGGCTGTGCGCGCCAAGGTAGAGGCGGATGCACGCAGCGGAGGGAACGCGATGGACACTGGCGTTGACGGGTTTCGATCTGGCCGCCGACGGCCTGGTGCGCGAGCAGCAACGACGCCAGCAGCCATGCGCCGCCTGATGGCCTGCCTGGCTGCCCTGGCCATCCTCTGCGTCCATTCCGCGGCCTGGGCGCGTGACGAACCGCCGACCGCGTTTTCCAAGCAGGTGACGGCGCTTTCGGGGGATTGGGCCGCCGACGACTGGCGGCGCGGCCGGATCAACATGCACCCGTCGCGCTACACCTGGCAAAGCGACCTGTTCCTGACGGTGGCCCCGCCCGAGCCGGTCGCCGGACGCACGCCGATGCAGGTGCTGCTGGGCTACTTCGAGAACGAAACCGTCGGCGGCTCCGACACCATGAAGGTCAACATGCACGAGGCGTCTGAGTTGGCGCCGGGCATCCTGGCGAAGAGGTTCACCTGGACCTATGCGTTCAGCCGCAACCTCGGCCTGTGGGGCGTCATCACCACGAAGGCGGACACCTACATCGCGTTCAACGCCCAATGCGAGGTGGGCGGCGAGTCCAGCCGCGCTAAGGACTATCCGGGCGAGTTGTGCCTGAGGAAGGTCGCCACGCTGCTGGCCAGCCTGCAGCACGGCCAGTTGCGGGTGCCCGAGCCGCCGACGCCGCTGAACGTGCTGGGGTGGGAGGGGCGCTACGGCACGGATGGCGTGTCCGTCCTGACCAGCAGCAGCTTCAACGGCCTGCGCGTCGCCAGCGTCCGGGCGTCGCCGCCGATGGCCCTGGACGCCGCCCAGGTGGCCCAGGCGATCAAGGACTTCTCCGACGGTGCCGTTGACGACAACGACCAGGCCAAGAAGAACCCCGGCACCGCGGCCTGGGTCGGCGGCATGTTCGATCCCTGGCTGCGCCGGACCTTCCCCGATGCGTTCGACGGCCCGTCCACCATCATGGCTGGCGCCACGACGACCCCTGACGGGCGCACCGTGCTGCTGTCCGTCCGATGCCCGAACCAGGGCTGGCAGCGGATCTGCACCTATGGTGTCGAGCAGGCCAAGTTCCACATCCGCACCGGCGTGGTCGAGCAGCGCCGCCTGGCAGCGGTCGCCGCCACGCAGACGCCGCTGCCGACGACTGGCGTCACGACGGAGCAGATCCTCGGTATCTACGCCACCGGCCGGTTCGACGGATCGAGCTTCGTGATGGACGGGCGCTTGTTCCTGAACGACGGCACCGTTTACCGGGACCTCGACACCATCCCGGCCTATATCGACTCCGCTGCAACCCGGCGCGGCCATCCCGAGACGTGGGGCAGCTGGACCCGCGACGGCGACACGATGGCCGTCGCATGGTGGGACGGTCGGCACGAAAGAGTGGCCGCAACGCCGGAGAACCTGCTTGTCGGCGGCACGCCAGCCACCCGCATGGACGGCTACTACGCCACGGTGTCGAGCGGCGGCGGCCTGTCCGGCTCGGGCTACGTCAGCCGGTCGGGCTACCGGTTCAACGCGGACGGCACCTTCACCCACTCGCGGAGCAGCTCGTTCGCCGTCAGCGGCATCCTGCCCGGGGACGCCGCCCCCAGCACCATCGCCTCCGGCGGCAGCAACGAGCGGACGGCCAAGGCGCGCTACGCCGTGGACGGCTACATGATCACCTTCACCTACCCCGACGGCCGCATCGAACGCCGGACCTTCGCCACCTACGCCAAGGACGTGGACGACATCCGGCGCCGCTACATCCTGATCGGCGGCACGCCCTTCACGCTTGAGGACGGAAGGAACTGACGCCGGACATCTGGAGTCATGCCAGCGGTCCCGTTTGCTGACTGCCGCTGCCCATCGAACGTCAGTGCGAGGCGCGCAGCGACGCGGCATAGGGGCGGTGGTGGCGGTGCTGGCGGCCCCTGGATCGCCATGGCGCAAAGGCGCTCCGCAACGGCGGGCCGGCGAACTTGGCCGCTGGTGTCGCACCAACGTCCTCACGTTCGGCGGTTCGCACCGATGCGTCCCAAGGCGCGCCGACGCAGGAGTGGTCAAGGCGCCAGGCCGCAGGCATCGGACCGGCGCTCGTGTTCTGGTTGCGGACCCGCGGTGCCGTGCCGAAGCGGGGGCAGGGACCGGCCACCACATCATCATCCCGGCGGAGACCCGCGGCCCCGCCCTGATGCATCCTGGCCCTGATGCAGCCTGGCCACGCCCCAACGGCGTCACTGGACCGACACGGGCTTGTCATCATCGTGTCCCGAGAGTCGAGGTTCATGGTAGCGTGATCTTTACGAGGTCCGCTGCCCATGCTCCGACCCGCATCAGCTGCCCTTGCCGGCACGCTTGCTGTCGCCGTCCTGCCGCACTCCGCTGCCGCACAGGGCGATCCGCGCCTGGCCGCAATCGAGGCGCAGATACGCGCCCTGCAAGGCGAATTGGCCCGCGTCCGCCGGGATCTGACGGCCAGGGACGGCGAGGTCCGGGCAGCCCGGCAGGAGGCCGCCCGCGCCCGCGCCCGCGCCGACGCCCGCGCCGACCGGCAAGCGGCGGCGCGGCCGCCTGCCGCCGGACGAGGCGGCCCTCAACCCGCGTCCTATGCGGACGGCGCGGTGCAAGGCGGCCAACCCGGCGCGCAGCCCGCCTCCGGACAGGGCGGCGCCAGCAGCGCCGCCCCGCCCAGCACCAGCGCGGGCGGGACCCCTGCCGCCCCCGGCGGCGTCAGCTTCCCGCAGGGCCGTCCGACCTGGACCAGCAGCGACAGCCGCTACTCCGCCGCCGTCGGCCTGCAGCTGCACTTCGACGTGGGCGGCTACTTCCAGGGGGACCGCAACCCCGACACCCGCGCCGTCAACCGCCTGGACACCTTCGGCCAGAACCTGCGCCGCGGGCGCATCCCCTTCGTGTTCAAGTATGAAGACTTCCAGGTCAACCTCACCCCCGACTTCGGCGGCTCCCCCGACGGCGCGCCCACCTTGTTCGAGGCCAACATCAACTGGAACCCGGTCAAGCCCCTGGTCGCCACCATCGGCTACTACAAGCCGCAACTGACGCTGCAGGACAGCATGAGCAGCAACGACTTCCTGTTCCTGGAGCGGCCCAGCATCGTCGAGGTCGCGCGCAACATCAGCGCCGGCGATGCCCGCGCCGTCGTGGGCGCGCGCTGGGGCGGGGAGCGCTACTTCCTGGCGGGCTACCTGACCGGGGCGCCGTATGGCTCTCAGCAGGTGGCGCTGGCCCAGCCGCAGCAGACCGGCGGCGTGGTGCGCGTGGCCGGGCGGCCGGTGGCGACCGGGGACTGGGACGTTCACCTCGGCTTCTCCGCGTCCGAAGCCTTCCGCATCCAGCGCATGGCCGGCGGCCAGACGCTGACCTTGCAGGACCGTCCGGAGCTGCGGATAGACCAGAACCGGCTGGTCGGCACCGGCGCGCTGAACGCCAACAGCGCCGGGGAGTACGGGCCGGAGTTCGGCATGCGCTGGCGCAACCTGCTGTTGCAGGGCGAGTACATCCGCATCGGCGTGGACCGCTTCGCCACCGCCGCCGCCCCGCGCGCCCCGTCCCTGTCCTTCGACGGCGGCTACGTCGAGGGAAGCTGGGTCATCACCGGGGAGCCGCGCAGATACAGCGCCGCCAGCGGTGCCTTCGGCGCGCCGCATCCCGAGCATCCGTTCAACTTGAAGACCGGCGGCACCGGCGCGTTCGAGCTTGTGGGCCGCTACAGCCACATCAACCTGGACGACCGCGTGACGCGCGGCATTGCCGCCAGCGTAACGGCGGGGGTGTATGGCGGGGTGCAGGATGTCTATGCCGTGGGCGTCAACTGGTATCCCAACGACCAGCTGCGCTTCATGCTGGACTACGACATCATCAGCGTGGACCGGCTGAACCCGGCAGGCACGGCGCAGGTGGGCCAGCGCATCCAAGCCGTAGCCCTGCGCGCGCAAGCGGCGTTCTAGTCTTCTCCCTCCCCCTCCGGGACAGGGAGAAACGGCCAACATCCTCGGCGCCACCTTGCCGCGCCCCCGGGTTTGCAGTAGCACCCGGCCACCCCAAGGGCGGCCGGGCGCCCCCTATCGGCGTCCCCCCTTCCGCACCCCGGCGCGTGGACCTGCACCAGGAACCCCACTCCCATGGCACGTCACAAGATCGCGCTGATCGGCGCTGGCAACATCGGCGGCACCCTCGCCCACCTCATCGGGCTGAAGGAGCTGGGCGACGTCGCCATGTTCGACGTATTCGGCGGCGTGGCGGCGGGCAAGGCGCTGGACATCATGCAGTCCGGCCCGGTGGACGGCTTCGACAGCCACATGACCGGCGGCAGCGACTACAGCGCTATCGCCGGGTCCGACGTGGTGATCGTCACCGCCGGCTTTCCCCGCCAGCCCGGCATGAGCCGCGACGACTTGGTGGCTAAGAACGCCGGCGTCATCGCCACCGTCGCCGAGGGCATCAAAACCCACTGCCCCGGCGCCTTCGTCATCGTCATCACGAACCCGCTGGACGCGATGGTCTGGGTGATGCAGCAGAAGTCCGGCCTGCCGCCCAACATGGTCGTCGGCATGGCCGGCGTCCTGGACAGCAGCCGCTTCCGCCTGTTCCTGGCGCACGAGTTCAACGTGTCGGTCGAGGACGTGACAGCCTTCGTCCTGGGCGGCCACGGCGACACGATGGTGCCGCTGGTGCGCTACAGCACCGTCGCCGGCATCCCCGTGCCGGACCTCATCAAAATGGGCTGGACCACGCAGGACAAGATTGACGCCATCGTGTCCCGCACCGCCAACGGCGGCGGCGAGATCGTGAAGTTGCTGGAGAGGGGCAGCGCCTTCTATGCCCCCGCCGCCAGCGCCGTCGCCATGGCCGAGTCCTACCTGCGCGACAAGAAGCGCGTCCTGCCCGCCGCCGCCCACCTGACGGGACAGTACGGCATGAACGGCCTGTATGTCGGCGTCCCCGTCGTGATCGGCGCTGGCGGCGTGGAGCGCATCGTCGAGGTCCAGCTCAATGCCGACGAGCAGGCGGCTTTCGACAAGTCCTGCGCCTCCGTTCAGGAGCTGATCGACGCCAGCCGCAAGCTGGTGGGCTAGCTGCCATGCGCGCCCGGCATCCTGCTGGGCGCGTTTCCGACACGCCTTAGTGCCCACATGAGTACCGGCGGGCGGCCTGCCCGCACCACCGCAAGGAAGACCTGATGCCCGGCGCAGACCTGCTCGCTTCCGCGTTCAACGGCGCGAACGCCGCCTTCATCGCCGACCAGCATGCCCGCTGGGCCGCCAATCCCGGTGCAGTGGACCCCAGCTTCGCCGAGCTGTTCGCCGCCATGGACGACGACGCCCGCGGTGCGCTGGAGGATGCGAGCGGCGCATCCTGGGCGCCGCGCACCTACAGCGTCGCCGAGCCGGAGTCGGCCGCCAAGCCCGGCGACAAGGCCGCAAAGGCCGCCCCCGCCGCAGCCGCCGGCTTTTCCCCGGACCAGGTGCGCACCGCGGCGCTCGACAGCCTGCGCGCCCTCATGCTGATCCGCGCCTACCGCGTACGCGGCCACCTCGAGGCCAAGCTGGACCCGCTGGGCCTGCAGGCCCCCAAGTCCCATCCGGAACTGGACCCCGCCGCCTACGGCTTCGGCCCTGGGGACTTGGACCGTCCGATCTTCATAGACAACGTGCTGGGCCGCGAGAGCGCGACCATCCGCGAGATCATCGGCATCGTCCGCGCCAGCTACTGCGGCCCCATCGGGGTCGAATTCATGCACATCCAGGACCCCGAGCAGAAGGCCTGGATACAGCGCCGGATCGAGGGTGCGCCCTGGACCTCCGGCTTCGGACCCGACGACAAGCGCACCATCCTGCAGCACCTGACCGAGGCCGAGGGGTTCGAGGCGTTCTGCCAGCGCCGCTACGTCGGCACCAAGCGCTTCGGGCTGGAGGGCGGGGAGGTCACGATCCCCGCGCTGCACGCCATCATAGAGACCGGCGCCCGGGCCGGCGTCAGCGAGGTCGCCATCGGGATGCCGCACCGCGGCCGCCTGAACACCTTGGTCAACATCGTCCGCAAGCCGCTGCCCGCCATCTTCAGCGAGTTCGGCGGCAACAGCTTCAAGCCCGAGGACGTGCAGGGATCCGGGGACGTGAAGTATCACCTGGGCACCTCCACCGACATCGAGGTGGCCGGGCGCCCCGTCCACATCAGCCTGCAGCCCAACCCGTCCCATCTGGAGGCCGTGGACCCCGTCGTCGTCGGCAAGGTCCGGGCGCGGCAGGACATGGCCGGGGACACCAAGGGCCGCCGCAGCGTCATGGGCATCCTGATGCACGGGGACGCGGCATTCGCCGGGCAGGGCCTGGTGTATGAGACGCTGGCGATGAGCCAGCTGATCGGCTACCGCACCGGCGGCACCATCCACCTGATCGTCAATAACCAGATCGGCTTCACGACGGTCCCGGTCCACGCCTATTCCGGCCTGTACTGCACCGACATCGCCAAGTCCGTGCAGTGCCCGATCCTGCACGTGAACGGGGACGAGCCGGAGGCGGTGATCTTCTGCGCCCGCCTGGCTGCCGAGTTCCGGATGATGTTCGCCACTGACTTCGTGCTGGATATCGTCTGCTACCGCCGCTACGGCCACAACGAGACGGACGAACCCGCCTTCACCCAGCCCATCATGTATCGCGCCATCAAGGAGATGCAGACCACCCGCACCCTGTATGCCGCCCGCCTGGCCGCCGAGGGCGCCGTGCCTGCGGACGAGGCCAAGCGCATGTGGGACGACGAGGCCGCCCGGCTGGAGGACGCCTACAAGGCCGGCCAGGCCTACCGTCCCAACAAGGCGGAGTGGCTGGAGGGCCATTGGGCCGGCCTGCAGCAGTCCCAGCAGCCGGACGAGCAGCAGGAGGACCCGACGGCGCTGTCCGCCGAGCAACTGCAGGCCATAGGACGCGCGCTCAGCACGCCGCCCGCCAACTTCGACCTCAATCCCAAGATCGCCCGGCAGCTCGACGCCAAGCGCGCGATGTTCGAGAGCGGGCAGGGCGTGGACTGGGCCACCGGCGAGGCCCTGGCCTTCGGCGGCCTGCTGCTGGACGGCAACCGCGTTCGCCTGTCCGGGGAGGACGTGCAGCGCGGCACGTTCAGCCAGCGCCACGCCGTGCTGATGGACCAGACCAACCAGAACGAGTACGTGCCGCTCAACAACATCCAGCCCGACCAGGCCAAGATCGAGATCTACAACTCGCTGCTGTCCGAACAGGGCGTGCTGGGCTTCGAGTACGGCTACACCCTGGCCGACCCCAAGGTGCTGGTGCTGTGGGAGGCGCAGTTCGGCGACTTCGCCAACGGCGCCCAGGTCATCATTGACCAGTTCCTGGCCAGCGGGGAGACCAAGTGGCTCCGCATGAGCGGCCTGACCCTGCTGCTGCCGCACGGCTACGAAGGGCAGGGGCCGGAGCACAGCAGCGCCCGGCTGGAGCGCTACCTGCAGCTCTGCGCCGAGCGCAACATGGCCGTCTGCAACCTGACGACCCCCGCCAACTACTTCCACGCCCTGCGCCGGCAGCTCAAGCGCAACTTCCGCAAGCCGCTGGTCATCATGACGCCGAAGTCCCTGCTGCGGCACAAGCTGGCGGTCAGCCCGCTGGCCGACATGGCGGAGGGCAGCCACTTCCGCTTCGTCATCCCCGAGGTGGACGCGCTGGCCGCGCCCGAGAAGGTCCACCGCGTCGTGGTCTGCACCGGCAAGGTCTATTACGACTTGCTGCAGGAGCGCCGGGACAAGGGCGTGGACGACGTGGCCATCATCCGCCTGGAGCAGATCTATCCCTTCCCGGAGCGCACCCTGGGCGCGGCCCTGCAGCACTACGCCAACGCCGAGGTGGTGTGGTGCCAGGAGGAGCCGGCCAACATGGGCGCCTGGAGCTTCGTGGACCGCCGGATCGAGCGGGTGATGGCCGCGGCCGGGCTGAAGGCGTCGCGCCCGTCCTACGCCGGGCGTCCGGACGCGGCCAGCCCGGCCACTGGCCTCGCCAAGGTCCACGCGGCGGAGCAGGCGGCGCTGGTGCGCGACGCGCTCGGCATGAACGGTTAGGGAAGCAGCATGTCCACCGAGATCAAGGTCCCCACGCTGGGCGAGAGCGTGACCACCGCCACCGTGGCGCGCTGGATGAAGAAGCCCGGCGAGGCCGTTGCCGCCGACGAGCCGCTGGTGGAGCTTGAGACGGACAAGGTGACGGTGGAGGTCAACTCCCCCGGCGCCGGCACGCTGGGCCAGGTGGTCGCCGCCGAGGGCGCGGAGGTCGAGGTCGGCGCGGTGCTGGCGTTGCTGGAGGCCGGCGGGGCATCCGCCGCCGCTCCCGCCGTCAAGCCGTCCATGACGCCGTCCAACGCCACCCCCGTCGCCGTCGTGTCCAGCCCGACCGCCACCGCGGGCCGTCCGACGGACGTGGCATCGTCCACGGCTGCCAACCCCAGCCCGGGCGTGAACCCGCAGCCGCAGCCGCTCGGCCCCGTCGCCCGTCCCGCCGCGCCGCCGCCTGCCCCGGCCCCCGTTGCAGCCCACGCGCCGATGCCGTCCGCAGCCAAGATGATGGAGGAAAAGGGCGTCTCCGCCGTGCAGATGGACGCGGGCACCGGCAAGGACGGGCGCATCACCAAGGGCGACGTGCTGCAGTTCCTGTCCCGCCCGGCTGCCCCGGCGCCTGCCGCCGCCCCCGCGCCCAAGGCCGCCCGCGCCGACGACGCGCGGGAGGAGCGGGTCAAGATGACCCGCCTGCGCCGCACCATCGCCAGCCGGCTAAAAGAGGCGCAGAACACCGCTGCCATGCTGACCACCTTCAACGAGGTGGACATGGGCGCGGCCATGGCGCTGCGGGCGGAGTACAAGGACGCCTTCGAGAAGAAGCACAAGGGCGTGCGCCTGGGCTTCATGTCCGTCTTCGTCCGCGCCTGCGTCGCCGCGCTGAAGGAGTTTCCCGCCGTCAACGCCGAGATTGACGGCGACGAGATCGTCTACAAGAACTACGTCAACATGGGCATCGCCGTGGGCGGCGCGAACGGCCTGGTGGTCCCCGTGGTGCGCGACGCCGACCAGTTGGGCTTCGCCGGCATCGAGAGGGCCATCGGCGACTTCGGCCGCCGCGCCCGCGACGGCGCGCTGAAGCTGGACGAGCTGTCTGGCGGCACCTTCACCATCACCAACGGCGGCGTCTATGGCAGCCTGATGAGCACCCCCATCCTGAACGCCCCGCAGTCCGGCATCCTGGGCATGCACAAGATACAGGACCGCCCGATGGCGGTGGGCGGCAAGGTGGAGATCAGGCCGATGATGTATCTCGCGCTGTCCTACGACCACCGCATCGTGGACGGGAAGGAGGCGGTGTCCTTCCTGGTGCGCGTGAAGGAGGGCGTCGAGGACCCGCGCCGGCTGCTGCTGGACCTGTAGGCAGCACGTCGGCATCGCGTGCCGTAGGGCGGAGAAGCAGAGCGCCTTCCGCCGCTGCCGAGCGCTGCGTGATGGCGGAAGGCGCTGCGCTTTTCCGCCCTACGCGGGCATGACAAGCCAGGAATGAGGACTCCTTCGTTCCGCTCCAGCCGTCCGTCCCCACATACCGGACAGCACAAAGGACACCCCTATGTCTGAATCCTACGACGTTATCGTCATCGGCGGCGGCCCCGGCGGCTACGTCTGCGCCATACGCGCGGCGCAGCTTGGCTTGCGGACGGCCTGCGTGGAGCGCCGGGCCACCCTCGGCGGCACCTGCCTGAACATCGGATGCATTCCCAGCAAGGCCCTGCTGCAATCCAGCGAGAACTTCGAGGAGGCCAGCCACGCCTTCTCCGACCACGGCGTGATGATTGACAGCGTCAAGCTGGACCTGAAGCGCATGATGGCGCGCAAGCAGGGCGTGGTGGATGCCAACGTGAAGGGCGTCGAGTTCCTGTTCAAGAAGAACAAGGTGGACTGGATCAAGGGCAGCGGCCGCGTCGCCGCGCCGGGCAAGGTGGACGTGGACGGCATCACCTACGACGCCAAGCACATCGTCATCGCCACCGGCAGCGAGAGCCTGACCCTGCCCGGCGTGGACATAGACGAGCGCAGCATCGTCACCAGCACCGGCGCGCTGGAGCTGGACCAGGTGCCGGGCCACCTGGCGGTGATCGGCGGCGGCTACATCGGGCTGGAGCTGGGCAGCGTCTGGAAGCGCCTGGGCGCCGAGGTCACGGTGATCGAGTACCTCGACCGCCTGGTGCCCGGCATGGACGCCGAGATCGCCAAGACGTTCGAGAAGGTGCTGGGCAAGCAGGGCATCAAGTTCCGCCTGGGCACCAAGGTGACGGGCGCCCGCCGCGGCAACGAGGGCGTGACCCTGACGGTCGAACCGTCCAAGGGCGGCCCGGCCGAGGAAATCCTGGCCGACGTGGTCCTGGTCAGCATCGGGCGCAAAGCCTACACCGATGGGCTGGGCCTGGCCGAGGCCGGCGTCGCATTGGACGACCGCGGCCGCGTGGTGGTGGACGCGCACTACGCCACCAACGTGCCCGGCATCCATGCCATCGGCGACGTGATCGCCGGCCCCATGCTGGCCCACAAGGCGGAGGAGGAGGGCGTCGCCCTTGCCGAACGCATGGCCGGCCAGGCCGGGCACGTGAACTACGAGGTCATCCCCGGCGTCGTTTACACCTGGCCCGAGGTCGCCAGCATCGGCCGGACCGAGGACGACCTGAAGAAGCAGGGCGTGTCCTACAAGGTCGGCAAGTTCCCCTTCACCGCCAACGGACGCGCCCGCGCGATGGGCATGACGGACGGCTTCGTGAAGATACTGGCCGACACCACGACCGACCGCATCCTGGGCGCCCACATCATCGGCCCCGACGCAGGCGGGCTGATTGCCGAGCTTGCGACGGCGATGGAGTTCGGCGCCAGCAGCGAGGACGTGGCCCGCACCTGCCACGCGCATCCCAGCTTGAGCGAGGCGGTGAAGGAGGCGGCGCTGGCCGTGGAAGGCCGGGCGCTGCACATCTGATACCAACGGCCTCATGCTTTGACCGTTCCCGCGTTCAGGACACGCCTTGAAACAGGCTGGCGCGGACGGTCGAAGCAA
Organism: uncultured Acetobacteraceae bacterium; assembly: GCA_964250755.1. GTDB lineage: Bacteria > Pseudomonadota > Alphaproteobacteria > Acetobacterales > Acetobacteraceae > DASWOJ01. Next base: position 25,216 of record CAXUHB010000033.1, on the reverse strand, counting down.
AGAGACGTTGATATGATCCTGCTGCCTTTGCCACCCATCAGTGGACGGCACCAGCGCGAAGGCTCTAGCGCCAACCGTCGCAAGACGGCGATGGCGGCAGTTTGCGCCGGACGGGGCGGCAGCGGGCGCCCTGCCTGGCATGGCTGCGAGTACCAGACCTGTCCCGCAAAATCGTCACGCAAGCTTCTCCGGCCAGTGATGGCCGTGTTTTGGCCGGCCAAGTATGTCCCTCCGGGTGTTGCCTGCGGCCATTCACCCCGAGCGTTCTCGCCTGCACATCCCGATGCGTGCCGGGCATGAAGAGATGGTCGGAGCGTAAAGCCGTCGGCAGAAGATGCTTGCCGGCAAAGGATGTTCTCATGCGTGGTTGGGCGTTTCTCCTTGCGGCCCTGGCACTCGGCGGCGAAGCGGCTCATGCCGGTCCCGCCACCTTGAACGGTGCGCTTCCCGTCGTGATCAACCACCGCGGGGCCAGCGGCTACCTGCCGGAGGAGTCAATCCAGGCCTATCAGCTCTCGTTGTCCATGAAGCCGGACTACATCGAGGGCGACGTTTACCTGACCGCCGACAACATCGCCGTCATGCTGCACGATGGCACGCTGAACGCCACGACCAATGTCGTCGCCTACGCCGCCAGCCACCCGGACGTTGCGGCGTTGCGGTCAGCCGATGGCAGCTACGATGTGACGAAGTTCACGCTGGCCCAGTTGCAGCAGCTGTCGGTGACCTGCCGCAATGCCGCCGGCTACTGCACCGACAAGCAGTACTTCGATCCCGCGGCAACATACCAGTTCACCAGCTACTCCCAGTTCCTGGACTTGGCCTACGACAATTTCCTGAAGACCGGCGTCGGAATCGGCGTGTATCCCGAGGCCAAGCAGAGCGGCATCGCGGTCGCCGCAGCCATCCTGGCCGGGCTGAACGACCCGAAGTACAACGGCTACTTCAACCTCCCCGGCCATGCCTACACGCAGTCCTTCGATCCCGTGCAGGTCGCTTACCTCAACGCCAACTCGGCCATTCCTGTCGCCTACCTGGGCGTGTGCCCGCCCACGGCAGCCGCGGCGGCATCCGTGGCCTCCATCGCGGACGGCATCGGGCCTGCGGGCACCCAGCTTTCGCCCGCCTGCGTCCAGGCCGCGCATGATGCGGGACTGGTGGTGCATCCCTACACGTTCACCAACATCGCAAGCCAGTACGTGGCCGCCTACAACCTGGGTGTGGACGGGGTGTTCACCAACTTCGCCGACATTGCCGAGACCGTGCGCGCCCAGGTGTTCGCGCCCGCTGCAGTGCCGGAGCCTGCCAGCCTGGCGCTGCTCGGTGCGGGTGTGTTGGGCGTGGCAGGGCTGCGCCGCCGCGCAGGCTGAGACGGCCATCCTTGGGCGTGGAGGGAGGGCAGCGGTTTACGGGCGGCCGCCCGTCCTCCGGCTCGGCATCTCTCCCGCCGCCACGAGCGCCCCGGCGATCATCACCGTCCGCCGCCCCTGGTGCCGGGCCGCGTCCAGGTCCTCTGCCCGCAGATCGCCCTTGCTGTCGCCGACGATGGCCGATGCGCCATAGGGCGACCCGGCCTCCAGCATCGCCTCGTCCGTGTAGCCCGTCGGCACGATCACCATGCCCAGGTGCGCCATGGGCGCATACAGGGACAGCGTGACCACCTCCGTCCCGCCGTGCGGCCAGGATGCGGTCGCAAATGCGCCGCCGACCTTGCCGGCCAGGCTGCCCTTCTTCCACTGCGGGCCGAGCCGGTCGAAGAAGTTCTTCAGCTCCGTCGCCATCACCCCGAAGTAGCAGGGCGTGCCGAACAGGATCGCATCAGCCCACTCCGCGTCCTTGTCGGTCGGGGCCTCATACAGCGCGTTCTGCCGCGCTGCGCTCTCGGTCCAGCCCTCCACCTTGGCCATGTCCTCCGGCGCCGCAACCTCGCGCGCACGGCGGATGCGAACCTCGGCCCCGGACTCCCGCGCGCCTTCGGCGGCGGCCTTGGCCAACGCCTCGACGGAGCCGGTGCGGGAGTAGAAGACGATCAGCAGGCGGGTGGGGCTGGGCGCGGCGTCGGGCAATGCAGGCTCCTTGCCGCCGCGGACTGCGGCGGAGCGCTGCACGTGATGCCATGCCCCCGCCTGGTAAGGGCCGCGCTGGGCAGACCCCGCCGTTCCGGCCACCCCCGGCATCACATTCGCATGTGCCCTGCTGCCCGCACCCCAGGGCGCTTTGCCGCTTGCCCCCGTCCCCCGCCGGTGCTGCTGTCGCCGTCCTGATCCCAAGCTGGAGGCTCCCATGCTGACCCACGACGCAAGCGGCGTGTTTCCCATCGCCCCCACGCCCTTCCACCCCGATGGCAGCCTGGACCTGCAAAGCATAGACCGCCTGGCCGCCCACTGGGTGTCTCTGGGCGTCCAAGGCGCCACCGTGCTGGGCATCATGGGGGAGGCGCCGAAGCTGACCGCCGACGAGGCTTTGCAGGTCGCCGCCCGCTACATAGGGGCCATGCCCGGCCTGCCCATCATCGTCGGCGTGTCGTCGCCGGGCTTCGCGGCCATGCGCGCGCTGGCCCACGCCAGCATGGACCGCGGCGCCGCCGGGGTGATGATCGCCCCGCCGCCGCACCTGCGCACGGACGACGAAATCCTGGCCTACTTCGCTGGCGCCGCCGAGGCCATCGGCCCCGACGTGCCCTGGGTGCTGCAGGACTACCCCCTGACGCTGACCGTCGTGATGACCCCCGCCGTCATCCGCCGCATCGTCATGGACAACCCCGGCTGCGTCATGCTGAAGCACGAGGACTGGCCCGGCCTGGAGAAGATCAGCGCGCTCCGCGCCCACCAGCGCGACGGCAGCCTGCGCCCGATCAGCATCCTGACCGGCAACGGCGGCCTGTTCCTGGATTTCGAGATGGAACGCGGGGCCGATGGCGCCATGACCGGCTACGCCTTCCCCGAGCTGCTGGTGGACGTGGTGCGCATGCAGGCCGCCGGGCAGCGGGACCAGGCGCACGACCTGTTCGACGCGCACTTGCCGCTGCTGCGCTACGAGCAGCAGGCCCGCATCGGCCTGGCCGTCCGCAAGTGGGTGCTGATGCGCCGGGGCCTGCTGGCGAGCGACGCGCAGCGGAAGCCCGGCCCGGGCATCTCGGCTGCGGCGCGGGGGGAGGTGGAATACTTGCTGGGCCGGCTGGCGCGCGTGGACCGGCGGGCGGACATGGGAGTGGCGCGGGCGGCTTGACGTGCTGGGGCTAGGGAGGTCGTGGACGCCTGGCTGCGTCAGCTTTGCCGCGAGGCGCGGACGTTCTCAAGCGAGGCAGCGTACGATTGGCTCATCGCCAGATATCCACCAGAGGACCGCAGCAAGTCCGGCGGTGCGTATCAGGTCATCCCTCATCGGTCGTGGAAGCGGCGCGAGCAGATCAAGCTGTTCTGGGCCTACTTTGCGCCGTGCGGGCTGGCGAGCAGCCGTCCATTGCTGGTGTTCGCATCCATCATATCCAAACGCTTGCTGCTGCAGCTGCTGCACCAGTTGATGGAAGGAGATTGGACAAGCGACGAGCGGCGTCTGAGTTTGCTGCATCACCACTCCTGTGGCCTGCGGGGGTGCCTGACTGACCCGGCAGACCAGGACGAGCTGCGGACGCTTCAGGCAGCGGTCAAGCTGAAGCTGGATGCTTTGCAAGCCTCTAAGGCAGCCTTGCCCCCGGCGTAGCCGCGCCGGCACCAGCAGTTGGCTTGCGCGGCGCCTCGCGCATGTTGGGACGCCAGTGCGCCTGCCTGCTTGCACAACGGGCCATCCATGCCCAACCTCCGACCGTGTGACATACTCGGCACCCACCAACTCCCACTCGGGCCTTCACAGCTCGGAGGACGTGCGCGCCCTGGTCGAGCCGGGGCCGGACGGCGCGCCGATGCTGCGCGGCGCGGGCGTGCCCGTTCACGCCGTGGCGGCCTTGGCCCAGGGGCAAGGCGTGGAAGCAGCGTTGGAAGACTACCCCGGCCTGATGCGGGCGCAGGTGGAGGGGGCAGTCGAGTACGCCCGCGCCTATCCCAAGACGGGGCATCCCTTTCCCGGACAGAGCTTCAAACGCCTGCTGGGCGACATAGGGGAGGCAATGGGCGAGGACTGGCCGGAGCCGGAGTTGGTCGCACCTCCGCCGCAGTGACCGTTGCCCCGAGCTGGCTGCTTGATGCGAACGTCTTGCGCGAGTTCAGGCCGGGTGGGCACGCCAATGTCGCCCGATGGCGGGCACAGGTGCCAGCGTCCGACCTCCACGTCAGCGTCATCACGGTGTGGGAATTGCGCCGCGGCTTCGAGCGGCTGCGCGCGCAGGATGCGGGCCGTGCCGCCCGGGGCCTGGCGGCGGTGGACGCGCTTGCCATCGGGTTTGCGGACCGGATCGTGCCGGTGGACCTCGCCATCGCCGCCGAGTGGGCGCGGTTGCTGGCCAGCAAGGACAAGGCCCGCGCCGATGTGGCGCTGGCGGCAACCGCACGGGTCCGGGACATGGTGGTGGTGACGCGCAACGTGGCCGACTTCCGCGGACGTGGGGCGCGCGTGCTGGACCCGTTCCAGGCCAACCCGGTCACCACGGAGTTGTAGCGGCACGGAAGATGTGTGGCCCAAGGGTGGGAGTTTCTGGTGTAGCCTGCCAGGAAAGCATTGGAGGACGCCCGCCATGACCACCCGCCGCACCTTGTTCCGTGCCGCCGCTGGCAGCGCCGTGCTGGCCGCGGCTCCCGCAGGCGCGCAAGGTCCCGCTCCGTCGGGCTTCGCCGCCCAGACCGCGGCCAAGGCGCCGCCTGTCACCCGCATCGTCGCCCGCTACGCCGCCACCGCACCCGTCGAGCAAGTCCCGGCCAACGTCCGCAAGGAGGCCGCCCGCACCCTGCTCAACTGGGTCGGCTGCGCCGTCGGCGGCTCCAGCAACCCGGCGCCGGGCCGGGCCATCAAGGCGCTGGCCCCCTTCTCCGGCCCGCCGCAGGCCAGCCTGTTCGGACGCAAGGAGCGGCTGGACGCCCCCCATGCCGCCCTGGTCAACGGCATCAGCTCCCATGTGCTGGACTACGACGACACCCACCTGAAAACCATCATCCACCCCGCCGGCCCCGTCGCGTCGGCCGTGCTGGCCTGGGCCGAATACCAGCCCACCTCCGGCGCCGACCTGATGCACGCCCTGGCCCTGGGCTGCGAGGTCGAGTGCCGGATGGGCAACGCCGTGTATCCCGAGCACTACCAGATGGGCTGGCACATCACCGGCACCGCGGGCGTGTTCGGCTCCGCCGTCGCGATGGGCCGGCTGCTGCATCTGTCCGAGCAGCAGATGGCCTGGGCGCTCGGCCTCGCCGCCACGCAGCCCGTCGGCCTCAAGGTGCAGTTCGGCTCGGACACCAAGAGCTTCCACCCCGGACGCGCCGCGCAGAACGGGATGCTGGCGGCGCTGATGGCCCAAGCCGGCTTCACCGCGTCCGAGGTCGCCATCGAGGGCTTCGACGGCTGGGGCCAGGCCGTCAGCACCAAGCGCGACTGGGGCCAGGTGGTGGACGGCTTGGGCGAGCGGTGGGAGCTGGCGCTGAACACCTACAAGCCCTTCGCCTGCGGCATCGTCGCCCACCCGGCGATAGACGCCGCCATCCAGCTTCGGGCCGAGGCCGCCCTGCAGCCGGACGCCATACGGTCCGTGGACCTGCGCGTGCATCCCCTCGTGCTGAACCTGATGGGCAAGGCCGCCCCGGCGGCGGGGCTGGAGGGCAAGTTCAGCATCTTCCACGCCGTCGCCGTGGCCTTGGCCACGGGCCGCGCCGGGGAAGCTGCCTTCACCGACCGCGCCGTCGCCGATCCCGCGGTGGTGGCGCTCCGCGGCCGCGTCCACGCCGTCACCGACCCGGCCATCAAGACGGATCAGGTGGACATGACCATCACGACCACCGACGGCCGCACGCTGCGCAAGTTCATCGAGCACGCAGTCGGCAGCCAGGACCAGCCGATGACGGACGCGCAGTTGGAGGACAAGTTCTCCGGCTTGGCGGAGGAGGTGCTGCCGCGCGACCGCACGCGGCGGCTGATGGACCTGTGCTGGGGGGCTTGGGACCTGCCGGATGCGGGGGAGATCGGGCGTGCGGGGGCGGGGGTGTAACGGGCACCGTGCCCCGCACGCACGAGGGGGCTATCTTATGAGGACTGCAGCGTCGTCGTCCCGTCCTATCCGCCCGTGCGCGCCGTTCCCGGCGCACGGCCGCCGCCAGGCATCCCGGCGCCCTGGGCACCCCCGCCCGCGGCCAGCCCGCCCGGGGCAAGCCGGTTGACCCACCGCGCCCCGTAACGCCGCAGCGGCTCCTCCACGGTCCGGCACAGGACATGCGCCATCGCGAGGGAGGCAGCCAAGGTCAGGACGGTGCCAGCCGGGCCAGCACCCCGCATGTCCGTGGGCTGCCAGGCCTGGACCATCTTCAGGATCGGCCAATGGCAGAGGTAGAGGGCAAACGAGATGCGGCCCAGGTACATCGGCAGTGGCGCCGACAGCAGGGCGGCGGTTGCCGGCCCCGGCTGGGCCGCCAGGGCCACCGACGTCACCAGCAGCGGCAGGCACCACACGTCAGGGACAAGCAGCAGAGTTCCCGCTGCCAGCACCACCACGAGGGCAAGCGCCGCGTCGTGCCCCCGCCCCGGCCGGGCCGCCGGCAGCGCCCGCCGGGCCAGGATGCACCCTGCCAGGAAGCCGCCTGCCATGCGGGCGACGGCGGGCGGGCCGATTGCCATGTCCAGCTTACCGCTCAGCGCAAGCAGGGCGGCGACTTCCCCCAGCGCTGCCGCACCGGCCAGCGGCAGCGCCAGCCGGGCCGGCAGGCGCATGCAAAGCCACGCGACCGCGGGGAACGCGAGGTATCCCAACCACTCGACCCCCAGCGACCAGGCAGGCCCGTTCATGTTCATGCCCGGCACCGCCCAGCGCTCCAGCAGGGCGGCGCTGGCCAGGAAATCCCACGCCCCGGGCAGGGCGGACCGCAGCGCCACATATGCAGCAACGGACAGGACCAGGCTGACGGCATACAGGGGGTAGGTGCGCCACCAGCGCAGCAGCAGGAAGCGCCGGGCGGCAGGCCAGCCCAGCCGCCTGAACTCCGCACCGTGCGCATGGATCAGGACGAAGCCGCTGAGAAGGAAGAATACGTCCACCGCAAGGTAGCCGTAGGCCGCTACCTTGACCGGGCCGATGGGGGACGGGCTGACGTGGAAGCTGACCACCCACAGCGCCATCACGCCGCGCAGGCCGTGCAGGGCGGCGAAGAACGGGCGTTGCGGGCTGCCGCCATCAGGCAAGGGGCTGGCCTTCGTTCCACCAGGCGCAGTCCTGGCTGGGATTCACCATGCTGGCGCCGTGCGGCACCGTCAACGAATCATCAACTTGCTGCACCCAACGCCGCCCATGCCCGAGGGTGCCTGCACTGGGAAGGGCGGCCGGGTGGCGGCGGCGGAAGGGTGCGAATAGGCTGAGCTGCTGCTCCACCCCTGCCGCAACGGCGCATCTCCGCCGCCATGCCGGCTGGCCGGGGAAGGCCCTCCTTCCTGAAGGACCGCACCATGGCCACAGACGACACGCCCACCCCGCCCATGCCCCCCGGCCTGACCCTGGCGATGGCCGCCGCCGCCGGAGTGGCGGTCGCCAACCTCTATTATAACCAGCCCATGCTCGGCATCATGGAGCGGGACCTTGCCGCGCCCGGCGGCGGCCCTGGCCTGGCCGGGCTGGTGCCGACGGCGACGCAGTTGGGCTACGCCGCCGGGCTGTTCCTGCTGGTGCCGCTCGGGGATTTGATGGACCGGCGGCGGCTGATCGTGGCGCAGTTCGCGGCGCTGGCGGCTGCCCTGGCGCTGGTGGCGGTGGCGCCCACGGCGGGGCTGGTCATGTTGGCGTCGCTGGCGATGGGTGCGTGCGCGACGGTGGCGCAGCAGGTGGTGCCCTTCGCCGCCGCGCTGGCGCCGCCCGCCACCCGCGGCCGGACGCTCGGGACCGTCATGGCCGGGGTGCTGTGCGGCATCCTGCTCAGCCGCACGCTGGCCGGGTTCGTGGCGACCCGGCTGGGCTGGCGGGAGATGTTCTGGCTGGCGGTGCCGCTGGCGCTCGGCGCCGGGGGGCTGATGGCGGCGCTGCTGCCGCGCGGGCAGCCGCGCGCCGCCCTGCGCTACGGCGCGGCGCTGGTGTCCGTGGTGCAGCTGTGGCGGGACAAGGCGGCGCTGCGCCGGGCGACGCGGGTGCAGGCGCTGCTGTTCGCGTCCTTCACCGCGTTCTGGACCGTGCTGGCGCTGCACCTGCAGGAGCCGCGGTTCCACCTGGGCGCGGACGTGGCGGGGCTGTTCGGCGTGGTGGGCGCGGTGGGCGTGCTGGCCGCGCCCGTGGCGGGCCGCATCGCCGACCGGCGCGGCCCGGCGCTGGTGATCGGCGCCGGGGCGCTGCTGACCCTGCTGTCCTGGGGCGTGTTCGCGCTGTGGGGCGCCTTGCCGGGGCTGGTGCTGGGCGTGGTGGCGCTGGACTTCGGCGTGCAGTCCGCCCTGGTGTCCAACCAGCACGTCGTGTTCGCCCTGCAGCCGGAGGCGCGCAACCGGTTGAACACGGTGTTCGTGACCGGCATGTTCATCGGCGGCGCTGCGGGGTCGGCCGGGGCGACGCTGGCATGGGGGCTGCTGGGCTGGCCGGGTGTGTGCGGGTTCGGCGCTGCGCTTGCGGCAGGGGCTTTGGGGGTGGAGGCAGTGGGGCGGTCGCGGAAGGCGGCAGCAGGCCGGCCAGTGTAGTCCTAAACCAAAGCCTCGGGCACAATCACACGCTTGTTCAGATTTAAGCGGTCCATTTCAGTGGAGCATGGGCATTTCACTTTGCAGAGCAGTGGATTTCCAGCAATTACGGCAGCGCGTCAAAGAGGATTGTTCGAGTGGTTCAACCATTCCAAGTCAACCTCGCCAGCGCATGAGCTGAACTTGCTCAGTACCGAACGAATTTGTTCCGTGGAAAAACTGTACGAGGTCAGAGTCTCGGTGAAGTTCAAGAAGTATTGCACGCTGATCCGTTCAGCGTCGAGTTGTTTAACAAGGCTGGTTCCAGCCTTATTGTAGAACACGCCTTGCACTGCGCGATGCCCAACGCTTACAGGGTGCCAGTTGTAGGAAGGAATGAATGACACAGTTGCTGAGGTAAGGGGCTTTCCATAGCGTCCGTCAATGCGGTTGCCCAGCCAGAACTGAGATGAAACTCCGCCGCAGAGCATGCCGTTGCAAGGGTTGACGGTAACGTCAATGTCGATCCCGACGGTGTCGTAAATTGCACCATCGCTCAGTTCGATTGAAAGCTCGCATATCTTGCCAGTATAGGAGCGTCGTTCATCGAAGGACGCGGCCACACCCTTTGCTGGTACATCCAACCCGGTCACGTTTTGAGCCATGTCAACTTCGCCCGATATTCCCTTGACCTCGTAGCGGGAGTAGGTGACTTCGATACCTTTAAATTCAGCGGGACCACTCAGAATCGGCTCGTTCACAATGGACCTCGAAGAGCCTTCTCTCACGGCTAGATGGCCATCGTCTGCCCAAGCGAAAAATATGCTGACATCGGGTGCGCCTGTGCTGGTCAGCTTGTCCGATGGCAGTCTCTCATCGCCGCTTCTTCGTATCGCAATGAAGTTGTTGCTGGACCCGTTGCAGACAGAACCATAGTTCTCAGCAACCCACTTCCCTGATGGCGACGCCCGCGAGCTGAATAGCATCAGATCGTCTGTGGCAAAAGATGCACAAGCTTTTGCACTGGGCCGCGGCAACGTAAGCCCTGCATGGGTCACAGTTCGCCGCTGCTGGAACATGGGTGGAAGAAGGGTGCGGCCAAAAAGGGCCACCAAGAGGACTGAGCACGCCAGGGTTAGGCAGACTGACAATCTCATGCTGGTCCCTGCGTGAACGGCTCGAAGCAGCCCGTCCGCTCCGTCTATGTCAACCCCGTCCAGCTCGGCAATAGCTGCGTGGTCTGAAAGCAAGGTGAGAGGAGGGGTGCCACCAAACTTCTACCAAGCGATCAGCATCGCCGCCACCCCCACCAGCACCCCAAGTGCCACCGCCCCCAACCCCCAAGCCCGCCCATAGACCCCTCGCTCCCCCCGCGGCGTCCCCACCAGCGCGCATCCCATCGCCACCCGCACCGGCGACAGCATCGTGCCCGCCCCGGCGGCCACGCACTGCACTGCGGCCAGCCACGGCAGGCTTATCCCCGCCGCCGTGGCCAGCGCCGCCTGGCCCGGCATCAGCAGCCCGTTGGCCGCGTTGCCGCTGCTCGTCAGCGCGCCGAGCAGCCACGCCAGCCCCGGCGCCGCCAGCGCCGCCGCCGGGCCGAGCGCGCCGGCCAGCTGCCCGGACAGCGCCGCCGCAATCCCGGAGTCCAGCATCACCTGCGCCAGCACCAGGAAGGCCAGGATCGCCCCCGCCGGCGTCCGACCCCGCACGATGGCCACCCGCCCCGCCGCGGCCCAGCGCCAGGGCCGGCTGAACGCCAGCGCCGTCAGCACCAGCCACGTCCCGGGGTGCAGCAGCACCGGCCAGGCCGGCCCGCCCGGCACCGGGCGCAGCACCACCATTCCCAGCGCCTCCCGCACAGCCGGTACTCCGCGGGACACCGCCAGCCCCAGCGTCAGCGCCGCATAGGGCGCCCCGGCCCGTACCGCTGCCGCCCACCCGTGCCGCCCCGGACGGCCCAGCGCGAAGCGCAGCACGATCACCGGTCCCAGCGCCGCCAGCCCCGCAACTTCCAGTCCCAGCGCCAGGTTCGCCCCGGCCAGCAGCGCCGTCACGGCCAGCATCCAGGCGGCTTCCGCCGCGCAGTCCCGCACGGTGCCGGGCGCCCCGGCGGCGGCGGCCATGCGCCAGAACACCGCCAGCCACGCCAGCAGCAGCGGGGCGGACACCAGCGCGCAGTGGTAGCCCAGCACCCCGGCAGGCACCCCGGACAGCTCCGCCCCCACCACCGTCCCGATGGCCAGCGCGCCCCAGGGCACCAAGGTCTGGCTGAACAGGCCCAGCACGACGGCATGGGCGGGCGCTATGCCCAGCGCGCCCGCAGCCCCCACCGTCGCCACCTGCCCGACGCCGAACCCCGTCGCGCACTCCGTGAACGGCCCGGTCAGGAAGCACGCCGCGAACAGCCGTCCCCGCCGGCTCCCCGGCCCGGCTACCGCTGGCCCGCCGGCCACGGCCTCCCGGAAGAACAGCCCGCCCCCGATCACCAGCGCGACCAGCCCCGCCAGCCACGCCCCGCGCAGCACCGCCAATCCAGCCTCCGCCAACCCGAAGGGCGCCGGAGCCGCCGCTAGTGCGACCAGCAGCGCCAGCCCCACCCCGCACGCCCCGGCCCCTACCGACCCCAGGCGCCCCGTGGCGATCAGCGCCACCACGGCCACGACGGGCAGGCTCCACAGTATTGCGATCACGGCATCATGCGTCCCAACCCATGCCAGCCGTCATCCGCTCCGGCCGCCCCGCAAGCAACCCGTCATCGCTGCGCCGTTGTGCGGCCCGCGATGACGATGCCGGCGCGCATGGGTCAAGGCAGAGGACGCTTGGCATCATGCCCGTCCTTGCGGAACCTGCCGTGCCAGGGGAAACCCGGCGGCCATCTATACGCCGAAGCGTGCCCGGTAGTCCTGCGGCGTCGCGGCCAGCAGGCGCAGGAAGCTGCGGCGCATCGTCTCCTCCGACCCGAACCCGCAGCGCTGGGCGACGCGCTTCACCGGCAGGCCGGTGTCCGACAGCATCCGCCGCGCCGCCTCCACCCGCAGCCGTTCCACGGCGCGGCTCGGCGTCAACCCGGTTGCGGCGGCATAGCGCCGGCTGAAGCTGCGCTCGCTCATGCCGGCCTGGCCGGCCAGGGCCGCCAAGGTGATGTCGTCGGCCAGGTGCCGGCCTATCCAGTCGTGCAGGCCGCCGAACCGGTCCTCCGCCGCCTGCAGGGCCAGCGCCGCGCTGAACTGCGCCTGTCCGCCGGGCCGCTTGAGGAACATGACGAGGTAGCGCGCCACGTCGAGCGCGGCGGCGCGGCCCAGGTCCTGCTCCACCAGCGCCAGCGCCAGGTCCATGCCGGCCGTCACCCCCGCAGAGGTCCAGACCGGCCCGTCACGCACGAAGATCGGGTCGGGCTGGACCTGCACCCTGGGGAAGCGCCGGGCCAGGTCGGCGCAGAACCACCAGTGCGTCGTCGCCTGCCGCCCGTCCAGCACCCCGGCGGCCGCAAGCAGGAACGCCCCGGTGCAGACCGACGCCGTCCGGCGCGCCTGCCCCGCCCGCGCCCGCACCCAGTCCACCAGCGCGGCGTTCGCCGCCGCGGCCTCCACGCCCTGGCCACCCGCCACCACCAGCGTATCGAGCGGCCCATCCATCGGCGACAGCGGCGCGGCGGCCAGCCCCAGCCCGGCCGAGGCCGTCACCACCCCGCCGCCCGGTGCCACCACCTGCAGCGCATAAGGCGCCGCCCCGGCCCGGGCCGCCAAATCGTTGGCGGTCGCGAACACCTGCAGCGGCCCGCTGACATCCAGCAGCTGCACGGCAGGGAAGGCCAGCACCTCGATGGCGCGGACAGGAACCAAACGGGCAGGTTCTGGCTGGAAACGTGGGGTATCTGGCATCCACGCCAATCCTTGCGTCGCTACACAGCCTCTGTCCATCCCCGACGAGGCATCCGCTCATGATCGCGCCCGGCATCCACCTGCAGATCGGCTCCCTGTTGTTCGAAGGGGTGGACCAGATAGACCTGACCGGCCCGTTCGAGGTGCTGTCCCGCATCCCGAATGCGACCTATCGCATCTATGGCAAGACGGCGGACGCCGTGCGCGACCTGAAGGGCCTGCGCCTGACTCCGGACGCCGCCCTGGCCGGCGCGCCGCAACTGGACGTGCTGCACGTGCCCGGCGGCTTCGGCCAGGAGGCGCTGATGGAGGACGGGGAGGTGCTGGACTGGCTTCGCGCGCAGGCCGCCGGGGCGCACAGCGTCTTCTCCGTCTGCACCGGCGCGTTGCTGTGCGGGGCGGCGGGCCTGCTGCGCGGGCGCCGGGCGACGACGCACTGGGCGTCGTTCCACCTGCTGCCGCTGTTCGGCGCGATTCCGGTGAATGAGCGCGTGGTGGTGGACAGCGACTGGGTCTTTGCCGCCGGCGTCACGGCCGGGATTGACGGCGCGCTACGCCTGGCGGCCGAGCTGCGCGGGGACGCGGCGGCGCAGGCGATCCAGCTCCACATGGCCTATGCGCCGGAACCGCCCTTCGATGCCGGCACCCCGGACACCGCCCCGCCCGCCATCCTGGCGCAGGCGCGGGAGGCGATGCGCGGCATCACCGCCCAGCGGGAGGCCACGGCCCGGCGCGTCCGCACCAGGCTCGGCCTGGACGCCTCGCCCGCCTGACGGCCCCGGGCTGCGCCAATGCCGCATTCCCCATCACGCAACAGGAACGAGATCATGGACCTTACCCACCTGCACGCCTTCACCGCCGCAATGACCCGCAAGGACCTGGACGCCATGCTGTCCCACATGGCGGACGACGTCGTCCTTAACACGCCGCTGACGGCGGAGCCGGCCGTGGGCAAGGCCGCCATCCGGCCCATCGTCCAAGCGCTGCTGGGCGTGGTGGACAGCTTCGACTTCCATGAGATCATGGAGGGGCCTGAGCACGTGTCCTCGTTCTTCCAGGTCAGGGTCGGGCCGGAACGCCTGGACGGCATGGACTATTGGCGCTTGGACAGCGCCGGGCTGATCCGGGAGATGACGGTGCTATGGCGTCCATTCCCCGCCATCGCAGCCGTGGCCGCTCGCCTGGCTGCTGCAGCCTGATCGGGTGGGACAGCGCATCGGGTCAGGCACCCCGAACTTGCGGCAGATTATGATCCCTGCCCGGCTGCGGACGGGGTAGGGCGGGCAAGCGCGGCACCATCCGCCGCAGGCAGGAGCCGGCCCGTGGCGGACGGCGCTGACTTTTACCCGCCCCATCCAGCAAGCCGCCAAAAGTCAGAACTTCCGGCAGCTGGCATCACTCCCCTACTCCCGGGGCCGAACCGCAGAACGAGTTCAGGCGACGCCACGGTTGCCTGCCCCGGCCCTTTCACCAGACTGGCTTGAAAACGGGGCACGTCTGCGCCGTGGCACAGGTGGGCCGCATCACACGCCCTGGCGGCCCTGAATCGCCAAAGGTCCAGCAATCCTCCATGACGGGAAGACGACCAGACCAATGGGCCAGTGGCGTGCAGGCCAGCCATATGCGGCTACACGCATAAGGCCGGGAAGCATGGGCGACGTCGCCTCTGTCCCCCTCACAACGGAGGGGGACAGGAAGAAAGCGTTACCGTACGGCGGTGCGGACCGCCGTGGGCGCAACGTAGCCGCCCGGCAGCGAGCTGGCGCTCTGCTCGGGCGCCTCAGTGCCGGTATCAGGCGTCAGAGCGCCGCTCGATACGGACAGGCGCGAACCGGGACGACCGGTCACGACCGGGTATGCGGCAGATCCCGTGTCCGGAGCCTCGGCGCCAATCACGGTGGTCACGCCCGGCGTCTGCAGGCCAAAGGGATCGCGTCCGCCTTCGGACTCGGCCAGCGCCGGCAGGGCGCTCACGGTCAGAAAGGCGGCGGCGGCGATGAGGATGGTCTTCATGGTGTCTCTCCTTGTGCAGGAGGTCCGTCGGAATAGGCGGGCCGATGTCCTGTCTGGCGGCGGCATCCCGTGGGATGCGTCACCGTCGCTTCGATAACTGGCCCCACGCCCAGCCATGCAGAATGCTGCACCCGCGAACAACATCCATGCGTGAAAGTATTAGGTCGCGCCGTAGGAGGAGATTGCCGGGTCCAGCCGGAACTCGTCGGCCAGGAACTCGATCACCGCCCGCGTGCGTGGCGCAAGGTGCCGCCGGGTGGGATAGACCGCGTGGATCGGCACCTGCCCCGCCCGCCAGCCGCCCAGCACTGCCCGCACGCGGCCCGTGGCCAGGTCGTCGCCGAACATCCAGGACGGCGACAGCGCCAGGCCCAGCCCGCCCAGCACCGCCTCCCGCACGGCCTCGCTGCTGTCGGTGCGGAAGCGTCCAGCCACCTGGACCAGCACTTCCCCGCCCGGGCCGTCGAAGCGCCAGTCGTGCGGCGCGGCCAGTTGCAGAAA
This sequence comes from uncultured Acetobacteraceae bacterium, assembly GCA_964250755.1. GTDB lineage: Bacteria > Pseudomonadota > Alphaproteobacteria > Acetobacterales > Acetobacteraceae > DASWOJ01. The sequence continues at coordinate 10,058 of CAXUHB010000033.1, read as the reverse complement.
GATGACGCAGGCGTGGCGGGCCAGGTCCGCCGGATGCTTGGGCTCGCCGTTGCGCGCCAGGTACTCGGCGGAGGCGAAGACCTGCCGCGGCGACGCGCCGATCCGCCGGGCCACGAGGGAGGCGTCTGCGACCTGCCCGGCCCGCACCGCAAGGTCCAGCCCGCCCGCGATCAGGTCGGCGGCGGCGTCGGACATCTGCAGCTCGACTTGCAGGTCCGGATGGCGGTCCAGCAGGCGGCGCATCAGGGGCGCCACGTGCAGCCGGCCGAAGGTGGCGGGGGCGGCGACGCGCACCAGGCCGGACACCGCGGGATGGCCGCGGCCCACCGCGGCCTCCGCCTCCTCGACGCACTCCAGCACGCGGCGGGCGTGGTCCAGCAGGGCGCGGCCTTCCTCGGTCAGCGTCAGGCTGCGGGTGGTGCGCTGGATCAGGCGGGCGCCCAGGTGCTCCTCCAGCGCGGACACCTGGCGCGACACCGCCGGCTGCGTCGCCCCGATCTCCCGCGCCACGGCGGAAAACGAGCCGCTCTCGGCGACGCGGACGTAGGTGCGGAAGGCGGCGAGGAGGTCCATGCGGGTCGGGGAGCCTTGGCCGGGGTTGGTCGGGGACGGACAGGCGGACGGCGCCGTCATGATGCCGCCGTCACAATGCCGCCGTCACAATGCCGCCGTCGTGGCCCCGCCGTCATGGCCTGGCTGTCATGATGCGGCGCGCCGCGCGGCTTTGCCGCGGAACGAGGCTTATCATCCCTTGCGCGCCGGGCCATCTTGCAGCGGCGCATCCCTCCTGTGCAGGGGCGCCGCCGAGGCCAGCATGACGCAGCACGCCGACACCCTTCCGCCCGTTCCCTCCCGCCGCAAGCCGCGGCTGGCGGAGCAGCTCGCGATGTTCAGGGCCGCGATGATGGACCGCATGACCCCCGCCGACGCCGGCGTGCTGCGCGACGCCGAGGCGGCGCTCGCAGCGGCGGGCGCGGACATGCCGCAGGCGGGCAGCCCGGCGCCGGACTTCACCCTGCCGGACCAGCACGGGCGCCCGGTGCGGCTTGCCGACCACCAGGCGCTCGGCCCCGTCGTGGTCCTGTTCATCCGCGGGGGCTGGTGCCCGTTCTGCACCATGCTGCTGCGGGCCTGGGCTGATGCGCTGCCGGCGCTGCAGGATGCGGGAGGCGACCTGCTCGCCATCTCGCCCCAGCCGGTGCCGGCCTGCGGCGGCGTGGCGGAGCGTGACCTGCTGCCCTATCCCGTGCTGTCCGACCGGGGCGGCGCCGTGGCCCGCGCCTACGGCGTGGCCTGGGACGTGCCGGAGTCGGCCCGCGCGCTGCACCTGCGCCTGGGCCACGACCTGCCCGTCCTGAACGGCGACGGCACGTGGCGGGCGCCGCTGCCGGCAACCTTCATCGCCGCCCGCGGGCGCATCGTCCTGGCCCACCCGGAGCGCGTGGCGGCGCAGCGGCTGGACCCGGCGGATGTGATCGCAGCCGTTCGTGCCACCGAACGCGACGCCGTGCGCGCCGCCGGCGGGACCGGGCCGTAGGCGTGGCGGCACTAGCGGCATCGGCGGGACCAGCGCAGGGAAGCAGCCCCTCGGCGGCGGCATTCCTGGGGGCTGCAGGGCTGGCGGCGACCGCGGGCTGGGTGGATGCCGTGGCCTACCTGGGCCTGCACGCCTTCGTGGCCAACATGACCGGCGCGGTCGTCGTCCTCGGCCTGTCCGCCGCAGATGGGGACGGGGGCGGCATGGCCCGGCAGGGGCTGACCGTCCTCAGCTTCTTCGCCGGCGTCGTGCTGTCCCGCCTCCTGCGCCGGCTGGGCCACGGACCCGCACCGTCCTATGCGCTGGCAGCCCTGGCCGTGGGCGCCTGCATGGCCATCCCCGGCACCGGCCAGGCCGAGGTTTGCGCATTGGCCGTAGCGATGGGCCTGCAGAACGCTGCCATGACGGTGTTCGGCGGGGCCGGGCTGAACACCGTGTTCCTGACCGGCAACCTGCAACGCCTGGGCGAGACCCTGGCCGATCCCGCCAAGCCCGGCCCCCAGCGCCGCTTCGTGCTGGGCCTGCTGCCGTCGGTCCTGCTGGCCTACGCCATGGGGGCCGGGGCCGGCGGGCTGGCCATGCGGCACCTGGTACAGCCGTTGCTGCCGGCCGTCCTGGCGTTGGCCGCCGCCGCCGCCATTGCCCTGCTGCGGGCGCATCGGGGCCGGGCCGTCGCCACGTCCACGCCTGGCGCCGCCTCGCCCACGCTTGCTCCTGCGGCGGCCGAAGCTACAGCAGCCGCACCAGCCGGTCGAACTCCGCCACGCTGAGCGTCTCCGCCCGACGCTCCGGCGCGATGCCGGCGCGCTCCAGCAGCGCCTCCCCGCCCAGCGCCCGCAGCGACCCGCGCAGCATCTTGCGCCGCTGGCCGAACGCCGCCGCGGTCAGGCGCTCCATCGCCGCGAACAGGTCCGCGGGCGGCTGCTCCGGATGCGGCTGCAGGCCGACGACGGCGGACCACACCTTGGGCGGCGGCGTGAAGGCGGCGGGCGGCAGGCGCAGCAGCAGCGACGTGCGGCACACCCAGCCCGCCAGGACCGACAGGCGGCCATAGGCCGAGGTGTCCGGCACGGCGGCGATGCGCTCGGCCACCTCCAACTGGAACATCAGGGTCATGCGCTCCCACTGAGCGGCCTGGCGCAGCCAGCCGACCAGCAGGGGGGTGGCAACGTTGTAGGGCAGGTTGGCGGCGATGACGCGCGGCGCCGGCACCAGGCTGGACAGGTCCAGCCGCGTCGCGTCGGCGTCCAGCACGCGCAGGCGTCCGGGATACGACTGGCCCAACTCGGTGACGGCCAGGATGGCGCGGGGGTCCACCTCGATGGCCACGACCTCCGCGGCCCCGGTGTCCAGCAGGGCGCGGGTCAGGCCGCCGGGGCCTGGCCCGACCTCGACCACGTGCCGGCCCTGCAGGTCCCCGGCCTCCCGCGCGATGCGGGCGGTCAGGTTGGCGTCCAGCAGGAAGTGCTGCCCCAGCTTGCGCCGGGCGTCCAGCCCGTGCCGGGCGATGACCTCCCGCAGGGGGGGGAGGGTCATGTATAGGGGCGCTTTCCCCCTCTCCCTCCGGGAGAGGGTCGGGGTGAGGGAAAGGCCGCACGGACTGTTCCGGCCGGTTTGGAACCAGACCGGGCCAGGACCGGCTGGCTATGCGCGGCTGGGCTTCCCTCACCCTGGCCCTCTCCCGGAGGGAGAGGGAGCAGGCAGCCTCCCGATTGCAAGCTTCAGGCCCGCTCCTCCATCACCGCCCGCCGCCGCAGGTCGCGCTGCAGTTGCCGGCTGGCCAGTTCCACCCGCTCGCCCAGCAGGCGGCTGGTGATCTCCTGCTTGGATGGCTCGGCGGCGGTGCGGTTCTCGCGGGAGCAGACCATCAGCACCGCCACGCCCTCGCTCGCCACCACCGGCTTGCTCGGCGTGTTCGGCGCCATGCCGGACAGCAGGGTCCGCAACGGGGCGGAGCCGACGCCCTCCAGCCGGATTTCGCCGGGATCGGACGGACGGACGGCGCCGGCCTTGACGTTCGCGGCTTCCATGTCGGCGCAGGACTTGGCGGCCCTGGACACCGCGCCCGCCTGCTCCACCGCCGCGCGCTGCTGCGGGGTGGCGGCCTGGGGGTTCAGCGGCGTGGCGAAGGCAAAGAACACCTGGCGGATGCGCAGCACGGTGGACTGGTCGCGCCCGATCTCGCGCTTGGCGCCCAGCGCCACGATGCTGATGCCGCCGGGCACGGCGATGGGGTTGCTGACGGCCCCAGGCGGCATCTGCGTCACCACGGCCGCAACCTCCGGGTCCAACTGGTTGGCGCGGACCCAGCCGAGGTCGCCGCCCTGGAGCGCCGTCTGGCTCTGGCTGAACTGCGCCGCCACCACCGGGAAGGGGGCGCCCGCGCGGAGCTGCTGGATGACGGTGTCGGCGAAGCGCTGGGCGTCGGCGCGTTTGGCCGGGTCCTCGATGGGGATGAAGATCTCGCGCACCTGGTACTCGGGCTTGCCGACCTGCTCCTTGAACAGGCGGACCTGCTCGGCCACGTCCCCGTCGCTAACGTCCGCCCGCCCGCCCAGCTCCTGCCGCAGCACGCGGGTCCAGCCGAGCTGCACGCGCACCTGGTCGATCAGCGTGCGCAGCGCGACGCCGCGGCCCTGCAGGCTGGCGCTGAGCGCGCCGCTGGGCATGCCGTTGCGGCCCTCGATCTCGGTGATGGCCTCGGCGATCTCGCGGTCGCTGACGGCGATCTTGCGGCGCTGCACCTCCTGCAGGCGCAGGCGCTCGTCCACCAGCTGCCGGGCCACCTGCGGGCGCAGGCGCTCCAGCACCTCGGGCGTGACGGGCAGGCCGGTGCTGAGGGCGAACAGGCGCCCGCGGTTGGACACGTCGCCGGTGGTGATGACGTCGCCGTTCACGACGGCGATGATACGCTCCTGGCCTGCTGTGTTGGCGGGAGCGGTGTTGCCGGGGGCCGTGTTGGCGGGCGCGGCGGCGCCGGGCGGCGCGGGCCGGCGGGGCTGGGCGGAGGCGGCCAGGGACGCCGCGGGCAGGGCCGCGAGGGCAGCGGCCAGGATCAGGAGGGGGCGGGTGGGTGCCATGCGGCGGGTCCTATCGGGGCGGGCGTGCCGGGTGCGGGACGTGCCCGCCGCGCGCTTCTTAACGCCCGGCTGCGGCCAAACAAAGGCCCGCGTGGGGCCGGAATGTCACGGGCCAGGCTTTCACTGGGGCGTCAACCCGGGTGGAAGCCGAACTGCCCGACGGTCTTGAGCGTGATCTGGATCAGGAACTGGCTGGCGCCGTTGTCCCCGTTCAGGGACGTGTAGCGCCGCGAGAAGTTGGCATCGAAGATGAAGCACTCGTCCTCGTAGGCCGCCCGCAGCCCGGCGCTGACCATCTTGTTGCTGTTCACGTCCCGCCGCGCCGTCGCCCCCACCTTGTAGCGGCCCCATTGCGAGTTGAGGCCCACCGAGACTTCGTTGCGGTGCTGGAAGTAGTTCGACGGGATCGTCTGGCTGTCGTAGAAGAAGTACGGGTTGACGGCGGAGTAGATGTAGCCGGCGCTCAGCCGCAGCAGCGGCGTGCCCGTGCTGCCGATGGCGTCGGCGAAGCGTATGTTGCCGTTGCGGTTGTCCACCCGCGTCCGGCCCGTCAGGTCCAGCCAGGGGGCGGGCGTCACCGTCGTGCGGGTCACGATGTCGGATGCGCGGCGCTCCAGCCCCGACCCCGTAGGGAAGGTGTCGTCCCGGCGGTCGCGGTAGCTCTGCCCCACCAGCGCGTCCACGTTGGCGCTGCCCACCGCCCAGTTCAGGTGCAGGCCGACGTTGGCGCGCACGCCCCCTTCAAGCCGGTCGATGCCCGGGAACTTGTTGAGGGAGAACAGGTTCTGGTCCGTAAACTCGAAGTCGAGGCTGTCCTCGTTCGGCACGCGCTGGGTCCGCTGGCCGCCGCCGGTGCGGGGACCTGCCACGAATTGCGCGATGGGTTCGATGGTCTGCGTGCCCAATGATCCCCCGTCGCGCACAAGGGGCCAGCGCACTTGGATCGCCACCTGCGGATGGTCGCGCGCGGTCTCGCTGCTGCTGACGGGCACGTAGTTGGGGTTCTGGTTCAGGCTGGTCGCGGTGTAGCCGGCGGCGACGTTCTGCAGCGTCAGGCCGTACACCTCGCCAAAGGCGCCGGCGAAGGGCCGCTCCCAGTTCAGCACGGCGCCGACGCGCTGCGTGTTGGTGCCGACCTGGCGCACGACGTTGAAGTTGACGGTGTCGAAGCTCAGCCGGCCGCCCAGCGCGTCCGGCTCCCCGAAGAAGCTGTACTGGTAGCGCGGCAGCACGTAGGGCAGGCGGGACTGCTTGATGCTGTCCACCAGCCCCTGGTAGGCGATGCTGTCCAGCCGCGTGTAGGCGCCGGTGCCGAAGCCCTCCAGGAACACCTTGCTGGTCAGCACGTCGCCGCGCCCGGTGATGGAGTAGTCGCGCAGGTACTTGGCGCTGGTCGCGCGGTCTATGTCGAAGCCGTAGCGCCAGGTGTCGTCGTAGGCGAAGTTGCCGCGGGCGAAGATGTCGCCCTGCAGCCGGTGCTGGTCTATGCCCAGGCCCGCATTCACCCGCAGCGTGCCGTCGTTGAAGCGGCGGCGGTATTCGGTGTTCACGTTGGCGAAGTTCTGCGTGTTCAGGTTCGGCGTGATCGTCGCGTCCGACTGCTCGTCTATGGCCCAGTAGTACGGCGCGCGCACGAAGCCGCCCAGGTGCTTGCTGCTGCCGAAGTCCGGCACCAGGAACCCGCTGGCCCGGCGGACGGACGGGTCGGCGTGCCACAGGTAGGGGAAGTAGGCGACGGGCACGCCGAGGATGTCCACGACGGCGTCGCGGTATTCGATCTTCTTGTTCTCCCCATCCTGCACGACGGCGCGGGCGCGTATCTGCCACAGCGGCGGCTTGGTGGGGTCGGCCTCGCACAGGTTGCAGGTCGTGTAGATGGCGCGCGACAGCTCGTTGATCTTGCCGTCGGTGCGCCGGGCGCCGTTGGCGACCAGGCGCCCGTTCTCGGCCAGGATCGCCCGCATCCCGCGCAGCACGCCGTCGCGCAGGCCCTGCGTCAGCTCGGCATAGTCGCTGAACAGCACCTGGCCGTCGGGCTGGATCATGACGACGTGGCCGATGGCGGCGGCGACGTTGGTGTTGCGGTCGAAGGTGATCTTGTCGGCGCGCAGGATGTTGTCGTTCTGCCAGGCCTCCACGTTGCCGCTGGCGGAGACGATGGCGTTGTCGCGGTCGTACTGCACCTCGTCCGCCGTGAAGGCCACGGGGTCGGTGCGGGTCAGCGGCTGCGGCGCGGGGGCACCGGGGACGCGGCGGCCGATGGCGGTCTGGGCGTGGGACGGCGCCGCCAGGGGGGGCACGGCCAGCAGCAGCGCGGCCAGTGCCGCGCCGCCCAGCAGGCGCTGCCGCGGCCGGCCCGGGAGGGCGGCGAGAGGTGGGGTCGTGCCGGCCATGCCGCACCTTAGCCGGGCTGGGGCCGGGACAAAAGGTGGGAGTGCTGGCGGGGGAATGAGCACCGCCGCCTAGCCGCTGGGGGGCGGGCGCCATCGGGGGCTGGCGGGGGCGGGGCGGCGCAGGATGAGGGCGATGGCCTCGGCGGGGTCGTCCGGCAGGGGGCTGCCGGGGCAGGCGGGGCCGGGCTGGGCGCGGGGGGTGGCGGGGCGGCTTGGGCCGTGGCTGTCCGCGGGGCCGGGGGTGGGCTGGGCGGCCCCGTGCCTCGGGGGGTGCGGCGCGGGCGCGGAGGCCTGCGGCGCGGGGCTGAGCTGGCGGGTGCCGCTTGGGGCGGCGGCGCGGGCGCAGAGATCCTGGATGTCGGCGGGCGTTCGGCGCTGGAAGGGGCGGGTGCCGGGGTTGGCATCCAAGCCGAGGTCACGGCGGATTTCGGTGATGATGTCGGCTGCGGGGCGGGTGGCGATGTCGTCTTCGAGGTCGGGGGCGTCCAGGCGCTCGTGCAGCTCGGCGCGGAGGACCTCGATGTCCTCGGGGCTGGGGCTGGTGGTGCAGGAGGAACGCTGGATGGCGTCCTCGACCTCTCGAATGATGCGCTTGCGGGCGGCGGCGCGCTGGGCCGGGTCGGGGGTGGGCTGGCTGAGGGTTTGGGCGAGCATGATGCAGCGGCGGACGGCGCGGGCGGCCTGGGCGAAGGCGCCTGCGAGGCTGGCGAGGATAGCAGGGTCGGCGGCTGCTGCGGGTGCGGGCGGGGCGTCGGCAGCCTGCGGCGCGACGACGGGGGGCGCGGCCCCTGCCTGTGCGGTGTCGTGCAGGAGGCGGGCGAAGCCGGTGCCCATGCCGACCAGGTCGTGCAGGGCCTGGCGGTAGAAGGCGGCGTCTGCGTGGGCGTCACCGGGCGCGTCCGTGTGCGCAGCCGGGGCTTGCGGGGCGGCGTGCGAGGCGGGGTGGTGCGGGGTGGCGTGGACGGGTGCAGACATGAACGAAACAAGAACATTGTTGGCGGGCTGGGGTCAAGGGTGGCGTGGCCGGGTTGGGGGTGGGCCGGGGATCCTGTCCTGATCGGGCGTGGCGGTGTAGGGTGTGCTGCAAGGCTGCACCACTTCGTCAAACGGTCGAACCCTATTGGTGAAGTCTCCCGTTAGGCGGCGAGTGTGGCGAAGCGTGAGGTGCGGGTAGGCGCGAGCGGGCGTCCTGCGAACCAGGCGGCGATCCGGTCGAGGTTGAGGGACGCGGCGGTCGCGACGCCTTGCAGGCCCGTCCTCGCCAGGCCGCGGTAGCGTGCCTGGCGCAAGCCAAAAGTGCGGACGGCTTGCGACAGGGTGCCTTCGACGCCATTGCGCTGCGCATACAGGTGCTTGCCCTCTGCCGTGCCCTCGCGCGCCCTGGCGGCGGCAAGCGCCTCGTGTTCGGGCTGCGGCATCACCGCCAGGACCCGGCCCTGGCACTTCGAGCGCGCCCGGGTGCAGCGGGCGCGTGACGGACAGGCCCGGCAGTCGGTGGCACGCAACTGCACGTGGATGATGCTGCCCTGGCCTCGGTGCTTGGCGCCGCTGATCCAAAGGCCACTCTCCTTGCCCTCGGGGCAGCGGACGGCCTTGCGGTCCCAGTCCACCGCGAAGTCGGCCAAGGTGAACGCATCGCCGCTGCGGCCTTGCCAGCTCACGTAGGGGCGGCCAGGGCCGACCAGGTCAATGCCGTGCTGCGTGCGGGCGGCGACGAGGTGGCCGGCGCTGACGTAGGCGGAGTCCACCAGGTGCTCGGACGGGGCCAGGCTCTTTGCCGCGAGCGCGTCGTGGATTGCAGCCGTGCGCTCGGCCTCGTGCATGTTGGCCGGCGTCGTGTCGGCATGGACCACCAGGCGCGGCGTGTCCGCGTCGCAGGTTTCGGTAAGGTGGACCATGTAGCCTGTCCATCTCGTGGCACGCTTGGACCGGAACCGGGCGTCGGTCTCGTAGGGTGACTCGATCCGGTCGCCTGGGCCGCGGCCCTGCACCGGCCGCATCCGCACCTGGCTGCCAGCCGGTTCGCCAGCACTGCCGTCATCAGCCTCTGCCTTGTCCCGCTCGAAGTGCCGCGCCCACACGCGGCGCAGCACGGCCACCTCCGGCAACGCCGCGACGTCCGGCGGCGCGCCCGCGCGGTCCAAAGCGTCCAGTAGCACGAAGCCATCCGTCCCGACCTGGGCGGCGTAGGCCTCGCGCTTAGGAGGGGTGTCAGGCAGGTGATCCTCCTTGGTTTCCGTGGACACCCAGAGGCAACCTTTGAGTTGAAGGTGTTTGATGGAAGAGCAGGCAACGAGGCCCAAGCCGCGTTTCTACACTGAGGACTACAAGCGCCAAGTCGTGGACCTAGTGGTCAGCAGCGGGCGCACGCCCACGGCGGTGGCCGGCGAGGTCGGCTTGCACCCGACGCTGCTGTGCCGCTGGGTGCGCCAGTATGGCGCCGGCTCTGCCGGGGTCGAGGCGCCGCGGCCTGCAGCCGTCTCCTTCTTCAAGCCCGTGCCGGTTCCGACGGCCGACCAGGCTGCCGAGATCGCGCGGCTCAAGCGCGAGTGCGACCGGCTGCGCCCTCAACCCGCTTTGCGGGTTGTCCCTCCGGGGGACGGCCGCAAACGGCCGTGGAGCGCGACATTCTAAAAAAGTCCATTTCGATCTTCGCGGGACCGCCGAGATGAAGGTCCGCGTGGTCGAGGATTGCCGCGACGCCTGGCCGGTCCAGGCGCTTTGCCGTGTGCTGGGCATCTCGACGGCCGGCTACTACGCCTGGCGGTCGCGGCCAGACAGCAAGCGCGCCGTCGAGGACAGGGCCTTGCTTGATGACATACGCCAGGCGCATGCCGACAGCGGCGGCCGTCACGGCAGCCCGCGCGTCCACGCCGCCTTGCGGGCACACGGAAGGCAGGTTGGCCGCGGGCGCATCGAGCGTCTGATGCGCCGCCATGGCGTGCGCGGCCTTGTCGCCCAGTGCCGCCGCGTGCAGACCACCAACAGCCGCCGTCATTTCCGGAGGACCCCGGGACGGAGCGGAACATGCGGTGAGCGGCGGCGACC
>CAXUHB010000032.1:0-45364 GCA_964250755.1 uncultured Acetobacteraceae bacterium | reverse complement strand
TCCATCACGACCCGGACCTGGGCACAGGTCAAAGTCTAGGCGGGTTGGTATTACTGGGCGAAATCACTAGCCGGCGCGCCCAGCGGTCCCGGCCTGCATCGCTGCCGCCACCCCGAACACCAATGCCTGTCCCAGGCACATCTGCGCCGCCAGCGACCGGAACCCGGCGACCTCGGCATCCTGGACCTCGAACGCCACCGTTGCCAGGGCCGACAAGGGGCTGAGCGGCCCATCGGTCAGCGCCACCACCGGGACGCCGCGCCGGTGCAGGGCGGCGCAGACTTCGATCACCTCCGCCGAGTAGGGATCCACGCTGACGGCGACCAGGGCGTCGCCGGGGCGGACCGCCGCGGCCTCCTCGTGCAGGTAGCCGCCGGCCCCGGACAGCAGGCGGGACAGCTTGCCGGCCCGGGTCAGGCCGTAGGACAGGTGGACCGCGACGGCATGGCTGCGCCGCTGGCCGATGACGTGGACAGCCCCCGCCTGCGCCAGCAGGGCAGCGGCATGGTCCACCAGGTCCTGCGCGGTGTCGGCGAGGTGCTGCAGCGAGACCTCGTTCAACGCGCACACCTGGCGCAGCAGCCCGCCGGTGCCGGCGGCGCGCTGCCGCACCCGCTCCCCGTAGGACGGCGCCGCCTCCGCCAGCGCGGCCCGCAGCACGCCTTGCATTTCGGAGAAGCCGGCGTAGCCCAGCAGTTGCGCCAGCCGCACAAGCGCCGATGGATGCGCCCCGGCGTCGCGCGCCAGGCCCGCGACGGTGCCGAGCGCGAACTCGTTGGGGTGGCTCAGCAGGTAGCGCGCCAACTCACCCAGGCGGCGCGGCAGGGCAGGCTGGCGGGCTTGCAGATCGTGCAGCAGCGCATCGCGGCGGCTGCGGGCCGGGCCTGGCGGCGCTGCGCCCTGCGGTTCCCCGTGGTCCGATGCCGCGCGCTCCATCCCCGAACCTTCCTGAACCAGGACTTGCAGATAGACGATCCGTTCCAGTGCGGCGAGCATTGAAACGTGCGTTCCACCGCTCTACGCTTCCGTGCGGGAGGCAACGAATGGACTACACGTTCCACTTCGGCGCGGTGTTCGCGGCGTGGGATGCGCTGCTGGCCGGGGCATGGCTGACGGCGCGGCTGTCGCTGGGCTGCATGGCCCTGGGCCTGGCCGCCGGAACCGCCTGCGCGGTGGCGGCGACGTTCGGCGGGCGCGTGCTGGCGGGGATCGTGCGCGCCTACGTGGAGGTCATCCGCAACACGCCGTTCCTGATTCAGTTGTTCCTGATCTTCTTCGGCCTGCCCAGCCTGGGCCTGCCGCTGGACCCGGTGCCGGCGGCGCTGATCGGCATGAGCATCAACTGCGCCGCCTACGTCGCCGAGATCGTGCGCGCCGGCATCCTGGCGGTGCCGCCGGGGCAGATCGAGGCGGCGCGGGCGCTGGCGCTGCGGACCGGGCAGCTGATCCGCCTCGTGGTGCTGTTCCCGGCGCTGCGCCAGGCGGCGCCTGCCTTGGGGGCGCAGTTCGTGCTTGTCATGCTGGGCAGCAGCGTCGTCAGCACCATCAGCGCGGAGGAGCTGACGGCCGCCGGCCACGTGCTGGAGACCCGGACCTTCCGTCCGTTCGAGGTCTATCTCGTCATCACCGCGCTCTATGTCTCGATGGCGCTGGCGCTCAAGGGCGCGTTCGCGCTGGTGGGGCGGACGTGGTTCGCCCAGCGGGGCCATGCGTGATCCGCGGCTTCGGCCAGGCGGAGTTCCTGTACATGCTGGGGGCGGCGCGGTGGACCGTGGCGCTCAGCCTGCTCGGCTTTCTGGGCGGGGGCGTGCTGGGGTTGGGGCTGGCGGCGATGCGGATTGCCGCGTCGCCGGTGCTGCGCTGGACGGCGGCGGCGGGGATCGTGCTGTTCCAGTGCGTGCCGCTGCTGATGCTGCTGTTCCTGGTGTTCTTCGGCCTGGCGCTTTATGGCCAGGACCAGAATCCCTACGTCGCGGTGACGGCGGCCCTGTCGCTGTATGCCGGGGCCTACTTCGGCGAGATCTGGCGCGGCGCGCTGCAAGCCGTGCCGCGCGGGCAGATCGAGGCGGCGAAGGCGCTGGGCCTGCGCGGCGGGGCGCGCTTCCGGCTGGTGCTGGCGCCGCAGGCGGTCCGCATCGCCATCCCGCCCACGGTCGGGTTCATGGTGCAGCTGGTCAAGAACACGTCGCTGGCCAGCATCATCGGCTTCACGGAGCTGACGCAGGCCGCGCAGTTCGTGACCAACCTGACGTTCCGGCCGATCCCCGTCTATTGCGCGGCGGCGGCGGTCTATTTCTGCCTGTGCTTCCCGCTGACCTGGTGGGCCGGGCGGCTGGAGGCGCGGCTGCACGCCCGGCAGCGGGTCACGGTCCCGGCGCAAGCGTGACCGCATGACAACAACCCTGGAGGACACACCATGACACGGATGCTCACGGCGCTTCTGCTCTGCCTGGCGCTATGGACCGGCGCGGCCCGGGCGCAGGCCCCGGCGGCCGGCCTCAGCACGGACGAGATCATCCGCCGGGGCAAGATACTGGTGGCGATAGACACCAACAATCCGCCCTGGGGAATGCTGGACACCGCCATGCAGCCGGACGGCATAGACGTGTCCGTGGCGCGGCTGCTGGCGAAGTACATGGGCGTGCAGCTTGAGATCGTGCCCGTCACCAGCCAGAACCGCATCCCGTTCATCGTGACGGGCAAGGCCGACCTGGTGATGGCGACCCTGACCGTGACGCCCGAGCGCGCGCTGCAGATCTGGTTCAGCAACCCCTACGCCGCGCAGGAGAGCATCATCATGGCGCCGGCCGCGACGGCCATCACCGGCTTCGACGACCTGAAGGGCAAGAAGGTCAGCGTCGTGCGCGGCGCCATCCAGGACCCGATGGTGGCCCGCCTGGCGCCGGAAGCCAACCTGATGCGCTTCGATAACGACGCCAGCACCATCCAGGCCCTCGTGACCCGGCAGGTGGACGCGACCGCGACGGGCTTCCTGATCCCTGACCAGACCAACCGCCAGCAGCCCGGCGCCAACTACGAGAAGAAGCTGAGCCTGGGCTGGCAGCACCTGGCCATCGGGATGCGGCGCGGCAACACGGACCTGCTGCGCTGGGTCAACACCTTCGTCTATCACACCCGCAACAACGGCGAGCTCGGCGCGATCTTCAAGAAGTACTCGGGCGTGGACCTGCCGCCGCTGCCCAGCTTCTGACGCACAGCCCTGCCGTGCCGCTGGTCGCGTGCCTGGGCATGGCGGTGCTGGACCGCATCTTCGGCGTGGCCGCGCTGCCCACGGGGCCGACCAAGCTGTATGCCGCCACGGTGCAGGAGGTCGGCGGCGGCCCGGCCAGCACCGCCGCTGCCGCCATCTGCCGGCTGGCCGGGCAGGCGCGGCTGTTCGGGCGGGTGGGCACGGACGGGGTAGGCGACGCCGTGCTGGCCGGGCTGGCGCGGGACGGCGTGGACGCGGCTGGCGTGCGGCAGGTGCCCGGCGCATGCTCGGCCTGGTCCGCCGTGGCGGTGGACCCGCAGGGGGAGCGCCTGATCCTGAACACCCCGGGCACCGGGCTGGACGTGCCGCCGGACTGGATCGGCCCGGGCAGCCTTGCCGGGGCCGGGGCCGTGCTGGTGGACATGGGCTGGCCTGCAGGCGCCGCCCGGCTGCTGCGGCTGGCGAGGGAGGCCGGGGTGCCCAGCGTGCTGGATGCGGACCTGGGGCCGCACGCCGGCGCGGCGGCGCTGATCCCACTGGCGGACCATGTGGTGTTCAGCGCCGCCGGCCTGGCGCACCATGCCGGCACGCCAGACCCCCTGGACGGGCTGCGTCGCATGAGACCCAACGCGCCGGACGCGGTGCTGGGCGTGACTTTGGGCGCCGAGGGGTGCCTGTGGCTGCGGGACGGCGCCGCCTGGTGCAGCCCCGCGCCCCAGGTGGCGGTGCTGGACACGCTGGGCGCGGGCGACGTGTTCCACGGCGCCTACGCCCTGGCGCTGGCGGAGGAGCGCCCGTTCATGGACGCCGCCCGCTTCGCCAACGCCGCCGCGGCGCTGAAATGCACCCGCCCCGGCGGACGCGCCGGCATCCCGGACCGGACGGAGGTGGACGCGCTGCTCAGTAGGTGCTGAGGAAGTCCGGTCCCAGCCGCACCGCGCCGTCCCGGAACAGCGCGCGCGCGTGCCAGGGCGTGGCGTGCTGGCGCAGGACGGCGCCGACACGCTCCACATAGGGCACGCCCTCCTCCCGCACCCGCGCGCGGAAGCGGTCCCAGTCCGGCAGCTCCAACGCCGCGGGCCACCAGATCGCGCGCCCGGCCAGGTAGCCGCTGGCGCCGGCGCGGAAGGCGTAGGTCAGGATGCGGCGGAACGGCTCCGCCGCCGCGCCGGCGGACAGCATGACCCAGGGGCGGTCCAGCAGGGCGTCTATGCGGCGGAACCAGTCCTGCGCCGCCGCGGCCTCCGGCGTGCCGGCGTCGGGATCGGGGATGGTGGGGGCAGGCAAGGGGGTCTCCAGCTTGAAGATGTCCACGCCGTAACGCTCCTGGCGGAACTCCTCGACGGTCGCCAGCACCATCTCCGGGCGCTTGCCGGGGTCCTCGTGGTAGGTGTCGGCGCTGCTGGCCTCACCGAGCGGATAGACCAGCGGCTCCAGCAGGAAGGCGATGTCGTGCCGGCGGCAGTCCGCGCCCACCTGCTCCACCAGGCGGCGCTGGTGCGCCAGCACGTCCGGGGCGGCGTCCGGGCGCCACCACAGCATCAGCTTCACGCCGTCGGCGCCCAGGCGCTTGATTTTCTCGACGGTCCATCCGGGGTAGGGCGCGGTCTTGCGCCCGCCCGGCCCGTCCTCGGACGCGAACTGCTCCAGGGTCAGCAGCAGGCCACGGCGGGGGTCCAGCGCGTCCCGGGCGTAGGGGTAGGCGTATTGCGGGTCCAGCAGCATGGCGGAGGCGTGGGGCGACAGCTCCTGGATCAGCACCTGCTTGAGCCGGCCGATGCTCTGCCACGCCGGGCCAGGGCAGCGCTGCGCCACCAGCGCCTCCACCCCCGGGCGCTGGTCCACCGCGACCATGGTGAAGAACCCGCCGGAGTCCGCCAGCCGGCGGAGCGACCACATCTTGCCGGCGGTGACGGTCATGCAGGACATCCTAAGCAAGCCTTTGGCGGTTCGCGCGCAGTGGGGATCCAGCAGGCTTTTGCGGCTCGGCACGGCTGGAAGCCATCTACGCGGCAAGCCGCACGAGCCTGCTTAGGCGCGTCCAGAAATGCAACGCCTTTTCCACAGCGCCAAATGCGGAATACCTGTTCCAAGTCAGGAAGGAAAGGCGGGCCGTGTCCCGGTGCCTTGGCAGGGGTTGACCTGACGTTCGCATGGTTGAGTCCGCCGTGGCGAGGCGGAGAGCGTCGGGGGCTGGCCTTGACGTTCCCGGACTTTGTCGCGGACGCTGCCCCTCCAGCCTCCCGTCAGCCGCGTCCGATTGGTAGCAGAGCACGACCAGCAGGTGCAGAACGGCCTCGGGCTCCATGACGATGGACGCTCATGCCTAGGAAAGACTTTTTTCCCGCAGCACTCGCGCAGGGATGCCCACCAACAGGACGACGCCAGCCAGGGTGATGATCCCCGCCGAGATCTGCAGCCCGAGGCTGAGGCTGCCGGTCTGGACCCGTATCCATCCCAGCAGCGCCGGGGTCAGGGCTGCGGCCAGGGAGCCGATTGCGGTCACCACCGCAATGCCGCCCGCCTTCGCCCGGTCCGACAAATAAACGGAGGGCACCGACCAGAACACCGTCAGCCCGCAGTAGTGGGCAGCGGTCATGACCGAGATCAGCGCCACGGTCAGGAAGGGCTGGCCGATGGTGAACGAGAGAGCGACCAGCGCTCCGGCCGCCACGAACTCGGAGCAGGCGGCATGCCAGCGCCGTTCCAACGTGCGGTCGGAGTTCCAGCCCACGACCAGCATCGCAAGGACGCCGACCAAGGGCGCGATGGCCGACAGCAGGCCCACGTCCAGCACGTTCTTGACGCCGGAAGCGTTGATGATCAGCGGCGACCAGAACGACACGGCGTTCGCCAGGGTGTAGGTCCCGCAGCCCACCAAGCCCAGCACGTAAACGCGGGGGTCGCGCAAGGCTTGCAGCAGGGCGCTGCCGGTGGCGTGACCCTTCGCCGCCTGCTCACCTGCCAGGTCCGCCGCAATGGCGGCCTTCTCGTCCGCGGTCAGCCAGGCGGCATCGGCCGGGCGGTCCTTCAGCACCAGGAACGCGACGACGCCCAGCAGGATGGAGGAAATGCCTTCCAGCAGGAACAGCCACTGCCAGCTTTTCAGGCCGCCGGCACCGCCGAAGCTGCTCATGATCCAACCCGACAGCGGCGCGCCGATGATGCCCGACAACGGCAGGCCCAGGAAGAACAGCGCCGTCATGCGCGTGCGCCGGGCGGACGGGAACCAGTAGGTCAAATAGAGCAGGATGCCCGGGAAGAACCCGGCCTCCGCCGCGCCGAGCATGATGCGCGCGGCATAGAACTCCCACGGCGTGCGGACGAACATGGTCAGCGTGGACACCGTGCCCCAGGCCACCATGATCCGGAGCAGGGTGCGCCGGGCGCCGATGCGGTCCAGCAGCATGTTGCTGGGCACCTCGAACAGGATGAAGCCGACGAAGAACAGCCCAACGCCGATGCCGTAGACCTGCTCGGTGAAGCCCAGGTCGGTGCGCAAATGGATTTGCGCGATGCCGACGTTGGTGCGGTCAATGTAGTTGGCGACGTAGCACAGCAGGATCAGCGGCATCAGCCGCCAGGCCACCTTGCGATAGGTGGCGTCCCGGAGCGTCCCAGCCGGCGCCAGCGCCGTCGCAGCCTGCGTCACCCACGCCTCCCCATCCCCGCCGCGCATTCCTGCGCTTGTGTTGTTATTCTCAACAGGAGAAGGTGTTTGTCAACGGGGCGTTGCGGCCTATGGTTTCACCGCGGCAGGTGGGGAACGCATGGGCAAGGTGGACGCATCGGCTGGGCGCGCGAAGGCCAGGGCGGCAGACGGGCAGCCCGGTGCGGCTGCCGGCACGATCCGGGACCTGCTGTCCTACCAGGTCAGCCGCACGGCCAACGCCATGTCGCGCAGCGCCGCCCTGCGCTTCGCAGCCTATGGCGTGACCTTGCAGGAGTGGCGCACCTTGGCGCTGCTCGCGGCGGGAGGGCCGCTGGGCCTCAACGAGTTGGCGCGCGCCGCAGGGCTGGACAAGGCGCAGATGAGCCGGGCGGTGTCCGCGCTGACTGCCCGGAACCTGGTCCGCAAGCGCCCGTCCGAGGCCGGCGGGCGTGCGACCAGCCTGACGCTGAGCCGTCGCGGGCGCGCGCTGTACGCCGACCTGATCGCCGCTGCCGCCGAGCGCGACCGCGCCTTCCGGGCCTGCCTGAGCGACGAGGAGCAGGCCTCCCTGCACTCCGCCCTGCACAAGCTGCAATCGGTCGCCCTGGCCCTGACCCGCGCGTCCGAGGGAGGCGCGCAGCCGGCCAAAACTGTTGACAATATCAACGGCTCTGCTAAGGAACTGGCATAAGGGAGGCGAAGCATGTCCGGGCAGGTCGTCATCTGCGAGTGCTTCGCGCGCGACGGGTTGCAGCACGAGGACGCCGCGATCCCCACGCCGGACAAGGCCGCGGCCATTGACGCCTTCACCGCGGCTGGCTTCCAGCGCATCGAGGCCACGAGCTACAGCCATCCCGACCGCGTTCCCGCCTTCCGCGACGCCTCGGCGGTGCTGGCCACCATCCGGCGCGGCCGGGGCGTCCACTACAAGGCGACCTGCCCCAACCCCCGCGCGGTGCTGCGCGCCCTGGCTGACCTGGATGCCGGGCACGGCGCGACGGAGCTGAGCCTGCTGGTGTCCGCCACCAGCAGCCACACCAGACGCAACCTGCGCACAACCCAGGACGCGCAATGGGCGGCGGTGGCTGACATGGTGCGGCTGGCGGCCGGGCGGTTCCGGCTGGTCGGCGTGATCTCCATGGCCCTGGGCTGCCCGTTCGAGGGGGCGGTGGACCCGGCCATCGTCGTCGCGGACGCCGCGCGCTTCGCGGAGCTGGGCGTGGGCTTGGTCACGATTGGCGACACCGCGGGCCACGGCACGCCCGGCGCCGTGCGCGCCCTGTTCCGCCGCCTGGCCGCCGAGGTCCCGTCCGTCACGCCCGTCGCCCACTTCCACAACACGCGCGGGACGGGGCTTGCGAACTGCATGGCGGCGCTGGACGCGGGCTGCCGCCATTTCGACAGCGCTTTCGGCGGCGTCGGCGGGCACCCGGCGCAAATACAGTATGGCGAGGGCATGACCGGCAACGTCGCGACCGAGGATTTGGTGAACCTGCTGGAGGCCGAGGGCGTGGCGACGGGCCTGGACCGGGAAGGGGTGCTGGCCGCGTCCCGCCTGTGCGAGCGCCTGCTGGGGCGGGAGCTGCACAGCATGGTGGCGCGGGCCGGCTTCGGCCTGCTGCCCGGCCTGCCGCACAACTCACTGCCTGGGCGGAGCATGGCTGATGCCTGACGACCTCCTGCTGACCGAAGACCGCGGCGCCGTCCGCATCCTGCGGCTGAACCGCCCGGACAAGCTGAACGCGCTCAACACCGCGCTGACCCAGGCTCTGCTGGACGCGCTGGAGGCCGCCGACCGCGACGAGGCCGTGCGCGCCATCGTGCTGGCCGGGGAGGGCAGGGGCTTCTGCGCCGGGGCCGACCTGGCCGAGTTCAAGGACCTCACGCCCGAGCGCCAGCACCTCGTCGCGCGCCGGGCGGACCTGACCTGCCGCACACAGTCCATCCTGCAGAAGCTGTCCAAGCCCGTCGTGTCCGCCGTGCATGGCGCGGCAGTGGGCGGCGGCGCCGGGCTGGCCATCGGCTGCGACATGATGGTGGCCGGCACTGACCTGAAATTCGGCTATCCGGAGCTGCGGCACCACATCGTGCCAGCCCTGGTGATGACCGGGCTGCAACGGCAACTCGGCCGCAAGGCCGCCTTCGAGCTGATCAGCCTGGGCCGGATGCTGAGTGCGGGGGAAGCGCAGGCGCTGGGCCTGGCGAACCGTGTCGTGGCGCCGGACGCGGTTCTGGACACCGCCTTGGAGATCGCCGCGGCCTGGGCGGCGGCGAACCCCCTGGCGATGGCCGCGGCCAAGTCGCTGTTCTACCGCGTGGCGGACCTGCCCTATGACGCCGCGATGGCGGCCGGGCGGGACGTGAACGCCTTGATGCGCGGCTTCCGCGGAACTGCGGGATGAAGCCCCTGGCCGGCCTCCGCGTGCTCGACTTTTCCCGCGTGCTCGCCGGGCCGTTCGCCACGCAGATTCTGGCGGAACTGGGCGCGGAGGTCACGAAGATCGAGCGCCCGCGCACCGGTGACGAGTCCCGTGGGTTCGAGCCGCAGTTGCCGCATGGCGAGAGCGCCTACTTCTTCGCGCTGAACCGCGGCAAGCGCTCCGTCACCCTCAACCTCAAGTCCCCGCGCGGACGGGACATCGCACGCTCCCTGGTCGCCCGCACCGACGTGGTGCTGGAGAACTTCCTGCCTGGCGAGATGGCCCGGCACGGCCTGGACTACGCCAGCGTGTCGCCGTCCAATCCGCGGCTGATCTACGTGTCCAACACCGGCTTCGGCCAAACCGGCCCCTACCGGGACCGCAACGGCTATGACACCGTGTTCCAGGCCCTGTCCGGCGTCATGGCGCTGACGGGCTACCCCGACGCCCCACCGGCCAAGGTGGGACTGCCCTTTGCCGACCTGACCTCCGGCCTGTGGATCGCCATCGCCATCCTGACGGGCCTGGCCGGGCGGGCCGGCACCGGGCGGGGCGCTTACGTGGACCTGGCGATGATGGACGTGCAAACCAGCCTGCTCAGCATTGCCGCCGCCCGGCTGTTCGCGCTGGACGAGGATCCGCAGCGCGCGGGCACGGAGCACCATGGCCGCGTGCCCTCCGCCGCCTTCGCCTGCCGTGACGGCGGATGGCTTCACATCAGCGGCAGCGACCAGCACTGGGACGCAGCGTGCGACGTGCTTGAGCTGCACGACTTGGCCGCCGACGCCGGGCTGGCGGCCAATGCCGGGCGCGTGGCGCAGCGGGATCGGGTGATGGCGGCGATGCGCGCTGCGGTGGCGGCCCGGGACCGTGCGCCGTTGGCGGAGGCCTTGCGGTCCCGCGGCGTCCCGGCCGGAGAGGTGAACACGGTGCGCGACATCCTGAACGACCCGCACATCCGGGATCGCGGCGTGGTCGGCAGCTTCGACCATCCGACGGAGGGCCGCTTCCCCGCGCTGCGGAACCCGCTGCGGTTCGAGGGCTTCGACAACCCCGTCACCGGCACGCCGCCCTTGCTGGGCGCCGACACGGACGCGGTGCTGCAGGCCGAGCTGGGCATGGATGCAAACGAGATCGCGGCCCTGCGCGCCGAGCGTGTGATCTAGCGATGGACGGCGACCCGATCTTGCTGGCCCGCGCCGGTGCCGTGGCGCGCGTCACCCTGAACCGCCCTGCGGCGCGCAACGCCCTGGACCTGCCGATGTGCCTGGCGTTGCGGACCGCGTTCGAGGCATTGGACGCGGACGCCGACGTGCGTGTGGTGCTGCTGGACGCTGCCGGCCCGGTGTTCTGCGCCGGCGCCGACCTGAAGGAACGCCAGGGACGCGACGAGGCCTGGGTCCGCAGCCGCCGCCTGGCCGCCTTCGCCGCATACGAAGCCATCGAGCGGTGCAGCAAGCCCACTATCGCCGTCGTGCATGGCCCCTGCGTCGGGTCAGGCGGGGAGATCGCGATGGCCTGCGACTTTGCCGTCTCCGCCCGCACGGCCACATTCCGGTTCCCGGAGCCGCAATGGGGAACCGTGGGCGCCACCCAGCGCTTGCAGCGCGCCATCGGCAAGCGCCGCGCGAAGGAGCTGCTGTTCACCGGACGGACCATGCGTGCTGACGAGGCCTATGGGCTGGGCCTGGTCGCGCGGCTTGCTGACGATGCTGGTGCCGCTGCCAACGAGGCCGCCGCTGCCATCGCCAAGGCGCCGCCTCTGGCGATGGCGCTGACCAAGCAGACCGTGGACCTGGGTGAGGAGGTGGCGCTCGCGACCGGCATACGCATCGAGCTTGCGGCCATCGAGCGTGTGCTGGCCGATGGCGGCTGGCGCCGCGGCATCGAAAGCTTCGCCAGCAGCGTCGGCAGCCCGGCCGCCGGCAGGGCTGGGGAGTCCGGCAAGGCCGGGGAGTAAAGCATGCACCTTCCAACCACCTGCCCCCTGACCACCGCCGACGCGCTGGCCCGCGCCGCCGCCCTCGCGCCGGATGTGGAGGCGGTCGTCGCCCCCGACGGGCGGCTGACCTATGCGGCACTGGAACAGGAGGTCGCGGCCTTGCGCGCGGCGCTGGCGGCGTCGGGCATCGGGCGGGGCGACCACGTGGGGCTGTGCCTGGGCAACGGCGTGCGCTGGGTGTCCTTGTTCCTGGCGTTGGGGTCGCTCGGCGCCGTCACTGTGCCCGTCAACACCCGCTTTCGGGCGGAGGAGATGGCCTACGCGCTGCGGCAATCCCGCGTGTCCACGCTGTTCCTGGCCGACCGGTTCCTAAAAACCGACTTCATCGCCATCCTCCGCGGCATCGTGCCGGAACTTGACGCAACGCTGCCCGGCCCGGCGCTGCCGGACCTGCGCCGCGTCGTGGTGCTGGGCGATGACGTGCCGCAGGGGGCGGTCGGCTTCGATGCTTTTACGGCCGGCGCGCAGCTTGGGCCGCAGTCCGGTCCGTGCGGCCCGGACTGCGGCCCAAGCTGCGCGCCGGACGACGTGCTGCTGATCCAGTACACCTCCGGCACCACCTCCTTCCCCAAAGGGGTCATGCTGACCCACGCCAACATGCTGGCCAACGCCTACGTGTCCGGCGGGCGGATCGGCTTCCGCATCGGCGACCGCTACCATTCCGCGCGCCCGTTCTTCCATGTGTCCGGCAGCACGCTGTCCGTCCTGTCCGCGGTGCAGCACATGGTCACGCTGGTGACGATGGACCGGTTCGAGCCGGAAGAAGCGCTTCGGCTGATGGAGGCCGAGGGCTGCACCCACTTTTCCGGCAACGACACCATGGCGCTCATGCTGCTGAACCATCCCAGCCGCCTGGGCCGGCAATTGCGGCTCCGCGGCGCTTGGGTGGCGGCGTCCCCCGCCATCTTGCGCCGTGTGATTGACGATCTGGGCGCCCGCGAGTGCGTGGCGGGCTACGGCCTGTCCGAAGCCTCCCCGAACATCGCGCAATCCTGCTGGTGGGAGCCGGAGGCCATGCGCACCAGTGGCCGGATGCGCCCGCAGCCCGGCGTCGAGGTCCGCATCCTCGGTCCTGACCAAGCCGAGTGCCCAACCGGCCAGCCCGGCGAGATCACCGTCCGCGGCTGGAACGTCATGCGCGGCTACTACGGCAAGCCGCAGGAAACGGCCGACGCCCTGGATGGGGAGGGCTGGCTGCGCACCGGCGACCTCGGGCGTCTGGGGGAGGACGGGCGGCTGGAGTTCCTGGGCCGGGCCAAGGACATCGTGCGCGTTGGCGGCGAGAACGTGTCGCCCGCCGAGGTCGAGGACATTCTGCACCGCCACCCCGCCATCCGCCAGGCCGCCGTGGTCGGCGTGCCCGACCCGCGGCTGATGGAGGTCGTGGCGGCCTTTGTCATCCCGAACGCGGACGCCGATTGCGACCCGGACGCCGTGATCGCCTGGTGCCGGCAGGAGATGGCGGGGTTCAAGGTGCCGCGTCACGTCTGGGTGGTGGACGGGTTCGAGGACATCGGCATGACCGCCAGCTCCAAGGTGCAGAAGAAGCCGTTGGCCGCGCACGCCCGCAAGCTGCTGGGTCTTCCCGCGTGAGGGCCGGGACGGAATGAGGATCGAAACAACGGTCACCCGCCTGCTGGGGATAGACCTTCCGATCCTGCAGGCCGGCATGTCCTGGGCGTCATCGGGCGCCGCGCTGCCGCTGGCGGTGTCGCGCGCCGGAGGCCTGGGCGTGATTGGCGCCGGGCCGATGCGGCTGCCGGACCTCGCCCGCGCCCTGGACGAGATGCGGTCGGGCACGGACCGGCCGTTCGCGGTGAACATGCCGCTGTATCGCCAGGGCGCGGACGAGGTGCTGGACCTGTTGCTGGAGCGGCGCGTCCCGGTCCTGATCGCCTCGCAAGGCGGGCCGCGGCGCTACCTGGACCGGTTCAAGGCGGCCGGCACCGTGTGCATCCATGTCGTCGCGGGCGTGGAGCATGCGCGCAAGGCGGCGGAGGTCGGCGTGGACGGGCTGGTTGTGGTGGGCGGCGAAGCCGGCGGGCACCCGCCGGCCGAGCTGGTTTCGACCCTGGTGGTGGTGCGCGCCGTCGTGCGCGCCTTGCCCGGCGTGCCGGTGGTGGCAAGCGGCGGCTTCGCGGACGGCGCTGGCCTGGCGGCGGCGCTGGCGCTGGGGGCGGGGGCGGCCAACTTCGGCACCCGGTTCATCGCCACGCCCGAGGCCACCGTGCATCCCGCCTATAAGCAGGCGGTGCTGGACGCTGGAATCGGCAGCACCCGCACGGTCGGGCGCGGTCTTGGCATGATACGCACGCTGTCCAACTCCTTCGCCGAGCGCATGGCGGCGATGGAGGCGGACGGCGCCGCGCTGGAAGACCGCAAGGCCGCCTTCTCCGCCAGCACCCTGAAGATGGCGGCGCTGGATGGGAACGTGGCGGAGGGCAAGGTGGAGGCCGGGCAGTCCGCCGGGCTGGTGGACGACATGGTCGCGGCGGGCGACCTGGTGCGCCGCATCGCGCAGGAGTACCTCGACGCCGCGGTTAGCCTGCCGCGGGCGGGATGATGCGGACGCGCATCGCGACATCGGACGCACGGACCATCACGGTCCGCGGGCGCGACCTGGTGCAGGAGCTGATTGGCCGGCACACCTACACCGAAATCCTTTACTTCCTCGTATGCGGCGGGATGCCGGACCCGGCGGACACCCGCGTGCTGGACGCCTGCCTTGTGACCTTGATGGAGCACGGCTTGAACCCCAGCACGCTGGTCGCGCGGCTGCTGGCGGACAGCGTGCCGGACCAGATCCAGGTGGCGATGGGAGCGGGGCTGATGGCCATCGGCGACGTGTTCGCCGGCACGATGGAGGGCTGCGCCCGCATCCTGGCCGAAGGCGCGCAAGCTGCGGACGCCGATGCGTACTGCATGGAGCTGGCGATCCGGCACCGGGCGGCGTGTACGCCGGTGCCGGGCTTCGGCCACCGTACGCACAAGCCCGACGACCCCCGCACACCCCGGCTTTTGCAGGTTGCCGAAGAAGCGGGCCGTGCCGGCGCGTTCGTGGCGACGCTGCTGCGGCTCGGACGAGCCGTCGATGCCGCGGCGGGACGTCACATCACGATCAACGCCACTGGCGCAATCGCCGCGCTGCTGCTGGAGATCGGCATCCCGGTGCCGGTGATGCGGGCCATTGCCGTGGTGTCCCGGGCCGGCGGGCTGGCCGGACACGTGCTGGAAGAGCAGGCCACCGGGTCTGCGCGCTGCGTCTGGACATTGGCGCGTGACGGCATCGCCTACGAGGACCCTTGAGGAATGGAGCGGGCTGGATGCGGAACACGTCCAAGGCACTTGTCCTGGCATTCGGCCTGATGGCTCTGGCGGCGGGGGCGCGCGCCGATGCCGGACGGACCCGGCTGCTGGTCCCGGCCGGGCCGGCGGTGATTGACACCATCGCCGAGGGCAGCGGCCCCCTGGTCGTCATGCTGCCGTCGCGCGGGCGGGACTCGGAGGATTACGACGAGGTCGCCACCGCGGTCGCTGCCGGAGGCTTCCGCGTGCTGCGGCCTCAGCCGCGCGGCATGCACGGCAGCATCGGCCCCCTGGACGACCTGACGCTGCACGACTTGGCTGCCGATGTCGCGGCGGTGATCGAGGCCGAGCAGGCCGGGCCGGCGGTGGTGATCGGCCACGCCTATGGAAACTGGGTTGCACGCATGCTGGCGACGGATCGCCCGGGCCTGGTGCGCGGCGTCGTGCTGGCGGCCGCCGCCGCCAAATCCTATCCATCGGACCTGAGCATCGCCGTCACCAAGGTCGCGGATCCCTCGGTACCCGAGGCCGAGCGGCGGCGCTACTTGCAAGGCGCCTTCTTCGCGCCGGGCCATGATCCTTCGATCTGGTTGGCGGGCTGGTTTCCCAAGGCGAGCCGCAGCCAGCGGGACGCGGCGGACCGGACCCGGCAAGCGGAATGGTGGGCGGGCGGGCGGGCGCCGTTGCTGGATTTGCAGGCAGGAAACGACCCGTTCAAGCCGCCGTCCAGCCGCAATGAATTGCGGGACGAGTTCGGAGACCGGGTCACCGTCGTTGTCGTGCCGGATGCCAGTCACGCCCTGCTGCCAGAGGCACCCAAGGCAGTGGCCGAGGCGGTCATCAGATGGATGCGTGGGTTGAGATGAGGCGGGGCACGGCCCCGCTGAGCGATGCCCTCCTTGTTCTGGTCAGTAATCCACAATGTTGCTGGGCCAAGCGTCGGTCTGCCTAGCCACCGGTCACAACGGGCGGCTACGAACCCGTAAAGGTCGCGAGCAGGCCCGCCAGCAGCCGTCCCCGTGGGACTAGGCTGTCCACCAGCAGGTGCTCCTCCAGCGTATGCCCGCCAGCCCCGAGCACCCCTAGACCATCCAGGGTCGGCACTCCCATCGCTCCCGTGAAGTTGCCGTCCGAGCCGCCGCCTGCGCTTCGATGCGGCAATGGAATACCGATCCGCTTTGCAAGCGCCTCCGCCTGGCCATGCAGCGCGAGCGTCCGCGCATCCGGCTCCCACACCGGCCGGGTCACGGCGCGCGCCACGTCGAACCGCACGCCGCCATCGCGTCCCGCGAGTGCCAGCATCCGCTCCACCCCGCGATCCAGGTCGGCCTGCCGCTTGGCCATGCTCAGCACCTGCGCCGTGCAAGTTGACGCGACGCAGTTCACCCACTCCCCGCCCCGGATCACGCCGACGCTGAACGTGCAGTCCTCCGTCGTCATGTCCTCAATCTCGATGATCCGCCGGGCCATTGCGCGAATGGCGGAGCGCCCTTCCGACAGCCGGGCACCGGCATGGCTTGGCCGTCCCGTCGCTTCAATCGCGAAGCGCGCGATGGCGTAGCGCCCGGTCGTGACCTCGTGCCCGGGACCGCCAGGCTCCGGCACCAGCACGGCCGCATGACGGGACGCCTCGGCCTCGATCAGGTCGCGGGTCGAGGGTGAACCTACCTCCTCGTCACTGGTGAACAGCACCGTCACCGGAAGCGGCGTCCTGATGCCTGCCCGCCCGAGTTGCCGGATGGCCTCAAGCATCAGGAGGTTGCCGCCCTTCATGTCATAGGCTCCCGGCCCGTAGCAGCGGTTGCCCTCCCGCCGCCACGGCAGCGCGGCCAGCGTGCCAACGGGATGCACCGTGTCCATATGTCCCATCAGCAGCAGCCCAGGCTCGCCCCGCCGCGCATGCGGCAGCGTTGCCCGGACGCAGTCGCCGTAGCCCATCCGGCCGGGAATGCGTTCGACCTGGGCGCCCAGCACAGAAAGGTCGCGGGTCGTCAGATCCATCATGCGGTTGACGGCTGCGGCATCATGCGTCGGGCTCTCGCACTCGACCCAAGGCCGCAGGTCAGCCAGCATCTGCTCGGGGTCGAACGGGAGGCCTGTAGGATCCATGGCGAGTCCTTGCGACGACGGGGGAAACAACATCCTGGAGCCGGCACCCCGGCGGCGCCAAGCCGCTGCATCAGGGCCAGCCAAGGTCTGCTTGCCACTGTGGCCAGGCCGGTCCGCTTCCGGCCAGGAACGATCAGCGGGCGGACGTCCGCTTTCGGTAGAAGCCGATGGGCACGCAGGGTCAGGCATGGCAGTGTGCCTGAATCACACGTCGCCACGGGAGACCATGTCAGCCCAGCCGGAATGAGGCCGCAAGCCAAAGATCCCCCCCACTCAGCCCCCCTGCAGCTCTGGGGGGGCGTGGAGTGCAGCGTCGTGAGGGTCGGCGACAGTTGGCGTGACCAGGTCCGGGAAACCGGTCACCACACACGAGCCGGCGACCTGGATGCGATCGCGGCGCTGGGCATCCGCACCCTGCGCTATCCAGTGCTGTGGGAACGCTGCAGCCCAGGCCCGGCCTGTTGCGGCTGGGACTGGCACGACGAGCGCCTGGGGCGGCTGCGCACGCTGGGCATCACGCCCATCATCGGGCTGGTGCATCACGGTTGCGGCCCGCCGGGCGCCAGCCCTCTTGATCCCGGCTGGGCGGAAGGCTTGGCCGATCACGCCGCCGCCGTCGCTGCACGCTATCCTTGGGTGGACGCGTGGACGCCGGTGAACGAGCCGTTGACCACTGCCCGTTTTGCCGCGCTTTACGGCTACTGGCACCCCCATGCCACCTCCGAGGCAGCCTTTGAGACAATGGTGTTCAACCAGTGCCGGGCCGTGCTGCTGTCCATGCAGGCAATCCGCGCGCGCATCCCCGGCGCCCGGCTTGTGCAAACCGAGGACCTCGGCCGGGTGTTCGCCACCTCGCCGCTGCAGCGCCAAGCCAGCCTGGAGAACCAGCGCCGCTGGCTGTCGCTGGACCTGCTCTGCGGCAAGGTGGACCCGTCCCACCCCGCATGGCTCGGCTTCGCCAAAAGCGGCGTCGGCGAGGCGGACATGGCCGGGTTCCTGGGCGGCGGTGCTGTGCCCGACCTCATCGGCATCAACCACTACGTGACCAGCGACCGGTTCCTGGATCACCGGACCAGCCTTTATCCAGACCGGATCCCAAGTGGACTTGGGCGCAGCGCCTTCATCGATTTCGAGGCGGCCCGCGCCGATCTGCCGCCCGGCCTGACCGGCTGGGAGGCACGGCTGCGGGAAGCTTGGCAGCGCTACGGCAGGCCGCTGGCGATCACGGAGGCGCACCTGAATTGCGCCGAGGATGAGGAGCCTGTCCGGTGGCTGATGGAAGCGTGGAACGCCGCGCTCGTGCTGCGGGCGGAGGGCGCCGACGTCCGGGCGGTGACGGCCTGGTCGCTGTTCGGCGCCGTGGACTGGAACAGCATGATGCGGCACTGGCAGGGGCACTACGAGCCCGGGGTATGGGACATGCGCGACGGCACGCCCCGCCCCACCCGGCTGCTCCAGGCCGTGGCAAGCCTGGCCCAAACCGGCTGGTTCGACGATCCCATCTTGGCAGACCCGGGCTGGTGGCGCCGGGCGGACCGGCTGCATCCGGCGGCGTGAAACGACACGGCGGACCTGACCGCCGCCGACGAACGCGCGTCACGCCTGGCGGGTGTGGCCGAACTTGGCGCGCCACCTCATGACCGTGGCCACGAGCCAGCTGTGGGCGGCGGATATGACCTGTGTGCGGCTTGCCACCGCCTTCATCTACCTGGCCGTGGTGCCGGACGCACTCAGCCGCGACGTCGTCGGCCGGACGATGGCCGATCACCTGCGTGCGAGGGTGGGCGGGCCGTGCTGGAACCGCAGCCGGCCTGGGCGCTGCAGCCACGCCTGGCCCTAGGCTGTCCCGCCGCGGCTTACTTGAACGAAGCGGCTATTCGGCTGGGATCGTGCCGGGCGCACAGACCCAAAGGTCGGGCCGCAGTTCTTCCGGGCGGTCCGGGAAGAACCAGGCGCAGGCCAGCGTCACCAGCGCCACCCCGGCCAGCACCGCCATGACAGCGGACAGGCTGCCCGTGCGCTCGTGCAGGATGCCTACCACGGGCGCGGCAGCAGCGGCGCCCAGGAAGCCCACGAAGAACCGCACCGAGTACATGCGCGCCCGCAGCGCCGGGGCGATGTAGCGGGCGGTCATGGCCTCGTTGACCGTGACCTGGCTGAAAATCGCCGCCGACACCAGCCCGGCGGCGGGCAGCACCGCCCACCCGTGCAGCACCGACAGCGCCAGCAGCCCCGGCGCCAGCACGAGCGCCATCGGCAGGAACACCCGGCGCAGCGTCGTGCGGTCTATCAGCCGGCCCACCGTCATCTGCGCCAGCGCGCCGCACATCGTCACCAGGAACGCCGCCACGCCAATGAGCGGCAGAAGCGAGGCATCGCCCGCCAGGCGCTCCTGCAGCAGCTTCGGGATCAGCAGCGTGAAGGCGTTGAACACCAGCCCGGACACCACCGCGATCAGCAGCAGCACCACCACAGCCCGGCGCACCACGGCGCGCGGGATGGCGGGGAAGGGCCGCGCGCTGCGCGCCGCGCCGTATTCGTAGGCCGGCACGCGCAGCCACAGCAGCCCCATTCCCATGCACAGCAGCCCCGGCAGCACGAAGGCCGCGTGCCAGCCGAACTGCCCGGCCAGCAGCCCCGTCACCACCGGCGCCAGCGCCACGCCGAAGTTGCCGAACACGCCGTTGACGCCAATGGCGCGTCCGGGCCTGTCACCCGCAGCCTCCACCAGCATGGCGGTGCCGACGGGATGGTAGATCGCCGCGAAGGCGCCCGCCGCCGCCAGGGCCAGCGCCAACGCCCAGGGGGTCTGCGCCCACCCGCATAGCGCCAGCGACGCCCCGGTGCCCAGGAAGAACGCGGCAATCAGCGGCTTGCGGCCCAGCCGCTCCGCCAGCCAGCCCTGGGGCAGGGACAGCAGGCCGTACAGCACGAACATGCCGGTGGCGAGCTTCACGACCGGGCCGTACTCCGTCCCGAACGCCCCGCCCGGCGCCACCATCGCCAGCACCGCGGTCGGCAAGATCAGCAGGCTGTAGTGGCAGAAGCCGTGAGCGACGTTGATGCAGGCGATCTGCCGGGCGGCGGGCGTCATGCGGCGGTTCCACGCGGTGCAGCCGGAGCATCTACTCCGGCACCTGCCGTTGCAACCGCCGAAGCCGCCGCGGCGTTGCGTCCGGGCTTAAGGAGGATCAGCCATGACCGACAAAACGCCCGGCACGACGCCCGATACGAAGGCGACCGGCACTGCCACTGCGCCCAATCCCAAGACCGGCAGCAGCGACGCTGCCCGTGGCCTGGGTGGCCACAGCAAGGACGCCAGCCACGCGCCAGGTGCCCCGGCGGAGTATGTCGAGGACGGCAAGCCCACCACGAAGCCCTGACCCACAGGGGCTGGCCGCCTGGCGTGCGCTGGACGCCAGGCCGGTGCCCCGGGAGGTCAGCAATCTGAACATCGGCTTGCCTCTGCCTGTCTGACCGGCAGCTTGCGGCCCTGACAACGGGACGTATCATGCGCGTATTCGCCCTCATGCTATCCGTTGCCCTGATCGCCGGCGCATCGTCCCCGTGCTGGGCGGATGACGACGACGAGGCCGGCGAGATGACGATCAGTAGCCTGGATGGCGGACCATCGCGCACCTGCAAGATTGCCGGGCTGTCCGTCGTGCTGCAGCCGCAGCAGAAGCCGTCCGACGACCCCGACAACAGCCGGAGCCTGAACGTGATGACGTCGCAGACCTGCGCGGCCAAAGAGGCCGACCTTCTCCGCTGGGTGGCGGCGGGCGGCGGCAAGCGGAACGTGGTCCTGACCTTCCCGCCGCCGGCATCCAGCGGCATCGGTCGGCGGGCAGCTCCGAAGCCCGGCGCGGGATCGAAGTACGAGTTGGACGGCACCCAGGTCTCTACCTTCGCGTTCTCGCAAAGCGGGTCGAGCGCCCAGGAGTCATTCGGCTTCACTGCCGAACACCTCCGCATCAACGGCGTCCAACTCTATTGACTGTCGCGTTTGTGACTGTCGCGTTTGCCAGCCGCTCGTAGCAGGGTTGCCGCGGCTGCGCCGGCACCCTCCCGGGTGGTTGCTAGTTCAGGAACATCTTGCCGGGGTTCATGATCCCGCGCGGGTCCAGTGCCGTCTTGATCTGGCGCATCACTGCCAGCGTTTCCGCCCCGTGCTCGGTATCCAGGAACTCGCGCTTGCCGATGCCGATGCCGTGCTCCCCGCTGCATGAGCCGCCCAGGGCCAGGGCACGGGCCACGATCTTCTTGTCCAATTCCCAGGCGCGGTCCAGGCCGTCCGGCTCGGGCGGGACCAGGATGACGGTGTGGAAGTTGCCATCGCCGACATGGCCGACGATGGGGGCGGTCAGGCCCGAGGCGGCGATGTCCTGCTTGGCGCCCACGATCAGGTTGGTCAGGCGGCTGATGGGCACGATGGCGTCGGTGGCGATGCCCTTCCAACCGGGCTTGAGGGCCAGGGCGGCCCAGTAGCCGTCGTGCCGGGCCTTCCAGAGGCGGTTGCGCTCGTCGGCGTCTGTGGCCCACTGGAAGCCGTGGGCGCCGTAGCCCGCCGTGATTTCCTCCGCGCCCGCCGCCTGCTCGGCGACGCCGGCGGGCGTGCCGTGGAACTCCAGCAGCAGGGTGGGGCGGGGCTGGTAGCCCGCAAGTTTCGAGTAGGCGATGGAGGCGGCCATCTGAACGTCGTCCAGCAGCTCGATCCGGGCGACGGGGATGCCGGCCTGCAGGATGGCGACGACGCTGTCCACCGCGCCGGCCAGATCGTCGAACTGGCAGACGGCGGCGCTCATGGCCTCGGGGATGCCGTGCAGGCGGAGGGTGATTTCCGTGATGACACCCAGAGTGCCCTCGCTGCCGATCAGCAAGTGGGTCAGGTCGTAGCCGGTGGCGGACTTGCGGACACGGCCGCCGGTGCGGATCAGGCGCCCGTCGGGCAGTGCGACCTGCAGGCCCAGCACGTTCTCGCGGATGGTGCCGTAGCGGATGGCGGCGGTGCCGCTGGCGCGGGTGGCGCACATGCCGCCGATGCTGCACTCGCTGCCGGGGTCCACGGGGAAGAACAGGCCCTGGTCGCGCAGGTGGGCGTTGAGCTGCTGGCGGGTGACGCCGGGCTGGACGCGGCAGTCCATGTCGGCGGCGTTGACCTCCAGGATGCGGGTCATTCGGGACAGGTCCAGGCTGATGCCGCCGCGGACGGGGGTGACGTGGCCCTCCAGGCTGGTGCCGGCGCCAAAGGGGACGACGGGGACGCCGTGCTGGTGGCAGAGGGCCACGAGGGCCGCGGCTTCCTCCGGCGCCTCGATGAAGGCGACGGCGTCGGGCAGGACGGGGGGGTGGGTGTCCTCCCCGTGCGAGTGCTGCTCCCGCAGGGCGGCGCTGGTGGTGATGCGGTCGCCGAGCAGCGTGCGGGCCTGGGTGATGACGGCGTCAACGGGGCGTGCCATGGGCGGGGTGTCCTGGATGCGGCGGGCAGCTTACTGCGGAACGGCGATGCCCGTCATCAGATGCCCGTCATCATGCGCGTGCCCGTCATCATGCGCGCAGCATGGGATGCGGGACGGCCTGGCGGGTTTGACGCTCCTGGAGGGCGGGCCTAGCGTTGCTGCAACAAGCGGAGGAACGCAACGGTGGCAAACAGGCTCAAGCAGCTTTGGGACAGCGGCAAGCCCGCGGTGAACGGGTGGCTGGCCATCCCGAACGGCTTTGCGGCGGAAACGATGGCGCAAGGCGGGTGGGACAGCGTGACGGTGGACCTGCAGCACGGCGTGCAGGACTACATGAGCATGGTGTCGTGCTTCCAGGCGATGCAGTCCCATCCGGTGCTGCCGATGGTGCGGGTGCCGTGGAACGAGCCGGGGATCGTGGGCAAGGTGCTGGATGCCGGGGCCTATGGCGTGATCTGCCCGATGGTGAACACCAAGGCCGAGGCTGAAGCCTTCGTGTCATATTGCCGGTATCCACCCGCGGGCAAGCGCAGCAACGGGCCGATCCGGGCAGGCATCTACGGCGTGGGCACGACCTACCAGGCCACCGCCAACCAGGAGGTGCTGTGCCTGCCGATGATCGAGACGCAGGAGGCGGTGGACAACCTGGACGCCATCCTGGACGTGCCCGGCGTGGACGCGGTGTATATCGGCCCCAGCGACCTCGGCTTCAGCATGGGACTGATCCCGGTGCTGGACCGAGAGGAGCCGGTGATCCTGGACATCTACCGGAAGATACTGGATGGCACGAAGCGCCGGGGCCTGCGGGCCTGCGTGCATTGCGGCAGCTCGGCCTATGCCAAGCGGATGATCGCGATGGGGTTCAACCTGGTCACGATCAGCAATGATAGCGGGCTGCTGCTGGGCGCAGCGCGGGCTGCGGTGAAGGCGGCGCGGGAGTAGGGCGGGCGGCTTCTCACTCCGGCTGTCCCTGCCACGCTTTCCGGGTGTGCCGGGAGTGCAAGGGCGGTCATGGCGTGGGGTCGCTGGCATGAGGCTGCGGGCGGTTGCGGTGCGGGAGTGGCGGGAACTGGGACTGCGCCGGCAGCTCCCTGTGCCCTGGCGTCGCGCACCTCGCAACGATGAGGTTCTTGGGTGGGCCGCGGTGGTGCCCAAGTCAGGATTTAGATAATGAACGGGACATCCCCATGACGCCGACCATTGCCCTGCATTCCGACGACGAGGTGGTGATTGCGCGGACCACGCTGCTGCCAGGGGCGCCGCTGGCGCCGGGGGTTGTAGCGGGGGAGCGCATTCCGGCCGGGCACAAGGCGGCGGTGCGGGGCATCGCCGTGGGGGAGGCGGTGCGGCGGTATGGGCAGGTGATCGGGTTTGCGACGCAGCCGATCCCCGCCGGGGCGCACGTGCATGTGCACAACATCGGCATGGGGGATTTTGCGAAGGACTACGCCTACAGCCGGGACGCGCGGCCGACGGCAATGGCGAACGAGGCGCTGACGTTCCAGGGCATCCGCCGCCCGGACGGGCGCTGGGCCACGCGCAACTACATCGGCATCCTGACGAGCGTGAACTGCAGCGCCCACGTGGCGGACCTGGTGGCGGACACGTTCAAGCGGAACCCGTTCACGGGCGCCGATCCGTTGGCCGATTTCCCGAACGTGGACGGGGTGGTGGCGCTGACGCACAAGACCGGCTGCGGCATGACGGACGGGGAGCCGCTGCGGCTGCTGCGGCGGACGCTGGCGGGCTATGCCCGGCACGTCAACTTCAGCCACATCGTGGTGATCGGGCTGGGATGCGAGGTCAACCAGATCGGCGGCTTGCTGGAGGAGCAGCGGCTGGCCGGGCGCATCCGCAGCATGGACATCCAGCAGATGGGCGGCACGCGCAAGACGGTGCAGGCCGGCATCGCCTTCGTACGGGAGGTGCTGGCGGAGGCGAACGCGGTGCAGCGGGAGCCTGCGCCGCTGGCGGCGCTGACCGTGGCGCTGCAATGCGGGGGGTCGGACGGCTACTCCGGCGTGTCCGCCAACCCGGCGCTGGGCGCTGCCAGCGACTTGCTGGTGCGCCACGGCGGCGCGGTGATCCTATCGGAAACTCCGGAAACCTACGGTGCCGAGCACTTGCTGACCCGCCGTGCGGTCAGCCCGGAGGTGGGGGAGAAGCTGGTCGGCCTGATGCGCTGGTGGGAGGACTATTGCGCGCGGGAAGGTGCGGAGATGAACGCCAACCCCAGCCCGGGCAACAAGGCCGGAGGACTGACCACGATCCTGGAAAAGTCCTTGGGCGCGATGGCCAAGGCCGGCACGACCAACCTGGTGGACGTGGTCCGTTACGCCGAGCCGGTGACGGCCCGCGGCTTCGTGTTCATGGATACGCCGGGCTACGACCCGGTGGCGGCGACGGGACAGGTGGCGGGCGGGGCCAACCTGGTCTGCTTCACCACCGGACGCGGCAGCGTGTTCGGCTGCAAGCCGGCGCCGAGCCTGAAGCTGGCCACCAACACGCCGATGTTCCAGCGCATGGAAGACGACATGGACATCAACTGCGGCACGGTGCTGGACGGGGATGAGACGGTGCAGGAGTGCGGGGCACGGATCTTTGAGGCAATGGTGCGGGTGGCCAGCGGCGCACGGACCAGAAGCGAAGGGTTCGATGCGGGCGGGGCGGAGTTCGCGCCCTGGGTGATCGGCGCGACGATGTAGGGATATACGGGCCTGCATCCGCCGGGCCTGGCGTCGGACTCGGCTGGGTGGACAGCTTTGCCGTTGCCAAGGTCTTCACGTTATGGGTGCGTCCAGGAATTGCGCGCGGGCCGGGGAGGGGATGGGCCATGGACGGAATGGCGACGGACGGCAGGCCGCACCGCTTCACGGTGGCGGACTTCTACCGGATATCTGAGGCGGGGGTGTTCGCCAGCAATCCACGGGTGGAGCTGATCCGGGGAGAGATTATTGACATGGCCGCGATCGGCACCCCGCACTCCGCCATGGTGAACCGGCTCAACCGCTTGCTTGTCCTCGCCATCGGGGCGCGGGGCATCGTGTCCGTGCAGAACCCCCTTCGCCTTGATGCCAGTTCGGAGCCGCAGCCGGACGTTGCCGTCCTCAAGCCCCGTGCCGACGAGTATGAGACGGGGCACCCGGCTGGCGAGGACGCCCTGCTCGTCATTGAGGTCGCCGATACGAGCCTGGCCTATGACCAGACTGTCAAGGCGCCGCTCTATGCCGGGGGCGGCATTGCCGAATACTGGATCGTGAACCTGCGGGACCGCACCGTGGAGATTCACCGCCAGCCTGTGGACGGCAGATATGCCCAGGTCCGGACGGTCGGGACCGGCGACGTGCTCGACGCCGTGCTGCTGCCGGGCCTGGCCTTGTCTGCGGCGGAGGTGCTGCGCCGGAGCGACGGCTGGCCGTAGCCTACCGCATTCGGCTTGCAGCATTCCTTGGCCAACGCCTGGGCCTTTGGCAAAGAGGCTTGGCCAGCCGCAGCGTCCGGTCAGGCCGGCTCCAGAACACGCGTCCGGCTGCCAACGTCCACCATCGGCTTCGGGATCAGGCAGTCAGGCAGCGGCTTATGCATCGGCGTCAGGTCCGGCGGCGGCGGCACCGGGGCCGGGCCGCGCGGACCGTCCCCGCCCCAGCTACCGCGCGGCGGGCGCCGCAGCACCACCAACTCCCGCACCGCGAACACCATGGGCACCCCGAACGTCAGCAGGCCGCTCAGGATGACTTGGGTGGCTGCGCTCATCTCCATGCTGCCGCTCCGTTGCTGGCTGGGTTCGACGGACCTTGAGGTTAACCTACTCTGCCCGGTCCCGTCATCAACTTGCTGCGCCGCTGACGCAAATGGGACGTGTCAGGCGTGATGCCCAACGACCTTCTGCGACTGCTCCCCCAATCCCGTGATCCCCAGCCGCATCACCTGCCCATCCCGCAGGAACACCGGCGGGTGCTTGCCCATGCCCACGCCAGGCGGCGTGCCCGTCGCGATCACGTCGCCGGGGTGCAAGGTCATGAAGTGGCTGACGTAGCTGACGATCTTGGGCACATTGAAGATCATTGTGCGCGTGTTGCCATCCTGCATGCGCTGGCCGTCCACCTCCACCCAGAGGTCCAGGACGTGCGGGTCCGGCACCTCGTCGGACGTGACAAGCCACGGGCCAGTCGGGCCGAAGGTGTCGCAGCCCTTGCCCTTATCCCAGGTGCCGCTGCGCTCAAGCTGAAATTCGCGCTCGCTCACGTCGTTCACGATGCAGTAGCCGGCGACGTGCTGCATCGCGTCGTGCTCGGGCACGTAGCTCGCCTGCTCTCCGATGACGATGCCCAGCTCCACCTCCCAATCCATCTTCTTGGAGCCGCGCGGGCGCCGCACGTCGTCGTTCGGTCCCTGGTAGGCGCCCAGGGATTTCAGGAACACGATGGGTTCCTTGGGGATCGCCGCCCCGGTTTCCGCCGCATGGTCGGCGTAGTTCAGGCCGATGCAGAAGAAGTTGACGGGCCGCGGCACCGGCGGTCCCACCCGCGTGCCCGGCGCCACAACCGGCAGGCCCGCGGCGTCCACCGCCCGCAGCCGCTCCAGCCCGGCGCGGGACAGCGCCTCTGCATCGAAGTCCCGCACTACGCCGGACAGGTCGCGGATTTGCCCGTCGGCCCCCATCAGGGCCGGCCGCTCGGCGCCGGGGGCGCCCACACGCATCAGCTTCACGGTGCTTCTCCTACAGGGTCCAGCCGCCGTCTATGACGAGCGCCTGGCCGGTGATGAACTGGGAGTCGTCGGACGCCAGATAGACCGCCATCGCCGCGATCTCCTCCGGCGTGCCCAGCCGGCCCATCGCCTGGCGCGCAATGAAGCCGGTCCGCGCCGCCTCCAGCGACCCGGCTGCGGCGGCGTTGGCGGCGATGCGGTCGTCCAAGCTGGGGGTCTGGATGGTGCCGGGGCAGATGGCGTTGCAGCGTATGCCGGACTTCACGAAGTCCGCCGCGACCGACTTGGTCAGCCCAATGACCGCTGCCTTGGTGGTCCCGTAGACAAAGCGGTTGGGCGCTCCCTTGATGCTGCTGGCGGCACTGGCGATGTTGATGATGCTGCCGCTCCCACGGTCCGCCATGCCGGGCAGGAACGCCCGGATCGTGCGGAACATGCTGCGGACGTTGAGCGTGAAGGCGAAGTCCCACTCGGCCTCCGTCGCATCCAGGATAGTGCCCTGGTGGACGAAGCCGGCGCAGTTGAACAGCACGTCCACCGGGCCGGCCTGCACCGCCATGCGCACGACGTCGTCGGCGTCCGTCGCGTCCAGGCGGTGGACGGTGATGAAGGGGCCGGCCAGGGTGGCCAGCCCGGCCTCGTTCACGTCGGTGGCGAACACCCGGGCGCCCTCCCCGGCGAAGGCCAGCGCCGTGGCGCGGCCGATGCCCTGGGCGGCGGCGGTGATGAAGGCGGTTTTGCCGTGCAGGCGTCCGGGCATCCTTAGTCTC
This sequence comes from uncultured Acetobacteraceae bacterium, assembly GCA_964250755.1. GTDB lineage: Bacteria > Pseudomonadota > Alphaproteobacteria > Acetobacterales > Acetobacteraceae > DASWOJ01. The sequence continues at coordinate 17,725 of CAXUHB010000032.1, read as the reverse complement.
CATCTACTTCGTGCCGTAAGCTCACAGGTGCCAGCCTGCTTTCTTCTCCCTCTCCCTCCGGGAGAGGGCCGGGGTGAGGGAGGCCACGCGGACCACGCTTGGCCCACGCCGAGACCGGTTTCGTATCAGCCATGCCTAGCGCTTGCGGCTTCCCTCACCCCGACTCTCTCCCGGAGGGAGAGGGAGAAGGCATCAGTGGTTATTCCGGGATTCCCCGCGTTCCTCGATGATGTTCAGGTACAAAGTCGCCGGCTCCAGGCACGCCCCAGTCGAGTGCTGGCCGACCATGCTGCGGCTGATCTCCTCCCACGGCGTCATGTGGTGCAGCTCCGGCTTGGTCCAGCCGGCGCGGCGGGCGTCCAGCTCGCCCGGCGGCAGCAGCACGTCCACCTTGCGGGTGTTGAGATCAATCCGCACCCGGTCCCCCGTGTGCAGCAGCGCCAGCCCGCCGCCGATGGCGGCCTCGGGCGAGACGTTCAGGATGCTCGGGCTGCCGCTGGTGCCGGACTGGCGGCCATCCCCCATCGTCGGCAGGGTGTGGACGCCGGCCTTCAGCAGCGCGGCGGGGGGCTGCATGTTCACGACCTCTGCGCCGCCGGGGTAGCCGACCGGGCCGCAGTTGCGGATCACCAGGATGCTGTGCGCGTCCACGCCCAGCGCTGGATCCTCGATGCGTGCGTGGTAGTCCTCCGGTCCCTCGAACACGACCGCGTGGCCCTCGAACACGTTGGGCTGCGCCGGGTCGGACAGGAAGCGGTCGCGGAACTCGGGGTCTATGACGCTCAGCTTCATCACCGCGGCGTCGAACAGGTTGCCGGACAGGACGGCGAAGCCGGCGCTCTCCTTCAAGGGCTTGCCGTAGGGGCGGATCACGTCGTGGTCCACGGCGGGCTTCTTGGCCAGGTTCTCGCCCAGCGTGCGCCCGGTGCAGGTCATCACGTCCGGGTGCAGCTTGCCGGCGTCCAGCAGCTCGCGCATGACGGCAGGCACGCCGCCTGCGCGGAAGAAGCCCTCGCCCAGCACCCGCCCGGCAGGCTGCACGTCGGCCAGCAGCGGGATGCCGTCGCCCAGGCGCTGCCAGTCGTCCAGCGTATGGTCCACGCCCATATGCCGGGCAATGGCGATCATGCTGATCGGGCAGTTGCTGCTGGCGCCCAGCGCCGCGGCGGCGACCACCGCGTTCTCGAACGCGGGCTTGGTCATGATGTCCGACGGGCGCAGGTTCTCGTGGACCATGCCGACGATGCGGCACCCGGTTTCGTAGGCCATCCAGCCGCGCTCCTTGTGCGGGCCGGGAATGGCGGCGCAGCCGGGCAGGGACATGCCAAGGGCCTCGGCCAGGCTGTTCATGCTCAGCGCCGTGCCCATCGTGTTGCAGTGTCCCACCGACCCGGCGGACGCGGCCACCATGTCAATGAACTCGTCCCAGTTGATGCGCTCCTCGGCCAGCATCTTGCGGGCCTCCCAGACGATGGTGCCGGAGCCGGACAGGCGCCCGCCGTACCAGCCGTCCAGCATGGGGCCGCCGGACAGCACGATGGCGGGGATGTTGACGGTGGCCGCGCCCATCAAGCAGGCGGGCGTCGTCTTGTCGCAGCCGGTGGTCAGCACCACGCCGTCCAGCGGGTAGCCGTGCAGGACCTCCACCAGGCTGAGGTAAGCGAGGTTGCGGTCCAGCGCCGCCGTGGGGCGCTTGCCGGTTTCCTGGATCGGGTGGATCGGGAACTCCAGCGGCACGCCGCCCATGTCGCGGATGCCGTCGCGCACGCGGCTGGCCAGGTCCACCAGATGGCGGTTGCAGGGGGAAAGGTCGGATCCGGTCTGGGCGATGCCGATGATGGGGCGGCCTGATTGCAGCTCCCGCCGGGTCAGGCCGAAGTTGAGGTAACGTTCGAGGTAGAGGGCCGTCATCCCGGGGTCCGATGGCTCATCGAACCAGCGGCGGCTGCGAAGCCGGCGGGGGGAGGGGCTGGAGGCGTCGGGCGGCATGGCGGCGGTCCCTGGGTGGTCTTTTATCCAGGGTGGGCGGATGGGCAGGGGGTGTCAACACGCCCCGTGGCGGTTGCCCCACGGGTTTGGCCTCAGGCGTTTCCCGCGGTCAGCATCCCGATCAGCCCGGCCACGTCCGCAGCCGGCACGGGCCGGCTGACCAGGAAGCCCTGCATGTTCGTGCAGCCCTCCGCGCGGACCATCCGCTGCTGTTCCAGGGTTTCCACCCCCTCCGCCGTCGTCGTCAGGCCCAGGCTGGCGCCGAGCGCGGCGATTGCGCGCACGACGGCCGCTGCGTCCGACCCTTCCGTCTCCGCCGCTTGCAGGTCGCGCACGAAGGACCGGTCAATCTTGATCTTGTCGAACGGGAAGCGCCGCAACTGGCTGAGCGAGGAGTAACCGATCCCGAAATCGTCCATGGACACGCTGACGCCTAGTGCGCGCACGGACTGCAGCACATGCAGCGCGAGGTCGGCATGGCGGGCCAGGGCGCTTTCGGTGATTTCCAGTTCCAGCCGTTCCGGGTCCAGGCCGCTGTCGGCCAGGGCGGCAGCGACGGCGCGGGGCAGGCGGTCGCGCTCCAGCAGCTGCACCGCGGACACGTTCACGGCGACGGATAGGCGGCCCGGCCAGGCCGCGGCAGTGCGGCAGGCCGTACGCAGCACCCACTCCCCCACCGGCACGATCAGGCCCAGGGTTTCCAGCACGGGGATGAAGGCGTCCGGCGCCACCAGGCCGCGCACGGGATGCCGCCAGCGCAGCAGCGCCTCGAACCCGATCAGCGCGCCGGTGTCGAGCGCGGTCTGCGGCTGGTAGTGCAGCTCGAACTGCTGCAGTGCCAGGCCCGCCTGCAAATCCGCCTCTAGCCGGCGTTGGGCCAAGGCGTGCTCCTGCATGACGGGATGGAACACGCAGACCGTGGCTGTGCCCTCCGACTTGGCCTGGCGCAGGGCCAGGCTGGCGCTGTGCAGCAGGGCGTCGGCGCGGGCGCGCAGCGGCGCGGCGCCTGCATCCTCAGGCACGGCGGTGGCGACGCCGATGCTGGCGGTGACGCTGACCGCCTGGCCTTCGACCAGGTAGGGCCGTCCCAGGAGGTCGTTCAGCCGGGAGGCCATGGTCTCCGGGCGCGGGAAGGCAGGGGTGGCGACCGCGAACTGGTCCCCGCCGATGCGCCCGATCACGTCGCCTAGCCGCAGCGCCGCGCGCAGCCGCTGCGCCATGACCCGCAGCAGCCCGTCGGCCACTGTGGCTCCCTTGCTTTCATTGATGCCGCGGAAACCGTTCAGGTCCACCATGAAGGCCGTCACCCCGGCCTCCCCCCGGCGGGTCCGCCAGCATGGCGCTCAGGGCCTTCAGGAAGCCGGCCCGGTCGGCCACGCCGGTCAGCGAGTCCAACGGCAGAGCGCCCAGGCCGGGCTGCACCGCATCCAGGCTGATGAGCCAGAAGGCGCAGTGCTGCAGGCCGGGCGGCGTGTCCGCGTCTGCGTCGCCGGCGGGCAGCGGGCGGATTGTTGCGTGCAGGCTGCCGATGCGCTGGCCTTCCGCCGGGCAGTCCCCGTGCCTGGCCGCGTGCGCCGCCTGGGACAGCGCCAACTGCGCGCTGGCGCCCAGCGTGGCGGAGTCCTGCAGCAGCCGGGTCAGCGCGTGCCGGCCGGGCTGCTGCGGGACGCCGAGCATGCGCGCCGCCTGCGGGTTGCACAGCGCGACCCGCATCCGGCTGTCGAACACCAGGTAGCCCTGGGCCGCGGTGTCCAGCACCGCCGCGGCGCTGACCCGGCCGCGGCGCAGGCGGGCCGTGCCGTCTTTGCGGTCCGCCGAGGGGCGGCCAGCGCCATCGCGCAACATCACGCTGTCCATGCCGTGCCGCCCTCCATGATCGCGCCATCCCGCGGGCATCCTGCCCCGCATGAGGACGCGGGGCCGGGCCACGCCCGGGGCCTGCGCCCATTGCGGGGCAGCTTGGGCGGACAACCCTGAAGGTGCTGTTAACGTGATGGGTGCGGCGTGCCGTGCCGCCGGCGCCGCGGGTGCCGCAGCCCGGCTGGACGCGCGCGGCCGAGGCATATGCCGGCCTTGCCACCTCTGCCGCGAAGGCAGGCCGGCGCGCGCGTCGCCGCCCTGGGGTGGTGCTGTCCGCGTCACCCTCGGCTCGTGCGGCTTGGTCCGCCCCCTCCGGCCCCGGGCAGGCCGGATCACCTGCCGGCTAGAACGACGCGGGCGCGATCACGTTCTGCGGCTGGTTGGTCAGCAGCGCCGCCCTCATCGTCTCCGCCGACTTGATCCGTATGTCCCGGTGCGCCTCCGGTGTCAGATAGGCGGAGTGCGGGGTGATGATCAGCCGCCCCTCCACCCAAGGCTCCCGCGCGCGGTAGGCGCGCAGCAGCTCCGGCAGCGGCTCCACCGGCGGCTCCACCGGCAGCACGTCCAAGCCGGCACCGGCCACGCGGCCCTCCCGCAGCGCATCCGCCAGCGCCTCCACGTCCAGCACCGGGCCGCGGGCGGTGTTGACCACCACCGCGCCCGCCGGCAGCAGCGTCAGTGCGGCGCGGTCCACCAGCCCCGCCGTGTCCGGCGTCAGCGGCGTGTGGATGGACAGCACGTCCGACACCCGCATCAGGTCGTGCAGCGTGGCTGCGCGGGCGACGCCCACCGCAAGCTCGGCCCCGTTGGGCAGAAACGGGTCGTAGATGACGACGCGGAAGCCGAACGCCTTGGCCCGCAGCGCCACCGCCGTCCCGATGCGCCCCATGCCGACGATCCCGAACCCCTGCGCCCCCGACCGGCGCAGCAAGGGATGGTCCGCGCCGCGCCATGGCTCCGGCGGGTTCCGCCGCTGCCACTCGTGGTGCAGCACGATGCCCCGGCGCAGCGCCAGCACCAGCGCCATCGCGTGGTCCGCCACCTCCGTCGTGCCGTAGTCCGGCACGTTGCACACCGTGATCCCCTGGGCCGCGGCGGCGGCGCGGTCTATCCGGTCGTAGCCCACGCCCATGCGGACGATGGCGCGCAGCCGGGTGAAGCGCGCCAGGTCGGACGCGGTGCAGAACTGGCGGAACAGCATCAGCCCGTCCACTGAGGCGCAGTCCGCGTCCGAGAGATCGGCCAGCACCTTCGTGTCCCGGCGCAGGATCGTCACGTCCGGGCCGAAGATGCGCCGCTCGTCGGCGTCGTCGGGATACATGGCCTCGGGATACAGGATGGTGGTCATGTCGGCGTCGCCTCCCTCTCGTTTGCCCCGATGGGTAGGCCGCACCGCCTCTGGCGGCAAGTTGCCAGGTGCTGGGGCAGGGGGCATCGTCCCCGCCAGGGAACGGGAGGCACGGGGATGAATGGTGCGGAAAGCTTGGTCCACACGCTGCTGGCCTGCGGGGTGGACACCTGCTTCAGCAACCCCGGCACCAGCGAGATGCACTTCGTCGCCGCACTCGACCGCATCCCCGGGATGCGCTGCGTGCTGGGGCTGTTCGAGGGCGTGGTGACCGGTGCCGCCGACGGCTACGCCCGGATGCAGGACCGCCCCGCCGCCACCCTGCTGCACTGCGGGCCGGGCTTGGCGAACGGACTGGCCAACCTGCACAACGCCCGCCGGGCGCGCACCCCCATCGTGAACCTCGTCGGCGACCAGGCCACCCATCACCGTTCGCTGGACGCGCCCCTGACGGCGGACACCGAGGGCTTCGCCCGCGGCGTGTCCGCCTGGGTCCGCACGGCCTCCCACGCCGCCGACGTGGGCGCGGACTGCGCGGCGGCGGTGCAGGCCGCACGCGCCGCTCCCGGCGTCGCCACGCTGATCCTGCCCTCCGACACCTGCTGGGACCCGGGCGGCGCCGTCGGCACGCCGCTGCCCCTGCCGGCCCCGCCCACGTCGTCTCCGGATGCCGTCGAGGGCGCGTTGCGCGCCCTGCGCTCCGGCGAGCCGACCATGCTGATCCTGTCCGGCCCGGCGTTGCGTGCGGGTCCGCTCGCCACCGCCGCCGGCATCCTGGCCGCGACGGGCGCCCGCATGATGGCGCAGACCAGCAACGCCCGGATCGAGCGCGGGGCCGGCCGCACGCCCATCACCCGCGTGCCCTACCCGGTGGACCAGGCCGTCGAGTCCCTGGCCGGCGTGCGCCACCTGATCCTGGTCGGCGCGGCGGCGCCGGTCGGCTTCTTCGCCTATCCCGGCAAGCCCGGACGCATGTATCCCTCGGACTGCCAGGTCCACGTCCTGGCCCGGCCCGAGCAGGACGGCCCCGACGCCTTACGCCGGGTCGCCGACGCCCTGGGCGTCCCGCCCGCCGGCGCCCCCGCCAGGCCCCCGCGCCCGGACCTGCCCCGCGGCGCCGTCTCGTCCGAGGCCGTGGCCCAGGCCCTGGCGGCGCTTCTGCCGGAGGGGGCCATCGTGGTGGACGAGAGCGTCAGCTTCGGCCGGGCCTTCTACCCCGGCACGCACGGCGCCGCGCCGCATGACTGGCTGCAGCTGACCGGCGGCGCCATTGGCGACGGCATCCCGATGGCGACCGGCGCGGCGGTCGGCGCGCCGGGCCGCCGGGTGGTGACGCTGCAAGCCGATGGGTCCGCCATGTACACCCTACAGGGCCTGTGGACCCAGGCGCGGGAGCGGCTGGACGTGACGACCGTCATCCTGTCCAACCGAAAGTATCAAATCCTGCTGGGAGAGTACCGCAACGTCGGCGCCAACCCCGGGCGCACGGCGATGGACATGATGGACCTGGGCAACCCCGACCTGGACTGGGTGGCGCTGGCCCGCGGCATGGGCGTGGACGGGGCGCGGGCCGAGACGATGGAGGGCTTCGCGGACGTGTTCGCGCAGGCGAACGCGCGGCCGGGGCCGTTCGTGGTGGAACTGGTCGTCTGACCAGCAGGGACGGCGCCCGGGTTGGCGCTGCCTGGGCGGGCAGACGTCCCCGTAACCGGCTCGATGCGGGCATTGCGAGGGGACGTAACCGATCCCCGTCGCAGTGGGTGCGCGGGACCGGAGGGGTGTGGACGCCGCTTGGCGCAGCGGTTTGGGCGGCGCGTTGCGCGGGCTGCTGGCCAGCGCAACCGCCGCGCGGGCTGCTCGTTGCACTGCCGACCCTCCGAGAACGGACAATCCGATGACCCGCACGAGCCTGGCCAGAGCTTTCCTAGCGGGCGCACTCCTTGCCGTCGTTCCCCTCGCGGGACCGCGCGCCGCGCTGAAGTCGGAGACGGCGCCGGATGCGGCCGATGCTGCGCCCAGCACGCCGGCCAGCCCCTCGCCCGCAACCAAGGCTCCGGCTACGGTGCCGGAGCAGGAGTGCGACCGGCTGGCCCAGCCGCCGCGGGCGGTCATGGGAAGCCAGAGTGCCATGTCGGAGGGTGTGGACTTCGCCAACCTCCGCTGGCCTGCCGCCCGCGCCGCTTGCGCCAGGGCGATGGCGGAGTTCCCCGGCGAGGTCCGCTTTGTCGCCTATGCCGCCCGCGCGGCCGACAAGGGTGGCGACCCCAAGGAGGCTGCCCGGCTCTACAGGGCCGCAGCCGAAGAGGGCAATGCTTTGGCGCAGAACAACCTTGGCGCGTTCTATGAACGCGGGGAAGGCGTTCCGCGCGACGCTCGGGAGGCGGCACGGCTGTATCGCGCCTCGGCTGACCAGGCCTACCCGGCGGGCCAGGCCAACCTTGCCGTGCTGTATGCACAGGGCCGGGGCGGGCTGCCGCGCGATGACCGGGAGGCAGTGCGGCTGTGGCGGCTCGCAGCCGACCAGGGCGACGTGCAGGCGGCGAACAACCTGGGGACGATGTATGCCAGCGGGCGGGGCGGGCTGGCGCGCGACATGAACCAGGCCGTCCGCTGGTGGCGCGCCGCCGCCGACCAGGGTAGCACGGAGGCGCGCGGCAACCTGCGCAAGGCCGGGCGCGGCTGACCCGGCAGCGTCCGGCGGTTCACGTCAGCCTGGCTGACCTCGCCGGGTTGGGGAGGGGGCTACTTCTTCTCCTCGGCCTGCGGTGCCGTGGCGGGCGCCTTGGTCGGTGACCCCTTCTCGGCGCCACCCGCCGGAGTGTGGCTGTAATCCAGGTAGGCCAGCCGCGTTGCGCGGAACGGGTTGCCGGCCACCATGGTCGCGCCGACGATGCCGATCAGCAGCGACACGCCGATGGCGACCGCGGTGGGATTGAACTGGACCTTCTTGGCGGTCGGCACGGCGCCGGGCTTGACGGCCATGGGGGCACTCCTGGACGTTGCGGGTGGTTGGATGCGCCGGCTGCTTACACCACGGCGCGCCGCCCGTAAAACCTCGGTCCACACAGTCGGGATGCAACCGGGCGGGGTGCAACCTGGAGTGTGCAAAACTGCTGGACGCCGCGGGTTCGATCCGCTATAGGCCCCGCCTCACTCATCAGGAACGCGGAAGGCAGGGGCCACCCATAGGGCGGCCCCTGCCGCTATTACCGCGGTCCCCGCACCACAGGGGCATGGCCTTGGCCAAAAAGATTGTCGGCTACATCAAGCTGCAGATACCGGCGGGGAAAGCGAATCCCTCCCCGCCCGTCGGCCCGGCGCTCGGCCAGCGCGGCCTGAACATCATGTCCTTCGTGAAGGAGTTCAATGCCGCGACGCAGGGCATGGAGCCGGGCACGCCCACGCCGGTCGTCATCACGGCTTTCGCAGACCGCACCTTCACCTTCATCACCAAGACCCCGCCCAACACCTACTTTCTGAAGAAGGCGGCGGGCATCACCAAGGGCACGACGACGCCGGGCAAGGGCGCGGCGGTGGGCCGGGTGACGATGGCGCAGCTGCACGAGATCGCGGCGACCAAGATGAAGGACATGAACGCCAACGACGCCGACGCCGCGGTACGGATGCTGGCTGGCAGCGCCCGCTCAATGGGCCTCACCGTGGTGGAGGGCTGATACCATGGCACACGACAAGCGCCTGAAGGCCGGCTACGCCGCCTTCGACCGGGCCAAGACCTATGCGCTGGATGAGGCGGTGAAGCTCGCGAAGACCAACGCCAACGCCAAGTTCGATGAGACCATCGAACTCAGCATGAACTTGGGCATCGACCCGCGACACGCCGACCAGATGGTGCGCGGCCTGCTCAGCCTGCCCAACGGCACCGGCAAGACCCTGCGCGTCGCGGTGTTCGCGCGCGGCGCCAAGGCGGAGGAGGCCACGGCTGCCGGTGCCGACATCGTGGGCGCCGAGGACCTGGCGGAGAAGGTGCAGGGCGGCGAGTTCGCATTCGACCGCTGCATCGCCACGCCGGACATGATGGCGCTGGTGGGCCGGCTGGGAAAGATACTCGGCCCCCGTGGGCTGATGCCCAACCCGAAGCTGGGCACCGTCACGATGGACGTGCGCGGCGCGGTGACGGCGGCCAAGTCCGGCCAGGTGGAGTTCCGGGCGGAGAAGGCGGGCATCGTCCATGCCGGCATCGGCAAGGCGTCCTTCGACGAGGAAAAGCTGCTCGGCAACATCCGCGCCTTCGTGGACGCCATCCAGAAGGCCAAGCCGACCGGCGCCAAGGGCACCTACCTCAAGAAAGCTAGCCTCAGCAGCACGATGGGGCCGGGCATCAAGGTGGACATCGCCACGCTCGGGGGCTGACCTCAGCCGACAAACAGAATTCGCCGGCGCCCCCGTCTTGAGAGATGGCGGGCTTCGGTGGCTAGGAGCGGCGCAGGCCGCTCCGAACCTGTCCGAAACCGCACGTTCTCCCTCATGGAGAGTAAAGGGCCAAGGCCCGCGCGCGATAGACGGGGAAGCCAAGATGATCCGGACCCGGCGCAAGCCCGGTCTGGCACCCTGGCGGTTCCGGCTGCAGGTCCCACGGCGCTTCGGCGCACGGGGTTCCGGACAGGCGCGGCATGGCCACACGGTCATGCCGGGGCAACCCGGCGGCGGCGCGGTCCAAACGCGCCGGCGCCACAAGGAGAGTACACGTGGACCGTACGGAGAAGCGAGAGTTCGTCTCCACGCTCGGTCAGGTGTTCGCAGACACCACCATGGTGGTCGTCACCCAGAACAAGGGGATGACGGTTGCCGAGGTGTCCAATCTGCGGCGCCAGATGCGCGCGTCGGGGTCAACCTACAAAGTCGCGAAGAACCGGCTGGCCGCACTCGCCCTGGATGGGACCCGGTTCGAGGGCATCAAGCCGATGCTGAAGGGGCCGACCGCGCTTGCGTGGTCCAAGGACCCGGTGGCAGTGGCGAAGGCCGCCCTCGACTACGCCAAGACCAACGAGAAGTTCGTCGTGGTCGGCGGCGCCCTTGGCACCCAGATGCTCGATGCAAATGGGATCAAGGCGCTGGCCGACCTGCCGTCGCTTGACGTGCTGCGCGCCCGCCTGGTGGGGATGATCCAAACCCCCGCCACGCGGATCGCGGGTATCCTTCAAGCGCCGGCCGGGCAACTTGCGCGGGTCTTCGGGGCCTATGCCAACAAGGATGGTGCGGACACCGACAGCACCGAGGCGGAGGCGGCCTAGCCGCCCCCGCCATCTGAGCCGCAGGCTCGGCCAGCATCATGGTCCCGGGCTTGCATGGAACCACCCAAGGGTTAAGTAAGGAAGACGACTATGGCTGACATGACGAGACTGGTTGAGGAGCTGTCGGCTCTGACGGTGCTTGAGGCGGCTGAGCTGTCCAAGATGCTTGAAGAGAAGTGGGGCGTCTCCGCCGCGGCGCCTGCGGCGGCAGCAGCGCCTGCCGGTCCGGCCGCTCCGGCTGCGGTGGTTGAGGAGCAGACGGAGTTCACGGTGATCCTGGCTAAGGCCGGCGAGAAGAAGATCAACGTGATCAAGGAAATCCGCACGATCACGGGCCTGGGCTTGAAGGAAGCCAAGGACCTTGTCGAAGCTGCGCCGAAGACCGTCAAGGAAGGCGTGAACAAGGACGAGGCCGCGAAGCTGAAGAAGCAGCTTGAAGAGCAGGGCGCCGCTGTCGAGATCAAGTAGCGCACGCGGCCCGGTGGCAGCACCGGGCCATCCATAAGGGAAAGCGGGCGGGACCCATACCGGGGTGCCGTCCGCTTTGCCATTGCCAGACGGCGGCGGGCGCGGCAGCGCGTCCGATGCTGGGGGTAGAACGACCCGGGCGGCCGGGGGTTGCCAGCCGCAAGACGTGCCGACGCTGTTGGCGGCCAGTATCGGGTTGCCAAAACACTTGGGTCAAGGACGTGCGATGAACGCGATCAACAAGTCGTTCACGGGACAGAAGCGCATCCGCAAGAGCTTCGGGCGCATCCCCGAAGTGGCGCCGATGCCCAACCTGATTGACGTGCAGCGCGCCAGCTACGAGGCGTTCCTGCAGATGAACGTGGCGCCGGACAGCCGGACGCCGACGGGCCTGCAAGAGGTGTTCAAGTCCGTCTTCCCGATTGACGACTTCGCCGGGCGTGGACGCCTGGAGTTCGTCCACTACGAGCTGGAGGAGCCGAAGTACGACGTCGAGGAGTGCATCCAGCGCGGCATGACCTTCGCCGCCCCGCTCAAGGTGATCCTGCGCCTGATCGTCTGGGACCTGGACGAGGACACCGGTGCCCGTAGCATCCGGGACATCAAGGAGCAGCCGGTTTACATGGGCGACATGCCGCTCATGACCGAGAACGGCACTTTCGTCATCAACGGCACCGAGCGCGTCATCGTCAGCCAGATGCATCGCAGCCCCGGCGTGTTCTTCGACCACGACAAGGGCAAGACGCACAGCAGCGGCAAGTATCTGTTCACCGCCCGGGTCATCCCCTACCGCGGCTCCTGGCTGGACTTCGAGTTCGACAGCAAGGACCTCGTTTACGTCCGCATCGACCGCAAGCGGAAGCTGCCGGTCACGACGCTGCTGTACGCCTTGGAAGGCACGGCAACCGAGAAGCTGCGCGCTGAGCGCGTGGCAGCCGGGGAGACCGTGGACATCGGCGAGATCCGGGGCATGGACCCCGAGGAAATCCTCAGCAGCTTCTACACCCAGGTCGTGTTCACCCGCACGCCGAAGGGCTGGGCGCGTCCGTTCGAGGCCGACGCCTACCGCGGCATCACCCTGGCCGAGGCGCTGGTGGACGCCGACACCGGCGAGGTCGTGGCCGAGGCCACCACCAAGCTGACCGCCCGCGCCGCCAAGAAGATCGGCGAGGCCACGAAGACCGTGCTGGTGGGCCGCGCCGACCTGCTCGGCCGCTATGTCGCCGTGGACCTCGTGAACGAGGAGACCGGCGAGATCTACGCCGAAGCCGGGGAGGAGCTGGCCGAGGCTCGCCTGACCGCCCTGGAGGACGCCGGCATCACCGAGCTGCCGACGCTCGCGGTGGATCAGGGCAACGGCCCCTGGATACGCAACACCCTGGCGGTGGACAAGAACAGCAACCGCGACGATGCGCTGGTGGACATCTACCGGGTCATGCGTCCCGGCGAGCCCCCGACGCCCGAGACGGCCGAAGCGCTGTTCCGTGGCTTGTTCTTCGACACCGACCGCTACGACCTGTCCGCCGTTGGCCGGGTGAAGATGAACATGCGCCTGGGCGTGGATGCCGAGGACACGGTGCGCGTGCTCCGCAAGGAGGACATCCTGCGGACCGTCAAGATCATGTGCGAGCTGAAGGACGGCCGTGGCACGATTGACGACATCGACAACCTCGGCAACCGCCGGGTGCGCTCGGTGGGCGAGTTGATGGAGAACCAGTATCGCGTGGGCTTGCTGCGCATGGAGCGGGCCATCCGCGAGCGCATGGGCAGCGTGGACATTGACACCGTCATGCCGCACGACCTGATCAACGCCAAGCCGGCGGCTGCGGCGGTGCGGGAGTTCTTCGGATCGTCCCAGCTCAGCCAGTTCATGGACCAGACCAACCCGCTGTCCGAGGTGACGCACAAGCGTCGCCTGTCCGCGCTTGGCCCGGGCGGGCTGACGCGGGAGCGCGCCGGGTTCGAGGTGCGCGACGTGCATCCGACGCATTACGGCCGCATCTGCCCCATCGAGACCCCGGAAGGGCCGAACATCGGCCTTATCAACTCGTTGGCCACCTATGCCAAGGTGAACAAGTACGGCTTCATCGAGACGCCGTATCGCCTTGTGAAGGAGGGGCAGGTCCAGGACGGCTGGAAATATCTCTCGGCGATGGAGGAGGAGAAGCTCGTCGTCGCCCAGGCCGATGCGCCAACCGACACCGCGGGCAACTTCACCAATGAGCTGGTGTCCGTCCGCCGCCAGGGGGATTTCCGGCTGGTGAAGCCGAACGACGTGACGGCGGTGGACGTGTCCCCGCGCCAGTTGGTGTCCGTCGCCGCGGCGCTGATCCCGTTCCTGGAGAACGACGACGCCAACCGCGCGCTGATGGGCAGCAACATGCAGCGGCAGGCCGTGCCGCTAATCCGCGCCGACGCCCCGCTGGTGGGCACCGGCATGGAGGCGGCAGTGGCTCGCGACAGCGGCGCCACCATCGTCGCCAAGCGTCCGGGGATCGTGGACCAGATCGACGGCGCCCGCATCGTGGTGCGCGCGACCGCCGACGACGGCACGACGCATGGCGTGGACATCTACCGCCTGCGCAAATACATGCGCAGCAACCAGAGCACCTGCATCAACCAGCGCCCGCTGGTGAAGGTCGGCGACCGCGTTGTGCCCGGCGACATCATCGCCGACGGGCCGAGCACGGAATTGGGCGAACTGGCGCTGGGCCGCAACGTGCTCGTCGCGTTCATGCCCTGGAACGGCTACAACTTCGAGGACTCCATCCTCATCAGCGAGCGCATTGCGCGCGACGACGTGTTCACCTCGATCCACATCGAGGAGTTCGAGGTCATGGCCCGCGACACCAAGCTGGGCCAGGAGGAGATCACCCGCGACATCCCCAACGTCGGCGAGGAGGCGCTCAAGAACCTCGACGAGGCCGGGATCGTCTATATCGGCGCAGAAGTGAACCCGGGTGACATCCTGGTCGGCAAGGTCACGCCGAAGGGCGAGTCCCCGATGACGCCGGAAGAGAAGCTGCTGCGCGCCATCTTTGGCGAGAAGGCGTCGGACGTGCGCGACACTTCGCTGAAGCTGCCGCCGGGCGTCACGGGCACTATCGTGGACGTGCGCGTGTTCAGCCGGCGCGGCGTGGACAAGGACGAGCGCGCAATGGCCATCGAGCGGTCGGAGATCGAGCGGCTGGCCAAGGACCGCGACGACGAGAAGGCGATCCAGGAGCGGTCGTTCCTGGCCCGGATGCGTGAGAAGCTGATCGGGCGCAAGGCGGCCGGCGGCTTCAAGGGCATCAAGGCCGGCACGGTGATCACCGAGGAGGTGCTGTCCGAGCATCCCCGCGGCGCCATGCGGAACATCGGCGTGTCCGACGACCAGGTCATGGCCGAGATCGAGACGCTGAAGCGCGAGTTCGACGACGCGGTGAAGCGCCTGCAGGCCCGCTTCGACGGCAAAGTGGAGAAGCTGCAGCGTGGCGACGAGCTGCCGCCCGGCGTGATGAAGATGGTCAAGGTCTTCGTCGCAGTGAAGCGCAAGCTGCAGCCCGGCGACAAGATGGCCGGACGCCACGGCAACAAGGGCGTCGTCAGCCGGGTCACCCCGGTGGAGGACATGCCGTTCCTGGAGGACGGGACCCATGTTGACCTGGTGCTGAACCCCCTGGGCGTGCCGAGCCGCATGAACGTGGGCCAAATCCTGGAGACGCACCTGGGTTGGGCTTGCGCCACCTTGGGCAAGCAGGTCGGCGAACTGGTGGACGAGTATCGCCGGACGGGCGCCCAGCGCGACGCCCTGCTGGAGATGCTGCGCGACATCTACGGCGACGAGGAGTTCAAGGCCGAGATCGAGCCGATGAGCACGGAGCAGCTGATGGAGCTGTCCGACAACCTGAAGAAGGGCATCCCCATCGCAACCCCGGTGTTCGATGGCGCACGCATGTCGGACATCGAGGGAATGCTGACCAAGGCCGGGCTGAACACCTCCGGCCAGGTCGTGCTGACGGACGGGCGGACGGGCGAAACGTTCGAGCGCAAGGTGACGGTGGGCTACATCTACATGCTCAAGTTGCATCACCTGGTGGACGACAAGATACACGCGCGCTCCATCGGGCCGTACAGCCTCGTCACCCAGCAGCCGCTGGGCGGCAAGGCGCAGTTCGGCGGGCAGCGCTTCGGCGAGATGGAGGTCTGGGCGCTGGAGGCGTACGGCGCCGCCTACACCTTGCAGGAGATGCTGACGGTGAAGTCGGACGACGTGTCCGGCCGCACCAAGGTCTATGAGGCCATCGTGCGCGAGCAGGACACCTTCGAGGCCGGCATCCCCGAGTCCTTCAACGTGCTGGTCAAGGAACTGAAGTCCCTGGGCCTGAACGTGGACCTTGAGACGCGCGCGACCTAGCTACGACTAAATCCCGCACATCCCGGCGTCCGGCACCCCCGGACGCCGCATTGGGGCAATGACGCATGAACGAACTGATGAAGATTCTCGGTCAGGCCGGCGCGGCCGTGACCTTCGACCAGATCAAGATACAGATGGCCAGCCCGGAGCAGATACGCTCCTGGTCCTATGGCGAGATCAAGAAGCCCGAGACCATCAACTACCGCACCTTCAAGCCGGAGCGGGACGGGCTGTTCTGCGCCCGCATCTTCGGGCCGATCAAGGACTACGAGTGCCTGTGCGGCAAGTACAAGCGCATGAAGTTCCGCGGCATCATCTGCGAGAAGTGCGGCGTGGAAGTGACGCTCGCCAAGGTGCGGCGCGAGCGCATGGGCCACATCGAGCTGGCCAGCCCCGTCGCGCACATCTGGTTCTTGAAGTCCCTGCCCAGCCGCATCGGCCTGATGGTGGACCTGACGCTCAAGGAGCTGGAGAAGATCCTCTACTTCGAGAGCTACGTCGTTCTGGAGCCGGGGCTGACGGACCTCAAGCAGCACCAGTTGCTGACCGAGGACCAACTGCTGTCCAAGCAGGACGAGTTCGGGGAGGACGCCTTCAAGTCCGGCATCGGCGCCGAGGCCATCAAGGGCATCCTGCACGGCATAGACATTGACGGCGACAAGGTGGAGTTGCGCGCCGAGCTGAAGGCGACCAACAGCGAGGCCAAGCGCAAGAAGCTGGTCAAGCGCCTCAAGCTGATCGAGGCGTTCGGCGAGAGCGGTGCCAAGCCCGAGTGGATGATCCTGGATGTCGTGCCGGTGATCCCGCCCGAGCTGCGCCCGCTGGTGCCGCTGGACGGCGGGCGCTTCGCCACGTCTGACCTGAACGACCTGTATCGCCGGGTCATCAACCGCAACAACCGCCTGAAGCGCCTGATCGAACTGCGGGCGCCGGACATCATCGTCCGCAACGAGAAGCGGATGCTGCAGGAGAGCGTGGACGCGCTGTTCGACAACGGACGCCGCGGACGCGCCATAACGGGCGCGAACAAGCGTCCGCTGAAGTCCCTGTCAGACATGCTGAAGGGCAAGCAGGGCCGGTTCCGGCAGAACCTGCTGGGCAAGCGCGTGGACTACTCCGGCCGGTCCGTCATCGTCGTCGGTCCCGAGCTGAAGCTGCACCAGTGCGGCCTGCCTAAGAAGATGGCGCTGGAGCTGTTCAAGCCGTTCATCTATTCCAAACTGGAGAAGTACGGCCACGCCACCACCATCAAGGCCGCCAAGCGCATGGTGGAAAAGGAGCGTCCCGAGGTCTGGGACATCCTGGAGGAGGTCATCCGCGAGCATCCCGTGATGCTCAACCGCGCGCCCACTCTGCACCGCCTGGGCATCCAGGCGTTCGAACCCGTGTTGATCGAGGGCAAGGCGATCCAGTTGCACCCGCTGGTCTGCACCGCTTTCAACGCCGACTTCGACGGTGACCAGATGGCCGTCCACGTGCCCCTCAGCCTGGAGGCGCAGTTGGAGGCCCGCGTGCTGATGATGTCCACCAACAACATCCTCAGCCCGGCCAACGGCAAGCCCATCATCGTTCCCAGCCAGGACATCGTGCTGGGACTGTACTACCTGAGCCTGGAGACGCCCGAGTTCCGGGAGGCGCCGGACGCCGCCGTCTATGACGGCGACACGCTGGTGAAGGCCGGCCCGACCGCCTTCGGCAACGTGGGCGAGATTGAGTTCGCGCTGAACGCAAAGGCGATCAAGCTGCACGACAAGATACGCGCCCGCTATGAGACGGTGGACGCCGAGGGCAAGAAGGTCCGGCAGATGGTCGTGACCACGCCGGGCCGGATGCTGATGGCCCAGATACTGCCGCGCAACCCGAACGTGCCGTTCAGCCTGATTAACAGGACGCTGACCAAGAAGAACGTATCCGACGTGATTGACGCGGTGTATCGCCACTGCGGCCAAAAGGAATGCGTGATCTTCGCTGACCGCATGATGGGCCTGGGCTTCACGCAGGCGGCGAAGGCCGGGCTGTCCTTCGGCAAGGACGACCTGATCATCCCCGACAGCAAGCCCGAGCTGATCCTGAAGACCCAGAACGAGGTCAAGGAGTTCGAGCAGCAGTATCAGGACGGCCTGATCACAGCCGGCGAGCGCTACAACAAGGTGGTGGACGCCTGGTCGCGCTGCACGGACGAGGTAGCTGGCGCGATGATGAAGGAGATCAGCCGGCAGGAAGTGGGCGTGCAGACCAACTCGGTCTGGATGATGAGCCACTCCGGCGCCCGCGGCTCCCCGGCGCAGATGCGCCAGTTGGCCGGGATGCGCGGCCTGATGGCCAAGCCGTCCGGCGAGATCATCGAGCAGCCAATCATCGCCAACTTCAAGGAGGGCCTGTCCGTCCTCGAGTACTTCAACTCCACCC
>CAXUHB010000031.1:0-45855 GCA_964250755.1 uncultured Acetobacteraceae bacterium | reverse complement strand
CTGCAGCCCTCATGAACCTCAAACTGAAGCTGAAACTTTGTCCCTAGACCCTAACCTCCCAACCAGGATACATATCATAAACGGTGAAGTGCAAGCACTGCGCGGAGTTGTTGCTTATAGCATTGCTAAAATGTCTGACGGAGAAAGGGCGGCTCTACTTTTATCTGCTGAGGTAGTGGCAGCTATGCAAGCATCTGTGTTCGTTCTAGATGAGCCAGAGCTGCATCTACATCGAGGAATAACGCTCCCTCTCCTTTCTGTTCTGATAAAAGAGAGACAGGATTGCGGTTTCATTGTAAGTACCCACGAGTTGGATTTGCCTAACGAGTGGGTCAATTCTGCTACTATCGTCGTAAGAAACTGTGTATGGGCGGGCGATCAGCCTCATTCATGGGACTTTGACATAATCCCTGCAGGAGCTTCAATTCCAGAAGAACTTAGGCTTGATGTTCTGGGGTCTCGGAAACAGATTGTCTTTGTGGAAGGAAAATCTTCAAGCCTAGATAAACCTTTATACTCCCTTCTATTTCCTTCGGCAACAATTCGTTGTAAGAACTCAAGCCGCAGCGTTAGGCAGGCTGTCCTGGGGCTACGAGCCACCCAAGAAGATCACCGCACAATCGCATATGGAATTATCGACAACGACGGCATAAGCGCGGAATCTCTAGCGGCATTCGCGGCAGAGCATGTCTATGCCCTCCCAGTGTTCTCCGTAGAAGCTCTTTATTACTCAGCAGAGGCTTTGAGGTCGGTGGCAGAACAAAAGCGAGCTTTGGGTTGCGATCCTGAAGTGCTTCTCAAAGCAGCGAGAGATTTGGCTTTGCTAGCCCTCAGCGACACCAATCAAGTTGTTCATTTAGCGGCGAGAATTAGTGAGCAGCGCTTGCGTAATGCCGTCTTGTCACAAGTCCCTGATCGTTCAGCGATGATAACAGCAAGTCAGCCAATAATCACTCTATCAATCCCTTCCCCATTTCCAGTGGAGCTTGTTCACATACAGAGCTTGCTGGCATCCGGTAATATTGAGGCGATCGTGCGGCGGTATCCAGTGCGCGAAAGCGGAGTCTTGGCGGCCCTGGCCAAAGGTCTTGGTTTTGGAAACAGAGCAGATTATGAACGCGCCGTACTCGCCCGGGTGGCAGCAGATCTTAATCTCAAGCTATCTCTTAAGGAAACATTGGCTCCACTTCCAAGCTTACTAATGGCTAGTGTTTAAATAGCGGAAGAGTTACCGAGCCGGTCCGATAGCCTACCCAAAAATAGCCTTACTGACCTTCAAAGTCTTCGATCGATATACTCTTGACATCCCCGCCCCCACAATGTTCTCTTTCCGTTCATGCCCCTCCACCCACCCCCAACCAACCCCGACCCCGGCCAGCAAGCCGAGGACACCCAACTCTACCGCCACATCCTCCACGACGTTCTCCACATGGCCACCGACCTCGCCCGCATCGTCCACACCCAAGCCGTGGCCGAGGCCCAGGCCGCCATCGCCGCCCCCGCCGCATTCCGCAACCCGCCCGCGGACCCCACCATCCCCTTCGACCGCATCGCCCGCGCCATCCGCCGCACCATCGCCCTCGCGCGTACCCCGCACGAACCCGTCCAGCCCGCCCGCGCACCCCACCACCGCGCCGCCGCCCGCCAACGCATCGTGCAGGAGATCGAGGCCGCAATCGCCCGCACCCCCGCCGGTGCGCGCCCGGACACGACGCCCGTCCGCCCCGCACCCAAGCCGCACGCCATTCCCCACGGCATCATCCCACCCGCACCCCAGCCCAACCCCCAAGCAGCACACCAGGCCATAGCCCCGTCACGGAACCCCGAAGTCTTGATGATGTAGCGCCCCCAACCACGCCCCACCCACACGCTTGCACCGCCTCCCCGCCCAGCGTATCCGTCATGCAACCGTCGCAGCACGGACCGCAGGAGGAAACCCATGTCCATTTCTCGCCGCGCCACCCTCGGCTCCATCCTGGCAGCCCCCGCGCTCCTGCGCGCGCCCCGCGCCAGCGCCGCCACCCGCACCCTCAAAATCAGCCACCAATTCCCCGGCGGCACGCTGGAGCAAGGCGACTTCCGCGACCGCCTGGCCCGGCGCTTCGCCGCCGAAGTCCAGCGCCGCACCAATGGCGAGCTTGGCTTCGAGATCTACCCCGGCTCCTCCCTCATGAAGACCGTCGCCCAGTTCTCCGCCCTCCGCCGCGGCGCGCTGGACCTCACCGTCTATCCCCTGGCCTATGCCGGCGGGGAGGTGCCCGAGGTCAACATCGGCCTCATGCCCTGCCTGGTCACCACCTACGAACAGGGCATGGCCTGGAAGACCCGGCCCATCGGCCAGGAGCTGACGGCCCTGCTCGACAAGCGCGGCGTCAAGGTCGTCACCTGGGTCTGGCAGGCCGGCGGCACCGCCTCCCGCGCCACCCCCGTCGTCCAGCCCGACGACGTGAAGGGCCAGAAGATACGCGGCGGCTCGCGGGAGATGGACCTGATGCTTAAGGCCGCCGGTGGCATCATCAGCTCCGTCCCCAGCAACGAAATCTACGCCGCCATGCAGACGGGCTCGCTCGACGCCGCCGTCACCAGCAGCACCAGCATCATCAGCTTCCGCCTGGAGGAGATCGCCAAGGCCGTCACCACCGGACGCACCGGCAGCTTCTGGTTCATGTTCGAGCCGCTGCTGATGTCCAAGCAGATCTTCGACACCCTGCCCGCCGACCACCAGCGCGCCATCAACGAGGTCGGCACGGAGCTGGAGG
The DNA here is from genome assembly GCA_964250755.1 of uncultured Acetobacteraceae bacterium. Lineage (GTDB taxonomy): Bacteria > Pseudomonadota > Alphaproteobacteria > Acetobacterales > Acetobacteraceae > DASWOJ01. The sequence goes on along the minus strand of CAXUHB010000031.1, from coordinate 43,096 downwards.
CGTTCGGCCTGCAAGCCGCCAAGGCGGACGACGAGGACCTCGCCCGCGTCTTCGCCAAGGCCGGCGTGACCGCCCGCGACATGGACGCCGCCGCCCTCGACAAGTGGCGCGCCCTGGCCGAGAGCACGGCATGGAAGGACTTCGCCGACCGCAACGCCGCCTGCGCCAGCCTGCTCAAGCTCGCCCAGGCCCTCGCCTAGCCGCATGACATCAACCGCGCTCCGCTCCGCTCCCCGGCCCGGAAGCACCGTCATCGCAAGCCGCACAGCGGCCCGGCGTGGCAGGGCAGCCAACGCGTTGCCGCGGCGCGACGGCCTCCCCGCCCGGACGGGCAACCTGCAAGGCGGCCAACGCAAAGGACGGCAGGCATGAGCACGCACGGCATAGACGCCGCCTCCGGCGCCCTCCCGGACGCCGACGTGCCCCGCCTGGGCGTGCTGGGCGGGGTGCAGGCCGGGCTGGACCGCATCAACGCCCTCATGGCCGTGCTGTCCGCGGTGGCCATTGCCGCCGCCGGGCTGGTCCTGACGTGGGAAGTCGCGGGCCGCTACTTCTTCAGCATCCCCAGCGACTGGCAGGACGAGCTCAGCACCTTCCTGCTCATCGGCGCCACCTTCGCCTCCGCCGCCTGGATACAGGCCCGGCGCGGCCACGTCGCTATAGACGCCCTGTCCCACCTCCTGTCTCCTGCAGCCGACCGGGTGCGCCGGGTGCTGGCCGACCTGCTCAGCTTCCTGTTCGTGGCCTTCTTCGCCTGGAAGAGCATAACCCTGCTGCTCGAAGCCCTGGCCGACGGCCAGACCACCCCCTCCGCCTGGGGGCCGCCGCTCTGGATACCCTACGGCTGCATGTCCGCCGGCATGGTCCTGCTGGCGGTCCAGTTGCTGCTTCAGGTCCTGGCCAGCCAGCACAGGGACAGCCAGCCCGCCCACCTCGCGCCCTCTCCGCACTAGGGCCATCCATGTCCACCTTGCAGATCGGCCTGATGTACGGCGGCGCCACCCTGGCCGCCCTGTTCTCCGGCATGCCCATCGCCTTCGCCCTTGGCGGCGTCGCCGTCCTCTTCATGCTCGCATTCATGCCCGGCGCATCGCTCGATACCGTCGCCCAGAACGTTTACGAGGAGCTGGCCAGCATCACCCTGCTGACCATCCCGCTGTTCATCCTGAAGGGCGCGGCCATCGGCAAGTCGCGCGCCGGCAAGGACCTCTACGACGCCCTCCACACCTGGCTCCACCGCGTGCCCGGCGGCTTGGGCGTCGCCGTCGTGCTCGCCTGCGGCCTGTTCGCCGCCATGGCCGGCAGCAGCCCCGCCACCTGCAGCGCCATCGGCAGCAGCGGCATCCCCGAGATGCGCCGCCGCGGCTACTCCCCGGGTTTCGCCGCCGGCCTGGTCGCCGCAGGTGGCACCCTCGGCATCCTCCTGCCGCCCAGCATCGTGCTGATCCTCTATGCCGTCGCCGCCGAGCAGTCCCTGGGCCGCCTGTTCCTCGCCGGCATCGGCCCGGGCGTGCTGTTGCTGGGCCTGTTCTCCGCCTACGCCGTCGTGCGCTGGAAGCAGGAGTTCGGACGCGCCACCGTGTCCGCCGCTGGCGGCTCGGTCCGCAGCGAAATTCTGCGCCAGGACACCTACACCCTGCGGGACAAGCTGGCCTCCCTCCCGCGCGTGCTGCCCTTCCTGGTGCTGCTGACCGGCGTGATGGTCGCCCTCTACGGCGGCATCGCCACACCCAGCGAAACCGCCGGGCTGGGCGCCATCCTCGCGCTGGCGCTGATCGCCGTCGTCTATCAAGCCTACCGCCTGGGCGACCTCAAGCCGATCTTCGCCGGCACGCTCGGCGAAAGCGGCATGCTCCTGCTCATCATCGGCATGAGCCTGCTCTACAGCTACGTCATGAGCTACCTGCACATCAGCCAGGGCGCCGCCGGCTGGATCGTCGGCCTGCACCTGTCCAAGTGGCTGCTGCTGGCCGCCATCCTGGTCCTGGTGGTCGTCCTGGGCTTCTTCCTGCCGCCCGTCAGCATCATCCTGATGACCGCCCCGATCATCCTGCCCCCTCTGCGGGAGGCCGGGTTCGACCTGATCTGGTTCGGCGTGGTCATGGCCGTCGTGATGGAGATGGGCCTGATCCATCCGCCTGTCGGCCTCAACATCTTCGTCATCAACCGCATCGCCCCGGACATCGGCCTGGCCCCGATCATCTGGGGCACGCTCCCCTTCGTGGCCCTGATGGGCCTGGCCGTGGTGATCCTGTCCTTCGTCCCCGGCATCGCCATGTGGCTGCCGAACTTGGTCTATGCGAAGTAGGTGCATCCCGACGCACCCAAGGTTATGCTTGGCCCATGAGCGAAGTGCAGCCAATGCCTGACCTGGACGACGATGCAGCGGAGACGGAGGCGCTCCGCCTCGCTGTGGAGGAGGCTAGGCGGAGCCGGCGCGGTCTGCCGCACTCCGAAGTCCGTGAGTGGTTGCTTAAGATTGCGGCCGGAGAACGGGAAGCCAAGCTGCCGCCGTCGCGCGACCTTTGATCGTAAACTGGCGGGACGAGGCGCTTGCCGACCTTGGCAGGATCGTCGCCCGCATTTGGGATGAGAACCCCATTGCGGCGCGGCGCCTGGCGCGGGACCTGATCCTCGCTGCTGACAGCCTCGCCGACTTCCCGCGGCGGGCAAGGGCGGGACGCATCGCCGGCACACGGGAACTGGTCATCATACGGCCCTACGTCGTCGTGTTTGAGATCGGCGGCGACACCGTCACCATCCTCTGTATCTGGCACGCCGCCCAGGACCGTCCCTAACGCCCCCTGACACAAAACAGCCACTCCCGCCTTGCACCCCGCCACCCGCCCGGCGATGCTGCCGCCATGGACAGCTCCGACTTCGACGCAGTCGTCATCGGTGCCGGGATCGCCGGCGCCGCCGTGGCGGCGCACCTCGCGCGGGACCGCCGGGTCGCGTTGATCGAGGCTGAGGACGCGCCCGGCCATCACAGCACCGGCCGCTCCGCCGCCCTCTGGATACTGAACTACGGCCCCCCGGACGTGCGCGCCCTGACCGGCCTGTCCCGCGCCTTCTTCGAGTCCCCGCCGCCCGCTTTCTCCGAAACACCCCTCCTGAACCGCCGTCCCGTCCTGTTCCTGGCTCCGCCCGAACAAGTCGGCACCCTGGATCGGTTCCTCGCCGGTGCCGAGGGGGTCCGCGAAATCTCGATGGCGGAAGCCGCCCGCCTGCTGCCCGCGCTCCGTCCCGGCTATGCCATGCGCGCCGCCGTGGAGGACGACGCCTTCGACATTGACGTGTCCGCGCTGCACCAGGGCTTCCTCCGCCAGCTCCGCACCGGCGGCGGCGTGCTGGCCCTCCGCTCCCGCACCGGCCGCATAACCCGGCGTGACCAGGCCTGGCAGGTGGAGGTCGCCGGTGGCGGCGCCTTCACGGCCCCGGTCGTGGTCAACGCCGCCGGAGCCTGGGGCGACGAGGTCGCGCGTCAGGCCGGCGCTGCGCCGCTCGGCCTGCAGCCCAAGCGCCGCACCGCCGTCCTGGTGGACCCCGCGCCCTGGCCAGCCGCCACCTGGCCCCTGGCCCAGGATGCCGGCACCACCTGGTATGCCCGTCCTGAAGGCGGACGCCTGATGGTCAGCCCCGCCGACGAGACTCCCACGCACGCCCACGACGTGTCGCCGGACGAGCTGGACGTTGCCATCGCCGTGGACCGGATGCAGCAGGCGCTCGACATCCCGGTCCACCGCGTCGGGCGGAGCTGGGCGGGGCTGCGGACCTTCACGCCCGACGGCAGCCTCGCCATCGGCTGGGATGCGGCAGCGGACGGATTCCTCTGGTGCGTGGGGCAGGGCGGCTATGGCATCCAGACCTCGCCCGCCGCCGGCCGGCTCGCAGCCGACGTGATCGCAGGACGCGACCCCGGCCCGGCCGGCGCCATCCTGTCCATGGCCGACCCGCGCCGCTTCGCCCTGCAAGCCGCGTAGGACCGGACATGGCCGTCCTGGACGAGATGGTGGACGGACGCGGCGGGGTGCGCCCGCACTGGCGCGGCGTCCTGGGCGTGCTGTCCTCCCTGGACCCGGCGCAACTGGCCGACCGCGCCGTACGCCTCGCCCGCGCCGCGGAGGAGGAGGGGGCTGCGCCGTCCTGGCGGCTGGACCCCGTGCCCTTCCCGATTCCACCCAACGAGTTCGCCGCCATCGAAGACGGGCTGTGCCAGCGCGCCCGCCTGCTGGAGGCCGTGCTGGCCGACCTGTACGGCCCGCAGGCCCTGTTGGCGTCAGGGGCGGTCCCGCCGGCCCTGGTGTTCGCGAACCCTGCCTTCCTGCGCGCCTGTCGCGGCAGCCCGGCGCCGCAGGGGCCTTTCCTGCACGCCTACGCCGCCGACCTCGCCCGCGGCGCGGACGGGCAGTGGCGCGTGCTGGCCGACCGCACCGGCGGGGTGCTCGGCATCGGCTACGCCCGGGAAGGCCGGCGCCTGTTGGCCCGCGTCATGCCGGAGCTGTTCCGCACCACCCAAGTCCGCCAGCTCCGCCCATTCTTCGAGTCGTGGCAGGACACGCTGCTGCACGCTGCCCCGCCTGCAGGGGGCCCCGTGCCCTTCACGGCGCTGCTGACCCCCGGCGTCACGGACCCGCACTGGCCCGAGCACCTCGCCCTGTCGCGCGACCTGAATTGCGCCCTGGTCGAAGCGCGGGACCTGACGGTGCGCGGGGGTGTGCTGAACCTGCGCACCTTGCTCGGCTTGCAGCAGGTGGACGTGCTGCTGCGGCGCCTGCCTGGGGACGCCATAGACCCGTTGGAGCTTCATGTGCCGGGCGCCGGGGTGGCCGGCCTGCTGGATGCCGCCCGCGCCGGGTCGGTCCGCATCCTGAACCATCCCGGCGCCGCGCTGGTGGAGGCGCCAGCTCTGGCCGCCATGCTGCCCGCGCTGAGCCGCCGCCTGCTTCGGGAGCCGCTGCGCCTGGCGACGGTGCCGACGGTCTGGCTGGGCGACGACGGCGCGCAGCACATGATCTGCCAAGCCTTTTTGAAATGGAGCATCCGCCCGGCGCTGGACCCCAGGCGTCCCCCGGTGCCGCTGGCCAGCCTGTCCACGGCGGAACGTCATGCCCTGAACGATGCGATCACCGCCCAACCCTGGAACTATGCCGCCTGCACGCACGTCACTCCGTCTGTTGCGCCCTGCCTGAAGCCCGATGGGCTGGGGCTGGCGCCTCGCCCCGTGACGATGCGGCTATTCCTGGTGCATGACGGACGCCGCTGGCGCATGATGCCCGGCGGCCTGGCCCGCGTCCTGGCGGAGGGGGAGCACGTGACGGAAACCCTGCCCGTCGGCGCCCTGTTCAAGGATGTCTGGGTTGCCAGCCAGGACCGTGCGGAAATCCGCGGGCCGGAGCCGGTGCGCCAGCCGCTCGTCGCGATCCGGCGCAGCGTTGGCAACCTGCCCAGCCGGGTGGCGGACGACTTCTTCTGGCTGGGCCGCTATGTCGAGCGGCTGGACATGCACGCCCGGCTGGGCCGCGCCGGGCTGCGGCGCAGCGCCCGCGGCGCGCCGCTGCCGCGGGAGATCGCGGAGACCGCCCTGCTGATGGCCTGCCTGGCCCAGGTCGGCATGGTGGATGACGAGGACGGCAGCCCGCTGCCCCTGGCCGTGCAGCTTGCCTTGAGGCCGGACGGCGCGTCCGGCGCGGTGCTGCACTATGCCGCGGGGCTGACGGAGGCCCTGCGGGACCGGATGACGCCGGCGACGCATGCCGCCTTGGCCCATGCCCACCGGGCGGCGCAGGCGGACCTGGATGACGCTGTGCGCTTGCGGCCCGGCCCCGGCGTGTCCGCTCCTCGCGTGGACGGCCTGATGCACGCCATGACCGGCCTGCAGGGCCTGGCGACCACTCTGGCCGGCGTTTCATCGGAAGGCATGGTGCGGGGCGGCGGACTGCTGTTCCTGGACCTGGGTCGCCGGATCGAGCGGGCCTACCTGTCCACCCAGATGCTGGCCACCGTCCTCGCCCAGCCGGCGTCCCGCATGATGGGCACGCTGCAGGTGCTGCTGGAATTGTGCGACAGCGCGATCACCTACCAGAATCGTTACATGTCGGCGGTGCAGCCCGCTCCCGTGCTGGACTTGGTGCTGGCCGACCCGGACAACCCGCGCGCCCTGGCTTTCCAGTTCGATCAGGCGGCCAGGCTGCTGGCCCAGGCCGGCTGCCCCAACCTGGCCGGAGAGGCGCAGGCGCTGCTGCGTCGCACAGGGCAGATCGTGGACGGCGTGTTGCACGCCGCGGACCCCGCCGCCAGCGCTGCCGCCTTGCCGGAGACCCTGCTTGCGCTTGGGGCGGGAACCACGGCGCTGTCTGCCGGCATCACCCGCCGCTTCTTCGCACTGCTGCCGCCGCTGCAGTCTGTCGGCTTCGTGGCGGCGTAGGGATGCCCCGATGATCCTGCGCGTCCAGCACAGCACCGCCTACGCCTACGCCGACCGGGTGGAGCTGGCGGCTCACCAGCTTCACCTGCGTCCACGCGATCTGCCGTGGCAGCGTGTCCTGCACTTCGGCCTGCAGATGGACCCGCCGGCCACCCGCACGCGCTGGGGCGCCGACCACTTCGGCAACACCGTCGCATGGCTGTTCATGGACAGCGCCCACGACGCGCTGCGGCTGCATGCCGAAAGCCGGGTGGAGGTGCTGCCCCGCATCGCGCCCGACCCGGCCGCCACGCCCGCCTGGGAGCATGTTGCGGAGCTGTGCCGGCAGCGAGCCGTGGCGGTGGAAGCGGCGGAGTTCACCTTCGGCAGCCCAAAGGCGCCCTCTCTGGCCGAGGCCGGGGCGTGGGCCGCGCCCAGCTTCGCGCCGGGCCGCCCAGTGCTGGCCGGCCTGCTGGATCTTATGGCGCGCATCGGGCGGGAGTTCCGGTTCCAGGCCGGGGTGACAGGCGTAGGCACGCCGGTCGCCCGCGTGCTGGAGCTGCGGGCGGGCGTGTGCCAGGATTTCGCGCACCTGATGATCTCCGGGCTGCGCGCCCTGGGCCTGCCCGCGCGCTACGTGTCCGGCTACATCCGCACCTGGCCACCAGCGGGCCAGCCCCGGCTGCGCGGGGCGGACCAGTCGCACGCCTGGGTTGGTTGCTGGCTGGGGCCGCAATGGGGGTGGATCGACCTCGACCCCACCAACGACTTGATCGTGCGCGACGAGCATGTGGTGCTCGGCTGGGGACGGGATTACCTGGATGTCAGCCCGGTGCTGGGCGTGCTTCTGGGTGGCCGCGACCATTCGCTGGAGGTCGGGGTGGACATCGAGCCGGAGAGCGACGCGCCATCCGGCTGCGCCTCGCCCGCCGCCGAGGCCCACGGTGACAGCCTCCCGGATCAACCCAGGTTGGTGACCGCCAAGTAGGGACTGCCGCCCACCGTGCCCGTGGTGATAGCGAAGCGCTCGGTGTCCGCCGCGGTCAGCCTGGCGAAGGTGACGCTTGCCGTGACCCCGCCGCGCCCGGCCAGGTCGGCGTGCAGCGTGCGCCCGGTGTAGCCCGCAGCGCCCTCGCCGTCGGCCCACGTGTATGTGGATGTGCCGCCCAAGAACCCCCACAGCGTGGCCGTGTCGCCCGCGTGAAAGTTGACCAGCGTGCCCCAAGTCACCTGTCCGCCCCGCCCGTCCAGGAAGAACGTGTCGTTGCCGGTGCCGCCGGTCAGGAAGTTGGAGCCGGTGCCCCCGTCCAGCACGTTCTGACCCGACGAGACGCTGATGGCATCGTTGCCGCTGCCTGTGTGGATGAAGGTATTGGGCGCCTGCGCGGCCACCGCTACGCCGTCTGGTCCCGCGTAGATGAACTGCTGCTGCAGGTAGCTGACCGGCCCCGCATAGGCGTCCCCGTCCGGATGGCTGGATACCCCCGTCGCAGTGTCGGTCATGCTGAAGGCAGGCGCCCCGTACAGGGCATGGATGGCGTCCAGGTCGGTGCTGTCGAACGCCTGGTTCGCGGTGGTCGCCACGGGATGCATCACCGCGGCGGGGTCGGTCGCATGGCCGAGGCCCAGGGCGTGCCCGACCTCGTGCAGCGCCACCTGGGCCAGGCTGGTCTGGGTGCCGACGTAAATGCCGCCCAGGACGGTGCGCTCGGACGGATCCTCGACCGCGACGGTCACGCCGGGCAAGAATGTCGCTGCAGCACCAGGAGAGTAGGAGTAGTTGGTCAGGCCGATCTGGCTTGCGCCGGGGCCGAACCGGCTGAACCCGATCCGGATGTCCGCCGCCGAGCTGTCCGCAACCTGCACGAGCGTGATCCCGGCCGCGTCGTCCCAGGCCGCCACCGCCGCCTGCACGGCAGCCTGATACGCAGGCGTGACCGCAGCGCTGAATACCCCGCCCGCGGAGGCGAAGCTCCATGTGACCGTGCGGGTGGTCCACCTTGGGCCTTCGAGGGTGTAGCTGGGCATGGCGCCGCGGTCCTCCGCCGGTTCAGTCCACGACGCTTCGCAGGACTGACGGTGCCAGTAAAGAGGGGGCGTGCCAGTTCATGATTGGTGGAAACCAGCGCCGGCCGGGCCTGCATGCCGCTCCGTGCTGACGCGTGGGTGCTACCTCAACCCGCGCTGAGTCGCTTCTTGAGGGTCAGGGCGGCATGACGCCGAGGTCCTGGCCCGTCGCCTGCAAGGCGGCCCAGGTGTCGGGCTGCAGCGGCACGCCGTCGCGCAGGCGGGTGGCCCGGGTGCGGGCCTCCATGTCCCCAGGCGCCAGCACCGCGCCGCCGGGCTGGGCCGGGTGGGAGGCGCGGACATGCTCGGCGAAGTCCCGCGCGGCCGCCGCGAAGCCTGCCGCGCCGAAGTGGCCGGGGTCCAGGTAGATGGACACCATGCCGTTCACGATGCCGCCGCGCTTACCCTCCGCCAGCGGGCCGGCAGTGGGGCTGCCGGCTAGGCACCCCGCCAGGATCTCGCACATGAAGGCGATGGCGGATCCCTTGTGGTCGCCGAAGGCGCGCAGCGCGCCGGCACCGTTACCGGGGTCGCGCACCGGGGAGCCGTCCACCGGGCCGTACAGCACGGTCGGGTCGCCGGACATCCGCCCATCCGGGCCGATCAGCGCATCGGACGGAATGGGCTTGCCGCCGTTGCTGGCGACCATCACCTTGCCCTCCGCCACCAGGCTGGTTGCAAAGTCCAGCAACAGCGGCGGGGCGCCGTCGGGCTGCGGCACGCCGATGCAAAGGGGGTTGGTGCCGAACCGCCGTTCGGTCCCGCCGAAGGGCGCCACGACCTCGCCCAAGCCGACGTTGACGAAGTGTATGCTGACCAGTCCGGCCTCAGCCGCGCGCTCCGCCCAATCGCCGATGCGCCCGATGTGGCCGCTGTTCCGCAGCATGACCACCGCCAGCCCCGCGGCGCGGGCCTTGGCGATGCCCAGGTCCACGGCAATGGGGCCGATGGTCTGGCCGAACCCCAGGTTGCCGTCCAGCACGGCGTGCGTCGGGCTTTCGACCACTACTGTCGGCTGCTGGCCGGCGCGAACCCGGCCCATGGCCATCCAGGACACGTAGCGCGGCACGCGGATCACGCCGTGGCTGTCATGCCCGGCCAAGTTGGCGCTGACGAGGTGGTGACCGATCCGCCTGGCCTCCGCCGCGTCGCACCCGGCCGCCGCAAAAATGTCGGCGATGAACCGCCGCAGCGTGTCGGCAGGCACGGCGACGGTGGGCAGGGCATCCATCATCGGGACGCACCGGCAGCGGCCACGCTTCCGGCGATGGCCTGGGCCGTCGCGCGGTAGAAGGCGTTGTCCGTGGGGGTGATCGTCATCTCCGCCATGCAGGTGCGGACCGGCATCCGGGCGGCGAACACCGCAGCCTCGGCGATGTCCTCCGGCTGGATCATCACCGCCCGCTCCTCTTTGCTGGGCGGGCGGGGGCGGGTGTCCAGGATGGGCGTTGCGACCTCGCCAGGGTTTATGCAGACGCTTCGTATGCCGTGGATGCCCTCCTCGGCGTTGATCGTGGCGGACATGGCGCGGGCGCCGTGCTTGGAGGCGGTGTAGGCCGGGCCGGACACGGCGAAGATGCCGGTACCCGCCACCGAGGCGACGTGGATCAGCAGTCCGGCCTGGCGTTCCCGCATCGCGGGCAGCACGGCCAGGCTGCACAGGAACGGGCCTTTCAGGTTCACGTCCATGACAGCGGCCATGTCGGCGGGCGACAGCTCGCCCCAGTGGCGGCGGCGGGCGTTGGTGCCGGCGTTGTTGACCAGGATGTCCACGTCGCCCAGCGCCGCCGTGACGGCCAGGTGCGCCTGCGTGACCTGATGCGCGTCGGCCACGTCCGCCATCGCCAGCATCACGCTGCCGCCTGCCACCTTGATCTGGTGCGCCGTCTCGGACAAGGTTTCCCGGGACCGTCCGGTGATGGCCATGCGGCAGCCGGCGGCGGCGAAGGCCAGCGCCGTCGCGCGTCCAATTCCGGTGCCTGCGCCGGTGACCCAGACGGCCTGCCCCTGGATGTCCCTCATCATATAACCCTTCCTTCCCTGTCCATCAGGTGCATCGCGTTCATGTCGGCCAACAGCGGCAGCGGCTGCCCAGGTCGGGCTGAAGTATCTGGCAATGCCCGCGCCACCACGGGCGTGCCGGCCAGTCCGAAGTGGACGAGGGTCTCCGCGCCCATCGGCTCGACCACGTCCACCTGCGCCATGAGCGGGGCGAGGCCCGGTCGCTGGCTGCCGTCCGCCCCGCCCCCTGACCCGTCCATCAGGTGCTCCGGCCTGATCCCCAGCACCATCTCGCGCCCGCTGTGCGCGGCGTAGCGGTCCAGCCGGCTGGGCGGCAGCGGCAGCCGCTGGCCGTCGGGCAGGTGGACGGTGCCGTCCGCCAGCCGCACCGGCAGGAAGTTCATGCCGGGGCTGCCGATGAATCCGGCCACGAAGCGCGTGCGCGGGGCATGATACAGCTCCTGCGGCGGCCCCACCTGCTCGATCGCGCCGCCGTTCATCACCACGACCCGGTCGGCCAGCGTCATCGCTTCCACCTGGTCGTGCGTGACATAGACCGTCGTGGTCCGCACGGCCTGGTGGACGCGTTTGATCTCGGTCCGCATCTGCACCCGCAGCTTGGCATCCAAGTTGCTCAGCGGCTCGTCGAACAGGAACACCTTGGGCTGGCGCACGATGGCCCGGCCCATCGCCACGCGCTGCCGCTGGCCGCCGGATAGGGCTTTGGGCTTGCGCGCCAGCAGCGGCGCGATGTCCAGGATGCGCGCGGCCTCGTCCACGCGGGCCGCGATCTCCGCCTTAGGCGTGCCGCGCAGCTTCAGGCCGAATCCCATGTTGTCGCGCACAGTCATGTGCGGATATAACGCGTAGTTCTGGAATACCATGGCAATGTCGCGCTCGCGCGGCGGCACCTCGTTCACGCAGCGGCTGCCGATCCAGATTTCGCCGGCGCTGATCTCCTCCAGGCCCGCGATCATCCGCAATGTCGTGCTCTTGCCGCAGCCGCTGGGGCCGACGAGCACCACGAACTCGCCGTCCGACACCTCAAGGCTGATGCCGCGGACGGCCACCACGCCGCCGTCGTAGGACTTCTCGACGCTGCGGACGGATACCTGGGCCATGCGCCTCCCCTTGCCGGCCTGTTCTGGCCGTGTCCGGACGGACAATGCAGGGCCGCGGCGGGAGGGGCAAGCAGGCGGCCCTCTTTCGCGCCGCATGCGGGCGCAGGAAGCTGCTACAAGGGGCCATATCAAGGAGCCGTGCATGGAACGCGTTGCCGACTATCCCCGTCCGCCCCGGCTGGAGCGGGCCGCCCGCCGCGTGCGCATCATGCTGGCCGGCCGGGATATCGTGGACACGGATGCCGCATGGCGCGTGCTTGAAACCACGCATCCGCCGTCCTACTACGTCCCTGCCGCCGCCTTCGTGTCCGGCACCCTGGTTCCTTCGCCGGGCCGCAGCAGCGTGTGCGAGTGGAAAGGCCAGGCCAGCTACTGGACCGTCCAGGCCGGAGGCATTGTGGCGCGGGACGCTGCCTGGGGCTACAAGACGCCGACTCCGGCCTTTGCGGATATTGCCGGGCACGTGGCGGTGTACGCCGGCCGGATGGACGCATGCTGGGTCGGCGATGACAGGGTGGTGCCGCAGGAGGGCGGCTTCTACGGCGGGTGGATCACGCCGGACCTGATCGGCCCCTTCAAGGGCGGTCCAGGCACCATGCTCTGGTAGCCGAACCCAGGGCGGGGTGCCTGCGTTCCCGCCTCCCATCCTGAAAGCATTCTCCTGTGGACGGCTCCCTTCTCCTGCCGGCGCATCCCGTGCTGCCGCGCTGGCGCCATGCGGCCGAGACGCTGCGCCTGGCGGCACCGCTGGCTGTCGCGCAGTTGGCGGGCATGGCGATGGGCGTAACGGACACGGTGATGCTGGGCACGCTGGGCGGGAACGCGCTGGCGGCCGGCGGGCTGGCGACCATGCTGTTCATCACCGTCACGATCATGCTGCAGGGGATGCTGACTGCAGTCAGCATCGTGGTGTCGCAGGCCCGTGGGGCGGGTCGGGACGACCAGGTGCCGGCGCCGTACTGGGCCGGGCTGGCGATGGCGCTGCTGCTGTCCGTGCCGGCCTTCACGGTGTTCAGCCTGGCCGAGCCGCTGCTGCTGCAGGCCGGCCAGCCTCCGGCGCTGGCGCGGGACGCTGGGGCGTTCATGGGCATGCTGCGCTGGGCGACGCCGGGCGCCATGATCGGCATCGGCATGATGCGGGCGTTTCTGCCCGCCATCGGGCAAGGCGCGGCGATGCTTTGGGTTGCCCTAGCGGCAACCCCGGCCAACGCCGCCCTGTGCTGGGGCCTGGTCGGCGGGCGCTGGGGGCTGCCCGCCCTTGGCCTGCGCGGCCCGGCGCTCGCGACCGTGCTGGTGGAGGGCGCGATGGCACTGGTCCTGCTGGCCTGGCTGCACGGGCGCCCAGGCTTGCGCCGCTTTGTGGCCTGGCGGCAGCCCGGCCTGCCGCTGCTGCGGCGCATGTTCGCCCTGGGCTTGCCGGTGACGGGCACCTTCGCGGTGGAAACCGGGCTATTCCTGGGCATCGGGCTTTTGGTAGGCCGGCTGGGCACGGCGCCGCTGGCAGCGCATCAGATCGCGCTCAGCGTCACGTCGGTGTCGTTCATGGTGCCGCTGGCGCTGTCCCAGGCGGCGAACGTGCGGGTTGGCAACCGGGTGGGCGCAAACGACCCGGCGGGCGCGCGGCGGGCCGGGCTGGTGGCGGTCGGCCTGGCCGCCGCGGCAGAGGCGCTTGCGGCAGCCGTCCTGGTTATAGCCCCGGGCGTGCTGGCCGGCTCCTACATAGACCCGGCCGCGCCGGAGAACCGGGAGGCATTCGGCACCGCCATCAGCCTGCTTGCCATCGCGGCGGTGTTCCAGGTTGCGGACGGCGTCCAGTCTGCCGCAGCAGGCGCGTTGCGCGGGCTGGGCGACACGCGGGTGCCGTTCGTGCTTGCAGCGGTCAGCTACTGGGGCGTGGGCTTCCCGGCAGCCTGGTGGCTGTCGTCGTGGGCCGGGGCAGGCGCAGTGGGCGCGTGGTGGGGCTTGGCGGGTGGGCTGATGCTGGCGGCTGTACTCCTGACGGTCCGGTTCCTGCGGCGGAGCCGGGCAGCGGCTCAGGCGGTGGCACTTCGCCCTCCAGCTTCGTAAGGCGTGGGCCACGGTTCCAGCAACCGGGGCTTGAGGTCATCCTGGGTTTGAAGTCATGGCACGCCCGCCTGCACTGGGGCGCAGGTAACCAGCGGTGGACAGGCTGGCCTACTCTGGCGCCATTTCGCCCGCGCGTATCGCGCCTGGCAGCCGGTTGGCCCGCGGCGCCAAGGGACAGACGTAGCGCGGGGAGTAGGCGCAGGACGGGTTGTAGGCGAAGTTGAAGTCCAGCACCGTCCGCCCGTCCGGCGCCGTGCCCAGGTCTGCCGACTTTATGCTGTCCAGCAGGTACCGCCCGGCGCCATATGTTTCGTGCCCACTGGTCGCGTCGGCAAAGGGCAGGAACACGCCGCCGCAGTAGCCCAGCAGCCAGTATGCCGTCAGCTCGCCGCCGAGCGCCGCTTGCAGTCCCACCGTGCGGACGAACGGGCGCATCCGCAGCTCGCCATCCGCTCCGGCCGGGAAGGTCTCCTCCGGACCGTCCAGCGGCTGCATGTCGACCAGGAACCGCAGCGCCGGGTCGTAGGAGAAGCAGGGCAGGGCGGTGATGGCGCGGCCCGGCTCGATGGGCGTCTGCGGATGGTTGCGGAACAGGCCGTCGCGGACTTCGCGCCAGTGACGCCAGGCAGCTTGCGGGTCCGGGTTGGCGCGGACCGAGGCATACAGATCGGCGACTTGACGTCGCCAGTCCCATAAAGTGCCGTACGTCACGCCCGTTTCGCCTCGTTCATGCCCTGCTGGATAGTCCGGCCCCCGTGCGCTATCAGGCATGAACGGACTGTGCTGCCAACGGATGCGCCGTCCCAGCCTGCGCCGCGTGCTCGGCCAGGAGGCCTGAAACCAGGCTGCACTCCTCGGCGGTGCCGACCGTGATCCGCAGGCAGTGTGGCAGGCCGTAGCCGGCCATCGCGCGCACGATCACCCCGCGTGCGCGCAGGGCGGCGTCGGCCCCAGCGGCGGCACTTGGCGTGCCGAAGTCTGCCAGTACGAAGTTGCCCTCGCTCGGCCAGACCTTGACGCCCGCACGCGCCAGCGCTGCGGACAGGGCCGCGCGCTGCTCTGAATTGTGCCGCCGTCCGGCCTCCACCCACCCTGCCTCGTTCAGGGCGGCGATGCCCGCAGCCTGCGCGGCCAGGCTGGTGTTGAAGGGGCTGCGGACGCGGTTCAGCACGTCCACCACGGCGGCGGGCGCATAGCACCAGCCCAGCCGCATTCCGCCCAGGCCGAACATCTTGCTGAATGTGCGGGTCATCACCGTGTTGTCCCCGGCGTCCACCAGCTCCACGCCGGGATCATAGTCCACCCGTTCCACGTACTCGGCATAGGCGGCGTCCAGCACCAGCATCACGTCTGGCGGCAGGCCCGCGCGCAGCCGGCGCACCTCGTCCTGCGGCAGCAGCGACCCCGTTGGATTATTGGGATTGGCCAGGAATACGATCCGGGTCTGTGGCGACACGCTGGCCAGCATGGCGTCCACGTCCGCCCGCAAGCCGCGCTCCGGCGCCTTCACGGTCGTCATGCCTGCGGCCTGGCCGGCGATCTCATACAGCATGAAGCCATGACGGCTCATGACGACCTCTCCCCCGGGACGTCCGTAGGATAGGCAGAGCAGGTAGATCAGCTCGTCCGACCCTGCGCCGCACACGATGCGGGCGGGGTCCAGGCCGAACCGCCGCCCGATGGCCCGGCGCAACTCGGCGGCGGACCCGTCGGGGTAGCGGTGCAGCTCGGCGGCGTGCGCGGCGTAGGCGGCCTGGGCGGACGGCGGCGGACCGAACGCGCCCTCGTTGCTGGACAGCTTGGTTAGGCGGTTCTGGCCGGGCACCTTGCTCTCGCCGCCGACATAGGGAGCTATTGCGAGGATTTCCGGACGGGGCTGCGGGCCGGCAGCGGTGGCGGTCATGCGGGCGGCTCCTGGATGGGTAGGGCATAGGCGCCGACGACGACAGGCGGGCGCAGCACGGATTGCAGGGAAGGCAGGCGCGGGTCGGCATCAACCACGAAGCCGTCCACGTCCACGAGGGCGTGGGCGACGGGCGCGCCGGCATCGCGCCGCAGGATCACCGGGCCGGACGCAAAGCCGGCGGTTGCCAGTGCCGCTGCGAGCCGGGCACGGCTGACCTCCAGCGGCAGTTCCAGGCCCAGAAGGGAGCGGTCGGCGCCGCTTGGGTCTGGTGCGGCGGCTGCTGCGACCAGCGCGTGAACCTTCGGCGACCCCTCTGCGCGCGCCGCCCAGAACGGCAGGCGGGCAACCACGTGAATGCGGGGATCGTCTGCGTGCAGCAGCGCCGTCCACCAGGCCGCGGCCGCTGCTTCGCCCTCGACCGGCATTGGCAGCACGGCGGCGGTGGCGACGCCGGCGCTGACCTCCCGGATGGCCTGCGCCGGGGTTCGGTGCAGGCGAAGGGGCGTCAAGGCGCCGAACTGCTCACGCGCGGTGGCTGCGGTGGCGCCGTTGCCGTCGGGATCGCATACCGTGATCAGCATGGGGCGCTGTTGCGCAGTGGAGGCGTTGATCAGCTCCCGCCAGACCCGGACGACACCGGTGCGGGGGAAGAGGCCGGCGTGCCGGGCCAGCAGCCGGCGGATGATAGCGGCCTCCCGCCCGGGGCGGAGAGGCGTGCGGCCCTTCGCGCCCAGCGCAGCAATCCGAGCCACAACGTCGGAGCGCTGCATGATGGCGTCGTGGATGCGGTCGTCCAAGGCGTCCAACTCCGCACGCAGCGCAGCAAGGCGGTCCAGGAGCTCCGGATCGGACGGCGGGGCATGCAGCGGCGCGATGGCGGTCATGGCCGGAGGTTCCGGTGGGGGGAGCAGGCTGCATAGCGGATGCAGCCCCGGGTGCAAACCCGGCGAACCCGCTGTTGGCCCGGCGGCGCAAGTCTGCCCAGCCGTTGCCGCCCTGCGCTGCCGGCCCTAAAGATCGGGCACCATGGACCAGCCCGACTTCCAGCACGTCCCGGCGCAGCAGGCCGCCACGTTCGGCGGCCCGTTCATGCTGGACTGCGGCGTGGCGCTGCCGTCCGTCACAGTGGCCTACCGTACCTATGGCACGCTGAATGCGGACCGCAGCAACGCGGTGCTGGTCTGCCACGCCCTGACCGGGGACCAGTATGCCGCCGAACCCCATCCCACCACCGGCAAGCCAGGCTGGTGGAGCCAGGTCGTTGGCCCGGGCCTGCCCGTGGACACCAATCGTTTTTTCGTCATCTGCTCCAACGTGCTTGGCGGCTGCATGGGCAGCACCGGGCCGCGCAGCCTGCAGGACGAGGTCCCTGGCGGCACTGCCGAGCAGTGGGGGACCAATTTTCCGGCGATCACCATACGCGATATGGTGCGTGCGCAGCGGCTGCTGGTGTGCCGGTTTGGGATCGGGCAGCTGTTCGCCGTCGTGGGCGGCAGCATGGGCGGGATGCAGGCGCTGGAGTGGGCCGCGACCTATCCGGACCAGGTTTTCGCCTGCGTCCCTATTGCGACGGCGCCGTTCCACTCCGCTCAGAACATCGCGTTTCACGAGGTCGGCCGCCAGGCGATTTTTGCCGATCCAGATTGGAACGGCGGCGGCTATTGGCGGACCGGCAAGATCCCGGCGCGCGGTCTGGCCGTGGCGCGCATGGCGGCGCACATCACCTACATGAGCGAGCAGGCGCTGACCCGGAAGTTCGGCCGCCGCTTGCAGGCGCAAGACGTGCCGCGGGACGGCTCCGTGCTGTTCGGCGACATGTTCGAGGTGGAGTCCTACCTGCGCCACCAGGGCAGCACCTTCGTGCATCGCTTCGACGCCAACTCCTACCTGACCATCACCCGCGCGACCGACCGCTTCGACCTGGCCGCCGAGCATGATGGAGACCTGGCGGCGGCGTTCCGCGGCACGCGCACGCGCTTCTGCGCAGTGTCCTTCGACAGCGACTGGCTGTATCCGACCGCGCAGTCCCGCACCATTGCCCGCGCCCTGAACCGCGCCGGCGCCAATGTGAGCTTCGTCGAGATCGCCAGCGACAAGGGCCACGACGCCTTCCTGTTGCACGAACCCGACTTCCACCGCACCTTGTCCGGCTTCCTGTCCGGCTGCGCGGAGCACGCTGGGCTATGAAGCAGCACCCGGTCCAGCAGATCGCCAAGAACATGCGGCTGGACCTTCAGCTCATGTCCGAGATGATCGCCCCTGGCTCCCGCGTGCTCGACATCGGCAGCGGTGACGGCACGCTGATCGAGCACCTGTTCCGCACCCGCGGCTGCGACGCGCGCGGCATCGAGATAGACATGGCCGAGGTGACGCACGCCGTCGCCCATGGACTGCCAGTCATGCACGGGGACGCCGACACCGATTTGCAGCACTACCCCGACAGCCTGTTCGACTACGTCGTGCTGTCCCGCACGCTGCAGGCCGTGGAGCGCCCGCAGGAGGTGCTTCGGCAGATGCTGCGGATCGGCACGCGGGCGCTGGTCAGCTTTCCCAACTTCGGCCACTGGCAGGTCCGCTGGCAGCTCGTGCGCTCCGGCCGGATGCCCATGACGCCGACATGGGACCGCCCCTGGTACGAGACGCCGAACATCCACCCATGCACCATCCGGGACTTCTTCGCGCTATGCGCGCAGGAGGGCTACGCCGTGGAGCGCTGGCTTGCGGTGGACGACGGCGGCCGCCGCGCCCCGTGGCGGCGCTTCCCGGGCCTGGCCAATCTTTTCGGGGAGCAGGCGCTGTTCCTGCTGCGGCGGGCGTAGCGGGATCGGCATAAACCATGTAGGCAACGATGCGGAAGCGTGGCACGGTCATCCCATGATCCATGCGCTTCGCCTCATGCCTCTGGCTCTCCTGCTGGCCCTCCCGGCCCTGGCGCAGCAGCGCCCGGCGGCGGGGCGCATGCCTGATGCGCCGCCGCTGGCTCGCGGCGCGGTGCCCGCAGCCGACGCGCCCGGGGCCAAGGACGGGTCATTGCCGCGCTACGCCGGGTCCATCCTGCTGGAATCCAAGGGCGGCGCCTTCGACGAGATCACCCTGCCCAATGCCAAGCTGGAGCGGGTCGGGGACCAGCGGGATTCGCGCAACAACAGGGTGAACTTGCCGCCCAGCCCGTTGAAGGTGGAGGGGCGGCTGACCCGGCTGACCTACCTGATCCCCGAAGGCCGTTCCTCCCTGGAGGTGATCCGCGGCTACCAGCAGTCGGTGAAGGATGCAGGCGGGGCCGTGCTGTTCGAATGCGCCGGGGAGGCGTGCGGCGGCAACCTGACGGGCAGCGCGGCAGGGGGCGGGTCGGGCACCGGGGTGGTGCAGATGCTGTATCCCTACGGCCTCCTGGCCGGCAACTGGACCATGTGCGCACTGGGCGAGGACATGGTCCAGCAACGATACACCTTGCTGGACCTTCCCCAGGGCGGCGGCAAGGCGTCGGTGCTGTCCTGGACGGTGGGAAGCGTGGTGGCCGGATCGGACTGCAAGGCATGGGTCGGGCGTCAGGCGGCGCTCGTCGTGCTGGCGGAGACCGCGGCGAGGGAGCAGCGCATGGAGACCGTGCGCGCCGCGGCGCTCGGCCAAGGCCTGCAACGGGACGGGCGCGTGGCGCTGTATGCCATCCTGTTCGACACTAACCGCGCCGAGATCAAGCCTGAGAGCGCGCCGCAGCTGGCGGAACTCGTGACCTTCCTGCGGGGTGACCCCGCGGTCCGCGCCCTGGTGGTCGGGCACACCGACAACCAAGGCGGGCTGGAGCCGAACGTGGACCTGTCCCGCCGCCGGGCGCAGTCGGTGGTGGCCGCGCTGGTGGCCGCCGGCATCCCCGCCGCGCGCCTGACGCCGCAAGGCGTCGGCATGGCCGCGCCCGTCACGACCAACGCGACGGACGAGGGCCGGGCTCGCAACCGGCGGGTCGAGCTGGTGCAGCAGTAGGGGCCGGTCCGCAACGGTTCCACGGCTGCGGCGCTCCTTGCCCGCGGCCAGCGGCTGCCATGTCATCCCGCTGTCCGAAACCTCCTGGCACCTGGTCAGGGGGCGCGAAGGCCGGCATCATCCCCTGCCGGGCCGGAGCAGTCCCGCATCTTGTGCGGGATACGGTTGCAGCCGGCCCCGCGCCCGCCACAGCAGCGTTGCCGCGATGGCCCCATTCATCAGGTTCCAAGCGATGCCGTTTGCGAACGCCAGCCGGTATGACCCGGTGTGGTCGAAGATCACTCCCGTTATCCAGCCGCCCAGCGCCATGCCCACGATAGTGGCCGCCAGCACCAGCCCTACCTTCGCGCCCGCGCCGCGCGCCGGGAAGTACTCCCGCACGATGATTGCATAGCTCGGCACGATGCCGCCCTGGAACAGCCCGAACAGCCCCGAGATCACATACAGCGACGACAAGGAGTCGAAGAACAGGAACAGCGTCAGCGACGCCCCTTGCAGCGCCGAGCCGGCCAGCAGCGTCGGCAGCCCCCCGATGCGGTCGGCCACCCAGCCCGACGCGACGCGGCTGATGATCCCCAACCCAAGCATCAGCGACAGCATCTGCGCGCCGCGCGCCGGACCGTAGCCCAGGTCCGCGCAGTAGGCGACGATGTGGACCTGCGGCATGGACATCGCCACGCAGCAGCCCAATCCCGCCGCCACCAGCAGCGCTAGCAGCCCGCCCGGCGGCAGGCCCAGCCGCGCCTGGGACAGCGGCAGGTCCAGGGCGGCATTCGCCGCGCCGGGCTGCACGGGCGCCGGCGCGCGCAGCAGCCACGCCAGCGGAAGCAGGATCAGCACCATGGCCGCGCCGATGCCAAGCTCGGCCACGCGCCAGCCGTAGGCCTGCATGGCCGCAGCGACGATTGGCGGCCACACCGCGCCGGCCAGGTAGTTGCCCGCGGCCGCGATGGCGACCGCCAGGCCGCGCCGCCGCTGGAACCAGAGCGAGGCGTCCGCCATCACCGGCCCGAACAGCGCCCCGGCGCCCAGCATGCCGACCAGCACGCCATGCGCTGCCGAGTAGGCCAGCAAGCTGTGCGTCTGGCTCGCCACGGCGTAGCCGACGCCCAGCATCGCCCCGGCAACCGCCACCGTGCGCGCGATGCCGAAGCGGTCAGCCGCCCGTCCCATGAGCACGCCGCCGGCCGCAAAGCCCAGCATCGTCAGAGTGTAGGGCAGGGCGGCTGCGGCGCGCGCCACCCCGAACTCCGCCTGCACGGCCGGCAGCGTGACCACCACCGACCACATCCCGACCCCACCGACGGAGCTGACCAGCAACAGCACGCCAAGGCGCACCCAAGACGCACGGCTGTCGAGCACCCTGTATCCTTCCTGTGATGCGGGCCTGTCTGGCGGCCCGGCAAGCTCCTGCAAACCAGCCTGTAGATCCAGCCCTGCTCAGGTCTGATGGCGGTGGGCCACGACCAACGCGGCCCCACCCATTCCGTGTCTGCTGGCCGTCACGGCATGGGCGTGACCTGCTGCCGTCAGGGCGCCAGGTGCTTGTCGAAGAACCTGGCGATGTCCCCGAACACCTCCTTCGTCTCCGGCGCCGCCGGGTCGAACAGATATTGCGCGTGGGACAGTCCCTCGTACACGTTCAGGTCCGCCTCCACCCCGGCGCGGCGAAGCTTGCGGTGGGTGCGTACGGTGTTGGACAGGAACAAGTCGCGCGTGCCGCTGGTCAGGATGGCCGGCGGCAACCCTGCGAAGTCGCCATAGATCGGCGACAGCTGCGGATCGCGCAAGTCATGCCCGGCCGCATACAGCTTCGCAGCGTGGCTCAGGTAGCCGCCATAGCTGACCAGCACGTTGTCCAGCCACTCGTTGGTCTTATAGGTGTCCCCAGTCTCCGTCATGTCGGCCCAAGGCGTGCCAGGAGCCATCGCCGCCGGGAGCGGCAGTCCCTCCGCCTTCGCGCGCAGCATCAGCGCCAGCGCCATCCCCCCGCCGGTGCTGGTGCCGACCACTGCAATGCGCTTGGGATCAGTCGTGGCCACCACCGCCCGCCACGCTGCCGCCGTGTCGTCCATCGCGGCGGGGTAGGGCGCATCGGGCGGCATCCGGTAGTCCACCGCGATCACGCGGTAGCCGCCGTAAGCCGACATCAGCATGGCCTCTGCGGTGCCGGACTCGCCAGGGCCATACACATAGCCGCCGCCGTGAATGTTGAAGATGAGCTGGTTGCGGTGCGCCTCGGGCATGGTGCGCGGGGTGAACACGAATGCCTTCACGCCGCCGATCACCGCCGGCTCCATCGTGACTCCAAGCTGCTCCCGCGCCTTGGCCAGCGCCGGCAGGGCGGCGTCGGCCAGCTTGCCGACCAGGGCGCGCCAGGCAGCGTCGTCGGGCGGGTTGGCATTCCAGGCCGGCACGCGGTAGGGCGCGGCGACGAGGGCCTGAGCCGCCGGGCTGAGGTCGGCCTGCGGGGCGGGGATCGCACGAGCCGGCAGGCTGCGCGGCCCGGGCTGGCTGTTAGCCGCGCCTTGGCTGGCCTCCAGCGCCGGGAAGCCCGGCGCGGGCGCCTGGGCCAGGGCCGGGCAGACGAAGGCCAAGCCGAACAGTGCCGTACCGAGTGGGATGCGCATGACGTCCTCCTGTGGTCCGCTGCTTTGCAGCGTCGTGTTGCCCTGGCCTGCCGCTGCGAGCCGGGGGTTGCCGGTCAGAGCATCCCCTGCTGGCGGAAGCTGAACCAGCGGCCGTTGCCGACAATGACATGATCGTGCAGCACGACCGAGAGCGCGCCCGCAGCCTGCCCGATCAGCCGGGTCATCTCCACGTCGTCGCGCGACGGGCTGGGATCGCCGCTCGGGTGGTTGTGGACCAGGATCAGCGCCGCCGCATGAAGCTCCAAGGCGCGCTTAACGACCTCCCGCGGGTAAACGGGCGTGTGGTTGACGGTGCCGCGGGCCTGGGCCTCGTCGGCCAACAGGCGGTTGCGGTTGTCCAGGAACAGTATGCGGAACTGCTCCACCCGCTCCCGCCCGACCACGACCTGCAGGTACTCCATCAGCCCGTCCCAGTTGCTCAGCACGGGACGGTTCATCACCTCTGCCCGCGCCAGGCGCAGGGCAGCAGCCTGTATGGTCTTGATGGCGGCCACCCCGGCGCTGCCGAGGCCCTGCATCTTGAGCAGGTCCGGCACCGGCGCCGCGACGGCGTTGGCATAGCTGCCGAAGCGCGTGAGCAGCGCGCGGGCGATGGGCTTGGTGTCGCGCCGGGGCAGGGCGAGGAACAGCACCATCTCCAGCAGCTCATGGTCGGCGACGCTGTCTGGCCCGGCTTGCAGCAGGCGCGCGCGTATGCGCTCCCGGTGCCCCTCTGCGCTCATGGGCGAGGCCGGACGCGGACCCGGCTGCGGCGGCATAGGCTGCGCCGGGATCGGCGGTGCAGGGATCAGCGGTTCCGCTGGAACCTGAGGCGAAAGCGGAGCCTGAGGCGAAGGCGGACCCTGGGCGGCAGGCGGCGCAGCGGGTTGAGAATTGGCCTGGGGCGGCCGGGCGGAGCGGGCCAGGCGCTCAAGCTGCCGCAGCATGTCGTCCTGGTGCGGCGACATCAGCCGGGCATGGTTCCGGGCGCGTCCGGGGCGGCCCATCGCATCAAGGCGTTGCGCCACTCGGGCGCGAGCGGCACGGCCCTGCGCGTGGCACGGTCCATGACGACCAGCACCGTCTCCGCGCGGGCGCACAGCGCGCCGCCATGGATCAGCCGCTGCCGGAACTGGAAGGACTTGCCGCCAAGCCGGCCCACCTCGGTCTCGATCAGCACGTCGCCGGGCCAGGCCATCTCCCGCAGGAAGTCCAACTCCAGCCGCACGATCACGAGCGCCTGGCCCTCGGACTCCACAGGCAGCCCGGCAGCCACCGCCAGCTCTGACCGGCCCTGCTCCAGCATGACCGCGAACACGGCGTTGTTGACGTGTCCCAGCCGGTCGGTGTCGTTGAACCGCAGGCGGTGCGTGGTGGCGAAGACTTCGCCCATCACGCGCCGTAGGGCGGCTTGTGCAGGCCGGCCGGGGACAGGGTGAACACCTCGCAACCTGTGGGGGTCACGCCCACCATGTGCTCGAATTGCGCGGACAGGCTGCGGTCGCGGGTCACGGCGGTCCAGCCATCGTCCAGAACCTTCACCTCGGGGCGTCCGGCGTTCACCATGGGTTCGACGGTGAAGAACATGCCGGGGCGCAGCACAGGGCCTTCTCCGGGCTTGCCGAAGTGAAGCACGTTCGGCGCTTCATGGAAGCGGCGTCCGATGCCGTGGCCGCAAAAGTCCCGCACGACGCTGAAGCGGTTGGCCTCCACGAAGGACTGTATGGCGTGGCCCACGTCGCCCAGCGTGGCGCCGGGCCGGATGGCTGCAACGCCGCGCATAAGGGCGGCATAGGTCACATCCATCAGCTTGGCCGCCTTCGTGCTCGGCTGACCCGCGGCATACATCCGGCTGCTGTCGCCGTGCCAACCGTCCAGGATGACGGTCACGTCTATGTTCAGCACGTCCCCGTCAACCAGCCTTCGGTCACCAGGGATGCCGTGGCAGACGACGTGGTTGACGCTGGTGCAGCTGCTGTGCTGGTAGCCGCGATACCCAAGGGTGGCGGGCACCGCGCCGCGCGCAACCATGAAATCATGGCACAACTGGTCCAGTTCGGCCGTCGCGATGCCTGGACGCACATGCGCCGTGATCATGTCCAACGTCTCAGCGGCAAGCCGCCCGGCGGCGCGCATGCCTGCGAAGTCGTCAGGCGGATGGAGGGTGATGCGTCTCGAATCGGCTCCGCCGTCCATGCGTCCCGCGTTCCTGTTGCGGCCGGGCAGGGCACCCGGCACCAGGTTAAAATGCGGCCCAGCGGCCCGGCGCGCAAGGGGAACGCCCATACGCAACCCGCCAGAGCCGCCGTATGAGCCTGTAAGCTGCGCCCTTGGCCCTTGCGGCGTAGGGTTGTTTCAGCCGGGGTAGTGCCCTGCCTGCCAAGCCGTACGTGTGGGACGGACCACCCGGGGCATCGGCTCGTAGCCGCGCGCCGGCTGCAAGCGGGAAGGCGCTGGTTGCAGCACCGTCCGGCTGTGCGGCCGATCGGCCCGCACGTCCGTGCGCTCGCGCGGGTCCCACCGCTCCCGGATGTTCGCGCGCTCGCGCGGATCGAAGCGGTCGGGAGGGCCCCACCTCTCCGCTGTCCGCCGGATGCTGGGCTCCCGCGCCGCGGACCGGGGCGGCTCCCTCAGCATCATCTCCGCAGGGCGCGTCGGTCCGCCGCGGACCCCGGCCAACTGCACGGCGGCGCCGCGCGGCAAGGGCGGGGCGGGCTGGAACGGGATGGCCACGGCCTGGTAGCGCGGGCTAGGCGCGTCCGAGTATGGTGCCGAGTAGAGCGGCGCCTGGTAGGCCGGTGCCGCCTGGGCCGTGCTGATGACGCTGGGCAGGCGGAACATCGGCGGCGGCTCGCGCCGGGCCAGGACCATCGGCGCGCCCGTGCGGTCGAACCCGGCATCCAGCAGCATCGCCATGTGCTGGTCACGCTCCATGCTGTTTGCGGCACCTAGCACGACGCCGATCAGGCGGGTGTCGCCATGCACCGCAGAGGTGACCAGATTGTAGCCGGAGTCGCGGATGTATCCGGTCTTCAGGCCATCCGCGCCGGGATAGGTCTCCAACATGTGCTGGTGGTTCAGGATCGTGCGCCCGCGGAACACGAAGGCGGGAACGCTGAAGTAGCGGTAGTAGGAAGGGTGGTCCTGCACCAGGTGCCGGGCCAGGATCGCCATGTCGCGCGCCGTCGTGACCTGGTCCAGGTCCGGCAAGCCCGATGCGTTGCGGAACGTCGTCCGCGTCATGCCCAAAGCGCGCGCGCGCAGCGTCATCATCTGCGCGAACCTGTCCTCGTCGCCGCCCAGCATCTCGCCTAGCGCCGCCGCGGCATCGTTGGCGGACCTGGTGACCAGTCCGAGGATGGCCTGCTCGACCGTGATCGCGCTGCCCGGCGTCAGGCCCAGCTTGGTCGGAGACATGGAGGCCGCCCAAGGGGAGACCGGAACCATCTGATCGAGCGACACGCGGCGGTCCCGCAAGGCGTCGAACAGCATATACAGGGTCATCATCTTGGTCAGGCTGGCAGGATAGCGCGCCTCGTCCGCGCTGGCCGCCGACAGGATCGTGCCGCTGCCGGCATCTATGACCACCGATGCATAGCGGTCCGACCCCACCTGCGCCCACGCGGCCGGGGCCGCAATCAGGGCTGCCGCAACGAGGGCCAACGCCTTATGAAACCGTGACGTAAACTTGGGCATCGCGACCCAACCCTCCTCGTGACGCGGTCAACATTACGTGCGGCGCTGCGACGCTGTCCAGCAGCAAGCGCGCTGGTGGACAGGGGCGCGGGGGCCGCAGGACTTTCCAACCAGGACAGAGCGGGAGGACACGCCCGCGTGCCTCCGCCCCGCTTCCAGACGACACACGGGCATTTACCGGACGACCGGGCGGAAGAGCCCGGACTTCGCCCGGGGGCAGGATTCGTCTTGAAGACCGGCCTGGCCCACATTCAGCCAGGGCAGGGCGCAGCAGCGCCCGGCACGGCTGCATCCCGGTGACATCAGGCCGGGATCGTGGGCTGGGCCGGGTGGCAGCGCCACCCGTCGCATACCGGCCCGCACGAGGGCGTAGGTTTGATGGCTGGGCTGCCGAGGAGACGGCGCTTCCGGGCCGCATCCGTCACAGCCGCCCCGTCAGATGGCCGGTGCAGGCCCATGGCGCTCTTTTCCCGTGGCACGGCGTTCCGATATGCTGTGACATGGTCGGCGCCACGCCAGCCCACGCAGCACGCGGCCCATGCCTGGACAGTGATGCACATGGGATCCGGCGCGGCGGAGAGGGTCTGGCCTACGGGATGACACTGCGATGAGCGACAACGACAAGCGCGACGGCGGAGACACCCCGAACACGGGCGTGGTGGTCAAGCCCCGGCCGAAGACCCGCAAGCCCGCCATGTACAAGGTGCTGATGCTGAATGACGACTACACTCCGATGGAGTTCGTCGTTCACGTGCTGGAGCGCTTCTTCCAGAAGACGCGGGAGGAGGCGACCCGGATCATGCTGCACGTTCACCGTCGCGGCGTTGGAGTCTGCGGCGCCTTCACCTACGAGGTCGCAGAGACAAAGGTGACGCAGGTCATGGATCTGGCCCGGCAGAACCAGCACCCGCTGCAATGCACTATCGAGAAAGAGTGAGCTTCCGACCTGACACACCAGGACCCATCTTAGCTTTTCCCATCTGGCCCAGGCACATCCGCCCAGGCACATTGGACGCAGCCGCCGTGCCCCCGTTTGCCACGCCCACGTCTGCCGTCCCCCGCGCGAAGGAGCGTCGTTATGCTGTCACGCAACCTTGAACAGACGCTGCACCGTGCCCTTTCCCTGGCGAGCGAGCGCCGGCACGAGTATGCGACCCTGGAACACCTGCTGCTCGGCCTGGCCGACGACAGCGACGCCGCCACGGTGCTCCGCGCCTGCGGCGTGGATCTCGACAAGCTCCGGGCCGATCTCGGCGAGTTCCTGGATAAAGACCTGTCCGGCCTGGCCACAGACCGCCCCGGCGACCCGAAGCCCACCGCCGGCTTCCAGCGCGTCGTGCAGCGCGCCGCCATCCACGTTCAGAGCAGCGGGCGGGACGAGGTGACCGGCGCCAACGTCCTAGTCGCCCTGTTCAGCGAGCGCGAGAGCCACGCGGTGTATTTCCTGCAGCTCCAGGACATGACCCGGCTGGATGCCGTCAACTTCATCAGCCACGGGATCGCCAAAGCACCGGGCCGCGCCACTCAGCGCCCCGTCGCAGGCTCCAAGGACGAAGGCCCCGGCGACAATAACGAGCGCGAGGATAAGCCTGGCGGCGGACGCAAGGCCCAGGACGCCCTCAGCAACTACTGCGTGAACCTCAACAAGAAGGCCACCACCGGCAAGATTGACCCGCTGATCGGCCGCGATACCGAGATTGAGCGCACGATCCAGATTCTCTGCCGCCGCACCAAGAACAACCCGCTCTACGTGGGCGATCCCGGCGTCGGCAAGACCGCCATCGCCGAGGGCCTGGCCAAGCGCATCGTCGAGGGTGACGTGCCCGAGGTCCTGCTGAAGTCCACGATCTTCGCACTCGACATGGGCGCGCTGCTCGCCGGCACCCGCTACCGCGGTGACTTCGAGGAGCGGCTGAAGGCCGTCGTGACCGAGCTGGAAGCGCACGCCGGCAGCATCCTGTTCATTGACGAGATTCACACCGTGATCGGCGCGGGCGCCACGAGCGGCGGGGCGATGGACGCCTCAAACCTGCTCAAGCCCGCCCTGGCCGCCGGCGCCCTGCGCTGCATCGGCAGCACCACCTACAAGGAATACCGCAACTACTTCGAGAAGGACCGCGCCCTCGTGCGGCGCTTCCAGAAGATAGACGTGAACGAGCCGTCGCAAGAGGACGCGATCAAGATACTCCGCGGCCTCAAGACCAACTACGAAAAGCACCACAAGGTCACGTATTCGGACGAGGCCATCCGCGGCGCGGTGGAGCTGTCGTCCAAGTACATCAACGACCGCAAGCTGCCGGACAAGGCGATTGACGTCATTGACGAGGTCGGCGCCAGCCGGATGCTCGTCAGCGAGGACAAGCGCCGCAAGCTCGTGACGCTCAAGGACGTGGAGGAGATCGTCGCCAAGATCGCCCGCATCCCCGCCAAGAGCGTGAGCGCGGACGACAAGGAGACGCTCCGCAACCTGGAGCGCGACCTGAAGGCGATGGTGTTCGGCCAGGACAAGGCCATCGAGGCCCTGTCCGCCGCCATCAAGCTGGCCCGCGCCGGCCTGCGTGAGGCGGAGAAGCCCATTGGCAACTACCTGTTCAGCGGCCCCACCGGCGTCGGCAAGACCGAGGTCGCGCGGCAGTTGGCCAGCACGCTGGGCATCGAGCTGACCCGCTTTGATATGAGCGAGTACATGGAGCGGCACAGCATCAGCCGCCTGATCGGCGCACCGCCAGGCTACGTCGGCTTCGACCAGGGCGGCATGCTGACGGACGCAATTGACCAGCACCCGCACTGCGTCCTGCTGCTGGACGAGATCGAGAAGGCGCACCCCGACCTGTTCAACATCCTGTTGCAGGTGATGGACCACGGCAAGCTGACCGACCACAACGGCAAGGTCGTGGATTTCCGCAACGTCATCCTTATCATGACGACGAACGCGGGCGCCTCCGACATGGCCAAGGACAGCATCGGCTTCGGCCGGACCGAGCGCGAGGGCGAGGACACCGAGGCGATCAAGCGCCTGTTCACGCCCGAGTTCCGCAACCGCCTGGACGCCGTCATCACCTTCGCCGGGCTGACGCAGGAGATCGTGGGCCGCGTGGTCGAGAAGTTCGTCATGCAGCTGGAGGCCCAGTTGGCCGACCGCAACGTGACCATCGAGCTGTCCTCCGCCGCAAAGGAATGGCTGGCGGAGCGCGGCTACGACCGCCTGTATGGCGCGCGCCCCCTGGGCCGCGTCATCCAGGAATGGATCAAGAAGCCGCTGGCCGAGGAGCTGCTGTTCGGCAAGCTGGTCCGCGGCGGCTCGGTCAAGGTGGCGCTGAAAGAAGACAAGCTGGAGTTCGAGTACACCGAAGCGCCCCCCGCGCCGGAGCTGGCCAAGCCGGAAGGCGAGGGCGACGAGGGCGGCTCGGAGCGGGAGCCGGAGACGGCGCACTAGAGCCGGGAAGGGGCCGGGCGTGAGTGTCGCGCCCGGTCTGTGCCCGGTTGGTGCTAAACGTGGCAGCGCTCACGCTGGGTGCCGGCGCATTGTTTGTGATGCCTGATGCGGGTTGGCCGAGCCAAGGAGAGAGAAGCGTCATGAGCGGCAACGGAGTGGACCTGGCAGCGATCTATGGCGCGATCATCGCCCTCGACCGCAAGGTGGAGCGCAAGTTCGCCGACCAGGGATTGGAGATCGCCAGGTTGCGGGCGGATGTGGCCGCCTATCACGCCTCGGTTGTGGGTCACGGCATCCTGATCTCCGAACTGGACGAGCGCCTGCGCCGCATCGAGCAAGACCGGGGCAAGGCCGCTTGAACCGCGTTTCTCGACCTTCCTGGGTGGGTGTGCGACCGGAGTTGACCAGGCCGAAAGACGAAGGCGACGAGGGTGGATCGAAGCGGGAGCCGGAGACGGCGCACCAAAGCGGGGTAGGGGGCCGGGCAGGCCGCTCACCCAAGTTGGTCAAGAAGCGCGTCGTCAAACAGTTCTTCACAGCCCTGTCGCGAGCAATTGGCCGGCAGTCTTTCGTGGTTCTCGATCATTGGGAAGGGGACTTGAATGCCTTGGGCGTGGCAGCGCCCTCGGCCCCCAACCGCTTGGCGTATGTATATCATACGGGACAGGGCCGCTTCTTCATCAGTCTTGAACTACCTCCTGAACCTGGCTAAGGTTTGCCCTACTCAGACGCCGGCACATGGAGCGGTTTGTCCACACAGCAGGCGATCCAGATCATAAGGACGCATGTCGTCCGGTCGGACGCATGAGCAGCCCGACCCTGGTGCTTCTTTCGCGTATTGTTCCGCTCAAAGTGGACTTCAACAGCTTCATGCTTGCGTTGGGTGCCCAGATTGACAGCCAAAGCGACCTGCTGAACGGTGCCATCGAAACCGAGGGCAAATGGATTTCCGACGGTAACTGGATCGTTCTGTATCAGCCGTCTCCGCAAGGTGAGAGGGACGAACTCACAATTTTCATGGACGAGTTTGGAAACGAGGCTATGCAGAAGCTGGGCGAGCCGCCAAAGACATACATAATCGTCACCACCTATCGTCCAGCCAATGAGCAAGATTGGCCAAAAATCCGCACTGTTGCTGCGAAGTTAGTGCTTGGCTTCATGCAGCGCTGGCCTTCAATCTGTTCTACTGAGGAAGGACATATATATGGCTTAGCTGGGCATGCCGCACACGCCTCCTCCTTTGCCAAGAGCCGATCAGTATAGCTCACTCTACTTTTAGGAGAATACATGAAAGCAACATGGAACGGCCAGGTCATCGCCGAGAGCGACGACATCGTAACCGTCGAGGGCAATGCCTACTTCCCCGCCAGCAGCCTCAAGCAGGAGTTCACCCAGCCCAGCACCCACAGCAGCGTTTGCGGCTGGAAAGGCACGGCCCATTACTACTCGCTCAACGTGGGCGGCCAGACCAACAAGGACGCGGTTTGGTACTACCCCACCCCGAAGCAGGCCGCAGCCAACATCGCCGGCCGCGTCGCCTTCTGGAAGGGTGTGACCGTCACGCCGTAAGCGCCTTCCGGGCCGCTGCCATCGCGGCCAGGCGGTCCGGGCTGGGGGCAGGGCGGTCCAACGCCAGGCCCTCCATCGTCGTCAGCAGGATGGATTGCACCAGCGCGCGGGCAATCCCCTTGCTGTCCGCCGGCACGATATACCATGGCGCGGCATCGGTCGCCGTCGCGGCAAACGCCGCCTCATACGCCGCCCGATGCTCCACCCAGCGGTCTCGCGCTGAGATGTCGGACGGGTCGAACTTCCACTCCTTCGCGGGGTCGTCCAACCGCGCCAGCAGCCGCTTCCGTTGCTCCCCGCGCGAAATGTTCAGGAACACCTTCGCCACCGCGGTCCCCTGCTGCCCCAGGTAGGCCTCGAATGCCGCAATGGCCCTTAGCCGCTCCATCCAGAGGCCCGGCCCCACCAGCTCCGGCGGCAGCCCCAGCCGCGGCAGCAGTGCCGGGTTGGCGCGCGGCGCCACCACGTCCTCGTAATGGCTGCGGTTGAACACGCCCACATGCCCGCGCGGCGGCAACGCCGCATGAATGCGCCACAGGAAGTCGTGCGACAGCTCCAGGCTGCTCGGTGCTGCAAACGACACCACGCTCAGTCCCTGCGGGTTCAGCCCGGCAGCCAGCCGCTTGATCGCGCCATCCTTGCCGCTGGCGTCCATGCCCTGCAGCAGCATCAGCACGGCCCAGGTGCGGCTGGCATACAGCCGCTCATGCGCTGCTTCCAGCCGGGCGGCGTTGGCCTCCAGCAGCGCCTCGGCGTCCCCCTTGGACAGCCCCAGCCGGTCCGCCGGATCGCAGTCGTCCAGCCGAACCGCCACACCAGGCGTGACGCGGCACCGCGCCGCAAGCGCAGCCAGATCAGGCGTCATGCCCGCCGCTTGATGACCAGCGGCCCCGGCCCCTGGCAGGTCGGCATCATCTCAACCCGGTTGATGTTCACATGCGACGGCAGGCCGATCACCCAGGCGACCGTCTCCGCCACGTCCTCCGGCGTCAGCGGCGTCGTGCCGGCATAGACCGCGGCAGCCTTGTCCGCATCCCTGCCAAACCGGACCTGGCTGAACTCGCTGCCGCCCACCAGCCCCGGCTCCACGCTGGTCACGCGCACGCCGGTCCCCACCAGGTCCGCCTTCAGGTTATCGGTGAAGTGGCTGACGAACGCCTTGCTCGCCCCATACACGTTGCCGCCGGGGTAGGGGTAGTTGGCCGCGGTGCTGCTCAGGTTCACGACGTGCCCGCGGTCCCGCGCCACCATGCCGGGCAGCAGGGCATGGGTCAGGTGGATCAGCCCGGTGACGTTGGTGGCCACCATCGTGTCCCACTCCGCCAAGCCGGCCGACTGCGCCGGGCTGATGCCCAGGGCAAGGCCGGCGTTGTTCACCAGCACATCCACCTCGGCCCACTCCGCCGGCAGGCTGTCCGGCAGCGCCGCAACCTTGCCAGCATCGGTCACGTCCATCGGTAGTGCCAGCACGGCGTTGCCAAGCTCATCCGCCAAGTCGTGCAGGCGGTCGGCCCGGCGGCCCGCGGCGATCACGCGGTGGCCATCGCGCACCGCACGTCGAGTGATGGCCGCACCGAACCCGGCAGTTGCGCCGGTGACAAGCAAAGTCAGGCTCATGGAATGCCCCTATTCCGTCCCCGCCAGTGTAGGCGCGTCGCCGGGCAGGCGGAAGCGGACGGACACGGGGCAGTGGTCGGACAAGTGCTCCTTGGCCTCCGCACTGGTCTCCCGATACACCAGAACCCGCAGCGTGGCCGGCTGCATCCAGCCCCGCGCAGCGCCGCCGGCCATGATGTGGTCAATGAAGCTGCCGCCGCCCCAGCACGGGCTGCCGCGGCCCGCAGTCGCGCGCAGC
Source organism: uncultured Acetobacteraceae bacterium (assembly GCA_964250755.1). Classification (GTDB taxonomy): domain Bacteria; phylum Pseudomonadota; class Alphaproteobacteria; order Acetobacterales; family Acetobacteraceae; genus DASWOJ01. The sequence continues at coordinate 10,361 of CAXUHB010000031.1, read as the reverse complement.
AGCGGCCCGCTGCTGGACAGGGCATCCATCAGGTCGTCCCGCCGGTCCATGCGCCGGTTGAAGTCGCCCAGCAGCACGAAGGGCACTCCCTCCTCCCGCCGCTGCGCGATCCACCCCTGCAACGGCGCAACCTGCAGCCGCAGCGTCTCGCAGCTGCGGCTGGGACCGTCCAGCCGGGCTTGGTTGCACCCGGTTTTGAGATGCACGTTCAGGAGCCGCAACCGCCCGCCGGGCAGGATCAAGGTGATGTCGGACCCGCTCCGCAAACGGTGCCGCGCGGTGGGGTAAACGTCCAGTCCGGCCAAGTCCGGGTTGCGCTCCACCTGCAAGCCCCGCCGCACCGCGAAGCCGACCCGCTGCGTGACCCGGTCGTCTGTCATCAGGATGCGGTAGCGGTCTGGCGCAAACACCTGCGCCGCGACCTCCGGCCCGTCCGCCTCTTGGAACGCGATCACGTCGGCATCCAGGGTGTCCGCATACCGGCGCAGCCCGGAGATGTCCTCCGCCGTCTTCGGCACCACGTTGTTCGGCAACTCGGGATCGCCCTTGGGCCGGGTCGTCAGCCACTCCAGGTTCCAGGTGGCGATCTTGAGGCCGGCCTCGCGCGGATCGGCAGGTGCGGTCGCAGTGGACAGTTCATTCGCTGGCAACTCGGCGGCAGCAGCAGAACCAAGCAGCAGCAGGAACAGCGCCAGGCGGATCATAGCAGCTCCGGTTGCAGGACCGGGGCAGTGTCCACTGCCGCAACTGCCTCGTCCAGCGGCGCTGCCCCGCAGGACAACAGGTGTTCGGCCACGCCATCATACAGTGTGGGATCGCGCGTGCGGTCCCGCGTGTCGCCCTGCGGCACCCAGATAATCGTGCCATGCCGCGCACGCGTCAGCAGCACCCGGTAGGCGTTCACGCGGTTGCTGCACGCCTCCGCCGTGCGGCACAGTGTCCAGGCGCTGGCGCGGAAGCTGCGGGCTTGCCACGCACCGGCCACGCGCACCAGGTCGGCATCCCAGCATAGGCCCACCCGGTCCAGCTCCAGCCCCTGAACGCAGAACTCGGTTGCCAGCACCTCCAGCGCCTCGGAACTGCGTATGTCGGGCCAGGCGTCCAGGAACCAGCGCGCCACAGCGTCCTCATCCTGGTGCAGCAGCACCGCGCCCAGCCCCTCCGCCCGCAGCCGCCGCGCGCCTGAGCTGCCAACCAGCCCGGCCCGGCGAAGGGCGCTCCCGCCCGGTCCGGCTCGCAAGCTCCGCCGCATCAAGCCCAGCGAGCGCGTGATTTGAAACGGCGCACCGCCCGACGCCGCAATGGCCCGCGCCGCTCCGGCATCACCGGCCAGCACGGCATCCACCCATGCGTGGGCGTGCGGCGCCCGGATGGCGCGGACCGGGGCCGCCAGGTGCAGGCGCGGATCCCAGGCAGCGGACGGCGCATCCAGCCGCTGCCGCGGGTCGGACGTGTGCGACGGTGGCCCGGCGATGCGCCAGCCGGGCCGGGTTGCCAGTGCGGCACACCATGCGGCCAGCCCACCCTCGCCATCGTGAATCTCCTGGCCGCCGCCGGCCAGGCACACCAGCACGGCCCAGCCATCGTGCCGACCCATCGCATCCAGCAGGTGCCCCGGCTCCGAGTCCCGCAGCGGCACCGGCCGGTTGCGCGTCTTGCTGACGGCGTGGGCGCCGCCCCAGCAACGCTGCGCCTCGTCTATCACCACCAGACGCTCCGGCGGTGGACCCGGCTGCTGGATGTGGTGGTCGCGGAACGCCGGCAGCGCCTGGATCACCCCGGCCACACGCTGCTGCGCCCCCCGTCGCTGCGCACCCCGGGCCGAGGCGTCCCGCACCAGCGCCTCCCGCAGCACGTGGACCAGTGCGGGATTGCCGGTCAGGAACGCCGCCCCGGAGCCGGCGAAGGCCAGGTTGAGGCCCAGCAGCGTCTTGCCTGCGCCGGGTGCCCCGGTCACGAACACCACCGCCTTCGCTCTGTCCCGCTTCGCCTGCTGCACCGCGTTGCCCACTGCATCAGCGGCGGCGCCCAGGCCGCCCTGGCCTGCCTGGGCCTGCAGCAGCGCCGCCACGTCGTGTCGGGCATACAGGGCGCATGCCGCCCCGACCAGCGACGGGACCGGGCGGTATGGGGCATCGTGCCAGTCAGCGGGATTGTTGCCGCAGGGCGGGCAGAGGGCGGCGATGTCCTGCAGCACCGCGGGAAGCAGGAGCCTTGTCGCCTCTATGACCGGGGCTGCTCCAGCCAAGGGCAGGGGCCGCGTGGGCCGTGCCGGGCCGGCGGCAGCGAGCACGAGGGGGATGACGGGCAATCCCCCGCAGCCCGAATGGAAGTCGGCCAGGTCCAACGCCGCGGCTTCCGCTTCCGCCCGGTCCGCCGCGTTAGCGCAGGCGTCCGGACAGAGCCGGACGGCCACGACTGCCCCATCGCGGACCAGCACCGCATCAATCCGCCGGCCCAGCCGCAGCAGATGCAGCCCGAGCACCACACGCCACCCCCCTGGCTGGGCAGCCCGCAATGAACCTTGCAGCAGGACGATGCCGCGCGTCATATCCTTGGTGCGCGCGGCACCGTCCTGCATCCCCGCCGCAACAGCGGTGGCCGATGCCGACACGAGAGATGGAACGTCCCCTGACCAGATCATCGTTGCTGCATCCTCCCCCGGCGCACGACGATCTGCGCAGCCTTCAAAGTGCTTCAGAATCGTTGGTTATTTGTTTGCATTGCCGCCTTGACCCCACACTCCCCGGACGGGTGCGGCAGTGAGGCCGCTGCTGAGGGAGGGCGGCTGACCTTGGCAGCGACTTTCTTCCAGCGCCCTTATCCCAGCGCCAATTCCATTCTGCTGCGCGGACGCCGCCCCGTGCTGGTGGACACCGGCTTCGGCGCCGACGCCCCGGCGATGCTTGCTTGGCTGGCCGGGCAAGGGCTGCACGGCCGCGACCTGGCGCTGATCTTCAACACCCACTCGCACTGCGATCATGCCGGCGGCAACCACCTGTTCGAGTCCAGCTTTGGCACCCCCATCGCCGCGCAGGTGGACGAGGCTGCGCTGGTCAACGCCCGCGACTCCGACGCCTGCCGCGCAGCCTGGCTGCGCCAGCCGATCGAGCCGTATCAGGTCAAGCGCATGCTGCAGGGCGGCGACACCATCGGCACCGGCGCCGGCGCCTGGATGGTGGTGGGCACGCCCGGCCACACCGCCGGGCACCTCAGCCTGTATTCCGCCGAGCATGGCATCCTGGTCCTGGGCGACGCCCTGCACGGCGCCGACCTGGGATGGCTGAACCCGTATCGTGAGGGCGCCGACTCGCTCGACCGCGCGACCGAAACCATCGAGCGGCTGTCGGCCCTGCCTGCCCGCATCGGGCTGCCCGGCCATGGCCCCGCCATCACCGACCTGCCTGCAGCCCTGTCCAGCGCCCGCAGCCGCCTGGCAAGCTGGCGTGCCGAACCCGAACGCATCGCCTGGCACGCCTGCAAGCGCATCTTCGGCCACAACCTGATCGTCTGCGGCGGCTTAACGGAAGTCGAGGTCGGCCCGGCCCTGCTGTCCGCCCCCTGGTTCCGCGACCACGCCGAAGCCGCGTTCAGCCTGACGCCCGAGGCCTTCGCGCCAGTTCTGGTCCAAGAGATGCTGCGGTCCGGGGCGGCAGCCTGGCGCGGCGGCCGCCTCTGCGCGACTGCGCCGCACTCAGCACCGTCCGCTCCCTGGCCAACGGCCCCCGCCAACCCAGCCGACTGGCCGCCGGCCGACACCCCCCGAGCACTCTGACCCGCGCTCCCTAATCCTCGCCCGTGCGGCGATAGGGCGATCCCTCCGCCAGCGCCGCCATGTCCGCCTCCACCGCCGGACGCTCCTGCGCCAGGTAGCCCGCAATGGCCCGGCGCAGCCCGGAATGCGCGATCCAATGGGCCGAGTGCGTGGGCCGCGGCAGGTAGCCGCGCTGTATCTTGTGCTCGCCCTGCGCCCCGGCCTCCACGCGCTGCAACCCGTGCGCGATGGCGAACTCGATGGCGCGGTAATAACACAACTCGAAGTGCAGGAACGGCCAGTCGCCGCGGCAGCCCCAGTTGCGGCCATACAGCGCCTCGTTCCCAACCAGGTTCAGCGCCCCGGCCACAGGAGTGCCGTCCTTCTCCGCCAGCATCAGCACGACGGAGTCGCCCAGCCGCTCCGACAGCATCGGGAAGAACTTGCGCGTCAGGTAGGCGCTGCCCCACTTGCGGTCCACCGTGCTGGTGTAGAACCGGTAGAACGCATCCCAGTGCCGCGGCTCGATCTCATGTCCGCGCAGCGCCACGAATTGCAGACCGCAGCCGTTGGCGTCCCGCCGCTCCCGCTTGATCGCCTTGCGCTTGCGGCTGCTCAGCGCCCCCAGGAAGTCGTCGAAGGTGGCGTAGCCCGCGTTCTCCCAATGGAACTGCGTGCCCAGGCGGCGCAGCCACCCCGCCCCCTCCAGCGCAGCGGCATCGGCGTCGGTGCAGAACGTGGCGTGTATGCTGGACAGCCCCAACTCCTCGCACGCCTGGATCAGCGCCTGCCCCAACTGCTCCGGCGCGATGCCGGGCCGGGTCAGCAGCCGAGGGCCGGGAACCGGGCTGAACGGCACGGCAGCCTGCAGCTTGGGGTAGTAGCTGCCGCCGCTGCGCTCATAGGCATTGGCCCAGCTGTGGTCGAACACGTATTCGCCGTAGCTGTGCGACTTGGCGTACATCGGCACGACCGCCGCCAACTGGTCGCCGTCCCGCAGCGCCGCGTGCTGCGGCATCCAGCCGGTGCGGGCGCTGGCCGATCCGCTGTCCTCCAGCGCGCTCAGGAAGGCGTGGCTGACGAACGGGTTGCCGCCCCCGGCGCACGCGTCCCACTCCTCCGCCGGTATCTGGGCGATGTGCGGGTGCAAGGTCAGCGTCAGGCTGGGCGTTCCGTCCGGCATCGGCCTGATATGGCGGCGCAGCCGGTTCAGGAAACCCTTCACCCCACCTCGAACATGCCCTCGACCTCGACCGTGGCGTCGCCGGGCAGGGAGGGCACGCCGATGGTGCTGCGCGCATGGCGCCCAGCATTCCCGAACACCTCCACCGCCAGGTCCGACGCCCCGTTCATCACCAGCGCGTGCTGCGTAAAGCCCGGCGGCGACGCCACGAACCCGCCCAGCCGCACCACCCGCCGCACCCGGTCCAGGTCCCCACCCAACGCCGCCCGCAACTGCGTCAGCACGTTCGTGAAGCAAAGCCGCGCCGCCTGCTGCCCGGCCGCCACATCCAAGTCCGCGCCAACCTTGCCCATCACGGCGATCTTACCATCCACCGCCGGCACCTGTCCCGACACGACAACCAAACTTCCCGTCTGCACCCAAGGCACATAGTTCGCCATCGGCGCCATCGCCGTGGGCAGCTCAATCCCGAGTTCGGCCAGCCGCGCATCAATCCGTCCGCTCATATCCAGGTCCTATCCATTGGCAACGAGTCTCAAGCTGGTCCGGCGTCCGCGCGGCTGCGACGGCAGGTCCATCGGCAGCAACGGCGACGGATCGGGCGCAGCCGGCTCCGGAATGCCCTCCGGCACCGCGCAGTGGCCGAGGTAGTTGATCGCCAGGTTGCGGAACACGTAATCCAAGATGCTGGTGGCGTGCCCCACGTCCGCATCACCCTCCACCCGCCCGGCCGGGCCGAAGCGCGTCAAGGTGAACGCGCCCACATACTCCGCCAGCGGCACGCCGTGCTGCAGGCCCAGGCTGATGGCCGTCATCATGCTGTCCATCATGCCCCTCAGCGCAGCGCCCTCCCGCGGCAGGCTCACATGCACCTCCCCCAAGGTGCCGTCCGCATACTCCCCGGTGCGGAGCCAGACGCGGTGCCCCCCCACCGCCGCCTTCTGCGTGTAGCCCCGCCGCCGCGCCGGCAGCTCCCGCCGCCGCGGCGGCGGGGCAGGGAGGGCACCCGCCACCGGACGCGGCGGCATCGCGTGCAGGTAGGGCGCAACGGCGTCGTGCATGGCCTGATGCGCCTGCAAGCCCGGCACGGGCAGCACAACCTCCCCCGCCAGCGCGCGCGCCAGGGCTGCATCCGCCGACAATCCCAGTGCCGCCAGCCGAGCCGCCGCGGCGCGCGTCAGGGCGCCGTCAGGTCCAACCGGAGAGAACGCCGGCGCGATGCCGCCCGTCTCCGCCCCCAGCAGGGCGTCAGCCGGGCCAGGCGGCAGGATGGCGGTGCTTGGCACCCCCCCGGCACCGCGCAGGGCAACCTGCCGAGCGTCGTCCGCCGCCGCCGCCAGCCCCGGCACGGCAGTGCTGGCCGGCGGCAGTGGCCAGGACGGATGCCGGCTGAGCAGGTCCGGCTGGTTCCCGGCAAACGCCAGGTCCGCCGTGGCGCGCAGCAGCGCCGCCAGAGCGCGCGCTACATCCCGCGCCGCCTGGCTGTCATACTCCAGCCCCAGCAGCGCCAGCAGCCCGTCCAGGTCCGTGATCCCCAGGGCGAAGCGCAGCCCGCCCGGATAGCCCAAGTGCAGCGCCGTGGCCGCCGCCGTCACCGCATCCGCAAACCCGGCGGCATCGAACCCGCGCGCCCCATCATGGAACGCCGGCAGGTTGAACACGAACCCCGGCACGTCCGCCGCAGTGCCCATCAACCCCCAAACCGGCCCGGTCGGCGCAGCCCGGCGGTGCAGCAGCAACGTATGCAGCGCATCCGACAGCGCCGCCCCGCCAGCCTGCGCGGCCCGGGCCGCCAGCGGCCGTATCCATCCCTCCGCCGCCCGCGGCAACGTCGCCGGCCCAACCCCTGGTGCCAAGGCAGCCAGCGCTGCCGCCGCCCGGTCATCCCAAGCCGCCGGCAAGCTGAGCGTCCGCGGCGGCGCGTCCGGATCAGCACCAGCCGCCGTGTCACGCATGCGGACGCCATGCCAGATGCGGGGGGGTGTCATGCCGGGAATGGTAGGGCGGTGCGGCGGCGGGCGAAAGCGGGAATGTTGAGGCGTCTCGGCTTCGGGGATCAGGAGGATGCAACGTGCGCTTCACTTGGCATGCCGCGCAAAATCCGGCCATGCCATGCCTTTACGGCTCGCCTCATGAAGCCGAGCCGGCCAGCATCTCCACCGCGGCTTTGGTGTAAGGTTGGTATGATGTGCCGGGGCGCATGGTCCAATCGGCAGCCTCCTTGCCGAATTCCTTACCGGACTGCGGGTCCTCGCAGCGCGCGGCGAAGGCCCGGATGGCCCGGCATGCCAGTTCCGGCCTGACGTAGCGGAGGCGATACTTGCCGAGGATGTATTCCAGGCTGTCGAGTTCCGCGAAGATGAACATGGTCCGCAGATGATCGGTCGTCCCCCTCGCGTCGCCCTTCAACTGTTCGACCCGCAGCGCGTCGAAGCGTCGGTTTGAGATTTCGAGCCGGTCATAATACCTGTCGTATGATGCCTCATGCCGCCCGGCCCGCCATTGCAGGTAGGCGTAGATGAACGCGATGCCACCTGCCGCCGCTGAGACTGCCTTGCCGTAAGCTTCCCCTGCCGTGTCCGACAGGGCCAACGCAGCCGAGAGCGCAGCGGCGGAGATCGCCAACATCGCGATCACGATAGTAAGGCGTTCCAACGGACCTGACGCCCCGGGAACACGGCCCACCCGCTTCAACACCGCCGCGGCGTCCTTCGGCAAGTCTTTGCGATCCTGCATGACACGTCCCATGACAACGACTTTTTCAATCCGATTATAGAACGAATCGTGCCGTAACTGCAAGAACCGCTGCAGCAAGGCCCCAACCCAGCGATGCCGGGGTGCCCAGCCCTCCTTGGGGCGGCGCTGTCAGGCTGCCCCTCAAAGGGCAGCAGGGTCGCTGCCGTGGATGGACCACCGCCGCCGTGCCGCCTATATGGACGCCCATGACCATCGGCACCCGCCTGTTCACCTACTTCCGCGGCCGCCCCATCGGCAGCGACGAGGCCGGCAACCTCTATTACGAGGAGAAGCGCGCCCGCCCCGGCCAGCGCGCCCGCCGCTGGGTGATGTACAAAGGCGAGCCGGAGGCCACCAAGGTCCCGCCCGAGTGGCACGCCTGGCTGCACTACACCACCGACGAGCCGATCCCCCTCAGCGCCCGCCGGTTCTGGCAGAAGCCGCACCAGCAGAACCTGACCGGCACCCCCGGCAGCTACCGCCCGCCGGGCCACGACTACCGCGGCGGGCACCGCTCGCCCGCCACGGGCGACTACGAATCCTGGACCCCGGGGAGCTAGCGGGATGGCAACCCGGCATGGCGCAGCGGAACTGGCGGCCGGTGCAGCGGTGCTGCTGGCCACCGTTGCCTTTGTCGCCTACGCCGCCGGCAACACCGGCCGTAGCGGCAGGGCAGGGACCCAATTGCAGGCACGGTTTGACAACGTCGGCAGCATCGGACCTGGCGCAGACGTGAAGATCGCCGGCGTGAAGGTCGGCAATGTCACCGCCAGCACCATAGACCCCGCGACGTTCCAGGCGACCCTCGCCTTCACGGTGCAAGGCGACATCAAGCTGCCGACCGATAGCAGCGCCACGATCAGCACCGGCGGCCTGCTGGGCGGCGCGTTCCTGACCCTGACTCCGGGCGGATCGGACAAGGTGCTGTCGGACGGTCAGACCGTCGCCATCACCCAGTCCGCCACCAACCTGGAGGACTTGCTGGGCAAGTTCATCTTCAACGTCGGCAGCTTGGCCGATGCGACCCAGAAGTCGCTGGACCGCCAGGCCGCGGCCGCCCCCGTACCCTCCGCCCCGCCGCAGTGACCCCGCCTGCCGCCTGGCCCGGCGCCGACGGCGCCCCGCTGTCCTGCCGCGAAAAGCTCCGCACTCTGGAGGAGAACCACCAGGAAGCCGCCCAGGTGTTGCAGGACGCATTCGAGGATGCTCTGCTGATGGGCGTGGACGAGGCGGCGATGCGCGCCATCCTGACCGAAATGGTCGCAGGCCTGCGTAGCCCGCGCCTAGCCCGGCGCGGATGACGCCCGCGATAGTCCGCACGGCGCTGGCCGCCCTGTTGCTAGCCGCCCCTGCCTGGGGCCAAGGGGTGCCTGCCGCCGGCACCTGGCTGCCGCGCAGCACAGCGGAGCTGAGGGTGCTGGACAAGGTGCGCGCCCAGGCCACGCCGCTGACCGTCAAGACCGGCGCCAGCGGCACGTCGGGCTCCCTGACCATCACCGTGCGCGGCTGCTTCGTGCGCCCCGCGGACCAGCCGGCGGAGTCCGCGGCCTTCCTGGATATCCAGGACAGCCGCCCAACCGGGACGGGGTTTCAAGGCTGGATGCTGGCTGGGGCCCCGGCGCTGAACCAGATGCAGCATCCGATCTACGACGTCCGCGTGGTGGCGTGCCGCTGACCCTGCCGCCGCCGGGCCGCACGGCGCTGCTGCTGGACCTGGACGGCACCCTGCTGGACATCGCCCCCACGCCCGACACGGTCCATGTCCCGGATGGCCTGGCCAACACGCTCCGGCGCCTGCGGACCCACCTGGGCGGAGCGCTGGCCATCGTGACCGGACGCCCCATCGAGCAGATAGACGAGCTGCTCCCCGGCGTCCCCTATGCCGTCGCCGGAGAACACGGCGGCGCAATCCGCCACGCGCCTGACGTCCCCGTAGTCCGCGCATCGCTGCCCGATCCGCCCGTCGAGTGGATCATCCAGGCCGCCCGGCTGATCGAGGCGCATCCCGGCACCCTGTTGGAGCAGAAGCAGCGCGGCTTCGTCCTCCACTACCGCGCCGTCCCAAACGCTGGCCCGGCGCTGCGTGAAGCCGCCCTGGCCCTAATTGCCCCCGACGCCACCCGCTTCGTCCTGATGGAAGCCTCGATGGCGTGGGAAATCCGCCCCCGCGGCGCAGACAAGGGCACTGCGGTCGAAGCCCTGATGGCGGAAGCCCCCTTCGCCGGACGCCAACCCGTGTTCATCGGCGACGACGTGACCGACGAGGACGGAATGCGTGCCGCCCGCGCACTAGATGGCGCAGGGCTGCGCGTGCCGGACGTGTTCGGCGGACCTGCCGGGGTGCGCGGGTGGTTGGCACGGTGCGCGGATGCGCTGGACATTGGGATGGCGGAATGGCCCATTGCCAGACCTTCGTGAGGTGAGCGTATTACGATCGTTGATGTGGTGGTCAGAAACGACGAATATTGTCGAGCGGTAGACCGATGTGTGTCACTCTGGACGCTGATGTCGGCGAGCTAGCCACCCATTGACTAGCTGCAAGCCTTCGCGCGCGCACTATTCGAGGCATGATGCGCGAGTGCCGGCCATTTCTAAGGTATCGTCACTGTGCAGGCTGGAGGTGTCCTCGAGCATCTAGGGTCTAGGGACGAAGTTTCGCCGGGATAGGTGGCCACGGGGCGGCTTCGC
>CAXUHB010000030.1:0-46958 GCA_964250755.1 uncultured Acetobacteraceae bacterium | reverse complement strand
CATCCGCACCATCTTGGGAATCCCAGGAGTCAACGTCAGAGCGGGTTGGTATTAGACCTGCGTCTCTGCCCTCCAGCCGCCGCCTCAGGAGTCGATGCCGGTCAAACCCCCAACCCGTCCGCCATCACTCGTCACCGCAGCGAGCCATTGCAGTCGCTTCTTGAGGTTTCGGTTCGGCGCTCGTTCACACCCCTCCGATATAGCCAAGGGCCTGCCCGCTGGTGCAGGCTTGGAAGGTGAACGCTACGACGCCGCTGATCACCGAACCACTCGTGCAGTGCCGGGGCCTCGTGCGGTCGTTCGGCCGGCTGCGCGCGCTTGATGACGTCTCGATCGATATCCGGGCAGGCGAGTTCTTCACCCTCCTAGGGCCAAGCGGCTGCGGCAAGACGACGCTGCTGCGTACGATTGCTGGCTTCGAAACGCAGGACCAGGGAAGCATCCGGCTCGGCGGCGTGGTGCTCGACGGGCTGCCGCCGTTCCGACGCCCGGTCAACACCGTGTTCCAGTCCTACGCGATCTTCCCACATCTCACGGTGGCGCAGAACGTGGCGTTCGGATTGGAAATGCAGCGCATGCCGCCCGCTGCCATCAAGGCTCGGGTGGCGGAGATGCTGGCGCTTGTGCGGCTGACTGGCCGGGAGGACCACCGGGCGGCGCAGCTCTCGGGTGGACAGCTTCAACGGGTGGCGCTCGCCCGGGCGCTCGCGACCCAGCCCAAGGTGCTGCTGCTGGACGAGCCGCTTTCCGCCCTCGATGCCAAGCTTCGCACCGGCATGCAGATCGAACTGAAGCGGCTGCAAGCGGAGGTCGGCATCACGTTTCTGCTGGTGACGCACGACCAGCACGAGGCGATGACGATGTCGGACCGCATCGCCGTCATGTCGGCCGGGCAGGTGCTGCAGGTGGGCACGCCGACGGAAATCTATGAGCGGCCGCAAAGCCGGTTCGTGGCCGACTTCATCGGCGCCGCGAACCTCCTGGACGCGGTACGTGCCGGCCCATACCGCTTCGCGCTGCCAGACGGAACGACGCTCCGGTCCGCGGTATCCGGCCCGGACGGCCCCGTGGCGCTGGCGATCCGGCCGGAGCGGGTGCGGATTGTAGGCGGCGGGATGCAGGGCACGGTGCAGTTGGCGGTGTACGACGGCGCGGGCACCACCTACCATGTCGCCCTGCCCTGCGGCACCGTGCTGCGCGTGCGGGCCGGCAACGGGGCCGTCCAGGCCCAGCTTGGCGACATGGTCGGGCTGGACATTCCGCCGGACGCTGTGTGGCCAGTGCCGACGTGAAGGCGCGCGCGGCGCTGGTTGCACCAAGCGTCCTGGTGGTGCTGCTTCTCACGGTGGCGCCGCTGGGATTGATGGCATGGGTGTCCACCCTGGCGCGCAACCCGGATGGCGGCGTGGTGTGGACCGCGCATACCCTGGACGCCTACCGCAAGTTCCTGTGGGACGAGGACCTGATGGGCGCGCCCACGCTCAACGCCGACTACCTGCTGATCTTCACCCGCACCTTTGCCGTGGCGGCAGCCACCACCCTGCTCAGCTTGGCGCTCGGGCTGCCGACTGCGCTCTGGATGGCATTCCAGCCGCCCCAGCGCCGGGCACTGCTGGTGTTCCTGGTGACGCTGCCGTTCTGGACCAACCTGCTGGTGCGGAACTACGCCTGGATCCTGATCCTGCGGCAGGACGGGCTGCTGGAGCAGGCCGCCCACGCGCTGGGCTGGCAGGGACGGCTCGGCATCCTCTACACCCCGGCCGCCACCGCAGTCGGCCTGACCTACTCCGCGCTGCCGTTCATGATCCTGCCAATCTATCTCAGCATGGAAAAGCTGGACCGCTCCCTTCTGGAAGCAGCGTTCGATCTCGGGGCCAACCGCTGGCGGGCGTTCACCCGGGTGACCCTGCCCTTGTGCCGACCGGGCATCGTGGCAGGGTGTGTGCTGGTGTTCATACCGGGCCTGGGCGCGTTCATCAGCCCGGAGCTGCTGGGCGGCGGCAAGTCGCTCATGCTCGGCAACCTGATTCAGATGCAGTTCGGGCAGGGGCGGGACTGGCCGTTTGGGGCGGCGCTGTCCTTCGTGCTGCTGAGCCTCGTGCTGCTGGCGCTGCTGGGACAGGCGCTGCGGGCGCGCCGCGCGTGAGGTGGCGGCCCTGGCCGTTCCCGGGCACGGGAGTGGCGGCGCTGCTGGCGCTTCTGCTGCTCTATGTGCCGGTCGTGGTCGTAGTGGCGCTGTCGTTCAATTCCAACCCGCTGATCACGGTCTGGAGCGGGGCGAGCCTTGAATGGTATGCCGCCCTTGCCGAGGACCGGCCGTTGCTCGAGGCGCTGCGCAACTCTGCGGGAATTGCCGTGTGCGCCACCTTGGCCAGCACGCTGCTTGCGGCAGGGGCGGCACTCGGGATGCAGCGCGCGGCGTTCCGCGGGCGAACGGGCATCGAAACGCTGATCGGCCTGCCGCTGCTGGTGCCGGAGATCGTCGGCGCCATTGCCGTGCTGCTGGCGTTCGTGGTGATTGGCATCCCGCTGGGCATTGGGGCCATCATCGCGGCGCATACGGTGCTGGCGCTGCCCTTTGCCTACCTGCCCATTCGGACCCGCCTGCACGGCCTGGACCCGGCTTTGGCGGAAGCTGCTGCAGACCTCTATGCCGGGCCTTGGCGCGCGTTCCGCCGCATCACCCTGCCGCTGGTCTGGCCGGGCATCGCAGCCGGCGCGACGCTGGGATTCGTTGTTTCCTTGAGCGATTTCACCTTTGCATTCTTCCTGGCCTCGCCAGGGACCACGACGCTGCCGGTGTATGTGTTCGGCATGATCCGCGTCGGCCTCACGCCGGTGGTCAACGCCATCTCGACCGTGCTTATCTTGCTGTCCTTGCTGCTGCTTGCGGTTTCGCAGCGCCTCGGCCGACCTAACGTGTGATTTGGAGCTGCCCATGCTGCGCACCCTGCTGCTCTGCCTCGCCCTCTTCGGCACCCAACAAGCAGTTGCACAGGAAAAGGTGCTGCGGCTGTTCAACTGGTCCAACTACATGGCGCCCGACCTCCTGAAGCGGTTCGAGGCGGAAACCGGCATCCATGTGACACTCGACGTTTACGACAGCAACGAGACCATGCTGGCGAAGCTGCAGGCCGGCGGCGGCGGCTACGACATTGTGGTGCCGACCGGGCCCACGCTGTCCACGATGATCCGCACGGGGCTGCTCACGAAGATAGATGCGCCGACGCTGCCGAACTTCCGCAACGTCAGGGCCGCGTTCGCGAATCCTGCATTCGACCCGGGCCGCGCCTACTCCGTGCCCTACATGTATGGCATCACCGGCATCGCCTACGACGCGGACAAGGCGCCCCCCGGCGGGATGGAAGACAGTTGGGCGGTCCTGCTGCGGCCAGGCTCCAGCGTCGCCGGCAAGATCGGGATGCTGAACGACGTCAACGAGGTGTTTGCCGCCGCGTCCTACCTCTTGGGGCAGCCGGTGTGCCCCACCAGCCCCGCGCAGGGCCAGGCGGTGCTGGACTTGCTGCTGAAGCAGAAGCCGGACGTGCTGGTGTACTCGTCCGACAACACGGTTGGCCGCATCGCCGGCGGCGAGACCGCGATGCAGATGATGTGGAACGGCGCCTTCCACCGCGCGAACGCCCGCAAGCCCAGCATACGCTACGTGTTCCCGCGGGAAGGGATGACCCTTTGGGCGGACAGCCTCGTGGTGCCCAAGGACGCCCCGAACCTGGAGAACGCCAAGGTGTTCCTGAACTGGATGATGGAGCCCAAGAACGCAGCGGAAGCGTCCAACTTCCTGGGCTACAACAATGCCATCGAGGGGTCGGAGTCGTTCCTTACGGAGTCGCTCCGCAATGACCCCGCGGTGAACCCGCCCGCGGACAAGCAGGCGCTGCTGCACCTCAACGGCGCCTGCGACCCGGCGGCGCGGGACATCCAAGAGCGCGTCTGGACCCGCCTGCGCCGGTAATGGCCGACTACATCGAAACCTTGTACGGCCGCACCCGCCGCGACGACGCGGCCGCCCCGCCCCTGGACGGCCCGTTGAAGGTGGAGGTTTGCGTCGTGGGCGGCGGCATGGCCGGGCTTGCGACCGCACTGGACCTTGCGGAGCGCGGCCGGTCCGTCTCGCTGATCGAGAGGCATCGGGTAGGATGGGGCGCGTCCGGTCGCAACGGCGGCTTCGTGAACCCCGGCCTGCCTGTTCGGGTGCAGGACATGGTGGACCGGTTCGGGATGGACGACGCCCGCGCGTTCTACGCTTTGAGCCGCATGGGCCTGGCGCTGGTGCGTGAGCGGCTGGACCGCTACCGGATTGATTGCGACCGCGTTGACGGCACGCTTCGCTGCCGCATGACGAACAACGGCCCTGGCCTGCACGCAATGCAAGACCTGATGGCACGGCACTTCGGATCGGAGCAGGAGTACTGGGGGCAGAACCGGGTCCGCGAGGCGCTGCACACCACGCGATACGGGGAGGCGCTGCTGAACCGGGAGGGGTTCTCCGTGCAGCCGCTTGACCTCACGCGCGGCATGGCGCGCGCCTTCCAGCAGGCGGGCGGGCGCTTGTACGAGCAAACGCCCGCCACCCGCCTGCGGCTGGGCCTGCACAAGTCAGTGCACACCCCGCGTGGGGTGATCCACGCGCAACAGGTCGTGCTGGCGCTGGGCGGACATGCCGGCTGGCTGAACTGGCGGCTGGGCGGCGCGACGATCCCGGTGCAAAGCTATGTGATGGCGACTGCGCCGCTTCCGGAGGCGCAGCGCCGGGCGATCGGCGTGCCATATTCCGTGTTCGATGACAGCACGGCCACCAACTACTACCGCCTCACGCCCGATCACCGGCTGGTGTGGGGAGGGCGGGTCGGCATCGGGCCTATGAGTCCTGCGCGCATCGGCGCGGTGCTGCGGCGGGATGCGGCGTCGTTCTATCCGGCGCTGTTGGATGTGCCGATCGAAGCAGCGTGGTGTGGCTCCATGCCCTACACGCGGACGCGCATGCCGAGCATCGGCCAATTGCGGCCGGGCGCCTGGTATGCGACCGGGTTTGGCGGCCTTGGCATGGCGCTCACCACCATGGCGGGCAGGCTGATCGCGGACGGGATCGCCGGCACGGGCGAGGATTGGCGGCGGTTCGAGCGGTTCGGCCTGCCGTTTGCGGGCGGGCGGCTGGCGCAGGTTCCGGCGCAGCTCGTGTATATGCGCCACCGCGCCGCAAACAGGCTGGCGCGCGCGTCCTGAGTCCGGCATGTGAACAAGCGCCGAATCGCCCCCCTCCTCAGAAATGACTGCAACATGTTGCTGCCGCAGCTGGAAGCAGCAGAAAGTTGGGGTTCGGATCAGCGCCGATAAAGATCACCGTTGCGGTGCATTCGCGCATGCGGTCAATGCAGTGTCAGACGATTTGAAGCCCAGCCCGCGCTTGCGCCGGCAAAGCCGCCCGTGTTGGGATGCCGCACGCAACAGCACGGTGCCGCCCCATGCTATTCCAGCCCCGCCGCGCCCGCCTGGTGGCCGAGGCCGTGTCACCCCTCCGCGCGCCAACCCTGGCGCGGCGCGGCCTGCTCGCCGCGGCCTGCGCCTGCGGGGCCGCGGCGGCGTTCCCGGCGCGCGTCGCCCGCGCCACAGTGGTGCCCGGCCCCGCACATCCGTTGCACGCCCAACTGGACGCAGCGGCGACGGCCATTGAGCTGCGCATGGTCGCTTGGCGCCGCGACTTCCACGCCAACCCCGAGTTGGGCAACCAGGAGCACCGCACTGCTGGGGTGGTCGCGGCCCACCTGCGCGCCCTGGGCTACGACGTGCGCGACAAGGTGGCCGCGACGGGGGTCGTGGCCGTGCTGCGCGGCGGTGCCGGGCCGGGGCCGACCATCGCGCTGCGGGCGGACATGGACGCGCTGCCCGTGCCGGAGCCGGTGGGCCTGCCCTTCGCCTCGACGGCGACGGCCACCTGGGACGGCGTGCAGGTGCCGGTCATGCACGCCTGCGGCCACGACTGCCACACCGCCATCCTGATGGCCGCCGCCGAGGTGTTCGCCGGCGCGAAGGACAAGCTGCGCGGCACCCTGGTCCTGGTGTTCCAGCCCGCGGAGGAGAACCTGCCGAAGGGCGAGATCGGCGGCGCACGGCGGATGCTGGCCGAGGGTGCATTCAACGACCCCAAGCCCGATGTCGCCTTCGGCCTGCACGTCGTCAGCGGCTTGCCGGCAGGGACCATCGGCTACTGCCCCGGCCCGGCGCATGCCAGCGCAGACGAGTTCCGCATCGTCATCCACGGCCGCCAAACCCACGGCGCCCGCCCCTGGGCCGGGGTGGACCCGATCGTGATCGGCGCCCAGGTGGTCACGGCCCTGCAAACCATCCAAAGCCGCGAGGTCAACATCGCCGAGCCGTCCGTGCTGACGGTGGGCACGTTCCAGGGCGGGACGCGCAACAACATCATCCCCGACCAGGCCGTGCTGACCGGCACGCTGCGGACCTACAGCACGGACCGGCGGGAAATGATGATGCGCCGCGTGGCGGAGATGAGCGGGGCCGTGGCTGCGGGCATGAACGGCAGCGCGGAGGTGCAGTGGTGGCCCAACGGCTACCCCCCGGTCGTCAACGAGCCATCGCTGGTAGACCAGCGGCTGCCGAGCCTGGCGCGGGTTGTGAGCGCGGACAGCCTGCGTGCGGGAACGCCGAGCATGGCGAGCGACGACTTCGCCTACTTCGCGCAGGTCGTGCCGGCGTTCTACTTCTGGGTCGGCATCACCCGGCCGGGCCAGGACCCGCGCACGGCGGAGCCGAACCACTCGCCACGCTTCCAGGTGGACGAGTCCGGAATGCTGGTGGGCCTGCGCGGCCTGTTGCACGTCGTGGCGGATCACTCCGGCAGCGCGGGGCCGCAAGCGGGGTAGCGATGTTTACGCGCCATCCCGCTCCCTTCCGTGTTCACACCGAAATCTCATCTCCGGTGAATCACTTCCAGGGGTTCAGGTCAGTTGTCCGCCGAGGTATGTGCCTGTTCGCCGTCAGCCACGGCAAATCTACACCCGATTCTACACCCAGCAGTCTCGGAAAAGCACGGTTGGACAGCCTGTGCCAGCCTTCCGAGGGATAGCGTTCGTCAACGTGATGGGAATTGTTTGTAGGTTTGGGTGGCCGCTGGTCATACGGCGACGGTGGTGATCCGGGCGGGTTTGGCGCCGGCCGTCGCTGCCATGAGTTCAGCCATCGGCTCCGTCTGCATGTAGCGGTGCTGGGTCTGCCCCTCGTCGCTGGCGCCTAGCAGCACGGCGCCGATCAGCCTGATGATTGATCCCTCGTTGGGGAGTATGCCGGCGACACCGGCGCGGCGCTTGACCTCCTTGTTCAGCCGCTCGATGGGGTTGGTCGAGTGCAGCTTGGTCCAGTGCTGGGCAGGGAAGTCCGGTCCAGGAAGGGCGGGAAGTGGCTCCCTTGCCGCGGTCTCGGGATGCGGAGCTGCAAGCTGTCCAGCCGCGTGTCCAGCGTCCGGCCGCGGCAGCCGTTGCGGCAGGTGGACCGCTCCGGCGTGCGCCCGTGGCGGCCTGCGCCCAATTTCCGCAACGCGAGAGCGTTGCTGACGCTGCGAGGGATCAGGCCGTCCACGTCCGCCTCCATCAGCAGTTGCATGACCAACTCCGCGACGCCGCGCAGGAAACTGCCCTCTCCGGCTTTGGCCATCAGCTCGGCCAGCGGTAATCTGTCCTCGGTCGCCGGGTTCTCCCCGTCTGGGGTGAGGCCTTGCAACTCCACCTCAGCCAGCCGATCCGATGGCCACCCAACCCCACACCGCCGTCAGCAGCGACGAAGTCCCACCACCAGCGGGAACGCCATCTAATTTTCGTTTGCTGCCCTGTCTGCCTCAAGCAAATTGAACGGTCCTGTTGGGCGCTCCAGGATGCGCGGCGTGCCCCACACCTACGCTGGGCGGCGCCGGACGATGCGGCCGGCCATGCGCACCGCCCGCCAAGCGACGTTTTTGCAGGCCGGGACATACAAAAGCAGCGTCAGGACCGTGACCACTGCAAGGCCCAGGCAGATCGGACGGGTGATGAAGGGGAGCAGGCTGCCGTCCGACAGCACCAGCCCCCGCCGCAAGCTTTTGTCCAGCAAGCCGCCGAGGACCAGGCCGAGCACGAAGGGGGCCATGTGGTATCCGCGGCGGCGCAGCAGGAAGGCGCCGATGCCGACCGCGATCATCGTATAGACGTCGAACAGCCGGGACGCGCTGGCGTAGGCGCCGACCGTGCACAGCAGGAAGATGACCGGCATCAACACCGCGTTCTTCACCCGCAGCACGAGCAGCAGGGGACGCACCAGGAACAGGCCGAACAGCAGGATGCTGAACATGGCCACCGTGGTCATGGCGACCACGTCGTAGATGAAGCCAGGATGCTCGACCATCAGCATGGGGCCAGGCTGGATGCCGTGGATCACCATGGCAGCCATCAGCACGGCCGATGGGGCGGAGCCTGGGATGCCGAGCGCCAGGAGCGGGATCATGTGCCCGGGGATCGAGGCCATGTCGCCGGTCTCGGCGGCCATCAGGCCGTCAATGGAGCCGCGCCCGAACTCCTCCGGCTTGCGGCTGAGCGCCTTCGCCGCGGCATACGACATCCAGGCGCCTGAGTCCTCGCCGACGCCGGGCATCAGGCCTGTGGTGACACCGATGATGCCGGAGCGTACGACGGTGGGCCAGTACTGGACCACCTCACGGAAGCGGGGCAGGACGGAATCGCGCATCTCGATCATCTTGGCTTCGACCGGGCTGGCCAGCTTGGTCAGGATTTCCGCGAAGCCGAACGCGCCGACCAGCGCGGGGATGAGCGCGATGCCGCCGGAAAGCTGGTCCCAGCCGAACGTGAAGCGGTCATGGGCATACAACCCGTCCTGGCCGACCTGGGCTGCGAGCAGCCCCAGCAGGCCCATCAGCCATCCCTTCAACGGGTCGTTGCCGACCAGGCTGCCGGACATGGTCACGCCGAACAGGGCGAGCCAAAAGAACTCGAACGACCCGAACGATAGCGCGACCCGGGCCAGCAGCGGCGTGAATGCGGCCAGGCAGACCACGCCGATCAGCACGCTGGTGAAGGCGCCCGACGTCGCGATGCCGATGGCCCGGCCCGCCTCCCCGCGCAGCGCCAGCGCGTGGCCGTCGGCGCAGGAGGCGGCATTGGCGGCGGTGCCGGGGATGTTGAGCAGAATCGCCGTGCGTGAGCCGCCGTAGAGCGTGCCGACATAGGAGCAGACGAGCACGAGGATGGCGTCGTTGGCGGGCAGCTTGATGGTCAGCGTGGTCAGCAAAGCGATGCACAGCGTGGCCGACAGCCCCGGCAGGCAGCCGACGATGATGCCGATCAAGGCGCCGCCCATCCCATATGCAAGGGACAACGGGTTGAGCACGCCGGCATAGGCGTGCGCGAGGTCGCCGAGACCCGAGAACATCAGCGCCCCCGGTGTCTCAAGGGAGCCGGACGAGGAAGATCTGCTGGAACACGAGCGTGATGGCGAGGCCCGCGCCCAGCCCCGTGCCCAGCGCGGCGAGCACCGCCGCCGGGCCGATGCGCGCACGCCTGCCATCCGGGCCAAGCCGCAGGGACAAGGTGGCAACGGCGACGTAGGCCGCCGACGACGCCCAGAACGGAATGCCGCGCCCCACCAAGCCCCCGCCGAACAGCACGCACAGCCCGATCACCCACAGCGCGCGGCCTGGCGCCGCGCCCAGAAAGGCGTGACGCACGCCGCCGGCCCGCCGGCCGCCCCGCTGCAGGCTGCGCGTCAGCAGGACACCACCAAAGGCCAGCAGCAGGAGGCCGAGCAGGCCAGGCAGCAGGCCCGGGGCGCCGAAGGACGGCACGTCCTGGTTCTCCAGCCGGTCCATCCCCCAAGCCCCGGCCAGCACCGCCGCACCCAGCAGCAGCCACAAGGCCGCGTCCAGCAGGTCGGACCGCGGGGAGGTCCCGCCCCCGCCACCATGGGCCGCCCCGGGGTCGGTGGCGGCGGTCAAGGTGCCGGGATGCCGACGGTGGCGGGAGAGACCTTGGCCTTGTTGCTGTTGAACAGTTGCCACGCATTCGCCTGTACCGCCGGGAACGCAAGCGCCTGCGCCTGGTCGCCGCTGGCGGGCGCAAAGACCGCGCCGTTCTTGGCGGCGTAGGCCTTCAGCCGCACGCTGTTGCCGATCTTGTCGCGCCACAGGGCCGTGAGGGTTGCGAGCACCTCCTCCGGCACGCCTTTGGGCAGGAAGATACCGAAGTAGCTGGCAGGCGCCGTGAAGCCCGGGATGGTGTCGGACAGCGCGGGGATGGTACCGAAGCCCTCGACCACCACGGCCTTGTCGCCGATGGCGGCCAGCGGACGCAGCAGCTTGCCGCGGATCATCTCGGCCTCGTCGCTGGCGACCTGGCTGGTCGCCACCGTCTCCCCCGCGACGGTGGCGACCACGGCTGGGTTGCCGCCGTCGTAGGTGACGTGGCGGTAGGTGGCCTTGGTGGCATTGGCGACCAGATCCATCGCCGCATGGCCGGCGGAGGTGACGCCGGCGGTCGCGACGGTGATGGCGCCGGGGCGCGCCTTCATGCCCTCGATGAACTCGGCTGCGGTCTTGTAGGGGCTGTTGGGATTGACGGCGAGCACGGGCACATTCGCGACGCTGAGGAACAGGTTCCAGTCCTTGATGGAGGCGTTGACGGTGCCGAGGGTCTGATAGGCGCCGAGGTCCTGCACCGCGCCGCTGGTCCAGGTGTAGCCATCGCGGGCGGCGTCCCAGCAGCTTTTCGTGCCGATGGCGCCGGACGCGCCGGGCTGGTTGATGATGACGACGGTCTGGCCCAGCGCCGCCTCCAGCTCGCCTGCAACCACGCGCGTCACCTGGTCGGTGGAGCCGCCTGCGGCCCACGGGACGATCAGGTTGATCGGGCGGGACGGCGCCCAGCCGCCCTGGGCGCGCGCGCCGTGCGCGGCGATCAGGCCGGCGCCAAGCCCGAGTGCGGCCCGGCGTCCGAGGCGTGGTGCTTCCATGGTGCCCTCCCTCATGTCAGAGCGTGATGCGCCGGCCTTCTTCGGCGGCCTGGTACGCGGCGTAGTGGACGCGGATCGTCTCGTAAGCGAGATCCAGCCCCGCCAGCGGCTGACGCCCGGTGGCGGCGCATTCCATGAAGTCCTGGATTTCCTGCTGGTAGCCGCGGGTCCATTCCTCCTCCAGGCAGACCTGCTGCCAGCCGGTCTTCCGGTCCACCTTCTCGGTGATATAGACGTCCGCGAGCTTCGCCTCGTCGGTCTGGTAGCTCACCATGTGGTTGTTGGGCGCGATGTTGGCGAACAGGACGCCGCCGCTGGTGTAGGCCTCCACCAGGTTCCGCACCCCGCCCAGGATCATGTCGCCGGCGAACACCGTGGCCTTGGTGCCGTCGCTGAAGCCCAGGCTCATCATCCCCCAATCCTCGACGTCCACGGGATGGGCGTTCAGGTATCGGCGGTCCGCATCGGGCACGCGGTTGGTGATGTGGCCGACGTCGCAGGTGACCTCGGACACCGTGATGCGTTCGTTGCGCGCCGCGGCCTCGACCTGCTTCAGGTGCAGCACGGCCGACAAGGGGTGGCAGCCCTGGCGGATCAGCGCGCCGCCGCCGGTCATGTCCCAGCGCGCGGCATGGGCGGCGTGGGAGCCGCTGTGGCTTTCCTCCGCCTTCATGAACAGGATCTTGTCGCGGGTGGCGCGGATCATCTCCGCAGCCTTGCGCACCGCGGGGGCATACACCCAGTCCTCGGCATACATGAACAGCTTGCCGGTGGCGCGGATCGCGGCGGCCATGTCGTCCATCTGCCGCATCACGCGCGCATACATCAGCGCCTTGGGCACGGCCTCCCCGATAGGGGTGGGATCCCCGGGTTCACCGAAGTAGCCGGTGAAGGGCTTCTCACAGATCACGTGCTTGCCGGCTTCCATGCAGCGG
Source organism: uncultured Acetobacteraceae bacterium (assembly GCA_964250755.1). GTDB lineage: Bacteria > Pseudomonadota > Alphaproteobacteria > Acetobacterales > Acetobacteraceae > DASWOJ01. The sequence continues at coordinate 34,995 of CAXUHB010000030.1, read as the reverse complement.
ACGACCATCTCGGCATGGGTCGCGGGCGGGGTACACAGGTCGATCACGTCGATGGCGGGGTCGGCCAGCAGCTCCCGGTAGTCGCGGCAGGTGGCCGGAATCGCGTGGCGCCGTGCGAAGTCCAGCACGCCGTCCCCGCGGGCGCAGGCGACACGCACGTTGGCGTCCACGCCATACACCCGGCGGTAGGCGTGCATGTGCAGCTCCGCCACGAAGCCAGTGCCGACGATGGCAACGTTGACCATCCGCATCACGCTGCCCGCCTACGCAACCCGGCTGGCCTTCTTCACGTCCGCCAGGGCGCGGAACTCCGGCGATTTCTTGTACAGCGGGTCCAGCGGATAGCAGCCGGAGACGATGCCGTTGCGCGGCGCCGTGGTGCAGTCGCTGAAGGTCCGGCACAGGCGCTTCTTGCTCATGGCGCCGTCCCGCAGCACGTCGCGCGGCAGCTCGGGATAGGACAGCACCATACGGCCCAGCCCGACGAAGTCGGTCCAGCCCTGGCGCAGCACGGCCTGGCCCACGTGGGGCAGGAACTCCTGCAGGTAGGTGTAGCCGCTGCCGACCACGACCATGCCGGGGAAACGCTGCTTCAACGCCCGCGCCGTTTGCAGCAGGCGCAGCACGCCGGCGAGCGGCTCCTCCGGCGGGCGGTAGCCGTCGGAGGGTGGATATAGCGCGGGCCGGGTCACGTGCGGGTTGTAGTAGGGGCTGCCGGCGGTGACGTTCAGCAGGGAGATGCCGAGCTGCTCCAGCACGGTGCAGAAGGCGATGCCGGGCGCGAGGTCGGGCTCGGTCGGCTGGCCGGGGTCGGCGCCGAACACCTGGTCATACGGCACGGCGAAGGGTTCGGGGATGCCCGGACCCAGGGCGGCAGGACCGGACAGGGCGGGGTCCGGACGGAACGGCACCAGGTCTATGGCGCTGAGGCGCACCCCGATGTCCAGCCCTGGCGCTTCCGCCCGGATGCCCGCGACGATCTCCCGAAGGAAGCGCGTGCGGTTTTCCAGGCTGCCGCCAAATCGCCCAGGCCGGTGGACCGCGCTGAGGAACTCATGGCCGAGGTAGCCATGGCAGTGCTTGAGGTCCACGAAGTCGAAGCCGCAGCGCTGCGCGCGCACCGCCGCGGCCACGAAATCCTCGATCAGCCGCTCGATGTCGTCATCGGACATGACGGGGTGGCTGGCGGGGATGCCGAACTTCTGGTCCAGGATGGGATGGCGGAACAGGATCACCGGGGCCAGGCCGCGCCCGGCCTCCGGACGGCAGAACCGTCCGGAGTGGGTGAGCTGCAGGCCGATGACGAGTGGCCCTGGGCCGGTGTCCGCGGCCGCATGGGCGGCCAGCAGGGTCTCGCGCAGGGCGGCGATGCCCCCCATCGTCGCGTCGTTCAGCATCAACTGGCGCGGATTGGCGCGGCCATCGTGACGGACCGCGACCGCCTCGCCGCCCCAGATCAGCTTGGCGCCGCTGCGGCCGAAATTCGCCCAGCGGCGGCGGGTGTGGTCGGATGGCTGGCCGTCCGCCAGGCCGTCCCAACCCTCCATGGGCAGAATGCAGAAGCGGTTGGCCATCGTCCGGCCGCAGACCTCGATGGGCTGGGCGAAGGGCGCGGCAGGGCCGGTCTCAATCTCCAGGTCGCACGGGAAGTCGAGTCCGGCGCCCGCCGCGTGGGCCAGAAAGCCCGGCACATCAGTCAGGGACGCCACTTTGGGGTATTCACCGAATTTCAGCGCCGTCCCTCCACATCGGGCCTTCAGCCGGGCCTCTCGTGCAACGGGCACAATGGTGCTCGCTGGCCTGTTCCGGTGTCAATCCAGGGTCCGGGTTCAGTCCTTCGCTGTCCGCCGCAGCGGACGTCTGCACGGCCAGGACGCTGCGAACAAACCATCCCGTGTCAGGCGATGCCGTTGAGGGCGCAGAGCTGCGCCATGCGCCGTGCGGCCTGCCCAGGGTCCGTGAATAGCCCGGCCCTGTCGGCCAGGCGGAACAGGTCCGCGTAGTGCAGGATGCCACGGGCCGACTCCGCGCCGCCCACCATCCGGAAATGGTCCTGGTGGCCGTTCAGCCAGGCCAGGAGGACGACGCCGCACTTGTAGTGCTGGGTCGGCGCCTCAAACAGCCGTCGGGACAGGGCCACGGTCGGGTCCAGGATGGCATGGAAGCCGGCGCGGTCCCCTGCCCCGAGCCGGGCCAGGGCCGCCGCCGCCGCGGGCGCGATGGGATCGAAGATGCCCAGCAGGGCGTGCGAGAAGCCCTGGCTGTCGCCCGCGATCAGGTCTGCGTAGTTGAAGTCGTCGCCGGTGTACATCGCCACCCCCGGCGGCAGCTTCCGCCGCATTTCGACCTCCTTCGTGCTGTCGAGCAGGGAAACCTTGATCCCATCGACCTTGCCGGCATGCCCGCGGATGAGCGTGAGCACGGTGTCCATCGCCGGTGCGAAGCCCTTGCTGCCCCAGTATCCTCCGAGCGCGGGATCGAACATCTCGCCCAGCCAGTGCAGGATCACCGGCCCGCTGCACTGGCGCAGCAGCCGGTCGTAAACGGCAAGGTAGTCGTCCGGCCCCCTGGCCAGGCGGCACAGGGCGCGGCTGGCCATCAGGATGACGGCGCCGCCATGGCGCTCGATGTGCTCCAGCTGCACCTCGTAGGCAGCGGCCACGTCGTCCAGGTTGCGGGCCGCCCCGGGATCGAGCTGATCGGTGCCGGCACCGCACGCCAGGCCCGCCCCGTCCATCGTGCGCGCCTCCGCCAGCGAGCGGGCGATCAGCTCTGCGGCCGTGGCCCAGTCGAGGCCGGCGCCGCGTTGCGCGGTGTCCATCGCCTCCGCAACCCTGAAGCCGAGGCCCCAGAGGTGCCGCCGGAACGCCAGGGTGGCATCCCAGTCCACCGCGGGGACGCGCCAAGGCTCCACCAGCGCGCGCGGGTCCGCCACGACGTGGGCGGCGGCATAGGCGGTCCGGATGCTGCAAGGCGCCTGGCGTGCGGGGAACGCCGAGGCACCGGCCAGGACGTAACGCTCGGTTCCGCCGTCTGGCGCGGGCAGCACGACATGGGCCATTGAACCTCCCCTCCTATGGACGTTGTTGCGTCGAACGCGGACAGCGGCACGGGTGCCCCCACCTGCTTCGCCACATGCGGCACGCGTCACGGCCGTGCCTCCCCGCTTTGCGGGATCACCTCAGCCGGCCACCCCGATAGCCGACAAGCGCAATTGCCGAAACGGGGTCCCCGCCCCAGCCTGCCCCGGCCAGCAATGGGGATTGCCATGCAAGACAGCCGCGCGTCGTGGCGGCGGGCCTGGGCTGCTGCGTGGCGATGTCGATGCCGCAGGTCCACATCGTCGCCTACTGCGCGGACCTGGGCTACGGCCCGGCGCGCGGCGCACAGATGCTGTCGGTGATGCTGGCGCTTGGGATTGTCAGCCGGGCCGGGTCCGGCGGGGTCGCCGACGGGATCGGCGGCCTGCCGATCTTGCCAGCTGGGTCGGTGCTGCAACTGGCGTCGTTGCCGCTGTTCCTGTTCTTCGACTCGCTCACGTTGCTCTACGTGATTTCAGCCGTGTTCGCGCTGTTCCAGGGCGGCATCATGCCGAGGTACGCGATTATCCTGTGCTAGTATCCCCCCGCCCGCGGCGTGGGCGCCAAAGTCGGGCTCCTGCTGGCGGCGACCATCGTCGGCATGGCGGTTTGCGGCTGGATGACTGGTGTGATCTTCGACCGCGCGGGATCGTGGCGAGCCGCATGATGCCAACCCGGCAGCGTCACTCTGCATGGCGCTGCATCTCACAGGGCCGCTGCCCGCCGGCCCGCGCCACCGGCTGTCAACGTCCGCCAAGCGTCGTTGGCAACCACCACAAATCCACGCCCACGCATGGGAAAGGGACTTGGCTGCTCAGTTTGGACAGCTGCAGGTCGTTATATTTGAGAGAGTAACTGGAGCGGGCGAAGGGATTCGAACCCTCGACCCCAACCTTGGCAAGGTTGTGCTCTACCCCTGAGCTACGCCCGCGCACCAGCGAAGCGCGGTATTAGAAGGGTCTGCCCCGCCGTGCAAGGGGGTTTCGGCGCTCGTCCCGCACCCTGCGCCCGGCTTGCACAAACTACCCGTCCGCAACATCTATGGCCCAACAACGGATGACATGAGGCCGCCAATGGACATGCTGATCGGGCAGAAGCCCCGTGCCCCCGCCCCCCGCCCCGGCGCCGCCTCCGGCCTGGCCGGCGCGCCCCCTGCCGCGGCCAGCGCCGCCCCCGCGGCCGACGACATGATCGTGGACGGCACCCAGCAGACCTTCATGCAGGACGTGATCGAGGCGTCGCGCACCGTCCCCGTCCTCGTGGACTTTTGGGCGACCTGGTGCGGCCCCTGCAAGCAGCTGACCCCCGCGCTGGAGAAGGTGACGCGCGCCGCCGGCGGACGGGTCAAGCTGGTCAAGATAGACATTGACGCCAACCGCGCCCTCGTCGCCCAGCTCACGCAGATCGGCCTGCCCCTGCAGTCCGTGCCCACCGTGGCCGCTTTCTGGCAGGGCCAGATCGCCGACATGTTCCAGGGCGCGCTGCCGGAGTCCGAGATCAAGCGCTTCGTCGAGAGCCTGCTGAAGCTGGCCGGCGGCGCGATGCCGGCGGCGGACCTGCTGGCGGAGGCCCGCGCGGCGATGGAGGCCGGCCAGCACGAGGAAGCCGGCAGCCTGTTCAGCGCCCTGCTGCAGGAGGACCCGGAATCCCCCGACGCCTGGGCCGGCCTGATCCGCGTCCTGATGGCCCTGGGCCAGGAGGACCAGGCGGAGGACGCGCTGGCGCAGCTGCCCGCCAAAATCGCCGACCATCCCGAGATCAGCGGCGCCCGCAGCGCCCTGACCCTGGCGGTTGAGGGCCGCAAGGCAAAGGGCCAGTTGGCCGAGCTGGAGCGCCGCGCCGCCGCCGACCCCGCCGATCATCAGGCCCGCTACGACCTGGCGACGGCACTGAACGCCGTGGATCGCCGGGCCGAAGCGGCGGACGCCCTGCTGTCCATCGTCAAGGCCGACCGCACCTGGAACGACGACGGGGCGCGGCTGCAGCTGCTGAAGTTCTTCGAAGCCTGGGGCCTGTCCGACCCGGCGACGCTCGCCGCCCGCCGCCGCCTCTCCGCCGTCCTGTTCAGCTAGCCCGATGGGGAACGCGCCGCGCCTGGACGAGCTGCCGACCGAGTTCGCCGTGTTCCCCCTGCCCGGGGCGCTGCTGCTGCCCGGCGGCAAGCTGCCCCTCAACATCTTCGAGCGCCGCTATCTCGCGATGTTCGAGGACTGCCTGTCCGAAGGCCGGGTCGTGGGCATGATCCAACTCGACGAGTTGCGCCCCGCGACGCCCAGCGGACCCGCCCTGTATCGGGTCGGGTGCCTGGGCCGCCTGTCCTCCTTCAGCGAGACCGATGACGGACGCCTGCTGGTGACCCTGACCGGCCTGATCCGCTTCGCCGTCAAGGTGGAGCTGGAGATGCGCCGCGGCTACCGCCGCATCCGCGCCGACTTCACCCGCTTCCGCGCCGACCTGGACGAGGCCGCGCCGGCCCCGGACCTCGACCGCGACGGGCTGGTGGACGCTCTGCGCGCCTACTTCGCCGCCCGCGGCTTCGACGCCAACTGGGAGGCGATAGACGAGATGCCCGATGAGGCCCTTGTGTCCACCCTGGCCATGGTCTGCCCCTTCGACCCCGCAGAGAAGCAGGCGCTGCTGGAGGCGCAGGACACCGCCGACCGTGCCGGCACCCTGCTGACGCTACTGCGCATGGGCGCCCACGCCGTCGAGCCTGGCCGCCGCGGACGCCAGGCTAGCTGATGGACCCCGAGCGGACGCAGGAGCCGGACCTGGACCCACGCCTGCTGGCGATCCTGGTCTGCCCTGTCACCAAGGGACCCCTGACGTACGACCGTGCCGCCGGGGAGCTGGTCAGCGCCAAGGCGGGCCTGGCCTACCCGATCCGCGACGGCGTGCCGATCATGCTGCCGGACGAGGCCCGCCGCTTGGATGACTGAGGCCGCCGTCACCGAGCTGAGGGTCCGCCGGGCCACGGCGGAACTGGAGGTGTCGTTTGCCGACGGCGCCTGCATCAGCCTTCCCGCCGAGTATCTGCGGGTGGAAAGCCCCAGCGCCGAGGTGCAGGGCCACGGCCCCAACGACCGCAAGCTGGTGTCCGGCAAGCGCGGCGTCGGCATCGCCGAGTTGGAGCCGGTCGGCCACTACGCCGTGCGCATCCGCTTCACCGACGGCCACGACACCGGCATCTTCAGTTGGACGCTGCTGCGGCAATTGGGCCAGGAGCACGCGGGCCGGTGGCAATCCTATCTGGATGCTCTGTCCGCGGCGGGGCGCACGCGCGACCGCTGACCCTGGCCCTGCAAGGGGCCAGGGTTCGTCACGTTGGCGCGCTTGGCTGGTTGCGAGTACTGCGTTGCCGGGCGGCAACACCACATCTTGTGCCGTCAACCTCGCATTGGGCCACAAGTTGTTGCCCGGCTTAGGTTGATGGCGGTCCATGATGGGCGGGAGGGCTGGGGTGGCCGGCTATTTCGCCCGGCGGTCCCGGGCTGGCCGGATTTCCTGGTGTAGGATCAGGCCCTACCCGGGCACCCCCGATTCGGACGCGCCTGGGCACACGGTCAAGACAAGAGGCATCCCGATGGACACGATGGCGGAACACCTGCGCCTGCCGGCGCATGAGCGGCTCGCGGCGATCTCGCGCCAGATATGGTCCGACAAGTATCGCTTCAAGGACGCCAGCGGCGCCCCGGTGGACCAGACCATCGAGGACACCTGGCGCCGCATCGCCGCGGCCCTGGCCGCCGTGGAGCAGCAGCCGGAGATGTGGGAGGGCCGCTTCTACCAGGCGCTGGAGGACTTCAAGTTCCTGCCCGCCGGGCGCATCGTCGCGGGCGCAGGCACCGACCGGCGCGTCACGCTGTTCAACTGCTTCGTCATGGGCGACATCCAGGACGACCTGGGCAGCATCTTCTCCCACCTGCGGGAAGCCGCGCTGACCATGCAGCAGGGCGGCGGCATCGGCTACGACTTCAGCACGCTGCGGCCCAAGGGCGCCGTCGTGAAGGGCGTCAGCGCCGACGCCTCCGGCCCGCTGTCCTTCATGGACGTTTGGGACAGCATGTGCCGCACCATCATGTCCGCCGGCAGCCGCCGCGGCGCGATGATGGCCACCATGCGCTGCGACCACCCGGACATCGAGGCGTTCATCGCCGCCAAGCGCGAGCCGGGGCGCCTGCGCAACTTCAACTTGTCCGTGCTGGTGACGGACGCCTTCATGGCCGCCGTGGACGCCGGCGGCGACTGGCCGCTGGTGTTCGGGGGGCAGACCTACCGCACCATCAAGGCGCAGGCGCTGTGGGACAGCATCATGCGCGCCACCTACGACTACGCCGAACCCGGCGTGCTGTTCATTGACCGCATCAACGCCCGCAACAACCTGCACTACTGCGAGACGATCCACTCGACCAACCCCTGCGCCGAGCAGCCGCTGCCGCCCTACGGCGCCTGCCTGCTGGGGTCCATCAACCTGGCCCGGCTGGTCCGCAACCCCTTCACGCCCGAAGCCCGCCTGGACGAGGGCGAGCTGGCCGAGCTGGTCGCGGTCGCCGTCCGCATGCTGGACAACACCATTGACGCCTCGGGCTTCCCGCTGGAGGCGCAGCGGCAGGAGGCGTTCGCCAAGCGCCGCGTCGGCCTGGGCCTGACCGGCCTGGCGGACGCGCTGATGATGGTCGGCCAGCGCTACGGCTCGGACGAGGCGGCGGAGACGACGGGGCGTTGGGCCGGGCTGGTCAGCCGCGCAGCCTACCTGACCTCCGCCGACCTGGCGTCGGAGAAGGGCGCCTTCCCGCTGTTCGACCGCGACGCCTACATGGCCGGGGAGAGCATCCGCGACCTGGACCCCGACGTGCAGGCCAGCATCGCGCGCCAGGGCATACGCAACGCCCTGCTGACCAGCATCGCGCCGACCGGCACCATCTCCCTGCTGGCTGACAATGTGTCCTCGGGCATCGAGCCGGTGTTCGCCCACTCCTACGTCCGCAAGGTGACGGAGCGGGACGGCAGCAAGCGGGAGGAGCTGGTCGAGGACTACGCCGTCCGCCTCTACCGTGCCCGCTTCGGCGCCGATGCCGTCCTGCCCGACACCTTCGTGACGGCGCAGACGCTGACGCCCGCCGAGCACATCAAGATGCAGGCGGCCCTGCAGCGCCACGTGGACAGCGCCATCAGCAAGACCGTGAACGTGCCGGAGGACATTGATTTCCAGTCGTTCCAGCAGGTTTACAAGGACGCCTACCGCCAGGGCTGCAAGGGCTGCACGACGTACCGGCCCAACATGATCACCGGCTCCGTCCTGTCCACCACGCCTGCCCCGGCGCCGGTGGCCGTTGCCACGCCCCCTGCCCCGGCCCGTGCCCCGCACGAGCCGTTGCAGCGCCCGGCCAAGCTGACCGGCAGCACCTACAAGCTGCGCTGGGCCACCAGCGAGCACGCGCTGTACATCACCATCAACGACGTAGAGGAGGACGGGCAGCTCCGTCCGTTCGAGGTGTTCATCTCGTCGGCCAACATGGAGCATTTCAGTTGGGTGGTGGCGCTGACGCGCATGATCTCGGCAGTATTCCGCCGGGGCGGCGAGGTGGCATTCGTGGCCGAGGAGCTGCAGGGCATCTTCGACCCCCGCGGCGGCCAGTGGAGCGAGGGGCGCTACGTCCCGTCCCTGATCGCCGCCATCGGCGGCATCCTGGAGCAGCACATGATCGGCACGGGCTTCCTGCCGGCGAAGGAAATGCTGGTTGCCCCGGTTGCAGCGGCGGAGACGCACGCTTCAAGCGTCAGCGCGGCACCGCTGGGGATGCTGTGCCCCAAGTGCAGCCAGCCCGGCGTTGCCAAGGAGGGGGCGTGCCTGACGTGCCACCACTGCGGCTGGTCTAAGTGCGGGTAGGCTTCTGAACAAAGCCCGCGGATGCGCCAGCATCCGCGGGTCTTAGCGAATGGTAGCCTAATTAACGATTGTAGTCCTCAATGATCTGTCACAGGTAGTACTTCGAAGTTTCCTATCTTGCCAGCTTTGCTGCAGAGGGCCGCTTATAATGAAGATTTTTTGGTCTTGGCAGTCCGACACACCCGGTAAAACCGGAAGGCACTTCGTCCGCGCCGCTCTGCTCGATGCAGTGAACGAGCTAAAGACGCATCCGGACATTGAGGAGCCAACCGGTCGCTTTGATCGTGACGCCATTCATCTAGACTCAGACCGTCAAGGCGTCCCTGGCAGCCCAGACCTGGCGGCCACCATCTTTGCCAAGATTGACGCTGCAGCCGTGGTAGTGGTGGACGTGACCCCAGTCGGGCACGGCCCCGTTCGAGAAGGCGATGATGGAACTGAGATGCCGCGCAAGGCTCTAATGAATCCCAATGTCGCTATCGAGCTAGGATACGCATTGGGAAAGCACGCTGAAGGCAGCAATAACAATCTCATCATGATATGCAACAGCTTCTACGGCAACCGTAGCGATCTGCCGTTTGACCTCGCTCACAAGGCAGGCCCTATATTCTACAATCTGCCGCCCGAAGCACCGAAAAGTGGTATTTCGAGCGCGCACAGGGATTTGAAATACAGCCTTGTTGCAGCCCTGAAGCCATTTCTAAGCCTATCTACCCTTCAAACCGTCCCATTGTTTGTTCCCACGTCGGCGGGAGCCAATGCAGGAGTTTGGTTCGAGCGCGGTGCAGTGCTTGGACAAGCAGGTGACCAGCGATTTGACTCCAAGCTGACAAATTATTACTTGGAGGTATCTCCTATCTTCTACTTGAGGTTAGTCCCATCCCAAGCTCTCGCGGAGCAGCGCACGAGGTCCGACGTTCGGCGCATTGCGCACGACTTACCCCACTTCAGTACGACTGGAGGATCATTCATCCATGAGAATGCGTGGGGGGCGGCCAATATTGAGCCATTCACACACGATGGCTCCTCAAGCGCTATCGTTCAACTCTTTCTCAACGGAGAAATCTGGGCGGTAAACCGTTCAATCGTCACCCGATTTCCCGATGGTAGTTTCTTCTACATCGGAGCTGTGGAGATGTTATTAAGGAAACGGCTGCCATCTTATATCGACGCGATCATTCAACGCATGAACGTGCTTCCTCCGATTGATGTCGAGATCGGTTTCGTGGGTGTCAAAGGTTATAGAATACTTCTGAATCAGACTGAGTCGATGGGCGTGATCCACGCTGACCCTGCGCCAATACGAGTTCAACTCAAAACCAATCAGGCCGAGGCAAGGAGTGCGCTCCTACTTACTCTGTTCGAACGCATGTTCTTACAACTCGTTCAGGAGCACCGCCCAGACAACTACAACGGGTTTCCTAACCCAAGTCAGCCTGCAAGCTTCCGGGAGAACGGATATTAAACTACTGGCAAGGATGGAGCGTTGATGGCAGAATGACTAGAAGGTCTATCGGATGCATCACCTGATACTACAGGCACAACCGACCGTGCAAGCCTAACAAGTTTGCCTAGTTGTGGCCGTATCGAGTTTACCCCCAAAATACTTCGCCAGTGCCTGTCGAAACACGGCTTCCTCGGACTGCACTAAAGCAAAGAGCGTCATGCACGAGTGGAACTTCAGATCATCCGGGCTGCCAAAGATCGCGTTGATCGTCCGCCCCTCCACCGCGTTCACCAACCCCACGCACCGCACCAGCCGCGGCCCCAGCACCGGATGCGCCAGGTAGGCCCGCGCCTCGTCCAGCGATCCCAGCGCATACCGCTGCGCCATCGCGCTGCGCCCCAGCCCGGCGATCTGCGGGAACACGAACCACATCCAGTGCGTCCGCTTCCGCCCCGCCGCAAGCTCCGCCAGCACCTGCGGCATCACCGGCTCCTGCGCCTGCACGAACCGCTCCAGGTCGAAAGCCTCCGCCATCCCGCCATGCTCCCTTAACGCCGCACGCCCGACACCCGCCCGCCCCACCGCCGGACCGCCAGCAGCACCGCCATTGCCACCCCGGCCGGCACCGCCGCCACCCAGCCGAACCCCGCCATCACCAACCAGGTTGCCCCCGACCAGCACCCGCCCACCACCAGCCCGAGCCAGTCCGTGTCCGCAAGCCCCGGCCGCCGACCGCCCAGGTCGGTCCGCCGCGGCGCGCCCGGACGCCATACCCCCAGCAGCAGCCCAGACAGGGTCACGCACCCGATGCCGCACAGCAGCACCGGCAGCAGCCCGGGCCGGGTCGCCGCCACGCCCAGCCCCGGCACCAGGGCCACCGCCGCCGCTCCCACGCCGGCCGCGGCCATCTTCGCCCGCTGCACCAGCCCGGGCCGGACCGGCGCTGCCGCCGCCAGCTCCGCCGCCTCGTCCCCCACCGCCGCCAGCACGAACAGCCGCGCGGCCTCCCCGGCGATGAACACCCCCACCGTTCCCAGCCCCAGCGCCGCCGCGCCCGGGCCGTCGCGCCACAGCACGCCTGCCGTCGGGATGACGTAGATCAGCTGGTATCCCGCCCGAGCGATCAGGTTCGGCGTGCGCCAGATCAGCCGCAACTCCTTGCGCAGCACCGTGCCGAACACGCCCCGGCGGAACCGCCCGGCGTCCACCGGGCGCACCTCCATCGCCGCCGCCGCCGGGCGCGGCGGCGCAAGGGCCGCGCCATCCGCGAACCGCCGCTGCAGGGCCACCGCCGCCGCAGCCGCCGCACTCGCCCCGGCCAGCAGCAGAGCCAGCAGCGGCACGCCCTCCCCCAGCAGCGCCCGCGCCGGCCACCATGCGACGCCCCAGGGCGGCCCGCAGCACGGCGGGGACAGCGCATCCCACACCGCCGCCCGCAGCGGCGGCGTCAGCAGCGCCGCGCACTGGCTGGCCAGGAACGCCAGCGCGCCCGTCAGCAGGCTCAGCCCGCCCACCACCCTCCGCGCCCGCCGCAGCCCCGTCGCCGCCACCAGCCGCACCCCCAGCCACGTTCCCGCCGCCGCCGCCAGCAGGCCCAGGGCGAACAGCGCGGGATACACGCCCAGCCAGCCCGGCTGCCCCATCCACGCCATCGCGTTGGCCGCCGGGCCAGCCAGCAGCAGCCATGGCCCGGCAATCGTCACCGCCATGCCCATCATGCGCACCGCCAGCACCCGGCGCAGCGGCACCGGCGACGCCAGCAGCCAATCCAGGTCCTGCCGCTCGAACAAGGACGCCACCGCCACGTCCAGCGCGTGGGACAGCATCAGCCCGGCAATGCACAGCACGGCGATGTTGGCCACCGTCACCCGCCCGGCCTCCGTCGCCGCGCTGTCCTGCAGCCACGCCGCCGCGCCCAGCCCGAGCAGTTGCGCCAGCACGCCAATGCCCACCGCCAGCACGATGCCGGACCGCCAGCGCCGGGCCAGGTTGTAGCGCCGCCATAGCAGCCGCAGCTCGTGCCGCAGCAGCCAGGGTGCCGATCCCGCCGACAGCCTCATGCCGAGCTGGCCACCAGCGCGAGGAAGATGTCCTCCAGCGTGTCGTGCCCGGGGTGGCGCGCGCGCAGCTCGGCAAAGGTGCCGACCTCCAGCAGGCGGCCCCCGGCAATGATGCCGATGCGGTCGGCCATGCGCTCCGCCACGTCCAGGATGTGCGTGGTCAGCACGATGCCGGTGCCGGCGGCCACGCGGGCGCGCAGCATGTCCTTCACGTCCCGGGCCGCGGCGGCGTCCAGCCCGGTCAGCGGCTCGTCCAGGATCAGCAAGCGCGGGTCGTGCAGCAGCGCCCCGGCCAGCACCGCCTTCTGCCGCATCCCGCGGGAGAAGCCCTCGCACCGCTCGTCCCGGTGCGGCCACAGGCCCAGCTGCCGCAGCAACTCCTGCGCCCGCCGGGCCGCCAGGTCCGCGGGCACGGCCCACAGGCCCGCCACGAACTCCAGGTATTCCAGCGGGGTCAGCTTGTCGTACAGCAGCGGCTCGTCCGGCAGCCAGGCCGTGACCTGCTTGGCGGCCACGGGGTCGGCCAGCGCGTCCACGCCGCAGACCCGGATGCTGCCGGCGTCGGGCCGCAGCAGCCCCGCCACCATCCGCAGCGTCGTCGTCTTGCCGGCGCCGTTGGGGCCGAGCAGCGCGAACACCTCCCCGGCCCGCACCTGCAGGTCCAGCCCGTCCACCGCCGGGCGCCCGAACGACTTGCGTAGGCCGCGCAGGTCCAGGGCGGGCGGCGTGGTCATGTCCTGGTCTTCCCCGCCGCGCTGTTCCGCCCGAGTATGGCCCGGCGCACGCCGCGCGTCACCGCCGCCCGGTATTGCCGCCTGGTGATGCCACCCGGTGCCGAAGCGCGCCGCTAGGGGAGCTGCCATGCTGACCATACACCACCTCGAAACCTCGCAATCCGAGCGCATCCTATGGCTGTGCGAGGAGCTTGGCCTGCCCTACGAGCTGCACCGCTACAAGCGCGACCCCGTGACCATCCTGGCCCCGCCGGAGCTGAAGGCGCTGCACCCGTCCGGCCGGGCGCCGGTCATCATGGACGGGGACGTGGTGCTGGCCGAGTCCGGCGCCATCGTCCAATACATCCTGGGGCGGCATGGAAACGGCCGCCTTGCGCCCAGCCCAGATGACCCGGCGTTCGCCCCGTATCTCTATTGGTTCCATTTTGCCAACGGCACCCTGCAGCCCAACATGGGGCGCAACATGGTGCTGCGCCGGCTCGGCCTGGCGCCGGACAACCCGGTGCTGGTGACGATGCGCGAATGGCTGGACCGGGTGCTGGACCAGGTGGAGGCACGGCTGGCGGGGGCGGAGTACTTTGCGGGCGGCACCTTCACGGCGGCAGACGTGATGACAGTGTTCTCACTGACCACAATGCGCATCTTCCTGCCGCTGGACCTCGCGCCGTATCCGGCCGTCCTGGCCTACCTGCAACGCATCGGCGCACGGGTGGCCTACCGCGCCGCCATGCGGAAGGGCGACCCGGACTTGGTGCCGTTGCTGACCTGAGCGGACGCGCGTTTGCGGGACATGGGGGCGGACACGGCCTGTGCCGCCGCCTCAGCTATTGTCCACCTCCAAACCGCATCCACCCCTAGCGGCAACCCCAAGGGGCACTTAGCTTGCCTTATGCGCCCAGCACGGCGACGGAGGCACGTTCCTTGAAGCACACCCTGACCGGCTGGACCCTTGCGCTGTCCCTGGCCATCGCCGCAACCGCGGGCGCGCAGACCACACCCTCCAGCCCCGCAGCCAGCACAACCGCCGCCCCGACCACCGCCGGCCTGATCGCCACCAATGGTGTCATGCGCGCGACGCTCGACAACGGCCTGCGCATCGTCGTCGTGCCCAACAAGCTCGCCCCCGTCGTCACCACCAACCTCACCTACCTCGCCGGCTCCAACGAGTCCCCGCCGGGCTTCCCCGGCACCGCGCACGCGCTCGAGCACATGATGTTCCGCGGCAGCGCCGGGCTGGACCGGGACCAGTTGTTCGAGCTGGGGGCACTGCTGGGCGGCGCCTACAACGCCTTCACCAACGAGACCGTCACCCAGTACACCTACACCATCCCCGCCGCCGACCTGGCCCTGGCCCTGCGGACCGAGGCGCTGCGGATGCGCGGCCTGACCCTGAACGAAGACGACTGGGTGCAGGAGCGCGGGGCGATCAACCAGGAGGTCTCGCGCAACAACTCCAGCCCGTTCTACCTGTATTCCGCCCAGGTGCAGGCGCTGCTGTTCGCGGGCACGCCGTATGAAACCGACGCGCTGGGCACCCGCCCCTCGTTCGAGAAGACCGACGCCGCGCTGCTGCGCAGCTTCTATGACAAGTGGTATGCTCCCAACAACGCCATCCTGGTCATCGCCGGCGATGTCGAGCCTGCGGCGGCCATCGCCCAGGCCCGCACCATCTTCGGCCCCATCGCCCGGCGCGACCTGCCGCCCCACGCGCCCGTCAACCTCGCGCCGGTCAAGGCGCAGACTATCGAGCTGCCGACCAGCTTCGCGACGGGCATCGCCGCCATCGCCCTACGGATGCCCGGCCTGACCGCCCGCGACTTCGCTGCCGCCGACGTGCTGGGCGACGTGCTGGGCAGCCAGCGCGGGGAGCTGAACGAACTCGTCGCGTCCGGCCGGGCGCTTTCGGCCTCGTTCAGCTACCAGCCGCGGTCCACCGTCGGCCAGGGCTTCGCCATCGCCGCCTTCCCGCGCGGCGGCGACCCCGCGCCGGTCCTCGCCGACCTGCGCCGCGTCCTGCAATCCGCCGCCGACGGCAACATCCCCGCCGAGCTGGTCGAAGCCAGTAAGCGGCAGGAGCTGGCGCAACTGGCGTTCGAGGGCGACAGCATCAGCGGCCTGGCCAACACCTGGTCCCGCGCCCTGTCCATGCAGGGCTTGGACAACCCCGACGACCTCGCCAAGGCCTACCAGGCCGTGACCCCCGCCGACGTGGCCCGCGTCGCGCGGGAGGTGCTGAACCTGGACAACGCCGTCACCGCCGTGCTGACCCCGCAGGACGGCCCGCGCCCCGGCTCCGCTGCCGGCTTCGGGGGTGTGGAGAGCTTCGGCAGCGGAGCCAGCCGCGGCGTCTCCCTGCCGGACTGGGCCGCTGCCGCGCTGGAGACGCCGGCCCTGCCCGCCGCGCCGGATGCGCCCGCCGTCAGCACCCTGCCCAACGGCCTGCGCCTGATCGTGCAGCCGGAGTCCGTCAGCCGCACCGTCTCGGTCTATGGCCGCGTGCGCCAGGCGCCCACCTTGCAGGAGCCGCCGGGCAAGGAGGGCGTGGCCGCCCTGACGAGCGAGCTGTTCGCCTACGGCACGCAGTCCCGGGACCGGCTGGCGTTCCGCAAGGCGGTGGACGACATCGCCGCCCAGGTGCAGGCCGGCAGCAGCTTCCAACTCAAGGCGCTGACCCCGGACTTCGAGGCTGGGATGCGCCTGCTGGCCGAGAACCAGCTGCGCCCCGCCTTCCCCGCCGCGGACTTCGCCGTCGCCCGCACCCGGCAGCTCGCCAGCGTCACCGGCCAGGTCCGCACGCCCGACTACCAGTTCGGCCTTGCGACCACCCGCGCGCTGGTCCCCGCGGGCGACCCCAGCCTGCGGCGGTCCTCCCCGGACACGGTGGCCGGGCTGACGCTGGACGACGTGCGCGCGTTCCACGCCGCCGCCTACCGCCCGGACCTGACGACCATCGTCGTGATCGGCGACGTGTCGCCGGCGGAGGCGCAGCGCGTGGTCGCCGAAACCTTCGGCGGCTGGACGGCGGAGGGCGCTCCCCCTGCGCTGGACACCCCGGCGCTGCCGCCCAACCCGGCCAGCCAGGTGCGCGTCGCCGACCCGAACCGGCTGCAGGACAACGTGATCCTGGCCCAGACGGTGGGCCTGGCCGTGGCCAGCCCCGACCGCTACGTGCTGGAGCTGGGCAACACCATCCTGGGCGGCGGCTTCTCGTCCCGGCTGTATCAGGATCTGCGCGTGCGTACGGGCTATGTCTATTCCGTCAGCAGCCAGCTCAACTGGCAGCGCACCCGCGCAACCTACGCCATCCAGTTCGGCGCCGACCCCGGCAACGTGGACAAGGCCCGCGACCTGGTGCTGCAGAACCTCCGCGACATGCAGGCCAACCCGGTCAGCCCCGCCGAGCTGGCCCGCGCCAAGGCGCAGACGCTGCGCCGCCTGCCGATGGCCCGCGCCAGCGTCGAGCGGATCGCCGGCGGGATGCTGCGCCTGACCGACCTCGGCCTGCCCCTGAACTCCGAGGAGGTCGCCGCGCGGCGCTACCTTGCCGTTACCGCGCCGGAGTTGCAGCAGGCCTTCGCCAACTGGCTGCGCCCGGACGGGCTGGTGCAGGTGGTGGAGGGACCGCCGTTGCCATAGGACGCTACAGTGGCGCCGGGCCAGCGGCCATCCTTGTCCGCTGGCCCGGCGCACCGTATCTCTCCCCTATGCATTCGCCCGCCGCCTTGCCCGCCTCCCTCCTGCTGGCCGCCATCCTTGTTGCCGCCCTGCCTGTTGCAGCTCTGCCCGTGGCCGCCATGGCGCAGCCGCGCCCGGCGCACCCCCCCGTCCACGCCGCGCCCGCTCGTGCCGGGGCGCCGCGGTCCCTGGGCAAGTTCGACGATTGGCAGGCCGCGACGCACCAGGAAGGCGGGGCGCTGGTCTGCTACGCCTTCACGGTCGCCGCGGCGTCGGCGCCGGCGCTGCCGGGCCGGGGCAACGTGATACTGACGGTGACGCAGCGGCCTACAGGACGGGACGCCGTGGCCATCAGTGCCGGCTTCGCCTATCCCGCGGGCGCAGAGGCGACGGTGCAGGTGGACGCCAGCCAACTGGCCTTCTACACCGCCAACCGCTCCGCATTCGCCCGCGATGGCAAGGCAGCAGTTGCGGCATTCGAGCGTGGGCGGCAGGCGGTCTCCCGCTCTCCCGCCCCGCGCGCAGCGTCCGTCTCGGACACCTTCAGCCTGCGCGGCTTCACGCCGGCCTACGCCGCGATCAACAAGGCCTGCCCCATCCGATGAACGTCCCAATTGACGCCCCGGTGGACGCAATGAGCCTGACGGCGGACGAACGCACCCGAATCCTCGCCAAGTCCGCCCTGTTCAACCCGCCCCCGGTGCTATTGCCGGACGGCCGGCGGGAGCTGGTCGGGCTGGAGCGTCCGGAGCTGGAGGCCGAGTTGGCCGCCATCGGCGAGAAGCCGTTCCGCGCCAAGCAGCTCTGGCACTGGATCTACCACCAGGGCGCGACGGATTTCGCCCGCATGTCCAGCATCGCCCGGCCCCTGCAGGAGAAGCTGGCCGAACGCTTCACCATCGGCCGTCCCGACGTGGCCACCGTGCAGACCAGCACGGACGAGACCCGCAAGTGGCTGTTCCGCTTCCGCGACGGGCAGGAGGCGGAGACGGTCTATATCCCCGACCGCCACGTGGACCGCGGCGCCGTGTGCATCAGCAGTCAGGTCGGCTGCACCCTGTCATGCCGCTTCTGCCACACCGGCACGCAGGCCCTGGTCCGCAACCTGGGCGCGGCGGAGATCGTGGGGCAGTTCATGGCCGCCCGCGACGCCTACGCCGAGTGGCCCAGCCCCCGCGGCGAAACACCCCGCCTGCTGTCCACCATCGTCCTGATGGGCATGGGAGAGCCGCTGTACAACTACGAGAACGTGGCCAAGGCCATGCGGATCGTCATGGACGGGGAGGGCATCGCCCTGTCCCGCCGCCGCATCACTCTCAGCACCTCCGGCGTCGTTCCCATGATGGACCGCTGCGGCGCGGAGCTGGGCGTGAACCTCGCCGTGTCCCTGCACGCCGTACGCGACGAGTTGCGCGACCAGATCGTGCCGCTCAACCGCAAGTATCCCATCGCGGAGCTGATTGCCGCCTGCCGCCGCTACCCCGGGGCCAGCAACGCCCGGCGCATCACCTTTGAGTACATCATGCTCCGCGGCGTCAACGACGCCTCGGCCGACGCGCGGGAGCTGGTGCGCCTGATCGCCGGCATCCCTGCCAAGGTGAACCTGATCCCCTTCAACCCCTGGCCCGGCAGCGGCTACCGCCCCAGCACCCGTGAGGCGTTGGAGGCCTTCGCCTCCATCGTGCAGGACGCGGGCTTCCCGTCCCCCATCCGAATGCCCCGCGGCGGCGACATCCTGGCGGCGTGCGGCCAGTTGCGGACGGACAGCCGGCGGGAGCGTGCGGGCCAAGCATCCCTGTCCGGCTCAGCCGGTGCCGGCGCGGAAGTGCCGGCGCCCGCGGTGCCTCAACCCGTTTAGACCTTGGCCAGCAAGGCTTAGCGCGGCTGCGCACAGCCGCCGCGGCGGCGCGTCCCTCCTGGCACCTGCGTGCGGCCGGGTCCAAGCAGGCTCAAGGGCCTGACATCGAACGTCACTTTCTCCGGTTGTTCCCAAGTAGCCCATCATCGCGAGGAGCCCTTGCGCCGCGGCGGCTCAAAGGCTGCAAAGGCCGTGCTGACAGCCCCTGAGTCGCTGCGCGGCTCGCAATGACGATGCGGGTGCGCAAGGGTCAAAGCAGAGGGCGGTTGGTTCAAGATGTCGGGGCGGTGCCCCGGGCAGACGCGCTCAGGGTGGGACATCCTGGACACCAGGGTTTCAAAGCCGCGCCGGACATCCCGGACGTCGTGAGGGATCAGGACACAGCCCGATGGGCTGACCAGCCGGGCGCCACCGCCCGGCGCCTGTGCGGCAGCCAGGCATCACTGGCCCATAGCCCTGAGGGCTACGTCGGTCGGATGTCATGAACCGTCGTGACCGCCACTCACGACCCCATGATCACAATTCCACGGCTACAACGGAAGGTAGCCAACGTGCCGGTCAGACTCCGCTAACAGGTTGTCGGCGTCGCGAAGCAACCTGGAGTTGAAGATCATGCGTGCCACCATAGGCTTTTGCGCCAGCCTGCTTGGACTTGCGCTGACAGGGGCGCACGCCGCCCCGATCGGCGTGGACCTTGGCTCGGCGGCGTCGTTCGCCGTCCTTGCCGGGTCAACCGTGACCAGCACCGGGGCGACCACGTTGAGTGGGAACCTCGGAGTGTGGCCCGGCACGGCCGTCACGGGTTTCCCGCCAGGCGTTGTCGTGACCGGCGCCATCCATGCCGGGGATGCGGCTGCGCAACAGGCGCACGACGATGGCGCAGCGGCTTACGGCTTCGCCGCCGCGGCGCCAGCCGGGACCGTGCTGACCGGGCAGGACCTGGGTGGACGGACGCTCACCCCTGGCACCTACACCTTCGACACCTCGGCGGGACTGACGGGCGCGCTTACCCTGGACGCCGGAGGCAACGCACATGCCGTGTTCCTGTTCCGGATCGGCTCGACGCTGACGACGGCCGGCAACTCGTCGGTCATGCTGACCAATGGGGGCGATGGAGACAGCATCGTGTTCCAAGTCGGCAGCTCGGCCACGCTGGGGAGCGGCACCGCGTTCACAGGTCATATCCTCGCGGCAGCGGACATCACCGTGGGCAGCGGGGCCACCATCCGGTCCGGCGGGGCATTCGCCCGCGATGGCGCCGTGACGCTATCGGGCAACGACATCTCCGTTGACGCCGGCCCTGGAACCTTGCCGGCCGGCGTCCCCGAGCCGGCATCGGCCGCCATCCTGGGGGTGGGCGCGGTCCTGGCCCTGGCGGGCCGCGCGCGCAGGTTGCAGCACCCCGCAGCATAGGGGCGCACGGGTTGCGCGCCGCCCGGATTTTTGCCGCCCGCTTGTCCTGAGAGGCCAGCGGGCGGACACTCCGCCCATGCCTGACGCTCCCACCGATGCCCGCACCGTGGCCGTTCTCCCGCTTGGCCTGCTGGCCGCGGCGGGGTTCCTGTCCTCGGCGGGCGCGCGGGTTGTGGACCCCCTGCTGCACGCCATCAGCACGGACTTCCTGGTCACGGTGCCGCAAGTGTCCATCGTCATCGCCGCCTTCACGCTGCCCTATGGGCTGAACCAGCTTATCCTGGGTCCGGTCGGCGACAGGTTCGGCAAGCTGCGCGTGATGCTGGGGGCACTGGTGGGCTATGCTCTGTTCACCGGGCTGTGCGCCTTTACCACCAGCCTGCCCGGCCTGACCCTGATGCGCGCCTGCGCCGGCGCCGCCAGCGCTGGGCTGATCCCGGTGGGCATGGCCTACATAGGCGACGCCGTGCCGTATGAGCAGCGCCAGGTGACGCTCAGCCGTTTCCTGACCGGGATCGTGCTGGCGCAGACGCTCGCCGGGCCGGTGGGCGGCGTGTTCGGGCAGTACGTGGGCTGGCGCGGGGTGTTCCTGGTGCTGTCCGGCCTGGCCGTCCTGCTGTCTGTGCTGCTGGCCCGGCGCATCCAGGGCCTGCCGGACCGCCGCAGCCCCGGACGCATGATCAACCCCGACAACTACCGCCGCATGGCCACCAACCCGGTGGGCCGGCTGGTGCTGCTAGCGGCTGCGCTGGACGGGGCGCTGTTCGTCGGCTGCTTCCCCTTCGTGGCGCCCTACCTGCACGAGCACTTCGGGCTGGACTATGCCGCCGCTGGGCTGATCCTGGCGTGCTTCGGCCTGGGCGCCTGGGGCTACACCCGCGCCGCCCGCCCCATGCTGGCGCGGCTGGGCGAGGGCGGGATGGTCCTGGCCGGCGGCATCCTGATGGCGGCCGGCCTGGTCCTGTCCGCGGTGGGCCTGTCCTGGTGGCTGTTCGTGCCCGTCGAACTGGCGCTGGGCCTCGGCTTCTTCATGCTGCACGGCGTCCTGCAGGCGCGCGCGACGGAGCTGCTGCCGCAGGCCCGCGCCACCGCCGTCGCCGCCTTCGCCTGCCTGCTGTTCCTAGGGCAAAGCGCCGGGGCGCTGGCCTTCGGCGCCGTGATCGCCCGTTTCGATTATCCCACGGCGTTCGCGGTGGACGCCGTGGCCGTGCTGGCGCTGACGGTTTGGCTGGCAGGGGTCATCCGGCGCCCGGCGGGGTAGTTGCGCCGGGGCAGCGGCCCGCCCATCTCCCTGACATGGACAGCAAGACCAAGACGATAGACGATCACCTGGCCCGCGTGGACGCCGACCGGACCCCCCCGGCCTCCATCCCCGACCATCCGCAGTTGCCGCCCGAGCATGACGGCCCGAAGGGCCTGGAACCGACGCGGTTCGGCGACTGGGAGCAGAAGGGCCGCTGCACCGACTTCTAGCAGCGGTCGCCTACTCCTTCCCCACCCACCCCGGCACGTTGCGCCGGAACACGGGGTCGCCGTGCCCGCCCGGCGGGTCCAGCGCCGCCGCTGGGCCGCCTGCTGCCACAGGACGCTCGGCGTAGCGCCCGTGCTGCAGCAGCCGGTCGTACAGCACCAGCGCCCCCGCCACTGCCAAATTCAGCGCGAAGCGCGTTGGGATGCGGACCAAGTGCCGGCAGCGCGCCCGCAACGGGGCTGACAGCCCCGACCGCTCCGGCCCCAGCACATAGGCGGCGTTCAGCGGGTGCCGGAAGCTCGGCAGATCCACCGCGTCGTCCAGCAGTTCGATCCCCACCAGCGCGCACTCCCGCGGCAGGTGCAGCGCATCCAGGTCCGGGAAGCGCCATAGCGGCACATGGGACGGCGTGTCGGCGGTGTCCGCCTGCCGCCCTGCCCGGGCGTCCCACCCGGCACCGATGCTGAAGCAGAATGCCGCCCCGAACGCATGGCCCGTCCGCAGCAGCGCGCCCACGTTGGCAGCTTTGGACACTCCCTCGGTCCCAATGCCGAAATAGCCTCTCGTCCTGGCAGGATGCATCCCGGCGGGATATGCCGTCGCCATGCCCGACGCAACCACGCCTGACCCAATTACGCCCGACGCAGCCGACGCCACCCTTGCCGCCCAGTACGAAGCCTACCCCTATCCCAAGCGCGACCCGCGGGACGAGGCCAAGCGGCTGGTCGTCGGCAGCCCCAGCCACCTGCGAGAGGTGGACCACTGGGTGTTCGCCGCTGCCCGCCCCCGCACCCAGCCCCTGCGCGCCCTGGTCGCCGGCGGCGGCACCGGGGACGGAGCCATCATGCTGGCGCAGCAGATGGCCACGGCCGGGCGCCCGGGCGGCGTCACCTACCTCGACCGCTCCGCCGCGGCGATGGCCGTGGCCCGTGCCCGGGCCGACGCGCGCGGGCTGACGCTGGACTGGCATCTCGGCTCCCTGCTGGACCTGCCAGGGTCCGGCCTGGGGCCGTTCGACTATGTGGACTGCTGCGGCGTGCTGCACCACCTGCCTGACCCGGCGGCGGGCCTGGCCGCGCTGCTGTCCGTCCTGGCCCCCGGCGGCGGCCTGGGCCTGATGGTCTATGCCCCGCACGGGCGCACCGGCGTCTATATGCTGCAAGACGCGCTGCGGCTGCTGGCCCCGGAGAACCAGCCTCCGCCGGAGCGCCTGGACACCGCCCGCCGCGTCATGCGCCACCTGCCGGAGACCGCCTGGCTGCGCCGCAACACCTACTTCGGCGACCATATCGAGGGCGGGGACGCCGGGTTGTACGACCTCCTGCTGAACCCGCGCGACCGCGCCTACACCGTCCCGGACCTGATGGCGCTGCTGCACGGCGCCGGGCTGGCGGCGGCGGCGCTGATGGAGCCGCTACGCTACGACCCCGCGGCCTACCTGCCCGACCCGCGCCTGCGCGCCCGCATTGCCGGGCTGGACCCGGTGGCCCGCGCTGCCGTGGCGGAGGGCCTGGCCGGCAACATGAGTACCCACGTCATCTATGCCGTCCGCGCGGACGAGGCCCGGCCCGCGCCCGACCCGATGCGTCCGGATGCAATCCCGGTGGCGCGGGAGATGCCGGCGGCAGAGATCGCCCGCAACATCCGCCCCGACGGCACCCTGCCCTTCCTGTTCGACGGCCTCCGCATCCCCGTGCCGCTGCCACCCTTGGCCCCCGCCCTGCTCCGCCTGGTGGACGGCGCCCGCACAGTGGGCGGCATGGCTGCCGAAATGGCGTCCCGCGGCACCGGCCCGGACGCCTTCGCCCGGGCCTGGCGCAGCACCTACGATGCCTTGATGCCCGTCAACCGCATCCTTCTGGCCGCCCCTCCATAGTGCCTGTCGTCATCATCTTCGGCGCTGCCGTCCGCCCGGACGGCCAAGCCAGCGGCGCCATGCGGGAGCGGGTGTCGGCCGCGCTCCGCCTGGGCGAGGCTATCGGCGCCCGCTACATGCCCACCGGCGGTGTCGGACGCCACGGCCCGGCGGAGGCCGAGGTCATGGCCGCCCTGCTCTGCGCCCAAGGCGTGACGCCCGACCGCATCACGCTGGAACCGACGGCCCGCAACACCATCGCCTCCGTCCAAGCCTGCGCGGCGCTGCTGGCCGGGCACCGGGGCGTGGTCTATGCCGCCACTAGCGCCTACCACCTGCCCCGCTGCGTCGTGCTGCTGCGCTTGGCCGGGCTGCGCGCCTTGCCCTGCCCGCCCCCGCGCCGGCCTGCCGCCCAGTCGCCCCGCACCCGCTGGTGGTGGCGCTTGCGTGAGGTGCCAGCCCTGCCTGCCGATGCCGCGCTGATGCTGTGGCGTCGGCTGCGGCGGCTGCGGACGTAGGACGCTGGCGAAGCCCGCGCCGGCCCTGCTACGCTGCGCCGCATGAACATCGCCCTCCGCCGGCCCATGACGATTGACGAGTTCCTGGCTTGGGAACGCCGGCAGGAGCTGCGCTACGAGTTCGATGGCCTGCGCGCGGTCGCCATGACGGGCGGCACCGTCGAGCATTCCGAGATTGCAACCAATGTCGTCGAGGCGCTGCGCAGGCGCTTGCAGGGAGGGCCGTGCCGGTCACTCCGCGGCGACCTCAAGATCATCGTCGCCGGCCGGGTCCGTTATCCCGATGCGGTCGTGACCTGCTCCCCGGTGCCGCGCGGCACGGACGTGGTGCCGGAGCCGGTGGTGGTGTTCGAGGTGCTTTCTAGCAGCACCGCCAGCGTGGACCGCATCGAGAAGAGCCAGGAATACGGCGCAACGCCGTCCATCGTCCGCTACGTCATGCTGGAGCAGTTGCGGCAGGCCGCAACCGTGTTCACCCACACCGCGGATGGAGGATGGGCAGGCCGTGTCGTGACTGGGGATGCCACGCTGGACATGCCGGAGATTGGGGTGGAGCTGCCCCTTGCCGAGGTGTATGCCGGCATCGAGTTCGATGCGGGTGCATCCGAAGACGCCTGAGCCGCCCTACACGAACCGCAGCAGCACCACCCCGCCCACGATCCCCACCGCGGTCAGGGACGTGACCAAGGTCAACCGCCGCTCGATGAACGCCCGCACCGGCTCCCCGTAATACCGGATCAGCGCCGCCACCAGGAAGAACCGCGCCCCGCGCGTGACCACGCTGGCCGCCACAAACACCGCGAAGTCGAAATGCGCCAGGCCGGAGGTGATCGTGACGATCTTGTAGGGGATCGGCGTCAGCCCTTTGATGAGGATGATCCACAGCCCGTACTGCTGGAAACCGGCCACGAACGCATCTGCCCTCGCCTCCAAGTGGTAGAATTGCACCAGCGGCAGCGCAACGGCGTCATAGAAGGCATAGCCGATCAGGTAGCCCAGCATCCCGCCCAGGACGCTCGCGGCCGTGCAGATTGCCGCCAACCGCCACGCCCGCTCCGGCCGGGCCAGCGCCATCGGGACCAGCAGGGCATCGGGCGGGATCGGGAAGAAGCTGCTCTCGGCGAAGCTGACCAGCGCCAGCCACAGCGGCGCCTGGCGGCTGGCCGACAGCAGCAGCACCCGGTCATACAAGCGGCGAAGCATCCCGGCGGTCTCCTGTCCCAGCGCCGCCCAAATCGCACGGGGCCGCCAACCGGGCAATCCACCTGCCTCGGGGTTTGGATGGTGTAGGGTCGGAAAGACCCTGGCAACGGAGTAGGGCGCGCATCGTGGCGCGGCACTGCCACCGTCTTGGGGATGTGCAGCGCCGCAAGACTCCCTCACCCCGGCCCTCTGCCGAAGGGAGAAGGAGAAGAAACTTAACTCTCCAGCCGGAAGGCGTCCGCGATGCGGCGGACCTGGCCGGCGCAGTCCACCAGCAGCAGGTCGAACCGCACCCCGGCCTGGCCCCACTCCGGATGCTCGGCCAGGATGATCTCCGCTGCCGCGAGCAGCCGCGCTTGCTGCCGCGGGCCGAGCGCCGCGGCGGCGTCCGCCAGGGTCGGGCGGCGCTTGACCTCGATGATGGCCAGCAGGCCCGCGCGCTCCGCCACCAAGTCCACCTCGCCGGCGGCTGTCCGCAAGCGCCGGGCCAGCACCGTCCAGCCGTCGGCGGCCAGCGCCGCCTCCGCCGCACCCTCGGCATCCATGCCGCTGCGGTGCGCCGCCCGGCCGCGGGCAGCGCGGATGGCGGTCAGGACGGGACCAGGCGGTAGGTGCCGCCCCTGATCTCGATCAGCACCTGGCTGGCCGGCTCGGCGCCGCTGTGGTCCTTGGGGGACAGGCTGAACACGCCTTCGGCGCCGGCCAGGCCCTGCACCTGCTCCATCCCATCGCGCAGCGCCGTGCGGAACTCGGGCGTGCCGGGGCGGGCGGCGGCCAGCGCCTGGCCAGCGGCGGCGTTCAGCAACAGAACGGAGTCCCACAGCGTCGCGCCGAACAGGTTGCGGCTGCCTGCCCCGTGCTTGCCCTCATACGCCGCGATGAACTGCAAGGCGGCAGGCTTGACCGGGTTGCCAGCGTCCAACGCCTCCGCCACCAGCACCGGCACCCCGGACAGCAGCACCCCATCCAGCGCCTTGCCGCCCACGCGCATCGCGTCCGGCCCGGCGATGCCCATCACCGTGTAGATCGGCCCGGCGAAGCCCCGGGCGCGCAACTCGATGATCGGCGTCGTCGCAGGCGTGGCACTGGCGGCCACGAACACCGCACCGGGCTTGGCTTGCAGCAGGCGCAGCACCTGTGGCGCCACGCTGGCGTCGCCAGGGCTGTAGCGTGCCTCCGCCACGACCGGGATGCCCTGCCCCTCCGCATCCGTGCGCATCGCCGCGAAGTAGCCGTCGCCCAGCGCGGTCGAGAAGCCGATCATCGCCAGCGACGCCACGCCCACCCGCTTCATGTGCGCCGCCATCTGTCCCGTTGCCAGCCGTTCCCCCGGGAACAGCTTGAAGGCCCAGCGGCGCGCGCCCTCCGGCGGCTCGATCACGGCATTCGACCCGGCCAGGGACAGGAACGGCGTGCCGGCGGCAGCGTCCAGCACGGCGATGGAGGACGGGGCGTTGCTGGGGCCGACGATGGCGTCCACCCGCTCCTCCTCCACCAGCTTGCGGACGGCGCGGACGGCGGCGGTGGGGTCGCTGCCGTCGTCCAGCACCACCCAGCGCACGGGGTCGCCGCCCAGGGTGCGCGGCAGCAGCTCGATGGTGTTGCGGGCGGGGATGCCCAGCCCGGCGCTGGGGCCGGTCAGGGACAGCACGGCGCCCAGCGTGACCTCCGCCCGCGCCGGCAGCGCCAGCAGCAGGCACAGCAGCGCCAGGCGCCTCATGCCGCCTGGATCAGGCTGCGCTGGCCCCCAGAAGTGTCCCGCCCTTCCTCGACCGCATGGCACGCCGCCAGCACGTCGCCGCTCCGCGTATAGCCCGGACGCTCCGTCCGGCAGCGGTCGTTGGCCAGGGGGCAGCGGGGATGGAAGGGGCAGCCGGACGGCGGGTTGATCGGGCTGGGCACCTCTCCGCCCACCGCCGCCCGCGTGCGTCCGGACATGGACAGGTCCGGAATCGCCTCCAGCAGCAGGCGCGTGTAGGGGTGGCGCGGGGCGGCGAAGATGCTCTCGCCGGGGCCGTATTCCACGATGCGGCCGAGATACATGACGCCCAACTGGTCCGACATGTGCCGCACGACGGACAGGTTGTGGCTGATGAACAGGTAGGTGAGCTGCAGCCGCTCCTGCAGGTCGCGCATCAGGTTCAGGATCTGCGCCTGCACGGACACGTCGAGCGCGCTGGTCGGCTCGTCGCAGACCAGGAACTCCGGCTCGCTGGACAGGGCGCGGGCGATGCTGACGCGCTGGCGCTGGCCGCCGCTGAACTCGTGCGGGAACTTCTCGCCGTCGCGCGGAGACAGGCCCACTTGCGTCAGCAACTGCGCCACCCGGTCCTGCACGTCCCGGCCCTGCAGCAGGCGGAAGGCGCGGATCGGCTCGGCCACGATGTCCCGCACGCGCCAGCGCGGGTTGAGCGAGGCGTAGGGGTCCTGGAAGATCATGTTCATCCGCCGGCGCAGCGCAGGCTGGGCGCGGGCGGCGGTCAGGTCCACGCCCTCGAACAGGATTTGGCCGGATGTGGGAGTGTAGAGGCCGACAGCGAGCCGGGCCACGGTGCTCTTGCCGCAGCCGCTTTCGCCGACCAGGGACAGCGTGGTGCCGAGCGGGATGCTGAACGACACCTCGTCCACCGCGCGCAGCGTCTGCCGCCCCTCCCACGCCAGGGTGCGGGCCAGCCAGGGGCGGGACACGTCGAAGTGGCGGCTGACCTTGGTCGCCTCCATCACGACGCGGGCGGTGGTGTTCGCGTCAGGCTGGGCATCAAGCATGGGCGGCCTCGGCATGGGCGGGATCGTATAGCCAGCACGCGGCCTGGGTGCCGCGGGCGGGCATCAGGCCGGGGCGCTCGACCAGGCACCTGTCGAACACCTTGGGGCAGCGCGGGTTGTAGGGGCAGCCCGGCGGGATCGCGGTCAGGCGCGGCATGGCACCGTCAATCTGCCGCAGCCGGTCCACCCGCACGTCCAGCGACGGAATGCTAGCCATCAGCCCCTCCGTGTAGGGGTGCGACGGGCGCTGGATCACGTCGCGCGCCGGGCCGATCTCGACGATGCGCCCGGCATACATCACCGCCACCCGGTCCGCGGTCTCCGCGATCACGCCCATGTCGTGCGTGACCAGCATGACGGCGGTGCCGTGCTCACGCGTCAGGTTCTTGAGCAATGCGATGACCTGGGCCTGGATGGACACGTCCAGCGCCGTCGTCGGCTCGTCGGCGATCACCAGCCGCGGCTCGGCGCACAGGGCCAGGGCGATCACCACGCGCTGCCGCATCCCGCCGGAGAACTCGTGCGGGTAGGCGTCCACCCGCCGCTCCGGGGCAGGGATGCCCACGTCGCGCAGCCACCCCACTGCCCGCGCCCGGGCGTCCGCGTCGGACAGGCGCATGTGGGTCTGCATGGTCTCGATCAACTGCTGGCCCACGGTGTACAGCGGGTTTAGCGTCGTCAGCGGGTCCTGGAACACGGCGCCGACCTGCTTGCCGCGGATGCGCCGCATCGCCTCGTAGGGCAGGTTGTCCATGCGCCTGCCGTCCAGCAGCACCTGCCCGGCGCCGATGCGCCCCGGCGGCTCCAGCAGGCCAATGATGGCGGCCCCGGTCAGCGACTTGCCCGCGCCGCTTTCGCCGACGACGCCCAGGACCTCGCCAGGTTCGATGCTGAACGACACGCCGTCCAGGGCGCGCAGGGTGCCGCGGCGGCCTGGGAACTCAACGACCAGGTCCTGCACGTCCAGGAGGGCCATCAGCGCAGCCTTGGGTTCAGCGCGTCGCGCAGCCAGTCGCCCAGCAGGTTGATGGACAGCACCATCAGCACCAGCGCCAGGCCGGGGAAGATGGTGACCCACCACTCGCCGCTGAACAGGAAGTCCTGGCCGACGCGGATCAGGGTGCCGATGGACAGCTTGTTGGCGGGCAGGCCGACGCCCAGGAAGGACAGCGTGGCCTCCGTCACCACCGCCAGGCCGAGCGTGAGCGTGCCGATGACCAGCACGGGGCCGAGGACATTGGGCAGGATGTGGGTCAGCATGATGCGCGGCCCGGACAGACCGATCACCTTGGCGGCCATCACGTATTCCTTGCCGCGCTCGACCAGGGTGCTGCCGCGCACGGTGCGGGCAAACTGCGGCCAGTAGCTGATGCCGATTGCAAAGATGACGACATAGATCTGAAGGCTGTCATGCAGGTTGCGCGGCAGCACCGCCGTGACCACGCCGTCCACCAGCAGCGCGATCAGGATGGCGGGGAAGGAAAGCTGCACGTCCGCCAGCCGCATCAGCGCCGCATCCGTGGCGCCGCCGGCATAACCTGACAGCAGCCCGACCGCGATCCCGATTGCGACGGCGAACAGCACCGCGGCGAAACCGACGATGAAGCTGATGCGCGTGCCGTGCATGATGGCGGACAGCATGTCCCGCCCCTGGTTGTCGGTGCCCAAAAGGTGCGCCCGCGTGCCCTCCGCCGTCCAGGCGGGCGGCTGCAGGCTGTCCATCAGGTTCAGGCTGGCAAGGTCGAAGGGGTCGGACGGCGCGATCCACGGCGCCAGTGCCGCCCCGGCCAGCAGCGTCAGCAGCACCAGCGCCGAGGCAACGGCCACCGGCGACCGGCGGAACCCGTAGGCGACATCCCCGTCCCAGAAGCGCGCCACCGACCGCGCGGCCGACCGCGCGACCGATTGGGACGGCGCCCCCATCACCGCGCCGCCCCTGCTGCTGTGCGGCCGATCCGCAGCCTTGGGTCAACGGCGTAGTAGAGCAGGTCCACGATCAGGTTGATGAGCACGAACAGCACGGAGATCAGCATGAGGTAGGCGCCCATGATCGGGATGTCGGCGTTCTGCACGGCCTGGATGAAGAGCAGGCCCATGCCGGGCCACTGGAACACGGTTTCCGTGACGATGGAGAATGCGATGATGCCGCCGATCTGCAGCCCGGCGATGGTGATGACCGGCACCAGCGTATTCTTGAGGGCATGGCCGAAGTTGATCGCCCGCGTGCCCAGGCCCCGGGCGCGGGCGAACTTCACGTAGTCCGACCGCAAGACCTCCAGCATCTCGGCGCGCACCAGCCGCATGATGAGCGTCATCTGGAACACGCCCAACGTGATGGCCGGCAGGATCAGCGCCTTGAGGCCTTTCGCGGTCAGGAAACCGGTCGTCCAGTGCCCCAGGTTCACCACCTCACCCCGGCCGAAGCTGGGCAGCCAGCCCAGCATCACGCTGAACACCAGGATCAGCAGGATGCCGATCAGGAATGTCGGCAGGGACACGCCGATGAGGCTCAGGATCATGAACAGCCGCGAGCTGAGCGCCGTGCGGCGGATGCCGGTGTAAACACCCATCGGCACGCCCACCGCCAGCGCGAACACGGCGGCGGTGAAGGCCAGCTCCAGCGTCGCCGGCAGCCGCTCGGCAATCAAATCCATCACCGGCCGGGCCAGGCGGTAGCTGACGCCAAAATTGCCGTGCAGCGCGTTCCACATGAACTTGCCGTACTGCACGAAGAACGGCTGGTCCAAGCCGAGCTGCTGCACCAGCGCCACCCGCTGCGCCTCGGTGTAGTCCTGGCCCAGCATGATCGTCACGGGGTCGCCGACGAAGGCGAACATGGCATAGGCGATCAGCCCGACGACGAGCAGCACGGGCACGGCCTGCAGCAGGCGGCTGACGATGAAGGCGAACATGGGCGGGCGGCGATCCCCTCAGCGTGCGGCGGCAGCCGCCCTGTCTGCGGCAGTCTGCCCGCGGTGGTCAAGCAACTCCGGTGCCACGGGCGCCGCCCCGGCGAACTCCGTCACCAGCGTGAAGCCCACGCCCAGCAGCACCGGCCCCAGGAAGATGCCCAGCAGCCCGAAAGCCAGCGCCCCGCCCAGCACCCCCAGGATGGTCAGCAGGAACGGCAGCTTGGCGCCCAGCGCGATGAAGTAGGGCTGGATCAGGCTGTAGGCGCCGGTGATGAAGAACAGGCCGTAGCACCCCAGGAAGATGCCCCAGCCCAGGTGCCCCGTCCCGATCAGCCACAGCATCGCCGGTATCCACACCACCGGCGCGCCCACCGGCAGCACCGACAGCAGCCCGGCGATGGCCCCCAGCAGCAGCGGGCGCGGCACGCCCGACAGCCACAGCCCGAAGCTGGTCAGCAGCCACTGCACCAGCGCGGTCCCCAGGATGCCATAGACCGTGCCGCGCACCGTGGCGCCCGTCACAGTCACCAGCCGCTCTGCATGGACGCCCGCGATGCGATGCACGATGCGCAGCAGGTAGGCCGCGAGCTGGTCGCCCGATGTCCAGAAAAAGAAGGCGATCAGCAGCGCGATCAGGAACTGCAGCAGCCCTCCGGCGATGCCCAGCAGCACGTTCAGCCCTTGCTCGGCCATCATCCCGAAGTAGGGGCGGAAGAAGCTGACCATCGCGGTCAGGTCCGCCGCCCACTCGTTCCAGTAGTCCGCGACCGTCGGCCCCAGCACCGGGACCGTGGCCAGCCAACCCGGGGCGCCGGGCAGGCCGCTGCTCAGCGCGGCTTCGATGGAGGCGCGGAGCTGCGCCACGTCCTGTGCGCCGGCCGGGGCGGCCAAGGCCAGCGGCAGCACGATCAGCACCGTCGTCAGCAACACCATCACTCCGGCAGCCCAGCCCCGGCGCATCCGGCCATGGACGCGCACCCACGTGAACACCGGCCAAGTGCTATAGGACAGGATCGCCGCCCACAGGATCGCCGACAGGAAGGGGTGCAGCACCAGGACGCAGCCGACCGCGATGCCGGCCAGCAGCAGGCCCATCAGCAGGCGTTCGGCAATGGCGGGGTCAGGCTTCATGCGGGTCCGGCGGCAGGGGGCACCCCACCCTACCCTGGCCAAGGCGGGCCGGCAAAGATAGCGTTCCGCATCCACCGGAGACGCCCCATGCCCCGCCTGGCCGCCAACCTGTCCATGATGTTCAACGAGGTTCCGTTCCTGGGGCGGTTCGACGCCGCTGCCGCCGCGGGCTTCAAGGGGGTCGAGTTCCTGTTCCCCTACGATCATCCCGCCGCCGAGCTGCGGGCGCGGCTGGATGCGGCCGGGCTGTCCCTGGCGCTGTTCAACATGCCGCCGGGCGACTGGGCGGCGGGAGAGCGCGGCACCGCCGGGCTGCCTGGGCGGCAGGCGGAGTTCCGGGACGGCGTGCGGCGTGCGGTGGACTATGCGGGCGCGCTGGGCTGCCCGCTGCTGCACTGCATGGCCGGCATCCCGCCCGCCGAGGTCAGCGCCGCGGCGGCGCAGGCGTCCTATGTCGCCAACGTGGCCTGGGCGGCGGAGCACGCGCACGCGGCCGGAGTACGGGTGGTGCTGGAGCCGATCAACCACCGGGACATGCCAGGCTACGTGCTGAACACGACGGCGCAGGCGGCGGCGATCATCCAGGCGCTCGGCATGGAGCGGGTCGGCCTGCAATTCGACCTGTATCACTGCCAGGTCACGGAGGGCGACCTGACCCGGCGCATGGAGGCGTTGATGCCCCTGATCGCCCACATGCAGATCGCCGACGTGCCCGGCCGCAACGAGCCGGGGACGGGCGAGATCAATTGGTCCTACGTCCTGCCGCGCATGGACGCGCTGGGCTATGCAGGCTGGGTGGGATGCGAATACCGCCCTGCAACCACGACGCAAGCAGGGCTGTCCTGGCGGGGCCAGCTCGGCGTCTGAATAACTGGACCCAGCCCACCGCCAGGGAAATTCGCATCAGACTAACAAAATAATCATGCCTAGCGACTCGTCTTGCAGTATAGACCGGGAACCATGAGCGGCACCGGCCTGTGTCGGCGGATCAAGAGAGGACGGCAAGGATGCGGTTTGCGGAAATCGGGCAGCAGCTCAGGGCCTACCGGATCGAATCCGGTCTGCGCGCCGAGGAGATCGCCGCCCGGCTGGGCGTGTCCCGGGCGGCGCTGTATCGCTACGAGAAGGGCGAGGTCATCAAGCTCGACACCGTGAAGCGGCTGGCGGAGCTGCTCAAGGTGTCGCCGCTGTCTCTGCTGGGCATCGGCGTCGAGTACTACAGCCGTCCTGTGGGCTACTTCGAGCGCATCCGGCAGATCGAGGAAAGCGCGGACCAGGTGCTGCAGGTGTTCGGACCCATCAGTTACCTGACGACCTCCGAGGTGTTCGACAAGGCGATGGCCGATGGCCTGAACGAGGCGGCGGAGGGCGCCGGGGCGGACCGGGGGGCGTTCCGCACTACCGCCGAACAGGTGCTGGGCATCCTGGCCGCGCGGAAGCGGATGTATCAGCAGCGCAAGCCCGGCATCATCGCGCTGCTGTCGGCATCGTCCATCCGGACCTTCCTGGATCAGGGGCTGCTCGGCGGAATGAGCCTGTCCGACGGCCTGCGGCAGCAGTGCCGCAAGGTGGCGGCTCGGGAGATCGAGCATATCGCCGGGCTGATGGACACCGAGCCGATGGGCCTGCAGTTCGGCCTGCTGGCGGGGCCGGACCCCTCGGCGTCGTTCAAGATACTCCGCTCGCGGGAGCGGGCGATGCTGGCCGCCAACCCGTTCCGCAGCGACAGCGCGCCGACGGTGCAGACCGGCGTCGCGATGATCACCGGCGCCGACGAGGCCATCGCCGCGCACCAGCGTGTGGCGGAGGCGATGTGGCGGGATGCCGTGAAAGGGCCGGTCGCCGCGGGGCGGCTGCGGGAGATGCTGGGGGCGAACAGCTAGGGGGCGACGCTTCCCCCTCTCCCTCCAGGAGAAGGTCGGGGTGGGGGAGGCAGCATGGGTCCCGTGTCCCGCTTGGGCACGTCAGTCTTCGGCACGTCAGTCTTCCGCAGCCTGAATGTGCGCTGCTGGGCTTCCCTCAGCCCGGCCCTCTCCCGGAGGGAGAGGGAGCAGAAGAGTCCCCTTACCCAAGCCGCCCCTTCAGCGCCTCGTTGACCAGCGCCGGGTTGCCCTTGCCGGCCATCGCCTTCATCACCTGGCCCACGAAGAAGCCGAACAGCTTGTCCTTGCCGCCACGATACTCCGCCAGCTTGTCCGGGTTGGCGGCCAGCACCGCGTCCACGGCGGCGTCAATCGCGCCGGTGTCCAGCACCTGCCGCAGCCCGCGGCTGTCCACGATGGCGGCGGGGTGTTCGCCGGTGTCCACCATCGCCTCGAACACCTCTTTGGCGATGCGGCCGTTGATGGTCTTGTCGGCCAGCAGATCCAGCAGCCCGCCCAGCGATGCCGCCGACACCGGGCTGTCCGCGATGGTGCGTCCGGTGCGGTTCAGGGCGGCGAAGAAGTCGCCCATCATCCAGTTCGCAGCCTGCTTGGCGTCGCGCCCGGCGGCCACGGTCTCGAAGAACGCCGCCGTCTCCTGGTCCGCCACCAGCACCGCGGCGTCGTAGGCGGGAAGACCGTGTTGGGCTACGAAGCGGGCGCGCTTGGCGTCCGGCAGCTCGGGCAGGTGCGCCTTCAGGGACGCCACCCAGTCCTCGTCCAGCACCAGCGGCAGCAGGTCGGGGTCGGGGAAGTAGCGGTAGTCGTGCGCGTCCTCCTTGCTGCGCAGGCTGCGGGTCTCGCCGCGCGCCGGGTCGAACAGGCGTGTCTCCTGCACGACCTCCCCGCCGTCCTCCCACACCTGCACCTGCCGCGCCGCCTCGGCCTCGATGGCCTGCATGACGAAGCGGACGGAGTTGACGTTCTTGACCTCGCAGCGCGTGCGGAACGGCTCCCCATGCTTGCGTACGGACACGTTCACGTCGGCGCGCATGGACCCCTCCTCCATGTTGCCGTCGCAGGTGCCGAGGTAGCGCAGGATGGTCCGCAGCTTCCGCAG
>CAXUHB010000029.1:31487-48622 GCA_964250755.1 uncultured Acetobacteraceae bacterium | reverse complement strand
GCACTTCAGCCCCCAGCGGACGGGATACGAAGCCGTTCTGCCTGAACTGGACCACGTTGGATGAGGCCAGGGCATGGGGCCGCCGCAGGTGCCAGGCTGCGTAGTTTCCGAGCCTGCCAAGCCGCACCCGTGGCAGCTATCCTTCGTTTCCACAGCACGGCGAGATCCCGCTCGTCTGATGGTGATGGAACAGTCAAGGCGAAATGGCCACCAGTGGAACCAGCAATCTGGCCGACGACTTCCCGGTGGTCTGTATTGGCGGCTCGGCCGGGGGCCTGGATGCCTACACGCGCCTGCTGCGCCACCTGCCCGCCGACCTCGGTGCTGCGGTCGTCATCGTCAACCACCTCAGGGTCGTGGACACCCTGCTCCACGAAATCCTCCCCCGCTACACGAGGATGCCGGTCGAACTCATCACCGAGGGCCTGCACCTCCGGCCCAACCAGGTGTTCATCATCCCGGCCCAGCGCGACCTGCACGTCCTTGACGGCAAGTTCCGCCTTGAGCCGATCTCCAAGCCAAGGGGGTGGCCTGACGTCATCACCGTGTTCCTCCGCTCCCTGACGCAGCACTGGGGCGGCAGGCTGATCGCCGTCATCGTCTCCGGCTACGACGGCGACGGCGCTGAGGCGCTATGCGGCATCAGGGACGCGGGCGGGGTGACGATCGCGCAGGAACTGGACACGGCCGGCCGGCCAGACATGCCTGCAAGCGCCATAGCAAGCGGGTGCATCGACTTCGTCCTTCCGCCAGAGGAGATCGCCGCTCAGATCGTCAGGATCACGCAGCCACGGAACTGATCGTAAGCGATGCTCCTTCGGGTAAGTTCGGGATACGTCAGGGCATAGCATCGGCTGTCATGCAGACAACGCCATGCCTGAACAGGTCAGGAATGTGGCTCGGCGCCCGTGCGTGACCCCTATGAAACATGTTAGGTCAATAGCTTACCGCGCCGATCGGCGTTCGGACCCCACGCCGATCCACAATGTAGCTCCTCCGGCCATCAAGGAAGCGGAGTTGGCGGTCCTGGCCGGCGTAGAGGTCCTGGAACGACAGCACGGTCAGATGCCCGGCATCTCCAGTCACCACCGTGTCCGGTTTACCCGGCAGGCGGAGGCGCCAGGTCAGCGTGCCACCCAGCTCGGTCACCGACACCGACCCGCGCCGCATCGCGCAGGTGAACAAGGGGCGGGGCGCGTCGGCCGCTTGCGCCAGGCCGGTGAGGCCCGCCAACACCAGTGCCGCCCGTGCAAGGATCGTCGCCGCCATTATGGCGCATCCTCGCGCGTCGGCCATGAGGTGAACGCAGTCAACTCCGTCTCCCGCAGCCAACCCGTCGAGGGCTTCTCGCTATTGAGGAAACGGACCCTGGCCCACCCGGCCTGGCGTTGCAGGACCGCGACAGCGTCGAACCGCACGAGATACGGCGCTTGCCGGGTGCCTTGCGCGGGAGTGGCCTGCAACACCGCGCGCTTGGCCCCGACCATCCCCACGCCGACCCAATCCGTGCCGGGACTGTCCCGGTGCAGGACCCGATCCTCGTGGGTCATGTCACCCGTTGCCATGCCACAGCCGGGCTGGTCCGAGTTCAGCCGGAGCCGGATTTCCAGTGACGATAGTGTGAGGCTGCCCATGATCACCGTATTCTCGCCCGGCGTCCAACTCACGATGTCGGCCCGGTCCCCGAACAGCCGTCCTTGTAACAGGAAGGAGCAGCTGAACATCGGCCCGCTGCCGCCATTGAGATCGATTCCCCGCGCGCTTGAGAACACGCCCCGAACCTGGTCACCCCGGACACTCAGCAGCATCTCGCCATAGAAGCCGGACGGGTCTTCCGCCGAGGCAGCCGCGCCAACGACCAAACCTGCTCCGATCAAAAGGAGGCGGCGCAATCCGGCGGCGGATAGCAGGCAATTCGGCACCCGTGACACCTCCTGTCGAGTGACCTGGCGCCCCTGTCATCCCAACCCGAACCGGCGCAAGGGGCTGACCCGCAGGTCCTTGGCAGGCTGATGCATGCACGAACGTGATCAATCGCAGGACGGGCGACGGCGAGGCCGAGTGTGGGACATGATCTCGGCGAGGATGGTTTCCGTGGGCGGCCTTGCGCGCTGGACGCCGTCGTACCCCGAGTGATGTGCCACGGGCGGATCCCACATCGCCCGCCTTCATCTCGACGGAACGCGACTGCGACTTGCAGGCGTCCGCTAACCGTCTGGGTTCCTAAGAGTCTCGCGCAGCCAATCGCCGGGGATTACAAGCCGTCCGATGAGCAATCGGTCTACTCCGCCCAAGATGTTGGGGCTCCTGGCCTTTCATGCCGGTCTCTTGGCCCTGTCGTCCTGCATCTTGACGGCCGGCCTGCATACCACGGCGATGGCGCAGGCGCCGCTGCACTACGTGAACGACCGGTTTGGCTTCAGTGCCGACATTCCCGCAGGGTTCCAGCCGCAGAACCCGCCCGCAAACGACGACGGGTTTCAGTTCGAATTGGAGGGGGCCGTGATCACCGCGTCCGCCGTCCGCAACGAGACTGGGGACACTATGGCGTCGTTCGCGGCACTGTCGATTGCGGCATGCGTGGACCAGCAGCCCAGCTACCTGGACATCCACGCGGACTGGGCGGTGCTTTCATGCTCTGTGCAGGAGGGCCGGCTGCTTTATCAGCGCTCCGCCCTGCGCGGTCCGGCCGGCGATGGGGTGTTCACGACGGTCCGCATGACCTATCCCGCCCGCGACCGTGAGCGCTGGGACGCGGTAGCGGTCGCGGTCACCCGGTCGATGAAGCCGGCCCCCGGTGGATAAGGGGGCCGCCGCAGGTATGTTCCGCCCGGTCCCGCATAGATGGCGCAAGTACCTGCTGGCGGCCTTCGCGGCGGTGCTGGTCGGCTTGCTGCTGCGCGATCCCTGCATGGACTGCAGCGATCCCGAGGAACGCGAGACCAGCCCCGACCAGGCTTGGACCTTGACGCTATGCCGCCGGCCCCGGTTGTTCGCCATGCCCGGAGACGGTGGCGGCGGGCCAGGCTGGGCGGTGCTGCGGGATGCTGCCGGCGGCATCCGTGGCATCGTGGACATGGGCTCGGTGCAAAGCTATCGCGGAGGAGTTGGCATGAAAACGAAGTGGGAGCGGGACCGCGTCCTCGTGCCGCTGGCGCTGGAGTTGCCGCTGATCCCCGCGTCGGGGCCGGTCGGCCGATGGATGGCGGAGCAGGCCTGGCGGCTGCGTGCCCGGCTCGGCCTGGTGCCGACCGACGACATGTTCCGATGAGGCTCCCGGAATGAGGCTGCGGGGCCAACCCGCGAGGCGGCCATGATCCGCGATGCCGCCGACTTTCCAAATGGTGTGCAGCTATATGGCCTCACCGTCCTGTCCCTCACCGTCCTGTCGTTGATCAAAGTGCCTCTGCTGACCCTGGCCGGCCTGGTGGTCGTCCTTGCCTGCCTGCTGCTGGTCCTTCCGGCGACCCGGCGCCGCGCCGGGCTGGGTAGTGTCTCAGTTTGAAATTGGCGGACGATGCCCTGCCTTCAGTTGAAGATAAAGGAAGTGCGCCACGATCTCCCGTGCCCAGCTTGCTTGGTCTGGGTGAAAAAGTTTGCCCGCCACAAGCTCGTCCACAATAGGCGCCGCAGCGGACTGGCACCATAGTAGATCAGCCTTGTCGCGCTCTTGATCGGTCATGCGGCAGTCCGCGGCTTATAGGGGCCGCGCTTCTTGGCCGGCTCCGCAGCCGCGCCAATCAGGGCCACCACGTCCGCCATGCTCCAAAGCGTGGTGGACAGGCCAGCCGCCATCGCCGGGCTGCACCGCAGCGTCTTGTGCTGGCGGGCGAAGTTGTATCAGGTCGTGTAGAGGGCAACCATGTGGGCGTGGTTCTCAGCCTTCTTGCTGAATGTGTTGGTCAGCCGCGTGAACCGGCGCATGGACATACGCATGGTGAGGTTCTGGCGCTCGGCATAGGACGTGCTGACGTGCGCCAGGTCGGGACGGCCCTCTACCCGCCGCAGGTCAACGCCCGTGCATTCGCCGGGGCTGAAGCGGCCCAGGGCACCCACAGGTGCGCCGTAGTGCTTCACCAGCATGGGATAGCCGTTCAGCGTCGGGGGGCGGCCGAACTCCTCGGACGAGAACTTCCAGCTAGCCGGCGACTTCACGGACCCCTCGACCAGGCCGTAGAAGTTGTAAATCGTCACGAAGTCGTCGTTCGCCCCGGCGGCGCCCGCCGTCAGTGTCTCGCCCTGCTCCACTTTGATGGTGAAGTGGTAGGTCATCGTCCCGTCGGGGTTCTTGTCCACCTGCGTCACGACAGGCTGCATCGCGGCGCCCGGGACAGCGGTGACTGCCAACGCGGCAGCCAGCAACAGCGAAAAACCGGAACTCTTTAGCAAGTGACTTCCCCAAGTAGGCAAATGCGCCAATGAGAGACTGATACCAAGAACATAAAATCTCAATGCCGACACCGGGACCAACGCATAAACAAGGTATATGGCTGGAAGTGCCATTGGTCACGAAGGCGTCCGCCCGATGCAGTCGCTGCTACAGCCCCGCCTCGAACACCTCGCATGATTCCCAGTCGCATCCCCCCCGCCATACGGACGTGCGGAAGGGCATCATGCTGCCAGGGTTGATGGGCCAGGCGGCCCGCGCTCCACCCCGATCATGCGCGCCGCGTATGGACCAGCCGCCAGGCGCAGCCTGCCCTCACAGGAGGCATGGCCCGGCGAAGCCAAGAGCCTGACTGCCGTGGTCAGCCGCGTGCTTGCAATGAACAGGTGCGGCAACGTCGTCTCAAAGACGATTTCGCCCGTGCTATGGACACCCACCGGCTGAAATCCTGACCGCTCATACAGCTTGACAGCATGGGCGTTGTCCGGGGCCACCAGAAGCCGGGCACGGCGACAGCCAGCAATCCTACGGAACACGGCCATGATGCGCGCCATTGCGACACGACCAAACCCACGTCCTTGGTGGTGGCGATCAATCGCCAACCAGCCAAGCCACCAGCAAGAGGCGTCACGCCGGTCTGGATGCACCACGTAGAACCCGACTGTGACGTCTTCCACCTGCAGGGCGATCAGCGAGTGCGCCAAACCTGCGCGAACCGCGGCAACAACGTCTGCCAACGGGCCGAGGAACGCGTCCAGTTGGGCCGAGTCAAACTCAAGGGCCGTTATGCTTTCTAGATCGGCACGTTTAATCTGATGGAACGTAAGAAGGCTATCACCTTCGGTAGAGCACATGACACTTTCTTGCAAGCGAAAAGGAAACCGGAGAAGCTCAAGACAGCTCGCCGCGGCCAATCCGGCTCAGGTGCAAGCGTGGCGGCCAGCCACGCGGGTTCCTCGTTCCATTGCCAACACATGCTCCTTTGGCGCATCAGGTGCAAGGGGGTGCGAGGCATCGGCTGTGGCCTCTTCCGCTCGCTTGGCGCAAGACCCGCCTTGGCGTCGAACCAGTTGCCGCCCGGTCCGCCGCCTCGGCTGCTGGCAAGTACTATAGCAATGCGCTAGCAATGCGCTTTTCGCCAAAAAAGTGTAAAGGTTCCATAAGTACTCTAGCCCAATTCTCTGAGCGCCGCGGCGCCGGATCATTGATTTCAGAACAACACAACCATCATCTACAGCAGTTCATCACCTTTCAGACACACGGGTCAGACTTCCAGGTCCCGTCCCAGACTCAACAGGATCAAGACAGCGATGCCGAACCCGGACGAATATGGCCAGGAACAGCCCTCCTGGGGCAAAGCGCTACCTATTCCGATGCTCCTGCAAGGCCAGCCCCGCATCCGGCCAAGCTCCCGCCTCATCGGCGCCCTCCTGGTGGCTGCCTTTGCGACCGGCACGGTGTTCAGCAGCTTCTACACGGTGCAGCCGACCGAGATGGCGGACGCGCGAAGGCTCGGCACCGTGCTGACGGCGGAGCCGGTTGGGCCAGGCTTGCACATGAAGCCGCCGTGGATAGACGTCGTCAATACGATCCAGGTCAGCCTCGACGTGTTCCAACTGAACAACCTGACCGTCTATACGACTGACAACCAGCCGGTGACGGTCGGCATCGGCATGTCGTATCGCATCCCCCACGAAGCCGTGCTGAAGCTGCTTCATGGCGTCGGACGCACCGGAAACATCGACATCACCGAGAACATCCGCCCGGTCCTGGCTGACCGTGTCCTGCGCGTGTTCTCCCTCCAGAACACGGTCAACATCTCGGCCAACCGGGAGCAGGTCGCGACGGCAATACGCAAGGGGGTGGCCGATGGTTTGGGCAGCATCTTCGGCCTGGAAGTAACTGACCTGCAGTTGAGCAGCATCACGTACAGCCCGAGCTTCCAGGCTTCCGTGGAAGCGGCAGTGCAGGCCAAGAACGACGCCATCAGGGCGGAGAACACGGTGTCCAAGGTCCGCTTCGAAGGCGAGCAGGCAAAGGTGAAGGCCGAAGCGCAGGCATCCGCCCGCATCGCCCAGGCCAAGGGGGAGTCCGAGGCCGCCATACCCACCGCTGGAACGGCCAGATGCCGACGACGGTCCTGGGTGGCGGGACAAGCCCACTTGCCATGTTCAGCATCCCGAATGCGCCGGGTGCGCTTGCCATACGGTGATTGTTCCCTGCCACATGTTTGCAGGGCAGCGGCCCCGATGACTTCCGTCGAAGAAGGTTGTTGCTCCGGCAGCGGCAGGCGCCTGTCCAAGGCGCCTGGCTTCTTGCGCTTTACCATCCTCAACGTGAGAGACTGCATGATGCCGAGACCGACGCCCTGCTTGGGCCGATACGACGCCCGTGCGTGCCGCGGGGCCGCATGATGGACGAGAGCCTCTCCCTTGTCCTGGGCAAGTTGCTGGCCGTGCTTGGGCTGGTCGTGGCCAACGGCTTCTTCGTTGCGGCCGAGTTCTCGCTTGTCGGCGTGCGGCAAAGCCGGGTCGAGGAGCTTGCCGCCCAGGGCAACGCAAGTGCGGCCGTCCTGCGCCGGGCCGTCAACAACCTGGACTCCAACCTCGCCGCAACGCAGCTTGGCGTCACGATCTCGTCGCTCGGCCTCGGCTGGATCGGCGAGCCGGCGCTTGCCCACCTGATCGAGCCGGCGTTCTCCGCGTTGGGCGCGTTCGCCGCGGCTGGCGCCCATGCCGTCGCGGTCACCATCGCGTTCATCATCATCACAGTGTTCCACATCGTGCTGGGCGAGCTGGCGCCGAAAAGCCTGGCGCTGCAGCGCCCCGAGCGGGTGGCGCTGTGGATCGTGCGCCCGCTCAGCCTGTTCCTCGCGGTGTTCCGCCCGGCGATCTTCGTCCTGAACGGGCTAGGCAACGCCGTCGTCCGCCTGTTCGGGCTGGAGCCGGGCCATGCGGAGGGCCGGCTGCACTCGACGGAGGAGCTGAAGCTGCTGGTGGCCGCGAGCAAGGACGGCGGCTTGGTGCAGTCGGCACAGCAGGAAGTGGTCGAGCGCGCCTTCGGCATGGGTGAGCGCCGGGTGCGCGCCATCATGACGCCGCGCCACGACGTCTATTGGATCAACGCCGACGGCACGCTCGACGACCTGTTGCGCGCCATCCGGCAGAGCCGGCACGAGCAGGTGGTGGTGGCGCGGGGAACCCTGGACAAGGTTCTGGGCGTGTTGCGGAAGCAGGACCTGCTCGACCTCCACCTCGATGGCAAGCTGCCGGCCTCCAGTGCCGGCGATGCCGGCGGGCACTCAACCGAGACCCTGCTCTCGGCCGTGCGCGAGCCGCTAATCGTGCATGACGGCGCGACCGTCCTACAGGTCTTGGAGACGTTCAAGAACCGCCCCGTGCAGATGGCCCTGATCGTGGACGAGTACGGCGCGTTCCGCGGCGTCGTGACGCAGACCGACCTGCTGGAGGCGCTCGCGGGCGAGATCCCCGATGCGGACGACGAGGCGGCCGTCGTGCGGCGCGACGACGGGTCGTTCCTCGTGGACGCGACGCTGCCCATACAGGACACCTTCGACCACCTCGGCATGAGCAAGATGCCAGAGGACGGCACCGAGTATCGGACGCTGGCCGGCTTCGTGCTGTCGCGGCTCGGGCGCGTCCCTGCGGCCGGCGATCACTTCGAGTGGGACAACGCCGGCGACACCCGGCGCTTTGAGGTCGTGGACATGGACGGGCACCGGGTGGACAAGGTGCTGGTGTCCAAGGTAGGCGGGCCATCCGAAGCGTCTGCCGCGGTGCCCGCCGACGCCTGATGGCGCGGGTTCCAGCCTGTCATTGGAAAAGGTGTCTCAGGTGCCGGGCAGCCAAGGCTTCAATGCCGCTACGAATGGTCCTGCCTTGGCGAGTCCAGGTGGGCAGCGGTCGGACAGCCAGGCGGGCCTGGTCGCGTCAGGGGTGTACGCCGCGGGGCGGCGGGTCGCAGCCATACCGGTGGACGAAGCCGGAGGATGGCTGCAGCAGCCCGGCCATGTCGTGTGGATCGGCCTGCTTGAGCCGCAGGACGAGCTGCTGCGCCGGGTGCAGGCGCAGTTCGGCCTGCACGACCTGGCCATCAAGGACGCGGGCACCGCGCACCAGCGGCCCAAGCTTGAGCGGTATGGCGACGCCCTGTTCGTGGTCGCGCGTACGGCGCAGATGATGGACGGACGCATCGCGTTCGGCGAGACGCACCTGT
Source organism: uncultured Acetobacteraceae bacterium (assembly GCA_964250755.1). Lineage (GTDB taxonomy): Bacteria > Pseudomonadota > Alphaproteobacteria > Acetobacterales > Acetobacteraceae > DASWOJ01. Next base: position 39,999 of record CAXUHB010000029.1, on the reverse strand, counting down.
TCGTGGGCCAGGGCTACATCGTCTCGGTGCGGCACGGGGCCTCGACCTCCTATGCATCCGTGCGCGAGCGGTGCGAGGCGTTCCCCAAGACGCTGGCGCACGGCGAGAACTATATCCTGTATGAGATCCTCGACTTCATCGTGGACAACTACCGGCCGGTGCTGGAGGCGACCCGCGCCGACGTGGAGGCGCTGGAGGACGGCATACTCCGGGCCACCCCGAAGCAGGCCGACATCGAGCGGCTGTACGGCCTGCGCCGCGACCTGCTGCGGCTCCGCGGCGCCATCGTGCCGCTGGTGGAGGTGTGCAGCGAGCTGGAGCATGCCGAGACGATGGCAGCCGATCCGAGCATGGGGCCGCTGTTCCGCGATGTCACCGACCATGTCCGCCGGGTGCAGGAGGAGACGGATGCCCTGCGCGAGGTGCTGGCGTTCGCGTTCGAGGCAAGCCTGATGATGGGTCAGGCGCAGCAGACGGCTATCACGCGCAGCCTGGCAGCCTGGGCCGCCATCCTGGCGATCCCAACGGCCGTTGCTGGGCTGTATGGCATGAACTTCGAGTACATGCCGGAGCTGAAGTGGCGATACGGCTACTTCGCGGTGCTCGCTTTCATCGCCGCCGCATGTGGGGCGCTATACTGGCGTTTTCGGCGCAATGGCTGGCTCTGATCGCTATTTCACACCATCCCTGTCCTGCCCAGCCATTAGGGAACACCGTGGTCACAATTACAGCAGCATATTGCCAGAGCAACGGCCCTATCTTCCAGGCTCACTATACGGGCCATGCGTCTGAACGGTACGGTGCACTGTCATAATGGGTATGCGGAACTTGATACACTCGCCCGCCAGATTCCTCAGAATCGAGTCTGTGGGTTTTCAATGGGATACGGCTCGCAGAAGACCTATGCGGAAGTCAAAGCCTTCTGCGATAAGTTTCGCACAGCCTGTGGCGGTCAGTCCAGGCTCGGATCGTCACGACTGCAAACTGCTGAAATTGCGAGCGGAAATCTCTTATGACAGTAGGCCGCACAAACCAGACGCACGGCCCAACAAGGCGACGCTGACTGAGAGTGAAGCTCAACATTCAGGTTTCGAGTGGGATTTTAGCGAGCTGGGCCATATCGCCTGCCTACCTCGTCATCAAAAGTGCGTCTGAATCCCTGTTCCATGCCCATCCACAGCTTCGCCTCGGATGCCCATCTGTAGCCCACCCCACCCCTCGCGCACCCCGCCAGCAAGGACCCGTTCCTCCAATGAACGTCGCAGACCCACCCTCCGCGCGCGCCGCCCTGGCCCTAGCCCTGACCCAGCGACCTGGCCCCTCGTTGGAGGAGGCAGCCCTGGAGCGGCGCCTGCACGCCCTGGCGCGCGCCCATGGCGACGTGCCGGCTACGCCTGCGGACACGGAGGTGGCGGCGGCCACCCTGCTCCGGTCCGCTGCCGCCGCCATCTTGCCGGACGACGCGCTCCTGGACGCGCTGCGCGCCGCCACGATCATCCGCCTGTCCGCCCTGGCCCGGCGCGATCCCGATGCCGCCTACGACCAGGCCGCCCGCGACCTGGAGGCACTGACCGGACGCGCGCCCACCTTGCCCGCCATCGGGGCGCTGGCCGGCCTGGTGGCCACAGCGGCCGGGCTGGACCCGGCTGCCGCCGTGGCGTTCGCCCGGGGCCTGGCCGACGCCGAGCGCGGCCGCCGCGGGGCTGCCCGGACCGCCCGGGGCCGCGCCCAGGACCTGCACGCCGCCGAGCGGCTGCGGTTACGCGAATGGGAGAGCGAGCTGGTCGGCATCGAGGCCCTGCCCGCCCTGCTGAGCGTGCCCCGCCCGCAGGTGGATCGCTGGCTCGCCGATGGGCTGATCCCGGTCGCGCGCAGCACCCCGGTGCGCCGCGGCGGGCCCCGGTCCGAGGAGCTGGAGTTCCACCCGGACCAGATCGTAGCGCTGCTGCCCCAGGTCGCGGCGTGGAAGGCACGCGGCGCGCGGCGCGGGGGGGAGCGCCATGAGACGCGCGATGAGACGGGCGGGGAGACAGGGGACGCTCGCCCCCGAGTGCCGAACGGCGTCATCGCCCGCCGCGCCGGGCTGGACTGCTACGCCGCGCACTTCCTAAACGCCCGCAGCCTGCAGCGGCGGATCACGGTGGTGATCGGCCCCACTAACTCCGGCAAGTCGCACTACGCGCTGGACCGGCTGGCCGCGGCGGAAAGCGGCGCGGCGCTGGCCCCGCTCCGGCTGCTGGCGCTGGAGTTCCAGGAGGCGCTGGCCGCCCGCGGCGTGGCTGCAAGCCTGCTGACCGGGGAGGAGCGCGACATCGTGCCCGGCGCCCGCCACGTCGCCTGCACCGTGGAGATGGCCGACACCAGCCGCATCGTGGACGTGGCGATCGTGGACGAGGCGCAGATGCTGGCCGACCCCGACCGCGGCGCCGCATGGACCGCCGCCATCATGGGCGTCCCCGCGCGGGAGGTGATCGTGCTCGGCGCCCCCGACTGCCTGCCGCTGGTCCGCCGCATCGCCGAGCTATGCGACGAACCCGTCGAGGTCGTGCGGCTGCAGCGCATCAACCCGCTGCACGTGGCCATTGAGGCGGTGAGCCTGTCGGCCATCACCGATGCCGATGCCGTGGTGGCCTTCTCCCGCCGGGACATCTTCCTGTTGCGGGAGCGGCTGATGGCTGCGAACCGGCGGGCCGCGGTCATCTACGGCAACCTGGGCCCCGAGGTGCGCCGAGCCGAAAGCCGGCGCTTCCGCGAGGGCGACGCGCCCGTGCTGGTCGCGACCGACGCCATCGGCATGGGGCTGAACCTGCCGATCCGCCGGGTCGTGTTTTCCTCCCTGGTCAAGTGGGACGGCAAGCAGGAGCGGCTGCTCACGCCGTCCGAGGTCCGGCAGATCGGCGGGCGGGCCGGGCGCTACGGCCAGCACGAGGCGGGGATCGTCGCCGTTCTGGCCGGCGGCGGCGACCCGGCGCAGCTCCGCAAGCTGATGGCGACGGACCCGGCGCCCCCGGACGACCGGCGGCCGCTGGTGTCGCCGGACCGCGACATCGTGGCAGCCGTGGCGGAGGAGTTGGGCACCGCCAGCCTGTCCGAGACGTTGCGCCGGATACGCCGAGCCGTGCTGCGCCCGGGGGATCCGAACTACCGCCTGGCGGACCTGGGCATTCAGATCGACATCGCCACGGCGATGGACGGCACCGGCTTGTCCCTGCTGGACCGCTGGGCCTATGCCCTGTGCCCAGTGGACGCGCGCGACGACGGCATTGAGCGGCTGCTGCGCTGGGGGCTGGACCATGCAGCCGGCACCCCCGTCCCGCCGCCTGCAGCCGGTTACCTGCCCGCCCCGGACCGCGCGACGCAGACGTCCCTGGAACATGCGGAGAAGGTCGCGAAGCGCCTGGTGGCCTGGCGCTGGCTGTCGCAGCGGTTCCCGGACGCCTACGCCGGCACGGACGCGGCCCAGGCGGAGCGGCGCCGGCTGAACGGCTTCATTGAGGAGGTGCTGCGGAAGCAGGCGCTGAGCCAGGGTGTGAAACAGCACCCAAGCGGGACCCCCTACTCAAAGACTCGTAAGTCGCTGATTAGGCTAAGGTAACCTCGTTCGGGGTGGGGTCCCAATCGGCGCCGATTGGGACCCCACCCCGAACGAATTTCAGCAAACAATTACAGTAACTTGCGCCATGATTGAGGGGATCCCGCTTGGGTGCTTATTCACAGCCAGCGTGTACCGCGTGATGGGCAGGGCCATGCCGAGGCGCGGCCCGCCTGCTGCAGCGCCGGCCTCGGTGAGGTGAACACCCGGCCTGCGTATCCGGGGCGCCCCTGCCGAGGCCGTCCCGCTTGGCGCTTGACAGCATGCCAGCGTACCACCCTACCCGGTCCTCCCACGCAAGCAGGGCGGGCGCGGTGACGGGAACGGGGTATGAACATCGCCTTCCTGGCACTCGAAAGGAAGGTTATTCTTCCGCCTGCAGAGCGGCCCGAGTCGCATGCTGCTCAGCGACACCGGCTGGAGTCCCCGTTAGTGTCCAGGGATGCGCCGCCTCGTCCTCCTCGCTCCTGTCCTGCTCCCTGCTGCCGCGCATGCCGTAGTCCTCTGTCCCGCGGCGCGGGACGGCTATCCCCTGCGGGACGTGATGCTGTTCGACGGGTCGCCATCCGAGCTGGCCAGCCTGGTGCCCGAGCAGCAGGGCCGGCGCGTCACCTGGGAAGTGGCCTACATCGGACGGGCCGGACGCCAAGCCTACCTGGTGTGCGGCTACGAGAGGGGCACGCGCAAGCTGGAAGTCGAGGTGCCGGGAGGAAGTCGCGCCTGCACCTTCACGCTCGGAACAGGTGACAGGATCGCCGGGTCAGTGGAGTGCCGGTGAGGACCGGCCAAAAGGGGCGGCTCTACCGTTCGGGCTATCGGCACGTGGTGGTCTAGCTCACGACGGTAACGCGCCCGTCGTGGCCGGCGCACCATGCCTGGCGCTCGGGCGCGCCGCCGCTCGCGGGCATCCATCGTTGGAGCGAGGGCACGCACAGACCAGCGTCCCGGGACGGTCCGCGGTCCGTGTCCTTGCTGGGCCAGCAGGAGACGAGGCGCAGCGCCACGGCCTCGTGCAGGCAGAGCGGGACGACGTGCAGCACCTCTCCCGTACCGCACCCGACGGCCGCGCCCGTTATCGGTGCCAGTCTGATCGACCGCTGCCAGGTCCTGCCATCCGGCGGGCACCTGAGGAGAAGGCTGACGGCGATCCCGCGCTGGTCCCGGACAAGCAACCGTCCGCGCCGACCGTGCCTCAATCGACGCGGTGGCCAAGCCTGGGGCCGGCTAGGCATGTCGGCGGCGTTCGGATACGAGCCGGGTCATGAAGCTGCTCGTCGCCGCGGTCCTGGCTGCTCTGCCCTGCCATGCGGGCGCGGCTCAGGCGAAGGTGATCGTGCGGTGCATCGCGGCCGGCCAGGGCGACGTGGTGATCACCTTGCACCACAGCCGCGGGTTCGGGCGCGTGCTGGACTGCATATCGGGACCGTTCGTCGTTGACCTGACGCCATGCGCGCCGGACCGCGGCTTTGGGCTGTCCGCCGGGACCGGAGCAGCCGAGCTCGTCGGCATCGCGACGCGGTGGCAGGACGCCAGGCTGCATCCAGCCGGGATCGTCGGGCACTTCGACGACACGGAGATGCTCAGGTTCGACGCGTACCTCGGCGGCCTCGGGGACGAGCAGAAGCTCTGGTCGTTCCACGCGAACCGGCTCACCGGCGACGCCGTGCTGCAACGGCCGGACAAGCCGGACGTGGCCTACCGGTGCGCGCGGGCCAGGCAGAGGTTCTGAGCGGCGGACGCGCACCGGCTCCCGCCCGGTGGCGTCGGATCGGCGCAAGACGGAACGGGCAAGCCGAGGAGGCGCTGCGCCGGAGCGTCTGGTAGGCGACGAACGGCCCAGCGCCGCCTGCGCCAGCAGCGCCCCAGCGTAGGGTCCCATAGCTAGGCCGCTGGGTCCCAGGCCGTCGCCGACTAGAAGGCCATCGTCTGCGCTTCGGCGGAGCCGCCGACGCTCCGCAGAGCGGAGCGCTGTGCGAAAGCGCCTGGGTGGAACGCGGACGCGAGCGGAGCGGCTTGCAGGCGCCAGGTCCGGACGCCACCGTGACGCGGCAATCTCCAAGGCATATACCGATGCGACGCGCGCTGATGACCGGAGCGGCCACCCTGATCGCCGCAGTGCTCACAGGCGGCCCCACGTCGGCTCAGACAGCCCCCGAGCGCACGCCCAGCCCCGGCGCGGCACCTCCCGGCAGGGCTGCCACGTCCTGCGAGGGTTTGCCGCCCGAGGCCGTGCGCGCCGTGCCCGCGCCGTTCGACCGCTACATGCGCCTGATGTGCCGCGACCCCGTGGGCCAGGGACTGCAGGCCGCCGAGGGATACCAGTGGATCGCTCGGGGAGGGCAGCCCGTCGGCCTCTCCGCACTTTCCGCGGTGGGCGGCCCGGACGCGGACGGACTCCGGCGCTTCCCGACGAGCTGGTATGTCGAGCTCACGCCGATGAACCTGACGCTGCCCGAGCAGCGCAGGCTCAAGCAGGACTTCAGGCAGGCGATCCAGCCGCGCTACCTGGACAGGGCGGCCATCCTGGAACTGCGGGCTAGGACGTCCAACGGCGAGGAGAAGCTCATCTTCCTCGTCCTCCCGGACGCGGGGTCGAGAACGCCGGCGTGGCTCATCGGCCTCGAATGCAACGGGGCCTGCTTCCGCAGGGATGCCCAGCCCCTGATGTTCGCAGGCTCGCCCGGCTGACCCTGGTCCCTTTCGGGCGCCCCCTAACGAGACGGCAGCCTATCGCCTCTTCCCGGTTCCGGAATGCCGGGGTCCTGGGACATAATGGACCGGTTCACGCTTGAGCCACTATTCCTGAACCGGGGAGCAGCATGACCTTCACCCTGACCCCACTTTACCTGCGCGCCTCCACCGACGAACAGGACGCAGGCGGCGCCCGTTCCGCCCTGGAGGCGTTCACCATTGAGCGCGGGATGGCGGTCGCGGGAGCGTACGTCGAGAACGAGAGCGGCGCGAGCTTGCACCGCCCCCTTTAGGGTATGTTCGGGATACGTGTGAAAAGTGGTCACAAGCCTTTTCCGGCACGCTCGCCTTGTTCAAAGGGCAGCGGCTGTGGGTCGAGCGGGTCGGGCAGGCTGTCCATGTCGAGGGTGTACTTGCCGAAGTGCAGGACATGCTTTCGCAGGTAGGCGCTCATGCCGGCCACCAGGGCAGGTGTGACCTGGTGGCCGTCGCGGGCCATGTCGGACAGCACCTGGGTGAGGTCGGCGACGTTGGATAGCATGACGGCGTTGGCGACGAGGCTGGCGTACTTGAGTTGCTTTTCCTGCTCCACCGGGTCGCCGCTCTTCACCACTGGGCCGCCGAACGTCACCCAGTCCAGGAAGTCGTTGTAGGCTTCGATCTTGGTGGTTTCGGCGCGAATGGTCCGGCGCGTCTCGGCGCTGGAGATGAAGCGCAACAGGAAGAGGGTGCCTTCGACCCGGCCCAGTTCGCGGAACGCGCGGTACAGGCGGCCGCGGCGGTTGGCGGTGCCGAGCCGGCGCAGCAGCATGGAGGGCATCACCCGTCCAGCCTGGATGGAGAGCACCACCTGGATCACGTCGCGCGCGTGGGTGGCAATCAGGTTCCAATCGATCTCGGGGCCGAACAGCGCGTCGATGTGCTGCCAGCGGGTCGCCTTGTCCGCCCGGTAGAACACCGTGTCGCTCAGGCCGCGCATGCGCGGCATCAGCTTGATCCCGAGTGTGAAACAGCACCCAAGCGGGACCCCCTACCCAAAGACTCGTAAGTCGCTGATTAGGCTAAGGTAACCTCGTTCGGGGTGGGGTCCCAATCGGCGCCGATTGGGACCCCACCCCGAACGAATTTCAGCAAACAATTACAGTAACTTGCGCCATTATTAGAGCGGGTCCCGGTTGGGTGCTTATTCACAGCCACGCGGTGTCCGCCGTGTGCGAAACCGACCAGGGCGGCAGCCTGCTGCTCCTGCCTGGGGGACGGGTGGTGCATGTCGAGGAGGGCCTCGACGCCGTGCTGGGCTGGCTGGCGTAGCCGGTATTGTCCAAGCGGTCGAGCCGTTGCCACCACGCCTGCGATGGACGGGTTGCCAGATCCTGGGTTGGCCAGGGGCGGGGATTGGCCTCCGCCCCTGGCCGTGCGAGGTGGGGGCCAATGCGTCCTCGGTCATCCTGCACCAGTGCCAAGCGTCTCAGGGCAGGGTTGGCACCCTTGCTGCTGACCGTGTGCGCCCTGGCGGCTTATGCCGACACGCCTGACCATGCTGGCGAACGGGTATAAGGACTGTGCGTCAGGTTAGCCCTCCAACGCCCAGAAGGGCAGCGCGCGTGGTATGGTGAGGCATTAGGGCTAGCATGGAATACCAGCCCTGACGAAATCCGCTGCGCGGAGTTTCAGCCGAAGCGGCCGTTTCGTTAACCTGATTAGGCGGCATCACGTCTATAAAAACGCCTGTGCGACAAGCGTGGCGGCTCACTGTTTTGACCAGCCTCATGATCGGTTGATGCTGTTCGTCCGCATGCGGCAAGGTTTTTTTCTAGTCAACATGAAGGGTGACTCAATGAACATGAACGCAGTTTATGCTCGTCTGAGCAGCTTTCAAGCACAAGATGTATGGTCGGAGTATGCATACAACCCCTTCATGTAGTGTCAGCTCCAGGTTGCCACGCCGATGCTGAGGCGCTAGCTGCAGTCTGCTTGGACAGACGGAGTTAACGACTAGGAGCAGCAAGGCTCTCTTTGGGCTTACATGGCTGGTGATGATGTCCTTTGGCAGTTGACAATGTTTCAGCTTGTGTGAGTCTGAGTTGCATAGGCGGACCTGCTCTGACGCATCAGACGGCGAGCCGTCAGCGGGAGCGAAACATGGATACGCCCATTTCCGGCACGCCTGGCTCCGACAACCTGTATGGCACCGGCGCCGACGAGGTGTTCGATGGCCAGGGCGCGCCG
>CAXUHB010000029.1:7619-31387 GCA_964250755.1 uncultured Acetobacteraceae bacterium | reverse complement strand
CGGCGTCGCCCAGGTCGTCTTCGCCGACGGCACCACCTGGACCCGCGACCAGCTGATGGCCATGGCGCGCACCGGCACCGCGACGGCCAGCGACAACCTGTATGGCACCGGCGCCGACGAGGTGTTCGATGGCCAGGGCGCGCCGGCCGGCGGGCAGGACTACGCCCAGGGCAACGGCGGCGCGGACACCTTCGTGTTCCAGGCCGGCTACGGCCAGCTGCGGATCAACGAGGGCGTGGGCTACTACGGAGCCGCCTCCACGGCCACGCTGCAGCTGGGCGCCGGCGTCACCCCGGGCCAGGTCAGCGTCAGCGCCGACGGCGGCGGCAACCTGTTCCTCACCGACGGCGTCACCGGCGACCGGGTGCAGATCGACGCCGAGCTGCAGACCGGCTACGCCGGCCTGCCCGTCTACGGCGTCGCCCAGGTCGTCTTCGCCGACGGCACCACCTGGACCCGCGACCAGCTGGTTGCGAAGGCGGCCGTCGCCGCATTCAACTACACCCTCGGCCTTGGAAAGGTGGAGCTGCGTCTGCAGGACGGCTTCAAGGGTCTCACCCTCGGTGCCGGGATCAAGGCGTCAGACGTGCTGCTGCAAGCCGACAACGATGGCACACTGACCGTCCTTTTCGCCGGAAGCCCGTCCAGCAGCGTGACCATCAAGGGCGACCTGAGCGCCGACACGAACGCTGGCGTGCCGAACGTCAGAAGCTTCATCGGCGCCATCACCCTTGCCGACGGCTCCAGCATCAGCCTCGCCAGCGCCACGGGCCCGAACCCGCAGCCCTTGCAGTTCACCTGGACGGGCGACGCGCGGCACGCGGTGCTGACGGGCAGCAACTACGGCGCGAACACCTTCAACCTGGGTGGACATGGCAACCAGGTCACCTTCGGAAGCGGCCCCTACAGCGGCCTGAACACGGTCAACTTCGCGACTGGAGCAGGCACGGCCACAATCAACCTGAATGGCGGCAGCGGGATCCTGAACTACGGCGTCGGCACCGGCCAGGTCACGGTCAACCCGCAGGGCGGCTCCGGCTCGCTGCACTTCGGGACCGGCATCGCTGCTGCGAACCTCGTTTTCAGCACCGACGACAACCACGACCTGTTCATCGCCTTCAGCAACAGCCCCGGCGACAGCATCACCGTCGTCGGGGGCGTGGCGCAGGGTGCGCTGTCGCAGGCGGGGAGCATCGTCTTCGCCGACGGCTCGACGCTCACCATCGACGGCACCATCCCTCTGCTGACGCCGAAGATCGCGATCAGCAACATCGTGGTCCCAGCCCACGCCCTGTCGGGCCAGGTCGTCCCGGTCACATGGACGCTCACGAACCAAGGAACGACGACCGCCGGCGGCCCATGGTCCGAGGAGATCTTCGTCGCCTCAAGCGCCGCAGGCGGCAACCCGAGGTCGCTTGGGGTCTTCACCTACCAGGGTGCGATCGGCGCCGGCCAGAGCACAACCCAAACCGCGAACGTCGCGCTGCCGGCAGGGCTGACGGGCAGCGAGTGGATCGTCGTCAAGCCGAACCTGTCGGCGCAGGCCGTATCCAGCACGCCAATCGCGGTTGCCCGCGCGCCCGCGCCGAACCTTGTCGTGACGAGCGTCACCGCGCCCGCATCCGGACTGTCCGGGCAGCAGACCCAAGTCACCTGGACCGTCACCAACACCGGCGACGCCGGCACGTCCGCGAACTCTTGGCACGACAACGTCTACCTCTCCGTGGACCGGACCCTCGACACGACCGAAACGCGCTTCATCGTAACCACTGGCGCGAACACCGACCCGCTGCTCGCCTCCGTCACCAACCCGAGCTACCTGGCTCCCGGCCAGAGCTACACCAGCACCGCACTGGTGACGCTGCCGCAGGGCATCAGCGGCCCCTACTACCTGATCGTCGGCGCCGATGCCGGCGGCCAGGTGAACCTGGATCCGGCCACCCCAAGCTCCTACGCCGTATCCTCAGTCGTCGGCATCGTGCCGTCGCCCGTCCCCGACCTGCAGGTCAGCCAGGTCATCGCACCGCCGCAGGCCTTCTCGGGCCAGCCGCTCACCCTGACCTGGACGGTGAAGAACAGCGGCACGGTGGCAGCCTCGGCCAGCTCATGGACCGACCAGATCCTGGTGTCCATGAACGGCAAGCTCGACCCAGCCTCCGTCGTGATCGGCACCGTGACCCACACCGGGACGCTGGCCGCAGGCGGCAGCTACACCGCCACGGCGACGGCGAACCTCCCGGTCGGCGTGGCCGGGACTGCCACGTTCTTCGTTGTCACGGACACTGGCAACCAGGTCTACGAGGGCGCGCTGCGCGCCAACAACACCGGCAGCCCGGCCACCCCCACCAACGTCGCGCTCACGCCGCCGCCCGACCTAGTCACGTCGTTTCTGGCCGCGCCGGCGGCGGCAGTGGCCGGACACGACGTGCCGTTCAGCTACAAGGTGACCAACTCCGGCGCGACCATCACGCCGAACACCAGCTGGACCGACCAGGTCTACGTGTCGAGCAAGCCGACGCTGGACGGGAGCGCCGTGCTCATCAGCACCCAGCCGCATCAGGGCGCGCTGGACGTGGGCGAGTCCTACGTCGTCTCCGGCAGCGGGCCGCTGCCAGCCTTCTTGTCCGGCCCGTTCTACCTGATCGTGCAGGCGAACAACGGGAACACCGTCTTCGAGTTGAACACCGGCAACGATGTCGCGGCGTCAAGCGCGTTCACGGTGGCCAGCGCGCCTCCCGCCCTCGTCGTCTCCGGTCTCACCCTCCCTGCGGCCGGACAGGCGGGACACCAAGTGCAGGTTGCCTGGCAGGTGACCAACAACGGCACCGGCGACACCGCAGGCCGCACATGGTCCGACCTTGTGGTGCTGTCCGCAAGCGGCGTGCTCGGCGCTGCGGACAACGTCACGCTGGCCACCGTGGCCAGTCCTGCCGGCACGCTTGCTGCCGGTGCCGCCTACAGCCGGAGCACGGCCGTCAACCTCCCACTTGCCCTGACCGGCGCCTACACGCTGTTCGTAGTCACCGAGGCCAATCCGCTCCTGCCAACGGCAGGGCTGTCGAACAGCTCCAGCGCCACGCAGGCCCTCACCGTGACGCAGCAGCTGGCCGACCTGCACGTGGGCGAGGTCACCATTCCGGATGGAGCCACCGCCGGAAACGCCGTCGCAGTCGGCTGGACCGTGACCAATGCCGGCGACGGCCCCACCGATGCCGCCTACTGGTATGACAACGTCTACCTGGCCGATGTATCCGGGGTTCCTGGCGTGCTCCTGGGCCAGGTTCGCCACGTCAACGCGCTCGTCCCTGGAGCAAGCTATACGGCCAGCGCGACCCTCGTGCTGCCGGCCGGGGTTGCCGCCGGGCCATACAGCATCGTCGTGACCGCGGACGCCAAGTCTCAGGTCACAGAGACCACCCACGCCAACAACGCGGGCCGGTCAACCACCATCGCCATGACCGCCAACCCGAACCCTGCCCAGGCCCCGGTGATGCTTGCGGTCGGCGACGTCGTCTTGCCGGCCGAGGTCATCAGCGGACAAGCCCTCGCCGTGACCTACACGGTCACCAACCTCGGCAGCGCGGCGACGGGCGGCTTCTACGATGCGGTCTACCTGTCGCACAACCAGGCGCTCGGGTCCGGTTCGGACGTCTACCTGGGCTATGTCAACAACACCGGCCTCGCAGTGGGCGCGAGCGTCACCAACACGCAAAGCTTCACTGTCCCTGCCGGCCAAAGCGGCCCGCTCTGGGTGATTGTCAAAGCCAATGCGGGGGCTACCCCCGCAGGCGGCGGTGGCCAGGGGGCCTCCCCCGTGGCCTCATCTGAACTCCAAGTGGACCTGCCGGCCGTGGTGGATCTAACGGTCGCCAGCGTCTCCGTGCCGGCTACAGCCACGGTCGGCGGCGACGTCACCATCGCCTACACCGTCCACAACGCGAGCGCGAACGCCGGGCAGGGAAGCTGGTACGACGCCCTCTACTTGTCTGCTAATGGCACCTGGGACCCGAGCGACCCGGTCATCGGCAAGGTGCTGCACACAGGCGGGGTGCCCGGGAACGGCAGCTACACCGAAACGCTGACGGCACAGCTGCCAGGCGTCACTCCGGGCAACTACGAGGTCATCGTCCGGACGAACATCCTGAGCGAGGCCCCCGGCACCAACGTGACCGGCGTCTCGGCCGGCAGCATCGCGGTCGCGGTGCCCACGCTTGCTATCGGAACGCCGACGGAGGGCACGCTGCGGACCGGGCAGTCCGCCTACTACCAGTTCACCGTCGCTGTTGGCGAGACCGTCGACCTGTCGCTCTCGACCGACAAGCCGCACTCGATCAACAATATCTATGTCCGCCACGGCGCCCTGCCGACACCGGGGCAATTCGACGCAACTTCCAGCAACCCGGGCGTCGCCAACCCGAGCACCGTGCTGCGGGCGACCCAGCCCGGCACCTACTATGTCATGGTGACTGGCAACAGCGTAGACGGCACGGAGGGCTTCGAACTGAAGGCCACCGCGCCGGGCTTCTCGGTCAGCCACGTCACGCCCGACCATGGCAGCAACCTGGGCAGCGTGACCCTGACGGTGGACGGGGCCAAGTTCAACGGAAACGAGCAGGTAGTCGTCGTCGCGTCCGACGGCACCATCCGGACTGCCACCAGCGTGCAGTGGGCGAATAGCACCGAGGTCTGGGCAACCTTCGACCTGCGCGGGCTTGCGGTCGGCACATACGACGTGAAGGTAATGGACCTCGTTCAAGGGACAGCTATCCTCGCGCACGCGTTCCAGGTGACAAACGGGCCTGCGGGCCAGGTTTCCGTCGATCTTGTCCTGCCCCAGTATATCCGGGCCGGGCAGACCGGGGTGGTGCAGGTGAACTACGCCAACACCGGCGAGACCGACATTGCGGCCCCGCTCATTGACCTGCAGACCGCGCAGGCGGTGTTCAACAATGCGGGCGCGGCGACCGGTACGGGCGAGGTCCAGTTCCTGGGCACCGCAACCAGCGGCCCCGCGGGCATCCTCCAGCCAGGCGCCCAGGGTAGCGTTTCGTTCTCCTATATCCCGGTCAACCCGCAGCCACACGAGAAGATCGGCTTCACCGTCAGCACGATGGACCCCTCAGCTCCCGGGGATTGGAGCTCCGTCTGGGCTGGGCTGCAATCCGCCTTGCATCTGCCCACGGTGGGTGCGGCGGATTGGAACAACATATGGGCTGCCTTCGTCAGCCTGGTCGGCACGACCCCGGCCAGCGTCAGCAACGCCCTGGCCTGTGCGGCCACCGAGCTGGCTCAGGCCGGCCAGCCCACCAACGACCTATCCGCTTTGATTGGCTTCGAGCTACTGCAGGCCACGGGATCGCTGACTGGGACAACGCTGTCGAAGTCGGTTGACATCGCTGCGGGCAGCTCGCCGTTCAGCTTGTCGCTGGTGCGCACCTACAGTGGCACGCTGCTGGACCGCAATGCGGTTGGTGGGTTCGGCCAGGGATGGGCGACGAACTACGACATGCGGGCCGTCACGGATGCCCAGGGCAACGTCTTCGTCCAGTCGCCGGGCACCCTGCACGTCTTCACCTTGCAGGCCGATGGCAGGTACGCAGCCCAAGCTGGCGACGCAGCGACCTTGACCGCGTCGGGCGGGCTCTACCGCATGAAGGACGGCTCGGGCACTACCGAGCAGTTCCGCGCCGACGGCAAGCTGGCCAGCCTCACCGACGGCAACGGCAATGTGGTTAGCCTGGCCTACACCGGCTCGGGTGTGCTGAGCCAAGTGACCAGCCAGGCCACCGGCGAGACGATCACCCTCGCGTCCGATGCGCAGGGCCGCATCACCTCCGCCGCCAGCTCCCGCGGCGGATCGGTCACCTACGACTATAGCGCTGATGACGCGCGCCTCCTGAGCGCAACCGGGGTGATCGGCACGGCCAGCTATGCCTATGCCGCAGCCACCGGGACGGCAGACGACAATGCCCTCACCTCCGTGCTCAACCCGGATGGTACGCAGCAGATGTTCACCTACAACGCTCAGGGTTGGCTGGCGAGCCGGTCCGGCGCAAACGGCGCGGGTCTGCAAAGCTATGCCTACGACGGCGCAGGGCGGGTCACCGTCACGGACGCGCTCGGGCGGTCCACCACCGCGGTGTTCGGCGCCAATGGCACCGTGGCGCAGCTGCAGGACCCGCTCGGCAACGTCACCCAGGTGCAAAGCACCGCCGCCGGCCTGACGACAAAGACGGTCAGCGCAGGAGGCAGCACCGCCAGCGCGACCTATGATGGATCGGGCAACCTCACTGGCTTTGCCGATCCCCTGGGCGGCACGGTCGGCGTCACCTATCTGCCCGGCACGCAGCGCCTGGACACGCTGACGACCCAGCTCGGCAGCAAGACGCGCTACAGCTACGACGCTGCGGGCAACGTGACTGGGATCACCTATCAGGACAGCAGCGGCGCCAGCTACACCTACGGCGCCAAGGGCCTGCTCGCGAGCAGCACGGATGCGAATGGCGCCACCACGTCCTACACCTATGACGCCGCCGGGCACCTGACCAAGCGGGCCTTCGCGGACGGCACGGCGTTCACCTACACCTACGACAGCCGCGGCAACCTTCTGACCGCCACCGCGCCCAGCAGCGGCACGACAAGCTACACCTACAACGCTGCGAACAGACTCCTGAGCGTCACAGACAGCGCGAACCGGGTTGAGAGCTACACTTACAATACCGGGGGCCAGCTTGCGAGCCGGACCGAGCCGGACGGGTCGGCCATCCAATACAGGTATGCCGCCAACGGGCAGCTCGCGCAGCTGCAGGACGGGGCCGGCAACCTCATGGTCCTTTACAGCTACGACGCAGCGGGGCAACTAACGGGCCGCGTGACGGGTAATAGTGCCAGCACGGCCTACACGTATGACGCGGCGGGCCGCGCGACAGAAATTCTGAACCGCAACGCCGACAGCACGATCGCAAGCCGCTACGGCTACACATATGATGCCAATTCGCAGGTGGTGCAGGAAGCCACGAGTGACGGCACTTGGGCATACGGCTATGATGCCTCTGGCCAGCTCACCACTGCGGCGTTTGCGTCCACCAACCCGAACATCGCCAACCAGAGCCTGAGCTACACCTACGACGCCGCTGGAAATCGGGTGAGCCAGACGGTGAATGGCGTCACCACAGCCTACTCGACGAACGCGCTGAACCAATACACGCAGGTCGGTGGAACCAGCTACTCGTACGATGCAGATGGCCGGACGATCACCAAGACGGACAGCACGGGGACGACGACGTTCGGCTACGACGCCGACGGGCACTTGGTGGCTGAGACCGGGCCAGGCGGGACGTTTGCTTACAGTTATGACGCGCTGGGCAATTTGGCCTCGAAGTCTGAGAACGGAGTGGCGACGAGCTACGTTAACGATCCACTGTCCATGAGCGTGGGTGGACGGGTGCTGACATCGCCGGCGCAAGCTTATGGAGCGGGCGGGGCTATACAAGCGACTTATGGATATGGCTTGGGCTTAGTATCCACATCGGACGCCACGGGTCCGTCGTATGTTAATACGGACATAGGTGGCAACATTATTGGGGTAAGCGGGCCTGGAGGTGCCGTCACAACATCCGAACTTTACCTACCGTTCGGTCAAATGCTTGATGTAACGGGAGGCAAGGTCAACCCATTCGGATTTTCTGGTGCCTATGGAGTTATGACAGAAGGTAATGGACTGACTGTCATGCGCGCACGCGCTTACGATCCGGCGATAGGACGCTTTTTATCACGAGATCCGCTTGGGGTGTTGGGCGGTCTCAATCTGTATTCCTATGTTACCAACCAGCCTACTGGTGCAGTCGATCCACTCGGTCTATGGGGAGCTGGAGTGGTTGCCAGCGCAGGCGGTGAAGCTGGGTTCGGTTATGGGCAGACAGGCGTTTTTGCTGGTGGAAACGCATCTCTCGGCGCCGGATATTTCTACAATCAAGACTCCGGCTCCAGTTCCGTCGATGGATTTGTCAGCGCAGGAGCAACTTTCGTTGGTCAAGCTAAAGATGCGCAAACCGGTGAGAACGCTTCTGCCAATTCTTCGCCTACCGATCCGACTGCGCCATTTCAGACACCGTTCGGAGCTGGTGTAGGGGCTGGTGGCACAGTTGGCCCATTCATTACAAACGCCCGAGATGTCGGTGATCTTGCGGGTCCGTTCAACACTGTCAACATAAACGCACTGGTTGTCAGCGCTCAGATTGGGTTTGGGCATGGATCGGACGGGCAGTTCGTAGGCATCCTCTCCATCGGTAGAGGGGGTGGAGCTGGCATTGGAGCTTCGAACTATCCTACTTTCACATGGCCACTTTCAAAGCTCCTTGAATATATTACTCCGAAGGATCCAAACGACATCACTGGCCCCATCGCCTTTGGTCTCGACAACCTCGTCGCGGGCCGGGCGCCGCTCGCCTACACCGTCAGCTTCGAGAACGCCTCAACAGCCACGGCTCCAGCTCAGAACGTCACCATCACGCAGCAACTCGACCCCAACCTGGACTGGACCACCTTCCGCCTGACTGGGTTCGGCTTCAGCAACATGGCCTACACCCTGTCCGGCAAGACCCCGTTCTACACGACCCAGCTCGACCTCACTGCCACCAAGGGCTACGTAGTTTACGTATCGGCCGGCGTTGACGTGTCCACCGGCAACGTTACCTGGCACTTCAACACGGTGGACCCTGCCACCGGCCAGGCCCCCGCGGACCCAACCAAGGGGTTCTTGCCCGTCAACGACACCAACCACGTCGGCGATGGCTACGTGTCCTACACTGTTCAGCCCAAGGCAGGCACCGCCACCGGCACAGTGATCGGTGCGCAGGCCAGCATCGTCTTCGACAACGAAGCGCCCGTCAGCACGCCTACGATTACCAACACCCTCGTGATGGACGCGCCCACCAGCACAGTGCAGGCGCTGCCGACGCAAACGGACAGCACGACGTTCCAGGTGTCCTGGTCCGGCCAGGACGTCGCGAACGGGCCAGGCGTCGCCAGCTACACCATCCTTGTGTCACAGGATGGCGGCCCGGCTACGCCCTGGCTGACCGGCACGACCCTGACCAATGCCTTGTTCTCCGGCCAGAGCGGCCACACTTACGCCTTTTCTTCTGTGGCGACCGACAACGTCGGCATCACCGAGGCCCGGCACGATGTGGCAGACACGACTGTGCTGATCGGGACGGCACCGCCCAAGCTCGCCACAGGGCAACTGACGGTGGGCCACAATCAAGCTGTGGGCCTGACCAGCCTTGTGAGTGGCCTTATCACTCCGAGCCTACAAGGCGACACGGAAACCGTCACAGCCCTCTCGGCCGCAAGGGGGACAGCCAGCATCGGCCCTAGCGGCGCACTGGCTTACACGTCTCCGTCCGGCGGCACCGACACTATCAGCTTCATCGTTATGGACCAGCGCGGCGGAGCCGCCACCGGCACGGTGGCCGTGACGATCGACGCCGGGCCAGTGGTCACGCTGAGCGTTCCCGCCAAGGTCGGTCATGGCCAGACGGTGCAGGTCGGGACTGTCGCGCCCGGGCTTGCGGGCGACGCGCTCGCCTTGCAGACGACGACGCCCGGGGCGGGCACGCTCAGCCTGGCAGGCGGCGTGCTCACCTATGCAGCAGGGGTGGCGGGCGGTCCGGACAGCATCGGCTACACCATCACCGACCAGCTCGGCGACAGCGTGGCCGGCAGGGTGACGCTGACGGCGGACCCTGGGCCGGCGCTCACGCCTGCCACTGCGGCGACGGTGGGCCAGGGGCTGACGGTGCAGGCCGGCACCGTGGCGCCGGGGATCGCAGGCGACCTGCTCAGCCTGTCAGTCATCGAGGCTGGGCGCGGCGCCTTGGCGCTCGCGGACGGCGTGCTGACCTACACCGCGCCCATCTCGGGCGGCGCAGACAGCATCCGCTATGCCGTCACCGACCAGCTTGGCGACAGCGCCGCAGGCACGTTCGCGACCCAAGTCCCTTACTCGGATGTGCTGGCGGTGCGGCTGTCGGAGGACAGCTATCAAGGCGAAGCGAAGTTCAGCGCCAGCGTCGATGGAATACCGTTGGGGCCGGAGCTTGCGATCTACGCGCCGCACAGCCAGAACCCTAACAGCTCTTTCCAGCAGATCACATGGGAGAAGGATTTCGGCGCCGGGACGCACGACCTGGCGATCTCCTTCGTGAACAGCTTGGCCGATCCCCAGACCGGCGAGGCCCGCCACCTATATTTCGAGGGACTGACGTTGAACGGCACGGTATACGAGCCGCCAGGCCAGGCCGTGCTGGTCGATCCTGTGCAACCGCTCCATGTGATGATCGGTCATGCTGTAGCATGACCTTGATCGTTCAGCGCTGGGCTTCTGACGGCATGCTCTCGGAGCATGGCGATGCGTGGAGCAGCCCTCGTGCCGACCGGGCAAAGATGCTTGCCCTGTGCCCGCAGCCGCGGCAGGGTCCAATTGGTCCGGCCCTCGACGGGCTGTCGCAGCAGGGCACTTGCCACCGCAAGTGCCCGCTCTTCCTTAGCTGGGGACGGACCCGGTGCCAGCGCGTCCACGCCGCGCTCAGCAAACCACCCCTGCCAGTGCCGAACCGCCTCCGGCGTGACGCCGAACGCCGCTGCGACTTGGAAGCTCGACCAGCCTTGCAAGGTCAGCAGGATCGCCCGCGCGCGGTCCGCCTCGCCACGGACGTCAGACCGCGACAGCGCCCGCAACGCTGTCTCCTGCTCAATGGTCGCAACAAGGAAACCGACCCGACATGACAGCCATCCAGCTTACGTCAACAATGGCCCGCAACTACCATCCGTGCGACAACCAACAGAAGTCTGCTTAGGCGGCTTGCCGGTAGTTCGGTGACGGCCAATGTGGGCGCGACCGTTCGTTGGCGAACACGACCGACGGCCCTGCAAGCGGTAGTGACGAAGGATGATGCCACTGACGTATGCGCCTGCACCGTAAGGGACAAACTGGGTTGGGCCGCCTCAAGCTCTGTTCTGCTCCAGATGACAATGTGAACTCTGTCCGGCGAGGTATATTGATGGCGTCCTGGTCCGGTGCGTCCAACTGGCTCTGCTGCCTTCTTGCGACGTCGCTTGCGCTTCTGGGTTGCCAATCTCATGCCGCTCCCGCCCCGGTTCAGGATTGCGACCGGCTTGCCCAGCCACCGCGTGCGGCGATGAGAGGCGTAGAGACCCTCGTGGAGGGAGTCCCGCTGGCACGAATGGACCCCGCCGCTGCCAAAGCTGCGTGCGCGCGCGCCATGGCTGAATGGCCTGGTGAGGCCCGGTTTGTGGCCTACGCAGGACTCGTGGCTGAAAGAATCGGGAACGAAGGCGAGGCGGTAGGGTTCTATCGGACCGCCGCGGACCGGGGCAACGCAGTCGCACAGCTCAATCTGGCCGGCGGATATGCGCAAGGCCGCGGCGGCTTGCCCAAAGATGACCGTGAAGCGGTGCGGCTGATCCGTCTTGCGGCGGATCAGGGCTTTGCCGAGGCGCAGGCCAGCCTTGGCATCATGTATGAGAATGGGCGCGGCGGCCTGTTCCGCGACGATGTCGAGGCTGCCCGGTGGTATCGGCTCGCGGCCGATCAAGGCGAGACGATTGGACAAAGCAGCCTGGGTGTCATGTATGCGCTGGGCCGTGGCGGATTGGTCCGAGACGACCTTGAGGCGGTTCGCCTGCTTCGCCCGGCTGCGGAGCAAGGCAACGCGGTGGCGCAAAACTTCTTGGGCCTCCTGCATTTTCAAGGCCGCGGCGGCTTGCCCCGGGACGAACGGGAGGCCATCCGCTTATATCGGCTCGCGGCGGATCAGGGCTACTCCGTTGCTCAGTACAATCTTGGCTTCATGTATGCCCAGGGCCGTGGGAGCTTGCCCCAAGATGATCGCGAGGCAGTGCGCCTCTATCGCCTCGCATCCGATCAAGGTAGCCCGCTTGCTCGCAACGACTTGGGGGTGATGTATGCCAAGGGCGGCGGTGGGCTGAGTCTGGACGAGCGCGAGGCGGCGCGTCTGTTCCGTCTGGCATCCGATGCGGGACTTCCGGCGGCGCAAGCCAACCTGGGCAGCATGTACGAGGGTGGCAGGGGTGGCCTGGCGCGCGATCCCGTCGAAGCTTTGCGGCTGTATCAGCTTGCGGCAGCTCGGGGCGACGCACGGGCGAAGGAGGCTTTGCGCCGCTTGGGTTTGCATTGACTGTAGCCGAGCCAAGCCCAAGTTGTTTACAACCGTGTTCGATGCTGCTCAGTAAGGCTACGCGACATGGTGGTTTGCTGCCGCGAGCTTGCCTTGGATCGTCGTCGGAGCTTTGGGGCTTAACAAGCCGGGTATCACAACGGTTGAGGATCGCTGATGAAGGTGTGAAAATGACCGAAGCACAGTACGAACGCCTTTTTCTGCTGCTCCCAATCACATCTTGCGCTTTTGTTCTGGTCTATTTAATATATCAGTTTGTGAGAAAGAGGCGCGTTGCGGTAGGAGGTCTCTCGACGTCGCGTATGTTCTATATCAATCGCGAGAAACATCCAATTTTGGCTATGATGATTCTCCTGCTCTATGTTGCCGTGCTCGGTGCCGCTGTTGGAGCGACATCATTTCAGTATTGGTTTATGTTATCATCCCCGCCATACGCAGGAGTGCATCCTCCCAAACCTTTTTTACCCTGACTGTTAATTTGCATTAAGATCTGAACCGTGTCTGTTCACGTCCTCGGCCATACGGTCGGGATTATCAGAGTGTTCGACATGGGTCACGTGTGTGGACGACCCCCTGGTGGGGGACCATGAGGAAGTGTGGGGCGCGGCGGACGAGGTAGGGCCGCCCGCGGTATGCTGGCCCGGTGCCCCGACCCGCGAAGCAGCCTGAGCCAGCCGCAGACCCTGGCGCCGAACCGCCCAGCCCGGACGCGGCCGGCGCCGTTCAGGTCAAGGTGTGGCTGCTCGGAGTCAGCCCGATGGTGTGGCGCCGGTTGCTGGTGTCGGACACCTGCACCTTGTGCGAGCTGCACGGAGTGATCCAGGTCGCGATGGGCTGGGAGGATATCCACCTGTATCAGTTCTGCCTCCGCTCCCGCCGCTATGGCTCCTGGGAGGTGTCGGCGTCCTCGCCCGACGTGACCCTAGCGGCGCTGAAGCTGCGCCGTGGCGCCCGGTTCACGTACGAGTACGACCTGAACATCCCCTGGCGGCACGAGGTCAGGATCGAGGAGAACAGCCTGGAGGCGGCGCCGGGCAAGGCGTACCCGACCTGTATGGCTGGTGATGGCGCCTGCCCGCCCGAGGACTGCGGCGGGCCACGCGGCTACCTGGCCGGCCTGGACCGGGCTTCGTCGTGGGACGCCCTGGAGGACCTGCACACGACGGCCGACAGCCGTTCGCGCTAGACGCGCTCGCGGCTAGAACGCGGGCTATGCTGGATGCGGTCCCGGCCACCTGACCCAGGAGCGACGCAACCAGGTCCATCAACTGCGAAGCCGTGCAGACCGGCATCCTGACGCCGCAATGCCTGATCCCGACATCACTACAAGGCGTCCGCCAAACCTACCGACACTGGTGGCGAATTTGGGGTTATTCTTTTGTTCACGAGCAGGGCGAGCCGCCCAGCCCGCGCCCACCAAGAAACTCAGTCTGGCGGGGGGCGCGATTGGTGACCCGTTGGCTGGGCCGGCGAATTCGCCACCAGTGTCCCTACCCTGGCGGACAGTTGCGGCGACAGCTCCTTTTGTTGAACATTCTGTGCTTCATGTCCGGTCACGGCCAATAGCAGGTGTAGCCGTGCCGATCTGCTCGGTCTGCGGCCGACGCCGGGCGCATGAAGCCTGCTGCCGAGCGCGATCAGGTTCTAGCGCAGTTCAGAGCTGGCGCCGGTGTCAGGCGGGCAACGCGGCAAAGGGCGGCGGCCCCCGCGGGGGCCGCCAGGTTTAGGGAGGAAACGTCCTGCAAACATGGCCAGGGGGGCCATACCGCAGGTGTGATCCTACCTTGGCCAGATCGGCTGGCAAGTTAAGTTTTGTGCGCTGCAGCATCGTCCTAAGAACATGGGTTCAAGCAGTCGTGCGTCGGGCAGGCTGGTTGCCCGCTCCGCTTCCAGTCCTGTCCGTCACGTAAGATCCAGTTGTTGCATCTCGTGTGCGGGTCGGACGCTGCCGAGGAGAGGAAGCATTCAACCGCTACTTGGCCTGGCGGCCGGAAAGCTGTGCAGATCGGCCACGTGGCGCCTTGGCGTCGTGGTGCGATGCCAGACCCAACGGTGTCCGTTTAATCAACGTCTGACGGCCACCCGGAATGTGTCCGTCAACCCTGGCGCCCGCACGGGAAAGCGGACAAGATGATTGCCGGACGGGAAAACGGACAGAGCAGCCTTGGCGAACGTTGGCTACGCGCGGGTGAGCACGCAGGACCAGAACCTTTCGCTCCAGCTCGACGCGCTGGCGGCTGCCGGATGCGGCAAGGTGTTCGAGGACCGGGCGTCCGGCGCCCGCGCCGACCGCGCCGGGCTGCAAGCCGCGCTTGATTACGTGCGGGACGGCGAGGTGCTGGTCGTTTGGAAGCTGGACCGGCTCGGCCGTTCGCTGCCGCACCTGATCGAGACCGTCACTGACCTGGCCAAGCGCGGCGTCGGGTTCCGGTCGCTGACGGAGGCCATTGACACCACCACGCCCGGCGGCCGGCTCGTCTTCCACATCTTCGGCGCCCTCGGCCAGTTTGAGCGCGACCTGATCCAGGAGCGCACCCGTGCAGGCTTGGCGGCAGCCGCAACGCGCGGGCGCAAGGGTGGGCGCAAGCCGGCCGTGACCGAAGACAAGCTCCGGCGGGCACGCGAGCACATCGCCAAGGGCCTGACCGTGCGCGAGGCAGCGGTGCGCGTGAAGGTCAGCAAGACCGCGTTGTATCAGGCGCTTGGGGCGGGGCCGGCCTGACCTTTCATTCTAACAGCGTCTTGCGCCGCCAGGTCACCTTTATGGCCATGCGAAGATGGACGCAGGCAGGCACACACCGGGCGCCGGGCTGTTTCAGCAAGGTTTAGACCCGCCCGGGCCGACGTCTCGGAACCTGTGGACGATCCATGTGGGACACGGCTGGGTGTCTCGCCCCGGCATCTCGCTGGGTATACTCTGTAGGGACAGCCAGGACCATCTGCCGCACCCAACTTTGTCACCAAGCTACTTGTGGCCGGATGGCTTCCAAGTAGGCTGGCACCTGAGACCGACGTGCTAAGGCAGGAAATCTCTGGGTGACAGATTACGCGCACTCCCTGCCAGGACGGCTGGAGGCCGACTGGGAACAACTGAGCGACCACTTGCGCGCGGTGGGGGACTGTGCGGCCGACTTCGCGTCGGCCTTTGGCTGGGGCGCCGCGGCGCGTGCGGCCGGGCAGCTGCACGATATTGGCAAAACCTCGGCGCAGTTTCAGCACTACATTCGGGCGGCGACATCCGCGGCAGGTGCGGAGCACGCCCGAGGTGGTGACCACTCGGCCGCCGGCGCCCGAGTGGCAGTGGAGCGCTACAAGCTGTTCGGCCGGCTGCTGGCATTCGGAATTGCCGGGCACCATGCCGGACTGGCCGATGGCGACGACCTGGACCGGCGTCTGGATCCGGCACGGACCGTACTGCCGCCCCATGGCGGCTGGGAGCGACATGCCGGGGCGCTGCCTGCGCTAGGCGACCTTGCCGCCAAGGGGTGGCGCAAGCTGGAGGCGCACAAGGGTTACAGCCAAGCCTTCCTGGCGCGGATGCTGTTCTCCTGCCTGGTGGACGCCGACTTCCTAGAGACCGAGCGCTTCTATGCGGCAGCGGCGGACGGTACGGCCGCGCTGCGCGGCGGGCACGCTTCCGTAGCGGACTTGCTGAACCGCTTGCGCGCCTACCAGGTGGGACGCCGGGCAGACCCGACGCCACTGAACCTCCTTCGAGCGGAGGTGCTGCATCATGCGGTCGGCAAGGCCGAGCTGCCGCCGGGGCTGTTCACGCTGACGGTGCCGACGGGCGGTGGCAAGACGCTGACCTCGCTGCGCTTCGCACTGGAACACGCAATGCGGCACGGGATGCGCCGGGTGGTCTATGTGATCCCCTACACCTCCATCATCGAGCAAACGGCGGCGGTGTTCCGCGACGCGCTGGGGTCTGACCGGGACGTGCTGGAACACCACGCCAGCTTCGATTGGGAAGCCGCAGGACGCAAGTTGACCGACGATGGCGACGGGTGGGACGGCCTGGCCGCGCTGCGCCGGGCGGCGGAGAACTGGGACGCGCCGGTGGTGGTGACGACGGCGGTGCAGTTCTTCGAGAGCCTGCACGCCGCCCGGACCTCGCGCTGCCGCAAGCTGCACAACCTGGCGGGATCGGTGATCGTGCTGGACGAGGCGCAGACGATGCCGCTGGGGCTGCTGCAGCCGTGCCTGGCGGCGCTGGACGAGCTGTGCCTGAACTACCGCGCCAGCGCCGTGCTGTGCACGGCGACGCAGCCGGCGGTGCGGTGCCAGGACGGGTTCAAGGGCGGGCTGGACATCCCGGCGGTGCGCGAGCTGGCCCCCGACCCGCCCGGCCTCTATGCCCGGCTGCGCCGCGTGCGGGTGGAGCGGATGGTCGGCCGGGTGGACGACGCCGCCCTCGCGGACCGCTTCGCCGCGTGCGGGCAGATGCTGTGCATCGTCAACAAGCGGGCGCACGCCGCCGAGCTGTTCCGGCGCATCCGGGATATGGACGGGGCGGCGCACCTGACGACGCTGATGTGCCCGGCGCACCGCCGGGCCGTGCTGGCGCGGGTGCGCCGGCGGCTGGCGGATGGGCTGCCGGTGCGGCTGGTTTCGACTTCCCTGATCGAGGCCGGGGTGGACATTTCCTTCCCGGAAGTTTGGCGGGCGATGGCCGGGCTGGACTCGGTCGCCCAAGCGGCGGGCCGCTGCAACCGGGAGGGCACGATGGCTGGGCTAGGCCGGACCGTGGTGTTTGAGCCGGCGGAGCACACGGCGCCGCGGGAGGTGAGGCTGCTGGCCGAGGTCGCTGCCGGCGTGCTGGACCGGTTCGAGGACCCGATGGCGCTGGGAGCGGTGCAGGACTACTTCCGCCAACTCTACTGGACCCGCGGCGTGGCGGCCTTCGACAGCGCCACCCTGGACGGGGCGCCTTTCCCGATCTTGCGGGAGATTGCGGATAAGTCGCCGGGCTTCGGCTACCCGTTCGAGAAGATCGCACGCGCCTTCCGCATGATTGATGATGCGATGGACGCGGTGATCGTGCCGTGGCGGGGGGAGGACGGGACGGACACATCTGCAACTGACCTACTGCGGCGAATTGCTGCCATGCCGCGCCCGCTCGCGGACGACCTGCGGCGGTTGCAGCAGTACACGGTTCCGGTGCCGCCCAGGGCGCGGGCATACTGGCTGGGGATCGGGGTGCTGCGGGCGGTGCATCCGGCGCTGGGCGACGCATTGCTCGTGTTCAACGACGACTCGCTCTACGACGCACAGACGGGCGTGCGGCTGGACGACCCGGCGCACCGGTCGGCAGAGAGCAACATCTTCGGAGACACATGACACTGGCACCACGAGCTGCACTCGCCCGAATCGTCTGGTTCATGTTAAGTGCTTTAAAGAACCTATCTTGACGCTTCTACTAGACACGTTGCACTCTCGCCGTGACAGGAGAGTACGATGAAGCAGTGGCGGTTACGGGTGAGCCTCAAAGTGTCGCGTGGCGGATTGGAACTCGACGTTATCATCGAACCCTCACCAGTCGTCTGGTCATCATACCGGACGTGGATTGAAACATGTTGAGGCTTTAAAGGAAACAGGCTGGGGCCTCGTTCGAAACGAGGTCCCAGCATCGAATGAGTGATGAAGATGTCATATGGCGTCCGGCTACTCGTGCGCGGTGAGCGCGCTTGCTTCACGCGCCCTGAAATGAAGGTGGAGCGCGTCAGCTACGACATGCTGACCCCCTCCGCCGCCCGGGGCATTCTGGAGGCGATCCATTGGAAGCCGGCGATCCGTTGGATGGTGGACCGCATCCACGTGCTGCGGCCCATCCGCTTCCAGTCGTTCCGGCGCAACGAGGTTGGCGCCAAGATGAGCGCCGGCCTGGCCGAGCGCGGAATGCGGGCGGGGTCAGTGGCCGGGCTGGGGTTGGCGGTGGACCAGGAACGGCAGCAACGCGCCGCCACGCTGCTGCGGGACGTGGAGTACCTGATCGAGGCGCACTTCGAGATGACGGCAAAGGCCGGGGCGGAGGACAGCGAGGCCAAGCACCTGTCCATGTTCAACCGCCGGGCTGCCGCGGGCCAGTGCTTCCACCGCCCCTGCCTGGGCACCCGCGAGTTCCCAGCCGAGTTCGACCTGCTGCCTCCCGGCGCCCCGCCACCTGCCAGCCTGCTGCCGCCGGACCAGCGGGACCGCGACCTGGGCTGGATGCTGCACGACATAGATTTCGAGGCGGGCCGGACCTCCCGCTTCTTCCGCGCCCGGCTGTCCGGCGGCGTGCTGGACGTGCAGGGTTGCTTGCAGGAGGGCACCGCGTCGTGACGGTGCTGCAATCGCTCGACGGCTATTATGGCCGCATGGCGGCGCGGGGAGAGGCAGAGCCGTCCGGCTACTCGCGGGAGAAGATCGGCTTCCGGGTGGTGCTGTCCGCGGCCGGGGTGCCCGTCGGCGTAGTTGACCTGCGGGCCGGCACCGGAAAGAAGCTGTCGCCTCAACTGCTGCAAGTGCCCGCGGGCGTCAAGCGCACGGTCGCCATCGTGCCGAACCTGCTGTGGGACAAGACGGCATATGCCCTCGGCCGGACCGCGGGGGCCGGGGTCCGGACGGCGCAGGAACATGCGGCGTTTAAAGCGGCGAACCTGGCCTTCGTCGAGGGCAGCAACGACGAGGGGCTGACGGCCTGGCGCCTGTTTCTGGAAGGCTGGAGTCCCGGTCTCTTTGACGCCGTGCCGTTCCGGGCGGACATGCTGGATTCCAACGTCGTCTTCGCGCTGCAAGGCGAAACCCGCGACCTGCACGACCGGGAGGCCGCGCAACGCCTGCTGGCGGCCCGGCTCGGCAGCGCCGCCGCCGGGCAAGGCTGCCTGGTGACGGGCCTCGCCGCGGCGCCTGCGCGCCTGCACCCCACCATCAAGGGCGTGTTCGGCGCGCAAACGTCCGGGGCCGCCTTGGTGTCCTTCAACCTCGACGCCTTCACCTCCTACGGCAAGGCGCAGGGCGACAACGCGCCCACCAGCGAGGCCGCGGCCTTCCGCTACGGCGCCGCGCTCAACCGGATGCTGGACCGTGGCAGCCGCAACCGCTTGCCCCGGCCGGTGGGCGACGCCAGCCTGGTGTTCTGGGCCGACACCTCACCCGGCACCAGCGAGCGGCAGGCGCGGGACGCCGAAGACTTCTTCGCCAGCATGATGGAGCCGCCGGACGACGCGACGGAGGCCGCCCGGGTCCGCACCCAACTGGAAGCCCTGGCCGCGGGCCGCCCCGTCGAGGACGCACAGCCTGGCCTGGCCGCCGGCACCCGCTTCCATGTGCTGGGGTTGTCGCCCAACGCCGCCCGGCTGTCCGTCCGCTACTGGCTGGACGACACCTTCGCCGCCTTCGCGCAGCGCCTGGCCGGGCACTACCAGGCGTTGCGGATCGAGCCGCCACCGTGGCGGGACAAGCTGCCCTCCATCGCGCGCCTGCTGGTCCGCACCACGGCGGTGCAGGAGAAGTTCGAGAACATCCCGCCGCTGCTGGCCGGCGAGGTGATGCGCGCCGTGCTGACTGGCGCGCCCTACCCACGCACCTGGCTGGCCGCCGCCGTCATCCGCCTGCGCGCCGGGGACGACCCGGCCAGCGGCTGGCACGCCGCCGCCATCAAGGCGTGCCTGCACCGACTGACCCCGAAGGAGTCCCCGCCCGTGTCGCTCGATCCCGAATTTCCCAAGCCGGCCTACCAGCTCGGCCGCCTGTTCGCCGTGCTGGAAGCGGCGCAGCGAGAGGCATTGGGCCGCAACGTGAACGCCACGATTGCCGACCGCTACTACGGTGCGGCATCGGCTACGCCCGCGCGGATATTCGGCCCGCTGCTGCGCGGCGCCCGCACGCACATCTCTGCGGCGGAGAAGCTGAAGAAGGGTTTCTGGATCACGCCGCGCCTCGAAGGGATCATGGCCCGCCTGCCGCCGGAGCTGCCGCGCACCCTGCGGCTGGAGGAGCAAGGCCTGTTCGCCATCGGCTACTACCACGAGCGCGCCTTCCGCCCGGCCAAGGCCGAAGCCGAGGCCGCAGAACCCGCCGCCACTCCCGCCAAGGAGGCCACCTGATGCTTGCCGACGCCCTGCAACGCCGCCACGAGTTCGTGCTGTTCTTCGACGTGAAGAACGGCAACCCCAACGGCGACCCGGATGCCGGCAACATGCCGCGCATGGACCCGGAAACCGGGCACGGCCTGGTCAGCGACGTGTGCCTGAAGCGCAAGATCCGCAACTACGTCGAGATCGCCAAGGCCGACGCGCAGCGCTACCGCATCTATGTGACGGAGGGCGCGGTGCTGAACGAGAAGCACCGCGAGGCCTACCTCGCCGTCCGCCCCGGCGACGCAGGCGCCGCCAAGGACAAGAAGCTGACGCCCAAGTCCGACGAGGAGGCCGCCAGGCTGCGCGGCTTCATGTGCGACAACTTCTACGACATACGCACCTTCGGCGGCGTGCTGAGCACCGGCATCAACGCCGGCCAGGTGCGCGGCCCCGTGCAGATCGGCTTCGCCCAATCCATCGAACCCGTCCTGCCGTTGGAGGTCAGCATCACCCGCATGGCCGCTACCAGCGAGGCCGAGAAGAAGGACCGCGCCGAGGGTGATGACACGGAGGAGAAGCGCGGCGACAAGCGCACCATGGGCCGCAAGCACATCATCCCTTACGGCTTGTATCGCGCCCACGGCTTCGTGTCCGCTCCGCTGGCGCACGATGCGCGCAAAGGGACTGGCTTCACCCAGGCCGACTTGGACCTGCTGTTCGAGGCGCTACGCGACATGTTTGAGCACGACCGCTCCGCTGCCCGCGGCGAGATGACGACCCGGCGGCTGGTGGTGTTCCGCCATGCTTCCGCGCTGGGCAACGGCCGGGCGCAGGACCTGTTCAGCCGGGTTACGGCCTGGCGCAACCACCACGGCTCGGAGGTGCAGCCCGGCTCGGAGAAGCTGGACAACGCGCCGCCGGCCCGCAGCTTCGACGACTACGTCATCAAGCTGGACCGCGACGGCCTGCCGGAGGGGATCGAGATGCTCGACCTTGCCTGACACCGGGCGCGACGCCCTGCCCGACGCCGCGGCCGAGGACGGGCTGATCCCGCTCTCGGCCTTGCAGCATCACCTGTTCTGCCCGCGGCAGTGCGCACTGATCCACGTCGAGCAAATCTGGGCCGAGGACGGCGCTACCGCCGAGGGCCGCATCCTGCACGAGCGCGTGGACGCCGGCGGCGCCGATACCCGCCCGAGCCTGCGAGTGGAGCGCGGCATCGCGCTGCGCTCCCTAGCGCTCGGCGTCAGCGGCAAGGCCGACGCCGTCGAGTTCCACGGCCGCCCGCCCCGGCCAGTCCCGGTCGAGTATAAGCGCGGCAAGCCCAAGCCGCATCGGGCGGACGAGGTGCAGCTCTGCGCCCAAGCGATCTGCCTGGAGGAGATGTTCGGCGCCCCGGTGCCGGAGGGCGCGCTGTTCTACGGCGCCGTCCGCCGCCGCACCGCGGTCGTGTTCGACGCGGAGCTGCGGGCACTGACGGCGCGGGTAGCGGCGAAGGCGCGGGCCAACATCGCCGCCGGGCGCACGCCGCCGCCGGTACTGACGCCAGGCTGCAAAAGCTGCTCGTTGCAGGCTGCCTGCCAGCCCGGACGCTTGCAGCGCCCGCCTGCCGTCGCGCGCTGGCTCGCGGCGCAAATGGAAGGCTGACCCGTGCGCCGCTTGCTGAACACCATCTACGTCACCAGCGAGGACGCCTGGATGCGCAAGGACGGCGCCAACCTGGTCGTGGAGGTGGACGGCGCCGAGCGCGGCCGGGTGCCGCTGCACCTGCTGGACGGGGTGGTGAGCTTCGGCCGGGCCGGCGCCTCCCCGGCGCTGATGGCAGCCTGCGCGGAGGCCGGCGTCACCCTGTCCCACCTGACGCC
This sequence comes from uncultured Acetobacteraceae bacterium, assembly GCA_964250755.1. GTDB lineage: Bacteria > Pseudomonadota > Alphaproteobacteria > Acetobacterales > Acetobacteraceae > DASWOJ01. The sequence continues at coordinate 9,238 of CAXUHB010000029.1, read as the reverse complement.
CGCAGGCCGCTTCTTGGCGCGGGTGGAAGGGGTGCGGACCGGCAACGTGCTGCTGCGCCGGACGCAGTATCGCGCCGCCGACGACCCGGCCCGCGCCGTGCCCATCGTGCGCGCGGTGGTGGCCGCCAAGTCTGCCAACCAGCGCGCCGTCATCCGCCGGGCGCTGCGCGACCACGGCCCGGCGATGGACGACACGGCGCGTGGCGCGCTGGAACTGGCCGAGCGCCGGCTGACCGACGCCGGGCGCCGCGCCCTGGCGTGCCCCGACGTGGACAGCCTGCGCGGAATTGAGGGCGAGGCGGCGATGACCTACTTCGGCGTGTTCGACCGTCTGGTGCGGGTGGATGGTGACGCCTTCCGGTTCCGCGGGCGCAGCCGCCGGCCGCCTCTGGACCGCATCAACGCGCTGCTGTCCTTCCTGTATGCAATGCTGGGACATGACTGCCGGTCCGCGCTGGAGGCGCACGGGCTGGACCCGCAGGTGGGCTTCCTGCACGCGGACCGCCCAGGGCGGGCCAGCCTGGCGCTGGACCTGATGGAGGAGCTGCGCCCCGTACTGGCCGACCGCCTGGCACTGAGTCTGGTCAACCGTCGGCAGGTGGGCGCGGACGACTTCGCGGTGGAGGCGGCCGGCGGCGTGCGGCTGACGGAGGCCGGGCGCAAGACGGTGCTGACAGCCTGGCAAGAGCGCAAGCGGGACGAGTTGCGGCATCCCTTCTTTGACGAAGCAATGCCGCTAGGCCTTGTGGTGTCGGCGCAGGCGCAGTTGCTGGCCCGGCACCTGCGTGGCGACCTGGACGGCTACCCCTCATTTTTCTGGAAGTAGGTGGGCCGGGGATGCTGATGCTGGTCACCTACGACGTGAGTACGGAGGACGCTGCCGGCCGCCGCCGGCTGCGCCGGGTGGCGCGGGCGTGTCTGGATTTCGGCCAACGGGTGCAGAACTCGGTGTTTGAGTGCGAGGTGGACCCGGCACAATGGGCCGGGCTGCGGGCGCGGCTGTTGGGAGAGATTGACCCGGCGCAGGACAGCTTGCGCTTTTACCGCCTAGGCGCCGACGGCCGGCGGCGGGTGGAGCACGCAGGCGCGAAGCCGGTGCTCGACCTGGACGGGCCGCTGCTGTTCTAGCAGGCTGCGGCATGCGTGCGATCCTGAAGCTCTCAGGGACAGCTTGTGGGTTTCGCGCAGGGTTGATTTCCTGTGTTTTCAGTGTTCTGGGACAGGAAACCTGATGCGAGCGGCGCGTTGCGCACGGCATGGCGCGGAGTTCGCGCCAGACACGCTCTTTGTCATTGTAGATCAGTAAGGTAAGTCTGCACCGGTCGCCCTCCGTGCGGGGGCGTGGATCGAAACACGACTTGCAGGACGTGTTGGCGCACCTTGTTGACGTCGCCCTCCGTGCGGGGGCGTGGATCGAAACACTGGGCGCACGCCCAGCTTCGTCAGCACATCCAGTCGCCCTCCGTGCGGGGGCGTGGATCGAAACATGACAACCTCTCAAACGACGCGCGCGGCAAGGTCGTCGCCCTCCGTGCGGGGGCGTGGATCGAAACAACTGGCCCACCGACGACGCGCGCCGGGCGGTGGTCGCCCTCCGTGCGGGGGCGTGGATCGAAACA
>CAXUHB010000029.1:0-7519 GCA_964250755.1 uncultured Acetobacteraceae bacterium | reverse complement strand
GTCGCCCTCCGTGCGGGGGCGTGGATCGAAACAGACAGGCTCAGCGGCAACGGCACAGTGGCAGCGGTCGCCCTCCGTGCGGGGGCGTGGATCGAAACAATTCTATACTAAGAACGTCGAGCAAATCGAGCGGTCGCCCTCCGTGCGGGGGCGTGGATCGAAACTCGCGCACGTCGCGCTGCTGGTTCTCGAACTGCGGTCGCCCTCCGTGCGGGGGCGTGGATCGAAACACGGACAGCTCGGCGGCCCATGCCTCTGTCCAGGTCGCCCTCCGTGCGGGGGCGTGGATCGAAACAGGCTCCCCGGCGCTGGCTGGCCCGTGCCCCCATGTCGCCCTCCGTGCGGGGGCGTGGATCGAAACGCGTAGGCCTGGACCTGGGAGATCATGTTCCAGGTCGCCCTCCGTGCGGGGGCGTGGATCGAAACGGGTTCTCCAGGTCGCCGCCGAACCGCCGCCACGTCGCCCTCCGTGCGGGGGCGTGGATCGAAACACGCACAGGTCCACCAGCCGCTCCGCCTGCTCGCGTCGCCCTCCGTGCGGGGGCGTGGATCGAAACGTGGATGTGCAGCCTTTGGTGGACCAGCACGACGGGTCGCCCTCCGTGCGGGGGCGTGGATCGAAACACGCAGATGGACGGGCTGGCCGCGGCGGCGCGGGGTCGCCCTCCGTGCGGGGGCGTGGATCGAAACCAGGCGTTAAACCCGGCAGGAGGGGCGTGGACTGGTCGCCCTCCGTGCGGGGGCGTGGATCGAAACCACGACGGAACCGGAGTCCACCTGGCGACCGCCGGGGTCGCCCTCCGTGCGGGGGCGTGGATCGAAACATCCAGAAGAGCGCCATATCAGAAAATCAGGCTGGTCGCCCTCCGTGCGGGGGCGTGGATCGAAACATCGTCCGTATTGCTCACGGCGACAGTGGGTTGCGGTCGCCCTCCGTGCGGGGGCGTGGATCGAAACAACGACCGGATGCACTCGGACCAGGAAGGCATCATGTCGCCCTCCGTGCGGGGGCGTGGATCGAAACGGGACCATGGCGGCGGTGTTCGCCACGCTCGGGGTCGCCCTCCGTGCGGGGGCGTGGATCGAAACACGGTCTCCCCAATGGCCTGCCATACGAACGGCTGGTCGCCCTCCGTGCGGGGGCGTGGATCGAAACACCTCGTTCGCCGCTACCTGCCTCGCCTGCGATGGGTCGCCCTCCGTGCGGGGGCGTGGATCGAAACAAGGGATGGTGCGCCGACGCTGGCCTGCCCCTGGTCGCCCTCCGTGCGGGGGCGTGGATCGAAACACATCTGCCGCCGGGATGCGCTCCACGATTAGGCGTCGCCCTCCGTGCGGGGGCGTGGATCGAAACCCCGAACCCCATCCGAACCCGCTCCCGCACCCGGGTCGCCCTCCGTGCGGGGGCGTGGATCGAAACTCCGCCAGCGCCGCGGTCAGCGCCGCCACGTTGCCGTCGCCCTCCGTGCGGGGGCGTGGATCGAAACCCGATAGAGGAGGGCGGTTTCGCCAGCTACAACAAGTCGCCCTCCGTGCGGGGGCGTGGATCGAAACCACCGTCCCCCGCCGCACCCGGTGGGCGGCACCGGTCGCCCTCCGTGCGGGGGCGTGGATCGAAACACTTGGATGGCTGCCAAGCTATAGCCGTTGCCTGGTCGCCCTCCGTGCGGGGGCGTGGATCGAAACATGCCCAGGCGCAGCGAGGCGAGGTAGTTGGCCCGTCGCCCTCCGTGCGGGGGCGTGGATCGAAACTACGGGTATAAGCGTAAACGTTATCCGATCTAGGGTCGCCCTCCGTGCGGGGGCGTGGATCGAAACACCTAAGTGTTGGGGCGCTGACGACGATCCCGCGTCGCCCTCCGTGCGGGGGCGTGGATCGAAACTACGGGGTGGCGGGATGAGCAAGCATGGGCACAAGTCGCCCTCCGTGCGGGGGCGTGGATCGAAACCCTATCTGGCGCGGCTGCTAGGCCCGCTGTTGCAGCGTCGCCCTCCGTGCGGGGGCGTGGATCGAAACTAGTCACTACGCGCGAGGATATTTGACCCTCACGTCGCCCTCCGTGCGGGGGCGTGGATCGAAACTACAGCGATGTCCGGAAGGCGACGGAGCGCTGCAGTCGCCCTCCGTGCGGGGGCGTGGATCGAAACAACCGCAACCCCGATGGCAGCCTGGGCGCGCGGGTCGCCCTCCGTGCGGGGGCGTGGATCGAAACGCCTAGAGATACCGGCCCCCACCGCCACTGTGGGCGTCGCCCTCCGTGCGGGGGCGTGGATCGAAACTGCTGATACTGGCTTGGGGCCGGGGCGTCGGGGGGTCGCCCTCCGTGCGGGGGCGTGGATCGAAACTGCGCCGCGGCAATGCCGCGCCCGAGGCCGTCGTGTCGCCCTCCGTGCGGGGGCGTGGATCGAAACACCTGCACCGGCCAGTACAACGCGCCCGTCGCCGGTCGCCCTCCGTGCGGGGGCGTGGATCGAAACTTCGGCAACGCGGCAGAGGCGACCAACATCGCCGTCGCCCTCCGTGCGGGGGCGTGGATCGAAACCCGGATGGACAACCCGCACCGTGGGAATAGCGAAGTCGCCCTCCGTGCGGGGGCGTGGATCGAAACCCGATGCGCTCAACCCGCATCACGCCCTCCCCCGGTCGCCCTCCGTGCGGGGGCGTGGATCGAAACAATGATGCTCGGAGACTAATATGGTTGCTGCCGGTCGCCCTCCGTGCGGGGGCGTGGATCGAAACTACGCCAAGTTGCGTAGCGTGTATGACCACACGGGTCGCCCTCCGTGCGGGGGCGTGGATCGAAACACGGGCCATCTTGGAAGCCTCCGCAGCCGCCGCGTCGCCCTCCGTGCGGGGGCGTGGATCGAAACAGGGTGAACGTGCCCGTCAGCGGCACCGGAGCCGGTCGCCCTCCGTGCGGGGGCATGGATCGAAACCTTGTTGAACCGTTGTCTTAGACGAACGCGCCGGGTCGCCCTCCGTGCGGGGGCGTGGATCGAAACTCCGCCAGCGGCCTCCCCCTGGCCGCCCAGCCCTGTCGCCCTCCGTGCGGGGGCGTGGATCGAAACCGGCGTTACTCCGCCACCACCCTCGCCATTCGCGGTCGCCCTCCGTGCGGGGGCGTGGATCGAAACCAGACCCGGCGCGCGAACCGGCAGGCGTAGTGGGGTCGCCCTCCGTGCGGGGGCGTGGATCGAAACAACTGGCCGAACTCATCAAAGAGGCGCGTCTTGAGGTCGCCCTCCGTGCGGGGGCGTGGATCGAAACAACTCCTCGGCGGTGCTGGGGCAGGCGAAGGGCAGTCGCCCTCCGTGCGGGGGCGTAGATCGAAACCTGAACAGCAAGCAGGCGAACCTCGTGATCGAGGGGGTCGCCCTCCGTGCGGGGGCGCGGATCGAAACCACTGCTCGACAGCCTTCGCGGTCGCACCAGTGGTCGCCCTCCGTGCGGGGGCGTGGATCGAAACTGCGTCATGCCGCAAATACCTCGATTGGGTCTGTGAACCCGGCGCCGGACGGGGTAAGTTGCCCGCCAAACCCGGCTTCAGCGAGCATATGGCCCCTGCCCTCCCTACTGCCTTCTTCCTTCCGCCCCGCTCCAGTTGCCCGTGAGCGCGGCTGCACCGATCTTCGCCAGTGCGGCGCCGACGATGGCAACGCGCTTCGTGGCCTACTACCGGGTCAGCACTGACCGGCAGGGCAAGAGTGGGCTCGGCCTCGACGCCCAGCGCGCGGCGGTGGCCAAGTACGTGGACAGTGCTGGCGGCGTGGTGGCGGCCGAGTTCGAGGAGGTGGAGAGCGGCAAGCGCACCGACCGGCCGCAGCTCGCCGCAGCGCTCGCCGCCTGCCGCGCGCGCCGGGCGGCGCTGGTGATCGCCAAGCTCGACCGGCTCGCCCGGAACGCGCGCTTCCTGCTGCACGTCGTCGAGGGCACCGGCGAGGCCGGCGTCGTGTTCTGCGACCTGCCCAGCGTGCCGCCCGGGCCCGTCGGCAAGTTCCTGCTGACGCAGATGGCCGCCGTCGCCGAGCTGGAGGCGGGGCTGATCTCACAACGCACCAGAGCCGCGCTGGCCGCCGCCCGGGCGCGCGGCACCGTGCTGGGCAACCCGCGGCTGCGCGCGGGCTCGCCGGACCAGGCCCGGGCGGCGGCTGCGGCCAAAAGCGCGCAGGCCCGCGCCAGGGCCGCCTACGTGCTGCCCTACCTCGACGCCGCGCGCCGGGCCGGCGCCCGCACCTTGCACGAGCTGGCCGAGGCGCTCACCAACCGCGGCGTGCCCACGCCGGCCGGAAAGGGTGGTTGGCGGCCCGAGCAGGTGCGCCGCGTTCTGGCGCAGACGGCCACCCCATGACGCAGCCATGGCCCGACGTGCCCGATGCCCGGCGCAAGGTGATGCGGTCGAACAAGGGCAAGGACACAAAGCCCGAGGTGGCCGTACGTCGCCTCCTACATGCGATGGGCTACCGCTTCCGCCCTCATCGCCGCAACCTCCCTGGTACGCCAGACATCGTCCTTCCTGGCAGGCGCAAGGCCGTCTAGGTCCACGGCTGCTTCTGGCACCAGCATGAGAAATGCCGGCATGGCCGTATCCCGGCGACACGCCGGGACTACTGGATGCCAAAGCTCGCCCGCAACAAGGAACGGGACGAACAGGCATCAACCGCCCTCGCAGGGTTGGGCTGGCAGTGTGCGACGTTTGGGAATGTGAGCTGGCCGACATGGGGCAGCTTGCCGCCAGGATGGCGTTGTTCCTGGGTCAGCCTGGGAAACATCCAACGGCTGGCAACGTTTGTTGTAGGAGCGTGCGCCGAAGACCCGTGTCCCCCCTTGGCGAACCTGCGTAGAGTCCGGGCATGGTGCCGAATCGACCGACAAGCTTTGACTACCGGGTGTTGCCGCCTTCGGTATTCGCTGGCCGCCGTGCGCGTCCAACAGCAATCGACTTGTTCTCCGGCGCGGGCGGCTTGACGCTTGGACTGCTCAACGCCGGCTGGGACGTACGTGCGTGCGCCGACGTGTCCACGGCTTGTGCGGCCACGCACCACCTTAACCTTCCAGATATTCCAATCCATGTCGGCGACGTGAGCCGGTTGGGCAGCGACGACCTGCTCCACATGGCAGGCTTGAGGCCCGGCGCCTTGGACATGCTAGCCGGGGGGCCGCCCTGCCAAGGCTTCAGCATCCTTGGGCAGCGTGAGGGGCGCGACCCCCGGAACCGCCTATTCCTCGAATTCATGAGGTTGGCTTCCGAGTTGCGCCCAAAGGTCATTCTCATTGAGAACGTCCCAGGGTTGGCAACGCTCGATGGGGGTGCCGCCTTGCGCGCCATCGCCCAAGCCTTCGACGAGGCAGGCTACGACGCGGCGTGTGCGGAACTCGTCGCCGCCCAGTACGGCGTGCCGCAGCTCAGGTGGCGCATGGTCTTCGTCGGCTGGCGCAGGGACCTTGGCCGAAGCGGTGGCTTTCCCTTGCCGACCCATGGCCCAGCAGGAATTGGCGACCTAGTGCCGAACCGCACGTTGGCGGCGGCCCATGCCGAGGGTTTCCTCAGCACCTGGGAGGCAATTAGTGACCTTCCCCCGGTTGCGGCCGGGGAAACGGCATTCCAGTACGCGGCTGATCCCGCTTGCAGCTACCAGGCAGCCATGCGGGAAGGCTCCGGCCTTGAGGTGGGCAACCACTATGCCCCCAAGATGTCGGAGGTGAACCTGGCCCGTATCCGCGCCTTGAAGCCCGGCCAAGACTGGCGCGACCTGCCCCACGAGCTGCTGCCGCCGGGGATGCAGCGGGCGCTCCGGAAGGACCACACCCGCCGCTACCGCCGCATGACGTGGGCCGGCGTGCCACGCGCTGTCATCACGAGGTTTCGCGATCCGAAAAGCGGCGAATACACACACCCGGACCAGCACCGGACCATCTCGATCCGGGAGGCGGCGCGCATCCAGTCCTTCCCGGATTGGTTCCGACTCCAAGGCTCGCTGTCCGACCAGTACGACCAGGTCGGCAACGCCGTGCCGCCGCTCATGGCCCGCGCGGTCGGCGCCGAAATCCTCCAGGTGCTCCAGTCCAGTGCCCCAGCGGTGGCAGCGGTGGCGCCCAAGAGCCGCTATCGGATGGCAGCGCCGGCCCAGGCAGACTTGCTCGACCGGGCCGCGGCCTGAAGATGGCGCGGCAGCCGCGTGGGCCGTCCCACTCCATCGGGGAGTGGTTCGGCCACCGCACCTACCCGGCGGTGGTGTCCTCGCCTCAATCCCTAGCCGACCAGCGGGACAGGCGTTGCCCCTTCCTCACCAGGGCGAAGGCGACGGACACGCCCTGCATCAAGTCGCCGAACGCGCGCGGGGTCTGCACCGTCACGAGCCGGCCGACCGGCGCTGCCCAGGAGGACCCCGACAACCCGGAGAACCCGGCCAACGCCCCAGGCCCCCGCGACTGGCTCGTGTGCCCTTACCGGGCACTCGATCCCGTCGTCCTTGAGTCGTGCGTCGGCCTGCTGTTCGGCTTCAGCCGGGGCGCGCCGGCGTACATCATCCCCGGCATTCGGCTCGGCGCGGACAACCCGGCCGATGCCGCCAGCGCCGAGGTCGTCGCAACGACGTGGCAGGATGTCGCGGACCGGCTCCGCAATGGCGAGCGCGTCTTCATCTACTTCGACGAGAAGCTGGGCGGCGAGCTGAGCATCCCAGGGACGGCGAACAGCCCGGAGTTCTCGTTCGACGTGACCGTGTTCGAGTTGGCCCTCAAGGACGACGGGGCCGTCCATGTGGACCGGTTCGGGATCGTGGAGATCCAGACCATGGACTTCCACGGCACCTACCAGCACGCGGTGCGGAACCTCACCGACGCGCTGCGGATGCACACCACCGACTTCGCCGGTGCCGTGCAGGCCAACCCACAATGGCTGTCCGAGCGGATGGAAGGCCCGAACATCGCAAACGTCTTCAAGCGGACGTTCTACCAGATGATGTTCAAGTTTCAGCTTGCCCAGCATCCGATGTGCGCCGGCTGCGTCCTGGCCATCCCGGAATCCGTTTGGGCGTCCTGGGGGCCACACCTTGCCAACCCCCGGCCGGTTGAGCGGGGCGACGGCACATGGGACTTGTTCGCACCAGGCCAGCGAAGGCCCGCCAACGTCCCAGCATGGGTGTTCGTGTTCGGCCTGGATGCCGCTTCCGGGAGCACGCCAAGCCCTGTCGAGGTACGGAAGGTGATCGCAACGGACGCGACGGCCATGTCGCACCACGCCCTCGTGTCAGCCCCGGCCAACAGCTTGGCAAGTATCGCGTCCCCTCGCGGGATGCTGGCCTTGGCCAAGACCCGCATCCGGGCGCTGTGGCCTGAACTGGCAGCGACTATCGTGGTAGAGGCAGGCCCGGCGCGTGGCCCAGCCCGTACCCGTCGCATATAGAAGGCAGGTAGCTGAATTGATGTGGTTGTCTGCGTAGCGCCTCTGGTTAGTCCAGTATCTGTAGCGGCTTGCATGTGTGGACGGCCCCTTGGGTGCAAGAGGCCTGCTGCGGG